>CAVTSY010000015.1:0-521631 GCA_963737475.1 uncultured Bacteroidota bacterium
ACCTATTAAAACATAGGGAATATTTGCAGGAGGAATTTCCTGGCGGTCCATATGAACTTTTCTGCGTTTGAGAACTAATACTCCCGCAAGGGCAGCACATCCTGCGGAAATATGTACAACAGTACCCCAGCAAAGTCCAGGGCTCCCATTCTTGCAAGAAAACCATCCGGGTGCCAACTCCAATGCGCAAGTGGCGCATCTCCCAATATGCTGAACAAAACAATAAATAATATAAATGAAGTGAAGCGGATTCTTTCAGCAACGGCGCCCACAACAAGCGCGGGAGTAATAATGGCAAACATTAATTGAAAGAGAGAAAATAAAGTTTTTGGGATTGTGGGGGCCAATGACCAGGGCTCACCTGAGTTTACACCTTTGTAAAATAAATGGGTCATCGGATTTCCTATAAAATGACCAATGTCATCGCCAAAGCAAAGACTGTAGCCAACCACTATCCATAGAACACTTACAATTCCTGCAGCCACCATACTTTTGATCATCGTGGAGACACATTTTTTCTGTGCACCATGCCACCATAGAAAAACGCGAGGCGGAGTCATTAAAAACACAAGTGCAGTAGCAACAATGATCCAGGCTACATCAGCTGCATTATATTTTCCGGTATCGGCAAAATCAATAACCGGTTTAATAAAGCAGGCAACAATAGCAGTCGCAGCTAAGACCAGGAATGGTAAAACTTGTTTCGGTGTAACTTTTTGCATGGCATTAAATTAAATTAGTGAAAAAACTACTATGAATTATTTTAAATGAAATTACAGTTTTATAATAATAACACGTGTTAGTTTCAAATATTATTTATAAGAATAGGAACAAAATGTGGACAAAATGCACGACTGCTATTACATTTTATAATGTACAATATATAAAGTGTGGTAAACCCAAGTTCTAAGACCCCTTGAGGTTTATGTTGGAGCTGGCAAATTATACTTTGCTCAAGAATGCATTTACAGAGAAAGCACATTCTCTGCCTTCATTAATTGCCCAAACAACAAGACTTGGCCGCGGCGCATATCGCCGGCAGCAAATATTTTTTCAATATTGGTTTGATACGATTTATCTGTGGCTTTTACATTTTCCCTTTCATCCAATTCAGTTGCCAATTCTTGCAACATGCCTTCGTGCTGCGGATGAACAAAACCCATTGCTAATAAAACCAGTTCACAGGGAATCTCTCTTTCAGTTCCGGTTATTTCTTCGAATTGAGCTGGTTTTCCGTCTTCGGAGACTTTCCATTCAAGATCGACTATTTTTAGCGCTTATAAATTTCCATTCTCATCACCCATAAATTCTTTTGTGGCAATAGCCCATTCGCGGGCAACGCCTTCTTCATGCGAGGAAGATGTTTTTAGGATCATTGGATAAGTTGGCCAGGGCATGTATTGCGTTCTGACTTTGGTGGTTGGGCAACAATTCAAATTGTGTTACAGATTTTGCACCTTGTCTTTTTGATGTGCCGACGCAATCGCTTCCGGTATCACCACCACCAATCACAACCACATTTTTTCCTTTGGCCAAAATGTCTTCATAAAACATATTGCTTCAAATGCGTTTGCCAATGGATCTTTTAAAGCGATACGTTTATTTTGTTGCTTTAAAAATTTCATGGCAAAATAAACGCCTTTCAATTCACGACCTGGAATTGGTCAAATCTCTTGGGACAGTTGAACCGCCAGCCAATACAATTGCATGATATTCTCAAGAATTTCGTTCATCGGAATATTGACACCAACATTTGCATTGCATTTAAAAACAATTCCTTCTTCTTCCAATAGTTTTAATCGTCTGTCAACAACCCATTTTTCTAATTTAAAATCCGGAATGCCATAACGCAATAAACCGCCAGTCGCATCATCGCTTTCAAAAACAGTAACAAGATGTCCCGCATAATTTAATTGCGCCGCTGCTGCAAGACCTGCAGGTCCTGAGCCAACAACAGCAATTTTTTTTCCTGTCCGTAATTTGTTTTTTTGGGTTTAACAAAGCCTTTATCAAAAGCTATTTCAATAATATGTTTTTCGATTTCTTCAATAGTAACAGGCGGCTGATTGATGCCAAGCACACAAGAACTTTCACAAGGTGCCGGGCAAATGCGGCCGGTAAATTCAGGAAAATTATTTGTTGAGTTAAAATATCATAAGCTTCTTTCCAGTCTTTACGATACACTGCATCATTGAATTCAGGAATGATATTTCCCAGCGGACAACCATGATGGCAAAACGGAACACCGCAATCCATACATCGTGCAGCCTGGTGATTCAGCTCTTCATCAGTATAGCGTTCCTACAAATTCATGAAAATTTTTAATTCTTTCCGCCACTGAAATTTTTACCGGTACTTCTCTTGTAAATTCTAAAAATCCTGTTGGTTTGCCCATTGTTTTAAGTTCAAAATTTTATCCCGCCCGACGGAATTGCATTTTTAAGTTTTTAATTATTGTTTTACCGCTGCTTTTGCTTTATGAGTTTGCAATGCCTTCTTATAATCTTTAGGAAATACTTTTATAAAATTCTTCAACTGGTTTTCGAAATCATCTAAGATAAATTTTGCAACAGTACTTCCCGTAAAATTGATAATGCTTTGAAATCATTTGTTTCAATATCTGTACATCTTCTTCATCAAGTGGGTCAAGGTCAACCATTTCTTTATTGCAGTTATCAGCAAATTTTCCCTTTACATCATACACATAAGCAATACCACCGCTCATGCCTGCAGCAAAATTTCGTCCTGTATCGCCGAGAATTACCGCTCTGCCGCCTGTCATGTATTCACAGCCATGATCACCCACACCTTCCACCACAACATTAGCGCCGGAATTACGAACACAAAAACTTTCGCCTGCTTTTCCACGAATAAATACTTCACCGGATGTTGCTCCATAAAAAGCAACATTCCCAATGATAATATTTTCTTCAGGCATAAAACTTGCCTGCTTCGGCGGATAAATGATCAGTCTTGCGCCACTCAATCCTTTTCCAAAATAATCATTGGCATCACCTTCCAGTTCCAGTGTTAACCCTTTTGTATTAAATGCACCAAAGCTTTGCCTGCTGTTCCTTTAAATTTGAAATGAATGGTATCAGCGGGCAATCCTTTCCGCGGTATTTTTTTGTGATTTCGTTTGAAAGAATGGTTCCGATTGTTCTGTCAGTATTCTTAATATTGAATTCTTTGTAAACTTTCTCATGATTATCCAATGCTGGTTTTGCGGCTTCCAGCAATTTCCAATCCAGCACATCTTCAAGTCCATGATCCTGCGCTTCTGAACAATACAACCGGGTATATAAAGAGTTGGTTCTTTATAAAGGATTGGTGAAAGATCGAGATTTTTATATTTCCAATGCATAATATCTTCCCGTTGCTGAAGGCTATCCACCTGGCCAATCATTTCATTCACTGTTCTAAATCCAAGCTCAGCCATGATCTCCCGCAATTCCTGCATAATGAATTTGAAAAAATTCACTACATGATCTGCATTTCCTGTAAATCTTTTTCTAAGTTCAGGATCCTGTGTTGCTACACCAACAGGGCAGGTATTCAGATGACATTTGCGCATCATGATACAACCTTCCACAACCAGCGCAGCTGTTGCAATTCCCCATTCTTCTGCCCCAAGCAAAGCGGCAATCGCAATATCTCTTCCGGTTTTCATTTGTCCATCAGCCTGCACCACAACGCGGCTGCGCAATTTATTTTTTACCAGCGTCTGATGCGTTTCAGCCAAACCTAATTCCCATGGTAAACCGGCATGACGAATCGAACTGATCGGTGATGCGCCTGTTCCACCATCATGACCAGAAATCAGGATCACATCTGCTTTTGCTTTTGCAACACCTGCTGCAATGGTTCCCACGCCCGCCTTACTAACCAGCTTTACATTTATCCTTGCATTACGATTTGCATTCTTCAGATCAAAGATCAATTGCGCCAGATCTTCAATAGAATAAATATCATGATGCGGCGGTGGAGAAATTAAACCAACACCCGGCGTGGAATGACTTATCCTGCCGATCCATTCATCTACTTTATGACCCGGCAATTGTCCACCTTCACCAGGCTTTGCACCTTGTGCCATTTTTATTTGCAATTCATCTGCTTCGGTTAGATATAAACTTGTTACACCAAATCTTGCGCTGGCAATTTGTTTAATAGCACTGCGCATGGAATCACCATTTGGCAGTCGCTCATAACGTCTTTCATCTTCTCCGCCTTCACCCGTATTACTTTTTCCGCCAAGACGATTCATCGCAATGGCCAATGTTGTATGTGCTTCCCATGAAATGGAACCAAAGCTCATTGCGCCGGTGGCAAATCGTTTATAAATATTTTCTGCAGGTTCTACTTCGTCAATTGAAATGGACGGCCTGTTTTTTTTGAAATCAAATAAGCTGCGCAGGGTACAAGCTTTTTCACTCTGCTCATTTACCAGCTTTGAATATTTTTTGAAAGTATTATAATCATTCATCCTTGTTGAGTACTGCAACAAATGAATGGTTTGTGGATTGAATAAATGAAACTCCCCCTCTTCTTCCACTGATAAATACCCCCACCAGGCAACCGCTCAACAGGAATTTCTTTTCTTGCAAACGCAAAAATATGTTTGGCTAAAATCTCCTTTGCAATTTCATCAAGACCCATTCCTTCAATGCGTGAAGTGGCGCCGGTAAAATATTTATCCACCACTTCTTTATTCAAACCAATGATCTCAAAAATCTGCGCACCCTGGTAAGATTGCAAAGTGGAAATTCCCATCTTGGAAAAAACTTTCAGCAAGCCCTCATTCACAGCCTTTATATAGTTTTTCTTCAGCTCATCATCACTCAATTCTGTCTGCAATTTCCCACTTTCTTTCATATCGCGAATGGAAGAAAGAGCGAGATAAGGATTGATAGCCGTTGCTCCGAAACCGATCAGGCAGGCAAAATGATGCACTTCCCAAACATCACCTGCTTCTACAACAATGCCCACCTTGCCACGCATGCCTTTGCGAATAAGATGATGGTGCACTGCTGCCGTCGCAAGCAGAGAAGGAATTGTGGCATGGTCAGAATCTATCGCCCTGTCCTGTAAGATCAATACTTCAAAACCGTCGTCAACTGCATCGACTGCATAGCGGCAAAGACGATCAAGTCCCGCTTTTAACGACCCTGGTTTGCCATCAGCCCTGAAATAACATTGCAATGTTTTTGCCTGGAAAATTCCGGTATCAATACTCCGGATTTTTTCCAATTCGTGGTTATTTAGAACAGGATGTTTTAATGCCACTGTATGACAGGTTAATTCATTCTCCTCGAAAAGGTTCCCATATTTCCAACAAAAGTGGCGAGACTCATTACAAGCTTCTCACGTATCGGATCAATCGGGGGATTTGTAACCTGTGCAAATAATTGTTTGAAATAAGAGCTCAAATGTTGCGGTTGGTCACTCAACACAGCCAGCGGTATATCAGTGCCCATTGAGCCGATCGGTTCTTTACCATCAATGGCCATCGGAGCAATGATAGTATCGAGATCTTCCTTTGAATACCCAAATGCTTTTTGATATTTGAAAACCTGGTCATGTTCGAGGTGAGTGAACATTACCCGTGGCTCAGGCAATTCTTCCAGACGGATTTTATATTTATTCAGCCATTCACTGTATGGTTTCTGTGAGCAAATATTTTGTTTCAACTCTTCATCACTGATGATGCTTCCTTGTTCCATATCTACGACAAACATTTTGCCCGCCTGCAATCTTCCTTTTTCTTTAATGATTGCTGGATCAACCGGAAGCACGCCCGATTCAGAAGCCATGATAACCCGGTCATCAGTTGTAACACAATACCGGGATGGACGAAGACCATTTCGGTCTAAAGTGGCACCAATAATTTTTCCATCAGTAAAAGAAATAGAAGCCGGTCCATCCCACGGCTCCATCATGGATGCATGAAATTCATAAAATGATTTTTTTACCGGGTCCATATTCTCATTGCCATCCCATGCTTCAGGTATCAGCATCATCATTACCATGCGGCAGTGAACGACCGTAAAGTGTCAGCAGTTCGATCATATTATCCAAACAGGCAGAATCGCTTTGTTGCCACCGCTGACAATCGGCAATAACAACTCCATTTCCTCCTTGGTGAAATAGGGAGAGCTGAAATGCTTTTTCACTTGTCTTTAGCCAGTTTAAGTTTCCCTGTAAAGTATTTATTTCTCCATTGTGTGCAATGTAGCGGAATGGTTGCGCAAGTTTCCAGGAAGGGAAAGTATTGGTTGCAAATCGTGAGTGAATCAATCCAAATGCGCTGACTACTCTTTTAATTGATAAGATCAGGGAAATAATGGCGAAGTTGCAAGCTCGTAAGTTGTCCTTTATAGACAATCGTTTTATAAGAGAGCGATGCAACATAAAAACCAATCGCATCCTGTTTTACAGTATTTTGAATGGGATGTGCCGCATAATTCCGAAGGACAAACAATTTCCTTTCAAATTCATCAGGATTCGATAATATGATCAGGACAGGCAATGAAAACCTGTTCAATTTCAGGTTCTACTGACAAAGCTGTCGGACCAATGCCTTCGGCATTCACCGGCACTTTCGGTATCCAAGATTTCCAGTCTCAATTTCTCAGCCGCCCTGTTAAAAATATCGCGACATTCTTCACGCAATCTTATGTCTCTTGGAAAGAAAATCATGCCTACGCCGTAACTTTCCAAATGAAGGCAAATGAAAGCAAGACGGATGGATTCATCAAAAAAAATTCATGGGGCGTTTGGATCATTATGCCTGCACCATCACCCGTGTTGATTTCGCAGCCGCACGCACCCCGATGCTCCATATTTTCAAGAATGGTAAGTGCATCCGAAATATTTGATGTGATTTATTGCCCTTTTATATTGGCCACAAAACCAATTCCACATGAATCATGCTCGTAAGAAGGATGATATAAACCTCGATTGCTTGCCATGCAATGTACTTTTTAAAAAATGAATATATAATTAGGCCGGATCACCGGTCATATCGCAAGCAACTTCGGAAAATACAAAACGTTTCTTATAGGATGGAAAAACTTGTCAATAATTATCCACAGCCTCAACCACTTTCCTTCTCTCCCGGGAAAAGGACGGTGTTTCAACATAAATCCGGACTGAATATCTTCCAAATCGATTTTTGACCTATTCCAAACTAAATAACAATCTTGCACTACCCTACTTGTCAACAGATCCCTCCCTCAGGATGGGCCTCTATACCAAATAACCAAACATTTTATCATCCTTATTGATCTCGGAAAAATCAATATGATGACTTCTCATTTTCTCCATTAAGTGGATCATAGTCCTTCTTATACTTTAACTCAATCCCGATCAATGCCGGGCCGCTTTCTTTATTTGTCTTTTGCATGTATTCAAATCTCGTGATATCATCATGAGGTCCTAAAATATGGTTCACAAACTCTTTCAAGGCTCCCGGTCTTTGCGCAAAGCTCACCATGAAATAATGCTTCAATCCTTCATACTGCAGACTGCGTTCCTTGATCTCCGGCATACGATCGATATCATTATTACTGCCACTTAAGACACAAACAACATTCTTTCCTTTTATTTCGTCTGCATAATCATCCAGTGCAGCAATTGATAATGCACCAGCCGGTTCCACTACAATTGCATCCTCATTATACAATTGCAAAATGGTTGAACATGCTTTTCCCTCAGGAATAAGATGCATATCATCAAGCACATCTTTACATATGGAAAAAGTGAGATCCCCTACTCTTTTCACAGCAGCGCCATCTACAAAGCGATCAATGTTTTCCAATGTAACGGGGTGGCCTGCTTTCATCGCTTCGAACATGGAGGGAGCACCTTCAGGCTCCAAACCAATGATCTTTGTTTTGGGTGAATAAGTTTTGAAATAACTTCCTACTCCTGCGCTCAATCCCCCGCCACCAACAGGAACAAACAAATAGTCGATATCAGTTTTATCCTCCAGAATTTCAACCGCGACAGTGCCCTGCCCTTCGATGATCCTGTGATCATCAAATGGTGGAATAAATGTCATTCCATTTTTTTCTGTAAAAATTTTCGCTGCTACTGCACAATCATCAAATGTGTCCCCGACCAATTTTATCTCTACATATTCTTCGCCAAACATTTTTGTCTGATTCACTTTTTGCTTGGGCGTAATAATAGGCATGAACACCACGCCTTTCGCATTCAACTTTTTACAACTATATGCAAACCCCTGCGCATGGTTGCCTGCACTTGCACAAACCACGCCGTTTTGCAACTGTTCTTTCGGCAGGCTGCTCATCATGTTATACGCACCACGCAACTTATATGAACGAACAACCTGCAGATCTTCTCTCTTCAAAAAAATATTGCATTTGTATTTGCGTGAAAGATTATGATTGAACTGCAACGGAGTCCTGTTGACAATGTCTTTTAATCGCAAAGCAGCTTGCTGGAAATGGAACGACACTTCCAGTTTTTCCTGCAGGTCATTTAAGTCGTGCATTTGTTCTTTATTTATGGTTTTTATTTCCATGAATGCATTATCATATTGATTCAGACTTCAATGCCTGTTTTCTGAATGATTCTTTTGTCGACGGATGTGATGCTGCATGGGTTGGCTCAGGTTGATTTTCCGGTCTCAAACTTCTCACTGTTTTTCCTGCCTGCCACAATTCACTTTCGCGCAGATCTTTTAATTCTTCCTCCAATTTCTCACGATAGTCAGGCTGAGAATTAGAGTCAATAGAACGCTGAGATTCCTTTCCTGCAGCTACACTTTCATACAATTCGTTGAACACAGGAAGGTCACATCACGAAATTTTTTCCACCAATCCAATGCGCCTCTCTGCGCCGTCGTAGAACAATTCGCATACATCCAATCCATTCCATTTTCTGCAACCAGTGGCATTAATGACTGTGTTAACTCTTCCACTGTTTCATTAAAAGCCTCTGACGGAGTATGACCCTTTGACCGCAATACTTCATATTGTGCAGCAAAAATTCCCTGTATCGCTCCCATTAATGTTCCTCTTTCACCCGTCAGGTCCTGAATACACTTCTTTTTTAAAATCTGTTTCAAACAGGTATCCGCTTCCGATGGCAATGCCCAATGCAACTACTCTCTCAAATGCTCTTCCTGTTGCATCCTGGAAAATAGCATATGAACTATTTAATCCGCGTCCCTGTAGAAACATTCTGCGCAACGAAGTACCTGACCCTTTAGGCGCAACCAGGAACACATCCACATCCTTTGGGGGCACAATGCCCGTTTGATCATTAAACGTGATCCCAAAACCATGGGAAAAATATAGAGCCTTACCCTTTGTCAAATATTTTTGAACTGTTGGCCACAGTTTTATCTGCGCTGCATCACTTAGCAGGTAGCAGATGATCGTTCCCTTTTCCAGTGCCTCTTCAATTTCAAACAAACTCACCCCGGGAATAAAACCATCACGAACGGCCTTGTCCCAACTCTTTGAATTTTTCCTTTGGCCCACGATGACACTTATCCCATTGTCACGCTGATTCAGCGCCTGGCCAGGGCCTTGCACGCCGTAGCCTATCACGGCCACTGTTTCGTTTTTCAAAACTTCTTGAGCTTTGGCGAGGGGGAATTCTTCACGAGTTACCACGTTTTCTTCCACGCCGCCGAAATTTAACTTTGCCATGTTGTATTGTTTTGCCCCCATCCCCTAAAGGGGTGTTTTGGGATGTTAAAAATGATCGTTATTTTTTCTTGTTATCAACTTTTAAAATTCTTTCCCTTTCATTGTCTCACGATTCACACTCACGATCATTGCCTCCACAATTCCGAGATCTTCTTCGCACAGTCCTCCAAAAACTTTACATCCTCATCTCCGAATGCGTTCGTTTTTTCACCTTCAACATCAATCGTCCCCACTATTTGCTTACCGGTTTTGTCAAAAACCGGCACAACTATTTCTGACTTCGTATTGGTGAATGTCAACAAATAATCTTCATCCTTGTCAATGTCATTTACAATAACTGTCTTCCCCTGCATCACTGCTCTTCCATTCAAACCTTTGTCTTTCGGAAATGATGGAATAACCGGTTCAGATCTTCCCGCACATGAAATAATTTTTATTTCATTTTCTTTTACATCGTAAACCCCGGCCCAGGGATACCCCCCGGCCAGGCGGATCTTATCGGCTATCAATCTGGCTTTTTCGCTGCGCGAATCATTCGATCTCAATATTTCAATAAATGATGCCTCCATATTACATACTGAAAATTTTCTCGTTGTCGCTCAAATATTCGTTTTCTATGACATCTTCACTCGGCTCATGCTCCTCAAATTCCTTCAGCTTTTCATGAAAACCGTGACTTGATTTGATAATAGCTACCCTTGCACTTCTCACAAATTCGATCAATCCATAAGGCTCGAGTGCTTTTATCAATCCGTCTATCTCTTCACGGTGACCACTTGTTTCAAATACAATATAATCTGTACGGATCGCAACAGCCCTCGCTCCATATTCACGTAATAACCGCTCAACTTTTACTTTCTCCGCGATCACGTCAGTTGGCACTTTATACATTGCCAGCTCCTGCCATACGATTTCTTCATTCGTATTATAATATGCCTTTAACACCTCGACCTGCTTTTCGATCTGGCGGCAAAGTTTGCGCACAACGTCCTCCATCTCATTAATGACAATCGTGAAGCGATGAACGCTGTCTATCTCCGAAGGCGAAGTATTCAAACTTTCAATATTTATTTTCCTCCTTGAAAAAATAATAGCAATACGATTCAGTAACCCAATTTGATTCTCTGTATAAACCGTTATTGTATATTCCTGCCGGCCCCCTCCTCCTCCCCCTGAGGGAGAGAGATAACGAACAGTACTTGCTGTATTCATCATTTCTTTATTATTTAATTTAAAAACGGACCATCAGAACTTCTAAAGTTAACGTGTGCGACGCAACAACAACTGAATGGAATTCTGTCGCCCGTAACATAATTATTGAACTAACAACACAAAGAGCTTCACTATTACATAGTTTGTTTGGCCTAAGTTCCCGCTTTGGGGGACAGGGCTTCTATTTCAATCTTATTTCTGCCACACTGCAACCTTGCGGCACCATTGGGAAAACATTATTTTCCTTTCCAACCATCACTTCCAATAAATAAGATCCTTTATGACCGAGCATTTCTTTTAATGCCCCCTGCAATTCATCTCTTTTTGAAACTCGTCTGCCCTCAATATGATATCCCTTTGCTACCTGTACAAAATCAGGGCTGGTAATGTCTACAAAAGAATATCTTTTATCATGGAACAATTGCTGCCATTGACGAACCATTCCAAGAAAGTTATTATTGAGTATAATGATCTTAATATTGATCCCACTTTGCATAACTGTTCCCAATTCCTGGATGGTCATTTGAAAACCCCCGTCTCCAATAATTGCAACTACTGTTCTGTTTGGAGCCCCAAATTTTGCACCAATGGCTGCAGGTAATGCAAATCCCATCGTGCCTAATCCACCAGACGTGATATTGCTTTTTGTCTGGTTAAATTTTGCATAACGACAAGCTACCATCTGGTGCTGACCAACGTCGCTTACAATGATAGCATCTCCCCCGGTTAATTCATTCAATAGCTTGATCACTTCACCCATGGTGAGTATTTCACTTGTTGGGTTCAGCTCAGGGATAATGCATGCCTCGTGTTCTTCTTTCATGTAATCCCTGAATCGTTGCATCCAATCGGGATGTGTTTTTTGTTCCAGCAATTCGGTAAGCAGCGGGAGAGTCTCTTTGCAATCACCCCAAACAGGGACAGTTGCCTTCACATTTTTATCTATTTCGGCGGGATCGATATCAAGATGAATTACTTTGGCCTGTTTTGCATATTTATCTAAACGACCGGTAACACGGTCATCGAATCGCATACCTATTGCGATCAATACATCACATTCATTCGTTAATACATTCGGTCCGTAGTTACCATGCATACCCAACATGCCTACGGCCTGCGGATGATCCGTTGGGATCGCACTCATTCCTAAAATGGTCCATGCGGCGGGCAACCCACCCTTTTCTATGAATTGCGTGAATTCTTTTTCTGCCCTACCGAGAATTACACCTTGTCCGAAGATCACGAATGGTTTTTTTGCGGCATTGATCAATTTGGCAGCTTCTTCAATATATTCTTTTCTTACAATTGGTTTGGGACGATAACTCCTGATATGATCGGCTTTTTGATATCCGCTAAAGTCTATCTTTTGCAGCTGTGCATTTTTCGTGATGTCGATCACAACCGGGCCGGGTCTTCCACTTTTTGCAATATAAAAGGCTTTGGCTAGTACAGAAGGGATTTCCGTTGCATCTGTTACCTGGTAGTTCCATTTGGTGACAGGTGTTGTAATATTGATGACATCAGTTTCCTGGAAGGCATCGGTTCCCAATAAATGTGCATACACCTGGCCGGTGATACAAACAACAGGTGTGCTGTCGATCATAGCATCAGCCAAACCCGTGACAAGATTGGTTGCGCCAGGTCCACTCGTTGCAAACACCACTCCTACTTTTCCTGATGTCCTTGCATAACCCTGCGCAGCGTGAATGGCACCCTGTTCATGGCGAACAAGAATATGTTTCAATACATCAACATAATCATACAAAGCATCGTAGATCGGCATGATAGCACCGCCGGGATAACCAAAAATGATATCCACCTTTTCAGCAATCAACCCTTTCAATAGAGCTTCACTACCTGAAATGTTTACCACCTCTGTCCCCTGAAGGGAAGACTGCGAAACTTTTTCTTGCTTCGATAATGCTTTTGCTTTTTGTAGAGCTTCCATTTGCTTTTTATTGAATCATCAAATAATTAATGTTTGATCAACCCAGGTTCCCCTTTAGCGACAAGGGGTTTACTCGTCAGTTACGCATCCTTCGGCTGCTGTCTTCACTTGTTTTGCATATTTATACAGAATTCCATTCTTTGCTTTTAATGCCGGTTGTTTCCAGTTTTTTTTTCTTTCGGCAATTTCTCCATCAGGAACCTTTAATGTGATCGTCTTTTTTGTTACGTCGATTTCTATGATGTCATCATCTTTTACAAGGCCGATCAATCCCCTTCATATGCTTCGGGAGTAATGTGCCCCACGACAAATCCATGTGTGCCACCACTAAATCTGCCATCTGTAATAAGAGCGACCGATTTGCCCAAACCTGCGCCGATAATTGCTCCCGTTGGTTTCAACATTTCAGGCATTCCCGGAGCGCCTTTTGGTCCAATGTTTTTTATCACCACCACATCGCCTGCGTGCACACTACCCGTTTGAATACCTTTTATAAGATCATGCTCGCCATCAAACACCCGCGCAGTACCTTCAAAACGTTCTCCTTCTTTCCCGCTGATTTTAGCCACGCTGCCACCTTCGGCAAGATTGCCATATAATATTTGTAAATGACCCGTTGATTTTATCGGCTGTTTCGAGGGGCATAATAATCTTTTGTTTGTCGAAATCAAGTGTCGACGCATCCTTCAGATTTTCAGCCACTGTTTTTCCTGTTACAGTTAAACAATCACCATGCAACAGTCCTTTGCTTAATAAATATTTCATTACTGCCGGTACGCCACCATGCTGATAAAGATCTTCCATTAAATATTTACCACTGGGTTTAAAATCGGCAAGCACAGGAATTTTATTGCTGATCGTTTGGAAATCATCCTGTGTTAAAGGCACATCCACACTTTTTGCCATAGCAATCAAATGCAACACCGCATTCGTACTTCCGCCCAATACCATGATCACTGTAATTGCATTTTCAAATGCTTTACGTGTCATAATATCTCTTGGCTTAATATCTTTTTCAAGCAACAATTTTATCGCTTCACCAATGGCATCACATTCTTTTTGTTTGTCTTCACTCAACGCAGGATTAGATGAAGAATTCGGTAAACTCATGCCCAATGCTTCAATAGCTGAAGCCATGGTATTGGCTGTGTACATGCCACCACAGGCACCGGCGCCGGGGCATGCATGTTGCACTATACCTTTAAAATCGGCCTCGCTTAAATTCCCTGCTATCTTTTTTCCCAAGCGCTTCAAACGCACTAACGATATTCAGATCTTCACCTTTATAATGACCCGGTGCTATTGTACCTCCATACAGCATGATCGAGGGACGATTCAATCTTCCCATGGCCATGACAGAGCCCGGCATATTTTTATCACATCCCGGGATGCAAACCAGCGCATCATAATATTGTGCGCCTGCATTAGTTTCAATGCTGTCAGCGATCACATCACGGCTAACCAAACTATACCGCATGCCATCCGTTCCCATGCTGATCCCGTCACTTACGCCAATGGTATGAAAGCGCAATCCGATCAGACCTTTTGTGGCATTCACACTTTCCTTTACAGTTGTTGCCAGGTCATTCAAATGCATATTACAGGGATTGCCATCCCAGCCCATGCTTGCAATGCCTACCTGCGCCTTTACAAAATCTTCTTCCTTAAATCCAATGGCATAATACATGGCCTGCGCTCCAGGTTGTGTAGGATCCTGAGTTAAGGTCTTTGAATATTTATTAAGCCCCATGCCCCCATCCCCTAAAGGGGTGTTTTGATGCTCTTTACTTTTTTTCAGTCCACTCATTTATCCAGTTGTTTTTTTATGTGACCGACTTTAGTTCCTTATCAACTCCTGTTGCGTCGCACTCTTGTACACCAGTACTTCGATCAGTTTTGACCTCTTCCAAGAACTTCCCTTTAATCTTTTCAAATCCACCCAAATCATTGTTCAGACAAAAAAAGAAACCCGCCTTTCTGAAGGCGGGTTTTATATTTTTTGTTTTTAGTCGTAATTAAACACCACCTCCATTGAAAGAAGATATAATAATGACCACCACAATAATAATTGTGTTTATTATGGAAATGATATTATGTATTCTCCTGTTCATGAAGGGATGTATGTTTTGTAAATATACACCCGCAACGTTAAAAAAAGAACTAGGAACCAGGATTTTTTGGATCAAAAGGATTTCCTTCCTCATTGTCTCCTCAAAATCATCAGAAATCCAGTAAATCGTGGTTCTGTTATATGATCGTCGACTTCCTCAACTCAATATTTTCCTTTTTAACCAGCTCGGGAATTTTACCATTCACGTAATCAGTGATCAGCTCACCGATCGTAGAGGTGAAGTAGAAATTCACCGGGTCAAGGTCTTTTGTTACAAAACTGTTTGACAATGTCCAGTTCACAGCCTCACGAACAAGTACTGCTTCATTTGGCATTCCCAAATATTCAAGCATCATGGCTGCAGATAAAATGGATCCTATCGGGTTTGCAATATCCTTACCTGCGGCTTGCGGGTATGAACCATGAATAGGCTCAAACAACGCGGTTCCTTTTCCAACAGAAGCTGAGGGTAATAACCCCAGGGAGCCACTGAGAACGCTTGCCTCATCGCTTATAATATCACCAAACATGTTTTCAGTAAGAATGATATCAAATTGCTTTGGATTCAAAATGATCTGCATAGCAGCATTGTCAACAAACATGTAGTCCACCTTCACATCCGGGTAACGTTTTGCTATCTCCTGCACGGTTTTCCTCCAAAGCCTCGATGTTTCCAGCACATTCGCTTTGTCAACCAATGTCAATTTTTTTCTTCGCTCGGGTTTTTGTGCAAAATGAAAAGCAAGATCTGCTACTCTTTCAATTTCTGCCTTTGTATAAATGCATTCGTCAACTAGCATTCGCCCCGTCCGCACTTAATTCTTTTTTACCAAAATAGATCCCACCTGTCAACTCCCGGAAAATGATAAAATCAACATCTTCAAGATTTTTGTTCTTTAGTGGCGATAAATGATGCAAAGAAGGGTACGTACTCACGGGACGAATGTTGGCAAACAATTGCAGAGACTTCCTCAATTTGAGCAATCCCTGCTCCGGTCTCACTTTCGCAGTCGGATCATTATCGTACTTGGGATGACCAATTGCGCCGAAGAGTATCGCATCACTGTTTAAACAGGCTTCAATGGTTTCATCAGGTAAAGGATTCCCGGTTTTATCAATAGCGTCAGCTCCCATCAGGCAATACTTGTAATGGAAATCGTGGCGAAATTTTTCAGCCACAGCATTCAGTATTTTTATTGATTGCCTGGTCACTTCAGGGCCAATGCCGTCGCCTTCGATAATTACTATATTCTTTTTCATCATGATTGTCTGTTCGTGTGTTTCACGCTCCAAGCCTCAAGCTACAAGCCGCTTGGCTTGTGGATTACAGCCAGCAGCTTAGAGCTGTTTTTCAAATTCTTCAATTTCTGGTCTTATGCTAAGTAAATAGTCAATATCATCGTAACCATTCAATAAGCATGTCTTTTTGTATGCATTGATCTCAAAGGCCTCCCCTGAAGAAGGGACTTTCGACGACTCAACTATTTTAATTGTCTGTTGTTCAAGATTAACCTCCAACTCCGTCTTTGGATCTTTTGCGACAGCATCAAATATTTTTTTCAGGAAATCTTCACTTACCTGTACTGGCAACAAAAAATTATTTAGTGAATTATTTTTAAAAATATCAGCAAAAAAACTGCTTACCACTACATCAAACCCATCATCTTTTATTGCCCACGCCGCATGTTCCCGTGATGAGCCGCAACCAAAATTTTTTGCAGCCACCAAAATTTTACCGGAATAAGTCGGATCATTCAAAACAAAATCCTTTTTTGGCTGGTTTTCATCATCATTATCATATCTCCAGTCGCGAAAAAGATTTTTTCCAAACCCTTCCCTGCTCGTTGCTTTTAAAAACCGGGCGGGAATGATCTGGTCTGTATCTACATTCTCGATATTCAACGGAACAACACTGGAACGAACTATATTTATATTTTTACTCATTATTCTTTTATCGCTTTAATTCTTAATCTCACATAGTCTGCACTCCACTCACCATCCTGGTAATTTGTATTTCTTAACCTCTGAACAGCCTTTATTGTAATCCCTTCTCGCAATTCACTCGAAATATTTTTAAAAAAGAAGCCACAAAACTGGTTGATCCATAATTTCATTCCATCGTCGCCTTCAAGCTTGGTAGGTCTTTTAAAATACATTACGTCAGAAACAGTGAAACCAACTTTCTCAAGCAACTCACACTGTTCAGCTACAGAAGGAAAATAGTTTGACTCACCTGGTATTTCATCTTCTAAGCCTTCTTCCATCATTGCACATTTTATTGCACTATGGATGTTTTCAATATTGTGTTTTCCTCCCATTTCAAAAACAAACCTTCCTTGTTGCTTTAATACATCACAAATACATTGCAACGCGTCTTCCTGGTTCGAGATCCAATGAAGCGCCGCATTGGAAAAAGCGGCATCAAACTTTTCTTCAAAGGAAAAATCACATGCATCCCTAACAAAGAACTTAATGTCATCGTAACTCTCTTTAGCTTTTTTTATCATTTCCGGCGAGGCATCAATTCCCGTAACTATTGCTCCGCATGGTGTATTATATCAGTTAGCTGTCCCGTTCCACAACCAACATCCAGGATCTTCTCACCCACCTGCGGATCCAACCATTCAATTACATTTTCACCAAACTTGTAAACAAAGTTGTGTTGCAGGTTATACAGCTCAGTATTCCATTTTACTTCAGGCATAAGAGTTTAATTTTCCAATAACTCTCTCACATCGGTTACTTCACCTGTTATCGCTGCCGCTGCTGCCGTCAGCGGGCTTGCCAAAAATGTTCTTGCATTAGGGCCTTGTCTGCCTTCAAAATTTCTGTTGCTGGTGCTGATGCAATATTTACCTGCCGGAATTTTATCTTCATTCATTCCCAGACATGCGGAGCAACCTGGTTGACGAAGTTAAAACCTGCTTCTTCAAAAATTTTATCAATGCCTTCTTCTATCGCTTGTTTTTCTACTTGTTTGCTCCAGGAACAATCCATACTTCCACATCATTTGACTTTTTTTTTCCTTTTACAAAAGATGCCACCATGCGCAGATCTTCAATCCTTGAATTGGTGCAACTGCCAATAAAAACATAATCTACTTTTTTACCTTTCATTGTTGCACCTGGCTGCAAGACCCATATACTGCAGGATTTTTCAAAAGATGCTTTTTCTTTTTCATCGAATTTCATTCAATTGCAGGCACATGACCTGTAACACCAATGCCCATCCCGGGATTTGTGCCATAAGTGATCATCGGTTCAATATCTTCTGCATTAATATAAATTTCCTTATCAAACTTTGCATCATCATCATGAATACAATGTTTTCCATCAGCCAAGTTTTTTATCCCATTCTTCATCTTGCGGTGCAAACTTTCTTCCTTTCATATAATTAAATGTTGTTTCATCAGGAGCAATCATACCGCCCCTTGCGCCCATTTCAATACTCATATTGCAAATGGTCATGCTTGCTTCCATGGAAAGGTACGGATTGCGGAACCTGCATATTCAACAGCATAACCGGTAGCGCCACTTGCAGAAATTTTTGAAATGATGTACAGAATAATATCTTTTGAAACAACACCTTTATTTAATTCTCCTTCTACATTAATGCGCATCAGTTTTGGTTTTGATTGCAACAAACATTGTGTTGCAAAAACCATTTCTACTTCACTTGTACCAATACCAAAAGCAATGGCACCAAAAGCTCCATGTGTGGATGTATGACTATCGCCGCAAACGATCGTCATGCCCGGTTGCGTAATCCTAATTCGGGTCCGATAACATGAACAATGCCCTGGAACGGATGACCCAAGTCCATATAATTCAATTCCATATTCTTCGCAATTTTCTTTAATGCTGTCAACCTGCAATGCGGCTAAAGTTCTTCTTTGATAGGTAAGATGTTGATTTAAAGTTGGAACATTATGATCGGCGGTTGCAACAACCTGCTGTGGACGAAAAACTTTTAAGCCACGTTTGTTCAAACCTTTAAATGCCTGCGGGCTGGTTACTTCATGAATAAAATGCTTATCAATATATAAAACAGAAGGTCCGCCTTCAATTTGTTTTAACAACATGCTTATCCCAGATTTTTTCGAAAAGTGTGTCCTCCAACCCCTAAGGGGAATTTTAAAATCAGGTTATTAAGTTTCTGACTCGTTATTAAAAAATTGATAAGTTTTTATGAATGTGATATTTCAATTTACTTCTTTCTCTCCTTTAGGGTTGGGGCATTGATATTGCTTCTGCCAACTCATGCAAGATCCTCATCTTTTACTTCTTTCTTTTTGTCGGCGACGACTAAAAATTCGTTATATAAAACATCAATATCATTACGGTTAAATTCATAACCCAATTTTTGAAAGCGATGTGCCAAAGCACTTCTGCCGCTGCGTGCAGTTAAAACAATTTTGAACCATCTGCACCCACTTCTTCAGGCTTTATAATTTCATAAGTTGATTATCTTTTAAAAATCCATCCTGATGAATACCCGTTGAATGTGCAAATGCATTGCTGCCAACAATAGCTTTATTTGGCTGAACAGGCATGCGCATTGTATCGCATACCAAACGACTGATTGGATTCAGTTTTGCGTTTTAATATCGGTATAGAATCCAAGATTGTGATGTTGCTTCATCACCATCACAACTTCTTCCAGCGAAGTATTACCTGCACTTTCACCCAAGACCATTTATAGTACATTCAATCTGACTGGCACCGCAATTACACCAGCAATTGAATTAGCTGTTGCCAAGCCCAAGATCATTATGGCAATGACAAGAGATCGTTGCTTTATCAATGTTGGGAACATTATTAACCAAGTATGCAATCTTTTCACCGTATTGGTACGGCAAACAATAACCCGTTGTATCAGGAATATTTACAACTGTTGCGCCTGCTTTAATAACGGCTTCAATAACTGTTGCGAGATAATCATTGTCTGTACGGCCTGCATCTTCCGCATAAAATTCAACATCATCGTAAAATTCTTTGCCCATTTCACACATTGAATTGCGCGTTGTAAAATTTCTTCTCTTGTTGACTTGAATTTTGCTTTGATATGAGAATCTGATGTGCCGATACCTGTATGTATTCGTGGTTTAATGCATATTTAAAAGCCTGCGCAGCTGTTACAATATCTTTTTCTACAGCGCGGCTTAAACCGCAAACAGTTGCATTCTTAATAACTTTAGCAATCTCTCACAGAATAAAAATCGCCGGGGACTTGAAATAGGAAAACCGGCTTCTATTATATCAACACCTAAATTTTCAAGATGCAAGTGCAAGTTCAATTTTTTCGCTGGCATTGAGTTTACATCCCGGCACCTGTTCTCCATCTCTGAGAGTGGTGTCAAAAATGTAATCTTTGTTTGAGGTCATAATGAATATTTGAAAGGATATAAGACAAAAAAAAGCAGGCTGCTTATTTTTGTGTTGCTTGCTTTCTTAACATCGTAAACAACCTGCTTTTCGAAGTTATTCGAGACCAACTGGTTGATGAAACCAAAATGCAGTAGTTTTTACGTAACTTACAAGGCTTGAGATACCCTGAAACGCTTGATTCTAAAGGGTTTTAAACATTTTGAATTACGATGCCCAACCGCTCTACAGATGCTTTGTTTCAACTGGTAAAATCGCTGGAAAAGTCTGAAAAACGGAATTTTAAGCTCTATGTGAAGCGAAACTCGTCGAGTGAAGACCTGAAGATCGTCAAGCTTTTTGATGCGCTTGATAAGATGGAGGCATATGATGAAGGGCAGCTCCTGAAGAAAAACAAGTCGATCAAAAAGCAACAGCTCTCCAATATGAAGGCCATTTGTACAAACAAATACTTTCAAGCCTTCGGCTCATTAAGGATGAGAACAATATTGATATCCAGTTACACGAGCAAATGGATCATGCCCGGATACTGTTTAATAAAGGCCTTTACCTCCAAAGCCTGAAAGTACTTGATAAGATGAAAGAAATGGCCAGGACTAACGAGCAGCTTACTTACCTGCAGCAGGCATTGTTTTTTGAAAAGAAGATAGAAGGACTTTTCATCACACGGAGTATGAGAGAACAGGGCCGATCAACTTTCAAAAGAATCGGATGAAACAAATGCCCAGTTGTCACTCGTTAATCGTCTCTCCAATCTATCCCTGCAATTATACGGTTGGTATATCACTCATGGCCATGCAAGAAGTCAAAAAGAAGTTGAAGAATTGAAAAAGTTTTTAGAAGACAATCTGCCGGAAGATGACAAAAAATGCGCATGGGTTTTATGAAAGACTCTATTTAAATCAAAGTTATTGCTGGTATGCATTTATCCGCCAGGATTTTTTGCAGTACTATCGTTACACACAAAAATGGGTTGACCTTTTTGCAGAATACCCGGCATGTATGATATCGAAACGGCCCACTATATAAAGGGAGTGCACAACCTGATGGGTGCTCATTTTGACCTTCGCAATCATAAAAAATTACGGGAATGTATTGATAAGTTTGAAAAATTTGCTCACCGGAAAGTGGTAAAGAACAATGATATCAACCGTATTCTTTTATTTGTTTACCTGACAACTGCAAGAATCAATAGATATTTCCTGGAAGGAAATTTTTCCGAAGGATTGAGACTAGTACCGTTTATTGAAGAAAAGCTAAAGGAATATGAACTGTATATTGACAGGCACCGCATTCTTGTATTTTATTACAAAATAGCCTGCCTGTATTTTGGTGCCGGCGATAATGAAAAGGCCATCGATTATCTCAACAAGATCATCAACTGGAAAGTTGATCTGCGTACCGACCTCCAATGCTATGCACGATTACTTCATCTGATTGCTCATTATGAATTGGGCAATTTTGACCTGCTGGAATATCTGACAAAATCGGTGTATCGCTTTATGGCGAAAATGGAAAACCTGAGTGCCGTGGAAGAAGAGATGTTTCATTTCTTCGCCGTTCATTCAGGGTCAGCGCTCATGCCTTGAAACCCGAATTTGAGAAATTACTGGAGAAGTTGAAAAGATATGAAAACAATCCTTTAGAAACGAGGGCTTTCTCTTATCTTGATGTCATCTCCTGGCTGGAAAGCAAGATAAACAATGTACCCGTGCAGGATGTAATAAGAGAAAAATATTTGCAGAGCAGGAAGAAATAATTTTGAATGACTGCTTAACAGAAAATTGTGGACCGGAAAGATTATTTGAAAATTTTTGTATTGATCCTGGTTGCCTTTGTTATTTTTTATCCCTTGCTCTATTCGGAATATGCCTACACCGATGAGTTTGTTCAATTATGGCTATACAAAAAAGGATCGAACTTTCAAATGTTCCTGACACAGGGCAGGTATGTCACCGAGAAACTTTTTCAGTGGCTGTTTGGTAATGCAACAACAATTCATGACATCAGGGCTATCCGATTGTTTTCTTTTTTCGGATGGATCGCCTGGATTCCTGCCTGGTATTTTATTATCAAGAAATTGGTCGAAAAAGAAAAACTGTCTTCATTGCTTGTTTTCTTTTCGATCCTGTATTTAATATGTTCGCCCCCTTTCTCCATTTATGTGCAGTGGGCATCCTGCCTTGAGCAGTTCATTGCTAATACAGCCGGTTTAATATCAGGCTACATTTTATATTCTTCCTTCAGGGACCAGAGTGAAAAAATTACCACACCAATCCTGGGCGCAGCAGGCTGCATATTCTTTGGAGTAGTCTCCTTGTTCACTTATCAAAACGGTTTTGGTTCTTTTTTTCTTCCTTTTATAATATACCTGGCAACAAAACCAAAAAACATCCGATTAATATTGATTGGGATAGTTTTTTGTTTTTTAATATATGGCATTTACTATTTCCTTTTTAAATATAATTTAAGAGCAAACCATTTACAAGCAGTCGGCAGAACTGATATATCGATAGACCTGTTTCCCAAAATAAGGTTCTTTTTTGGCAGAGCCTTAGCGATACCTTTTCATTTCAACTTTCTTTTTAATGAAAAGGACCTGACGGGCGCTGTTGTTTATGCAGCAATTCTTTTTACCTGGGTAGCTTTTGATTTTCGCATTTCCCGCATGTCGCTGATCAATTATCTAAAACCATTTGCATTTTCAATATTTCTCATGGTATTGATCTACCTGCCGTCTCTGATTGTGAAAGAAAACTATGCATCCAACAGGACTTTATTTGCCTTAAACATGGCCGTTTTTTTTCTTGTCGCGAATACCCTGGTGGTAGCCATAAAAAAATACAGCACCCGGTTGGCGGTTGTAACGATATTATCCTTCTTATTTGTGGGAAATGCGTATTATAACTTCAACCGGCAATTCTTAGCTCCCGTTAAACATGAATACAGGCAAGTAAGAGCCTTTATTGAAAAAAGTTATAATCCAAATATCAACACCGTCTATTTCATACAACCTCATGAAGATTTTTTTGTAAAAAAATATGGCATCACACGCTCATGGGATGAATTTGGGGTTCCTTCGACATTCTTTAATTGGGTGCCTGAATTTTTTGTAAAGCAGGTGATCTTTGAAAAAACGGGTGACCACCAGGTCGCAGAAAAGATGGTCACAAAACAATGGCCCGATAAAAAACAATTCCAGGATTCTGCCTTTCAACTTTCACAACATACTATGCTGGTAGATGTTGAAGACATTCTCAATAAATAAATGTTTCTGCCATAAATTACAAGGTATACGCTGTGATTTATCATCGAGTATATTTGCCGATCAACGATCGATCAATGAATATAGAATTCAATAAGAATGAAGATGCCATGAAAATGTCTCTGGGCATGATGCAAAAGCGACTGGAAAAAATTTATGAAGGCGGTGGAAAAAGGTCTGTTCAAAAGCAAAAAGAAAAAAATAAACTTACTGCACGGGAAAGGATCGACTACCTCATTGACAAAGAAAAAACATTCATAGAGATGGGTGCTTTTGCAGGTTATGAAATGTATGAACAGCAAGGTGGTTGCCCTGCAGGTGGCACCGTTGCAGGTATCGGTTATGTTAGTGGGAGGCAATGCGTGATCGTAGCAAACGATCAAACGGTCAAAGCTGGCGCATGGTTCCCCATCACTGGTAAAAAAAATCTTCGCATGCAGGAGATAGCGATGGAAAATCATCTGCCGATCATTTACCTGGTTGACAGTGCCGGTGTGTTTCTTCCCATGCAAGACGAAATTTTTCCAGATAAAGAACATTTCGGCAGAATCTTCCGTAACAATGCAGTGATGAGTGCAATGGGTATTACTCAAATTGCAGCCGTAATGGGCGCCTGCGTAGCCGGTGGTGCTTATTTACCAATTATGAGCGACGAGACTTTAATGGTTGAAGGTGCTTCTATTTATTTAGCGGGCCCTTACCTGGTGAAAGCTGCTATTGGTGAAGATGTAGATACTGAAACTTTAGGGGGTGCCTCCACCCATACTGAATTATCCGGCATTGCCGATTATAAATTCAAAACTGAACAGGAATGTATGGACCATATTAAAAAGATGATGTCCATGCTTGGTAAGAAAGCAAACGCGGGATTTGATCGCATGGCTTCAAAACCTCCTAAAAAAGATCCTGGAGAACTGTATGGCATATTTCCTGCTGACGGGAAACCTTATGATATCATCGATGTCATCGAAAGAATCGTTGATGATTCAGAATTCGAACAATTCAAAGAAGATTATGGCAAAACAATTGTTTGCGGATATGGAAGAGTAGACGGGTGGGCAGTGGGTATTGTTGCCAACCAGAGAAAAATTGTAAAGAATAAAAAGGGTGAAATGCAAATGGGTGGTGTGATCTATAATGACAGCGCCGACAAAGCCGCACGTTTTATTCTTAATTGCAACCAGAAAAAAATTCCGCTTGTTTTTTTACAGGATGTAACAGGTTTTATGGTAGGAAGTCGCAGCGAACAGGCGGGCATTATAAAGGATGGGGCAAAAATGGTGAATGCTGTTGCTAACTCTGTTGTGCCAAAGATCACCATCATCATTGGCAATTCTTACGGTGCCGGAAACTACGCCATGTGTGGTAAGGCCTACGATCCACGATTTATTTACGCATGGCCTTCGGCAAAAATTGCTGTAATGGGTGGCGACCAGGCAGCAAAAACCTTATTGCAGATCCAGGTATCGGCTATGAAATCAAAAGGTGAAGAAATTGCAGCTGAACAGGAACAAAGACTTTTGAACGAAATAAAAAATCGTTATGATCAGCAAACTACACCTTACTATGCTGCCGCAAGATTGTGGGTCGATGCGATCATTGATCCTGTTGAAACAAGAAAAGTTATTTCCGAAGGAATTTCAGCAGCGAATCAAAATCCTGATATTGCAGAGATGAAGTTGGGTGTGTTCCAGGTGTGATATATTATTTCGATCCTTCAGTAAGCTGATCTAAAATTTTGAGAAGCTATTGCCCCATCGGGGCGTCCTTTTGGTAACAGGAAAAAGTGTAACTTAAGAATAAGCCCCATTGGGGCGATATTAATCAGCCATGTATGGCCAACACATATTCTCAAATTTCTATTCACTCTGTCTTTGCGGTAAAAGGCAGAGAAAATCTTATCAGCCGTGACTGGCGTAATGATTTGCATAGGTATATATCGGGTATTATCACAGCAAAAGGCGCTAAATCCCTGGCCGTCGGAGGATGGAAGGATCATGTACATATTTTTTTCGGGATGCCTGTTACCACCTGCATCTCTGATTTTATGAGCATCATTAAAGCAAATAGCAGTAAGTGGATTAATGAACAATTATTTGTCAAAGGGAAATTCCAATGGCAAGCGGGTTATGGGGCGTTCTCTTATTCCAAAAGTCAACGAGACAAGGTAATAAAATACATCATGACCCAGGAAGAACATCACAGAATCAAAACCTTCAGGGAAGAATATTTGCAGATGCTAACCGACTTTGAAGTAGAATACGAAGAAAAGTATCTCTTTGAGTTTTATGATTATTGTGTATGAATGCCGCCCCCTATGGGGGCTTTGTTACTTTTGCAACGCTATTCTTACCATATTATCGGCCATACTGGCCTCAAAATTGAAAAAGCAAACAGCATGGAACGCACGTTAAAAAATTACTATGGGAAGAGATAAAAATACATTTTTTGTGGTTTGGAAGGGTATTTTGCCAGGAATATATAATAGCTGGCAAGAATGCCAAAAGCAAATTCAAGGTTATCCCAATGCAAAATTCAAAGGATTTAAAACTTATGAAGTAGCAAAGCAAGCTTATAAGGATGGCTATGAAAATTATTGGGGAAATAAGAATTTTTTTGAAAGTACTTTGACTAAAGAAGAATTACAAAAGATAGGAAAGCCGATCGCAAATAGTATCTCGGTTGACGCTGGTTTTAGCTCCTCCTCGGTCGAAATGGAATATCAAGGTGTTAAAACAGATACCAAAGAGGTTTTATTCAGAAAGGGTCCCTATAAAGATGCTACAAATAATATCGGAGAATTTCTCGCTATTGTACATGCGTTAGCATACCTAAAAGAAAAAAAGAGTAATATTCCAATTTATTCAGACAGTGCCTATGCCATTAAATGGGTGAAAAATAAAAAACATCAGAGTAATCTGGAAAGGGCGCCTTCCACAGAAAAAATATTTTCCCTACTTGAAAGAGCCGAACTATGGCTGCATAAGAATATCTACCCAAACAAAATTTTAAAATGGGAAACAAGGGCATGGGGCGAAAACCCTGCAGATTTTGGAAGAAAATAAAAATCCATTCTTATTCTCCTCACGATTTCTCCAGCGCCTGCAAAATATCATCCAATACATCATCGGCATGTTCTAATCCAACCGATATCCGGATCAGTCCCGGCGTAATATTTACGGCCTGTCTCTCTGCCTCTGTTAATTTAGCATGAGTAGTGCTGGCTGGATGAGAGGCAATGCTTCTCGTATCACCCAAATTAGCTGTGAGCGAAAGCATATCCAATGCATCCAGGAATTTTCTTCCACTTTCAATGCCTCCTTTGAGTTCAAAACAAACAATCCCTCCCCCATCTTTCATTTGTTTTTTTGCAATTTTATATTGGGGATGATTTGATAAAAAAGGATACCTGACGCACGAGATCTTTGCATGATCTTTCAACGCTTCGGCTATTTTTAATGCATTCGCTGCATGGCGTTCCATTCTTACTTCCAATGTTTCCAGGCTTTTGCTCAATACCCACGCATTAAACGGAGATAACGCAGGGCCCGTGCTTCTGCAAAACAAATAAATATCATGTATCAATTCCTTTTTGCCAACGATCACACCGCCAAGAACCCGACCCTGGCCGTCCATCCATTTGGTGGCCGAATGAACAACCAGGTCCGCACCGAGATCGATCGGTCGCTGGCTGATAGGTGTGGCAAAGCAATTATCTACGTTCAAAATGATACTGTATTTCTTTGCAAGGGCGGATATGAATTCAAGATCAATAATATCCAGTCCCGGATTTGTTGGGGTCTCCAGGTAGATCATTTTTGTATTTGGCCTGATCGCCGCTTCCCATTCTTCCGGTTTGTTTGCCGGCACATAGCTGTATTCAATTCCATACTTCGGTAAAAACTTTGTAATCACTGTATGCGTACTTCCAAAAATCGAACTGCATGAGAGCAAGTGATCGCCCTGTTTCATTAATGCCATGAATGAAGCAAACACGGCACTCATACCCGAAGCGGTTGCATACCCAGCCTCTGCTCCTTCCAATAAACAAACTCTGTCCACAAACTCTTGTACATTCGGGTTACTGAAACGACTGTAAATATTGTCATCTGTTTCATCAGCAAATGCCGCCCGCATTTCCTCTGAATTGTCGAAACAAAAACTGCTTGTTAAAAAAAGCGGGGATGAATGTTCCATTTCATCGGTTCGGTCTGTTTGTGTGCGGATAACTTTTGTGATTGGGTGCTGTTCCATTATTTTTATGAGAAGTTTTTACAAATTTAATTGATGCAAGCCTTT
Source organism: uncultured Bacteroidota bacterium (assembly GCA_963737475.1). GTDB lineage: Bacteria > Bacteroidota > Bacteroidia > Chitinophagales > Chitinophagaceae > VBAU01. The sequence goes on from CAVTSY010000015.1 coordinate 27,899, forward strand.
ACTTTGCTGCCGGTTTGGAAAGTTTAAGGATTTAGTTTTTTGTTTTGAATTGGATCTCGCAATGCAAATATTTACATACAGTGAACCTTTTGCGCTGGAAAATGGAGCTGTTCTTCCCCAGATCAGCATTGCCTATCACACATACGGTAAATTGAACAGTGATAAAAGCAATGTTATATGGATCTGCCACGCGTTAACCGCAAATTCTGACGCAGAGGCATGGTGGCCGGGCGTTATCGGCGAAAGAGGATTCGCTGATCCTTCGAAATATTTTATCGTTTGCGCTAACATAATTGGTAGTTGTTATGGAAGTACCGGGCCTTTGACAATAGCCCCGCTTACAAACCAACCTTACTTCAGCTCCTTCCCAATGGTCACCATAAGAGATATGGTGAAGGCACATATTCTTTTAAGGAAACATCTTGGTATTGATAAAATTCATTTGTTGATGGGCGGCAGCATGGGTGGTTACCAGGTATTGGAGTGGAGCGCGATAGAAAATGATCTTATTCAAAATCTTTTTTTGGTGGGAACATCTGCCACAGAAAGTGCATGGGGCATTGCAGTACATACAGCTCAGCGGCTTGCTATCGAAGCTGATGCAACCTGGAATTCAAATACACCTGGCGGCGGACAAAAGGGCTTGAAAGCCGCACGGGCCATCGGGGTGTTAACTTATCGCAATTATGGGATCCTGGTAGATAAACAAACTGACCCTGATCCCGAGAAATTAGACAACTATAAGGCTTCATCGTATATAAACTACCAGGGTGATAAATTGGTGAATCGTTTTAATGCCTATAGCTATTGGCTGCTTACAAAATCAATGGACTCGCATCATCTTGGCCGTGGTCGTGGCGGAAGACCCGAAAAGGTTTTACAGAAATTCAAACAAAAAACCCTGATCATCGGAATTACAACGGATATCCTCTGCCCGCTTCACGAACAGGAATTTTTGGCTGAGCACATTTCAAACTCTACACTAATAAAAATAGATTCTCCTTATGGACACGATGGATTTATAACCGAAGCAACAAAAATTTCAAAGGCACTTAGAGAATGGTTTTGAGTGGTGTCCCGATAGCTATCGGGAGGTGAGTCGTGAATAACAGAGTTATTTTTTTAAGAAACATCCGATGGACATTAAATTCTATTCAGGCAGTCCTTTTCCTCTGGGCGCCAATTGGGATGGACAAGGAGTTAATTTCGCTTTTTATGCAGAGAACGCAACCGGGGTCGAACTTTGTTTATTTAATTCAAAAGATGAACAAACAGAATCCTCAAGAATAAAAATAGAGGAGCGAACACATCATGTCTGGCATATTTATATTTTGGGGTTAATGCCCGGGCAACTATATGGCTACAGAGTTTATGGTCCATACGAGCCGCAAAATGGTCATCGTTTCAACCCTAATAAATTTCTCATCGATCCGTATGCAAAAGCCATTTCGGGTACTGTACAATGGCACGATTCATTATTCGGATATGAAGTAGGAAATCCTGATACAGATCTAAGCTTCAGTGCTATCAACAGCGCTCCTTTTATGCCAAGATCAGTTGTGATCGATCCCAATTTTGATTGGGAAGGTGACAAATATCCAAGGATACCTTATCACAAGACAATCATCTATGAAATGCATGTAAAAGGATTTACTAAACTCCATCCTGGCATCCCCGAAAATTTGAGAGGGACCTATTCAGCTATTGCGCATCCTGTTGCTATCGATTACTTAAAACGGCTGGGTATTACTGCGATTGAATTAATGCCCATTCATTTTTTTATTTCAGACAGGCATCTCCAGGAAAATGGGAAAAATAATTACTGGGGTTATAACACTGTTGGTTTTTTTGCTCCCGAGGTCAGCTATGCAAGCAATGGTACAACCGGCGAGCAAGTTTATGAATTCAAGAATATGGTGAAAGAACTTCACAGAGCCGGCATTGAAGTGATACTTGACGTAGTTTATAACCATACCGGGGAAGGAAATCAAATGGGCCCTACCCTTTCATTTCGCGGAATTGATAATGCCTCTTACTACAGGCTGGCCTATGACCGCCGTTTTTATATGGACTATACCGGAACAGGCAATACGCTGAATGCGCATTTGCCCAATGTGCTGCAATTGATCATGGACAGCTTACGATATTGGATACTGGAAATGCACGTTGATGGTTTTCGTTTTGATCTTGCTTCAACTTTGGCACGAGGGCTTCATGAAGTGGGTCGATTGAGCTCTTTCTTTGCGATCATCCACCAGGACCCGGTTATATCTCAGGCAAAATTAATTGCAGAACCATGGGATATTGGCGAAGGTGGTTATCTAGTTGGCGGGTTTCCGCCCGGCTGGGCCGAATGGAACGGAAAATATCGGGATTGCATGCGTGATTATTGGCGCGGTGCTCATAGTGGACTATCAGAATTTGCCCAGCGTCTCACCGGGAGTTCTGATCTGTATATGAATGATTACAGGCATCCTACTGCAAGTGTAAATTTTATAACTGCTCACGATGGGTTTACGCTGAATGACCTGGTAACGTACAATGAAAAACACAATGAAGAGAATGGCGAGAATAACAATGACGGAGAAAATCATAACCGTTCCTGGAATTGTGGTGTGGAAGGTGAAACAGATGATCAATCGGTGATCGATCTGAGAAATCGCCAGAAGAGAAATTTTTTGACCACACTCTTTCTTTCACAGGGCGTACCGATGCTTCTATCAGGTGATGAGCTTGGCCGTACACAAAATGGAAATAACAATGCCTATTGCCAGGATAATGAAATTTCCTGGATCAACTGGGAAAAGGCAGATCATGAATTACTGGAGTTCACAAGAAAATTGATACAAGTATATAAACAGCATAATGTTTTTTCAAGAAGGGATTGGTTTAAAGGACAGCCGATCAAAGGCAGAGGTCTGACCGATATTGGCTGGTTTTCTCCCGACGGGAAAAAAATGACAGAAGAAAACTGGAGACAGGATTTTGCAAAATGCCTCGCGATTTATCTTGACGGACACGGCATTCATTCATTAGATTATGATAGAAGCCGCATACTCGATGACAGCTTTTACGTGATATTCAACGCGCACAATGAACCGGTAGAATACAAATTGCCAACCAGGAGATATGGCAATACGTGGATCAAAATCCTTGATACAAATAAAAATTATGTTTCAGAAGATGGAAGTGAAATCTATAAAGCAGGTGCAAAAATTACAGCTAAGGCATTTTCTGTTCTCCTTTTGAAACAACATTTGCAACGTTAAACCCAAAGCCGTGGTTGTTACCAGGTTTAACTTAAGCTTTTAATATCGAGTTCCCGACAGAACAGTCCAGGCACCTTTTCTTATCACAATATTCATTCTTTAATTCTATCAATGCCTGTGAGTCAAAAGCATTCTTATTCTCAATCTCCAATTGCCGGAAGCCCTTTGTAATGGAATTGTTTTCGGCAGAGGTTTCCTCGAGCCATCGCAGAGCTTTTTGTTTATACTTCTCTTCATTATGGTAATGACCATAAGCGAAAAGCATTGGACCAATTGTATTGACAATGATGTTGTCTGTCATTGATACTCCAAGCTTTTTCTTTCTGAATGAGGAAGGTTCATCAAAACGGTAATGATAGTGCCAATAGTCGTTTGCAGTTACCCCGACCCATTTCTTTATTTCATTAACCGAAACCGCCTCTTTGATCTTTGAGAACAAATGTGCGGAATCAAAGACAAGCATCGCCAGTTGCGCCAAACGAATAGTTGGAAAATTTCCGGGCCGCATCCTTAAAAAGAAAGGAGTACTTGTGACGGGCACCAAGTCATATTTCTTTTTATAAAATTCATATTCTTTCTTCAGCATTTTCGGATAGTCTTCTTCAAAATTCCGGTTGAGTAAATTCAACTGCCCAAGCAACAATCCTTCAAGCTGGTGAACCTGGTTTTTGTGTTTAGCAAGAACTGCCAATGGGATGGACCTTGCCATTTCTTCGAATACATCGGCATTTACCTTCATTCCGAAATTTCTGGCCAACAGCCACCAAAATACTTCTTCCCAGTGATAGTTGGATTGGTGTAGATATTTCTCAACTATTTTTGATTTTTTTATCAACCGTTCAGCGAGCAATCTTTCTTTCCAACTTTTCCATGTAATGTCCTTGACTAGATGAATACCACTCTCACAGGGTATGAAACTGATCGCTTTCATCAACTCGTCATATCTCTGCAATAAAATTTTTGATACTCTTTCCCTTAATTGCAAAACAGGAATTGAGTTTTGATCCGAAATATCATGTTCCCAAACTACGTGCAGAATTACGTTGTTGTAGTTGTCGTCCCGGTGATGATTGTGTTTTTCCCAGTCAGAAGTTTTAAAATGCAGTTCTATGTTTCCCGCCCAGGTAGTGTTACCTATCTTAATCTTTGCTTCCAAAAAATCCGGACCCTGGTTCGTGTTATATTGACCCGGAAAAATGACCAGTAAATTTTCTCCCTGCAGGGTTGTGAGTTCGCCTTTATTAAAATATTGAAGTTGCCAAATGAACTGGAGCAGTCTTTCGGTCATGACAGGATGGTTAAATGGTTAATCGTTATTTCAATTTACAGAATTGACGAGAACCATCCAACAATTAAACGATCAACTGCCTATCTTTTCTAATTCTTTCACCACCCGGCTAACAGGCAATCCCATTACGTTATAGAAATCGCCTTCTACTGATCTGATACCCACCACTCCTATCCATTCCTGGATGGCATAAGCGCCTGCCTTATCATAGGGTTTGTATTTATCCACATAAAACTCTATCTGCTCACGGCTTAACTCATGAAAATAAACGTCAGTGCTATCAGAGAAAGAAATTTCTTTTTTATCAAGCACTATTACAACACCGGTTATCACTCTGTGCCGATGACCTGAAAGACCAGATAAAATGTTTATGGCATCTTCCCTGCCTTTTGGCTTGCCTATGATCCTTTCATTTAAAACAACGATCGTGTCGGCAGCGAGAATAACGGAATCGTTGTTCACCAGTGACTGAACAGCCATCGCTTTCTGCCTTGCAATATGAATAGCCACTTCTTCAACCTTTAACCCGGCAGGAAAAGTTTCATCCGTTTCTTTCACCATTATCTCAAAAGGAACTTCCGCCCATTCAAGCAATTGTTTTCTCCGTGGTGACCCTGACGCGAGAATTATTTTCTTCATAAATAGAAATAAAAAAAACCCATTGATAAAATGCCTGTAAGCATCACTGTTTTAGTAATGCTGCTTAAATAATGAAACTGTGCCGGGGTCATTGCCCTGAACAATTTTAAAAAAGTATACGCCAGCGGCAGAATAATTAAAATGGTACAATAGAGTATAGGCCACCACCAGTGAAACCGGATGATATAGACCTGTATGGCTGCCAGCAGTGCCAATAAAACGATCATCCACACCGCGACATAAACTTTTGTAGCAGGCATACCCCAGGCTATCGGCATAGTTTTACTTCCATACCGGGCATCGCCTTCCATGTCTTCCATGTCCTTAATAGCTTCCCTGATCAGCGAAAGTATAAATGCAAACCCTGCATAAAGAAACCCCAGCCTCATGATCTTGTTTTGAGCTACAAGCCAACTGCCGTCAGCTGATCCACCCTGGAATAGCCGAAATTCAGACAAACATAAAATTAGAATGACCCAGGAAGTAAGCACCGAGATCAAAATATTTCCGGAAAGCAATTTTTGTTTCAGCGAGATCGAATATCCAAATAATAAAAAAGCACATGCAAAATTGGCGAGGACGATATACCAAAGTCCCGTTTTCCAGGATATATATAAACTCAGCAAAACACCAATCCCGCTTAATACAAAATGCCAGAGAATAGCCCATCTTCTTGAAACGATGAGGTCGACAACATTTTTTTTTGGTTTGTTCACCTGGTCAATATTCACGTCGAAATAATCATTGATAATATAACCGGCAGCCGCGATCAATACCGAAGCAAGGGATAATAAAATGAATTGTACCTCGTCAATTTGGGCAGCGGCACCTGCAGACCTTAAAAGAGGAACCAAAATACAGTAGTAAAACAGGAATTGTGTAAGAACAATAAAAAAAAGATTCGGCAAACGAACTAATTTTAGAAATGCTCCTAACAATCGCATAGCTGTTCTTATTCTTTATTCTATTTCGAAACGACGTCATCATGAAAAATCCATTTATCCTGGACTCTCAGCACTTTCTCGATCACATCTCTTACACATCCAAAACCCCCATTGACGGGAGAAATATATTTCGACAATTCAAGTATTTCCGGAACTGCATCGGCAGGGCAACATGGCAGCCCGACCATTTTCATCAGGGCCAGGTCAGGAAGATCGTCCGCCATATACAATATCTCCTCCCATTGCAGATTATTTTTTGCCCTAAGCTCTTCAACAAACTTTTTTTTATTCAATACCGACATGTACACGTCCCCGATCCCCAATTTTTGCAAACGTTGCGTGACCGGCTCTGAGAAACTTCCTGAAATAGCCATTACACTAAACCCGTTCTTAATCGCCATTTGCAAACCAAGTCCATCCTTAATATTCATTCTTCTTGATTGTGATCCACCTTCTAACAAAAGCACCGTGCTGTCGGTCAATACCCCATCAATATCAAAAATAAAAGTGGTTATTTTTTTAAACTCCGCAAGAACATTCATGAAATTCTGGATTTTTTCCGAAGGAACTCCTTCGGAGGATTGCAGATTTTGGATTCACCAACAAATCTAAAATCTAAAATCCCAAATCCGAAATTATTGTAAAAACTCATTTTCACTTACCCTCGCCCTGGATACTTTCCGTCATCACCTCATATATTTTTTTCAGGTGTGGGTATTTTTCCAACTCAACGAGATGTTGTTCAATTGTCGGTTGATCGTGACGAATGGCCGGGCCCGTTTGAGCATCGGAAGGAGAAATAGTTTTTAGCCGTTGCGCAGTTTCTTCGATCAGGGGGAGTAATTGTTTAAAATCAAGGCCTTCTTTTTTACAATAATCTTCGGCAAGCTTATACAGATGATTGGTGAAGTTGCTTACGATCACCGCGGCAACATGCAATTTCAACCGTTCTTTGTCACCAGCGACGATAACTTTTTCCCTGGAAATAGACCGGGCAAGTTGTTCCAGTTTTTTCCTGGTCCCTTCATCGCTTGCATCAATGAAGACAGGAATATCCGGCAGTTCGTCCACATCCTTTCGCAAACTCTGTAAAGGATAAAAAACGCCGTAGTGATGCGACATCGTTTTTAATACGTCTTTTGCGACAGAAGCCGCCGTATGTGCCACCAATTTCCCGGGAACATGTACGTGCTTTGCTACCTCGGCAATGGCATCATCAGCTACAGCAACCAAATAAAAATCCGCATTCTTTCTGATCACAGACCAATAATTGGTAGACTCCGTGTCAAACTGGTAAGCGAGCTTGCTGGCTGCAGATGCATCCCTGCCAAAAACCTGGACAATATGATGACCAGCCTCTTTGAATTTTTTGCCCAGCACTGTAGCCGTATTTCCTGTTCCAATGATGACTATATTCATATCCTCAAATCCGCCTAAGGCGGACTTATTTTTGATTTTAATTTTTAAATAACGCATGAATTTAAAACAAAAAATAGCAGTGGTTTCTTTAAGACTCAAATTCAGCTGGCTTTCCCTGGTCTCAAAAAAGAAAGCAGCGGCAAGCGCACTCGATCTTTTCCGAACGCCGCAAACACGTAATAGAAGATTGCCATCGGAGATCTTTGATAAAGCTGAGAAATTGCAGTTTGACATAGAGGGGATCACCGTCCATGGTTATTCATGGAACCATAATGTTCTAAAGAAGGTTCTCATTATTCATGGCTTTGAATCCTCCATTGTCAATTTTGATCATTTTGTTTTTCCCCTGATGGATAAAGGATATGGAGTGTTGGCTTTCGATGCGCCTGGCCATGGCAGAAGCGGTGGCACGACAATAACGGCACCCCTTTTTGCCAACATGATCACAATGGTCTGCGAAAAATATGGACCGGTTCAATCATTCATGGCGCACTCTTTTGGCGGGCTTACGTTATCGATGGCGCTGGAAAACATGGAGCATAACGAAAGTTTTAAGGTTGTGTTTATTGCTCCTCTTACGGAACTCAAAACTGCGGCGGAGAACTTTTTCCATATGTTACACCTGGATGAAAAAGTTCAAAAAGAATTTGATGAACTCATCACGGACCTTGGAGGTCATTCGGTTGAATGGTATTCTATCGGTCGGGCGATCAAGAATATCAAGGCCGGGATTCTCTGGCTCCATGATGAAGACGATGAACAGACCCCAGTACGCGACGCGTTAAGAGTGAAAAAAGCAAATCCTCCCAATGTGAAATTTGTGATCACAAAAGGTTTGGGCCACAGCACGATCTATAGCGATAAAAATGTAGTACAGGAGATCATTGATTTCCTTTGAAAGAAACCAGATCCGCGTATCACATATTCATTTTACCTCCGGAATTTCCCTTTTTACCTGTTTGATCAAGAGCTGCCTTTAATCCTTTTGCCAATTGTTCTGCATTGCCAACACCCCAATAGTGCAGAAAGAAGATCCTTGGTTGCTCGTGCACCATATGGTTGTGTACAGCAACCACCTCGATTCCATTTTCTATTAAAGTTTTAATTACCGGGCCTACTTCGTTTTCAAGCATTGTAAAATCCCCGGCTACCGCAGCATGATCAGGACTTCCCTGGAAAGCGGCCCATGTGTTGAAACCCATGAACGTAGTCACCGCAGTTCCATGCTCTTTCAAAGAAACATCAGGTCTGCCAATAGTGTATTTATACACGCCTTTGCTCATTTCTCCCCGGGGTCCTAAAATATCATCGAGCTTTTTTGTGTCAATGCTGTACGGCACATCAGCTACAGGACCGGATGCAGGATCATGGCCTCTTGATTCAGCAACCTTATCGAGCACTGCTTTTGCCTTCCTGGCCATCTCGTCTGTCTTACCACTCCCGCCAATATGCATATATAATATGTTAGGATGATTTCTGACAAAATGATTATGTATCGCAGTGATCGTTAGCCCTTGTTTTATTACTTCCTGCTGAACAGGTTTCAGGTCAGTTTCAGTAAGGATAATATCACCCATTACCATGGTTCCTTCGGCTGTTGGAGTAAACGCTATCCAGGTACCGAGGCCCATCGGCGGAATGATCTTGAATCCATCCACTTCAACATTCAAATCATTTTGAGGGATCGTTATCTTATATTCACCATGGCTTGATTTTCCCTTTATTCCCATTGCTTTTTCAATAGCGGTTGTATCTAATGATTGAGCAATAAGCGAAAGAGAATAGAAATTTATAACCACCAGGGAAAGGGATTTGGAAAGTAAGTTTTCCATTGTTCAAAATTTATATTTATCAAGTGATCCATTCACACAATAAAATCTTTCAAGGCTTTACTTTAAAGTTACTACATCTGGCCAAGGCTATGTGTCGTAAGTATGATGTGATGAAAAGAATTTCTTCGACTGCTTCCTTTTTAAATGGATTTATTCCTGGTTTCGTACTTCTTCTTATTTTCAATGTTAAACCCGGAATCATGCCATCCACGAACACTTTATTATGCCTCGGAGATTCATATACAATTGGAGAAAGTGTCTTGCCTGCTGAAAATTTTCCGAATCAAACGATTAGTCTTCTTAGAAAAGACGGTTATGCATTCGAGGATCCGGAGATCGTTGCCAAAACCGGTTGGACAACTGATGAATTGCAAGCTGCGATCGATAAACATTTCTTTAAAGATCCCTATGATTTTGTCACACTTTTAATAGGAGTAAATAATCAATACCGGGGAAGGACGGTTGAGAGCTATAGACCAGGATTTGAATCGCTGGTAAACCAGGCTATTCAATTTGCAAACGGTGAGGCAGAACACGTCATTGTTCTTTCTATTCCGGATTGGGGCGTCACTCCATTTGCGAGGAGCCGGGACACAAAAGAAATTGCGACCGAAATTGATAACTACAACTCTGCAAATAAAGAAATAGCCGATAGGTACAACGTCGGGTATATTGATATAACGCCTGCATCGAGAGAAGCGGTAAGCGATCGGAGTTTAATTGCCAGCGACGGTCTTCATCCTTCTGCAAAAGAGTATGCAAAATGGAGCGAAAGGCTTTCATTGCTTATAATATCCACAATAAAACAATAGTATCCGGTGTAATTTTGCCTCTCATTTTCAGTTGCTTATTCACAAAATTTGAGTCACGAAAAAATCTTACTTAGACATCTTACTTCAAAATATTCCGATTCTTGCACTATACTTGCACCCAAATCGTGAGTGGTGTCCCGATAGTTATCGGGAGGTGAGTGAGCAGCAAACTGATTACTCATTACTGATTTTTGATTATTAACCACTGACAATTCACATGTAATAGTTGAATAGAATTTCATTATTGAAATGCCTAATTAATGTATTTGAATAAAGAATAAAAAGCCGGGCCTCTCCTCTCCTATTGGAGAGGAGTCCCGATAGTTATCGGGAGAGAGGTGAAGCCCCAACCCATTAAACATGCCTAAGAACCTTTTAATTGTGGAAAGCCCTGCGAAAGCAAAGACCATCGAAAAAATTTTGGGAAAAGATTTTGAGGTGAAGAGTTGCTACGGCCATATCCGTGACCTGGAAAAAGCAGGAATGGGCATCGATATTGAAAAAAATTACAAGCCCACATATATTGTTCCGGTAGAAAAACAAAAAGTTGTCAACGATCTGAAAAAGCTGTCAAAAAAATCTGGCGAGGTTTGGCTGGCAACGGATGAGGACCGCGAAGGCGAGGCTATCAGTTGGCATTTATGTGAAGTGCTTGGTCTTGATCCTAAGAAAACGAAAAGAATTGTCTTCCATGAGATCACTAAACCTGCTATTCAAAGCGCTGTTCAGAATCCAAGAACAGTCGATATGAACCTGGTAAATGCACAGCAGGCCCGTCGCGTGCTTGACAGGATCGTGGGTTTCGAATTGAGTCCTGTTTTGTGGCGAAAGATCAGTATGAGGAATAACCTGAGTGCAGGTCGCGTACAGAGCGTGGCAGTGCGATTAATTGCCGAACGCGAAAGAGAGATCAATGCGTTTGCCACTCAAAGTAATTTCAAACTTGAAGCCTGGTTTACTGCAAAGGACAGCAAGGATAAGAATATTTCTTTTAAAGCTGAGGGAGCCAAATACAATTCGGCAGAAGATGCGGAAAGGTTTTTGCAAAGTTGTATTGGTGCAAACTATAAAGTAAGTGATATACAGATAAAACCAGCGAAACGTTCGCCCGCACCACCATTTACCACTTCTACTCTTCAACAGGAAGCGAGCCGCAAGCTGGGTTATGGAGTTAGCCGCACCATGCTATTGGCGCAGAGATTATATGAGAACGGGCACATTACTTATATGCGTACCGACAGTGTGAACCTGAGTGATACAGCTCTTGGCGATATTACAAGAACAGTAAAGGGTATGTATGGAGAAGAATATCATCAATTCCGGAAATACAAGACAAAGAATGAGAGTGCCCAGGAAGCGCATGAGGCCATCCGTCCAACATTCATGAGTCATTCAACTGTTGCAGATGCAGATGCAAAAAAATTATACGAACTGATCTGGAAGCGAACAATGGCCAGCCAAATGGCAGATGCCGAACTCGAAAGAACGATCGCTAAAATTAATATCAGTACAAACAACGAAGAACTCGCTGCACAGGGTGAAGTTTTGAAATTTGAAGGATTTCTGAAAGTGTATCGTGAAGACAGAGATGACGAAGATATTTCTGAAGAAGAGGCAGGAGGCATATTGCCACCATTAGTGGTTGGTCAGCAATTGCCATTAAAAGAAATGAAAGCGATCGAAAGATTCAGCCGTCCCCAGCCAAGATTCACCGAAGCTTCATTGGTTAAGAAACTGGAAGAATTAGGAATTGGTCGTCCTTCGACCTATGCACCAACCATCTCAACGATCTTAAAAAGAGGCTACGTCGAGAAAAGAGATAAAGAAGGCGTGAAAAGAGATTACCGGGTTTTTGTTTTAGAGAAAGATCATATCAAAAAAATTGTTGACCACGAGACAACTGGCGCGGAAAAGTCAAAACTCTTCCCAACGGATCTTGGGTTGGTAGTGACCGACTTTCTGAAACAATATTTTGATGATATTATGGATTATGGCTTTACGGCAAGAATTGAAGAAGAGTTTGATGAGGTGGCCGAGGGTAAGATGAAATGGAACAAGATGATCGACGATTTCTATAATCCATTTAAGAAAGATGTCGAAAAAACCATTGAAACAGCAGAGCGCGTAAAGGGTGAGAAAGAGTTAGGCACTGACCCCGTAACCGGGATGCCTGTCTTTGCCCGCATAGGCCGCTATGGACCCATGGTGCAAATGGGAATGATTGATGATGAGCAGAAGCCGCATTTTGCAGCGCTGAAAAAAGATCAGAGCATTGAGACAATTACACTGGAAGAAGCTCTTGACCTGTTTAAATTACCGCTTACATTAGGAGAATTTGAAGGACAGGAAGTGTATGTGAATATGGGTCGGTTTGGTCCTTACGTAAAATGGGGTGAGGATTTTATTTCCATTCCCAAGGGAGAAGATCCACTTGAAATAGATATGGAAAGGGCGATTGAGCTGATCAATCAAAAAAAGGAAGCAGACGCGCCAATCGCGATGTATGATGGCAAGCCGGTAACAAGAGGAAAGGGAAGATTTGGTCCCTATATTAAATGGAATGATATGTTCATTAATGTACCCAGGCGATACGATTTTGATGCATTGAGTCAAAAAGATATTAATGAACTGGTGGAAGCAAAGATCAAAAAGGAAGCAAACCGGTATGTACAAAGCTGGCCTGAAGAAAAAATTTCCATTGAAAACGCAAGATGGGGTCCTGTCCTTAAATTCGGCAAGAAGATACTTAGGGTGCCAAAGAAAACTGATGACACCAGATATACTGTTGAAGAACTGTCATCCATCTCTCTTGATGACGTAAAAAAAATGATAGAGACTCAAATGCCGGATGCATTTGTGAAAAAGGCTGCAAAAAAGACCGCAACGAAGAAAGCAGCGCCGAAGAAGGCCGCTAAAAAGAAAAAGAAATAACTATCGCTCTTTGGAAAATGGTCATCCTTTTCTTTGAGTTTAACGATCATGTCAATAAAAGGGCTCCCGTATTCGCAGGAACCCTTAGTTTTCATATTGAGAAATGAATTAGTTATTGATGTAAATGAACTGTGCCAATATCGGTACCCTTGCCATGCTTGGTGTTTAGGAAATAGGGGTGAATTGACCAATATGGCCTGGTGACTACCCCGGTGGGAAAGGAAGGTGAACTTCTCTTAGCAATTCTTTAGCCAGACTTCAAGGAGAATGGTGCAATCGGTAAACTTTTTGGATAGACCGTAAGAAGGCGGTTTCGTTTAATCCCCGTTAAAATTTGTTTCAGTGAAACTGCGAAACAAACACCGTGATTCTAACAAATAGGTCAGCTATAATTAGAAGCGTACCCAGTAAATGTTTAATCAGAAATTGCGCTGATCTACATCCTTAATAAATTTTATTACGCCGCCCATGAAAACCTTTTGATCATCCCACATACAGAAATGGCTCCCATTTGAACAATACAAATAGCGACCGTTTTGAACCATCTTGCTTTGTTCTTCCATGGCATTGGGATCCATAGTGTCATATTTAGCACCAACCATTAGGGTGGGAACTTTTATTTCTTTCAACCTGTTCTTAATATCCCAGTTCGCCAATCTGCCGCCGATGCCGAATTCAGAAGGGCCCTGCATCATCACATAAATTTCCTTTGGCACTTTCATGCTATTCAAATGGGTAAAGGCTCGTACAACCGGATCGGGCCATTCTGCAAGGCGGCAAATGTGCTGCTGATAAAAATTTGGCATTAGTAATTCTTCATAACGTGGGTTTGAAAAATCTTTTTTTACTTCAATGTCACGAATCTCAGCCAACACTTTTGGATCCATTTGTTTTGCCAGCACTTCATCCGCATATTTTCCATAATCGGGACAACTTGCCACCATATCAGCAATAATTAATCCTTTTATATTTTCCTGGTATTTGAGCGCATATTCCATTGCCAGGATGCCACCCCATGAATTTCCCAGAACATAAAAATTACTTTTATCAGCCCCGATCGCTTTTCTCACCTGCTCCACTTCATCCACATACCGGTCTATCGTCCATAAACTTGAATCCGATGGCTGATCACTATAAGGCGCCCCTAACTGATCATATTCATAAAATTCAAACCCTTCTTTGGGAAAAAAACTTTCAAAACATTCCATGTACTCATGTCCCGCAGCCGGACCTCCGTGGAGCAGCAAAACTTTTATGCGACGATTATTTCCAAATCTTTTTGTCCACACTTTGAATTCACCCACAGGTGTTTTAATGGGTATCATCCTGATGCCGGCTGTTTGAATTGAGGTGTCCCCATAATTAAAATAATCGGACACGGGTGTATTAGCGCCGGTTTTTGATCTTTCCATCTGGCTGCAGGAAAAAAATACTAAGCAAAGAAAAATGAGAGAGGTTAAATTTCTCATAGCTTTATTTTTGACGCTCAAAAGATAATCATTATTTAGTTATTCCATTTATACGCAAAACTTAACTCATGAGAATTTTAATGCCCGTCATTTTTTTGGCAATGCAGACCCCGTTGCTTGCACAAACGAAGAGTGATTCAATACAGCTTATTCGCAATACTGTTAAATTATATGACCTGGATTTCACCGAAGCAGAAGCTGATTCGATGCTGGAAAATGTGAAAGTGTACACAGAAAATTACAAAGCACTGCACAAAACATTACCAACAAATAATATCCCCTACCCTTTTGCTTTTGATCCCTTGCCCCATGGTGAAACAATTCCAACAAAACAGGAAAAAATTGTTTGGGATATTTCAAATGATATCCAGGTGCCGGCGAATAAAAATGAACTGGCTTTTTATTCTATCATGCAACTCGCTTCGCTGGTAAAAAACAAAAAGATCACATCTGTCGAGCTTACAAAATTCTTTATCGATCGCCTGAAAAAATGGGGTGATACGTTGCAAAGTGTGATCACGCTGACCGAAGACCTCGCCATGCAACAGGCAAAACAAGCCGATGAAGAAATTAAAAAAGGAATTTACAAAGGACCATTGCATGGAATTCCTTACGGGTTAAAGGATCTGTTTGCCGTGAAGGGATACAAAACAACATGGGGAAGCACGCCGTATAAGGACCAGGTGATCGATGAAGACTCGTATGTTTATACGCAACTAAAAAATGCCGGGGCAGTTTTGTGCGCAAAACTTTCCTTGGGGGCGTTGGCATATAATAACAAATGGTTTGGCGGTGAAACAAAAAATCCATGGAACCTAAAACAGGGATCGAGCGGTTCATCAGCGGGTTCCGCCGCTTCGGTTGTTGCCGGTTTATTACCCTTCACCATAGGAACAGAAACATTGGGCTCTATCGTTTCACCTTCTGCACGATGTGGTGCAACCGGCCTCAGGCCTACATTTGGTTCGATCAGTCGTTCAGGTGCAATGGTGCTTTGCTGGAGCCTTGACAAGGCGGGGCCAATTTGCCGGAGTGCCGAAGATGATGCAATTGTGTTCTACTATTTAAAAGGTACTGATGGAAAAGATGCCGGTGCGGTTGATCATGCATTCAATTACGATCCGAAGGTCGATCTCTCAAAATTAAAGATCGCCTATGCTGAAAATTACTTTAAACAATTGGATAAAGGCGCTCAGGAATGGAAGGTGATCGAGGCCTTTCAATCACTCGGTGCGAATGTGCAGCCGGTGGTCTTCCCAGATTCGGTTCTGTATCCCAATAATCTTATCAGTATAATATTAAATGCTGAAAGTGCCGCGGCATTTGATGAATTGACCCGCACAAATCGTGATGACCTGATCGAAAGACAGGATAAAGATTTTTGGCCAAATAGTTTTCGCAGTGCAAGAATGATACCCGCTGTTGAGTACATCAATGCGAATCGCTATCGCTACAACCTTTGCAAGGGCATGTATGATTTCATGAAGACTTATGATGTATTGATCGTACCCACTTTTGGAGGGAGTCAATTGTCAATTACAAATCTTACAGGCAATCCTTCTATCACTATGCCGACTGGATTTAATAAAACGGGGAGCCCGGTAAGTATCACATTGGTTGGGAAATTATATGATGAAGCCACTATCTTAGCAGCCGCAAAAGCTTACCAGGATAAGACTAATTACAATAAGATGCATCCCTACAAGTTCATGCAATAGAACCACGATTTGTTGGATTTTAAACGATTTAAAGGAATGAAGAAATTACTTTTATTAATTGCTATCGCCTTTTTATTATTGTCATGCTCGACAAAAATCAAAGTTGATCTCTTAGTCTACAACGCGACGATCTACACAGTTGATTCTTCTTTTTCTATCTCGGAAGCGATGGCAGTGAACGATGGAAAAATAGTTGAAACGGGCAAGACCGCTGACCTGCAAAGCAAATACGACGCAAAAGAAAACCTTGATGCGCAGGGTAAATTCATCTATCCCGGCTTTATTGATGCACATGCCCATTTTGTAGGTTATGGGCAATCTTTGTTTACCGTAGATCTTTATGATAGCAAAAGCATGGATGAAGTGCTACAAAGGGTTAAAGATTTTGATTCAGCTCATCCGAATGAAACATGGATACTTGGCCGGGGCTGGGATCAGAACAAATTTCCCGGCAAAGCTTACCCTACGAATGAAGAGTTAAACAAATTGTTTCCAAATAAACCCGTATTACTTGAACGAGTAGACGGGCACGCTTCCATTGCAAATGATAAAGCATTTGAATTAGCGGGAGTAAAGGCGGGTGATAAAATTCCAGGCGGAGAAATAGAAACAAAGAATGGAAAGCTTACAGGCATTTTAATTGACAATGCCGTTGATCTTGTTTCCTCAAAAATTCCCTCACCGACTGCGGCAAAGTTGAAGGAAGCATTGATGGAGGCTCAAAAAAATTGTTTTGCCGTTGGGCTTACGACCATCGATGATTGCGGTTTAAGTCATGAAGCCATCTCTTTCATTGATAGCCTCCAAAAAACTGGTGACCTGAAAATGCGCATCTACGCCATGCTGAGTGATGCTCCGGCCAATTACGACTTTGCTTTTTCAAGGGGAAAAATAAAAACAGATCGCTTGAATGTTCGCGCATTTAAAGTGTACGCAGATGGAGCATTGGGGTCAAGGGGTGCATGTTTATTGCAACCATATTCTGATAAACCAGGATGGTCGGGATTTTTATTAAGCAGCCAGCAACATTTCGATTCCGTGGCAAAAATCATTTACGATCATGGCTGGCAAATGTGTACGCATGCAATTGGTGACAGCGGTAACAGAACGATGCTTAACATTTATGGAAAATATTTACGGCAATCCGCCCCTTCGGGAAAAGGGAAAAATGATCTGCGATGGAGAATAGAACATGCCCAGGTAATAAATGAAAATGATTTTAAATTATTTGGTGAATACAGTATTGTTCCTTCCGTTCAGCCAACACATGCAACAAGTGATATGTACTGGGCGGGTGATCGTCTTGGCCCCGAAAGAGTGAAAGGTGCCTACGCTTATAAACAATTGCTCGAGCAAAATGGATGGATACCACTGGGAACAGACTTTCCTGTTGAGAATATCTCTCCATTCAAAACTTTTTATGCGGCTGTGGTCCGAAAGGATGCAAAGGGCTGGCCTGCCAACGGTTTTCAAATGGAGAATGCATTGACACGGGAAGAAACTTTACGTGGTATGACCATTTGGGCGGCGAAAGCAAACTTTGAAGAAACCGAAAAAGGCTCTCTTGAAAAAGGAAAATTTGCTGATTTTGTGATCCTGGATAATGACCTGGTGAAAGAAGTTCCTGAAAAACTATTGGAGGTGAAAGTATTGAAGACGTTTTTGAACGGAGAAAGGGTTTATGAAGCAAGATGATTTCACAACTGCTGAAGGCGCAAAGAACCGCAAAGAATACATAGCCTGATATACTTTGCGTCGTCGCGAAACCTGGCGGCTTTGCGTGAACAAAAGCTAAGTAGCATTGGGCAATATTCACCACTGCCCTCCACTAATCACTCTTCCACGTCTGTTGATAAATCGCCAATTGAGCCGTAAATTTGCCAATGAAAAAACATTATGTTTGTCTCTATGAAAGAAATCAGGAAGTTAAAAGTTGCGATTTTAGATCTCTATGAAGGAGTGCCCAACCAGGGCATGCGATGCCTGAGAAATATCTTAAACGACTTTAGTGAAGAAAACAATATAGAGGTTGACCGGAATGAGTTTGACGTGCGCCTGCTCAATACAGTTCCCGATATGAGTTATGATGTGTTTATTTCGAGCGGAGGGCCGGGAAGCCCGCTGGAAAGCCGGTATAGTGATTGGGAAAAAAAATATTTTGCCTGGCTTAATGAGGTAGAGCGCTGGAATCTGAATCCCGATACCGTGCGAAAGAAATTTGTCTTTTTTATTTGTCACTCGTTTCAATTGTCCGCCCGCTATTATAACATAGGTATTCTCACCAAACGCCACTCCTCTGCATTTGGGACTTTTCCCATTCATATGCTCGGAGATGCTTTTAATGAACCAGTTTTTACCGGCCTGCGCGACCCTTTTTATGCAGTCGACAGTCGCGATTACCAGGTCATACAGCCTAATCCTGATGTGATCAAAAAAATGGGTGCAAAAATCTTGTGTATCGAAAAAGAACGCCGGCATGTGCCCTATGAGCGGGCTATCATGGGTATCCGGTACAATGAATATATGATCGGTACACAATTTCACCCCGAAGCAGACGCCCCTGGCATGTCCATGTACCTGAACCGGGAGGATAAAAAGAAAATGATCATTGAAAATTATGGTGAGGAAAAATGGCGCGGCATGCTGTCTCATCTCGATGATCCGGATAAGATCTTATGGACCTACTCGCATGTCCTTCCGAATTTCCTGAACCAGGCAGTGGAGCAACTTTATGCTGAATTGGTTTAGATAATAGTTGCTTGTTCCTCCAAAGGAGTCCTTGCGGACTGGTTTCTGGTTGTTTGTTGTGTTCCCGGCTTTTTAATTACTATTTGACTTTCGTTGCGTCGCACACTTGTACGTTCGGTCCCGAAGGGATCCCTTTGGGATAATTCTATTCGGCTATTTTACGCAAGGAGCTAAGTGTTGCAAAGGAAAGACAAACTTTGCGCCTTTTGTATCTCTTCTTTGCGACATTTGCGTCAAACTATTTTTATTATCATTAACTTCCCTGAAGAAATAATTCTTATGATCCCCGCTTTGCGAAAAGCATTCAACGAAAATTTTACCAAAGAAAAATACGAAGCGTTCATAAATGAGCTTGCCGGTGTATACCCCGGTCAGTTGGACTTTCGTGTAGCAGAAACGCCCGTTTTTATTGACCAGGCTTTTAAAAAAAAGGCTCTTGATTGCTGCGAAAAAATAGTCGACATCATTGCTGATCCCAATTTTAAGGAATACACAAAAAATGCTGTGCCCGCTCATTTGAATGTGCCCAATGAAAATGACCGTTCACATTTTATTGCATTCGATTTTGGGATTTGCATCAACGACAAAGGCGAATATGAACCACAGCTGATCGAGATGCAGGGCTTCGCCAGCCTGTTCGCTTTTGAGATCCTGATTCCTGAAATTTCAAGAAAACATTTCCCCGTTCCCGAATACCTCGATTGCTACCTGCACGGTTACACTAAAGAAACTTACATCCAATTGATGAAAGACATCATCATCGATGAGGAAGATCCTGAAAATGTAATTCTTCTTGAAATTTTTCCGAGAAAACAAAAAACGAGGATCGATTTTTTTGCGACGGAAGACTACATAGGAATTAAAATGGTTTGTTTAACCGAGCTTATAAAGGAAAGGAAAAAACTTTTTTACATTAACAACGGAAAGAAAACAGAAGTAAAGCGAATTTACAACCGGGTCATATTTGATGACCTTCAGCAGCAATCTCCTGACGTGCAGGAGAAGGGAAAGATCTTTTTTGAAGAACTTGATGTCACGTGGATATCTCATCCCAATTGGTTTTACCGGATCAGTAAATACACACTGCCCCTGATCAAACATCCATATGTTCCAGAAACCTTTTTTCTAAAGGATGTGAAGCAACCGCCGGCTGATCCCGAGAATTATGTTTTGAAACCATTGTTCTCTTTTGCGGGACAGGGAGTGATCATTGATCTAACTTCGGATGATCTGAAAAAAATAAAAGATCCCGAGAACTGGATACTACAGCGCAAAGTAAAATATGCCGATGTGATCGAAACACCCGACATTCCGGCTAAAGTTGAAATACGCATATTCTATTTCTGGAAAGATGGTGAAGCAAGGCCGGTCCCTGCCAATAACCTTGCGCGAATAAGCAAAGGAAAGATGATCGGTGTCAGGTACAACAAAGACAAAGAATGGGTGGGCGGAAGTTTTTGCTGGTTTGAAAAATGAACCGGGATCACGGGGATTTAAATGATTAAAAGGAAAATGGTTTTTAAGAACGAAAAATATAGTTTAGTATCAGTTACCGGTAAATTTCTTATCCCCTTTCTGTGTATCCTTATAGCCTGTAATCAACAGAACAACCATGTAAGTCAAATGCAATCAAAGATCGATAGCCTGCAAACGAAATTGGACAAAACGTACAAACCGGGTCTTGGAGAATTTATGACCGGCATACAATTACATCACGCGAAACTCTGGTTCGCGGGTCAAAATCAGAACTGGCCACTTGCAGATTTTGAAATTCACGAGATACGGGAAGCACTGGATGATATTGATGAGTTTTGTAAGGACAGACCCGAAGTAAAAAATATTGGAATGCTTAAACCGGCTATAGATAGTGTGTCCAATGCGATTGGTCAAAAGAATTTCCAATCATTTAAAAATAGTTTTTCTTTATTGACCAATACATGCAACAATTGTCATAAGGCAACCGATCACGCTTTTAACGTCGTTATTATACCCACTAACCTACCGGTATCTAACCAGGATTTCCGGGTTGCTCATTAAATTATGATTACAGTTTAATTCCTCCATCTTATGCAGCGAATAAAAGATATCAAGCCAAAAGAGTTAGTGCCGGGAATCACCGGCTATTATGCGCATGGTGATAAGCATACACTCGGTCTTGTGGAATTAAAGGCAGGGTGTGCTGTACCGGAACATCATCATATACATGAACAGATCACTTACATTCTCGAAGGACAACTGGATATGATGATCGGGGGAAAATCCTGCTCTCTCACGCCCGGCATGTATCACGTCATTCCATCCAATACACCCCACAGCGCGATCGCGATCACAGACTGCAAAGTGATCGATACATTCAGTCCTGTAAGAGAAGATTATAAACAGAACTCACTTCCATGAGAAAATTTTTTTTGTCAATTGTCTTTTTTTATTTGATGCCATTTATTTCTTCTGCCCAGGAAAATTATGAAATACAAGTGTATGCATCTCCCACCATGACAAAAGGCACCACCATGTTTGAGCTGCACAGCAATTTTACATTTTCGGGAGAAAAGAATATTGTAGAGGGTGTGAACCCTGCTTACCACTCCCTGCATGAAACACTGGAGATCACACACGGGGTAACGGAAAATTTTGAGATTGGATTCTATCTTTTTACAAATTATACAGATCCTTATCAATATAAGGTAATTGGAACTCATATCAGGCCACGTATAAGCGTTCCGGGAAAATGGAACTGGCCCGTAGGTGTCAGCCTATCCGCAGAACTTGGTTATCAACAAAGGCAATACTCGACAGATACCTGGAATATAGAGATCAGGCCAATCATAGATAAACAATGCGACAGATTTTATCTTGCGTTCAATCCCACTTTTGGCATCTCAATAAAATCGGATAGCAATATTCACACACCCTCATTTGAGCCAAACTTAAAAACATCTTACTCTTTCACTAAAGTGGCACTGGGTATAGAATACTATGGCGACGTAGGCCTGGTCAATGACATACCCAAGCTTTCTCAGCAAAGCCATTCATTCTTCCTTGTGGCAGATCTTTATGTTGACCCCAAATGGGAAATCAATTTCGGACCAGGTTTTGGCCTTACAAAAAATACCGACGCTTTCATTTTCAAGCTAATAATCGGGAGAAGAATAAACTGGAAAAAAAAGGAGAAGACTTAATTTTTTTATTCATTCTATTTACAAAAGAATCGATAACCACATCTGCTCCGGACATCTTTCAAAATCAAAAATTCCATGGCCAAAAGATTTTTTTATGGCGGAAATTTTATAATTTTAGACATGTCTAAAATTATTTTATAGCATGGCTAAAAAATGGTTGATGTCTTTTTCCTTTCTTTGTTCCGGGTTTTTTGGTGCGGGCCAGGAAGAAAAAATTGATACCGACCGGCCGGATCAGACAGAATCGGCGGGCATCGTTCCAAAAAATTATTTCCAGGCAGAAATCGGATTCAATAAAGAGAATATTGATGCTGGTAATTATAACCTCGTTTATCCAACGGCATTATTGAAGTATGGGTTCAACAAGTTTGAATTAAGATTAGAGACAGTTTTTCTCAGCACGTATGAACAACGAATTCCCGAATCAAAATGGATAACGGGGTTCTTGCCAATTGAAATTGGTTTTAAGGCCCTTATTACAGAAGAGAAAAAGATCATACCGAGGACCTCGCTCATCGTTCATCTCGGCATACCTATGTTAGCGTCCCCACCATTCAAAATTGATCATGCAGCGCCTTCGTTTCGTTTCGCCATGCAAAAAACCCTAACCCCACATATCGGGATCGGGGCAAATCTTGGAGCTGCGTGGGACGGTTTTCAACCTACCCCTGTGTGGCTTTATACATTCTCGCCCGGGTTCAATGTCGGTCAAGAAATGG
The DNA here is from genome assembly GCA_963737475.1 of uncultured Bacteroidota bacterium. GTDB lineage: Bacteria > Bacteroidota > Bacteroidia > Chitinophagales > Chitinophagaceae > VBAU01. The sequence continues at coordinate 50,866 of CAVTSY010000015.1, forward strand.
TACATGTATGCCGAAGCTTTTGGTTTTATTCTAAAAAATGAATTGCCACAACACAATCTTGATGGAGGCATCGCGTATTATCTTACCAATGACCTGAAAGTTGATGTTTCCGGTGGCTTTGGCATTTCTGAAGCCTCTCCTAAAAATTATTTTGCAATAGGATTATCATTCCGCATTAACACTAAACATCATTCACCGAACATACAATAGACAAATCAGGTAGATACTGCTGCCGGCAGCAGCCAAAACATCGCCTGGTCTAGAATGCAAAACTTACATGCACCATTCCCTTAACTTTTTCTTTTGTTTGATTCTCTGCAAAATTTTGTACGAGCGGCAACTGAACACTAAGCCCAACCGCAATACTGTTAAAACTAATTTCAGTGCCAACGGACCCTTCCAGGATCTTTCCGCCAGTAAGATCTACCTTGCTGTTTTGCAATTCACTTCCGCCGGTATGCTGATACAATAACCCGATGTTGGGACTGATGATAACACTCTTTAAAGGAAACACATAATATACAAAACTGCCCGCGGTCAATTTATTGCCAAACTTATATTCTTCCTTATTTCCTGAATTGATCTTATAATTCACCGTTGTATTAATACCAAATTTATTGAAGCTGGCATTATACATTCCATTCAATAAAAGGTCTGTGCTGCCAGAACCAAGTTGCGTGTTGGCCACTGCTGCTACATCGGGGTCACTGGGATCTATCACAAATTTTCCAGTCGGTAATTTCACGCCTGCGCCAAGCCACAATTGCTGCGAAACATTTTTATTGGTTGCTGCAAATACTTTATAATTTACCATCAATGCTGCATCTCCAAATCCTTTCAAATCAGAGGTTCCCTCATCAGAAACCTGGTGATTAATATTGTAAGGAACAAAGGCCAGCACCTGGAACCGTGTGCCGATATTCCAGCCTCCCCAGAATTCTACTGTTTGATAAAAATCTTTGCTGAATTGAGTTGGATCATTATTTAGCCTTGTTTGAAAACTATTGAATTGATAGCGTAAACCAAAAAAGCGTTTATTGAAGTGAGGTAAAATTCCAATATAATAGTTGCCGAGGCAGCAGCCGCAAATTTCACAGGCAGAAGCGGATAAAAAATTTACAGAAATGATAAGGGCCAGGAAAATCTTTTTCATTGTATTCAATGTAAGTTGAAGAAAGAAATACCATAGCTGATGATCAACTATGAAACAACGATCAGGAGTAAAAAGAAATTACGCAGAAGGGGGATGAAAAACAGGAAACGAAAGATCGGTCAATCCTGTCTCGGGATAAGTAGAATAATATGATCGGGAGGTCGGAAAAGCCGGAATATCGATTGTCATGCGTGACCAGCAAAAAACTTCCACCTTGTTCTCCAATTTGCGCTCAGGATTTTGCTGATCCTTCTTTTCTTCCTGTCTCAATTTTTTTGCAAGAACGCATTTGCCATTGCAATGCAACATGGGTTTATACCTGTTCTCACAAAGCTTAGAAGCTATCTGGGATTGGTTCGCGTAAAATCCAAGTACTGTGAAGGCCTGGTGAAAGGTCTGAGCGAAAAACGATAAAAACAATAATATGGCGACAGATGCTCTAAACACAGTTAAATTCGCTGCAAATGTACTACTGTTATTTGTAATTTGAATCGATTCAAATATGCAACATCATCAACATGGGGAGCATATCCACAAATAGAAAGTCCAAACACTCAGGTCACTCCATACACACAGTTCATAACCCGTCAATGGGCCATGCAGGACACGATCATCATGCTATGATGATTGCTGATTTTAGAAAACGGTTTTATGTTGTGTTGATACTGACGGTGCCAATGATGCGCCGGCATTGGCACAAGCGGATGTGGGCATTGCGGTTGGCTCTGGAAGCGATATTGCCGCAGAAACAGCGGGGATCATCTTAGTTAACAGTAATCCAAAAGATATAGTTAGCCTCATCCTTTTTGGCAAAGCCACCTATAAAAAGATTCAAAATCTTAGTTGGGCCACGGGGTACAATGTCATTGCACTTCCTTTAGCGGCAGGTGTTTTATACAAGAGTGGCATTTTGCTTAGCCCTGCCGCCGGTGCTGCATTGATGAGCCTAAGTACAATAATTGTAGCCATTAATGCCAGCTTTTTGAAGGTTAGATAGGTCTTCGTCACAGCAATTGTACAACAAAGACATCTGCTTAAAGAGCTTAAAATTTTCGTTATCCATGCCTTCAAATATTCCCTTACCGCCTTCTTAATATCCTCGATGATCTTGCTTACCCTTCGTTCAATAAGCTAAATCTCTCCTTTGTTGAGTTCCTGGTCTATTTTTCTTAATTCGTTATCCGAGAGTTTTTCTTCGAGATCCACCTCCCCGGGAGAAATTTTATGAAAAGGGGTTTTGAGATCATGAAAAATATTTTCTACTGTCAATATACATCTTTGCAGACCCTGGTTTTGATGAGTAACTTATTTCGTTTTTCTTCCATGCATTGAAAACATAACTACCCAGGATAGCAACTTGCTATAATTCTCTTCACATTAAATACCTTTGCGTCGAACATTATGGAGCAAAATATTGCCATATTAATTGCAGATCTGACAGGATATACAGCCTTAACAGAAACTCATGGCGCTTCATCCGCTGCTGACCTGATCGATAGGTATATTGAAATAGTAAACAATTCTCTTGTTGGGGAGAGTCATCTCCATGAAAGAGTTGGTGATGAGGTGGTGATTGTATCCGATTCGCCTGATGATTTGCTTTCAACTGCAGTGGTCATGTTGCAAAATGTTTTTCGGGAATACAATTTTCTTCAGATACATGGTGCCTTGCATTATGGCAAAATATTAAAGCGCAACAATAATCTTTTCGGCTCGGCCCTTAACCTTACATCCCGGATTGCTTCAACTGCACGGCCGGGTGCTTTTTTGTGTTCAAATGATTTTTTAAATGCTTTGGAAGATAAAAACTCTTATTCATTTACATCAATTGGCAGGAATAATTTTAAAAATGTAAGCGAAGAGAGAGAGGTTTTTGAAATAGCTATTGAGAAGCCGGAAGGTTTACATGTTGACCCCGTTTGCAGAATGCTTTTAACTGAGCCTGAAAAACGGATTTCGCATCCGGTTCGATCCGATCTCTTTTTTTGCTCAGCGAACTGTCTTGAAATTTTTATGGAAAGGCAAATAAGCAGCGATGAATAGCGGATCGTAAATTAAACTGACTCCTCTTCGATTAAATGTTGAACTTTTTTTCGTGTGCGCCAATAAACATCTTCCATAAATCTATGGGCAAATTCACCATTGCGTCCAACGCTCAAAAGATTTGAAATATGTGTTGAACGTTCAAACTCCTGGCGCTCTTTTTCGTACTCGTTAAGAAAAACAGGATAAGCAATGGGTGTTCGCAAAACAGTATAACCCAGGAATCTATTTTTCGCATCCGGAATCACAGGTAGAATACAATCCAGGCAAAGAGTGGATAATTTTTCTTCATCCATTGTCCAAAACTCATCGTCTTTCTGGCAGCCAATATCAAATGTTATAATTGATTTTCCTTCTGGCGCCAGCCAGGGCATTGATCGCGTTACTTCCGTGAGACGAAAAAACGGAAATTCCTTTTCGGGGAACCACATGACCGTATCCGGTAAAAGCCGTCGCCCTTCAAAGCGCATGTTGACAAATATCATCGGTCGAAAGCGAAAATGCGACGCGCCATTTAAAGCGTTAGTACCCTTAACCAGTTTAGCAAGAATATTAGCGGGAGCTGTGCTGATCACAGCCGATACTTCATGTATCTCCCCGTTTACGCGGACTGCAACTGCTTTTTCGTTCTCAACCAAAATTTCTTCAACAGGCGATTGCAGTTTAATCGAATCCTGTAAACCGGCGGCAAGTTTTGTGCATAATGTAGAAACACCTCCCATAGGATAAACATGCCAGACAGATGGCATCTCGGGCATTTCACGGTTGTATCCACAAGACACTGCCCGCCCGGTTACAATGCTCGCAATTTTTAAATAAAAAGTTTTTACTATGCTACCAGGCAAGCTTTCTCCCACGGCCGGAGAAAGCTTTTCTGCGGGTGCCCCGGACCAGGCTTCGATAAGAGGCAAAGCGATTTCACGGGCAAAAGCAGAACCGTAACGTTTGTTAAACCATTCGGCCGCCGAACATGGTTGATGTTTATCCGAAATTGACCTGAACTTGGTTTTTAGAAAACTTAATGACATTCGTGGAATCAGCATCAGGCCAAAAGGATAATTGTAACTTCTTCCCTGAAGCCACACTGTTTCGCCATAATGCTTCACCACCCGGCATTCCCCAGTTACTCCAATAGCATCTGCCAGGCGATTCGTGACGAAATGTGCACCAAAATCGTGGCTAAATCCATTCGAATCTTTAAAGCTGGAGGCTAGTCCTGCGATCTTACTTCCCGCTTCGAAAAGAATAAATGGAATATTGTTTTGCTTTAAAAAATTTGCCGCGGTTAAACCTGCCAAACCTGCACCCAAAATCGCGATTGGCTTTTTCGTTTCCATATTTAGAGATTATAATCTGAAACACTAAGCTTCATGTTAACGTGAGAAAAGAGGGTTTGTTATGTTAATCAGAAATTTTGCGAAAGACATACCATTTCACATCCCGAAGAGGGTAGATAAACGTGAGTTTTCCCACGAAACGATTGATGGCATCGATCATTCTCTTTTTAAAAATTAGTTTAAAGCTTCTTCCTTCTAAAAAAGAAAAGGCGTGGTCTGCATTGATTTTCTTAAAAGGATGGCCCTTGGCGATCAACTCAAACCCGTAGTACTTAAATAATATTGACAATGTCGCATCCGAAAACCAGCGAGCAACACTGGGAGGACAGTACTCATGCCAGTTCTTTCCCATCATTCTTGCCGTAATACTTTTCGAATCCCAGGATTCTACCAGCACTAATCCCCCTTTTTTCAACAGCGAAGTTACATTTTGTAGTGTCTTATCAAGATCATAAACATGCCCGATCACCTGTATCATGTTAATCAAATCAAATCTTTCGTTTGTCTCAAGCGTCTCTATAACACCAGTTCTGATATCCAGCTTCAATTTCTCCCTGCCATAAGCAGCCATCGTTTCGTTGGGTTCAATCCCACGGCAAATCCAGCCTGAGTCCTCAAATCCTTTAAGAATGAATCCTGCAGCGCTTCCAATATCCAAGACCTTGCCCGGTTTTGTATATTTCGCAATCAACTTAGCGTACCTCAATCCCTGTTTATAGAGGATATTTTTTTTGTTGAGATAATTTGGATATCCATCTTTCCCTGCAAAAAAGTAATCATCAGAATAAACTTTTGAAAGATGCTCTTTGGGATCAGGAATTTCTATAAACCGGTGACCACATTGTTTACATTCCAGTATTGGGTAACCCTTCTTTTCAAAAAGTAATTTTTTTTCTTCCTTACAACTTATATATGAAATACAAGTTTTTTGCATAAAAGTTATTTGTCATTGCGTGACTGTCCGCATTTCTTAATCGTTATTATCAGGTTTCTTTGGGTTTGCTTTTAATGCTCTGCATCCGGAGAGCAAAGGATATATTCCGCTATGGAGGGGTTATGCAGATAGCTAAGCCGGGCGCCGTTGCTAACTACAAATTTGTCCTTAACGGGAATTAAGATTGTGACGTTCTCAAATTCTAAAAACGCCGTTCAGCAAATAAACATCCAGACGGGAAAGCAAAGGAGGTGCGTGACTTATCCTATTTGGAGCAGCCTCTTCTTTTGCCAGGAAAGTTGTGAAGTAGCAGAACGCAGTGATAAGTGAAGATTGTATACCCTCATCGTTATATGCTAAGTTTGAATGCTGATGAACATTTTGCAGCTTGATTAGTTTTACTTCGTCATGGCAGCATTTAGGGTTTTTTACACGCATACCGCAAGTCGAACAGGCCTTTGCAGGTTGTTTATACAGTTCCACCGATGAAAAACGTCCCATACAAAAGTGAAAATTCAATGTTACTCCGCATGTGAAGACGAGATAGACAGCAATTGTAACAGATATCAGAATTCTATTAATACGCACAAAACAAAAGTAAATATAGATTTTTAGAATTCATAGCAGATCATTGCTCTTTAATATCGCCATTAGATTTTATATTTCAATCCCATGTAATACATTCTTCCTGACAAAGGTCCCAAACCAATGATGCATCGAAATAGGGTCCAAATAGTTGATCAGAAACAAGCACCCACACCCACCCTTATCCGTAAGGCGGGACAAGGATTCCCGGGCGCTGCGAGATTGTTATTGGTGCATCCCTAACCACTATCAGGAGTCACTTCTGCAGGGTTCGGATCTTCTGCTTGAATAAACGCCTTAAGACCTGGTACGGCATTAACGAAAGGCCGCAATAGTGGGACCGTTGGCAAAAAATTGTCCAAGGATTGAAGAGTACTCATCGGCTTATAGCTCCAATTTTTCTTTGAATTTTAAATTAAGTCTACATTTTCATATTTCCCATGTCCATATTTCCCATCGGATTTGCACCCTTCTTAAAGATGTATTCACTGTTCAGTAAATAAGCCCCATTTGTAACGACAACGTCACCTTGTTTCAATCCACTTTTTATTTCTATTCTGTCATCACTCTCCAGCCCGGTTTCTACCATCACACTTTTAAAAGTGTTTTTATCAATTTTTATCCAGACGATGTCCATTTTTTCGCCTCTTATCACCGCATCAATTGGAAGTGTCAGAGAATTTCGCTGGCGATTCTTCAAAATAACATAAGCTGGCATGCCGGGCTTTAATTGGTTGCCGGAATTGGGAACAGAGACTCTTATCAAATTGATACGCGTATTAGGATTATTCTCGGGAATTACCAATTGAATACGTCCTGACATTTCTTTGTTCAAGTCGGGTAACTGAACCGTTGCGGTTCCATTGCGATCAATTTCAGAAAGCTGTGAAGTATAAACCTGGGCTTCTGCCCATAAAGAAGATAAATTGGCCATTCGCATAATTGTTCCGCCTTCCGCCACATAATCCCCTTCGTGGCTTTCTAATGTGGTTATATATCCGCTTGCCGTACTAAAAAACGGCGTAAGTATAGACGCCTTTTTAGTTCTTGCCAATTCGTTGATTTCAGCTTCGCTCATTCCCCACAGAAGTAATTTATTCTTTGCACTTTGCACAAGCTGCCTGAAGTCTATGATTGAATTGTCCAGTATTGCCTGCTTTTCAAGAGCCGCGATATATTCTTGTTTGGCATTGTTTAGCTCCTCACTATACAAATCATAGAGTCTCGCTCCTTTGGTGACATAGTCGCCCTGATCTTTAAAATAAAGCTTCTCAATCCTGCCCGAAATCCTTGCACTGACTGTTGCGCTTTTTGTTTCATCGATATCAAGAGTGGCGGTTAAGATTGTTTCATCACCGATCATTCCTGTGCCAATTGTATCGACCTGGATATTTCCCAATTGTATTTGCTGATCACTTAGCATAATGGCTTCAGCATCTGCTCCTTTCTTTTTTTCAACAGGGATTAATTTCATTCCGCAAATAGGACAATTTCCCGGCCCGTCCTGCATAACCTGGGGATGCATCGAGCAGGTATAAAATACATCAGGATTCTGCAAAGCCTCTTTCTTTTTTTGTTTGCAGCAAATCAATAACAGTAATATCGTTATAGCAAATAGACGTCTCATGGTTGATTTTCTATTTTTATGAAACTCTCGCTATCGGTAAGAAACTGGGCATTGGCAGCAACTGAATCTGTTGCTGCTATTCCTGACAAAACCTGGATTTTATTTTCATAGCTCAGCCCGGTTTCTATTTTATGAGCTTTAAACCCACCTTTATTTTTTATAAAAACAACTTTATCAATTCCCAATGAAAGCACCGCATCCTTAGGGAGCCAGTCGGCTTCTTTTGCATTTGAAAAAATGGTGGCCCGAACCTGGCTGCCAATAGGTATTTCCAATTTTGAATTATTGAAATACACTCTTGCAGTCAGAGTTTTACTTTCTTTCCTATAAAATGGCTCTACAAAATCAATCTTTGCGCGGAAATTATTTGCTGGAGCGGTTTCAGGAGTTGTTGTCACAGCATCTCCAACTTTTACCAGGCTTTGATACTCAGGAAAAATATTTAGTACCACCCAACTTCTGTTAACATCGAACACCTGAAAGATAACCTGTCCCTTCTCCACATACATTCCTTCTTTAACAGGAAGCTCTTCCGTAAATGATGAAATATCCATTTTTTTTTCATTGCCATTCAGAACGGGCATTGTATTTCCAGCTTCGTGTATGTGTCCGCTGTAATTACTAAATACAGCAATAGACAACGAGGGTCTTTGCGTTTCTATAATTTGCCGCAACTGGCTTTCATCCACTCCTAACAATAGTAATTTTTGTCTGGCTGCATTTATTAAAGATGCATTGTCAGGATCATTCTTAATCAGGAATAATAATTCCTGTTCCGTGGTAAGTAGGTCAGGGCTGTAAATGTCCATTATTCTTTGTCCTTTCATAACGTGCTGATAACGGTATTTGATATAAAGCTTTTCAATTCTGCCGGAAACCCTTGCTGAAATTGTATTTACTAACCTCGGATCATAAGCAACAACTCCCAATGCCTCTACTTCAATTGGCTCAGTTGATCTTTTAATTGTTGTTACGGGAATGGAAGAAATAACGAATTGGTCTGTTGGTCGCAACAGGTCGTTTATCTGAATGTCATTGATAGACGTTGAACCTTCTTCTTTCCTCACTAATTCCATATCACAGATAGGACAAGTTCCCGGATGATCCTTTATAATTTCGGGATGCATAGGGCAAGTCCATAAGTCACTTTTTGAGGTTGCAATTGTTGTTGCCCGCTTGTTTTTGCACGAAGTAAAGACAATTGCAGTGCTCATAAAAACAACGAATACGATTAAAATATTTTTAAGTCCTGATTTCATGATTTATTTTATTTCAAGGATCCTTTCCAGTTCCACCTGCATCAATAATAATTGTTGTAACTGATCAAGGTACTCAAGTTGTGTCATGTACAATGTTTCCCAGGCATCGTAAAGAGTAAACAATTCTTCTGTATTATTTTCATAAGCTAATTGCATAGTTTGAAAATTCCTTTTCAGAGCTGGAAGAATGTTCTCGTCAAATATCCTGATTTGCTTCTTTTTTGCTTCAATGTCAGTTCGCATTTCCTCCGCCATGCCCGAAGCTTCGTTGATAATTGTTTGCTTTTGCTGGTTGAGAGATTCAGCCTTCCATTTTAAGCTCTCCACGTTTGCTTTGGACGCTTTTGAAGACCATTTAGCCGCAGGCAATTTCAGCATGCCCATTAAACTGTATTGCATGGGAAATCCTCCGAAACCAAACATGTGATCGAAGCGAAGGCCAAATTCAGGCTTCAACTTTGCTTTTTCCACTTGCTGCTGGAGAACGGTCAACTGAATATCCCTGTCAACGGCTTTAATATCACTCCTGACTCCATTGAACCTGGTGCTGTCAAACTCGTAATTAGAATAATCTTTAATTATATAAGAGGTATCAATATCAAACATGATGGTTTTATCCCTGTTCATCAACGTGTTCAGTGCGATTTTTTTTCTGGCTATTTCATTTTCAAGCATGATCCGCATGCTTTGAATGTTTCCCGATTCACTTTTTGCTTTATAATATGCACTGATCTTTCCTAAATTATTCTTATATCTCAGCTCTGCATCTTTTATCATAAAATCCAGAACTTTTTCATTCTGATCAAGTACGGCCGTTTTCTTTTTAAGAATTATAAGTTGGTAGTAATTTTGTTTTGCTGCAGCATATAATTCATTCAGGCTTGCATTCTTTTTTTCTTTCTCTGCAGATGACATGGCCAGCATATAATTTTCTTCAGCATCCAATCTTTTTCCATTTGGGAACATTTGCTGGGCAGAGATCATATATTGCCCCATCCCTGTAGCGCCATTACTCTGCTTTTTCCATAAGTCGGGATTATATGGTGTCATCCATAAGCCTGTACTAAGTTGTGGCGCTTCCCAGTTCCTTGCACCTTTTGCAGCTTCATCCAATGAACGGATCTGTGCATCATACATTTTCTGATCAGGATGATTAGTTGCAATAAGTGAAAAAACCTCATTGATTGTTAGCTTTTCCTGTGATTGCGCAACAATCGTTGAAAGAAAAAGCAACGAAATGATAAAAAGTATTTGCTTCATTGTTTTTAATGTTTTACTTCAGGGACATCTATTTTTCCAAATTTTCTTAACTCGTATTCTTTGTTCATCAGGAATATTAATGGTGTTACTAAAAGAACGAATATGGCTGATGTAGATACTCCTCCAACCATTGGCAATACAATCGGTTTCATTACATCACTTCCAACCCCGGTGCTCCAGAGAATGGGAATCAATGCGAACAGATGAAACTGAAACCGTCATGATTTTTGGCCTAAGTCTTTTTGCAGCACCCGCAATTACATATTCCCGCAAATCCTGTTTTGTAATGGTTTCCTTTGAATTTCCTTTTTTGGCTACCAGTTGCTGCATGGCATCGTTGAGGTAGATCACCATAACAATCCCTGTTTCGACAGCCAACCCAAACAAAGCGATAAATCCAACGGCCACCGCAACCGATAAATTGACTCCCCAGAAATAGACTATCAGTCCGCCCCCTATCAAAGCGAACGGTATTGTGATCAGGCTAAAAAATGCTTCCCTTGCAGAATGAAAAGCAAAATACATACAAAGAAAAATGATCAACAACACAACAGGTAAGATCATTTTCACTGTTTTTTCACTGCGAATTAAGTTTTCATATTGACCACTCCATTCCAGGAAGTATCCTTTCGGAAGCTTTGTGAGCATATTTATCAAGTCTCTGACTGTGCTTCCTTCACCGTGCTACCCAGGTCTCTTTCGCGAACATTAAATAAAACTGTCCCACGCAACAAAGCATTTTCCGAATTGATCATCGGTGGCCCCTCTGTGATGTTAATATCCGCAACTGCTTCCAACGGAACAGGGCCAAATTTCATTGTTTGTACCTGCAAGCGTTTCAACGCTTCCATATTATTTCTGAAATCCTGACCAAATCTTGCATTTACTGAAAAACGCTGGCGACCTTCAACGGTAGTGGTTAATCTTACTCCGCCCAATGCTGTCTCAATTACAGTATTCACATCATCTACACTTAAACCATATCGGCCAATTTCTTTTCTTTTAATAATAATATCAATGTATTTGCCGCCAGTGATCGGTTCCACATACAAATCTTTTACGCCGTTAATACCATTCAACGCATTTTTGATTTGTTGAGCAAAGTAATTGATCGAATCGAGATTTTGTCCATACACTTTTACCCCAACATCAGTGCGAATACCTGTTGAAAGCATGTTGATACGATTAATGATGGGCTGTGTCCACCCATTGGTAACACCGGGAATCTGCAATTTTGAGTTGAGTTCGTTGATAATTTCATTTTTTGTAAGACCTGCACGCCATTGCGATTTGGGTTTCAGTAAAACAATTGTTTCAACCATGCTTATTGGTGAATTATCAGTAGCAGTATTGGCCCTGCCTGCCTTACCCAAAACATTTTCAACTTCGGGAACAGACTTTATTATTTTATCCTGCACCTGTAGAATCCTTTTTATTTCTGAATTGGAAACATCAGGTAATGTGACCGGCATGAAAAGTATTGAGCCTTCATCCAATGGGGGCATAAACTCACGGCCCAGACTCATCACCAATGGAATGCTGATCAGTAGCGCTACAATATTGACTGCAATTGTTGTTTTTCTCCACCTGATACACGCCCTGATGACGGGTTCATAAACTTTTTCAAGGCCACGATTAATGGGATTTGCAGATTCCGGCCTGAATCTTCCTTTCATAAAAAATGAGATCAATACAGGAGCGAGTGTGATTACCAGTATGGCATCCACGATCATGATGAAAGTTTTTGTGTATGCAAGTGGATGAAACAATTTACCTTCCTGACCTGTTAATAAGAATACGGGGAGGAAAGAAGTGATGATAATGACAGTTGAAAAGAAAACACCCCTTGATACCTGCTTGCTGGAACTCTCAATAATACTCATCCGAACATCTTCCGGTAATTTTTTAGATAATCCTTTTTGAAAAGTTTTTTCATTGCTGCGTTTTTTTATTTGCAGGGTCGTTTTGCCATTCTGATAAATTACGGTAAGAGTTTTCTGACATAATTATCCCATTATCCACAATTACCCCGATTGCCAGGGCAATTCCTGTCAAAGACATAATATTTGATGAGAGTCCAAAGGCATTCAACAAAATAAAACTTATTGCAATTGTAATGGGTATTTGAATGATGATGCTTAAAGCGCTCCGCCAGTGCAGAAGAAACAGGATAACTATCAGCGAAACGACAATCATTTCTTCAATCGAGTTTTGTTTTTACATTGTTGATCGCCGCTTTTATCAACTCTGTCCTGTCGTAGGCCACTTTGAACTTTACTCCCTCAGGTAATCCTCTTTGCACATCAGCCATTTTTTTCTTTACATCTTCAATAACTTTATCGGCGTTTTCCCCGTAGCGCATCACAACAATACCTCCCACTACTTCACCTTCTCCATTTTCATCAAAAATACCAAGCCTCAGATCGCCTCCCATTTGCACCGTTCCAATATCTTTTACTCTTACCGGCACACCATTGTAATTGCCCACTTCGATATTCTTCGAGGTCTTCTTTATTTTTTATGTATCCCAATCCGCGAATGATATAAGCCATATTGCTCATCTCAAATTTTCTTCCGCCCACATCATTGTTATTTGCTTTCACCTTGTTCATCAAATCCATCATGGAAATATTATAAAACTGGAGTTTGACAGGATCGATAATCAACTGGTATTGTTTTTCAAATCCCCCGAATGAAGCAACTTCTGCAACACCGGGAACTGTTTGCAAGGCAAGTTTTACATACCAATCCTGCAAGGCTCGTTGTTCACCAAGATCCATTTGCTTTGCGTTCAGGGTGTACCAAAACACATGACCTACGCCCGTTCCATCCGGTCCCAAACTGGGAGTAACACCCTGGGGCAACAACCGCTGGGCATAATTCAGTCTTTCTAAAACCCTTGTCCTTGCCCAATAAATGTCCACGTCATCCCCGAAAATCAAATACACGAAGCTCATCCCGAACATAGAAGTGCCGCGGATGTTTTTCACTTTAGGCATTCCCTGCAGGTTGCTCACCAATGGATATGTAACCTGGTCTTCTATGATCTGGGGGCTTCTTCCCATCCATTCTGTAAAAACGATCACCTGGTTTTCGGATAGATCAGGAATAGCATCAATCGGATTCTTTTGAATGGATAATATTCCCCACGCAAGCAAGCCCGCTGCGAGAAGCAACACGATAAATCTGTTGCGTAATGAAAGCTCGATTAGTTTTTGAACCATGTCTTACGATTTGTAGTTGACAACAGACAACACGCAATAAAGCTTATGAAGTAGTATTACCCATTGTCTGCCGGATGTTGTCTATTTGATTACTTCCTGGACCTTCACACATTCATTCATCTTTCCCCCGAAATAAGGGTTTTTTACTTCCTTCATTTCACTTAGCCATGTCGCTCCGTTGTTGTCATTTGCCATCGGGCAATAATTGTGATATAACGTCTGACCGGCGCCAAATGCTTTTACCAAGTCGTAAACATCTTCACTCATCATGGTAAAATGCTCACGTTGATGATCAATATCATTTGCGTTTTTCCCGATATGTTCAGCATGTTCTTTTAAATCATCCTCGATGTCATCATAAACTTTCTTTTGCCCGGCAATAAAAAGTGATTTATCAACTTTACTGATAGCATCAGCCATTTCCTTTCCTCCGCTGGCCGCATCACTTCCATCATTTTCCACAAGAGCATTCTTGATGTGCAGGTAATCATCTACCACTGTTTTTAAAGATGTTGCAATTTTCAGATCAACATTGCTGAAGGCAGGAGTTACTTCCGCTATGTGAGTTGTATCAACCATAGCGCTTTTTGAAGAGTCAGCATCCATTTTCGACATACCATTCTCTTTGGAAGATTCATCTCCACTATTACAAGCCGTAAATGTTATGATTATAATTGCAATTAAAACATTGAATATTTGCTTCATTGTTATAATTTTTGATTATTGTTTTATCATCGTGATCGCACCATCTCCTTCTGAATGATGCAGAAGGCACGTGCCTGACAGACAGGCGGGCATAATTTTCGCCAGGAAGAATCAAATACGAAAACGGTTGCCGATATAAATTTGAGTATTGGCTACCGGCCCAGCCAAGATTTTGAACCATTTTCCTGTAAGTAGCCTTCGCAAACGAAGGCAGGTTTACAATGTCTTTCGGAGCGAAGTTTTGTTGGGCATTGATTGTAGTGTGTATGATGAGTACATTAAGAAGTACCCAAAATTTAGATCTCATTTCTATAAGATTACAGGCCCAATAATTCCCTGATCTTATTTTCCAACTCTTGCTTTTCGGCATTAATGGCCACTACATTACCATTCTTATCAATAAGAAACGAAGCGGGTATGGCGTCCACCTGCCATTTGGCTGCGGATCTTGCTTCCCAACCTCTCGAATCGATTATCTGAAGCCAGGTAATTTTGTCCTGCTTTACAGCTTTCTTCCATTCACGTTCTTTATCATCAAGAGAAACACTGAGAATTTCAAAACCTTTGTCTTTGTATTTACCGTACAATTTTACAAGATTCTTATTTGAATACCGGCATGGTCCGCACCACGAAGCCCAGAAATCAAGTAAAAAAACTTTTCCCTTCATCGATGACAAACGCAGTGAATCACCTTTTATATCAGGTAATGAGAAATCAAGTCTTGAATCGGTAATGTTTGGTATTGCCTGTGACCTTGCTGAAATGCTGATCACAGTAATGCAAAAGACGAAAAAATAAGTTTTCAGGATTTTCATTTTTTTAGGATTTGGCCCCGCCATACGGCGGGGCTAAAGTAATAATTATGCCTCTTTAGTGCAAGTTTTCGTTGCACTACTGCTTTTCAGGGCTGCCCCCTTTCTCAATATTTTCAGCTTTTTCACAACAACCCCTGGTCGCACAATCAGCCTCTTCTTTGCAACAACCGTTTTCTTTGCAGGCAGTCATATCTGTGCATTTACCATCTTTTCCACCGGATCCTGCGGACATGTTACATTCATCACTACCGCAACAGTTTGCTGATTTCATTGCGATCTGCCTATCATACTGACAGCATTTATCAAGGCTATTATAAGCAGCGTCACTTGCCTTGAATTTTGGCGTATCATAACCTGCATCAGCAATTCCTTGTTGAATTGCTGAAACATCAGTGCCTGCATTATAAGCTAGTTTCAAAATCTTTGTATGCATGTCCCATGCTGCATATGTGGCCCCCGCTTCCCTGGCAGCCTTTTCAATTTTCTTTTTACAGGTGCCACATTCACCTGCTACTTTGAACGATTCAATCCTTGTTTTTTGAGAATGACCCGCAACAGTTGCTGACAAACAAACTGCAGCCACTAAAAATATTTTAAGAGTTTTCATAAATCAAAATTTGAGAATTAAAGATCTATTTTGAATGCCAGTGTTATCTATTGAAAAATGACACGGCGACTAAATGACTTGCTGACCCAGAAAATCTCAAATTCTGAAAACGCGGTTTTGAATATAGATATCCTGCTGTGATAGTAATGGAGGAGAGTGATCGGCTTTGACCAGGTCGATGCCGTCCTTTAACAGAACGACTGACAAAAATTCGGAAGGTATGATGACGGCAGGTTGAACATCTTTAAAAGCAAATGAACAGGAAGAAGTTTGATGATCATCCTGCAGTTTAATGATCTTCACTTCATCATGACAACACCCGCGGGTGCCTGTATGCATATGGCATTTAGGACACCAGTCGCTCGCTGCTTTGTACAGGCTATATGAATCATAGCGATCCATACAGTAATGAAAATGTACCAGCACGCCGCAGGCGAAGGCGAGGTAAACGATCACTGTAACAGAAGCTATTAATTTTTTCATGATGACACCACAAAGATAATACGACAATTGACATTGTGTTCATGATCCTGGTGAATTGGAATAAGGCTTTGTTAATTTACAAAGCTCCACCAGATGCCCACCCTGATCTGTAAGCCTGGATAAGGATACCCGGGAGCAGCAAGATTGTTATTGGTCCATCCAAAACCGCCGTCGGGGGTTACTTCCGCGGTGTTCAGGTTTTCTGCCCGTATAAAGGCCTTAAAGCCCTTGATACGGAATTGAAGAAAGGCCGCAATATCGGGTCCGTTGCTAATAGTTACAGAATCCTGGTAAAAAAATTGTCCAAGGATCGGTGAATATCCATCGGCTTTATAAGGTGTGTGATATTTTATTTCAAAACCAGTGGACAAATTGAGGTTTCTGAAAAAATTTCCTTCATAGGCGATCCGGTTTCTCGTAAACACTGACGGCACATTTAAAGGGACATCACCTGTTTTCTGTTGAAGATAAACATCAGCATACCAGTTAAAATGTTTACCCAGCCTGAATACTTTTTGAGCAGATACCAGGAGAAAATTAAACAACGGTTCGTATTGGCGCAATTTGTAGTAATCAGTAAAATACGTGTAATTGCTGATAAGATAGTAATCCCCGGATAATCTTAATCTCAAAGACGGCTGATAAATAGAAGCAAAAATATGGCTGCTGTTCTCTTTGTTGAAACCCGATGTCAGCGACTTGTCCAAATAGAAACTGCTTCTTGTATCAAACAAAAATGAGGGAGAACGATTGACATTTTCAAAACCAATTTCAGCATAGCCCTGCTTTTTTTTACCAACAAATCTTTTCAAACTTATGTGAGCGTCGTAATTGCCACTGTTGAAACCCGCCGAATATAAACTACCATATAATTCCACGTCCCATTTCTGATTTCTTGTTTTGTTCCGGTACTCGCCGTGAAAGATCAGGTTGTAGAAAGAACTATTGTCATTCATAAATTCTCCTTGCAACATTTGAAAGGCGGCTCCTAACTTTACGAATTGTTGCAAGTTCTTTGCATCGGGAACTGGTAAATGGAAAAATCATTTACAAGATCCTTCCAACGATCACGATAATAAAGAGTATCTCCCGGGTTTATCAATATCCCATAATTGACATGATAGAATTGTGTATCTGAAGGCGCACCGGCAGTATTGTAATCAAAATATTGATATTTCGCCCCGGTGAATGAAATGGTATGCTCGAAACGTACGCGGGGATAGAACAACGGAATCACTGTAGAGTCAGTTACAAGAGAATCTTTCTTGCCAAGATCGTATTGCTGGCGCATCAGGACTGTAAACTCACGATAACGATTGCCCGTTTGTATATTGGTTGAAAAAAAATTGTTACTGTACGGTACACCGGTGCCCAGGTTAGTAGGGATGTTAAAACGATCCTTGTACACAAGATTGTTGTTCAGGTAATCTTCATCACTTCTTATTCCGCCATTTTCTGCTGACTGCAAATGATTTCCCAGCACAAAAAAATAATTATTATATCGCTTTTTCTTACCCTCGTACCACGATGTAAAAAGAAGATTATTATGGTTGGTATTCTGATTTTGAAAAAAGCCCGGCGAATTGACAAGAGAATACCTGAAAGATGCATTCCAGTTTGGTTTTATATTTTGAGTATGGATCACTCCAAGAATTTGTTCGGTTCTGCTCCCGAGCAAATAAGTCAATTCCGTATAAGGTCTTGTTGTATTAAAAAACATAATAGATGCCGGGTTCCATTTATAGATATCAAGAGCATGAAAGCCGGGATCCCAGCCGGCTGCCAGGCCTGGACTGAATAAGATCGGTTTGGATGCTGTTCCAAGGTTACCGAGGTAAATATTTGTCGCCGGTACCGGGAACCGTGTTGAAAAATCATTCACCGAAGAATCCAGTTTGTAATGCCTGGACGAATCCAGGTAGCGGTCATAAATAGTGATCGAGTCTTCGTTCCTGTTACGATGGTGAAGACTGTCAGTGCCACCTCCCTTCAAACTCCTTAAATTTTGCCCCGCCCTTGAAAAATTCCTGAAATTAGGTTGCTGCGACATCCCTTTGAAAGGATGCATGAAGCAAAACGCCAGTAGCAGGTATGTGAGTTTTCCTTTCAGGGTCAACAGTTGTGATTAATGAAGCACCAAAAATACCAAGGATAAAATTTGAAACTGGAATAATCAATTCACAAAGAAATCAAAAAAATGATCTGATCGACCGATCAGATCAAGTCAGAGTTCAGCTACCATTTCCCTGAAGATTGCGGCAAACCGGGGTTCAGCTTGCCTGGCAGCCTGTAAAACTTCCTCATGCGTGATCCTGGTTTCATCTTCACGTATACCTATATCTGTGATAACGCTCATGGCAAAAACAGGAAGCCCCATATGATTGGCCGCTATACACTCCTGTACCGTACTCATTCCAACGGCATCACCACCCAATGCGTGAATAAGTTTGTATTCAGCATGCGTTTCGTATGTAGGGCCTGTAACACCATAGTAAACGCCTTCCCGTAAAGCAATACCAAGTTTTTTCGCGATATTTCTTGCCTTCTGAATAAACTCTCTTTTGTAGGGTTCACTCATATCAGGGAAACGGGTTCCGAATCCTGAAAGATTTTTTCCGATCAATGGATTTTTCATGAAAAGGCTGACATGATCAGTAATGACCATCAGGTCCCCCACCTTGAAATTTGGATTAACGCCGCCTGCCGCATTAGAAAGAAGCAAAGCCTTAATCCCAAGTAATTTCATTATCCTCACGGGAAAAATCACTTGCTCCGTATCATATCCCTCATAAAAGTGAAAACGCCCGGCCATACAGACAATTTTTTTCCCACCGAGGTTGCCGAATATCAACTTCCCTTTATGACCTTCCACGGTTGAAACAGGAAAATGAGGAATGTGATCATAACTTACTTCCTTCTCTATTTGTACATCATCGATAAAATTTCCAAGCCCACTGCCTAATACTATCCCAATTTCAGGTGTACCAGGATAAACTCGTTTGAGATATGACACTGTTTCATCGAATTTTTGCATCTCGCCGGGCATACAACAAGTTTGGTGAATGGCAAATATATATTTTGGAATTCAATTCGAAGGAAGACGGCACCAGGAATGTTCTTAAATAAGATGCGATAATATAATGCCCGTCGCCACTGCCGCATTCAGTGATTCTGCGCTTCCTTTTCGGGGAATAGAAATTTTTTCGTTGGAATATTGTAACACTTCTTTATCAATTCCCATTGATTCGTTGCCGATGATGATCAAACCCTCTTTAATTGTATTCATCTTTGTTACATCTTTACCCTCGAGCATTGCTGCATAAATTCTCACACCTGATCGTTGTTTTAACCATCCAGGTAAATCAGTGTAAAAAACATTTACTCTTGCAATGCTTCCCATAGTGGCCTGAACGACCTTTGAGTTATACATATCTGCACAATCGGCACTGCAAATAATTTGCGATATCCCGAACCAATCTGCTATGCGGATAATTGTTCCCAAATTTCCCGGGTCCCGGATAGTATCCAGCACCAGCGATATTCTTTCTTTTATTGCAGGTTCATTTACTTCAAACTTTTTTACAATGGCAATAACTTTATTGGGCGTTTTAAGTTGAGACATTCTTTCAAGCTCGGTTTCGGTGATCGCGGTCACATTGATCGACTTCAAGAGATCTTTATTTTCCTCTATCCATTCGTTCAGCGCATATACTTGCATCAATTCAACATGACTTTCTATTAATTCTTTTACCAGCTTTGGTCCCTCAGCAACAAATACTCCTTCTTCATCTCTGTATTTTTTCTGGCCTAAACTTTGGATATATTTGAACTGTGATTTGGATACCATACATTGATGTTTAAATGAATTTTGCTACGCCCAAGCCACGGATGTCAACTTACCTGAAAATAACTACCTTTCTTATAATCGTTATTCTTTTCTCTTCCTGCAAATCCTGGGATTTCCACACCTTCCCGTTCACTCATATAAAAAATTATCCCAAAAACAAACCGTTCGTCTATGAAACAAATATCAACTTATCGGGCAACCTTTCAAAAACGGAAGAAAATAATCTTGAATCCAGATTGAAAGTTCAGTTAGAAGACAGCCTGGATCCGAAATTTAATCAAAAAATCTTCTGGCAGGTGCTAAAAAGGCCGCCCGCGTATGATACCACTTATGTACAATCGTCAAAAAGATTCATGCTTGCCTTGCTTCATACTTCGGGTTATTTCAAAGCAGACATAAGTTATGATACCGTAGTGAAAAGGGACAAGGATATGTATAAGCTGAACCTGGACTTTAACGTGTCTCCCGGTCCGCTGTGGCATTTTGATAGTGTGTGGTACAGCATGGGGAAAAAAGAGCTGCAACGGCTCGCCGACAGTACAATAAGGAGTGACAGTACAAAAAGAATAAGGGATACAATTACGCTTGGTGTTCAGCAGCCTTTTCAACAAGTTGCCGACAGCACCGTAGGCGACGCATATGTAAAAAAAGGAAGCTCATTTTCGCAGGATAGCATTGCGATGGAACTTGACAGGCTGGTAGAGCTGTATAGGAACAAAGGCTATATGAGGTTCACAAGAAATGAGCTTGTTGCCGTATGGGATACATTAAATGTTTCATTACTCAAGCCTATGGTCAATCCCCTGGAGCAAATTGAATTGATCAATGAACTGACTAAACAAAAAGAAAATCCAACGGCCACGCTGGAGATTAAATTGAAACCAGGATACGATAGCGCGAAGCTGACAAAATTTTATGTAGGACGAGTCTATATTTATCCTGATTTCTCATCAGATTCACTGATAAAAAAAGACACTGTCGTGCTGGATCCTACGTACACCGTTATCCAATCGCAGCATCTTTTCAAACCAAAGATCCTTTCGCAAAATATTTACCTCAGGACAGGCCAGGTATACAATCAAAACCGCTATATAAGAACAGTCGACCGCTTCAACAGCAATGTTGCCTGGCGATTGGCCACGGTTGAACAAAAACCAAGACCGGGAACAGATACAGTTGATTTCTATGTACGGCTTGTGCCCGCAAGAAAATATCTGTTTGTCGCAAATCTTGAAGCAAGCCGAAACCAGAATCCTATCCTTTTTTACCTGGGAAATCTATTGGGTATTGGAGTGAATGTGACTTTACAAAACAGGAATTTTGGAAGGGTAGCTGCACAAACAAACACAATTCTCCGGTATGGAACAGAATTGAGCATTTCAAAGGGAACTCCGTTGGTTAGCCTGAGACAGGCAGGTGTTGGATACAATATCGTCTTTCCCAAGATCATTCCTCAAGTCAATTTTGTTCCTGAACGGTTTCGTGATGCAAGCACTGTTTTATCTTTTAATGCTACGAACACTCAGCGCGCCGATTATTATAACCTGATCACGTTTAATACTTCTTGGAGCTATCTATTGCAACGCCGCAATAAATTATATGCGGCCAAGCTTCCAAACATTGAATATTCTTTTTTGGATGCAAAGCCTAAGCTAGTCGATCTTATTGCCCAAAATCCAGGCCTTAAGAATTTGTTCAACGATGGGCTGATTGTTTCGGGTATTTATAGCATTACAGTGACAGGAGGAACAAAAAAAAATCTGAACAGTTTCAAAGCAAACCTTGAATTGGCTGGCCTTTTAGCGAGCTTAAGCCAGGGTGATTTTTTCCAAAAAAATCTATACCGGTATATTAAACCGGATGTTGAATTCAAACGCATCACGAAAATTGGAAAAAATGATCTTGTGTTAAGAACTTTTGTGGGAGTAGGTATCCCGATAAAGATCGATACTAGCACGGGTAACAATCCCCCGAGCTATCGAAGTCAATACCTTCCTTTTTTCAAGGCATATAGTGCCGGAGGCCCCAATAGTATGAGAGGTTGGGGATTGAGAAGGTTAGGACCGGGTCATTCGCTAAATTATTTCGCCCAGTTTCCTGATCGCTTTGGTGACATTCAATTCGAAACAAACCTGGAATTCCGTTTTTTTCTTTTCGAACTTTTCGGCTTTAAGATCAACGGCGCTTTCTTTACAGATGTGGGAAATGTGTGGTTCAATGCTCCAAATCCTAGTTTTCCGGGAGGAGAATTTAAGTTCAGTAATTTTTTCAGGGATCTTGGTGTAGATGTAGGGACCGGAGCAAGAATTGACCTGGGATTCTTTCTTATCCGGCTTGACTACGGTTTGAAAGTACATAACCCAACTCCCGAACCTGTTAATCATGGAGCGCAAGATCAATACTTCTATGACTGGAGTCTTAAATATTTATTCGGCGGGGTACTTCAATTCGGAGTTACGTATCCTTTCTGATCGATCAATTTCGATTCTTTAGAGAGTCCTCAAATCCTTCAACACTTATTGCATCTTCAATTTTAAATTCACCAATCCTCGTTCGGCGTAATGCGCTGAGATAGGCACCGCAGGCCAACGCCTCACCAAAATCATTTGCTAAACTCCTGATGTATGTTCCCGTGGAACACACAACGCGGAAATGCACACGGGGTAATTCAATTGCAGTGATCTCAAATTCTTTTATAAAAACTTTCCGCGGTTCGAGCCTAACTTCTTTGCCTTTTCTCGCCAGCTCATACACCCGTTTACCTTCCACCTTGATCGCCGAATGCGCCGGGGGAACCTGCATGACCTCACCCAGAAAACTTTTCGTCGTGCTTTTAATTTTTTCCTCCGAAATATTTTCAAGCGATCTGAAATTTTCGGGTCTGCTTTCAAGATCATAAGTGGGCGTGCTGGCACCAAGCGTGAATGTACCCGTATATTCTTTTTCCCTGGCCATGTACTCATTTATCTTTTTGGTAAATTTTCCGGTGCAGATGATCAGCAATCCTGTTGCCAAAGGGTCAAGGGTGCCGGCGTGACCTACTTTTTTTACCCTGATCAAATGGCGGATCTTCCTTATCACATCAAACGATGTCCATTGTAGCGGCTTATCAAGAAGCAAGACTTGCCCTTCTTCGAATTTGTTCACTAAAACAGGTTTAAGAGGTTTAACAGGTTTCAGATGTTCAATAAGTTTTCCGGAACGGTGTTTTAAAATTTCTGCAAAGATCTTTAACCCTATGAAAATAACCTTTGAACACCTGAACTTATTAAACTTTTTGAACTTAAATCGAAAGTTTATTTTTCAACTCAAGATACTTATTGATCGTATCAATGGTGAGATTTTGAGGTGAGGTGAGGATAGAGAGAATACCGTTTTTATGAAGTTCCTTTACCATTAATCGCTTTTCAAAAGCAAATTTTTCAGCAATTGTTTTGATGTAAATGTCTTCCATTGTCTCGGCCTTATGCTCGGTCAGCTGTTTTAATTCAGTATTTTCAAAAAAAACTACAAGCAGAAGGTGGTACTGTGCAATCAATTTCAGCGAAGGCATTTCACGCTGTAAACTATCCATTGATTCAAAATTGGTAAATAACACCAACAGGCTGCGGTGTGTGATACGATTCCGGATAACTGAATATAGCTTTTCGAAATCTGCTTCCAGGAAACGGGTTTGTTGCCGATACAAAGTTTCCAGCACCTGGTTCATCTGGGTAGATTTTTTATCAGCCTGTAAAAACACATCGAGGTTCTCGGCAAATGTTATAAGGCCAGCCTTGTCCTGTCTTACCAACGCCACATTACTCAGCACCAATGATGCGTTAATAGCGTAGTCCAGCAAGCTCATTCCCTCAAAAGGCATTTTCATGGTACGGCCTTTATTTAAAAGGCAATAGATCTGCTGGCTTCTTTCGTCCGTATAATTATTCACCATCAGGTCTTTCTTTCTTGCTGTCGCCTTCCAGTTTATTGTACGATAATCATCCCCACGAACGTATTCCTTTATCTGCTCAAACTCCATACTATGCCCGAGTCGCCTCACTCTTTTTACGCCTGCCTCCTGCAAGCGATTGCTCACTGCCAGCAGATGATAACGCCTCATTTGCATATACGAAGGATATACCTTGACCGTTTCGGCAGCCAGAAAAACAAACCTTCTCTTAGCCAACTGCAACGGGCCTTTTACAAATACATTGATATTACCAAAAGAATATTCGCCTCGTGTCAATGGTTTGACCGTATAAGTGATCTGCTCCTCTTTTCTTCCTTCCAGTCTTGTTTTTTTTCTCCAGTTTCTTTCCTGGAACTGCGGTGGTAATTCATCAATGATATGCGCAGAAACAGGGAAGGCATAATTATTTTGAAAATGAAGCACCACCTTATTCTCGTCGCCATTGCTCCAACGTTCCGAAGTTATTCGCTCCGCACGGAGTGCATACCGCTTTCCAAATATCAAAAAACTATCAACCAGTATTGACAAACCAAGGAGGAGTAAAACAATACTGGCTGCATCATACAACACGGGTATAAAATAGCTGAACAGGTAAAGGACCACCGCCCCACCTGCAATGTAGTAGGCAACCCTGTCAAGATAAAAAGACTGGCCAAAAAATTTTATGATCGCACGAAAAAACATTTTTTGATTTTAACTCCGATTCGAAATAAACTGACAACTCATAAACCGTCAGCTGCTCATTGCCCTACTGCCTACTGCCTATTTCCGATTGCGGATTGCCTATTGCCTATTGCCCATTGCCCATTCACCTCCCGATAGCTATCGGGACACCACTCGCTACCTCGGAATATCCATTCCATTCACGATTTGTTTGATCACTTCGTCTTCTGTAACTCCTTCCATTTCTTTATCGGGGGCAAGAATAATGCGATGACGCAACACGGGATTGAAAACATCCAGGATATCTTCCGGTGTAACAAAGTCGCGGCCACCGATCGCTGCCATCGCTTTGGACGCATTCATTATTGCGAGCGATGCTCTTGGTGAAGCACCGAGATAGATCGATTTATGATTTCTTGTTTGGTGAATAAATTTCGCAATGAATTGCAAAAGTCTCTCTTCAATGATCAGGGTTTTTATTTGTTGTCTTAACGCAATAACCTGGGCGCCGCTCAATACAGGTTTTACCATTTCAAATATCTGGGCATTACCCATTTGATGAAATTGAGAAAGAATTGTCACCTCTTCCGTCTCAGAGGGATAGGGCACCAGGATCTTGAAAAGAAACCGGTCCAGTTGTGCTTCGGGTAAACGATAAGTGCCCTCGTGTTCAATTGGATTCTGCGTTGCCAGCACCATAAACGGAGAAGGCATTGGGTAAGTCCTTCCATCGACCGTAGCCTGTCTTTCTTCCATGATCTCAAACAAAGCTGATTGTGTTTTTGCCGGCGCCCTGTTGATCTCATCGATCAAAATAATGTTCCCAAACACGGGTCCCTTTTTGAAATCAAAACTGCCTTGCTGGGGATTAAACACCGGCGTGCCCAAAACATCGGATGGCATCAGGTCCGGCGTAAACTGGATACGGGAAAAACCAATATCCAGCGATCGGGCCACCAGTTTTGCCGTTAAGGTCTTGGCAACCCCCGGCACACCCTCGATCAGTACATGTCCATCTGCGAGCAGTGCTGCAATGATCAGCTTCACCATCTCGTCCTGGCCAACAATTACTTTTTTAATTTCATTGCGAATTAACATCACAGCCTGGTTCAAAGCAGTAAGATCTGTTCGTTGCGCAAATAGTTGTTCTTCCATTTATAGTTACCTGTTTTTTGTTGTGCAAAAATCTGCTCGCCATCTACCACTATCCCGTTTTGTAAAACTCTTCAAGCTTTTTATGAAAATCAGCCAGCTCCTCATCGGCAATTTCGCCTGTTTCATCAATATTGTTTATAAAGGAAATGATTTCCCTGATATTATTCTCCGGCTGTGCCGTCTTTCTCCCAAGCGAGGTTATGAACTCATCGTCAAGACGGTTAGTAGAAAGCTTATACCTGTTGCGAATATGTTCAAGGAAATAAGCAGCCATCTTTTTGCCAAGGTTCTTATTGTCTCGTTTTTCATGATATAACCTGCCAATGGTCCTTACAAATTCAAGCGA
Source organism: uncultured Bacteroidota bacterium (assembly GCA_963737475.1). Lineage (GTDB taxonomy): Bacteria > Bacteroidota > Bacteroidia > Chitinophagales > Chitinophagaceae > VBAU01. The sequence continues at coordinate 76,861 of CAVTSY010000015.1, forward strand.
ATCATTTCTTGGCCTTGCCATTACCGGGATGATACGCTGTTTACGCCGCATTTCCTGCAAAATATACAGAGCTAAAAGAGTAATTAATAGCCATAGGGCTGCCCTGAATGATCTTTGAGACATCAATGCTGACAATGGACCTTTGCTCCCATTATCGCCCAACGAGATCCGCTTGTACAAAAAATATTCATCCCACACCACTTTTTTCGTGTCCTTTGGGATCAGCGAAAGCATTTTGTTATAGTAATTGATGTTTTGTCCGTGCAGTAAAAAATAATTACTGAATGTGAGAGGGGCAAGATGCAGATAAATACTTCCGTGTCCCGCTTTTAATTGTATGAAATTAATATCCGTATCATTTTTACTCCCCAATTCGTAACTAATATCCTTATTGTATTTCCCGAAATATCCATCGTATGGCCGGCCGGGATAATCATATTTTTTTTGATCGGGAAATGGTGGAGATAATAATCCCACTGAAAGAGTGTCGGTCTCTGCTTCCAGGCCAAACAGGGAAAGGTCGGATGCATAGTCATCACAATTAAAAAAATTCTGTGCATCATAAGACAATATGTGACTGCTGACAAAAACAATATTTCCTGCTTTTACAAAATCCCACAAGCGATGCAATTCGGTTTCGTCAGGCATAAATCGCGGAGATATGATAATGAGGGCCTGTTTATCGGCTGAAATGCTCAACGAATCCCAGAGAGTTGGCTTTTTCTTGTTTACGACCACAGAGGCGTTGGGAAAAAGATGAGATAAACTATGATAAGCCACATACATGCCATAGGGTATCTTGTCTCTTTTATTAAAACTGATACGTTCATCCAGGACATGCTTATTTTGCTGAGTGGAAAATACCAGCCACGTTAATAACAGAAGTACCAGCGCGGCGATAATATATGGCAGAAATTTTTTCAAGACAGTTTACGGTCAAAATTTTCAAATTCACTTTTAATGATACCAAAGACTTCCCGGTTCACATCAAATTTTCCATACCATGTATATTCATAATTCCTGGTCAACCGGAAAAAATCATTATAGTATCCTGTCGGGTACAATTGAGACAAATAATCAAAATTTGTGCGTTCCTGTTTATACTCAATAATTCTTTTTTGTGAAAGCTGTTTCAATTGTCGCAGGAACATAAGGCGGATCGCAAGACGATAGTCGCCGGCGTTGACCGCTTTTTCAATTTCCTTTGGATAGTTTATATCGAAGATGTTTTCCCCCGTGATATCTCCACTTATCTTTTCTGCAGTGATCGACTGCTTCCTGCCGACAATATTATTTTGAAAGAGGTACCAGGCCAGTATACCGAGAAAAAGCACCACGATCACAAGGAGTGTTGTCATGTTCATCCATTGTAATGGGGGTTTCCTGGGCCTGTAATTTCTTTCTTTTGCTTCTTTTTTTTCAAAGACATGATCGGCATACCAAAATGCATCATCTTTTTTCAGGGAATCAATGATACGACCGGGCACTTGTCTTAATTCAATTGCATCTGCAGGGGCAGCCTTATGGTCAAAATAATTTTGATGCTCGTAACCCGTGTCGGCTTCGTCAATTGCAATCGCCGAATCGGTTTCAGCAGCCATGGTGTCCGTCACAGTAGTATCCTGTGCTTTTGCGCTAATGCAGATAAAAAGAAAACATATCCACGGCAGCAATCGTTTTGCAGGCAACAGGATATTTTCACGGATAGGTTTCATGGCTATGCTTCCTCCGGCATTTGAAACGACAATTTACTTTGCAGGCGTATTGGATAAAGAACAAAATACCACACAATAAACGCTGCTGAAGAAACAAGTATAAGGGAGCTGAATATCCAGTGCATTTTATAATAACGGGTAATAAACCCTTCAAAAAAAGCAGCTACAATAAAAACAGGCAATACTCCCACCGTGATCTTAACGCCATCCTTTGCGGCTCTTTTTAATGAATCGATCCGCTTCAATGTTCCGGGGAAGAGAAAACCCAAGCCCAGCACAACGCCTGCAGAGCAGGAAACGATGATGCTCCACAGTTCAAGAGTGCCATGGATCATCACGGCCAAAGCCCATTGCAACCCCAGTCCCCTTGAAAAAAATAAGTAATGAAAGGCCCCTATTCGAATGGCTTCCGTGACCATTGATTTTACTGTGAAAAATCCAAAGATGATCCCCTGTGAAAAATAGACAAGGGCGACAATGATGTTATTGATCATGATCCCCATCCAACTTAAAAAAGAACTCCCTGACTGGTATATCCCAAATGGGTTTCCTTCTTCAATATTCTGTATTGTTTTATCAACATAATCATCACCCAGCATTTGACGAACAAAATTTTCATCGAAGCGGCTGGAAAAAAAACCCACCATAAAAAAAACACAGAACAGGATAAACATGAAAAAAATTATCCTGTGATATTTACGGATCGTTAATGGCAGATCATATTTCCAGAAATCAACGATGCGGTTGGATTCTTCTTTCCGGTTTTTATAAATACTGAGGTAAATTTTTGATGCCTGGCCGTTGATAAACTGTGTCACTTTACTGGTGGGATAAAATGTTTTTGCATACGCAAGATCATTCACCAGCTCCGTAAAATTGTTTGCCATTTCATCGGCGTCTGCCGGTGGCTCCTGTTGCGCCTTTGCCCATTTTTCTTTGTGCTTTTTTATAAATAAAGCTTCCCTCACTTATTTTGTTTAAGCTTGTAAAATACTGGAAAATTTCAGATTTCCGGTTAAGATTATTAGATTGTTGAACTGCCAGAATGTTAAACAATCAATCATCAGGCAATTAAATCATTTATCTATTTTTGTTTTTATGTCTGTGATCAAGGTTCCGACCACATTTAATATAGATCTTGAATTTGAGATCCCTGAATTTCACCGCCGGCTCTTCGCCTGGATTACTGACGTGATCATCCAGGTGACCTACTACCGCATAGCGACTGAATTATTGAACAGAAGTATTTCTGCTCACGATCTCTTTAGCGAAGATGCCCAGTACAATCTTTGGGGCCTTTATATGATGATCATTGTTCCCATTTTCACCTATCATTTGATCTGTGAAATAACGATGAACGGCCAGAGCATCGGCAAGAAAATCTTTGGGATCAGGGTAGTAAATGAAAACGGAGGCCGCCCGGGGATCAGTCAATTCATCATACGCTGGCTTATCCGCACCGGCGACTATGCCATCATTGCTATCATACTCTTAAACGTATTTATTCTCATCAACAAAGAGTTATTTGTTTTTTTAGGCGCCTCACTGATACTACTATTAACCGATATCATTTTAGTGGTCAGTAGTAAAAAAAATCAGCGCCTTGGTGACATCCTGGCTCACACGATCCTGGTGAGAACAAAACCGAAGGGAAGCATGGAAGAAACCGTATTTATGGAAGTAGCCGACAATTATGTACCGTCATTTCCCGAGATCATGAGATTAAGTGATAAAGACATCAACGCCATTAAAAGTATCCTGGACACGGCAAGAAAAAAAGGTGATTTTAAACTGGCAGCGATGGCCAGTGAAAAGATCAAATCTCATCTAAAGATAAATTCTTTAATGTCTCCCTACGACTTTTTGGATACACTGCTGAAAGATTACAATTACCTGTCGGTAAAATAAAACTCACTTAACTGTTGCATTTGCACCAACTGCCACAAGTAAAAGCAGTACGAACGCAAGAGCTATTATAACCAGGACGCTTATGATGACAAAATAAATCTTAAGATTGTAAAATCCTGCATTTAGATCAGTTTGGCTCATTCCGTTTACACCCTTTTTGGTGAGATTGGCAAACTGGTAAAGGAAATAATTGATCAGCAATCCGATTATAATTCCAAAAATGACACTTCCCAGGTTTTGTCCCGCACTAACAGAAACTCCAAACCCTTCACTTTGTATAACCTGGGTTTTTGGCATGAGGGCTTTTATGATAGCAACAGCATAACCTATCACTGCAGTTATTACAATTATCATTGTCCACGAACAAATCCTTCGCAAGTGCTCTTTTGCTGTCTCATCTATCGAAACATCGAATAGTGAATTTTCAGTATCCTGTTCCATAAAACAATTTAAAATATACTAACCAGGTTTGAGACCAGGCCTATGATGGCGAGAATTCCATACATTGTGAAATAAGCCTTTAATGAAGCCAGCCCATTGTTGAATATTTCCTGGCTCTTCGTTTCAATTCCTTTTTTGATCAGGATCGATCCCCTGAAAAGAAAATACATTAACAAGCACACAATACCAGCTGCAATAATGATAACTGCGACCAGGAATCCAAAACTGTCAATATCTCTAAACCCGGGGATTACCTGCGATAACGCGTTGGTTATTCGTGACTGCATAGCAATAAAAAAGATCACCATAAGACCCATGCAAACAAAACCTGTAATTGAAAGGAATTTAGCCCACCGCGCAGCATCGGAAAGATTCTTTGAAGCAGTTTGATCAACCTGCAACTCTAAAAAAGATTGGTTCTCTTCCATGATAACGATTTTGATTTATGAATGAGTACTTCTGAAATGAACAAAGGCAACGATAGTGTTAAGTTAATTGTAGTTTGTCGCCACTGAATACACAGAAACACTAAATTATTTATTGATTTCTCTCTGTGCTTCTGTGTTTTCTGTGGCAAAATTTATGCGCGTTATTTACGGTTAACATAACACTACATACTTGCTCTTCCCAGGATCGTAATAACGAAAAAAAGTGCAAAAAAGACAAGTCCGATTACTGTAAGAATACCCCAATACCGGTAAAGGATCTTCAGGTTTTGAAATGAACGATTCAAAAGTTCCTGGTTATTGCCATGCAATGCCATCCGCATATTCACGGCAAACCGGTAAAGAAATAAATAAGCAAAGAAAACAAGAAGAGCGATACACAGATAGTAGATAATGATCCCAATGGTCATGCCGGTTGTAAGGCCAGAACCCACCTCGTTAAATTGACTGGCTCTGCCAAACATGTTTGCAATATAAGAGCCACCAGCAATGGCAAATACGGCAAACAAGGCAATGAATACAAATCCGATTATGGCAAGAAAGCGGGCCCATTTGGCAGCTTCAGTCAAATGCTCCCTTCCCGTCGTATCAATTGATAATCCAAATAAACCTGCGTCCTGGTTTTGATTTTGCTGTTCCATATTGAAGTTGATTTTGGTTTCAATAAATATACTGGCAGTAATTTGCTTAAACAAATGTTTTTGATCAAATTGACCGCCTCAAAATGATCCTGTAATATTTAAAAGAAACGATGAGATCAAACGCCGACATAATAAATCCTCCAATAAAAGCTATGATGTCTGCAACTGAGTAATAATATAAATGTTTAAGTTCCTGGTTAAATATTTCTTCACTATCTGGGTTAATGGCCGGGGAAAGCGGGTCGTTCCCTTAGTTTTTAATATGCTCTTGCAAAAAGAACTCTTTGCTTTGAAGGTTTGCCGGTCAAAATACATTTTCCATTTTCCAACTCACCATTTAACGGGATACAGCGAATGGTGGCCTTGGTCTTTTCTTTGATAGCTTCTTCAGTTTCTGCAGTACCATCCCAATGCGCAGAAATAAAACCTCCTTTCTCTTCTAATATTTTTTCAAAGTCATTCCAGCTATCAACTTTTGTGATGTGTTCGTCACGATAAGTTTTTGCCTTATTGAACATAGCGTGCTGGATATCTCCGAGCAGGGTTATGATATAATTTGAAATGCCTTCAAGGGAAACACTTCTCTTTTCTTTTGTATCCCGTCTCACTACTTCTGCTACATTATTTTCAAGGTCTCTTGCGCCCAAAGCAATTCGAACAGGAACTCCCTTCAACTCATACTCGGCAAACTTCCAGCCGGGGCGACTGGTATCATCATTATCAAATTTTACGGAAATGTTTGATGCCTTTAATTCTTTTACCAGTTGTTGCGCTTTCTCATTGATCCTCTGTTGCGCAGCCGCATCCTTACTTGATATGGGGACGATCACAACCTGGAGCGGAGCTATTTTTGGAGGTAAGATCAAACCATCATCATCACTATGCGCCATCACCAGTGCGCCAATAAGTCTTGTGCTTACACCCCAACTGGTCGCCCATACATATTCCTGCTGATTCTCCTTTGTCAAAAACTTTACATCAAAAGCTTTGGCAAAGTTTTGTCCCAGGAAATGTGACGTACCTGATTGTAAAGCTTTGCCGTCCTGCATCAGCGCTTCTATGCAATAGGTATCTTCGGCCCCGGCGAATTTTTCACTGTCGGTCTTTAGCCCGCGGATCACGGGCAATGCCATATATTCTTCTGCAAAGGTTGCATACACCTCAAGCATCTTTTTTGTTTCTTCAATTGCTTCCTCCTTCGTGGCATGAGCTGTATGACCTTCCTGCCATAAAAATTCTGCGGTCCGCAAAAACAGGCGTGTCCTCATTTCCCAACGCACCACATTCGCCCATTGATTAACCAAAATAGGCAGATCACGATATGACTGGACCCAATCCTTATAAGTATTCCAGATGATAGCCTCGCTTGTAGGACGAATGATCAATTCCTCTTCAAGTCTTGCTTCAGGATCGACAATTAATTTTCCTTTTGCTGAGGGATCTGATTTCAAACGATAGTGAGTTACTACAGCGCACTCTTTCGCAAAGCCTTCCGCATGACCTTCTTCTTTTTCCAGGAAACTCTTGGGAACAAATAATGGGAAATAAGCATTCTGATGCCCCGTCTCCTTGAACATTCGGTCTAACTGGTCTCTCATGTTTTCCCAAAGTGTAAAGCCATATGGTTTAATGACCATGCAACCTCTCACTGCTGAATAATCAGCGAGACTACCTTTAATGACAAGGTCATTATACCACTGTGAATAATCCTGTGCCCTTGATGTGATTTCCTTACTCATGTTTTTGTTTCTGGTTACTGGTTTCTTGTTGCTGGTTACTGGGTTTCACCCAATTTGTATCATCGACTCCTTTTATGAAAAGATTTATTTTTTTACCGAGTGTTTCCAATCTTGCGTGAAGATAATTATAGACATCACTATCTTTTAGTGATTTTGTTTTGAAAAGAGTCTCTAAATGATCGATCGTCTCGTCATTTGAGCCAAGTGAATAAACGAGAAATTCTATGAACTCGGCTTTATATCGTTTTCTTCCATAACCTTCAACGATCATAGACTTTACTGATTTACTTGACCTCCTGATCTGACCTTCCTCCTCAAACATTTCAAACTTTGGAAGTTTTGTCAAAGTCATTTCATGAATGTCAACCACCAATTCATCTGCCAATTTCCATATCTCAAGATTCTTGTAACTCATAAAACAGTTTCTTCCCCAGTAACTAGTAACTAATAACCAGCAACCAGCAACTCAACCGTGGCAATATCGCCGGTACTGTTAAAATTTATTCCCTCCGTCTTATCCATGAAAATTGTATTCAACCTTTACAATTTACTTAACGTTAGATAACGCAATTTTACAATGCGATGGCAGAATATTTGTTGCTCAATCGATTGTGTTCTTTCAAAGTCGCACAAAAGTAGTAACTTCAATTATATAACCGATTAAACTTTGTTGCCATGAGACCTGCAATTTTACTTCTTGTTTTATCGGCTGCTATTTTAGGTAGCTGCACCTCAGCTTACAAAACCGGCCAAACCCCCGATGATGTTTATTTTTCACCGGAACGCCAGCAAGACAAATATGTTACAGCCAGGGAGGACGATAATGTTTACCAGGAAGACGATTACTATGATGACCAGTACCTGCGTATGAAGGTTCATAACAGGATGATGTGGTCTGAATTGGATGATCCCTATTTTTATAATCCGCGCTACAGTTACAGTTACAGTTATTACAATAACTGGAGCAATCCATGGAGTCCTTATACTTACTGGAACTATTATTATAATCCTTATTGCTCACCCGTTATCTATTCGCCTAAAACAGTTATCGCTTATAATCATCCACGGGTATTTAATCTGAATAGTTACAATGGTACGCAGCTTACCAACAGCAACTATACAAATCCTAAAGGGAATAGCCTCAACAGTAATAGTTACAATTATAGTAACCGGCCTGTGAAAATAGTTGGATATAACCCTGGTAGTAATAATAATTCAAGTAGCGGAGCAGGTAACTTCCTCAGAAATATCTTCAACGGCTCCGGCTCTTCAAATAACAATAGTAGCAGCAATAATTCTTCTTACAGCCCCAGCAGAAGTTCCAGCTCTGGAAGTTCAGGTTCGTCAGGAGGCAGCAGCGGAGGTTCCGCACCCGTAAGAAGATTTTAAACAAGTTCGTGCGACGTATTAAACGTGAAAAATTATTATGTAGCCATCAGTTGTAAATCTATTCAACTTCCTTTGCGTGGTCCCTGGGGCGGGATACGTTCTTATCTCTATTTACCATATAATTTTCCGGTATGAAACATATCATTTTCATAATGACGATTCTTTTGTCTGCCTTGTATTCTTTTTCGCAAGAGCCGGCTGATGCTCTCCGGTACTCCTGGTATATACAACAGGGTACTGCCAGGCAGCAGGCAATTGGTGGTGCCATGGGTTCATTGGGCGGAGAGATATCTTCTTCCTTTGTAAATCCCGCCGGGCTTGGATTTTACAGAACAGGTGATTTTGTGTTTACGCCGGCATATGCCTTTGTGAACAATAAATCAACGTACCTGGAAAGAACTGAAAAAGATAAAAAGAACTATTTCAATTTCGGAACAACAGGTTTCGTAATTGACGGAGGAAGCAAAAACAACAAATGGTCCGCGTATAGTATAGCTGTAAACCGCACTGCAAATTTTGGCAGCAACATTTTATACCGGGGTCAAAATAACCAGAGCTCCTATTCCCAAAAATTCCTTGAGGAGATTAAAAATGGAGATATCAAAGATGCCAATGCAGTAGCACAGAATTTTCCTTTCGGAACAAGCCTTGCCTTCAATACATATTGGATAGATACGGTTGCAGGAGGATCAACCGGCGATTTTCAATTTCAAACAAGGTCTCCAATTGCTACAGGATTGCTGCAGCAAAATGCAATTGAAAGTAAGGGAGGAATAACGGAGATCGCCCTGGCGGGTGCTACCAACTTTCATAATAAATTTTTGATAGGTGCGACTATTGGCATTCCTATTCTTTCTTACAAGCGCGAATCCACATTTCTGGAAGCTGATGCCACTGAAAACCCAGACAATAATTTTGACTATTCGTCTTTTAGCGAAAGTCTTCAAACAAATGGAGCAGGGATTAATTTGCGCATCGGAGCCATATACAAACCCACCGAGTCCATCCGGGTGGGTCTTGCCATTCATTCGCCCACTTACTATGGACTTACTGATAAATACAACGCGTCGAATACGACCAATACTGAATCTTACCAGGGCACACTGACACAAACGCCGACAGACGTGGGAGCCACAGCCCCTGCGGAGTTCAAATACAACTTACTGACTCCTTACCGAATCATCGGCAGTGCATCATACGTGCTGCACGAGGTCCAGGATGTCAGAAACCAAAAAGGATTCCTGACAGCAGATATCGAATACGTGAATTATAAATTTTCGTCCTTTCATCCACAGGGAGAAAATCCTGACGAATCAACAAAGGATTATTTAAAAACGTTGAATAAGGCAATTGACAAAGCTTACAGAGGAGCCTTTAATTTCCGTGCGGGAGGTGAACTGAAATTTACAACAGTGATGGTTCGCCTCGGTGGTGCCTACTATGGTAATCCTTATAAAGACATTAATGGAGCAAAAGGAAGCCGCTTCCAGTTAAGTGGTGGGCTTGGCTATCGCAATAAAGGTATGTTTGTTGATCTTACCTATGTACATACTTTGACGAAGGATGTAAGCTATCCCTACAGGCTACAATACTCTCCATATTACGGAGCAAATATTAAAGGCAGCGCAGGGAATGTTTTGTTGACTGTAGGATTTAAAATATAGAAGTTAGCATCTTTATCATTTTGCCTTTGCAAATTCATAGATAGTTGCAAGCTCTCCATGCTTTCCTTCTGTGCTGATATATAAATTGGCAGCTGCATCAAAACAAATTCCCTCAGGCTGTGGCAGCAGGTCTTTATCCAGGTATTCAAATGATTTTAATTGCCCGGAGTGACTGTAGCAGGCAATGCACTTGTTTCCCCTTGTAGAAATAATATAGATATCGTGTGTGAAAGGATGTACGGCTATCCCGGATGGGAAAAACTCAACTTTATCTGCGATAATTTTTTTAAAATCTTTTCTTTCGATCAACAAGAACGGGTTTGGTTTTAACTCACCTGTTTTTACATCAAATTCGTAAACTGCCCGGGTGGTCTTCTTTTCATCTTCATCACCGGATTCTTTTTTACAGGCGATCAAAAGGTTGCCCGACGCAGGATCATATGCAAGGCCCTCGGTGTTATTATTCTTATCCAGGAATGTCGGAAATTCCTTTGACCGGATATTTGATCTCCAGTCCCATATTTTAAAAACAGAAGCATGGCTCCACAATGCATAAATAGTATCGCCGATCATTGCCACATCTTCTATATCAAATTTGTCTTTTTGATTCGCCGCAAAAGGTAATGTTGCTATTATCGAGGCACCTAAATGTTTTAATTTTAAAAAATACAAACTCGCATGGAGGTCCTCTATCGCAATCAAACTATCGCCACCCAACTTTACAATGCCGGAGATCTCCTTTAAATGTTCCGGCAACTTCCATGTTTGAGATGGATGTTTCAGATCGTAGCCGGAAATCGTCAGTTGATCATCATTCTCACTTTCCATTCTTTTGGTTCTGCTTTCCTGCCTGCAAAAACCAAACAATAAAACAATCAGCAACGCGAAGAATGTAATCAATGATCCCTGAAGTCTCTTAAACCTGCCTTTCACTTCTAAGTATTTGAATAGAGATATTGAAAGAATGAAAACACTATGCCAAAATAGAACTAACCAAATTCCACAGAGCAGAAAGATCATTCGCCCCGGCATCTGTCCAGTTTATATCCTTATCTTTCTTAAACCACGTCATCTGCCTTTTGGCATATTGCCTTGTCTTCTTCTTAATCAATTCGATGGCTTCTTTCAAAGAGGTTTTCCCATCGAGGTAATCAAAGATCTCTTCATAGCCTACCGTCTGTAAAGCATTTAAATGTTTATGCGGCAATAATTTTTTTACTTCCTCCACTAACCCCGCTTCGATCATCTTGTCTACTCTTGTGTTTATGTTTCTATGTAATTCTTCTTTCGGCAATTCCAACCCGATCTTCACGATATTAAAATCTCTTTGCACTTCTTTCCTTTTCTGAAATCAAGAATGGACTGACCCGTAGCTTCTGCTACTTCCAAAGCCCGCATTAGCCGTTGAGGGTTTTGAATTTCGCCCCGTTTTATAAAAAGAGGGATCTTTTTTTTTGGTCTCACGCTGTAACCACTCCAGTCCATTTTTTTCATAATTCAATATAACTGACCTCCGGATCTCTGCCGGCACATCCGGCATTTTATCCATTCCTTCACAAAATGCCTTGATGTATAAACCAGTCCCTCCAACCATGACCGTTACATTATGCATCTTGAATATTTCATTCACTTTTTCCAGGGCATATTGTTCAAAGTTTCCTGCATTGACAGTCTCATGAATTGAGTGTGATGCGATAAAATAATGTTTGACCGTTTGCAATTCCATTTCAGAAGGTCTTGCCACACCAATATTTAATTCTTTAAAGCATTGGCGGCTATCTGCTGAAATGATCTCTGTTTCAAATTTCTTTGCCAGTTCAATTGCAACAGGCGTTTTTCCGGCCGCGGTAGGTCCGGCTACAACGATGACTGTTTTGTTTTTGGCTAAAGCCATTTATTCAATTTTAAATTTTGATCCCGATTGCTATCGGGAGGGAGATCGAGAATTGCTCCCGCCAATGGCGGGATCCCAATTCGACTTTTCCCAATCATTGCGTGTTTCATTTAAAAACCCCATCCCGCCGTCGGCGGGATGGGGCATTCATTATTTCACTTTAAATTAAAACTCAAATTTCTTCACTTCCTTCATCAGCCGCTTCTTCACTCAAACCAATGTCTTCTCCGTTCTCTGTTTCTCCGCCTTCCTGGACAAAGCCCTCTCCTACCTGCGAAAGATCATATTTCTCTTCTACATCTGCAAATTTTTCACCCAGCAAACCTTTTGTACCATACTGGCTTGGCGCAATTCCTTCCACACGAACAGTGGCCGGGTAGATCAGTCTTGGATTTTCCTCTTTTGCAACATTGATAAGCTCAACTAAAAAACCCCAGTTTTTATTGAAATCATAGAGATAAACAAATTTCTGATTGGGATCGCGAATTTCAGAATGAATGATCGTATCCTTCATCAGCAAGGGTGCAGCCTTGTATTCTTTATCGTATACTTCCAGCGATATTTCTTTGCCCCTCTGCCAGTGATCATTACTGCGAAAAAAAGTTGCCTTGTGCTTACTGTCAAATTCATAAGCTCTTAAAATGGCTTCGTGCAGATCATAAAATGATTGCGTGGGCCTGATAGCAATATCACGATATACGCTATCGTCCTCTTCCAAATAGATCCTGAATTTTAATATAGCCATATGCCAAATTTACGAATTACGAATTATGATTTGCGATTTAAGATTTTTAAGTTTTGGGGATGAATGCCGATCTCTTTTGCCTTCTCTATCATAAAATCATATGCCGCATCATAATTATTTTCAATGTGGCCATCCAGGATGGCATCCTTTATCAGATTTTTTAAAATGCCCACTGGTTTCGACGGAGGAATTCCAAATATTTCCATGATCATTTCTCCTGTAATGGGCGGTTGCCAGTTCCGGATGCGATCCTTTTCTTCGACTTCTTCACAACGTTGTCGCACCAACTGGAAATTTGCCATGTATTTTTTAACCTTATACTTATTCTTTGATGTAATGTCCGCTTCACACAATATCATCAATGCATCAAAATCTTCGCCTGCATCAAATAACAGGCGACGAATGGCTGAATCAGTGATCTCTTCCTTACTTAAGCCAATAGGTCTCAGGTGAAGCTCAACTAACCTTCTTACCATTCGCATTTTTTCATTTTGAGGCAGCTTCAGCTTTGCAAAGATTTTCGGAACCATCTTCCCTCCTATTACCTCATGACCATGAAACGTCCAGCCATGATCTTCTTCAAACTTTTTGGTGACCGGCTTTGCTATATCATGTAGCACTGCCGCCCATCGCAACCACAAGTCATCTGTTTTCTTTGAGATATTGTCAACCACCTGCAAGGTGTGATAAAAATTATCTTTATGACCAACCCCGTCTTTGTATTCTGCACCGGCAAGATCAACCATCTGTGGAAAAATGAGGTGCAATAGACCTGTTTGATACAGTAGATCGAACCCAATGGAAGGCGTAGGGCTTACTATGATCTTATTCAGTTCATCCGTGATCCGTTCCTGGGAAATAATGCTGATACGATAGCTGTTGTCTTTGATCGCCTGTAAAGTTCTTGCTTCAATTGCAAAGTCCAGTTGCGTAGCAAACCGGATAGCTCTCATCATTCGCAACGGGTCATCGCTAAAAGTCTGTAAAGGATCAAGAGGTGTCTTTATGATCTTTTTCTCCAAATCATGAAGTCCGCCAAACGGATCAATTAGTTTTCCATAATCATTTTTGTTGAGACTGATCGCGAGAGCATTAATGGTGAAATCACGACGCAGTTGATCATCTTCCAGGGTACCGGGCACCACATCCGGATTGCGTGAATGATATTTATAACTTTCTTTTCTTGCCCCCACAAATTCAAGATCAAAGGCCCCCTCTAAATCTCCCCCAATGGGAGAGACTTTTATGTGAGCAGTTCCATACGTTTTATAAACACTTACCGGCGGAACAGGATTAAAACGTTTTGATACCTCTTTAGCCAGCTTAATGCCATCACCCACACAAACTATATCGGCATCTTTAGTATCACGTCCAATAAATTTATCCCGCACAAACCCGCCGATCAAATAGGTCTCCAGGCCCAACTCTTCAGCAGCATGAGCGACCTTTTTAAAAATAAATAACTCTTTCTCTGTACAATTGATTTCCATTGCCGCAAAGGTAATAAAGCCTCGCTGGTTATCAGGAACGTAGAATGATCGCTTTCCCTTTTTCCCATTTGATTAATGAAGAAGGTTCTGCAGTTGTTTCATCATTCTGACGATATTGAACAACATAATCAACCTTCATTCTTATTTCTTCGGTGATTTCCGAAAAATTTTTTGGCGAGGGTGAACCCGAAATATTGGCGGAAGTGGAAACGATCGGTTTGCGGAACCGCCTGATAAGATGTCTGCAAAATTCTTCTTTGCAGACACGAATGGCGATGCTTCCATCTTTCGCAATTAAGTTATCGGCGAACCCGATGGCGCCTTCATAAATAACCGTTGTTGGTTTTTGTTTTGTCTTCAAATAATCAAAAATACTAAGATCGGGCTGGGTTACATATCGCAATACTTCCTTTTCACCCGCAACGAGAACGATCATAGATTTTTCATCGGGTCTCTTTTTTAATGCATAGATCTTCTTAACCGCATCTTCATTCGTTGCATCACAACCAATGCCCCAGATGGTGTCAGTCGGATAAAGAATGATACCACCTCTTTTTAAAACCTCCAGGCATTTCAATATGTCGTTTTCAAATTCCACTAAAAAGAAATTAGTTCCCTATAAACATTCATCACCGCTTCCGCGCAATTTTGCTGCGAAAATTTTCTTGCTTGCTCCAGTCCTTTTTGTTTCAAATCATTTACAAATCGTTCGTCATGGCACATCTTTTTCATTCCTTCAGCAATTTCCTCTGCACTTTGCGGGTTGACATAACAAACTGCATTTCCACCCACTTCAGGTAAAGATGAAACGTTGGAAGTGATCACCGGTAACCTGCTCCATAAAGCCTCCAATACAGGTATTCCAAATCCTTCAAAAAAAGAAGGGTAGATCAATGCTGTGGCCAACTGGTAAATAGCAGGAATATCTTCTCCATTTTGAAAAGTTTTTGAGGATATCGCTGAAGATCGCTCGGAAAGAAAAACGACCTTCTTTTCGAGATCGTTTTGTTTTATAAAATCCTTTACCTGTTGTTTATATTTTCCGCCATCACCGATCACTACCAATGGCACGGCGGCTTCATTGCGTAAGATAAAGACGGCCTTGCATATATTGAGGAGATTTTTTCGTTCAATGATAGAACCTACATACAAAAAAAATTTCGAAGGCAGTTCATATTTTAACCGGATGATCTTCTTTTGTGCATCTGATAATAACTCCTCCAAATGAAGGATTGCAACTTTGCCAGGTAACTGTGATCTTTTCCTCAGGTGTTTTATAAAATTCGATAATATCATTCTTCGTTTGTTCGCTGATAGCAATGATTTTATCAGCATGTTGACTGGCGTAACGAAACTTTTTGTTGTAGATCTTTACATCGACAGGATTATATTGTTCGGGATAACGTTCGTGGATCAGGTCATGAATAGTGACAACTGATTTTACGTTTGTTTTCTGAATGCCGATCGGGATCTCGTGACTCAATCCGTGGTAAAGATCAATTTTCAGCGTCTTTAGGTCCTTTTTCACCCAACTACTTCTCCAGGCTGCAGTAAATAGAGTTGCAGGGAAATGGGCGGGCAGGATCTCATGGATATTTTCTTCCTCAAATTGAAAAAGTGATGATGGTTTTGGATTGAATAAGAAATATTGAAGGCTGGGATAAAATTTCGCCAGCGAATGAATCAGTGTACGGCCATAATGGCCGAGTCCTGTTTGATTATGAAAAGCCCTTTTTGCGTCGAAGCCAATGTTCATGATTTGCAAATGTGACGAAAAGCTGTGAGCTTTTAGCTGTGAGCTGCGAGCTTTTTTGACGAACAGCCAACAGCTTCCAGATGCAAGCCGCAAGCTGCAAACTCGATACGTGAATTATTCACGACTCCCGATTCGCGATTGACGATTCACCATTCACCTCCCGATTGCTATCGGGACACCATTGACCATCCTCCGACCGATAGTCCTATCGGACACCGCTGACAATTCACTATTTTCGCACCTCAAATATTTTTTCATGAAAGAATTGATCATAGAAGCCTGGAATAAGAGAGAATTATTGAAAGACGGTAAATATTTTGATGCTGTAAAAAATGTCATCGAACAATTGGATAAAGGAAGATTGAGGGTCGCTTCACCTTCTGATGCAGGCTGGATAGTGAATGAATGGGTGAAGCAGGCCATACTGATGTACTTCGGCATTCAACCCATGCAGACATGGAATTTAGAGCCCTTTGAGTTCTATGACAAAATGTTGTTGAAAAAAAATTACAAAGAGTTAGGCGTTCGTGCTGTGCCGCATGCTGTGGCAAGATACGGGGCATACGTTGCAAAAAATGTTGTATTAATGCCCTCGTATGTAAATATCGGTGCGTATGTAGACGAAGGCACAATGGTGGATACCTGGGCAACGGTAGGAAGTTGTGCACAGATTGGAAAGGGCGTTCACCTAAGTGGTGGCGTTGGCATAGGTGGTGTGTTGGAACCGCTGCAAGCTTCCCCGGTGATCATTGAAGATGGTTGTTTTATCGGCAGCCGCTGCATTGTTGTCGAGGGTGTGATTGTTGAAAAAGAAGCAGTGCTTGGAGCGAATGTCGTACTGACCCAATCCACAAAGATCATTGACGTAAGTGGCACTGAACCGAAGGAATATAAAGGACGCGTCCCTTCAAGAAGTGTTGTAATACCGGGAAGTTATCTGAAAAAATTTCCTGCAGGTGAATATAATGTAAGCTGTGCTCTTATCATTGGTCAGCGCAAACCAAGCACCGATCTGAAAACGAGTTTGAATGACGCATTGAGAGATTTTAATGTATCCGCATAAGCAAAAAAGCCATGAGAATTTTTGGCCTGATATTAATTATTGTCGGAGCTCTTTTAATTTTTTTTAATCTCGTTGCCGATTTAACGGAGCCGACACTCAAACAGACGAATGTAACTTATAAAGCTGCTTACTATATTGGCTTTAATTTCCTTGCAATAGTCGGAGCCATATTTATTTTTACAGGAATACGGACAAGAAGGCGAGCCAAAAGAAAATCAAAAAAGAATCTTATCGATACACTTTTAGAAGGTGAACCAAAATAACATTCTCCCCTCTTTCCATTATATTTGCAACCCCAGATACTTAAAAGAGTTTAATAAACGAACACCCAGAGCCCGGGTGGCGAAATTGGTAGACGCACTGTCTTCAGGTGGCAGCATCCGAAAGGTTGTGCTGGTTCGAATCCAGTCCCGGGCACAACACCCTCTTTTTCAGAGGGTTTTTTAATGTTCTGGAATGCAGTCCCCATAGGTATTTCAGCGATCCCTCTTTCCTTTCATTAACTTTGATTTGACTCAATTTTCTCAGTTTTTGTTACTGGGCTGTTACTGGGGTAACAAGAAAATACTAAAAATCATACTTTCGTTGGGAAACAAAAATCAAACAAAAAGCAATGAGTGTTAAATTAAGGAAAAGAAAAAATACTGAACAATAATAGCAATATGGAACTCGCTGAAAAATTGCTGTCCAGCGGGCAAAATCTTTTGGGTCAATATTCGGTGGCAAGCATAGCAGAAACCTCATGTTAGCGGCAGTTTTATTTTCTTCTCAATTGTCTTCTTTATATTCTAAATGTAACATTGAGCTTGTAAATTTCTAAGATGTAAGTAGGGTTAGTAAGATTCGTAAATCCAAATTGTCTATATAGACTCTGAGCATCGCTCGTATTAAGCATTCGTCTTGCTTTTGTCCGATTCAATTTGTATCTTGAATTTAGCTGTCTACTAATATTTCAAAGTAATGTGGCTCACTCCTGAAAGTCTCTATCTAATTTCATTTTCATTAATTATTTTGATGAAAATTGTGTGCTTTATTTTAGGTTATAAAATTATTAAGCTTGGATATAACTTAATTTTTTCAGGCGTAAAAGGAGAATTTAAGTTCTCGTCGAATTTTATTGGGTTCAAATCTGATTTAACAAGCTTATCACCAGGGTTGCTTTTTGTACTCTTGGGTGTTCTTTTAATGATAGTTGCGATTTATATAGACAAAAGTGTCACTTTGAAACGAGGAAATACCCCAACAACAAATTCAAATACTCCAGCTACAAATTCAAAAGATTCTACACAAAATTTTAATGGTTCTATTCCGATGCCCGGAATAAATGATTTTAATCTTACAGATTCCAGTAGAAAATAAAAATCTATTATATATGAAGCTTACTAATTTTTTAAAATCAATGTTCTTAACAGTTTGCATTTTTGTTTTACAAAATAAAAGCTTATCCCAGGATTCTGTTACACTTGCAGATGCTGACAAATATTATAGAATGGGCCTTATATCATTTAATAAAAATGATTATGAAAATTCTATCAATTATTTTTTAATAAGTTTAAGAATGGTAGAGAAACCACTAACTTACTATGTATTAAGTCATGCTTTTGCAAAGCAAGGCAATTTCAAATCCGCCAACCTTTATGCGGATATTGCTTTGAAATCAAACCCTCCATTAACGGCAGATTATCGTGACGGTTTAATCCAAATAAAAGCATGGGCTGATAAACAAATTAAATTGGCCAATGAACAAAATAAACCGCAACATGCCCCTGATAATTTTGAGGTTACTAGTAACGCAGATCAGGGTTACAGGCCAAGCCCGGATGTTCCAATGCCACCGGCAGTGGTAAATCCGTTTGTTAGCACAGCATATGAAAAATATTTTGTTTTTCCAGGTAGTGGAAAGCAAGTCGGAGTTTTTGAGAATGCAGGCGTTTTAGATAACAACAACAATCAAATCGGATATATTCAGTTTCACGGTTATTATGGAAAGGTGAAACATTTAGGTAATGGAAGAGAAAGTGTTTCTTCTTTTCTTATTTTTCTTAACGGTGCAACCGATACTGGGGTAAACTCTACGCGGATTTCTGATAAAATTTCATATTCCATGAATGAACTATATCGCGGCTCGGTAAAATATAAAAAGGTGGACAATTACATTTAGAACTGTTATTCTTAGTGTTAAAAAAGTGTCGTCTGGCAGTTACCTTCTTGGTTCTGTAAAAGTTCAGGTCAAAGCGAATATTCAAAGATAAGCACCGGGATGTTCCCCGCGCGGTGATTAGAATTTGTTTGCCTGATTTATTACCTCTTTGATCTTTTCGTCGGTCACGCCGTTTTGTTTGGCAATTTGAGAACAAAAGACCAAATATTGCCCGGTGCATTCGATGCTGCTCCTTGATCAGATTGCCGCTGATATGATTAAATACAGAATGAATGCGTTGACGATCCCGGCAACTACCACCAAGATTAAAATGTCATTTGCTGATCCCATGTTTGATTTGATTTGAGGCCGGGTGATTTATGTCTTGTTTATATTGCAATAAATGGTTTTCATTCTTTTATCGTTCGGGTTATAGGCGGGTCTTGAATTCTTAAAGGGTTTATCAAGAATTTGGAGATGTTGTATCCGATTAATAAGATAGTTTCCCCACCCTTCCAAGTGTCCATCTGCTGACTGTTGAGATGTCGGCAAGAACCATGCAACCAACGTGGTATTGCCGGTTGATTTGTGATCGCCTAATAAATGCGGTTCAACAACCCGCCAATCGGTAAAATCTGAATATTTATCGTCATAAAAGAACTTGATCAATTTTTTCTGTTGAATTGCCTTACACAACGACTCTTTAATGTCATCCTGCTTTGATGTTGTTTTCTGCCCTTTAAAATCGAAAGATGTGATCAAGGCAGATATCGCCACCAGCTTTAAAAGCGAGGTCAATTTCATAATATATCTAATAAAGTTTATCGGTTGGCGAAGAATCGTCCAAGCGACCGCAATCAAAATAAACGTACAAACTGTGGTCCTGTGGTCGCATGATAGTAACAAAAATGTTTCTGCCACTCCAAAGAGTAAATTCTGAGTTCCCACTTTTTTCTTCGTAGGTTGTAGGAGTGCCAAACATTTCAATCAGTTCCTTTAAAAATCGCCTATAATCCTCATCGGAATATTCATCTTTGGACAGAGATACCTCATACAATTCATTTTTTTTATTGAACATTAAATAGCAAAAGTCAAAAGGAATGTAAAACCAATTTTTGTATTCTTGTGTTGTAACAGCATATTGTCTCAGAACGTCTGCATCTTTAAATTTTACAATGTTTTTCACCGCCGATTTTTGCATACCAAATTTTAACCTTTTGTATCCATTTTTGTTATCAAATTCTTTAAAAGCGTTGGTGAAGTTTTCATTGTAGTTTGACTCAAAAACCCAATTTCTTGAATTACTATGGAAAATTTTATCGAGGTATTCTTCCACGGATAGGATAATAAGATTCCTCTCTTGAATAAAGTTAAGTTTCAAATGAATATTGACATTCCCATTCCATTCAGTTTCATCCACCGAGGAAAACGGAACATTATCATCCAAATAAGGGTATATGGAATTTTTTGACATACTATCGGCAACCTCTTGTCTGAATTTTTCAAGATGCTCGGTGTAGCTGTCTCCATATTTAATTTTGAATAATTGTAGCATTTTCTTGTAATTGAAAATTGCGTCAACAGAGTCACTAAATTGTTTGATGAAATAAAGAGAACTATAATTGACTCTCGATTTTGTTGAACCAACTAAATGCAATACAACTTGGTCAAACCAAATGGTGTTGAATTCATGATAATTTGGTTGTTTAAGATATAAGATTTGGTTGTGTCAGATATATCACCACACCAATAATTCTGATAATCGATTTTTAGAAAGCTGCGATTTTCTCGATGTCACAGATATTTTTCACTTTTTCCCATGGCTGATTAAATGAAAAATCCTTCCATTTAAAAAAGCTATTATCAAGGGCGTTAAGTTCAGGTGTAGATTTATTGGGTTGTGAAAATGCCTGTGTGGAATTCAGTGAAAAGAAAATGATGAATAATAGCGACCTGTTAGTCATATAGTTCAGTTAAGGTGGTTTACTGTTGGGAGTGCCTGCGAAGTTGCCCATGCAATAAATTTTGGTATCAAAAGATACAAAAACTGAGCTGCAATGCCGAAAATTGTAATTGGACCAAAACCGTGTAGACTTTTGCCACGTTTTAAATTCAATTAAGACTTATGTACCTTGAAAAGAAAACTGGCTGCTTATGTTGGGCGAATACCAAATTTTCCCCGAAACTAAGATCTTTGCACCGCATAATGGAACAAAACAACGTGAAGATGGTATTAGCTATGATTCTATTTTTCCCTTCAATAATTGGGAAAACTCAAACCTGCATTCTTATACATTCTTATCATGATACACTTGTTATTGGTGCAGATAGCCGGGCTGGTGTAATTACTTCTTCTATTTCAACGAAAGTCAATAAAGAGGACACTGCGTATAGAGCAGATTGCAAAATCAGTAAAGAGAAAAACATATATTATATGGCGTCAGGTAAGTGGGCAACCTGATGTGCTAAGATTTGGTAGGGAAAGTATTTTACAACAACAGCGATTTACAGACTCGATTTATTACCTAAAAGATGAGGCAATTAGGTATTTGGAGGGGCAGTTAAATATTTTCAAAATAAATGATCATAACGGCTTTGTTCAATTATGGAAAACAGGGGGAATAGGCCACATAGCTTTTGTATGGTTTTATCATAACATCCCCCAAGTGTGCGAATTTCAAATAAAGTTTGTTAGCGATTCTTCTAAAAAGGTAAAATTAGATATCGTTGGTAAAAAATTCAATATGCATGGTTCTAAAAACCATTTAATTGTGCCCTTAGGTATTTACAATGCTGCACGCCCTCTGTACACTGACAATAAATTTTGGAGAAGCCATAAATCATTAGAGGAGGCGATGGAAAAACTTTTGGAAACTCAAAGCGAAGCTACCCCTAATAGTGTCGGACCTCCCTATGCTATTATCAGGATTACAAGGAATGGCGAGAAGTGGTATAAAAAGGGAATGTGTAAATAAGTTCTATCAGGACCGGGTGAATAGGGTGTCGGCCAAATTACAAAAGATCAGTAGAATTGCTATGGATCAAATACTACTACTGCCTTGATTGTTTTGAAACAACTTATTTGTAGTTTAGAAAGATGGATGTCACCAAATTAACAGCCGACAGTCGAGAAGAATATTAGACTTGTTTTAAAAATTCATATCACCCCAAAGACTATTACGATCTTATGGAAAAGCTCGTGACACATGAAAGAATATTTCCCTAATAAAGATGAATATTTATTCAGGATGGCATTGAACAGGCTCAAAGACGATGGTTATATCGATTTTGTTTACGTTGCCGGTAAGCAAGAACAACCATTTACTAATAGGCACGCCGGCGAAGGAATGACGATAAGACGAAATTTTAACGGCCATATTTTTTTGGGACAATGGAGGTTATAGAGGGGAAAGAAAATAGAAAAAATATTAAAGCGACAAACGATATCGAAGAACGCCGAAGGGCGTTAGTTAACGAATTGAGGTTGATCCGCTTAAATGGTCGTCTCGCTTGTTGGACAAAGTGTTTGTTTTGGGGAACGGTAGCTGTTGCTGCGGGTACAATTGCGCTCGTCTGCGTCGAGCTTTTCGGTAGGCATGAACCCATAGTAAAGACTTTTCTTTTGAAGTAAAAAGCCACCAGGTGCAATGGTTTGAATTATTAATTGGGCGTGGATATAAAGTATGAACGAAAAAGTAAACAAATTCATTTACCTTTTTTAAATGCCTAAAACAGTGTTGTATATTTGCATCGGAGCAATAAAGTTAATGCCCATGAGCGGGTTCGATTCCCGTCAACTCCACAAAACATTTGCTCCATTTTTAGGGGTTGAAGTGTAAAGGCTGCACAAGGCACTGATATTTTAAGCCGCTATTTTTAAGCGGCTTTTTTATTTTTTTTTTAACTCCTCCTTTCTTGTTTTTGTTATATCACCATTGCAATTTCATCCACAGTTAATTCACATAGTCCCACTCTCCTCAATAATGATCCACATTTATTTGTAATTTGCATTGCTCTCCTCCCGGAGACAAGACAGAGTGGGTAGTGCGCCGCCACTACTTACGAAGAATTTGTAATGATGTTTTAGTTTAAAAACTTGTGTGCGGCACGCAAGAACACTTAAACTATTATGTCATGAACAAACCTAATCAAAGACCACCAGTTGTTCTTTTAAGTATTGGAATTGCCTTTTTTCTTTTCGCCCTGACTCAATTAAAAGATGCAAGAAAAACTTATTTACAGGTTGATGATGAATATCGCTTTGACATGACACTATTTGTAATTTTTATTTCCCTCAGTTTTCTTTTTTTTGGTATTTATATCGGTATCTGGTGGTACAAGTCACAAGGAAGTCAATCACTTCCCAAACCTCAAACCAAAAAGAATTGAAATTGAGCTTTTGACCCTTCCTCCATGCGGTTACCTTTTTTAATGAGAGAACCTTGATTAGTATCAACTGAAAAGATATAATCCACAATTCCTGTTACTCTATTGTTACTTCAAACCTCTGATACAGTTATAACTATCTGACATAAAATATATTATAGAGTTGGTTTGGTATCAGTCCCGGGCACTTACTGCCCCTTTATATCTCTTTCGATAAATTTTTAATTGCAAACATTGACGAAGGATCACGAACCAAAATTCAGGAAGGCGAAATAGCCATCAGCCCTGGCTCCATCTGGTCAATTTATATTGTTGGAGAGAGTAATTCGCATGGGCTTTTAGTTCAGGTGTCCACTTACTTTCTCGTATTGGGTACGATATTGTTCTTCAGAACGTCGTAAAGCTTCTTCAGCCCTTGCACGTTCAATACGGAGAGAAATACGATGAGCCAATTCTTTGAACAACTGCACTTCATCATCATGCCAATCGCGGGGCTTCGAATCAGTAATCGAAAGGAAATACTTCCATTTGCCATCACGGTGAAATGGTACATTGATAGAAGAACGCACCTGTATTGACCGGTGCGCTGCTGCATGAACAAGAGGATCAGTTTCAGTGTCATGAATGACTATAGTTTGCCCCGTACGCAATAGTTCCATGGATTCTTCCCCTCCAAAGTCCGAAAGGCAAAGCACTAACGGCAATTGCGGCATGCCTTCAGTATGCCATAAATAATGAGGTCTCGCTTCATCAAGCTCTTCATCAACATCTACCAATATCGCCGTACTAATTCTCATGAAACGCCCTATTTTGCTACCAACAGTTTGTAAGATCTGGTCTTCGTCAGAAAGGTTGGCAAGATCGTCCTGGATCGCCGATAAGAAAGCCGAATTTAACTCCCGGCGTTTGCGTTCAGTAATGTCTTCCAGTGAAAAGACAACTTGATCACGCAGCTTTACAGCGATCACATTAAACCACACGCAGGAACCCTCCTCACCATAGCAGATTTCAAAATTTGTACGGTTACCGGTTTCAACTACCATTTTAAAATTGCTGAACATTTCTGATCTCATCAGTTCAGGGTGAACCTCAGAAAACAATTTTCCTTTTCTGTCATCAACGTGATACTCATTCAACGCTTTCTTATTTGCCAGGATATATCTGAAATCAATTATTTCGTTTTGTTCGTCACGAATGGCCTCCATTACCCGGATTATGCTTAATGAAGAATCCATAATTGATCGCAGCAATTCATTATTCTCTTTTAGTTTTTCTTCAGCTTCTTTTTCGACCGCGATGTCGTACACAACATTTATAAAGCTTATTACCTCACCTTTTTCATTCCTTCCAAATACCCTGCTTCGTACGCGTACCCATACCCAATCCTTCAGTTTGCTTTTACGCGATATTCAAACGTTGTAACATCTTCATCCGATAAAAAAGCAATGCACGCAATATACTTTTGCATTCCCGGCATATCATCCGGATGTACAAGGCCATGACGCTCTTCAACAGACATCTTTTCCAGGTCATCAGCACTAAGGCCACTCATGCTATAAGGTTCGCGGTTATGATAAATCACTTTACGTGATGGGTACTCCTGGACACTGATCATACCTGGAATTGTGTCAGCAATATTTTGCAAAAGGTCTTTGCTTTCCTTTAATTCAATTGTTCTTTCATGAACTTCCTGTTGTAGTTCGGAAAGATATTTTTCCTCCCGCTGCTTTCTTTCAAGCAGGTCAGCCGCTTGCCTTGCCAGCACATCAAACAAATTAAGCTCACGTTCAGTTGGTTCATGAATCATTACTCCAATGAGTAGAGATCATTCCTATGAGATGACCAGACCGGGTAATAAGAGGAGTGGACTGGGCGGTACGGATGCCAGCTAACCGATGGGCCGCACGATTTTCTTCCGATCTTATGTATTCAGAGATCTCAATATCGGGTATAATGATCCTCTTGTTTTTTTCAAGAGCGGTACCACAAGCGCTTTGGTCCCCTTTTTTACCCACTCCCAGTATTTGATAACTTCCGGATCGAAGCCTTTGATGCAAGAAGCAACAACTCATTTTTTTCGGGAAACAACATTTGCATGGTAGCCATCTCCGAATGCATGATAGCGGTAGCAGCATTCAGAAGCTGTTCATATATTGCCTGTACATTATCTTCCTGTATTAACTGGCTGCTGATCGATTGCAATAATTTCGTTTCAGCAAGATCTGCAGCCAATCTCTCCTCACTTCTGCGCGAATGCTTCTTCTGCTTCTTTACGATCCGTAATATCCTGGAATATCGCCACCACCTGGTTGCTGTTTTCACCCCCGACTTTTGTAAGGTGGAAATCAAACCATTTTTTCCATATATCCGAGTATCGCGTTAATCGTGTCCTTTGACCAGATCGCACTACTTCACCCCAAACCTGGAATCTTGCTTCGTCATATTCCGGGTGTGCCTGTCTCATCGTTTTTCCTAAAAAACTTTCACCGAAAATTTTCTCCGCGGACGGATTTTCTTCAAGTATTTTAAGGTCAACAGCTTTATCGTTTTCATCAAAAATCACTTCCACAAGATGAAAACCTTCGTCAATTGAATTGAAAATAGACAGGTATTTATCGGTAGCTTTTTGCGCCAGTTCATCTTTCAACCTCAAGACTTCCTGTTCCGCTTTTTTCCGTTCTGTAATATCCCTGAATACAACGCCAACGCGCCGGTTAGTTTCATCTTTCACTCTGAAAAGCATAAACTTCTAACATTTTTTCACTGGCAGCCATTGCACGTTCAAACCTGATATCCTTCCCGCCCGTCACAACATCGTCATAGATCAGCAGCCATTTTTCGGATATCGTTGGAGAAACTTCTCTAAGAGTCCTTCCGACCACATCCTGGAGCCTGGCCTGCATTTCAAATGCGGGATTCACTTCGATAAAGCGAAAATCCAAAGGACCGTCTCCTTCCACTTTTTCCAAAATGCAAAAACCTTCATCAATAGAGTTGAAGAGTGTCTGGTATCTATCTGTTGCTTTCCGCGCCAACTCATCCTTTAATGCTATAAGCGCGTCTTCAGCTTTTTTTAATTCAGTGATGTCTCTTGCAATGGCCAATACCGTTTCCACCTCTCCCCGCTCGCTCCTTTCAGGAACCATTCGTGCGAAAAAGTGATGAGGACCATCCGGTGAAGGGAATAGCTGATGGGCCGTTGTCGGCTGTCCTGTTTGAAAAACCATCTTCAATTTTTCCATCCAGGGAAGGGCCAGTTCATCAGGTTGTCCCATTTCGCTGCTTGTCTTACCGTATAAGCCTTCGCGCGGAACTCCCGTCTTTACTTCAGCGGCGCTATTGGCATAAATCAGTTTTAAATCTTTATTCCATCGGGAAATGACATCCGGAGTATTTTCAACCAATGAATGGTATTGTTGCTCCTGTCGTACTATTTGCTGCTCTATTTTTTTTCTTTCCGTAACGTCAAAAAAACTAGCTATGCACCCATCATCAAGTTTAGACACGCTTACAAGCAGCCACGCGTTCACGCCCAGGTGCTCGTCCTTGAAAAGAACTTCACCTGCCCATGGGATCCCGGTTTCTATCACATCTGTATAGTGCTCAAACAGGCCCGCCCGTTTTAAGCTTTCGAGGTCCTTGCAGAAAAGAGTGCCTTTCAATTCACCTTTGTTTATTGCTACCTCCGCTATGCGGTTTGCAAAAACGTATTCCAGGTCGGTGATCTTTCCTTTTTTATCACGTATCGCTTTTAGTGCAGTAATTCCAACGGGAGAATTTTCCAATACGGAGTTAAACCAGTTGTTTAATTTTTCTGATTCCTGGGTTGCCAGTTTTGTTTCATGAATGTCATGAGCAACACCGATCGAGCGCAGGGGTCTGCCCTGCTCATCTCTTTTAAAAATGTGGTCATTAAAACGAAACCACCTGTAGGAGTCATTCGTAATTTTCAATCTTACTTCCAAAACTTCGAGGGACTTGTCCTCTTTTGAAAGAAGATAAACATACTGCATTGCTCTTTCATAGTCCCAGGGATGAATAAGTTCCCTGAAAATATTTTTCCCCTGCATGAAAAAATAACTTTTATCATGGCCGGACAGATCATTCGCATTAATGTTGATGTAAATAAAATCACATCTTTCCAGGTCGAGTACATAAGTAATGGCAGGCCCTGAATCAGCTATCTGTTTCAGGAAAAGAGGATCATCACTGAACTGACTGAACAGCTCATTGCTTTGGTCGTTATTAAATTCCATGCTTCTATCGTTACTCCTTTGATTCATGCAATCGCGATATTCATATCTCCATCCTTGTAAGGAATAAACCAGGGTACCATCATATTTTTGGTTGTAAATAAGCTCGAGGTTTAATGGCAGAGTATCTGAGCTATATAAATCTTCCGCTCCGGGGTCAATAAAGTTAAGAGTTTTTCAAATTCAAAAAGGTATTTTCTTGCCAATAATTATTGATATTTATCAAACGTTTGTGTGAGTTAAATTGAATGACTGGACCCGCGGAGAACGGTAGAACGTGATCTTAGAATTTTCCCCAGGCTTCATTGACTTCCTTTAGACTCCGAGGCTGTGACCTGGTAAGGTTCGTGAGGTTTCCCGAGTTTTATATCCTTTAAAAACTCCGAGCGGTTTTACCCCTGTCACTTTTTTGAAGGCGGAAATAAAAGTATTCCGGTTGTTGAATCCTGATTCGTTGGCAATGGTCTCAAGTTTCTTATACATCCATTCTTTTTTCAAAAGTTTGTCAATGGAAAAAATGATCCTGTACTCATTGATAAAATCATTAAAATTCATTTTATAGTACTTATTGATAAAACCCGAGAGGTAGTGCACAGGGACCTGGGTCTCATCTGAAAACATTCTTAAAGTATACCCATGTTGCAGGAATGATTTTTTTTCTTCCAGGTGTTTCCTGATAGTTTCTTCAATTTCGGCCATGCGTTTGGGCGATATGACCAACGATGTATGATGGTTTGATCTGTGTTTTGGTTTCTTTGACCGAAACAAGCTAAGACCCAAAAAAGATCTTATTCTTAAACTGATCTTTTTGAGGCGAAATGACGGTTTGAATGCTTTAAAAACAGGAAACCAGGCGGCCGATAAAAGTAGTGTATAAATTTCTGAATGGCCTTCCATAAATATTTTATTATTAATAATAGTTAGTCAGGTTTAGTTTGTGAGACGTCAGTGCCAATGCAAACCTTTGGATCAACGGTCCGATAATAATTTGCTCATCTGAGAATAAAGAATTGATAGGTGGCCTGAAAGTAAAATGGGAATAGACGATTCTTTTAGAGATAACTATCTCATTAAAGTTTCGATATCCGTTGTTTAATACCATAAGCAGTCGATTCGAGACAAATAAAATTAACATTACCCGCGTCGGAAACACTTCGTAAAAACTCACATTATGGGCTGGCTTACATCAGAGTACTAATCAGAAGCCATAATCAGAAACTCGTAAGGTAGGGCGAATTGAAGCTAAACTCTTATTGAAATTATAAAAACAAGAAGAAACCAAAAAATCTATTTTGCCCGGAATTCAAACCCAGACGATCACATGTAAAAAAACAGTTATCACTTCAGCCAATTACCCCCAAAGACAATATAATATGCCCATGTGTCGGGGCCATGTGCAACATCGATACCTGTTCTCAGTTTAAACTTTCTAGCCAGTAAATACCGAAACCCGGTTCCATAACTCCAGGCCCAATTAGCATCAGCAAACTTGTCCCATTCATCAAATGCTTTTCCCGCGCCGGCATATGCCATAACACTCCATCGTTTTACGACGTCCCATCTCATCTCCACTTCGGAAAGAATATCCACATTACCCTGGTATCGTGCCGTAGGTATGCCACGCATGTCTATGTAGGGAAGCATGTAGAAAGGAGGATCACCGAATGCCTGCCGGCCGTCAAGACGGAAACCACCAACTATCTTTTTTGAAATTGGGGTATAAGCAAACATGTAATAATTCATTTTCCAGTAGTCGTAATCGCTCCCTAATATATTATCCGAGAAAACTGCATCAATATGAAATTTTATTCCTTTATCAGGAGTAAAAATGTTATCACGATTGTCTAATTCGACGATCATGCCCAGTTGACTGATGACACTTTTTGATTCAAGCGGTTTTCCCAATGATTCTAATATACTGTCACCTGCATATCGAACGTCAGTATGAAGAAAAAGATATTTAAACCCAGCATACCAGCGCGAGTGACTTATTCTTTTGATCGCTTGCGCAGAAAACGGAGAAACTTTAAAATTGAAGTTCAATTTTTTTTCACCCAATTGCTCAAAAGTTCTGTAAAATGCCATGTTCAAATTGATAAACCCGCCGCCTATTGAATACTTGATCCTGCTTTTAATGAGCGTCCCTGAACGAAAGGCGAGACCACCCCAGGTACCGTTCACGGTATATAGGCCCATTCCTCCCGTAATATCAGGTTGCACGGGTGTCTTTACTAACTGCCCATTTATTGAATCAAGGTATGGAGGCCGCTTTTTTATAAAAACGGGTATGATGGCTCCGCCAAATCCACCCAGGGCCGGTTCAGTGATGATAAGTGGTATAGGAATAAAACCATTGGCATCAATGATATAATCACTGAGATCCAACTTCCCATCCACGGAGTCTTTGAGCGAAATATGCTTTTTATTTGACTGGCCAAAGAGAAAGAAAGAGCAACACAGTGCGATAGTAGAGAACAATAAATATTTTTTGTTACGGAGTATGTCAGAAAATGTAACCATTGATCACTGGCCAGTGTTTTTGTTACCGCTGTCTGCATTTATTTTGCCAGCACCGATGGATATCGTAAAGTTTATTTGAAAGGCGTTGTTTACCTGTTTCCCGGTGGTTGATGGAAGTATATCTGTCAATCCCTGGAAATATCTTATACCAATTCCCATACTTCTTTTATCTTTTTTAAATTTATAAAATAATCCTCCGGCTAACCCAAAATCAAGTAAGGCGACCTGGTCTGAAATTATTGTTGTATAGGTGAGCTCGTTGTCATTCACTTTTGTTGTAAATATTTGCGCTGCACTATCGAATGCAATGATTTTGCGTTATGATCGAATTTCGAATCATGTTTTGTGATGGCCCACAGGTATTATTTTTTGGATAGGTTCTGAGGCACCTTTTCCAAATTGC
Organism: uncultured Bacteroidota bacterium; assembly: GCA_963737475.1. Lineage (GTDB taxonomy): Bacteria > Bacteroidota > Bacteroidia > Chitinophagales > Chitinophagaceae > VBAU01. The sequence goes on from CAVTSY010000015.1 coordinate 107,454, forward strand.
TTTATCATGGAAACAGCTTCAGACATGTTAATAGGCAGAAAAGTAACTTTGGTTTTCTCTCTCACAACAATGCTGCCGGATGACGGAGAAGGCGCAGATGGTAGAAAAATGGAGCAATAGTCTTGAGTTTCGTCTATAACAAAACATATTACTTCATTATCATCCACAAAAATGCTGGCGGGTTTCCAATTGTCCGTTTTTTCCTGGCTGAACAAATCCGTTGAACGGGCACGGAGATATGAATAACCCGGGATATATACAAGCACGCGATCCTCCAGCCATTGAATCACTTTTTTTGCAAGTTTTGTTCTCATGAAAATGCCGGCCAGGAAACAGATCAATAGCAGGAGTATTATGCTCATGAGTGTGTTAACACCCACACCGCCGACATTCTCAAAAGGCAGCCTGGCGGTAATTGGTTTTGAAAGGTTATAAAGAAAACTAATTGTTTTTGCCATTATAAACACGATTACGCCAACTGGTACGAGAAAGACTATACCGCCAGCAATCGTGAACCTGATGAAATTTGTCAATTTTTTCACATCAAATTATTTTAGGTCATTTTACCATGGGTTTTCTTCTCCCTCATTTTCTCTTTCATTTGTTTCCTGATCTCATCTTTCTTTGCCTGGTAGGCATTGTACTGATCAGTCGTAAATACATTTTTTAATTCAGCATCCTTTGCTTTATCGTTATCTTTTAGAACCTGCATTTTTTCTTTCCTGGATAAAGTTGCCGTTTGCAGTCCTTGCGTTTTATTAGCGTATTTCAGGTTTATGTCCTGAACTTGCGTAACCTGGCTGTCGCTCAGCTGTAAATTTGCTTTCATCCACTCAGTCCATTTGCCTGTCCTTTCTTCAGGAGTAGAAGAAGCTTTCTTTTGTGCACAAATGACATTAAATGCAAACGACAACGCGATCAGTAAAAAACTGTCAAATAATATCTTTTTCATTATAAACCCTAATATTCCTGCTTTGGTTTACTTCAGTTGTTTCATTTATTTCATTCCCCATAAGGTAACTTTTCCGCGGCTGGCATGTGCCAGGCTGTCCGTTTGATACCAGATTGTGACCCTTCGTATTTTCCTTACGCCCGTTTTTAAATTATCGGTCTTTAAGTCAATCACCCTGCTTTCCCCACCGGCAGGTACCTGGTATTTTAGATTAAACTGATCCACCTTACCGTTTTGATAGATCACATTCATGTTGAGAATATTTACAGGTGCATCCTGTACCTTAAATTTTAGAGACCTGTACTCCGCTTGTCCAACCAATACAATGTCATCATGATTCACGGTATCCTTTACCGTTACGGTTCCTAATTCCTGCCAGGTACCCGGTGGCCCGGTCTTCGCTGCAACAAGATCCTGTGCAAACAGGTGCACGCTGACAATTGAAATGGCTGTGAAAAACAGTATTGTTTTTTTCATTTCATTCAAATTCTTTAATGTTCAATTTCATTTCCATCATTTCAGAATATATGCTGATAAGCTAATGAAACTGCATTATAATCATAACCGCTCGATGTAAATGCACCGACATGAAATTGTAGTTTCAAAGACTGGCCCTTTGCTATCGGGACTGACCAGGTAGCTCCCAGCCGCGAATTGTCCAGCAAGTCTCCCTGGGGCGAGTCATCGACCAAAGTCTTACCTCCGTTGAACCATGTGGTATTAATGCTTATCCACATCAGGTTCTTAAAATAATAAGAAGCATGCGCCTGCAGACTAAACACCGGTTCCTGGTGAAGGGTTTTATCGACCAAATATTTATTATTGTCAGAATAAAACCAAACGCCTGCGTATGCTTCTGCATAAACCCGCTTGAATCGTTTTGATATCCCTACTTCAGGTTTCAGGGCCCAGCGATTGCTTCCTGTATTGATCCGCTTGTCAGCGTGATATAAACCAGTCGGCAATACTGTAACCAGGGTGACCCCTACAATTGTTTTTTGTGTGTACTGTGTAAATTCTTTTCTGCCCAGGGCAGGTGTGCCGGTAAGATTGATCCCCAATCGTATCCTTGCATCGCCAAAACCATTTCGCGAACCAGTTGTGTCGTGTCCATTTATTTGCAATTTTCCGAAAATATTAATGAAGGGAACACTTAGCTGCACGCGGGCTAATTTGCCGGCCAAAGCAAAAGTGTGCAAATAGACCCCGGTCAAACTTTGAACACTTGTTCTGAAATTCGAAATAGGAAGCGAAGGGTCAGTGAGGACATTGCCCCTGGATAAACCGTATCCCACAGCTATTGTGTTTAAATTTTTTGGCAATGCAGCATATGCCCGTGGTTCCAGTTCCTGACCCTTTACACAGTAACCAACAAGGCATAATAAGCAAACTATGCTCTTTTTTCTGATCATTGTGAACAGTATGATGAGTAATGAGTGATCAGTAGTGAGTAAACTACCACCAATGCTTCCCACTTCTCATTATTCATCATTCATCATTCATCACTCATTATTCATTACTCGTCACTCATTCATTTTTTCTGCCCTAATTTAAAGGTCAAGCCGCCGCCCAGTTGAAACTGGTAAATGCTGGAATAGGTGCTTACTCCGGCTCCTACTCCTCCTGTGCCGAAATATAAGCCACCGCCGGCACCTTGCGCTATTGACATAAGACCGGCCTGGAGTTTTATTCCGAATTTTTCGCTAGCCCAGATATTACAACCAAGCCTTGCACCCCAGGCAAATTTTGTTGCGGTATTATGATTGCCGTTATCAGGATTCTTAGCACCTATGAATGCTGCCCCCAAAAGCAAGCCTCCATATCCCTCAACTTTGCTACCTGGTTTTTGAATATGACCGTCGCTGCCGATCGTCAGGTAGTCAATGTTAAGGTCAAAATTTGTGTATTTTTCCTGCACCCCCACGACGCCGTTGTCCAGGTAATAAGTAGGCGCATGTGTGCTTTGATGCTGCCACATTATTTCAAAACAGTTGCGCTCTGAGGCCATGTACTCTATGCCTATACCACCCTGGAAGCTTCCATCGATATTGCCATTGTAGTAGTTGTACTGATCATAGTAAGAGTCGAATCCGTCAGGAAACACATACATACCATATGCATTCAGCCGGGCATGCTGTGTAAATGAATTTTGTGCAAATGAAACCAATGTTACAATAAGAAGCAGACCGACCAGAAAGAACTTTTTCATACAATTTATTTTTTTATTAAAAACTTTTTTCATCTTCCTTATCCCAACACATGAATGATCAAAAAATAGCTACGCATCTTCCGGATTTAGCCTTGGTACCCCTCGGCCATAATAATTTATGATGGCACTTCATTCATCACCTGCGAAAATCAAATTGCAGGTATTACAGCTATAATGAAAACAACCCCTTAGAATTCAAGAAGAATACTATCACTGAGCTCTAATTCACCCTAGTTGAAGTTACTTTATATCGCACCGGAAAGATGAAATAAAAAACTATAATGAGCCAAATCTTATAAAACGTGGCAGTTTTTATTTCGAACACTCATCGAAAAAAAAGCGATTCTTTTTAGCGATGGCAAAGCCATGAATTTTATGGCTACTGTTTATAAGTTTTAGCATCTTGCCACTTACAGAAGTCCGTAAGCCCTTTTTTATTTTTGTATTATCCTTCTTATATTAATTTTTTTAAGTAAGTATTTGCATGTATGTTTACATCCCTTCACCTTTTATCCCTACCGTCTGAAACAGGTTTTTCGATTTGCTATTGCCGGCGAAAACTAACATTCAAAACCTTGATATGAGTTTTAGTGCTCTCTTTTCGTTTGCGGTTTTAATAACCGGCTGCATTGTTATTTCTATTGTGCTCAATAAGCATAAGGATCTGCCTTCGCGCCTGTTAGCCTTTTCTTTGTTTTCTCTGAATTTTACAGTATTCCTGATATTCCTGTTTGAAAGCAAGTATCTTCTATACGTCCCTTTTTTCTTCAGAACAGGATCTTTCTTTTACTACCTGGTGATGCCATCATTTTACCTGTATGTGGTATTTGTTCTTAAATCACGCAAATACCTGCGGTGGACCGATGGAGTGCATGTGTTGCCGGCTTTAATTTATTTTATTGACTTTACGCCCCTTTTCTTCAGTTCCAATAACCATAAACTTGCGATCATACGTTCACTACTGGGTCATGACCAAAGAACAGTGCTTCATTTCAATGAGGGCTGGTTCGTACCGCAGGGAATACATTTCTTAGCACCAATTGTACTTGGGTTTGCATACATATTATTTGTGGTAAGGATGCTTTTGAAAAGCTACCGTTCTGGTGAGCAGAAGAACAAAACTGTACTATTACGTTGGTTAATAACCGCTACTTCACTATATTTTCTTTTGGAAGCCAGCAGTCTTCTTGTATTCCTTTTTTCGCCTTCCTATCAATGGCTGATAAGTTCCATCTGCGTCATGACATTCTTTTTCATAATGAGCCTGGTGCTATTTTCAAATCCGGATCTTTTGTACGGGCACTATTTGAACACCGCATTTTTAAAGGAGCAGGGTGTAAAAAAAATAAAACAGTTATCCTTGCCGAAAGAAAGGGTAATCGAACTAAAGGAGCTTTTTGAAAAATATGCAGACAAAGAATTCTACCTGAACCGCGATCTGGATCGCAAGGAAATAGCAAATTATCTCAATATACAGCCACATATTTTCTCCGCTTTTATCTCGCAGGCGTACGAGGCAAATTTCAATGACGTTATCAACCGGTACCGTATTAAATATATTGAAGAAGGTCTGAAAAATGAAAAATGGAGTGAGCTGACCTTAGAAGCTATTGCAGAGAAAGCGGGTTTTAATAACAGGGTAACGTTTCTAACTGCTTTTAAGAAATTTACCGGAAGCACTCCCACTCAGTATATTAAGAACATACAGCTGCAAACATCCCCAAAGTTCAGTGAGAAAGCGGCAAACAAATATGTATAGCGCTGATAAAAATTTTTGCCCAGGTCGATGCATTGTTCCGAAGTATTTTCGAAACAAAGAATCATAAAGGGCATTACCATCACAGAAGACCCCGGAATTAGATCCGGGGTCGTAACGAAAGAAACCAAAAGGGAGATTACGCTCAAATATTCTTTAGTCTGTTTGCTATTGCGGGCAGGCTGTGACTGCGAAGCCTGCCCGCAATATTTATTATGGTTTTTTAGGAATGATCTTTTTTTATTTAGCTGCTTAAACTACCATCTTCTTTTTGACGTTATCCGAACGTGATCTATTGCCATTGTGATCTCTTTTGACCTCTTTCAAATATTCAGATGGGCTTTGACCTGTTTCTTTCTTGAAGGCAGCAGTAAAAGTGTTCCTGTTGTTAAACCCAGCTTCGGACGCGATCGCCTCCAGGGTTTTGTACTTCCATTCTCCATTCATGATCATCACCTTGCTGTGAGACACCCTGTAACTATTTATAAAATCATTATAATTTACCTTGTGATAACGATTGATGAAAGCTGAAAGATAATTTGTCGGAATGTCGACATCTACCGAAAGGTCTCTCAGCGAATACTTTTGCTGAAGAAATGGTTTTTTCTCTATGAGAAACTGATTTACCAAAGAATTAAAATGGATCAGCTTTTCGTCATTAAGAAACCGCCCGATCTTATCATTCTTTTTTTTCAGGTTCGGGGATTGAATAAAATCCATTACCTGCAACTGTCAACTGCCCGGAGCCCACAACAACTCTTCTGCGATTTTTCAATAACGCCAATAAAGCGATGATGGCGTAGACACAGGCCACAGACATAGCGACACGGTTGACAATAACCAAAATTATAGAAGAGTTTGAAGTAGCCGCACCAAGTATCCAAATACTAATAGGATAGGCCACTATTAAACCAGCCCACTTAATCAAGTTATCACTCAGTAGATAAGCGGCGATAAAAGATGATCCGGTAAGAATGGTCGCAACTAGTTCATAAGAAGTGTTCATAGCATCTATTTTTTTTAAAAAAACTTCCCTTCTCTCCTTTTGGGACAGTTTATGGTTTTAAAATTTTTGGCGATTGGTTAAACTGAGTGTAAGATTAGATAGGGCAAGTATCAATAGGATACACAGGGCAGTTATTGATAGGGTAAGTATTAGACGGGCAAGTATCGAATTGCTAGGCAATTTCACTTATTCCCTGGCAAAATCTTGTAGAATTAATTCTACTGTGAAAAATAATTGATGAGCGGAATTTTGATCATCAGCTGAAGAATCTCTTTAATCCGGTGTTTGCATATGAATGCTTATGTGATTGTATTTGCTCTTTTCTAAAAAGTCCCGACGCGGCAAAGCCAGTCGGGGTGCCGACCGAAGCGTCGGCATGTTTCCGGGGACTGGATTGATATTGTATAAGAAGCTGAACAATTTTATACAAGGATAATAATTATAAAAGAAGGAGTTTTACAAAACATGATGCAGCCGTGTTTATTGATAGCCGATGATCATAGCATGATCAGGACAGGATTGAAAATATTCGTCCAGGTCAATCTTGGATACAAAGAAATATCTGAAGTGTCCACCTGCAATAACCTGATGAAAGAACTGGTTAAAAAAAATACACCCATCTCATTCTTGATATCATTCTCTCTGATGGAAATACGCTGGAAGTGATACCCAACATCAGGCGGGTGTACCCGGAACTGAATATCATGATCTTTTCCATGCAGCCGGCCGAGGTATACGGCGAAGCAGTGAAACAATACGGGATCAATTATTACCTTTCCAAATCAACAGGTGAAGAAGAAATGCTGCAACTACTGCAACGATTCCTGCAAAACGAGGTCCCGCTCAAAAGAAATCCCGTATTACAAAATCCGGAAAATCCTTTTTCGTCTTTATCGCCAAGAGAACTGGAGATCCTTCATTATTTGCTCAAAGGGCTGGGAACAAAAGAGACCAGTGAAATACTGAATTTAAAAATGAACACTGTTTCGACAATGAAGAACCGGATCTTTGAAAAAACCAACGCCGGCAATATCAAGGAGCTTATTGAACTGGCTACGTTGTACAACGTAAATTTCTAAGACGGATGCCGTAAATTGTAGTAGCCTCATTTATCTATGAAGGGTCGTATTACATTGCTGGTAATTAGTATTGCTTTCAGCCGCATCACTATTGCGCAGGTTCCTGCCACATTTCAAACCAGGCATTACACCACTGAAAATGGGTTACCCTCTAATGGTACAAAGGGATTAGAATGGGACGAAGAAACCGGTTTTTTATGGATCGCTACCGAAGCAGGAATCGCCCGGTTTAACGGAATTGATTTCAAAACGTACACAAATAAAAATACTCCCTTCATCGCCTCTGAACGTTTTCGTTTAATGACAAGAAACAATAAAGGGATCATCTACGCTGCTGATGAGTATGACAATATATTCAAGGTGCGCCAAAACGAGCTGGTTTTATACCGCAAAACAACCAAGGAAAATAAATTAAACACTTACCAGGCCTATTATGGCCTTTCCGTATCTGATACTTTCTTCAGTTATAAAGTCAATCATCCTGCCATAAAACGTTTTTTGCCCGATTTTGATCAAACACCAAAAACACTGACGATTACCGATACTTCGGTATTGTTTATTAAAAATGAGAAACCAATTATTATTACTCTTACCAATAATGAACCAGCACTTCTTGTGAAGGAAGATGTACTTATAAAAGCTGCTTTTAAGATCAAAGACCAAATTTTTCTTATATCAAAAGACAGGAAAGTATTCCGGGTGGATATTGATGCTCATCTATTACTTCCTGTAAAGTTTGACGAACGATTTGAGAATGAATTTAACAAAGGCGAATTTCATTTTTTTGGGGATGCAAGTGAAAAAAGTTCCATTGTAACAGGAAACAATAAAGCATGGAGCCTTAGTTATGATGGAACGAAGATTATTGCCCGGGAGATATGTGATGCCCTGCCTCCTGATATTTTAATACTATCTATTCAATATAGCCAGGAAAAAGAATTGCTTTTTATCGGAACAGATTCAAAGGGCCTGTTTGTTATAACCGAAAACAGGGTGAATGTTATCAGGAAAAAGCAAAAAGCCATTGGAACAAACGCTTACTATTCCCAAATTGAATTACCAGGCAACAGGATCCTGACCGACAGGGGTGATATTTTGGGTCCGCAGGAAAATATAAACCACCCACCGCCCGTAAAAGGCCACTTCTACAATTCCTACTTGACCAGTGATTCACTTTTATGGTATAACAAAAGGATAAATTTAAACCTCTATTGTTACGATTATAAAACCGGTACCACAAAAGAATACAACAAAATAGCGGTGCACGAGCATTTTGGGTTTTCCCTTTCCAATGGCAAAATTTACATTGCTAATAACGAAGGTTTGGGTGTGTTACAGGATGATACCCTGCACTACCTGGTTTACTCTAAAGAAAGAAATTGGTCGTTTCCCTATACAATGGCAGAATTGTCCCCGGGAGTTTTTGCAGTTTCAAATTGCCAATTGTACCGCTGTAATACCCTCACCGGCATTATTGATACACTACTCGATCTGCCTGATAATTGTGTCCGGGTTGTATGGAAGTACAAGGATTATCTTTTTATTGGAACTTATGGAAAAGGATATTATATCTACAGGAACGGCAAGATGAAGGCAATGCCGCTGGATAAAAATAATTTTCTACTGTATGTGCACGGTTTTATTGCCGATAAATACGGTTACTGCTGGATGAGCACCAATCGCGGTTTGTTTAAATCCAGTCTTGCCGATCTTCTCAACGCCTTTGAGCATAATGGAGATAGAATATATTATCATTACCTCGGGCGCAATGACGGAATGGACATTACTGAGATGAATGGTAGTTTCGCACCCCCTGTATTGCAAATGAAGAATGAAACAATTTCTTTCCCTACCATGGATGGTTTGTTGTGGGTGAACCCGGAAAAAGCCGTTCCTATATTGCCTGGCGGAGATATCTATATTGACGGGATACGAGCAGACAATAAAAAGGTAAATCCCGATTCGTTAACAAAAGGTTTCCCTGCTGATACAAAGGAAATAGTAATTCAACTTGGCTTTTCAGCATGGTGCAATAAAGAAAACCTTTATATCGATTATGATCTGAATAATTCGGGACAGTGGAAACCGGTCAATACAAATAATGAAGCCGTGATCCGCCTTTATGGTCTTGACCGGGGAGATTATGACTTGCGCATAAGAAAAATGAATGGATTTGGCTCCGGAAATTATTCATACAACGAGTTTCATTTCCACATCAAAACTCCCTGGTACCAGCAATGGTGGTTTATTATTTTAATTGCTTTATTAGCTGTCGGCATCGGGAGATTATACATTAAACTAAGAACAAGACAATATGCCATACAACAGCGCAAGCTTGAAAAGCAGGTATTTGAAAAAACAAAGGAATTGCAACTGAAAAATGAGATACTCGAAAAAAATGACACTATCAAAACTAGACTGATCTCCATCATCAGCCACGATATCATAACACCTCTGAAATTTTTGACCGTTGCAGGAAAAAATCTTTTGCAGAAAAAACAAATGATGTCCGAAGAAATGCAAAATGAAACGATCAGCGAGATCACGAATACATCACAGGATCTGCAACTTCTTTCCACTAATATTCTGAACTGGATAAAGTACCAAAATGAGAACCGACGCCTGATGAAAGAAAATTTCAATGTGCATGAATTGATCAACCAGGTATTAGGGGTCCTTACTTCACTGGCAAAACAAAAACAACTTCCTCTCTCCAATGAAGTTGACAAAGAACTGACACTCTATCAATACGCTGAGCCCCTGAGAATCCTGATCTATAATCTTATTTCGAATGCCATCAATTTTTCTGAAAAAGGGAATATTGTTATCAGCAGCCGGCAGGAACCGGGCAATTTAATGATAAGTGTTAAAGACGAAGGAATTGGTATGTCAACTGAGCAGGTCAGTAATATAATGGGCGACCAGGTAGTTATAGCTGCAGCAAGATTAGACAACCGTAAGGGACACGGCCTTGGTTATCTTATCATCAAAGACCTGATAAAAATGATCGGAGCAGAAATAGTCATCAATAGCGAAAAAGGAAAAGGAACCATTGTTTCTATAAAAATACCTTCAGAATAGAAACAAGATTAGGAGGCTCACCTACGTCCCTTCTTTATCTTCCCATGCAACAATATAGCGCTCTATCGAATTCAATACAACATCCATGTCCTTTCTTATTTGCTGTTCGGAAAAACGAAGAAAGTTCAATCCCATTTTTTCAAGCACTTCCTGCCGCTGATTATCCTTTACTTTTTGCTCCGATTCGAAATGATAAGAGCCGTCAATTTCTATCACAAGGTTTAGCGGCTTGCAATAAAAATCTACAACGTACCTGTCAAGGGGTTTTTGGCGATTAAAAGTATAATTCATCATGTCACCGGCACGCAAGTTTTTGCCATAGCAAAATTTCACCCAATGTTGAATTGTTTCTTAGCCTGCGTGAAAATTCCTTCAGATCTTTATTGTATGGCAGGTAATACATGTTTGAAGGCACTGCTTTGTGCGAATCCCCCTTATAATCACGCCGATTAAAGTGATGTTTCAGCTCCCCCTTTATAAAAGGGGGAGTGCAGTCACTCCGCTACTAGAAGATTTGTAAGGGGGATTTTCAATTTCATTTACGGCATTGGCTTGCGATCAGCTTACGAAACGAATTATCATCTTTCAATATCTTAAAAAATTGCCCGAGATAATTTTTAATGTCCTCTATCTGCTTAGCAGGTAACTCGTCTTTGAGTCCATCGACAGCGGCAAGCAACTTATCCTGTTTTGAAAGAAATTCTTTTCTCACAAACTGTGTGACATCATCATTCCTGCACCAACCCCTGTACAACCTGTCACGTACGGTTTGCTGATTACCTATTTCCCCTTCAGTGGTTTCTGAAACAACCGAATAGGGGGCATCTACAAGACCAGACATGTCAAAATCAAAAGTGATGGGAACAAAAAGCTCGTTGCTGCCTCTTTGCAACAATCTTATATTGTGCTGGTACATGCTTGACCAATCTGTATTAGATATCATGTACTGAAATAAGGAGACCCTGAGATCGGCTGTATCCTGTAAGATACTTGGCAACACACGCATGTTTTCGTCGGCGATCTTTGCATTGAAACGTTTGGCTGCTTTGTCTGCATCTTCAAGCAGTATGCCTTTTAACTGGAAGTTCTTTTCCTTTTTCTTTTGCTCTTCAGTGAAATCAATGTGCACCAGGCGGGTTTTGAGGCAATATGGAGTAATGACCTCGTATAGCTTATAACAGAGAAATTCCCTGACAACAAGATCATTGCTGAGTGATTGCGTTTTGCAGGGCATGACAAGCTTGAGACTTTTATTACCCTCAAACACGGTCCCCTGGATATCGGCTTTCTGCATCTTGATTCGCAACGGGGGAAAATAACATTCTTTCAGCCGAAATTTTCCACGAGCTTTCAATTCTGCTTTCACAGAATCATAAGTTCCTTGGGTGTTGCGGTACAATACTTGATCACCAATATAAACCGTATCGCCTGTATTATCCTTTACCTCCTTTATTGAGACCTTCAGAGCTATGTCGAGTGGTTGGTTATCCTTGAAAAGTTTGTCTTCTTTTTCCTGTGCCGGCAAATGTGTTGAAATAAAGACAAACAAAAAAGCAGTTATGGCTTTGATAAGTTTCATGGTGGTGATGTTTTGAAAATGAGTGGCTGAATATAAATATTTATTTTAAGTTCCACCCGTTCAGCCGTTTTTCCAGCAGTGTATCACCTTGAAGTCATTACCCACATAGGAGGCGCAAAGGCCACAATAGTTCCGATAGCTGTCGGGACACATAGAAATCTATGTGTTATCTATGTTCCTATGTTTCTCTGTGGTTCAAAAAATTTCAAATCAGGGCACTACTTTATTTTCATTTCACTTTTCTCGGGGCAGCTGGTTTTTTATACCGCCAGCAGCTGGGTAGTGGGCACAAAATCTCCCATTCGTATGTTATCGGTTCCCCGCTGTTTAAAAGGATCTTCAAGCATTTCCTGCACATTGATCAAAGAAATAAGAAAGACTGACTTGATCACGGATGACATGAAAAGGCTGATCAATGTTTCGTCGGGCGTTTTGTGCAGCATCGTGGCCGGGTAAAAGATCACAAAAAGAAATGTGGCTATCTTGACAACAAGATTCAACCCCTGTGGCGTTTTATGTCGCTTGGTAGCGAGCAAAAATTCAATGCTGTCATTTACACGAACAAGGAAGAAAAGTATTTTATCACCTAAAGAACCTTTTAAAGCTTTTTTATTTCGCATAACAAAAGACGCAATCCTGTCAGAGGCAAGATGAACAGGTGAAACATCCCCGGGGTTTTCTGAAGTGAGATAGCCTATGAGTGTATCGGTAGCCCCTGCAACCAGGTTTTTAAAAGATTCTTTTTCTCCCTGTTCCAATTTGCTGTTGATGATGGTATAATAAACAGACTGCAATGAAGCTTTAAACAGGGTTAGATACTGGATGGCACGCTCCCTTCTTTTAAAGGCCTCTTTTGTTGTGAGAGTAATGGGAAAGGCTATCAGCAAACCAAAAATGAGAAAATCCGCATACATGGTAAACTGGAATTTGATCGTGATGAGACAGCTCACAAAGGAGATGCAGATTACGATCAGGGTCTGCCAATTAACGATAGCAAAAAATCTTTTCATAAGCAGCCAGGTCTTTTATTCTGATTAAAACATTTTGCGTAGTTCAATGATTGCTTCCTGCCCTGCTTGTTCTTTTATAACTCCTCTCATGGGTCTTGCAAGGTCAAGAGTTGTATAAATAACCATTGATGATACAAGGGAAAACCCATAATAATAACCCAGTCTTTACGCTGAAAGGAAGTACTCGTAAAGCCACCGATAAAACAAGTGGATAAGACACAAACAAAAAGCATATACACTATCAGGTCAGGAACTTTTGACTTTAATACAACTTCCCGTGTCTGTGCAATATCAAACATTTCGTTTAGCGCCGGGATCATTTGATTGGAAGGAATGAGCATGTTGGGCAACTTTGACTGCTGTACAGCCCGGGTCCATAGTCCGGTGGCCGCCTTAGCTGCATCTTCCTTTGCTTTATATAAGCGCTTGACATCTTTAGCATTTTCATAGAAATCAATAACAGCTTCAAGGTAATTTTTGAAATCAGCACGAAACCCTTCCCGCACAGTGTCAGCGTAAAGGTCCGATCGAAGTATTGCAGTCCCTATCTCGTTGGCTTCCTTCTCAACCACATTGCGAACTTTCTCCAGCCGGGTTCCCGACATGCCGAAAGTAAACGCCAGTATGAACCCTGACAATGCAAACAGTACTCCAAGCAATGAATTCAGTCCCCCTTTGGGTTCTCCTTTTTCTTTACCCCATTTTACGCGGGCCCATCTCCCAACTACAACCATCAGGATCATGAGAATGAAAAGAATAATAGTTACAGTAAGAGCCTCCGTTCTGTGTATTAATGAATACATTTCCCCTTTTTTTATTTAGCACTTTCGTGCCTGCGTTCATTTAAAATAATTTTTTCTTTTCTTTCTTCTTACCTCCACAACCACCAAGACATGCAAATGGCGGAGTATATAGCATAACACCAAACTCAAATCCTGCACCAAGCGACCCGGCGAACTCATGTCCATATGTAAGGGCAAAAACCCCATATTGACTAGGTTCGTAGCGCAAACCGATTTTGTATTCAGGAATGGCTACTACCTCACCCCCGGTACCAAATACTTCTGCCGCAATACTCCATTTTGGATTTTTAAAAGTCCAGGCCACGCGGGTGGAATAGGTAAAGGCCCAGGCGGTCGTTTCTTCTTTTCCATAATTCCTGGTCATGCTTGCACCTGGCATAAGATCCCATGAAACCCTGTTTTTAAAAAATGGAATGGTAACGGGGAAATTCGTCCAGTAAGACTGAAATGCGTCTTTCTCCCTGTCTTCTCCCTGGATGGTCCCCGGAAACATGCCGGTGCCGACTTTTACGGCGGCACCACCTGTCGCAGTTTTATTCTGGTAATACATATACTTTACATAGAAAGAGCTCGAGTAGCCGTCATCAGTAAGCGGATCTCCATCGTCATTATACAAATATGCAGCTATCGTGAACTCCCATTTAGGGAACAGCGAATAAGTGTTCATGATCATTGAGTTTCGCTCACCAATGGTTGGAATAAGAGTGATGGTGCCATGGGGTTTCGATAACCAGCTATCTGAATTGTACTGTTGGGCATGGATGCGATTAATAAGCAGGGTCATTATATAAATCACAATTAATTTCGGGGTGTGAATTTTGAATATGTTTTCTTTAAAATTCATGATTACTCTTTTAGTTTAGAAAGGGTCTGATCCTGAGAAGAAGTCTAAGGACAGAGGCACTAATCATGTATAAATAAAAAATTCATTTCCGTGGTAGCTCTGTTTATAAAGCTACCATCAACTCTTCACTGATTGCCTGGCAGCGCCCTTTTACGGTTACGCTGAAAATCATTTTACGGTAAACTGAGAGTGACCCATGCTCACTGATATATTTTATCTCACTGATTTCACACCTGCCTACCGGCAGGCAGGGATAAGCACAGATCTGAGGATCCATATCACTACCGTCCTAAAGCTGAAAACATTAGTTCTTTAAAAGTATTACTGAGTAAGCATTTCGGAGTTTTTTGCAGTTCAAACGATCTCATATGGCCGGGAAGACAGTAAGACGGTAAAAGACCATAAATCCACTTAACGTCTTCCCGTCTTTCCGGCAAGAAAGAATAAAGCTCTCTTTAACATATTAAATGTTTAGGACGCTAGTGGATCCATATCAGTGAAAATCCGTGTAATCTGTGAGCACTCAATCTTCTTAGGATTCAAGAAATTTGACCTTTCGGGAGGTGAAGGCTAAAACAAAGAATCTGGAAGCTAATCAAATAAAATTCACTAAATGAATGTGAATTGAATACGGCTTTCGAAGAATTGTACATTTCCCGATAGACCATAGCGGTCAAGATTACCAAAGCCATAAATAAATTCCCAACGAATATTTTTTGTAAGATACCAGTTGATCATGGGTGTAAGGCGCCAGAATTTGCCACCCTGTATGGGGCCGCTATTCAGGTTCAGTGTAGAATATGTTATCACGCCTTCTATTTCACCAAGTCCGCCTTTGAACACAGATTTTTTTACCCTGATGAATCCATAAATACCTCCGGTAGTGTTGTAAGGCCGTGTTCCTCCTGTAAAGGAATAGGATACAAATACGTTGCCCCCATTGAATACATGATCACCGGAATCTTTTGAATAGAAATGATGTGAAATAATTTCCGAACCTATAGTGAGGCGATTGTTTGTATATAAGCTTCACCTGCATAATGAAAGGAGTGATCGGTGGTAAACTCGCCTGTATTGATAAGCTGTGGAGTGGGATTGGATTCAGGCCGGCTCTTCAAGGTCATGACATCATCTTTCGGTTTACCATATCGCAAACTGGTAGCAATGTGCAGAACCTTGTTATTTTTTTGATCAAGAATAGGCAACCAACCTACTCTTGCTACAGCTTGTGATTTGAAAGTAGCAAAACCCTGACCTTTCGAAGTGGCATTATTAAAATATCCAAGATTGAGAAAGATTTTTGCTTTTGGATAGTAGCCCATATACTTTATGCCATCCGCTAAAATCGGGATCACATCGAGTGCCATTTGTCTTTCATACCCCCATGGTGAGTGCCCATTCATCACTTTTACCATGGAAAAGCCCTCTTTGGTGCGGCCCACAAAAAAATTTCCTTTCAATTCAGGAACGCCAATCGTCACACCCGTTTCACGAACCATCCAGGTATTCTTATCTCCATCCCACATGTAGGCAAACTTCCACGAAAAAACTCTTTTGGTCTTGAAAACGCCGCTACCTAAAATTCTAAAATCCCTTGTTTTGGATCGTGCGTCTAAGTTTACATTGGCTATTCCCATCTGCTCTTTGAATTCCTGACTTTGCGAGTACGCGGTGAAATCATAAATAAAACCTACACCAATGCGAAAAGTAGTGATGCTTCCATCAAAGTCATTCGCCTTCGGATTGACATTTTTGCCTGTTGTTGCATCGACAGTATCCATGATTCCCTCCGTACCGATCGGAACAATTTTTTCTTTTTCCTGGGAATAAATTTGTGGCATTACAAATAGCGCCATCGAAAGTAGCCAGATTGATCTCGAGCGTAGCAAACAATATAAATGCAGATTCATTTGTGTTTTCTTCATAAGGTGATCAACATCAATTGTGAAATTCCAACAAGATGATAGCTTCATGATTGACGGTCCACCAGTCTATTCATTGGCTATACTGTCCTCGCAGGGTTATTAGTCATTATCATGTTTTATAAAGAGACTGTGAGAAATTATACTTGAACGAAAATTGCACCTCAGTCTCGTTAATATTGCTTTCTGCTCCTTCTTCATGCAATGCTCACCGACTGAACTTCAATTTTTTCCCATCACCTTTTGTGGCAATCGTTCATCCTTTTTCATAAATCCCGTCAGTAATTAATCCTGACCACCTCTCTTAAAAAAGAAAGTTTCAGAGACGTTATACTTGAATGATATTCCTTGCTACAAAACCAATAATGGAGTCACAAACCCAATCTGAAACCTTCCTGTATTATAATCTCCTACTCCAAAACGGGTTTTGGAATAATCAGAGTAGTTATAAACTCTTCCAACCCAGTTGGCAAAGAACCGGAGATTCAACTTTTCAAAGGGATAGTATTCAATCGTTGGAATGTACCCGTATGCGGTCCTTACACCACTAGAGGTTTTCTGCGGATCAGCATCAGACTTCCAGTTGGCGAAATCGACAAAGCCAACAAAAGACAGGTTTACTTTTTTACTTACCCTGTAATCTGCTTTTATCCAATGGCTGGTGTATAAAGTTTTTTTCACTGCATAAGCGATAAAGAGAATCAGGAATGGTGTTACTAACAATTCCTGTTCTGTCAAGGGCCTCATCACTAATATTGAAAATCGTATGCAAGAGAAAATTTCTTCCCAGTATATTGTTACCCAGCGCTACATAATTCATGCTGGTGTTTTTCGCCTCTGTGAAAAGGCTGTATGACCATATGGTTTTAATTTTGCCCCCAAATAGACTACCCCGCCAGTTAACTACATAGGCAAACGGAGTTTTTGCTTCCTATACATTTGGCGGATCGCCATACAATTCCTGAAATGATTTGGTGCGGGAATTAAGCACTTGAAAATTAAATTCGTTTTTTCGTTAGGCCTCCAACTTCCTCCTACGCCAGCTAAAAAATTGTCTGCCTGTTCAAGAATATCAGCATATTCATAAATATCAATAGGATTCAAATCAAATTCAATTCCACCAAAGTCGGCACAAAGCTTACCAGCGCTTACGCTGAACTTAGGCGATACATCCACTCTTATCAAGGCCAAATCAACAGCCCTGGAAACGTGATCTTGCGATTGAGGTGTTGGCTCACTTGTATATCGGTTGGCGAAAACGGAAATAAACATTGTCCGCTACTTTTCCTTTTACCTCAAAACGCATTTGGTTCATGTTGAAATGGCTCCCGTATATTTTCCGTCAACATATTCATTGCGAAACCATACTGCATATTCATAATAACGTCTATGTCCCGGAGCAGGTTTTGTTTACTAACGGGTATAATAGCATTATAGCCAGTTGTGTCAGATCCTGCTTTTCCGTTTGAGCAAAAAGCAGGGATGGTAGTAATTAGAATGACGCCTACTAATAATGGTTTGAGACTCATAATTGAATATTTTTAATTACTGAATATCTTCACGCATCATCACCGCGGTCAAGACAGGCGGTAGTTACTTTTCATAACAGGGTCTATTAGTGAATTAATACTTAAAGAAAAATTCCTGGAGCTGTTTTTTATCTTTTGTTTTTGTCAATCCCAGCATCAATAATATCCTTGCTTTTTGAGGAGTAAGGTCATCAGAAACAATGGTGCCCAATTCGTCATCATTGATCTCATCATGAAGTACAACCCTGCCGGATGGAGTGCGGCTTGCACGGCAAACAACAATGCCTGCTGCCACAGCACGTTTCACCGCATCCATATAAGCTTTATTAAAGTTGCCATTTCCCACACCTGCGATCACAATGCCATCTACTTTTTTGCTAATTAGCATATCAATTTCGTCTGGTGGTGCATCAGCATACATGTAAACAATATCTACCCTTGGTAATTTTGTATCTGCGGTTATGGTGATCGGTTGGTTTGGCTTTACTTCTCTTTCAGATTTCTGATAATATTCTACCCTGCCATCGTAGGCCTGGCCAACAGGGCCGGTATTAGGAGATCCAAAAGCATTTGTTTTTGTTGTGCTCAGCTTCATTACGTCTCTTGCATCGTAAATGCCTTCGTTAAAGCTTACCAATACTCCCCTGCCAATGCTCTTAGGAGAGGCAGCAATAGTTATGGCATCATACAAATTCTTTGGGCCATCTGCACTGATGGCTGTTGCAGGTCGCATGGAGCCTGTAAGCACAACTGGTTTATCCCCGGTAAGGACCAGGTCAAGAAAATAAGCGGTTTCCTCTTGTGTATCCGTACCATGTGTAATGACAATGCCTTCCGCTTCACCATTTTTCTCAATTTCATTGATACGGATCGCCAGTTTTTTCCAGATATCAACGGTCATATCCTGGCTGCCCACAGATGCAATTTGCTCCCCGGTAATATTCGCAATTTTTTTTACCGTGGGTATTGAACCTATAAGATCGTCAATGGGAATTTTTCCGGCTTCATAACCGGCCCTGTCAGAGGCTGCTCCTGCTCCCGGCAATGGTTCCGCCCGTTGCAAGAATGATCACTCTCGGTAGTTGTTGAGCATTGACGAGCACAACAAGAATGATTAATGTGAAGAATGAAACTATCTTTTTCATTGTTTATTAATTTAAAGTTGTTAGATCAATATCGGTGCCTTTATCTTTTAGCTTTCGATTTTAGAATCGTTGTTTAATTCAATTGTTATTCCTGGAGTTTGGTCGGACCAGTCGGTGATGTTAGTTTTACCGGGTCGAGAAGATCTTTGATCTGTGCTTCGGTCAACAATTTCTTCTCGCGGATCAATTCAAGAATACCCTTGCCTGATTCCAATGCTTCCTTTGCCAGCTCAGTTGTTTTGTCATAACCAAGAACAGGGTTCAATGCCGTAACAATACCTACACTACGGTTCATATAATTTTCCAATACCTTTTCGTTTATAGTAATACCATCTATGCACTGTTTTCTGAATAATGGCATTGTTTTAAATAGAAGTGCCTGTGATTCCATAATAGCTACTGCAACCACCGGCTCGTAAGCATTCAATTGAAGCAATCCGTCCTGTGAAGCCATGGTAACGGTAAGATCATTGCCTATCACTCTAAAGCATATTTGATTCATCAATTCAGGCATTACAGGATTTACTTTTCCCGGCATAATGGAAGACCCCGGTTGAAGAGCGGGTAGATTGATCTCAAAAATTCCTGTACGTGGTCCACTGGCAAGAAATATCAGATCGCTGCTGATCTTTGACAAGGTAACGGCGAAATTTTTTAATGCGGAAGAATACATCACAAAGGCCTGCATGCTTGATGTTGCTGCGACCAGATCTTTCGCAAGGTGCATTGGTTTTCCCGTGATCTCTGCAAGACGGGTGGCACATTTTTCTGCATAGCCGGGAGATGCTGTAATACCGGTACCAATAGCAGTGGCGCCCATATTTTCTTCATATAAATATGCCTCTGTTTTTACCAGCGCATCAATAGCCGCATCCAATTGGTTGCCGAATCCGTGAAACTCCTGGCCAACGGTCATAGGTACGGCATCCTGTCCTTCCGTGCGCCCCATTTTTAAAACCTTGCTGTACTTGTCACCGATTTTATGAAATGAAGCCGACAACTCCTTTGCTTCTTTTACCAGCTTATCATTGTGCAGGAGCAATGCAACGTGGATAGCAGTGGGATAAACATCATTGGTGGATTGTCCCATGTTCAGATCATCATGGGGTTCAACAATATTATATTCTCCTTTTTTATGGCCACCCATTTCCAATGCAACGTTGGCGATCACTTCGTTTGCATTCATATTGGCAGATGTTCCGGCACCACCATTATAAAGGTCCACTAAGAACTGGTCATGGTATTTGCCATCAATTACTGCCTGGCATGCCTTGTCGATCAAGGCCAGTTTATCCTTACTCATTCTACCTACATCAGTATTGGCTCGTGCAGCCGCCAATTTTACCATAGCATAGGCTCTTACATAGTCGGGGTAAAATTTGGTTGGTATGCCGCTTACCTGGAAATTCTCCAATGCCCGGGCAGTCTGTACACCATAATAGGCATCATTTGGAATTTGTTTTTCACCCAGGAGATCTTTTTCAGTGCGCGTTGCTTGCCCGAAACCATTACTCACGCAAAAAGTAAATAAAGCGATAACCAGGTTTAGAAATTTCAAGTTTTTCATTTTATAAAAAGTTTTGTCGTGATCAGATGGTTGTATTTTGTAAAGCCATTTATCCCCCACTTATTGTAAAGCTATTTATCCCGTACTTATGGACTTGCTGACTTTTACTCTTTACCGTAATGTCAAAAGCCATTTTACGGTAAAACTGAAAAGAAGACAAAGCATGATTGAATCTTATTAAGTGTGCCGACTATTGAGAATAGAGAAGTTAGAAGTTAGAAGATAGAAGAAGTCTTCGTGAACTTTGTGATCCGTTGTGTTCGTCGTGGCCAATTTCTTTTAGGTCACTAAGGCCACGAAGAAGACACAAAGCACACAAAGCAATTCTTATAAAGTCTACTGCACCATTCTTGATAAAGGCTGACTCAAAAGCGAAGAAGCGCAAAGAGGTCTTTGTGTCTTCGTGATTCGTTGTGTTCGTCGTGACCATTTCTTCTAGGTCACTAACGCCACGAAAGGGGCACGAAGAACACAAAGCAATTCTTAAGCTATTCTTTGACTTTGTTGGTGTCCGCCTGCCAGCAGAAAATTTTTACCTTTAGAAATGACGTTCAACCTTTCAAAAATTTCAAGAATTGAAAACGATTACCTGGTGAACATTAAGATTTCTAACCGCATAATTCTTCCACATGCAACCTAATCTCGAGAGAAAATTTAAAACGATGGCACTGATCTGCCTTTTTACATCTTTCGCCGGGGTGATCTTTCAACTTGTCAATACAGAGCATCTCGATTATAATAGTGTGTTGGTAGGATTTCCTTTAGGCCTGGTCTTTGGCTTGCTGGAAATATTTCTGTTCCCAAAAGCTGAAACGCGTTTCCGGCAATGGTCATTTACAAACATGCTCGTATTCAAAACTTTGCTGTACACTGCTGTTATTTACGCAGTCACTGTAGTCTTTGCAATCATTGGAGGCTTGCTTGAGGGCCATAAGATGAGTGAAGCTCCCATCCGTCCTGGCATCTATTGACCGATTGATATTGGTACTTTATAGTCTCGTGATCTACGGTTTGCTATTGTTCTTTCTGCAGATCAACAACCTGCTTGGAGAAGGGATCTTATGGAAATTCATCCGGGGTAAATATCATAAACCCCGTGAGGAGGAACGGATCTTTATGTTCCTTGATATGAAATCGTCAACAACAATCGCAGAGCAACTTGGGCATGTACGTTTCTATACATTGCTCAATGAACTTTTCCACGAGATCTCACAACCCGTACTTGAAACAAGAGCTGAGATCTACCAGTATGTCGGGGATGAAGTGGTTCTTACCTGGGAGATGGACCATGGCTTGAAGAATTCAAATTGTCTGAAGACCTTTTTCATGTTCCAGGAAAGCCTGCTTAAGCACAGCGAGAATTACCTCAAAAATTTTGGCATAAAGCCGGAGTTCAAGGCCGGATTGCATTTTGGTAAAGTTGTAAGTGCGCAAATTGGTGATCTGAAACGTGAGATCGTCTATAACGGCGATGTCCTGAATACGACTTCAAGAATTCAAAATGAATGCAATAAATATCAGCGGAACTGCCTCGTTTCCGGATCTCTGAAGAACCGGCTTAAACAAATGAACGGTTTCCAGTGGGAAAGGATCGATGCCGTGACACTTCGCGGCAAGGAAACAGAAGTGGAACTTTTCAGTGTTACTAATGTCAACCCGCCTTATTCCGCGCTGTCAATTTAAATTCGGTATTAAATAACCCGACTCCAAACTACAATATGGAAAAAATAAAACTACAAGGTTTCAAACTCTTTGGGATTAAGCTTGACAAAAAAACAACCAATAGTGGTGGCCAGTCAAATATTGATTGTGGAAGCTTATGGCAAAAATTTGAAAAGGAGAATTTTGCCAGTCGAATATCAAACAAGATCAGCGATGAAATCTATGCTGTTTATTTTGACTACGAAGGAGACCACACACAGGCCTTCTCGTATTTTATTGGCTGCAAAGTAAAAATGGATTCAGAGCCTGCTCCCGGTATGGACAGCTTAATGATACCAGGGCAGTCATATACCAAATTCATTGCTAAAGGTAAAATGCCTGACTGCATTTCTAATTCCTGGAAAAACATTTGGGATTCAAAAATTGAAAGAGCCTATAAATATGACTTTGAAGTCTATGACGAGCGAAGTAAAGATTGGAATAATGCAATAGTTGACATACTTGTTTCGACTATTTCACGCAATCCCGATAGCTATCGGGACGCAAAATAACGCAACGAATACAAAAGATATTGGTCGCTTTGCGAGCTTAGCGCCGTTGCGCGAAATCTCTATTTCAGTAGAAAGAAGTCTTCGTGAACGTTGTGATTCGTCGTGCACGTCGTGACCAAATTTGTTCAGGTCACTAAGGCCACGAAGGGGGCACAAAGGACACAAAGTAATTCTTAAACTATTTTTGCATGCGTTGTTTTTCCAACCCCATAATTCTTCAAGTTTGCCCGGAGTCTTCACCCACGGGCTTTGTATGCACGCGAGACCTTGGGATGAATTGAGTACAAAGAAGTCGTGGTGAACTTTGTGATCCGTTGTGCACGTCGTGACCAAATTTGTTCAGGTCACTAAGGCCACGAAGACCCACGAAGGACACAAAGTAATTCTTAAACTTATTTCATATTGCAGATTGATTAACTTCGTTTACTGGCATCAACTACACTCACGCCGTTGAAACAAAACAATTCTGTTGAGATATTTACGAATTCCATCAATGATAACCTTAAAATAAATAGTCATGAAAATTCTTATTTGCCTGGCTGTATTCAGCTTATCCTTTACAGTTTTGTGTTTCAGTCAATCAAAAGAAAACCCATCAAAAGCATATGTGACTTCAGGTGGAGAACTGATTTTTTCTTTAGCAAGCATCGAACAAAACGGAAACAATGAAAATGCAACCTTGCGTTTTTCTCCGGTCGTCAATCTCCAGGTGATGGTCAATAAAGACCTGGGTAAAAATTTCGGCGTGTTTACCGGGTTAGCTTTGAGAAATGTGGGTTATATAATGAATGACTACATAGATTCAAATGGTCTGCAGTATAAGAAAAAATTCCGGTCTTATAACATCGGGATCCCCTTTGGTTTAAAAGTGGGAAATCTTGACAAAACTTTTTTTTACGGAGGTTACGAAATTGAATTTCCACTTACTTACAAAGAAAAAACCTATGATGGTGGTGATAAAATAGATAAGATAACAGGCTGGTTCAGCAACAGGCAGGAATTATTTCAGCATGGTTTCTTTGTTGGGATCCAGTTTCCTTATGCAACCAGCTTGAAATTTAAATATTATTTGAGTGAATTCCATAACCGTGATTATACAAACAATGCCGGTGTAAAACCCTATGCCGGGCTTAAATCTAACATCTTTTATTTCTCGCTTAGCTTTTTTCTTTTCAGAAATTTAGATATATACATACACGAGTAGGATCTGAACGTCTTGAATTTTTCGCCGTTCCTGGCATTGGATCACTGCCAAGTATAACGTTCATTTTTTCACTTCCCAAGCCATTGCACTTTTCCGGAGGAGAGATCGTACACTGCACCTACAATTTTCAGTTCACCTTTTTTTACTGCTTCACTCAACACAGGTCTGCTTTCTTCTAAAGAAGACACCGTGAAAATAATATTTGACAGTAATGCTTTTTGGGTAGCATCGTTTTCATTCAACTTCACCGTTGCAATCGCTTGTTCAATTTTATCAGTCAATATGCGAATGTGGTTGTTGATCTCATCTGGTTTTTGCTGATCAGCCACTGCTGCAGCAATGGCACCACAGTTCTTATGACCCATTACCACTACCAGGGATGTATGCAAGTGCTCCACCGCATATTCTATACTACCCACCACCGCATCGTCAGAAATATTTCCTGCCACTCTTATCACAAAAAGATCACCTAATCCTTTATCAAATATTAATTCAGGTGCCACTCTTGAGTCAGAGCAGGCAAGAATAACAGCTTTCGGATGTTGCGCTTTTGATAATTCTATTCGCAGAGAAGAATCGATACCCAGCAGGTTAAACTCTCCATGAACAAATGAATTATTTCCGCTCTTTAGCCAGGCTAATACAGAGTCAGGATTTGACGCGTGCTGGCAAAAGGTTTCTGCTCTAAAAACAAGCAGGAGAAATAGAATTAAATAATATTTCATATAAGAAGATTTTATTTACTTACAAAAATTTGCGTGCCCTGGTATCTTTATTTAGTTTTCTTTGCTCCGGATTTTACAGTAAACTAAAGAAACAGCGCAGGTGATGCAGACAGAGCCGGTTGAATAACCACAACTGAAGAAAATAAAACAATGGATTTTACAAGATCAACAATGCTGTATCGATTAATAATTATCCTTTTTTTCCAGTCAGCAAAATTTTGTACGATTTACGGTAACGTTACCGCATTTTATTATTTATGCCGAGATTCAATGTAGCTTTATTGTACACTCATCTATACCTAGTATGCGCATCAAATTGTTGTTCTTAATTGCCTGTACATTCTGCAAGGCAAGCCTATATTCACAATACACTACTGATAAGGTTCTTGGTCCAAAGAACCAAAGCCTGGCTGACAGTTTAAAAAAAATGGAATATCCTTATATGCTTCCGATATGGGGGAAAAGGTTGTTGCCAAAGGATTCAATCTTCCAAAATCGGCGGGCATTAGCACTGAATATTTTTACCAGCAATCTGACATTCTTATCACTGACCTGGAAGTTGGTTTTAATAATGGGCCCAAGTATCCACTGGACGAGATCATCCGTTTCAACAGTGCCGTGGCAACATCCAATGGGGTGAGTCTTCGTCCCGACATTTGGCTGTTTCCATTCCTGAACGTATATGGAATACTGGGAAAATCAAATACTGCAACCGCTATCGATGCCGGGGTCTGGCTACCTGATAGCAGCGGCTGGCACGAGGTGACAAATCTTTCGACGAAAGCTAATTTCAACGCTACAACGCTTGGGTTTGGAGTGACTCCCACAATTGGTATCAGGGGATATTTTTTCGCTCTCGATATGAATTTTACCTGGACCGATGTTGATGCACTTGAACAACCGGCATTTATATACATAATCGGGCCACGGTTCGGGAAAAACATCACTTTAAAGAAACCAGACAGGAACATTGCTTTTTGGATCGGTGGTTTCAGGGTAAGAATGGGAAGCGCCACTACCGGCTCATTGAATACATCAGAACTTTTCCCGATTGATCAATGGCAGGATAAGATCGACAACAGCTATCAAAAACTCCAGGAAAGCCAGCAAAAAGTGGATACATGGTGGAATGGACTTACTTCCACCGAACAAAAGAACCCTGTGAATGTAGCCAAACATGAAGCCGCTAATACTGCGTTAGCAACATTTGGTAAAGTTGTGGATGGTGCTTCACAAATTGTTTCTGGTGCAGGCGAATCATCTGTTCAATATTCCCTCAATAAAACGCAGAAAGAAATGTGGAACTTTCTTGTGGGCGGGCAATACCAGATCAACAGGAGTTGGATGGTAAGAGTTGAGTATGGATTTCTTGGTGCCAGGCAGCAGTTGATTGCAGGCCTCCAGTACCGCTTCAATTTATAGAATCTTTAGCGGGCTTATCTCTTCGTTATTGCGTGAATTTTTTAGAAAAAAGAAATTCGAATGACAATTGTATTTTATTCCCTTTTGAATAAAACCCATCACTGAAATTGTCTCTGCGCCCATATTGATATTCGATAGCCAATACCACATTCGTAACAGGATGATAGCGAAAATTGATCAATCCATATTGTCCTCTTTTAAATGCGCGCGGTGGACTGCATATCCGAATTTTCGATTTTTTAACATAGAATACCCAACCGAACTTTCTAAGGTTGGTGTCCATTTTATTTCAGCAAATGTGAAGAAGCCCCACACAGGCAACACAGCACCCTGGACAGGTTGCGTTAAATTTCCCGGCTTGACTCTTTAAGCCTACATCAGGTGTAACATCGGCTATATAATTTTCAATTCCTTTTCCATATACGCCCTGCATTTTCAATTTTATTTTTTTCCCGCATTGATCACTGTACTCAGATTTCCTCCCCAACCAATGGCACTTCCACTTAGATCGTAACCTGATGTATCAAGATCTTTCCATTTAATGCTTTTAACAATGCCGCCACCTGTATATAACCCCAGTTTCCTGAGTGACGATATTGCGCGGTTAAATTGGGAAGTTTAAAAACCGGCTTTACATTCTGCAACTCAATGCTGTTTGAATAATCACCACCATCAGCGGTCGCACCGGGTCGCTCAAGTGCGAAAATCAGTTTCTCATTTTCTTTTTCAATAGCCGCATATCGCAACTGTATATTTAAAAAAAACACTCTGGATAATGGTCCCCAATAATCCTCCGCTACCGGAAATACATCCAGGTCCATAAACACCGACGCAGTTTGCCCCGCTCCTATCTTACCTAGTTGGCCATAGGCATTTACCACATGAAAAGTTGTTTGACCAACATCTTTTCCAAATCCCACGAGATCGAAATCAAACTGGGTTTTCAATTCTCCCAGAACGTGTGGGCATAGTGCTCCTGATACCCAGCTTTGTTTGCCTGATACCAAAAAAAACATTCCCGTCAGTACCAAATTCATTTTTGTAAGAGGGGAGTTTTGAGGGTCGCATCATATCAAACCAATCAGGACTAATGGAATTAAAATTGTACCCGGCGTCGGTCATGAATCATCCATATAATTCAAAGCTGTCTATTTTTTTCCTGGGCAAAGGAGCAAATTGGAAACAGGATCAAAAAAAAATGAAAGAGAAATTTTTTCCCTGATCCCATGTATTAATTGATTTTAGGGATTGTTTTTTTCAAAGCATTGCAATGTTTTTCCAAAAACGCTCCAGGCTTTCATCGCCTCCAAAAAGTGTAGTGAATATGGTGGAGTCGGCCAACAATATATCACCTGCTCGTTCTCCCGCAGGGTGGCATCCAAAGAAACATATTGAATTCACGATTGCCTGCTTCAATAAATGGATGCGGATGTGACATGTCGATGGGCTGTTGTGCTAATACGTGGATCAGGTTGGGATCATCTGTCGTTACTGCATAGTGCGGCAGATGCATATGAAAATTAAAAGTGTTAACACCCTCCAACAAACCGTGGTTGTCGAAATCCATATTTTTGACAAGAGGTACCAGTTGATTGTTCGTTCCTTTAATCGTTGCCGGCCGAAGACCAAAACGATTTTCCACAGGGACGCCGAGACCTTTCATCAATGAACGGGTATATTTTCCAAAACGCTGCTGTCTCGGTACCAACGGATCACCGTGATGGGTGTACTCCATTTGCCGTTGCTTGAGATCCTCTGAAAAACCTACATCATGGTGTGGACTTAATACCAAACAAGTTCCTTCTCTTTTTAAAAATTTTCTGATCGCTTCAATTTCTTCGGATGACGCTTCCTGCTCGGTGATCAAATGATCAAGACCAAATACCATTAACGTGTCTGTATCTGCAAGGATCCGCTCATCAATAGGCAACCTTTGTCCTGCCTGGTCAATACGCTGGTAATCGGGTACAGGATGACCCGTTACACTTTCAACCACCTGTTGAAATCTTACAATGCTAAGATGAAAGAGCTCCAAGTGTTCCCGCAATGCCCTGCAAAAACATTTTTTCAGAAAATTCGATTGACTCAAACGCAGGCCATCCCACCCGACGCACTTCTGTCATGGTCGAAAAGCGATTATCAAGTTCAGTAACATTCCTGTTTGCTTCCCAGGGATAGCTCCATGTCCAATAAACGCTAAATCTTCTTTTACCCTTCATGTATTTACGCGGTGACTAGAATTTGATTGTAAACTCTCGGGGATGGATAAGTCTTTGCGCTCATCTCAAAGTGTTTAATTTAGAATTGGAAATTGTTTCATTTCAATGAAGAGAGATATCGCAATGCCTTTATCCCCGGCAAAAAGAAATAGGCTCCTCCAGTAACCGTGGTAAATGCATTCAAGCCTTTTACTTTCCTTCTTATAGGTCGTTTTGGTATAGTTAACTCAAGTGCTCCATCAATACTTCCTGCAAAAGGATCTCTTTCATTCAATTCTTCAAACCCGGGATCATTGGCCCAAACGGAAATCAAAAATTCAAATTGTCTTGCCAGGTCAGCACAACCTGCAAACACAGCGATGCCACGATTGGCACCGTCATCGGGTACGTCTTCAGGTAAATAGGGGCCATATGTGCCTCCGCGGCGAATAACCAATCTTCTGTTCATGATCCTTGACACCTGCTTATCTCTCACATTCATCCGCCTGATATGGGATCCCACCGGGCAAGCATAACCATGAGGGTCCATCTTTTCGTAATCAAAATTGTTATTTCTTTTGTCATCAAATCCAAGTTCACGATCATCTTTATCAGGACACAAGACAAGTGGTGCCCCTGTTTTTCTCCACCGTCCCATCAATTTCGCTGCAACGAGTTCCTGCTCTTCGACTGTTTTTCCATTTGCTTGCAGGAACTCGCGAAATGCTCCCAAATGTTCACGCATTTTTCTGTACGCAAGGAAGCTTCCGTTCTTTGAAAGAATCCCAGGTTTCGGTTGATCAGGAATGAGACCCGTTTCATCAGGATATCCAAGAAAAAACTCTCCTGCTTTGCTGGAAGGATGAGATCCGGGTGTCGGCTCAATTCCCATTCCTTCAATCACAGGCGTGGTTAACCTATCGCGATAACCAAAATGTTCATGCACATAATCAAAGGGAGGTACTGCTTCAAGCACCAATGATGAGAGCACCTCCACCCCGGGATTATCTCTAAGGTATTCGTCATGCCTTTTTATACAACGTTCTCTCTCTTCCCTGTCTTTTGCAAAAAGAATAACAACAGCATGAAGATCTTCGCTGGTAATTTTGTCTTCCCAATTATCCGGATGATTGATACCGGTGTCACCAAGCATTTGAGCACGCGCTGCCATTCCCTGCCTGAATGGCTCAGGAAATGTAGCGAGCGAAGCTTCGTCAACTTCGAGCTGACGCAGCCCATTAAAAGTAAAAGCTAAACTAACCCACCTCATGTCAGATTCACTTGCAGCCATTACGGTTTTTGCATTTCCTACTGATGTCCGCCAACGCATGAACCCATCTACGCCCACCCTCAGCAGTGTGAAAGGTTATGAAATTGTACTGTGCAATGGTTGCATGGGGGCGGGTTAACAGATAGTGTTGAACATCCTCTAATTCCAGCATAAAAAAATTCTTTAAGTTGATAACCGTTACTGCATCTGGTCAAGCATTTCAGAAAAAGCGGTTTTTAGCTGTAAGCGCTTTTTTTATCTCCTCAGAAGAAACGTACGGATATTCTCCGTATTCCAGGAAACTGGGGCGGTGATGTTCGCGGAAGTACTTCAGTTACTGCAGCCTATATTTGTCTTCCAGTCGTCAGGCCATCCTTCCAGGTTTGTAAACACCGTAGTAACACCAGTACTATTGAAAAGTGCAATGGCATCTTCAAGATATTTATCAAAATCTGTATCAAATATACCCTGGTACATAAAGTGCAAGCCAGAACCCACGTCGAACAGAACCCAGCGAAGATAATGGAGCTTTAATGGAGCAAGCACATCAGGGCTGCCTTTGACTGCTTCTTCAATGGTCTTGCCATACTCCCGGATCGCCTCTTCTCTTCCAGGCTTCACCTTCGCAATGATAGTAAAGCCATAGTTGGCGGGAGTCTGAGGAAAAATCGGTCCATAACGGCCTTCTTCTTTCTTAAAGTATCCTTCTTTTGGAAGGGAGACTGCAGCTGGTTTCGTCCAGCCGTCTGTTAATGTATTTGACATAATTCTACTTTTTTGATTTGAATTTTTATTTTTTTTTAAGAGAAAGAGTTTCCTCTCATTATTTCTTATCAATCCGCCCCTGCAGTTCACCTTCCAGCTCATTAAGGATCTTCTCATAATCCTCAATAGTTTCAAGCTTCTCTGAGCGGTTGAAGAACACAACGAAAAAGTAGAACAATGGATTTTGCCAGATCGCAAGACCAAGCCTAATTTCAATGCTCCAACACCTGGGTTTGGAGGAACTCCTACAATGGTGCCAGGGGATATTTTTCGCACCCCATATGAATTTACCTGGTCCGAAGTTGGCGCACTTGAAAGGCTTGCATTTGTATTCATAGCAGCGTTACGGTTCGGGAAAAACATTATAGCTCTTTTACTTCTTGTCAATACGTCCACGTAATTCAGTTTCCAGCTCGCTCAGGATCGTTTCATAATCCCCAATGGTCTCAAGCTTCTCGGAAAATTCTTTTCGAAATTTATTAAGGTATTGAAGACATAGGTAATAATCTTCACAAATTGCCCTGAACTTGGCGTCCTTATAGTATAGTGCCAGGATTTGATCCTTATGCTCCGGCCACCTTTCTTTTATCGCTTCCAGTTGGTAATTTATGGCATCCATCTTATCTCGTGGAAAAGTGTGATCATTCATTTTTATTATCATTCATGAGCTGGTTCAGTTACCTTACTAAATTACCACGGTATCTACTCAATTTCTCTTTTAGCATTCATTTAACTGTAAAATACATTCACGATGGAATGCGCCTGAAAATCAAATTATTTTTCTGCCTTGTTTTATAACCTTTGCCCGATTTGCATAGCAAATTTGCCGGCATTGCACGTTTTTGGAAGACCTTTAGAGAATCAAAATAAACCTGCATGATCAATTCAGCGTTAGTGGAAGCGGACACACTTTTCAGCGTTACAGCCGTAGAGGAAGAACTTGAGCGGATATTCAAGGACCCTCATTTTACAGAATCAGCAATTTTAAGAAAGTTTCTGTCCTTTATTGTACAGGAAACAATTCTTGGCCGGGCAAACCGCCTTAAAGAATACACCATCGCCATTAATGTTCTTGAAAAACCGTTGAACTTTAATCCCCAGGAAAATGGGATTGTTCGCATACACGCAGGAAGATTGAGGCGTGCACTGGGGCAATACTACAATGAAATGGGGCGCAACGACCAGATCGTTATTACCATTCCAAAAGGCAAATATGTTCCCTTTTTTGCAAATCGCTCAAATCCCATAGAAGCCGCCATCATTGAAAGAGAACTTCACGACGAATCGTTTTCAACTGAAGAGGGCGACTATGTTAGCTTAGCTATTCTGCCTTTTACCTGCGCTACAAAGTCAGGGCAGGCCCACTCTTTTGCAGAAGGATTGTGTCTGCAGATAAATTCAATGCTCATGCACCTTGACCAGGTTTCGGTAATGGCTTACCAGGCAGTCAAACCTCTTATTGAAGTTCATCCTGATTACAAAGAGTTGGGAGCTGCGGTGGGTTTCAAATATATCATAACAGGGGGTGCACAATTCCTGAAGGATAAAGTGCGGGTAAATATTCAATTGATAGAATGCGATACCTACAAACAAATATGGTCTGAGACCTATGAACGAAAGTTGACAAAGTCTAATCTTTTTGCTATTGAAGATGAGATTTGCAGGTATGCAGTAAACCAGGTTGAAGAATTAACCAATAAAAAATACGGCGCGCCAAAGATGCTAGTACATTCTCATGTGTAAGCAATGATCATTCTTTCTGTATCGAAATCAAAAACAAAAGACCACCGACCGTGGTCTTTTACTTTATTATTTTTAGAGCAAGCGGGTTGATGTCAGCCTTTGATCAATAAAACCCACAGGACCGAAAGAAGTGGTCCAAGTAAACCGATTAAAATTCCGCTCAACCTGAAGTCCTTTTGTTCCAAAAAGCCTGTGCTGAACACAATCGCATTAGTAGGTGTTGATACCGGAAGAAGTATGGCCACAGAAGCGGCTAAACCAACGGAGACAGCCACTTCCCTTTCTAAACCCGGAAGGATCGCGAACCCCAATGGTATCAGTACCGTGCTGGCAGCAGCATTGCTCATCACGTTTGAAAAGATCATCGTTACATAGGCAAGAATAAAAATAAAAGCAACGGAACTTATATTCATTGTCCTCATTTCAGCGGCATAGTGTTCCAGTATGCCGGTTGATTGAAGTGCTTCCCCCAGTGATAGTCCGCCTGCTACTAAGAACAAGGTATCCCACGGTAAAGTTTTTATATCATCGGCGGTAATTATCCCGGTAACTGTGAGTACTACCAAAGGGATCGCTGATATGGCGGCAACGGAAATACCGTGTAAGGAACTTGTAAGCCAAAACAAAACTGTTACTATAATCACGATCACTACAATGTTGCGCTGAGAACCTGGCTGCTTTAGCGATTC
Organism: uncultured Bacteroidota bacterium; assembly: GCA_963737475.1. Lineage (GTDB taxonomy): Bacteria > Bacteroidota > Bacteroidia > Chitinophagales > Chitinophagaceae > VBAU01. The sequence goes on from CAVTSY010000015.1 coordinate 140,165, forward strand.
TATCTTTTTGTCGTTCAAAAAAAGAAGTGACACGGGATCGGAGTTTTTAATATATACTTTTCGCAAAACAAGAGCGCTGATAGCTGTAAGAACAATCGAAACCGGTAAGCCATACGCCATCCAATGCACAAAATCTATTTTTATACCATCTTTCTCTAATATCCCCGCAGCAATGGCGTTTGAAGGAGTTCCGATGATGGTCGCCATACCGCCCGTAGTTGCGGCTACGGTAATTCCCAACAACAAAGCTTTAGTGAGTCCAGATCTGCCGAATACATTAAATAAAGGCATCAATGCGGCAACCAGCATCGCAGTGGTCGCAGTATTTGACATGATCATAGATGCAGCCATCGCTGTAAGCATAAAAGCGATCAAAATATTTCCCGGCTTCTTTCCTGAAATTCTTAATGTGAGTCTCAAAAGTTTCTCATCCAATTTGGTCTTCATCATAGCAGTGGCAAGAAAAAAGCCACCGAGCAGTAACCAAATGCTGCTGCTGGAAAAAGTATTTACATACCTGTCTATTTTTTCAGGCGCCGAATTGAAATAAGGGTTACCCAGGGCAAAAACGAGATAGGCCATGATGAAAAGCGCTACGGCAAAAGCGGGAATAGCCTCGGTAAGCCATAAACCGATGGAAAAAAACAACAAGAAAAATACATACACCTGCGAATCAGTAAAGGTTGGTTCCTTAACAAGCCAGGTTAATACCAACGCAGCTACCAGTGAAGCGACAAAATAGATAACCGACCGGTATTTTTTTCTTCCTGGAATGGTGGCTGTATCGTTCATCCTCCAATCTTTTTTATGATCGGCTCAAACCCGGTGGTGAAAGTCGTGATCATTCCTAACTGCTTAATACTTTTGAACCCGGGAAAACCCCGCCCATAATAAATCTAAGATTTTATTCTCGTTCTGTTTTGATTTCCTGCAGTGGCAATTTTCATTTACCGTGAAATGTTGATGTTACCGGCAAACAGATCTAAAAAACAAAACCAATATGGATCATATACCTGTAACAAAATGTATTTGTTCTTAAAACTCCATCTGAACTGACCTCTTTATCCGCAAACACAAAATTCATCCCCGGAAATTTTTGCGTCAGCAATTGTTTTAATCCGTCCGCTATTTGCTCTTTGTCTTCTACAGTTACGTTGCCGTCAAACTTTGCCTTGTAGCTATAAAAACCAAATCCAGGGCCAACCAGCACCATATCCAGTGAGAATCTTTTCCATAAAATAAACTGGTATCCGAATTGAAAACCCACTGAATGGATGTTAAGACTGGCGCTTGTATTTAAAAAACCGCTCCCTGTGCTGTTTGTACGTTGCCATTGATTATCTCTTGTAAACTTATTAAACGAATAGTAGGGCCCTATATACGCACCATGAGGCGCCGTGTATTTATTTTCCTTGCCCAGGTAAAACCGGTAATCAACGGATGCGTTCGTGCCACCACTTTTTCTATCCTTTTGCAAACTGAAACTGTCTGTATTAATGCTGATCAGCTTTGGAAGTTTTACACCGCCGATATTTACAGAAATAGTTTGATTCTTCTTAATGACACGCTCATAGCCAAAAATAATATACCTGTCGGCTCCGAATATCAATGCACCCGAAAGATTATAACGTATCACGTTCTTATAATGGTGCATTTGTTTGATGCTATCGCTTTGAACCTGGGCCATACAAATGTTGGCTGTTAACACAAGCAATAACAAAGACTGCCAATGGAACATTTTCTTTTTCATGGTCAAAAGTTTGAGTTGATGCAAGTTTTCTTTGATCTTACCAATTTCTTTTTGCCGCATTTTTAAAAAATGAAAAGAAGAAACAGAATTATTTTTTTCATACAAAGAGTTTTTAAATGTTGATTCATCTATTCAGGAATACTAACGTCAAAACACCTCTAAATCCTAAATAAATCAGCAAGTTTGCTCATCGGTATCCTTGGTCCCAAACCCAGCGAATCGGCTTTCTTGCCATTCATTAATCCGCTTGACGATCGGTAAGGTACAGGCACCATCTTTTCCGGTTTAAATCTTTTAGACATGATTTTTCAATGTTCATAAGTTCAATTTCTTGTGGCTTAAAAAATTTTCCTAGCCCACTGTGATACGTTTTGTTTGAGTTTTCGTGGATGGAGGCGCAACACACCATCTATGGCAGCGGGTCATTGTGGGGTTGCATACTGAGAAGGAAAGCCAGCCTAAGCTAAAGCCCGTAAAAAATGCCCGGACTGGATCACCTTCACTAAAGTTATCTATATAAGTTTTCGAAAATTGAAATGAAAATCTATAATAAGCCAAATCTTATAAAAGGGGGCAGTTTTTCTTGCAAGAAAATTTAGCCACCATCATTTTAGAACAGCAAACTATAGAAGCCCTTACAGATAATTCAGATAAATGCCATAACGAAGGTCAAATTCTCAATTTCATTAGCTTATGAAGTTTGTCATTATGGCGGGTGAAGTATATCAACTTTGCTAATATTCATTAGGATAGCAGCATTGAATTAATTTATCAGGATCAGGGTCTAATTACATATCACTCAAATCAAATTTGCGTTTATAATTTCCTAACAAGATTTTTTACTTAATTGACTAGTTTGCTCGCAACTTCCAATTCATTATTGACTACTGCTTCAAAATTTTCCCTTGCTTCAATCAACACTTGCTTGTAGCCTTCAGTACCTGAGAAGCATTCGCTACCTGTTGATTAAAAGTCTTTCCGTTGCCGTCACATCATTGGCGAGAGCGGCTTTGAAACCCTGTCGTTCCCCGGAAAATTCTGATTGGCATTGATCAGAAAATATACATAATAGAAAACTGTATCACTCCATTTTTGAAATTCGAATCGTAACTAGCCGAATTAGATTCACCTACACTGGTCACTCCGACGGTATACCTGCCACCAATACCAAAGCCCTTGCCTTTATTAAAACCCAGGCCTAATGCTATTGAAAAGTCTTCGTTTTTAGCAAACTTATCGATGTTCGCGTTGTCGGGAACGTTTTCCTTCACTTTGAAACCTACCTGCGGACCGGCCTCTACATAAAAACCACCTTTAAATGCATACTGGAGCACTATAGGTATATTGAGATAATTAACTTTGTAATCTTTTTCAGAAGTGGAATCTTTCAGTTTAGCTCCTTGTTCAGAATACAAAACTTCACCCTGCAAAATAATATGCTCAAATTTCCACCGCAATATTCCACCGGCATGGAATGAAGTCAGAGGACTTTTCTCAATGTTGTTAAAATCACCCCCGGTAAAATTGGCGATGTTTACACCTGCTTTCACACCTAACTGAATCTGAGCATTCACAACCACCATTCCTAAAAGAAGTGGGAGAAACATAATTTTTTTCATAACCTAAGATTTATTAATTAATAAGAGTTTGGCACTTTTACTTTTTACACTGATGTTACTTTTATCTCCTCAATGCTGCATTAATTCCTCCTTTTTTAATTTAGGTGTTGTTAGAATTTGCTACAAAAATTCAATCGTCATCTCAGTTCATCGGTTGTCGTTCTTTTTCCCGTAACCATTTGTTCGTTGATCAAGCAATTCATTTTTTCCGTGTCACTCCAGTTCATCACTGATGATATCTGCGTTTGAAGATCAGTAGTGTGAATTTTTGAGTGAGAAAAATTTGCATTAACCATCTTTGTAAGATCTTTTTAGAAACATGAATGTGTCGTATTGAGTACTGATCAAAAAAAGCAGTTATGGAGGCATGAAAAAATTGCAATTTGTGGTGATTAAAGTTACTCGACTGGGGTCCGTGAAATCGAAACGAAAATCTATAATGAGCCAAATCTTATAACGTGGGGCATTCTTTTTCGAAGAGCAAATAATTTGCAGGAAAATTTTACGAACATTGCCAGGGATACAAGTTAAGTTGGCAGTCTTTAAACTTTCTGTAGTGGTGACCTACTTCTTACTTGTCAAGTGTTGTAACCAATTCCTTTGCCATCGGGCAAAAATTTCTTTGCTTCGCAGTTGACATTAGTCTTACCCATGGATGATCACCGTCATTGCTTTTGATCCTTTTTCTATGAAGATTTGTACTAATATTTTCTCATTAGCAATTAGTTTTGGATCGGACTTAGTTTCAACTAAGTCCTTTTTATTTTAGCGTGAAAAATAGTAAGGATAAGACCGTCCGGGCGGAGTCTTTTTTTTGATCATAATGCACTCTCGAGGTGATAGAATTAATGCGCCCGCACCCCGTGATGACGATAATGTCTTTTTTGTGGATAGGGCTTTGTAAACAAGGCTATCAGCATCTGCGAGCCACCAAGAAGTACATGAGGTTGCCATACATAAACTGCAAACCCAAATATCCATGGTGATGAAGCCAGCAAAGCACCGATTATCATATCGAGTCGTAGATGTTTTCGCATTGAAATTGCTGGGAAAAACCCAAACTCGTACCTCGTAAATAAAGAGTAGGTTATTTCAACGACTCCGAAAACGGCCGGGATGAAAACTTCAACTGCATTGTCGAATTTAAACAACGCTGGCGAGGCTATCAACATGATGCCTGTAAAATAATCAATGAATCCATGGATCCTTGGCTCAATAAATTTCATATCGAAAATTTTTTTGCAGAAAATTCCATAAATAATGCCGAGTCGCATTAAGATCCGGAATTGAATATAGAATAGTGATGTTTAAGACCTATGGACAAAAATGATCCAATAAAACAAGGTTGACTCAAAAAAAAGAAGGTCCCGGGTGGTGAAAAATTTTCTCTATTTCTTCCTTTGCCTCTGCCGATGTGAAACGATACGGATGCAATTTAAGTCGTATCCGCTCACTGCCGGTAATGATTTTATGCCAAAATTTGTAATTGTTCACAAGTTCATGGAAAAGTTTAGCGACTTGTGGATGATTGCTTACATCTCAATTTTGTTATGACACCATTTGCCCCTAAGTTTACAACACGCTTGCCTGTCCAATGATCAGCAGTCATACTGAGATATTTATTTCCAATATAAAAAGGTTTGTTCATGGGGTGATGGTCTTGCAAAGGACATTAAACAGAATTAGGATTGGCATATCCCCGCTCCAGTTACCATACGTTGACCCAATAAATTTTTTGATCCCGGCTCAGGACCCGGGGCAATGAGAACTATTATTCAAACTTTTTGAAAACCGCTGGTATGAACCTTGCTGCCCTTGTTTCATTTGCGGTGCTTGTCACCGGCTGTATTGTTGCGTCAATTGTTATTCACAGGAACAAGGACCTTCCATCACGCATGTTGTCGTTTTCCTTATTTACTCTCAACTATGCGGTCCTCCTGATTTTCCTGTTTGAAAGCAAGTATGTATTTTATGTTCCATTCTTGTTCAGAACAGGGCCCTTGTTTTACTATCTGATGGTCCCCTCATTTTACCTTTACCTGGTATTTGTTTTAAAAAAGCGCAAACGACTTCGCTGGACAGATGCCGTGCATCTTTTGCCAAGCATTATCTACCTGGTTGATTTTACACCTTTGTTTTTAACTCCGGTCACAGATAAACTTCAAATAATAAATTCACTTGTTAATCATGATCAGAAGACCGTCCTTAAATTCAATGAAGGATGGATGATGCCCTCCCGGGTTCATTTCCTCGGACCCGTTATCATTGGTCTTGTCTATATTCTTTTTGCCACCAGGATGCTTTTTCAATATTACCGGGAGGCAACTAAGAATAAACAGAAAAATGCCATACTGGGCTGGCTGGCAACCGCCGTTTCTCTGTATTTTCTTTTAGAAATCGCGAGTCTTGCTATATTTTTTTTGGCGCCTGCACACCAATGGCTGCTGACGACAATTGCGGTGCTGGGATTCTTTTTTAGCATGAGTCTTATTTTATTTTCAAAGCCATATATCTTATACGGCGCCTATCTTAACGATACAGATTCGGCAACAGAGATTCCCAAAAAGCAAGGTCAACCAAATCTCCAACCTGAAAAGATACGTGAGCTGCAACGGCGTTTCGAGCATTATATCGGTGAACAACGATATTTAAATCCAAATACAAATCTTAAAGAAGTAGCCAGCGGGCTCAACATACCGTCATATGTTCTGTCGATCTTCATTCACCAGGTATATCAAATGCATTTCAATGATGTGATCAACAGCCATAGGATAAACTATATCCGCGAAGGGTTAGCAAATGAAAAATGGGATGCACTAACTCTTGAAGCGGTGGGAGAAATAGCGGGTTTTAACAACAGGATAACTTTTTTAAATGCATTTAAGAAATTTACAGGAGTCACGCCTTCGCAATACGTAAAAGGTGTACAGGACAAAAAACAAAGTGAGAAAAACCGATAAATAAATTTTTGGATTTTTCTGCCTAAAAGGCAAATCCACATCGCTGGAAATTTCTGTCAGCAATTGATTTACTCCGTCAGGCAATTGCTCCTTATTCTCTGTGCTTACGTTGCTGTCAAAATTTATAGATGCCGAACCCGCGGCCCCACCACCAGGTCGCCACGCATCATTTCACTGTCTGAAGAGTGCCGCAAGAAATAGTGCAAGACCAAACATTAATATCAAAATAGCAAGCACTGAAGACAGAGATCGTGGAACATTTGGGTAATCCTTCTTTAATTTTTTCATAGCTGCGTGATGTTGAACATTTGCAAACAGAAGTCCTATAAAACCAAACAAGATCATGATCATTCCCACTATTCTCGGAGTGAATATGGATTGAACCGGCTCTTCCGTCTTGCGCCATTCCTGGAAGAATTTATAGATCGTAAATCCAAAAGAGATCAGCGAAATGGCTGTCCTGATCCATGCCATCAGTGTTCGTTCATAGGCAAGCCTTGTTCGCTCAAAAGAAAGATCAGTGTTGCTTAATGTTGGTTTTACCTCCAGTTCTTTTATTTCGATAGCCATCTTTCTTATTTTACAATGATGTTATCTTGTTGACCGACCATCGGCCATGCTATTTGCTTTTCTTCTTTTTTTCCGTCACTATTTTCCCATTGATCAAACAATTCACTTTTCTTGAATCGCCCCAATTCACCATTGCAAAGTCCGTCTTTGAAAAGTCGGCGTTATGAATTTGCGCATGAGAAAAATTTGCTCCTTGTAATTTTGCATCCCGGAAAGAAGTGCCATACCGCCCGGTGATAAAAGCTGCAATTTTTCTTAAACCTTCAAATCCTGGTGCGTTGTTCAATGCTCTTTTACTGATCTGCATGCAGGCAATGGCCATGACCACAGTTCCAATGCCGCCCCCTACAGACCTTCCAATCATACCACCCGACAGAGCCACTATTAAAAAAAGAATATTGGACAAACTACCGGCAGCGGCCCTTGCGACCGTTCCTATGACGAACATGATCATCAGTAAAATATTAGAAAGGATGAGATACGCCATACCCTTCCCTGTGCCCACACCTGTAAAGTAGGCCACCAGTCCAATGATTAAAGCGACAACGCAAGCTGGAATAATAAGATTCCGAATGGCCGCACCGCCTCCTTTCACCCAGGCATAGGCAATGAAAAGAACGGAGATCGCAATAGCGATTATCCCGGCCGCCCCGAGAAGTTGATCTCCTGATTTTAACATCATCTGAATCGTTTGACCCGTGAGCATGGCAATATAACCGGAGAGCAATGAGATCGCCAATGATATGAGGAACAACCATACAACGCTCACCGGGGCAATGCCGGTTCTCACATTCGTAAGATCAGCGCCTGAAAGATTGGAGCCGCGGAAATCAGCTCCCCGGAGATCACTACCGGAAAAATCGACACCACTTAAATCTTCATCAGTGAAGGATGCCTTTTGAAGATCCTTATTTGAATACTCACCCGGAGTGATTGGTTTATGGATCACTATGCTCATGATTTTGCGATTTTAATCGTGCATAACTTTTTCCTTTATTTCAACCCTTTCATTCAACACTTCCTTTTCCTCACCCAGTTCTTTTCCAAGAAAATAATTCAGGAAGGTTCGTATCACTGCTATTGCGCCCAACTCGATGAGATGTGCAGTAGTAGGAGAAACGATGGTTCCTACTATATCGGCGGCCAACTGAAATTCCAGGGCAACCACCAACCATCCGCCAAAGATCACTCTGAAATAAGTGTGAAGTGGATGATCACTCGGTGAGGCTCGTCGCGCCCTGAGGGCCCTGGCAAGAGAAAGGACAACTCCCGCTACAATACAGAGTAATGAAATTGCATTGAGTATGACTTCCGTTAATTCACCCCACGAATCAAGATTGGCTCTTATGCTTTCAATCAACTCCTTCATCTTTTTTCTTTTGATGCGATGCACAGATCAATACTGCTACGCTCATTTTTTCTTTCACACTTGTCATTGCCCGGAGAACACAGCTTTCGAATCATTAGTCTTTTTTTCACAAAATGTTTATCTGTCAGTACTCATCGACTGTTTTTACTTTATATACTTTTATACATTATCCTTCGCACTTTTATTCCTTTTCAATTTCTTCGACCGGATCCTTTGTATACCTGCTCACCAAAAAATATCCGGCAGCCAATGATAAGATCAGTGCTGCCAGTGCGAACATCGTCATTGGATCGGAGTGCCCCTCTCCCAATTCCAATATCTTACGGCTGGCCGCGATCAGGCATACTATCAAAATGACTCTTACCTTAATAATATGATTGTGGGAAAAGACTTTGATGGTTTGCACGATCTCTATCATCAATAGGATATTAAAAAAAAGAATAGCGATCGTCTTTGTGTATTCGGGCGCATAATCGAGGCCCGCTTCCCTGAATCGCTGCTCGAAACTTTTTATAGTGTTCCAGATCAATTGCACCACCTGGTAAGCAATGATCACCATACCGAACCCAAGAAGAATCGCGGATATTAATTTTTCAAAACGATTTGTAAATTTTATCATGATCTCGTTTTATCCAGTTTACCTATCGCAACACAATCCACCGTTCTGATTGTTATGAAAAGGCAGGTACGTTTTCAGTGCCTGCCTAAAAAATGAAATTGCCTGTCGCATTGTTCTTACTCCTGCGATCACTTTACACGACTCCGGCATTTACTTCATTCCCGCCTCATCGAAGGCTACAATTTACTTGTTATCCTCTTTCACGCTCTCCCACAATCTTTCCCAATCAGGATTAAGAATGATCTCTGTTCTCCGGTTTTTTGCTCTTCCTTCCTCAGTTGAATTATCTGCCACGGGATCAAATTTTCCTTTTCCTGCAGCAGTAAGTCGTGTCGGGTCCAGCTTGTAGTCTTTAACAAGAGTGCGTACCACACCATTGGCCCGCTCAGTGCTTAATGACCAGTTATCGACGGCGCCTTTAACCTGAACGCTGTCGGTATTGCCCACAACGATCACTTTCAATTTTGGATAGCCAGTTAGGACCCCGGCAAGCCTACCCAATGCATTTTTCCCATCGTCACTTAACTTGGCGCTTCTCTTTTTGTAAAGGAGATCATCTTTCATATCTACATGCACAATCCCGTCTTTGCTATACACTTCGAATCCTTTGCTTTCAAAATCAGCTTCAGCGGCTTCAATTTTTTCTATGAGCTGCTGCACGTCTCCATGAAGCTCATTCATGGCGTCACTGACTTCTTTTAGTTCTTGTTCCTTTGCCTGGCAATCTTTTTTATAACTGTCGAATTGTGTGGTAAGACTACTGTTTTGTGATGTAAGATCTGACACTTGTTTTTTAAGATCATTGTTTGCCGTTGTTAACTGGCTATTCTGAGACTGTAAGTCGGCAATCTGAGCATTCGCATTGTCTAATTTTTTACCTGCACCACAAGAGGATAAAATTCCTCCTCCCAGCAATAAAAAAAGGACTGTTGATTTGTTTGTCATAATAATTGTTTTTATTGTTTTACTAAGTCTGTTGAATAAAATGGTGTTCACCTTCTTCTGAACAAAGAATTTATTCTTCTGAGCTCTTCATCCTTACGTTCCAATTGCAGCGCCTGGTCTGCAATTATTTTTTTTAATCGCAGATTCTCCTCATTCAAAAGTTTTAATTCCGACTTCGTTTTATTTACTTCGCGCATCACTTCTGTATTTGTACTAACATGCTGCAAAAACTTTTGTCTCCACCGTGCAAATACACTATAAGAAAGCCTGTGCTCCCGCAGCACAGCGGTAACTCCACTTTTATCAGCCTGGTGTAAAATTTCAAGCTTCTGATCATCGGTAAATCTTCTTCTTGAACTGGTCATCATAACAGATCAAATTTGATGAGCAACCTCAGGATTTTTTCGATTTACCCGGAGGAAAGCTCTCCATGATGGAAGCAACGGCTTTTGGTATTGTTGTATCCGGATCTTTTACCGGTCCATCGATTTCCTTATTGCCCGTGCCCTGCCATACAAGCTTTTTCGAATTCGCGTCAACCACATCGATGATCAAAGAGCCATCCTTATAGTGCTGTACATTATAGTTGGTAGTTGAAGAGCCCATTCCTCCGCCCCAATAATAAGGTCTGTACATGCCGCCATAACCATAATAGTCTGTTGTGGAACTTACAGCCACCCTGTTCTGGAGTATGGCTGTAATATTTACCAGGATGTCAGGATTGGCCGTATTTTCCTGGAATCCCTTCTTCGTCATTTCATTTTTGACGGAATTGATAATTCGTTGTTGATTCAGCTTGCTTATCGCATCATGAATGCTATCCGAATTGAAGAGGGCAAACGTTTTGTACTGGTCAAAATTCACTGACTTGTCATAATCATCAGTTACTTTCAGTGATGGACCGCATGACATTAAATACCCTGCCAGCAGCAGCAAGATGGGGAATTGCAGATACTTTTTCATACTTTTTTTGTTTCAGTCATTATTTTAAAAAAATTGCCTGTCGTAAAGACACATTTCAGAACCTGGTTCCGCCAACTTTTTAATCAAAAAAATTGAGATATCTCAATAATATCTATCTCTATATTTCACAGAAAGTCGCGAGTATCTTTTATACAAAATTTTAAATGCCTCTTCGTTGTTTTGACCGATCATCCGCAAAATGTCCGGGTCAGGTAAAAAAATGTTTTTCATATCTTGTTTCATTGACAATGAATACAACAGCGGGCCAGGTAATTCACCTGAACACCTCTTCGTCGGGATCAGGGTTTCGATCAACAGGGGCAAGATGAGGGTAATCGCGGAAAGTACTATCTCTAAATAGAGATATCTCAATAAAGGAAGTTACCATTAATTTAATGCCGCTTCGTTGATATTGAAGCTGTTTGTTGCACAAAATTTTAAAAATGTGCAGGACCGTGCATTTCTGCGATGTCCATATAAATAATAAGATAGTTTATTTGCCTACGTTTGCCTACGATTAGAATATGCACCGCATCACTCTCCTTTTACTGATCATCATTACGGAAATTTCGACAACCTGCGCCTTTGGGCAAACAAAAGACACGATAGTTTTTTACAACGGTCAGGTATTGATCGGTGATATTCGGGGCGGCGCTTTTGGCGAGATCAGTATTAACGACAGGGACCTCAAGATACTCCAGGTAAAACAATACAAAATAAGAACATTGACCACGGACAACATATTCAGATTAGAAACAAATGACAAGCAAAAATACTTAGGCCGGCTGGAAAAGGCGGAAAAAGATGGCTGGGTGAAGATTATCCTGGATAATGGTGATACTCTGTTAACATTGATAACAGATATCAGCCAGATCATCGCGATAGAACAAAATTTTTTTGTTGGATTGGATGGTAGCCTCTCGGCAGGTTTTACCTACGCTAAATCCAGCGACATTGGGCAAGTCAATTTAAGCTCTAGTGTTCATTATGCCACGAATAAATTCGATTACCTCGTCAGCGTGTCCATGAATGGGTCAATCGACTCTTCGAAATATTCAAGAGACAGGGAAGATGCAGGGATTTTTGTGGCATATAGCACAGGACCCGCGTGGTTTGCCGCCGCCAGCTTCAATTACCAGCGGAACATTGAACTGTCTATTGCAAGAAGGTACCAGGAATGGCTAGGCGGAGGAAATAAAGTTTTTGTACGCCAAAACTGGGTTTTAATGCTGACAAGCGGGCTTGCTTTTAACCAGGAAAAAAGTACTGCGGGAACTACAAGCGGACTCCTGTTTGAAATTCCTATTGGCACCCGGTTCAACTTCTTCAAATATCAAAACCCCAATATCCAGATAACGTCAACGCAAACCGTGTTTTTCAGCTTGTCCCAAAAAGGTCGCGTCAGGTTTTCATCAAACACCACTTTCTCCTGGGAATTGATCAAGAATTTTAGACTAAACATCAATCCCTATGCAAGCTATGACAACCAGCCCCCTGAAGGCAATAGCAATTATGATTACGGTGCAGCAATAAGCTTAGCGTTTACGTTCTAAAGTGTAAAATCTGAAAATATCTTTATTGTTTTATCTTAATATTCTTTGCAAGCAGGTGATTATTCCCAATTATTATAATCTTTAGCATTTATCACGTTCAAATAATTGCTTTTGCCCAACGGTGGGATTAACTTTATAATGCTCTCAATAGTGTAGTCAAAATTCTAAATAAAAGCAGGGTAGTTAGGGTAGTTCTCTCGTGTGGCTTGAAAAAAGAGGCCTGATAATCAAAGGTGCAATCAAATATCAAGGGTTTGATTGCACCCCGGCCTCACAAATTTGGAGATTTTGTTCGCGTTTGATCAGTTACTCAAGGTTTATTCATATCAGCTTTCAGTCGTACTGCAGATAATTAGGGGAAGGTATCCGTAACTATTCAAAAGGCAGCAATAATGGTTACATAAGCAGAGTTGATCTTTCAACACGGAAGAAGTATTTCTATACTTCTTCCCTTTTTTCCAAAAGAACCCAGCTGTTCACGAGTCTCTGTCCTCTGACGTTACCGATTGCACTCTTCAAAATTCTTTTCTTGGCATTTGAAAATATTTCTTTGATACACCAGGGTTGTTGTTCAATTAACCAAGCAAATGCTCAATTGACTGGCTTGCCGGTTGGGGGGACAGGAAGTTGGACGGTGACTTTTAGATCCGGCAAGCCTTTTTAAATCGATCATACCAGAATTCTGGACGGACAATTGTCTGGCTTTTTATCGCATAAAATACACAAGCATGAAAAGCTTATTGCACAGATTGCCGGCTTCAATGCTGAATTTAATGTTTGGGGCTGAGTTACGCTTCTGACACTGGTTTGGATTTTCGCCACTACCATGATATCCAAAGATCCTACAAGCTGGCATCAACTTCTTGTATAGCAGAAGAAATCCCCGGATATTCTTTCTATTGGCGTTTATCAATCCTGGGGCAGGTATTCCTGCTTTGCTATTTCCTCATGTCACTGTTCTTGTCGTGGTCATGTTTATAGTTTAACATCGCTTGCTACCGGTATCTTACAGACCATTGCGGCATTCAGATTGAAAACAGAGATACTTAATGAAGACTGGCTGGTATTAATTGGCCTGATCTTAATTCTATCCGGACTATTTGTATTGCTCAACCGCGAGATGGAGCGTTGGCTTTACTCTGGCTTTTTTCTGCATACGCGATTGTATTCGGAGTAGATCTATTTGATCCTTGGATTCAAAGCGAAAAAATGGATCTCTATGGATGATATGATAATGTGGGCGGAATACTCAATTCTTAAGTGGGTTATTTTTTTAGCAAGTTACCATTTACTCCTAGCGTCTCATAATATGCCTTCTTGCAAGTCAAAATTAAAGCCCGGCTGTGAAGCAGCCGGGCGACCCGAAAATCAAGAAACCACCTCTATCCCCGAGAGCGGGTTTCTGATTCACTCACATTCTTTCCGGAGCCCTTAGGGCTTATAGTCAATTCAAATAGATTTAGATTAGTAACAACAGCCGATCTCAAACCTTACGTTTTTCTAAAACATCTTGTATTGTCCTCGTAGGATACTTTTACTGTTTCTGTCAGATCAAATACCAAATTTTCCGGGAGGTGCTAACTGTTTTCGTGGACGCGTTGAAACTTCGTAACCAATGCAAGGTTAGCTTTCAGAAAAAAAGAACCAAAAAAAAATGCCCCTCAATGGGCAATAGTTATAATTCCATACAAGATGTTCTGCGGATAAATACAAAAATTTCGATTTTGTTGCCTGATGCAAAAAAATTATTTACGAATTGAGTTTTTTATGGCAATAGAACTTGTACCCATCAGTGAAATGTGAGCCCATATTAATAAATGCCAGGAAAAATAATCCTCCATCAGGATACCCACAAGACAAGGATCAATTTTGTAACAACAAACTTCCTTATATCAAATTTGAAAGAAGGCTCTGCGTTTTTTCTAATTATGGCTTATTTCGCCAATTTTTATAATACGGGGCAATTGTTAGTCCCGAATATTTGTATATCACTTCTCCTATTATTTAAATTTAAATCGTACTTATCACCATAAATTGATCTTTAAAATTTTTCATTTGTTCAAACTAACTAAACCGGCTACATGTCGGATAATGACTTTTTTTCATGAGTGTAGTTTAGGTACGGGAAGAGATATTTCTATATTTCTTCCCTTTTTTTTAGAAGAAGAATATCAAAGAGTTTCGCCCGCAAATAACTCAAAAGAATTTCACCGGGATCAATACTCCAGGCTGGATAAAAAAAACCGGTGAATAAACATTCACCGGCAACTTTCCCCTCAACTCGCGATCGGAAATTATATCCAATCCCGTTTGTTTACCCGGAATCTTTTTGATCCGGAATGATTTTTTTTTGAATCAACAAGTATCACCTGGCTACAGTCCATAAGGAAACACAACACCGATATTAACCGTGAAAAAAGATTGGCCATCAAGATCGCTACTATTAAACGAAGAATAGTATTTCACTCCCAGCATTGCCGCAGGTCCATTCCTGCCCTTAAAAGTAATGCCCAGTTCAGGTCTTATACAAAATTGCCACGCATCTGTTGATATGCGATATAATCCGAAGTCAGTTGACCGGTCTGAGTACATCGTGCCCAAACCTAATCCGGCATAGGGAACCAGGTTATTCTTTGATTTCAGGACCCATTTGGCACCTGCCAGAATAGGGACTGAGTTGGTGTATCGGAATTGCTTGCCGGAAATAGAGGCTGTTCCCTCCGTATAGACCTGGTCAGGTTGTTCCTGGTAAAATACATTCCAGCCAGTTTCTATTTCTGCAATTACATTTGGTTTTACTTCTTTCCCCCATTCAAGGTTAATACCCCGGAAACTTGTGTTACTGATATAGTCACTGAGGTTACCCGCTGGAAAAGCCATTGGGTAAGAAATGATAAAAATGCCATGATCCTGGGCAAAAGCTCCCTGCAGGCAAAGAGCTGTGACAAGTGAAAAAAATATCTTTTTCATTGATCTCGTTTTAATTAATGTTTTAGATAAGGTGACTGGCCAAAGGCTTTGTCAATTCCCTTTTGAACACGCGGTGCTATGGAAGAGGTGCCTCCTTCTGCAAGTCCATTGAGGATACAAGTCCAAACGACCGGTACACTCTCAACACCTGCTGCAGTAGCCTTGGCATCCACCATTTGTACCAGCACAGAACCTGACCTGTATCCGGTTACGTACGGTGGATAATATCCGGGGTAATACCATCCCCATCCGGGATAAAAACCTGGATAATACCAACCCCAATACCACCAGTCATAGTAATAATAGATGTTGGTCGTTGTTACGCTTGAAACCAGCAGGATCACGTCAGGGTTATTATTTTTATTGACCCTTGTCCAGCCGTAATCGGTCATATTTTGATTGATCTGGTCGAGTATAACGGCAGCGGATGATGCACTTAAAAAGGATGGTTTGTGGTCACCGTCTGGGTCATTGAATATATCGCCGGTAATCTTTATTACACTATCTGGGATAGCGTAGGTTTGTTTACTGTTGAAATCAAAACTGCTACTGTAATTGGTGTAAACAAGATCGATATCATCAATAAACTCGGCTCCGTTGGGGTAGCATCCACTTATTATAACTAATGAGAGTATCACCAATAAGCGGGATAATTTAATTGCCATATGGATAGTTTTTAGTAATTGTCTTATTCCTTTTTTTAAGGACTTGTTATTCTTAAGGACCTGGAATCTCTAATGTCCGATGGTTGAAAGGGTTGGCGAAAAAAACGATACCTGCGTGACACAAGTTAAAGTTACTGAGCGCAAATTCCGATGCCACAGATTCCCGGTCGTTTTCGGCACACATTTATAAAACTTGGCATTGATTTATATTTTCTTGCTCTTGTAACAAATAGATGAGGCTCAGCATTAGAAGAATGACGCAAAAAAACCCATTGTTTTAAGTTGCGTAGTGATGCTTTGTGTAATCGGAAGGTGTTTGGCCGGTAAACTTTTTAAATGCAGTGGTAAAAGAGTTCCGGTTATTAAATCCGCATTTGAAAGCAAGTTCTTTTAAGTTCGTCTTCAATGCCAGGTTATTTTTTATCAGGTTTTCACAGTATTTGATCCTCGATTTGTTAAGGAAGTCGTTGAAATGCATGCCAATATTTCGATTGATAAATCCGGAAAGTTGATAAGCAGGTATATCCAGGTCGTTTGACATATCCTTAATACTGTACCCAGGCTTGAGAAAAGGCTGCTTTTGTTCCATCAGTTCTTCCAACTTCGTTCTCAATAATTCAACCTGCTGACTGCTCATGTATTCTTTGCCACCGCCTCTTTTCTTTTTATCGTGCCAAAAAAACTGTAAGAAACTGAAAAATTTTTTTTTCTTCATATGAATCGTCCCCAGCTTTTTTGTTTCCTCTTCTTTAAATGAAATATATCTGGTTGATTAAAAACCATTTAAATTGCTTGATTCAAAAATCTAAAATCAATTTACTCCAGGGGCAAGTATAAGGGGTCATGCAATATCAAATAGCAAAATCAATTACTCGATCAAATGCTTTTGACTAAAATTACTAACCTGAAATAGGGTTACAATGAATTTAAAATTAGTTCTTGCCAAATCTTTTAATATTGGGCAGAAATAAATATTACGGCTGCTAGCCACCCAGTGCGACCGCCCTGCGATATTTGAATAGAAGGAACTTCTCGATTAAAATTTAAAGTGCAGCCATTGTTTGACAAACATTATGATGGTTAGCAGGTTTAAGCTCAGATAATTGCAGAAGGCTCCTTCCTTATTTAACTTTGATTTTTAAATTCTTAAGTCCGCATTTTTGCACATGACTCTCTTTCCGCGCGATCTGGCCAACTATGGAAAACAATTGTATCTGTCTGCTTCACTTCTATTGATATCCCTGGTTACTGCCGCTCAGAAAGACGATGTTATTCGTATCCAGCCATGCAGTGATTCGCTGATCATGCACCAGATCGACAGCTTGAAAAATCTTTACTCGAAAAATGGCTTTTCACTGTTAAAAGAAGCAACCGTTACAATGCAAAGCCAATTTGAATTGCCGGTGATCGTACCATTGACCGAGGGCAATTGGTACCAATTTATTTTTATCGGCGATTACTCTTCCCAGTTATACGAAGTGCGGATGTATGACTGGGACGAAAAAATGGTGGTATACCAAAAAAAACAGTGGGGTGATGTTGATGGCAATATCATCTCCTTCAGCTATGTTCCTAAATTTTCAGAATATCATATGATGAAACCTGTACAGGTCAATAAGCATAAGAAAAATTTATGCGGCTGTGTAATGCTTTTCGTAAAGAAAGGGCCCCGATAATCAGGCCCTTTTCATATTTCGCAAAAAATCAGAAGGATTCATTCCCGTAACTCTTTTGAATGCCGAAGTGAAAGTGTTCCGGTTATTGAACCCCGACTCACCTGCAATGGCCTCTAGCTTTTTATGCTTGCATTCGCCATTCAAAAGTTTTTCCTTACAATATGCAACACGGTATTCATTAATGAAATCATTAAAATTCATTTTGTAATGTTTATTAATGAACGCTGACAAATGATGCAAGGGAATGCGGGTCTCATCTGAAAGTTGCCTGAGCGAGTAGCAGTGTTGCAGGAATGGTTTCTTTTCTTCAAAATGCTTTCTGATCGTCTCATCAATTTCGATCATTCTTATTTCAGTAAGAAAGAAGGAAGCAGTATGTTTTTCTTCTTCCTTGGCCTGGTCAATGATAACCCCGTTCCCAAGACCGATGTATGATCTCATCTGCAGATCGTATTCCCTTGGCTTGAAAACTTCACCATATTTCTTCTTAAGCATTACCAGGATGAGATAGAGATAAATGCCGGTAAGAAGATAGATGAAAAAGAGGTAGCACGATAATAAAATATTTTCGTTTGAGGACACTGGTAACTTACTCGCCGGTGTATTTATTTTAAAAAAATAAAGATTGCCATTCATTAAATAGACCGCCACACAGGCAATAGAGAAGATAGAAACGGGTACAAAGTGAACAATGTCTGATCGTTTGTTTTCACCTTTGTAAAGTTGATTACGTATATACAAATAGGAGACCGGGAAGAAAAGGAAAAAAGAAACATTGTAGCTCACACCCAGCAGGGGATGAAGATCGCCGGAAATTGATTTGGATATAATGTCGATGGTCCAGGAGTAAATAAGAAAGAAAAAAAGCCATTTTAAATAATTGTTATTTAAAATTTCTCTAAAGGATTTAAGGAGAATGAGACATCCTAAAACAAAAAGCATATAAAGTTGAACAGGGCTTTGCATAATCTTGATTTTTGGGGTTGTTAATGAATAAGGTTTCCGGGGCATACTTATCCATAATCAAATTTTTTAAGGTCATGATCAAGAATCTGGCAATTTGTAAGTAAGTGAATCCGAGATTTTATGCCAGCCAGGAATGCTTCAGAAACGGAGGATAAACTGACACTGCGGGCAGCAATGATTTGGTATTTATGGGTCATATAAGTCTCTCTATTTAAAATCACCCTCTTGTGCTTAACCTGGATAGCGTGGCTGCATATTTTGAAGCTATACTTTGGTTACAAGGCTGGGGTTAGAATGAAACTATTCGAATAAAACAATTTCAAACCGGGTAGTGAAATTATCTCACCCGGCATATAGGCAACAAATCTTTCGTGCGAAGATTTACACCAAAAACAGGCAGCGCGATTCTTTACTTTATTTTTTGAGCAATCACACGGAAGGAAATCGTTGATAATTTGACATTTACAACTTTGTAAAAAAAAATTATTTTATCATTTGATGGCTGATTCTTCACAAATCGCGGAATAAACGAATCAGAACCGAGGGCAGTGAACGGCATTTAGACTGGAGTTTCCACGATTTAGAAAGCCTACATATGTCAAGGACAACTCAGCGCCACCCCGTCCGTAACTGGTATTTTTTAGTTGTGAAATATTAACGTCATAACTAAATGCAACAGAAAATGGATGATAATCAATTTTTATGACTGGAATAATGGCG
Source organism: uncultured Bacteroidota bacterium (assembly GCA_963737475.1). GTDB lineage: Bacteria > Bacteroidota > Bacteroidia > Chitinophagales > Chitinophagaceae > VBAU01. Next base: position 159,510 of record CAVTSY010000015.1, read on the forward strand.
TCATTCCAGCGGAGAAATGCGCCACCTTCAACAGAATAATCAGGATCATCAAAAAGAGAACCCACTTTAATGCCATAAAGCATTCCACCAATGATCTCCCTGTAAGGGCCCTGTTTTGAATAATCTGAATGAAATATCAACCAGGAGTTTTCGGTTACTCCCACTTTAAAGTCTCCCGAAAAAACCCACTTAGGATCAAGCAATACATTTGCATTTTCATAAAAAGAATTTTTGGGCTTATTAAAATGATTGTAAGCCACTCCGATCAATAAGTTATTTGCAGGATTGTTACCAAGCTCTGAATTGAAACTTACTCCGGCACTTCCGTCCCAGTATGAATACTGTGACTTGTCGAGGCTTTCACCATCTCCGCCTCCATCGTATTGATTGTTCGTTGTTATTCTTGAACGATCAAATCTCCTGGCAACAATCCCTCCCATAAATGCCGCGGATAAGTACATGTTCCTCACATCGCTCAGAGATTTGTGATAATTGAGCACTGGTGTAAATATAGTGGTGCTAAGATCGGCCGAACCAGCTCGATCATAAAATGCTTCAAAGCCACAAGTAACGAAATCATCTCCTTTACCTACAGGCATTTTGTATTCTGCATTTAATGAACCTGTTTTATATGCATTTACAAAACTGTTCCATTGAGAACGAAAGACAGCCTGGACCCTTATGTCTCCATTCACAATTCCTGCAAACGCCGGGTTACGATATAACGGCGTCTCATAAAATTGCGAAAAATGAATATCCTGGGCACATGCAGAATTAACAATAATAAAATATACACATCTGAATAAATATTTTTGATAATTTTTCATGATCTTGTTTTTTATCACTGTAATAATGTTACATCACCTTTATAGCTGAGTAATTGACTGTTTTCACACACTATCTCACACACGTATACAAATACATCAGGAGATAAAAGTTTGCCTTTATATTTCCCATCCCAACCCGAACCGGCATCATTAGGATTAAAATTCAATCTCTCAAATACCATTTCACCCCACCTGTTAAATACACGAAGCGATTTGATCATGAACACTCCTTTCCCTCTCGGGTAAAACCGATCATTCATTCCGTCGCCATTTGGTGAGAAGGTGTTTGGTATGAACAGATTTCCCTGATTACATATCACATAAATGGTCAAATTGTCTTTGGCTACACATTCACCTTCATTCCTTACTTCCACCGTGTATTGAGTTGTTTGTTTTGGCGCAGCATTGGGATCGGGACAATTGATACAACTGAGCCCAGGCGAAGGTGACCATTTCCACAAAACAACGTCGGGTGAACCCGTAGCATGGAGCTGGACACCTGTTGATCCTGCTTCAATCGTCTGATCTGGTCCCGCTTCAACGGTTGGTATAGGAAATACTTTAATAAAAATACTAGCGGTGTCAACAAAACAGTTTGCACTATCACTAGCTGTAACCGTATACAAAGTGCTGCTTAGCGGGCTAGCCTGCGGAGAAGCGCTATTTGGATCATTCAATCCTGTTGAAGGCTGCCAGGAGTATCGCTGACTGCCCGATGCAACTAAGCGCACTGATTCCCCGAAGCAAATGGTATCGCCGGGATTTACCTGCAGGTGAAGTCGCTGTTGCACTTGAACTAACACCGAATCCTGGCTTATGCACCCAAATTGGCTCGTACCGGTAACAGTATACACTGTGTTCCCGACTGGAGAAGCAATGGGATCATCACAGTGGGTACAGTTTAAGGCCGGCGATGCATTCCATAAATAAGTATCAGCTCCTGTTGCATTTAATTGAATGGAACTGCCGAAGCATATGATTGAATCAGGTTTTGCATCCGTATTTGGAAGAGGGTAAATATTTATCGCTTTTGTTGCGCTATCACGGCAGCCGTGTTCATCTGTAACTAAAGATGTAATTAAATAAGAACCGGCGGAAGCATAAGTTTGCGGAGGCGGGTCTTTACTTTGGAAACTATTTCCATTTCCGAAATTCCACTGCCAGTTTAAAAGATCCGTGTCGCCGCTGCTCACCTGGGCATTTATAGCCAATTGAGAGGAAACGCATGCAGCTGTGTCGCCAATGATATTGATAGCAGGGCCTTTAAAAACCTTCACGCTGTCATTTAACATTGCTGAATCTTTACAGCCTGTTTCTGTTGCTACAATAAGTTTAACCTCGTAGGTTCCCGGTGATCCGTATTGGTATGAAGGATTCTGAGCACCACTGGATCCACCATCTCCAAAATCCCAATGCCAGCTGGTGATAAGATCGTTGCTGACCGTAGAATCGTAAAAGTTGACAGAAGCCGAATCGCAAAATATAGATTGACTCAGCATAAAGTTTGCAAAGACATCCCTGACTCTTATAGTGTCTGTTCCAACAATCGGAACTGTGCATCCAGTTATATCACGCAATATCATTTTTGGCACATAGTCACCTGCTGAGGCGTAAGTATGGGAAACAATCGAGTCGTTTGTGGCGATCGTAGTGCCATCACTAAAATCCCACGTAAATGAAATACGATCAAGAGTAGTTGCAATAAATTTTACGTTAAAGGGCTGACATCCTCGTAATGGCGCATAGCTAAAACTTCCCCGTGGACCACGCACATTGATCCTTTGCCTTGTGCTGTCTGCACAGCCACCAGGACCAGTAACAATTAATTTCGCAAAATAGATCCCAGGCAATGTGTAATAGTGAGAAGGGTTTTCCAGTGTCGAACTATTACCATCTCCAAAATCCCATTTTATAGTTTGATAGTTTGACGATGAGTCAGTGAATTTAACCAACAGCGGAGGACAAGTGCTGAAAGAATCCGAAACAAAGAACATGGCCCTGGGCACACTGATATTAATATATGTATTCTTTGAAACTGAGTCTTTGCATCCATATTGATCGGTTGCAAGCAAACTGACAATGTAAGTGCCTGTTTTTTCATAAGGATGTACCGGGTCTTTGTCAACCGAGTGCAGACTATCGCCAAAACTCCAGAGGTATTGCAAATTGTTGCCAGCAGAAGTATTGATAAACCGTACGGGCTTATCAATACAGGTATTTGTATCGGGAGAATAAAAATCAGCGACTGGATCTGAAATAACTACCGCTGCAGGCTTCACAACAGAATCCCTGCAGCCATAATTGTCAGTAACCGTCAAAGAAACATCATAACTGCCGGCAGCTGTATAAAGGTGGCTATATGGTGCAGGTGTTGTAGAATCAATAGTTCCGTCACCAAAATTCCATATCCATTTTACAAGTGAATGGGTTCCGTCTGTTGCAGACGAATCAGTAAATGAGATTGGTGCATTGTTATAAAGACACACCGCTGGCACAGAAGAAAAAAATCGCGCTGTTGGACCAAATACAGTTATGTCCAGTTTGCTTGTATCCGAGCAACCCAGTATATCCGTGATAATTAATGAAACGGTATAAATTCCCGGAATATCATATTCATGGAATGCCGTTGCTGCAGTTGTCGAGACATGGCCATCTCCGAAATCCCATAGCCAGCTGGCTATTAATGTGGCATTTATATTTACTGCAGCGAAATTTACCATGCTTCCTTTACATGCTGTGGAGTTATCCGGAAGAAAACCTGCAGTTTCATGAATGACCTGGATCGCCTGCGTTGTCATGTGATCACACGTTCCATTTGTAACAGTCAGAGTTACTTCATAGTTCCCTGTAGCACTATAGACATGTGAAGGGTTTTGTTGAGTTGAGGTCGCGCCATCACCAAAATCCCAGGACCATGATGTTGCACCAATGGAAAGGTTGAGAAAATCAATCCTGAATTTATCACTGCAATTCCTCGTAACAGCAAATGCCGCAATCGGGGGTTTTATGTGAACGACATGGTTAAGAGTGATAGTATCCGGACAAGTGTTGCTCCACACAATAAGAGTAACAGAAAAATACCCCGTATCCTGGTACTGATATGATGGATTTTGTGAAGTTGAAGTTCCTCCATCACCAAATTGCCACAGCCATTGATCTGCATTGCCTGTGCTGTTATCTGTGAACTGAACAGGTTGGAAGGCACAAACATCGTTTGGATTTAGGGTAAAAGAAGCATGTGGCTTACTGCCCACTCTGACCGCTTCAGACATTGTCAGCGTATCTGTACATCCGCTGGCTGTTGCAATGATCAATGATACAGTGTAGCTGCCGGGAATGGAATAAGTATGCGTCGGGTTTTTAACACTGCTTGTAGTGCCATCACCAAAATCCCATAAATAGTCTGTTACTGGTTCGCTAGCTGTTATTGTTGAGGAAGGAGAAATGGTCAATGGCGCACAACCCATTTGTGGTAAATCGCTGATAGTAATAACGGGTTTTCCAATTTGTATATATCGCGACCTTACAATTGTATCGACGCATCCATTGCTGCTTGCGCCAATTAGCGTTACTGCATAGCTGCCTGTGTCTGTGTAAGTGTGAGTGGGATTTATGTCTGTTGAATTTGAACCATCTCCAAAATCCCATATATAAGTATTATTGCCCGGGGTGAGATTTGTGAACTGCACTGTAAAAGGGGTTTTGCATGATTGGGTATTATCTGATGTGAAATCAGGTGGTGGCGCTCCTTTTACAAAAATTGGACGACTTATTGAATCGGTGCAGCCACTGAAATGATTTACCAGTTTTATAATATATGTTCCCGCTGACGTATATTTCTTTACCGGGCTGACCTCGGCGGAAATAGTTCCATCTCCAAAATTCCACGATGAACTAGCGGGCGGTGGAACAGTCGTGTTGATAAAATTATATTCCTGGTTCTGACATACAGTGTCCGGAACGTTAAATTGGGAAGCGATGGTGCCGATGGTAATAAGGTTTATTTTTTCCATCGTATCACTACAGCCCAGGGAGCTGGTCGTTATTAGGGTCACCGAATAAGATCCGGGAACAGAGTAGGTATGAACCGGATCAACGGCGTCACTGTTTGTTCCATCGCCAAAATCCCAAGAATACGTCAATGATGCAGGACCGGTAGAAGCATTGGCAAAGTTTACGGTAACAGGAGCTATACATCGCGGTGGGTTGGTATTTGTAAAATCAGCTGTTACGCCTCCGGGTATTTTTATGTACCTGGTCTTACTGAATGTCCTTGTGCAACCATAATTATTAGTAACCTTCAGAGTTACTGAAAAACTACCGGCTGAAATATATGTATGCAAAGGGTTTGGCAATGATGAAGTATCCCCATCACCAAAATCCCAGCTATAATTAGTAATTGAACCGGTTTGTGAAACGCTCAGATCAGAGAATTGAACTGGTAAAGGAAAACACCCGGTTGTATCTGAGGCGGTAAAGTCAACAACAGGATTTGGATAAACAGTAATCAGCTGACTTTGGATGATCGAATCGGCACCGCCAGCATTTCGAACCACTAATTTTACCCTGTAGCTCCCGGCATTAAAATAAGTCGTGGAAGGATTTTGTAAAAACGAAATGACTCCATTCCCAAGATCCCATTTCCATTGCAGGGGATCACCGGTTGATTGATCTGTGAATTGGACAACGATGGGCGAACAGCCCGAGACCGGTGTGGCTGTAAAGGCAGCCGAGAGTTGAGAAAATGCACGGCTTTCCGTCAACAGAGCGATGAATAGAATTGTTATCCCGCGGCGACCAGCAGCCCACTTACTCATAGGAACCTGATTCAGATGGAAGATTTGAATAGAGGCCTTACGCAAATTGATTTTCAATAAGCGGGAAACAAAATTAAAGTTACTTCGAATTGACAATATTTATAACTCTGCGCCTGATAGTTCAATATTTGAAAGTTCCTTAAAGAATACTGACAATTCCAGCAGCTCTCCTTTTATTTAAACGTTCGCGGTAAGTTTACATAGAATAAATACTAAGTGCCTGGAAGAAAATTGTCAGATTTTGATTTTTTTTACTTTTTCAATTGCCAGTGAAATAAGATGCTTGCCAAATCAAAAGAGTTTTAGTAACTTTTAATTGTCGCAAAGTACTCAATTCAAACACTCTCTGATTAGTTTTTTTAATCAACTTTCGAGTTGCCAGCTGAACCTGATGACATTTACCTGACCAGTTTTTTACGGGACAGTAAACTGGTCATAATTCAGACGGGAAATTGATATTTATTCGAAACTGTTGAAAAGCCATTGGTATGAACCTTAACGCTCTGCTTTCATTTGCCGTCTTTGTAACCGGCTGTATTGTTAACTCAATTGTGTTTTACAAGCACAAAGATCTGCCCTCTCGTTTCTTCGCTTTTTCATTATTTTCCCTTAACTATGCTGTGCTTCTGATATTCTTATTTGAAAGCAGGTATATACTCTATGTTCCTTTCTTTTTCAGAACAGCGCCTTTGCTTTACTACCTGATTGTTCCTTCATTTTATATGTATTTAGTATTCGTGTTAAAAAAACGTAATCGCCTTCATTGGGCAGACGGTTTGCATCTTTTGCCCGCCATTATTTATTTTGTCGATTATATACCTCTTTTTCTAAGTAGACCCGAATATAAACTCCAATTGATAAATACACTTATCGCTCATGATGAAAAAGCACTACTCAAGTTTGGTGAAGGATGGATCGTGCCTGCAAGAGTTCATTTTTTAGCACCCGTAATAATTGGTCTCGTATATCTTTTTTTTGCGGCTAAAATGCTTTTACATTACTACCGCTTCAGTATCGAACATAATAAAAAACTGGGGATATTACGCTGGTTAGCGACGGCCACTTCTTTGTATATTCTTTTGGAAGTAGCCAGCCTGGTCATATTCCTGTCCGTACCCACCAACCAGTGGTTGCTAACTACAATTTGCATTATGGTGATGTTTTTTACCATTAGCCTCATCTTATTTTCTGAACCTTATCTTTTGTACGGAAGATATTTTAACGCCACATATTCAGGAAATGAAAGCTCTAAGAAACACAAACAGCTCAATTTGACTGAAGAAAAGATCAGTGAGTTGCAACAACTTTTTGAAACTTACATTGCTAAGCAATATTACTTACTTCAGCATACCAACCTGAAACAGGTCGCCAGCCACCTTCACACGCAGCCTTATGTTCTTTCAACCTTCATCAATCAGGTATACCAGATGCATTTTAATGACGTTATTAATCTGCACAGGATAAAATATATCGAAGATGGCTTGACAAATAAAAAATGGGAATCACTGACTCTTGAAGCAATTGCCGGAAAAGCAGGCTTTAATAACCGGATAACATTTTTGACTGCTTTCAAAAAATTCACAGGAATTACTCCCACCCAATATATTAAAAAGCTACGCGTTACAAAAAATCAAAAAGAAAACAAAACAGGTATTTAATGATGGGTTTCCAGGTTGGACGGTGACATATAATTCCAAAAAAATTAATATTACTGTCCCGCGCCATTTTGAACAAAAAATAAAAGAAGAATTCTAATTTTTTTTTGTCATGAAGAGCTTCCAACCGCAGTTTTCTTTGTGAAATTTAACAGAGGGAGTTTATTTCTTGAATTTCGGTTGCTTTTTGGGCAATCTATCAATTTTACCTGCAATGATAAGATTTCAAAATCTTTACCTGCAATCCTGTATAACTTTAAAACTATTGACAAGCTTCAGTTCCAAAAATTTGTAATCCCCTGGCGGTATATATATTTTTAAACCTACAATTTTTTAGAAATCTTTATATAAAACCATGGCAGAATATCTCCGAAGGGGTGAAATTGATGAGCAACAGATCTAAGAATTGATCCCGACTAAATGAAAATGTTAAATAGCACTGTTCTTTATCAGCTACGGACGGGGAGTCGAAATGAGTAGACTTTGGTTAAACAACGATTTCGGTCCGGTGGAAGCCATCAATGAAAGTATCACATTTACCATGTGGTTTTGAGCGGTGATACTTGCAAGATGTATTGGTCGCCGGATTTGAAATCGTTGACGTCAAAAAAAAGAAAAAGGCATTCGATGTTATACATCATCTCAAAATATTGTTTGATCCCTGCCCTTTGAGGGCTGTTGATTGATTTCAAGAGATTATTGGACATGAGTGGTGATAAGTCTTAAACATTGGACGGATTCTTAGTTAGCATCGAAGGTCGGTATTGTGGCAATAGGGAGCCTCGGGGCCGGTTATCACCGGCTCCCATACTGACCGCAAGTTATAAGAGATATGCCGCGTCAAAATAGCAATTCGGGTTACGCTCCTTTTTACTCATTATTGACAGGCTCAGCAAAAATTATGGCTTATGATAGAAACGACTTATCCCGATGTGCCGGTTTACACCTCTTATAAAAAAGATTCAGACAATCAATACCTCGACGGCAGCAAACACCGCTATATCTTAAAATTTGACAAGAACTACCTGCCGCCATCAAATGTTTTTTGGAGTGTGACCATGTATAAATTCCCCGAACATTTGCTGGTAAACAATCCTATAAAAAGATATTTGATCAATTCACCAATGTTCCCGGCCCTGGAAAAAGATCCTGACGGAGGCTTAACAGTCTACATGCAAAAAAATTCCCCGGGACCCGATAAAGAATGCAATTGGTTACCCGCGCCAAACGCCCCTTTTTTTATCGTTGTCCGCCTGTATTGGCCAATAGGTGAAAAAGAGAGAGGCCTTCACGAACCGCTGGTGATGAAATCGGATTAAACCGAAGTTTCTAACAAATGATTTTTTGCAGCACAGATTCGCTATTTTACTTCAAATGAAACAGATCTTTCCCCGACTCTCCCATCGACATTCATTCCTTGCAATACTGCGACATATTTGCCTTTCAAATCAGAGGTAAAAAAATTGATCTCTGCCTTTCCCTGCGCGTCCGTATGAATATCAGGTGACCAGTATAAAACGTTTCTGAAATCAGGCAAGCGACTGGAAATTTGGTCCTGGGTTTCGTATACGGGAGAATAAAATTCACGTTGATACTGCAAACCCTCATACTCCAGGACCACTGGTTTCAAATCTGATAATATTGAAGGATCCGGTTGATAAGTAACAAAGTTCAGGATTCCATTAAATATCGAAGGGCCATAAAAATACTTTCGTTTGACGATATCAATTTTTTTAACCTTTAGCGGGTCATATTTTATCACTTTATTCGGATCAAAAACAGGGATCCCATTAATAAGGGTAAGTGGATCATCAAGGAATATTTTATTGTCAACGTCAGATACGATCAGGTGAAAGTTCTCTTTTTGCCGGCGGACAAGTACCTCATACACATATTCCCGTAACACCTCTTCCATTGTAGAAAACCGGGTGAAATTATCCAGCAAATATTGAATATCAGGATTACCGAAAAAAGCATTGCTATCAATGACGGGCGCATCAAATTGCTTTAATTTTTCCGATACAAAACTGTTTTGGACCTGCATACTCAGGTTATAATCTGAAATAATGCTTTTCATATTTTCAGAAAGTTCAAATGCAGGTAAACCCATCGGTGAAATTTGATCGGAGAACGGATCAACAAGCTCTATTTTATAGATGCTGTCTGTTGCATCAGTTTGCAATACGATCTCGTTAGGTCCATAAAAATCCTTTGTATAGAAACGAACTGTCCCTGTTGAATCACTTTTTGAATTATACAGTTGTATCCTGGAACCGGGTACTGAAAGATAAGCCAGTACATCAGCAGCCGGCATAGCATTTTTTATGTTAGTAACCTTCGCATAAATAATATGCCCCTTATATTCGGGGACAAACGAATAGACCGGTTTTGACGGCTTCAAAACATTTTGCCATGTAAATCGTCTCCAGCCATGTGTCAACATGAGATTATCTGTTGCTTCATCTACTTCAGGATTTCTTTCTGACAAATAATAACCGGGCGATTCTATAGTGCCCTTTAAATCGGAAGCGAGCCATAAGTAACTATCGATTGCTTCGTTTTGAATTGGCAGAAGAGAATCGATACGGTAGACCGAAACAGAGATATCGGCAGGCACTGATCTTTTTGATTCATCTGATGCATCGATTGTTAATCTCACTTTTTTTCGTGAAGTAATTTCCTGTTCTTCTAATGTCGGCTGAATGATCAGCTTTTGGCTGGGTTGTGTAAAATATAACCGTTCACATACTGGCAAATTATTCCTGTCAAAAATGGTGATATGTGAAATGCCATCTTCCAATTTATTTCTATCAACATTAAATTCAACGGTGCCATTTACCAGGACTCCTTTCTCCGACATTTTTGAAATTTGCCTTGTGTGAACAAATAAATAAACAACATCTGCAGACTTGATGTTGGTGGTAACAGTTAAATGCAGTTGTGATCCACTGGTTGAATTCACTCGTAGAACATATCCCTGCTCAAGTGCAGCCGGCAGTTCCCTGGTGAATGTGGTATCCGGTAATTGAACTATTGCTTTGTAATTATCTCCTGCTTCAGGCGTAAAGAGAAAATTGCCAATACCAAATTTGAAGGGCTGAAAGGTTACCACTGTATCATTATTTTTGTTTACAACAGACCCTTTGCAGTCAATTCCTTTTCCTGACTGATCAACAAGTTTAAATGCCACCTTGCTTTGTATTCCCTGCACGAGATTACCTCCTTCTGGAAAAAATTGCAGATCATAATTCCTCGACAAAGGCGCTTGCTTATTAAGACTCCTTATTGAATTGACAATAGTGACAGGTTTTTCAAAATAGTAACCAGGATCAAAGTTTTTCATCCAATTGGTATATGCTCTTAACCTGTAGACTCCCGAATTAAATGAGAGAGGTATGTACAATGAGCCATTACCTGTTCCTCTGTCTAATGCTATTTTTCCCTGCAACACAGATTTCTCGTCCCTGTCAAGGATCTCGACGTACGCTACTTTACTCACGTCGATCGGCTTGTTGTCATCACCATTCACCACGTATAACTTAAACCAAACGATCTCACCGGCCAGGTAAAGATCTTTGTCAGTATGAGTAAATATCTTTTCCGTCAACGCACGACTGTTGTATTCATGAAAAGCAGCTGGTATGTCGTTCAATTCCTGCTGCCCGAACGCCTGCAATACATTGAACAGACACACTACGATGATAAATTTTTTCTTGAGGTTCTGCATTTTCAAAACTATAATCCCTCGGTCTTTTTTTATTTTCATGGCCAAAAATCAGGTTTTTGATGAACACCCCTCAATGTGCAATCCACGCATTGTGGCGTTGATGCATAAAATGAAATGATTCTGCCTAAAGGATCCGTTTTTGCAGCAAAAGTTGGCATTAACCCAATATGCTCTCCAATATTGCCAGGATTATTATCAATCTCAATAAAATGGCAACCCGGATCATAATTCCAGCCAGCAACCTGGCTATTGGAAATAAAGATCCTTTTCACCTGTTCCTGCGATATCTCCACATGTCCTATAACTGTTTCATTTGAATCTGTAAGGCAATGGATGTTGCCTGATATTTCTGAAGGCTGCGGATCGAATATTGTACCCAATTGCTCCGTATTCTTTTTCATTTTCTGAAGGAATAAATATTCATCATGGCTGATCGCATATTGTCGCAGGTTTATGCTATACAGCACACTTAATTTCTCAGATTGAGGTTCGATATATTGAACCGGCAGATAAACAACATCTGATGTCAGCTTTTCAGTAGACCCCAGGATGATCGTCGATGAATTCATGGTATTCCAACATTTATAGATCGTTGTGTCAATATGCTGATCAGGATATTTGTACGCTACTGCCGTCGGGATATTAGTCACAGGATCTGTTATATATATTAGGTTATTGTAGTAAGCAGAATGAATTTCCCAGGTTTCTTCATATTTCCATTGATAATACTTCGTGTTATTTTGCGGATCATTTGCATTTACATAAAGTCTTAACCCATCATCTTCCCTTTGCCATGTAATACTATCAATAGGTGGTGTATATTTTACAAAAGAGTAATCGGAAACATATTCTTTTCCATCCGTCGTTTTGATATGCAAACCGTATTTTATACCATTATTTAGCGTTAACTGTGCAATACTATATTCACCATTTCCATTATCAAATAATGGAAAGCTGCTTCCATCTTCTCCCTGCACATTTAATTGTGCGCCGGACTCGGGTTTCAATGTAGTATCATTGAGATCTGACGAACGCGACAAGCGAATTGTTGTTGGCCCCTGGCCACTATTCAAAAATCCTTCTACCACCAGGAACCCGGTGCTCTTTGCCTCGATTTTCGGGTTATATTCCTGCTTGCATTGTGCAAACAAGAGAATTATTATCGTACTACTCACGATTGGCTTGAGATATGTTTTTATAAAAACTATTTTCATGGCCAAAAATCCGGTTTTTGATGAACACCTCTCAACGTACAATCGACGCATTGTGGCGTTGATGCAAAAAATGAAATGATCCCTCTATAAAAATCCTTTTTTGAAACAAGGGTTGGCATGAGGTCAATCCCATACTTAGCAATGCTGTCCTTATTGTTATCAATTTCAATCAAAACGCAACCCGGATCATAATTCCAGCCAGGAACCTCGCTATTAGAAATAAATATTCTTTTAACTTGTTCCTGGGTTATTTCCACATGTCCTATGACTGTTTCATTTGAATCTGTAAGGCAATGGATATTGCCTGAGATTTCTGAAGGTTGCGGATCGAATATTGTACCCAATTGCTCTGTATTCTTTTTCATTTTCTGAAGGAATAAATATTCATCATGGCTGATTGCATACTGTCTTAGGTTTATACTATATAAAACACTTAATTTCTCTGAATGTGGTTCTATATACTGAACAGGTAAAAACACAACATCTGATGTCAGCTTTTCAGTAGAACCTAAAATAATGGTTGACGAAGCTAAAGTATTCCAGCATTTGTAGATAGTTGTGTCAGTATGAAGATCAGGATATTTATATGCAACAGCCACAGGGTTAGTAGTTACCGGATCTATTATATACCTTAGTTCATTATAGAATCGAGAATGGAACTCCCATGTTTCTTCGTATTTCCATTGATAATACTTAGTGTTATTTTGCGGATCATTTGCATTAGCATACAGCCTCAGTCCATCGTTTTCTATTTGCCAGGTTATACTGTCGATAGGTGGTGTGTATTTCACGGCCGTGTAATCGGAAACATATTCTTTCCCATCAAAGGTTTTTATTTGTAAACGATACTTTACATTGTTATCAAGTGTTAGCTGTGCAATACTGTATTCACCATTTCCATTACCAAATAATGGAAAGTTGCTTCCATCTTCTCCCTGCACATTTAATTGTGCGCCGGACTCTGGTTTCAATGTGGTATCATTCAGATCTGACGAACGTGACAAGCGAATTGTTGTAGGACCCTGGCCACTATTTAGAAATCCTTCTACAACCAGGAAGCCGCTGCTCTTTGCCTCGATATGCGGGTCATACTCCTGCTTGCATCGTGCAAACAAGAGCATCATCATCGTGAAACTCATGATCAGTTCTAAATATGGTTTTATAAAAACTAGTTTCATGGCCAGAAATCAGGTTTTTGACTGACACCGCGAAATGTGCAGTTCATACAATCCTCATCATTTGTTGCAAAAAATGTAACGATATTCCCAAAAGGGGTCGAGACTTTGAGGCAACGTCGGATACAGATCACTCCCATACTTGGCAATACTATCAAGGTTATTATCAATAACTCTCTGGGCACAGGCGAAATCATAACCCCAGCCAGGCACCTGGCTATTATAAATAAATATTCTTTTCACCTGTTCCTGGGTTATCTCAATAAAACCTATTACAATTTCAGCAGGATCGGTGAGACAATGAATATTGCCCGATATTTCTGAAGGCTGCGGATCGAAAATGGTTCCCAATTGTTCTGTATTCTTTTTCATCTTTTGCAGAAACAAATAATTATCGTGACTAATAGCATACTGTCTCAGGTTGATGCTGTAGAGCACACTTAATTTCTCAGAGTGCGGCTCTATGTATTGAACCGGTAAATAAACAATATCAGAAGTCAGCTTTTCAGTAGAACCTAAGATGATGGTCGAAGAATTAAGTGTATTCCAGCATTTGTAAAGTGATGTATCCGCGTTATGATCCGGCAATCTATACAGGAGACCGGTGACCGCACCGGTTCTTATCGTATCTCTTATATATTCGAGTGAAGTATAAAAAGCTGAGTGAATTTCCCATGTTTCTTCATATTTCCATTGATAATATTTAGTATCATTTTGCGGATCTCGTGCATTGGCATAAAGCCTGAGTCCGTCGTTTTCTCTTTGCCAGGTTATACTGTCAATCGCCGGTGTAAACTTTACGGGAGTGTAATCGGAAGCATATTCGTTTCCATCCGCAGTTCTTATATGTAAGCGATATTGCACAGTGTTATTCAGAGTTAACTGCATATTGCTGTATTCGCCACTTCCGCTATCAAATAATGAAAAGCTGCTTCCATCTTCACCCTCTACATTTACCTGTGCGTTAAACTCGGGTTTCAATGCGGTATCATTCAGATCTGACGAACGTGACAGGTAAATTGTTGTAGGCCCCTGGCCACTATTTAAAATTCCTTCTACAACCAGGAAGCCGCTGCTCTTTGCCTCGATATGCGGGTCATATTCCTGTTTGCATCGTGCAAAAAAGAGCACTATCATCGTGCTGCTCACAATGAGTTTGAGATATGGTCTTATAAAAAATATTTTCATGGCCAGAAATCAGGTTTTTGACTTACCCCACGAAATGTACAATTCATGCAATTCTTATCATTCGTTGCAAAAAATTTATCAATGGCACCAAAGCCGGTAAGACTTTGAGGCGTTGTTGGATAAAGGTCGCTTCCATATTTTGCAATACTATCCAAATCATTCTTGATTATGATCTGAACGCAGTCCGGGTCATAACCCCAGCCGGGCACCTGGCTATTATAAATGAATATTCTTTTGACCTGTTCCTGGGTCGCTTCGATAAACCCGATTACTATCTCATTGGGATCCGTTAGACAATGAATGTTACCAGATATTTCTGAAGGTTGTGGATCGAATATGGTTCCAAGCTGTTCGGTATTCTTTTTCATCTTTTGCAAAAACAAATAATTATCGTGACTAATTGCATATTGTCTCAGGTTGATACTGTATAGAACACTCAGCTTTTCAGATTTCGGCTCTATGTATTGAACTGGCAAATGAACAATATCAGAAGTCAGCTTTTCTGTGGAACCTAAAATGATAGTTGATGAAATAAGGGTATTCCAGCATTTATGAAGGGACGTGTCAGCGGTGAGATCAGGCATTCTATACACGAGACCGATGACCGCGTTGGTTCTTATTGTATCGCGTATATATTTTATTGAAGTATAAAAAGCTGAGTGAATTTCCCAGGTTTCTTCATATTTCCATTGATAATATTTAGTACTGTCCAGCGGATCACGTGCATTAGCATAAAGTCTAAGCCCATCGTTTTCTATTTGCCAGGTTATGCTATCAATGAGCGGGGTATATTTTACAGGTGTATAGTCGGAAGCATATTCTTTTCCATCTGTCGTTCTTATATGTAAACGATATTCTACGCCATTATTTAGTGTCAGCTGTGCGATGCTATACTCGCCGTTTCCACTATCATCTAATGGAGAGCTGCTTCCATCTTCGCCTTCTACATTTACCTGTGCACTGAATTCGGGTATTAATGTCGTATGCTCCAAATCGGAAGACCGTGACAAGTGAATGGAAGTAAGACCCTGGCCACTATTTAAAAATCCTTCCACCACCAACAGCCCCGTAGTCTTGGCTTCGATATGCGGGTCGTATGCCTGCTTGCACTGCGCAAACAGCCATATCAATACTGTACCTGCCGTTACTTTAAAGTAATTTTTCATCAAAACCTGATATTAAAATTCACGAAAGGAATAATGCTTCCAAATATGGAAAGTTTATATCCCTTTATTGTTCCATTCTCCGTAATAAAATAAACAGAGTATGGATTTTTTCTACCTGTTAGATTATACACTCCGATCGTCCAGGAATTATGTGTTTTCTGATGCACCTTAGCATTTCCTTCGATGTTCATGGAAAGATCAATGCGAAAGTTGTCAGGAATACGATAAGCGTTTCGGTCAGAATATAACACGCGCTGCGCTCCTGCATAATAATACATTCCAAAAGGAAGTGTGATCGGCCGGCCCGTGCTGTACACAATGTTAGATGAAACGCTGAAGCGATGCGATAATCGTATGTTGCCCACCAGGCTGAAATCATGAGGCTTATCATAATTGCTTGGATAGTATTCACCGTGATTAATAACCTCTCCCGCTATCGGGTCATCCTGCTTCAGGAAAGTGCGCGAATAAGAATACCCTATCCAGCCATTTAATTTTCCCGCAATTTTCTTTATCAGCAATTCTATACCATAAGCTTTTCCTTTTGTATTGATAACATCCGTTTCAATGTTATGATTCAATACCAGCACAGCCCCGCTCTTGTAATCGAGATAATGCCTCATTCGTTTGTAATAGACTTCAACAGAGGTTTCAATCGTATTTGATCTGAAATTTTTATAGAATCCCAGCGAAACCTGCTCTCCTTCCTGGGGCTTGATATTCGGGTCGCTCAATTTCCAGATATCAGTAGGAGCGATGGCAGTTGTATTTGACAACATGTGTATATATTGTCTCAACGAATTTATTCCTGCTTTCATTGAAAAATCCGGTGAAAAAGCATAACGTAAAGCCAAACGGTATTCAGGGCCATGATAGGTTTTAATGATATCTCCCTTTTTATATTCTTTTGTTTCCGTCCGGCTTGATTCGTCCCTCGGAAATCCGTCCGCATAGTAGCTTACAGAATGAGCACCGAGATATTGATAAAATGAATACCGAATGGCATAGTTCACGGAGAAGGCCTGGCTAACATTAAAGCGATCTCCCAAATACACCGCTGATTCAAGTGCCTGTTCTGCGGGTACAATATCAGGTTTGACAAGTGATTCAGAGCCGACAGGAGTATAGGAGCCGGGATGAAGCTTATAATAAATGGAATTTATACCGAACTCAATTGTATGTTTTGTATTCAGGTAATAATTAAAATCAGATCTGAGGCTTGCCTGGCTTATATTGAACTGTAGGTTGTAAGCATTTATTTTATTGGCATCGCTGTTGATATCATACTCATAATAATCATAACCAACCCCGGTAAGATTATTCAATTTATTATTGAATGTATGCTTCCATTGAATATTTACATTTCTGTTGCTGTATTCGTAAGCGGTGTCATTATTAAGATTGAAATGATCTTTGCTCATGTAAGCTGTCAGGTATAAGCTGTTCTTCTTGTTCAGATCGTGAGTAGTATGCAGGGATACATCATAAAAAGACGCCTGGCTTTTATCATACTGGTGAGGCAATAGGTTAAGAAGCCAGTCTGCATAGGTTGCACGTGCACCAATTACAAACGAAGAGGATGAATCTCTTTTGGAAAAAGGACCCTCTATATTGAGCCGGCTTGTAACAGGACCGATACCTGCGGAACCTGCGAAATTCTTTTTATTTCCTTCACGGGACGTGATGTCAAGCACGGACGATAAACGTCCGCCATATTTAGCCGGAATGCTGCTTTTATACAGCTCCACATCTTTCACAACATCGGGATTAAATGCGGAAAAGAATCCAAAGAAATGAGAGGGATTATAGATAGTTGCCCCACTGAATAAGATGAGATTTTGATCAGTAGCACCACCACGCACATTAAAACCGGTACTGGCCTCACCCACAGATTTTACACCGGGTAAGTTCAATATTACACGCAAAATATCTGCTTCACCAAATACAGTAGGTACTTGTTTGATCGTGCTGATGTTCAATTTATCCACGCCAAGCTGGACACTGCGAACATTGCTCGTTTTTCTTGACGAAACCACTACTTCCTTTAAAGCAATGACCTGGTCATGAAGATAGATATCCATCTTGCCGTCGGAATACAAAACAATGTGCCGCACAGCATCCTTTTTCCCCCTGCTTTGTATATTCAAAATGTGTCTGCCCTTTGGCAAAGTCAGGGAGAAAAAACCAAACTGGTCCGTTGTGGTCCCAGTCCCTGTGTTTTCTTCAAGAAAGATCGAAACCCCAGGCAATGGTTCACGGGTTTGATCGTCACGAACATAACCCGCTATCGTGGCATTGGCGGTTTTGGTTTCACTGCCCTTGATACCTATCTCATATAATTTATTCTCCATCGAGGCTGTTACAGTTTTGGTATCATTTGTCAAATCAATATCCGCTATGTTGTTGGCAACTGTATCATTTTTGTTTTCCGTTTTCTCAAAAAACCCGGCAGGCAGGTCAGGAGTTATCGTTTTGTCTTTTATCAGGAACACGTTTTTACGCTGGTCTATGCTAAAATGAAAACTGGTATTTACAAAGGCAAGCTCAAGAACCTTCTTTAGTGGCTGTTCCCTGACGGAAAGGTTTATTTGCAGGCTGTCAAACTGATTGCGGAGATAGTAAAAATGAAATCCTGTTTGAGTTTCCAGTTCCCGGACAAATTGTTCAATTTTCATCTCTTTGAAATCCCCGGTCACCAATGTGTCACTTTTTTCCTGCGCAAACAGTCCCGTATAAAAAAGAGAAAATAAAACAGCCAATAAAAAATAAATGTGCCGCATGTTAGTTTGTTAACTGGTCATAATATTTGACAGCCATTATCATCGCTCTTTCCGGTTCGCTTTTAAATTTTATATTGTTCGTTTTTAAATATTGTTGTACTTCTTTCTTTTTACTTTTTAGGACAGCAAGCAGTGAGGATTTATTTTTGATAGTATAATAAACTCCTTCCTTTTTTATATAGTAAATATTCTGGCTGCTCACCACCTTACTGATCTCAACATTTGAGTATTTTTCCAAAACCTTTTTTTCTCGTTTGGCAAACAACGCTATTTTCCCTTTATATAGCTGATCGTAAAACCCTGTTTTCACCTGGTCAGAAGAATCATGTGTGAGCCGGACGAACAAGTGACCCAGCAAAAAGAACTCACGTATCCTGTCAGCAGGCAGATTTATTTTATATACCTTTTGAAAATCCTGGATGATAAGCTGGTCTTTAACGATATCGTAAAGCATCGGCACATCGTGGAAGAGCATTCCGTCGAGGTTGACATTGCCATTTATGAAATTGACTACCTGGAAAAAAGGATGTCCCTCCTGAAGCGTATAAGCATACTCTATATATTCGCTGCCATTGTAAAGAGGAGATTCTTCTCCCAGGTTCTGATAGTAGACACCAATGGCATTTAACGCGTTTTCATGAAGCGCCGTATCCTCGGCGTCCTGCGCCGTTACATGTTGTGAGAAAATGCAGATAAGCAGAATATAAAGGAATCGTTTTGGCATTGTACGTTATCCAGGCTTAGGTCTTCAAGGAAGCAGGGAAAATTTAAATTTAACGAAATAGTTCCTTTTGCGTGTACTAAAATTTGACAGTAAGTTTTTCAATTCCTGTCGCCTCTGAAAAGGCCTCGCAGGATTTAAAGATTCTTCAAACGGTTTATTAGATCGTCCACCAATGTTTCCTTCCTGTATGAATAATTCAAATTGCCCTTTTTATCATAGAGAGCGGTAAAGGGCATGGTCATCAGCCCATAATAATTTCTCAAATAAAACCCAATACCCTCCGTCCCCACAATTATATTGGGATACTTTTGCGTATTATGCAGCTTTTCAAATGCGGCTACTTCTTCGATCGGTTTAAAGGTTACCATTATAATCTCCGCCTTTCTTAAAGGCATCTATTTTCTGGAAAAGTTCCTTCATTAGTTTTTGACAATGTTCACAGTCAGGATCAAAATAAATAAGGACTACGGGCTTTGTTTTTGGCGATTCGGCAGCATTAAAAATTGTTTTATCGGAACGATACATTTTGAATGGCGGCAAGCTTTGTGAAAATGCTGCCAGGGAAAAGAATATTATGGTCGAGACGCAAATCAGGCCACGTGTTAAAAATGCCATTGTTTTCATGAACCAGTCATTTAGGTGTCAGCTATTTTTTACCTGTGTTTTTTAATAAAATAAATGGAGCAAAGTTTTTCCAGTTATTAACTGATGTCATTCCGGGGGCGCCGAGTGAAAAATTTCCCAGGACAAGATCTAACCGGCCATCTCCGTCAATGTCGCCCGCATCCATTGTCAGCCATCTCCCGGATCTTGCGCCGGGAAAACTGTAAGGTTGAAAATTAAAACCTGCCGCGTCATTTGGGGAGTTGCCTTTGTTTTCCAAATAAACAAAACTTTCTTCGGGCTGATGGTCATAGTCAGCAAAAAAAGAAATTGTTGCAATGTCCAGGTCCCCATCTCCATCAAAATCCCTCGCCATGGCTTTATAACATCCGTTGATCGGGAAAAAATATTTTTGTTGAAACTGGTTCTTTCCGTCATTTAAAAAAATATATACTCCATGGTAAGGTTTCAGGATCGGCGAAAAATCAGCATTATCTCCGCACGTATAAATAATGTCAGGGTAACTGTCTTTATTGAAATCTGCAAATTCAAAATAAGAGGATCCATAAGATGGGGGAAATCTCAGGATCTCTTTTGTTTCAAAATTACCATTCCCTTTGTTTGTAAAAAGAAAAATTCCTTCTTCACCCTGGGCAAATAAAACCCAAATATCCGGTGCGCCGTCATGATTGTAGTCGTTGATATATGCTTTGATCGCTCCGGGCGAACCCCTCAAAACATGTCTTGTAAATTTATTATTACCCAGGTTTTCCATCCAGGACAATGCCCCGATCAAATTGCCGAATTCACATACCACGTAATCCTGTCTGCCGTCGTTGTTCAGATCCGCAGAACTAATTTGAACCGGTCTTCTCAGATCCCTGAACAAAGGAGTACTATCAAGACTCATCTTTCCATGCTTATTAGTGATGAATTGCGCTTTTCCAAATATTCCATTGTTGGGATTTAAAATACCAATATCACATGCAAGCATTTTGTCCTGGATAAAATCTATATCCACGACTGGTCCGTAATGAAGAGAATCTTTGATTTCTAATTGCCTGTTGAGGAAATAAACGCTGTGCTTTAATGCGTCGCTTATGATCAAAGGATGTAAGGAGTCCCCATTTATTTTTACAAAAGAAGTTGTTGGACCAGGATAATTGAATTGAGGTGTCCTGAACAGAAAAGAAAGGAAGAGTTGATTGTATACTTTGTTTTCGATCCTGTGCAGCAAGACTATCGGGTGAAGTGGCCGTATAATAATCAATGATATTTTGCCACTGTTCCAAATTGAGCAAGGGCTGCTTTGGATAGAAATTTGAATCCAGCTCAAGATCGTGCCTGTTTGAGGGATAGATTTGAGAGCCGTATTGAAAAATGCCAAGTCTTGGTCCCATGTTTGGAAGCACTCCTTCCCCCCAGCTTTTAGAATCAAGCAACGATGGATCAGGAAGCATATGGCAGGACTGGCAATATTGCGTGGCCAATGTTTCACCCTTTCCAATGCTTGACAGGGAGACTGTTTTATGAGTGTTGTTCCGATGATAGTTTTTGCAGGAAAATAAAAATCCAATAGTAAAAATGACTACCAGGAAAAAGGGCAGGATAAATTTTATGGTTATAGTTTTAGAGATAGCCAGGCGATTTACTGCAAATTGATAAGACGGCTTTTTCCTTTTGAATCCTGCACTTCTACTGATACAACGTTTTTACCTACGCTTAAGAACCGGCTGGATTGCGACAGAAAAGAATTTCCGAAATACAATTCCTCTCTTCTTTTTCTCCCGTTGGTGAGCGTGACAAGAATCGTTCTATCGGTTTGCAGAAGTGGAATTACTCCCTGGGCCCCGTTGCGTTTGAATAATTTCAATGGTCCCCTGTTTTGTGATGCAGCTAACAAATAAGCCTGGCCGGGTCCTTTTAGCTCTATCAATGCTTTGCCATCACCGGGAATAAATATCCCGCTTTGCAAAATTGTTCGTGGTTGAAAGCTTCCCTTACCATTTCCGAGTAACAACAAGCCATTCATGGCATCATATCTACCATTTGAAACTTCATTTCCATAATCATTGCCATTTAAAGCCACATCAAGATTTCCATCTCCGTTAAAATCATCTACAACCATTCCATTCAGAGGAGCCATTTGTGCCTCGTCAGGAAGCGGGATCAATTCAAACTTGCCCTGACCATCATTTTTCAAATAGCAGCTCTTAAAATTGTTCGCATGTATTACCAACGCACCCTTCATTTGATCGTCAGGAAAGATCTGGTGAACATCAGCGCTTGCAAATTCTTTGTAGGTTAAGTATTTTTTCCTCACTCCAGGAAGCTGACTAATAATATCATCCCTGCTCGTTGCCGGGTATTCCTTTTTTATTCCTTTTTGATCTTTTAAAAAAACTGTTAGTATTGCATCAACACTGCCATTGCTATCGAAATCCTTTGCATATACACTCACAGGATATTCATCACTTGCACGGAAAAAAGAATTCTTTCCAAGGTTTCCAACTATGTAGTCGATGTCGCCATCATTATCAAAGTCCCCGCCGGCAATACTATTCCACCATCCTATTTGATTACTGATCCCCGATTGTGCAGTTATATTTTGAAATTTCCCATGATCGTTCCTGAAAAACGTAACAGGCATCCATTCACCAACAACCACCAGGTCTGTCCATCCATCGTTATCAAAATCGGTCCATATTGCATCGCAAACCATGCCGGTATTTTGCAGGCCTTTAGCCAATTCGGCCGTAACGTCTGTAAATTTTATTTTTCGATTCTTTGAATCATTTCGATAAATGAAAGAGCTAACGGGCATTGGATATTTACCCGGCAGGCATCTGCCGCCGATAAAAAGATCGAGATCGCCGTCATTATCATAATCAACGGCTTTCACGCAACTCTTGCTGGTAAAATTAACGGGGAGAGCTAAAGAGTCAATGGAAAAATTCCCCTTTCCATCATTTATAAACAGACGATCCCGGTACTTATTTGTGTTGGCTGGAAATTCATCGCTGCCACTTGCACAATAAAGGTCAACGTCGCCGTCATTGTCTGCATCAAATAACAACAATCCCATGTCCTCTGGTGACTTTGGGTCCTTACCGTTAAGCGCAGGAAAATTTTTTATTATAAATTTTCCATCCTTTTGTTGCAGCAGAAATTTGCCGGAAGAATCAGCGGAGCCGCCAATACAAATATCATCAAGCCCATTTCCATCAATATCTGCAGCTGCCAATCCCGGCCCATATTGCGACAGCTTATGTGGTATCAATCTTTCCCTGTCAAAATCAATAAAGTCTCTCTCCTTATGTATATAATTTATACCTGACGGAATTGTTACGTCAGCAAACAAAGCATCCTTCACTGTAGGATCAATCTTCCAAGAGTCGGGAAGGTCTGCATTTTTTATGTCAACCACCAGCGTTTGATTGGTTTTGACATTTTTCAAAACCTGCTTTTTATTTCCCGGCCATCTTATTATTACCGAGTCGACGGAAGCAACTTTTCCTAACCCAAAAAATGCACCGGGCTCAATGCTTGAAAGATAGCCGCGGTAGGGCGTGTTTTCATAAAACTGTTTTTGACCCGCATTGTAATAAATTTCAGCCCATGCCCCCAGGCCATTTAAATTATACTTATCTCCTCTAAATTTTACTTTCAGATAGTTTGCATTGATCTTATTTTTTGTATTTGTGGTGTTTTCGTAAACAAATGCCTCATCGTTTATATTATTCACGATCATATCCATGTCACCGTCATTATCGAGATCCGCATATGCAGCTCCGTTGGAAAAAGTAGGCGTTGAAAATCCCCATTTATCAGTAACATCACCAAACGTAAGATCTCCGTTATTATGAAAAGCGTAATTATGCAATTTTACTTTTGGTATCTGGTCTAATAAATATTCTTTAGTCGCTATGGAAGAAGATTCCCTGCCGAAAGGAAGTAAAATCGTGGTCTGTTACATCCCTGGGATATCCATTTGTCACGATGATATCTTTATAGCCATCATTATCAAAATCTGTGATCAGCGGTGTCCAGCTCCAGTCTGTCTTCAGCCATTCCCGCAAAAAAACTTATGTCGCTAAACACAGGATCACCGACAGAATCATTTTGATTAACCCTCGGCCCCTGGTTTAATTGTAACGTATTTCGTACATATTGATATTGGTAGCCATACCGGTCACTATTTTGGTAAGTATGATAACTCCCGGAAGCCAGCATCGTTTTTTTCCTGTAATTATCTTCAGGATTCATATCCACAACGATCACATCGGATAAACCATCATTATTGATATCGACTACATCCTGCCCCATTGCAGTAGCCGAAGTATGTTTAAAATAAGAATCGACTTTGTCGGTAAATGTACCGTCATGATTATTTATGTAAAGAATATCATCACTGAGAAAATCATCTGTAACATAGATATCCTTCCATCCATCCCGGTTAAAGTCTGCAATCGTAACACCATGACCATAGCCCTCAATGGTCACACCTGCCTGTTTTGTAACATCGGTAAATACCGGGTGATGCAAAGCGCTGTCCCAGTCATTACGATATAATCTTCCTGTGCTTGGGAAAGATCCATCTTTGAATATCGGGCGAAATACTGAAGGGTTATACTTTTTTACGAATCTCGTTTACCAGCAAGGTACACATCCAGGTCTCCGTCATTATCATAATCAAAAAATGCAGCCATCGTGGTTTGGGTTGTATCATTCAAACCATACTCAGCAGCCATTTCCTTAAAATGGGGAATACCATCTTTGTCCGGCCCCTGGTTGATGTATAAAAGATTTTCTCTTTTTTTAGGGTCTGGTAATATGGACGCGCAAACATAAATATCCTGCAACCCATCATTGTTAATGTCGATCACCGATGCACCCCTGCACCATTTACCTCCACCGCCTGCATTTGCGATAGCGGTTACATCCTGAAATTTAAAATTGCCTTTATTGATGTAGAGACGATTGGATACCTGGTTCCCTGTAAAATAGATATCCTGCAACCCATCATTGTTAAAATCAGCAATACCCACACCACCGCCATTATAAACATTGATCATGTCGATAGGGTTTACAGAATCGTTTTCTACGATCGTGTTTGTAAAGTCAATCCCGGAATGTTTGGAAGAAATTACCTGAAACAAAGTTTGCTTACTATGACATGAAGCAAAACATACAACAATAACAACAAGGGATAGGGTATTGCTTATCTTCATAAAAACTGTATGTGGTACCAATTCACTCAATAATAAAAGAGGCGAAGTAAATGTACTTCACCTCTTCATTAAAAAAATTATTAAAACTCTACAAAATATTAATAGCCCTGGTTTTGTTTTAAACGAACAACTCCATCAGAATTGAGGTTATCAATTTCATCTTGAGGAATAGGCATATATTCATTCTTATTGGCAGTAAAGTGCGCATCCGATTTTAATGGTCTCAAGTTCTTTTCCCTGTTAATAAATTCATTGATCGTTGGCTCAGCAATTCCCCATCTTACAAGATCAAAGAAACGCTGCCCTTCCATCGCAAGTTCCAATCTCCGTTCAAAACGAACTGCCGTTCTTGCGTAATCCTGAGAAGGGAAGGAAGTATAAAGACCGATCTTGTAATTGTCAGAGTTGGTGCCTGCATAGGTAGAATTCGCTGGATTATATGCGCCGGTCTTTGCCCAAGCCTCAGGGTGGTCCACCATTCTTGCGCGGATCTTGTTAACATCATTCATTGCACCTGTTAAGTCATTAGCTTCTACTTCACATTCTGCACGCCACAAGTACACATCAGCAAGGCGGATGATATTCACGTTATTTGCCACCAACTCAGTTGGACCCCAATAAGCACTTCCGACGTCTGAAAATTGATCTTTTTGTGAATCAGCATATACATTCTTAATTGGGCTTTTATTTCCATCATTTTGTCGGATTTCTGATCCAGGCCAGGCCGGGATGAATACCCCAATCCAGGTATTGAATGCCGGGTCTTCCCATTGTCCAGTCAATTCTTGGATCCAATGTTCCCGAATAAGCAGTTCCGGACTCGGCGCTGACAGCCGGACCATTCTGATAAGTTTCGGGGCCAATCAAAGGCAGCCCAGTTGCTGCATCAGTCTTGAATGCGTTGGCAAGATCCTGTGACGGATTATTGAAACCACAACAAGCACCGGGACCACCCGTATAAGGGAAGTTCAGGATGTCGCCATAGTTTCCGTTTGGATCAGCGCCCCAGTCTACTGAAGAATTATCCTGTACAGAGGTCTGTGCAGCAAAAATTGATTCTGCACTATTTTTTTGTGCCGGGTTAAAGTTAGAATAGAAGTGGTCGTTCAAAGCATAATGTGCACCACCCGCTGTTTTCCCATTTGCAATTACATCGTAAGTATCGGGAAAGCGTCAGTGTATTTCTGCTCAAACATGTACATTTTTGCAAGCAATGCCTTGGCTGCCCAAACATTGGCTCTTCCGGGTTCACCAGGCCATGTGTCGGGCAAATTAGCCACAGCAAACTGGAGGTCAGCCTCGATCTTCGGCCATGCATCGACCGTATTATCGGTATTTTCAGGTGTTAGAGTTTCATCTGCATAAGGAATGTTACCGAATATTTTCTTCAATTCAAAATGATAGAATGCCCTGAGGAAACGAACCTGTGCTTCAATCTCCGTCGCCTTATCGGAGTAATATCTGGCGCAAGTGCCATCGTTGCTAATACGCCATTACAGCGGTTTGCACCGGCATACAAACTATCCATTTCTGAGGTATGGCGCTATTGGTTGGAGTTAAAGAGATCCATTTTTCCATCGGAGCAGCTTCTCCTACATCCGTAGGATCAGATCCTTTATAGGCATCATCGGCGGTAACACCACCAAGTATCCAGTTTGACGCACCGGATGCAAAGCCATCTCCCGGTGCATCCTTCCCCGTCAACAAGGGAGTAAGCACCAATTAACAGGCCTTGCACACCCTTCTCTGTAGCCATAATTTCCGGGTTCAGCGTTCCCAATGGTGGTTTGTCAAGGAATTTCTTGCTGCAAGCAGCAACCACCACAATGACGGCAAGGGAAGGAAGAATTAAGAATTTACGTTTTATCTTTTTCATATAGATTAAAATATAGTGATTTAGAAATTAAGGTTAATTCCAAACAAGAATGAAGGAGTATGAGGATAGCTTCCCTGGTCAATACCATACTCGAACGTGTTAATAATTTGTCCATTGAATTAGGCTGACTTTGCAATTCAGGATCGAGACCGTTATAGTTGGTTATGGTAAACAGGTTAGCCGCCTGAACATATATCCTCAAACGTTCAATTCCATATTTTGAGAGCACGCTTCCCGGCAAGGTATACCCGATCTGCATTTGCTTGGCCCGGAAATAAGAACCTTTGCTGATAAAATAACTATTGGCATATCCGCTGAGGTCAGTGCTGAATCCACCGGTTGTACGCAGCTTCGGTATGTCTGTATTGGTATTGGTAGGCGTCCATGAATTAAGCGCTGCTTCTTTCCTGATAGCTCCTTTGAAAAAGTCCGGGAAATCGGTAAAGTATAAAAGGTTGTTGAAGATATCGTTCCCGTGCCGAACCAAAGAAGAAGCTGGAGAAATCGAAATTCTTATAGCTGAATGAAATGTTCAGGCCATATTCAAAATCAGGATTTGGATTGCCGATAAATGTTCTGTCATCAGCATCTATTTTACCATCTCCGTTTACATCCCTGTATTTAAACACTCCAGGCTGAGCATCTACCTGTGTTGGAGATTTGGCAACATCATCAGCACTTTGGAAAAGTCCCAGCACCTCATAGCCAAAGAAAGATCCAAAAGGTTGTCCTTCCTGCTCACGCTGTAAAATGTTATTCCTGATCACCGGCTCATCATAATAAGGTAATCCGGGTATATCAACGATCTTATTCTTGTAAGATGTAAATGTCAATCCAACGTCAAATTTGAATTCCTTACCTACCGAGCCATGATATGTTGCATTTAGATCGATACCTGTATTTTGCATATCCCCAATGTTAACCTTTGGAAGACCTGCGTCACCACCACCGTAGACAATGTCATATTGAGGTCCCTGGGCTGTGAATAACAATCCACTCACTTTTTTCTTGTACCAATCGAAGCTAAGGTCCAGCTTATTATTCAGAATAGTCGCATCGAAACCTGCATTAGTAATAATATCTTCTTCCCAGGTTGTTTCGGGGTTGCCGATATTGCTTCTGAAGAATCCGGCCACAGGGGTATTACTATTACCGGCGATGTCATAAGCCGAACGGCCTAACCTTGTCGCATAAAGATCGAAGGGATTCGTAGAGGGCACGTTACTGGTAGAACCCAACTTAGCCCAGCTGTAACGCAATTTCAGGTTGTTCACAAAGGAAATATTTTTGAAGAAATTTTCCTGCGAAATGACCCAGGCCGCGGAAACTCCGGGAAAGTACCCCATCTTACATCTTCCGCAAATACTGAAGCACCGTCTCTCCGCAAACTTGCATTTACAAGGTATTTTCCTGCATAACTATATTCCACTTTACCAATCTGCGAAAAAAGAGAACTTTGATAGGCTCCGCCATCATTTGACTGTGCACCAGTTCCTGCATCCCAGTACCCAATAATCCGGGTTTTCCGAAAAATATTGACTTCTGTTAGCACTCATAAATCGTCCGTAATTACTAACGGCCTCCGTACCTACAAGAACCCTTAGATTGTGTTCTTTCCATGCATTTGAATAGGTCAGGAGGTTACTCCATGTCCAGTTTGTATTGTAACCGGCATATTCAGAAAATGAATTTGCCCCTGTATTTCCTTCCGCATTTTCGTATGCCACGTAGTTAAAATTGTAGCCGTAGTTATTATCCATGATTCCTCCAAACGTGGTGCGGAAGTTAAGGTGCTTCAGGAAATCAACTTCGGCAAACACACTTCCGGTAATATCCCAGGCCCGGCTGTGGTTATCTGCCGTGCGGGCAACATCTGCATAAGGGTTTCCAGAGTTACCTAATCCCTGGGATTTGGTGCCTCCATAATTCCCCATAATGTCATACACCGGTATTATTGCCGATTCCCTGATAGCCGTCGTAAAAGGGCTTCCCTCCTGCTGGTTACTGAATCGTGGGTTGTCTTTATAAAAAGCATACAGATTTTCGCCAATTCGTATATGATCCTTTATCGAAAATTGTGTGTTGGCCCTCACAGAATATCTCTTTAAGTATTGGAATTTACCAATACCCTGCTGATTCAAATAACCCATGGAGAAATAATATGAGCTTTTATCCGATCCGGCACTTACTGATATGTTATGGCTTTGAATCGGGGCATCCCTGGTAATTTCATTATACCAGTTGGTGCCCGTTTTATTGGCCTTTGTGATCTGGTTGCTGTTTATGTCGTATGTCGCGGGATCAGTATTGGGAGCTCCGGCCGCAGCTCCGGCAGGTGTAATGTAGTCAGGGATCACAGGATTGGCACCTGTTCCAAACTGTGGATGTGTTGGCACGAGGTTGGGGTTGGAATTCAATTGTTGAAGCCAAATTGCATTTGCTTCTTCCTGTGTGTTTGCCATTTCCGTATCCATTCCCATGAGTAGTAACGCCATAATAACCATCATAGCTAACTTTGGCCCTTCCTGTTCTTCCTTTTTTCGTTGTAATAATGATAACACCATTTGAACCAGCCACACCATATATAGCAGCTGATGCATCCTTCAACACCTGCATGGATTCAATGTCATTTGTATTAATATCGTGGAGGCTGCCTCTTACTCCATCAACAACGATGAGTGGAGAGTTATTGCCAAATGCCGTGATACCCCTTATGCGGATGTCACTTTCGGCACCGGGCTGACCAGAGGTGATGATCGTAACACCAGAAGCACGGCCCTGCAACGCCTCTTCACCTGTTCCAACAGGTGATTGTTTCATCTGAGCGACATTCACTACAGATACGGCACCTGTAATGTCTTTCTTTCGCTGAGCCGTATACCCGGTAACTACGACCTCATTCAAACTTGTAGTTTGCAGTTTCATTGCCACGTCAATGGCATTATTGCCCCTGACGTTTACTTCCGAAACCTCAAACCCAATGTAGGAAAAGACCAGGACAGTGGAACCGTGGGGCAATGTAACAGCATAGCTTCCATCCGTTGCGGTCGTAGTTGCTACGTTGGTACCTTTTACCCCAACCGTTGCTCCGAAAACAGGTTTTCCATCAGGTCCTGTAACCTTTCCAGTCACCCTGGTTTGAGCAATTACCAGGGATGAGAAAACGAGAGTGAAAAAGGCTAAAAAGAATAAGTGCTTTTTGCCCTTCAATAAGTAATCAACAAGATTTCTCATAAAGCAAAGTGTTTTAGGTGTGAAAATTTTACTCCGAATTTTTGTTAATAAAAAAGGTTCAGTTAAGGTACTTACGTTCTAATTGAATTTTCCTGGCCAGGTCTGGTTATATTTTTTTTATTTCTATGTCTGCGATCATCTGGCTCTCTATGCTCATAAGAAAGGGCACTAAACTAGATAGTAGTGCCCTTGTAAAAACTAACGATTGCTATATGAGATAACTGCTCTAAAATGTTAACCAACCCACCATTATAAGATTGTTGAGCTAAAACAACCTTTTCAGAAAGTTTTTTCTTATTGTGCATAGCAGCCAGAGATATTTTGTTGTTCAAGGTGCGTCTAAAAAACAATTCCCGGAAAATTTCCCGACCCACGTTTTTCTAACCATGTAAACGATCTTCTGCGGTTATTTACCGGGAAAATTAAAATCGAAACGAAAAATAAGGGAACAAAGAAATGATTTGCTGATCTTATCCAGCCAATAGCAATACTCCATTTTTCATCAAAGAGGAATCTCATACGGCAGTCATTCAATAGCATTAGTGCAAATCGTTACCCGAATTTAAATTTTAACAATCGATTGACAAAATTTATTTTCTTATGCAAACAAAATGATACTTTTTTATCAAGTAAACATCGTTTTTTTAATTATTGATGTGATTTTTTACAAATTCAAAATTTTTTATCTACTCAAAAACGTCACGTGGCTACACACCAGATCTCAGAATCTAAGCAAGGCTTTTAATAATGCCCATTTCTAGTCCGCGCAATTCGGCCAATCCCCGCAAACGACCGATGGCACTGTATCCCGGGTAAGCCGCCCTTTTCAGATCATCCAGCATTTGATGTCCGTGATCGGGTCTCATGGGGATTGAAATATTTTTTCTTCTTTGCAATAAAACAATCTCTTTGATCACACTGTACATGTCTACGTCCCCATTTAAATGATCAGCTTCAAAAAAATTCCCCTCTTCATCTCTTTTCGTGCTGCGTAAATGAATAAAATGAATGTGATCGCCCAATCTCTTTACCATTCCCGGTAGATCATTGTCCGGCCGTACCCCATACGAACCTGTACAATAACAAAGACCATTTGCGGGTGAAACTGCCGCAGCCAGCAATTCTTTTGCATCATTCTCAGTGCTCACAATTCTTGGAAGGCCGAGCAATGGGTATGGTGGGTCATCGGGATGAATGGCCATTTTTAAACCAAGTTCTTCTGCAACCGGTACTATTTGTTCTAAGAAATAAAATAAATGCTGCTTCAATTTCTTTGCATCAATATGCTGGTAAGTGTTTAAAGCGGCCAGGATTTCCCCGGGTAAATCTCTCTTCACTGCCCGGCAAACCAAGCAGCGCATTGCGATAAAGAATTTCCTTTTCTTCACTGCTCATTACTTCAAATCTCTTCTTTGCTTTTTTTATCTCTTCATTTGTATAGTCTTTCTCGGCTTCAGGTCGCTTCAATAAAAAAAGGTCAAAGGCAATGAATGCCGACTTTTCAAATCGCAAAGCTTTGCTTTTATCAGGCATTTCATAGTTGATATCAGTTCGCATCCAATCGAGGATGGGCATGAAATTATAGGTGACAACTTTCAACCCGCATGTTGCCACATTGCGTAAACTCTGTTTATAATTTTCAATATGCCGTAAATAATTGCCGGATTGCTTTTTTATATCCTCACTCACCGGCAAACTTTCGATCACGGTCCATGTCATTCCCGCTTCTTCCACCAATGCTTTTCTTTTATTGGTCTCATCAATTGTCCAAACTTCACCTACAGGAATATGATGAAGAGCTGTCACAACTCCTGTACAGCCCGCTTGCCGAATGTCCCATAAGTTCACAGGGTCATTGGGACCGAACCAACGCATGGTTTGTTCCATCATCATAGTACAAACAAAATTATTTTAAAGTTAACGCCACTTCGCTTGCTTTAGCAGCGCCTAATTCTTCATTTCTTTTTGATGGCGAAGAACCGGCAATAATTATTTTTACTTTTCCCGGGGCGAATGTTGAATTGCCCCTGTCATCAACGAGTTTTAATAATTCCGGAGTAAGTGTAAAACTTATTTTTTCTGATTGACCTGGAGAAAGTTTGATCCTTTTAAAACCTTTCAACGCCTGCAAAGGTGCATAGTTAATTCCCTCATGCGTTATATATAATTGTACAACTTCATCTCCTTTGTATCTCCCGGTGTTGGTAACAGTTACTTCGGCTTGCACGGATTCATTTTTGTTAATTGTGTTTTTTGACAGGTGCAGGTCAGCATACCTGAATGTTGTATAACTTAATCCAAAACCAAAGGGATACAGGGCTTCTCCTTTGAAATAACGATAAGTCCTGTTTGCCATAGAATAATCTTCAAACGGGGGAAGATCATTGTCGCTTTTATAAAATGTAACAGGCAATCTTCCTGAAGGATCGTAATCACCAAATAAAACATCTGCAACTGCTGTTCCTCCAGCCTGTCCTCCATACCATGCGTTGATGATCGCCGGAATACCTGCCTGACCGGTAGCCAGGTTTCCTGCTTCCCACGGAAAAGCAACTGCACTTCCTGCCATCATCACAAAAATGACAGGTTTGCCCGTTGCCTTTAATGCTTTTAAAAAGCTTGTCTGTACTGCAGGTAATGCGATCGTAGTCCGGTCTCCGCCACTAAATCCTTGTTGACTAACCTTCATTTCTTCACCTTCCAGTCTTGGAGAAATTCCGCCAACATAGATCAACACATCTGCATCCTTTAAACTGTCAATTAACTTGCTGAAATCAGGATTGGTTGTGTCAACAAAATTTGTAGCTCTTGAATAAAATATTTTGGTCGTGTCCTTTAATTTATCCTTTATTCCCTGCAATACTGTCGTGACAACAGAAGGCTGGCCATTATAATTTCCCAGTTGCGTATTTGCATTATCTGCATTGGGGCCAAGTACTGCAATTTTCTTTATGTCGCTATTGAGCGGAAGTAAATTATTTTGATTGCGAAGCAATACTATAGACTCTCTTGCCATCTTTAACGCATGATCTTTATGAGGCTGACTCTCTAATGCAGTGACCGGTATCTGGGCATACTTCACCATCTCAATAGGATCGAACATGCCCAGGCGGAAGCGAATGGTGAATAATCTTTTTAATGAGGCATCAATTTCTTTCTTACTCAACCTTCCATCCTGCACTGCCTTCACCAGGCTTTTATACGTTACATTTCCACATTCAACATCTGTTCCGTGAAGTACCGCTTCCGCAGCAGCCGATTCTGCATCGGGTGAAGTTTTATGTCTCTGCCAGAAATCATCAATGGCGCCACAATCAGAGGTAACATATCCCGCAAACTTCCAGTCATCACGTAAAATTTTTATCATCAGCTTATCACTTCCGCAGCATGGTTGCCCTGCATATGCATTATAAGCACACATTACACCGGCCACTTTTGCATCTACAACCAATGCCTTAAATGCAGGCAAATAAGTATCCCAAAGATCATGATCACTTACGTTCACATCGAACACATGCCGTGACGGTTCTGGCCCGCTATGGATCGCATAATGCTTGGCGCAACCTGCGGCCTTTAAATATTTTGGATCGTTTCCCTGCAAACCACGCACAAAAGCCCTGGCCATTGTAGCTGTAAGAAAGGGATCTTCACCATAAGTTTCCTGTCCCCTGCCCCATCGCGGATCCCGAAAAATATTGATGTTCGGCGTCCAGTAAGTAAGACCAACATACCTGCTATGATTATTGTTACGATTGCTTTCATTATTTACAGCGCGGCCTTCTTCCGCCGTATAATCTCCCATTGTTGTCATTGCATCTGTGTCAAATGTTGCAGCCATGCCGATGGCCTGGGGATATGATGTTGTTTTAAATTTTGTTCTTGCCACTCCATGCAAACATTCATTCCACCAATCATACGCAGGAATGCCAAGACGATCGATGGCTGGCGTCGCATTCAGCATTTGTGAAACTTTTTCTTCCAGCGTTAAGCGTGATACAAGATCATTCACACGCTTTTCGATGGGCAATGATGGATCCTGGAATGCATAGTCGTACCCGCCTGCCGGACGGGCAGGTTTCTTTTGTGAAAACGTTGATGAAATAAAAGTCAAAGAAATCGTTACGCAGAAAAAAATCTTTTTCATGATCGGGAATTTTTTATTTCGGTACCCAGCGATGGGATGTCTATTTAACTCCTGTTGCGTCGCACACTTCAACACCTTGTTCTTTATTCAAATTTTTTAAACCACTAAGACACGGAGGCACAAAGGATCACGAAGTCTGAATTGCCCACGACTCTATTTTACCACACTCAATTTAATCTCCTGCGTTTTATCAGATGAAGTTCCCACCATAATTGTAAAATCTCCCGGTTCGATGATCCATTTCATATCCTTATTGTAAAATGATAATAACTCAGGAGTAATAGTAAAACTTACTGTTTGTGATTGTCCGGGGTCGAGCCAGATCTTTTTAAACCCTTTCAGTTCTTTAACAGGTCTTGTCACTGAAGAATAATCATCTCTGATATACATCTGTACAACTTCGGCACCCTTTCGATCGCCCGTATTTTTCACATCGACGCTTACTGTTACAGTTCCATTCATTTTCATTGAAGGTGAAGACAATTTCAGACCGCTGTAAGAAAATGTGGTATAACTCAACCCATAACCAAAAGGAAATAATGGGGTCACATCAAATCCCAAATTATATCCACGACGTGAAGACGGCTTATAATTATAATACGCGGGGATACTCCCTGCAGTTCTCGGAAAGGAAATAGGAAGCTTACCGCTGGGATTGATATTACCAAACAAGGCATCAACAATAGCATAACCTCCCTCCTGGCCAAGATACCAACACTGCATCACAGCAGGCACGGCATTTACCAAATTGCCAATGCTTAACGGAGGACCACTGTTTACAAATGCACAGGTAGGTTTACCAACAGCAATAATTTCTTTTATCAATTCATTCTGGCTGTTGAGCAATTCAAGAGTTGGCAGATCGCCCAGGTGATTTGTTGCCCAGCCTTCGCGACTTGTACTTTCATTCCCTCCAACAAATAATCACAATCACATCTGCTTGCTTTGCTACTTCGACAGCTTCCGCAATTTTTCTTTTATTCTCTTCAGCACTGGCCAAATTGATCGTATCTGCAAACCAATTGTTTTTATCAGTGATGGTTACTCCCTCTGCATATAAAATATTTAGGGAGCTTCCGTATTTTTCTTTTAACGCCTGCAAAGGAGAGATACAAACCCTGGGTTTGCTGGAATAACCACCGAGCAAACATTTATCAGCATTGGGACCAATAAAAGCGATCGTTCTAATTTTGTTTTTATCAAGTGGTAAAAACCCCTTCCCTGCCCCTCCCGGCAGGGGATCATTTTTTAACAACACCATTGCTTCTGTTGCTGCTTTGTAAGCAACCGCCCTTTTTTCTTTGCTTCCAACAATCTCTTCCGCTTTGTCAGGATCAACATAAGGATCATCGAACAATCCCAAACGGAATTTTGCAATGAGGATCCTTAAAACAGTTTCATCTAATTCCTTCTTTGATATCTTTCCTGCAAGAACCAATTGTTTTAAATTTTTGAAGCCATCCGGATCGGGAGTTTCCAGGTCTATACCCGCCTTAAAAGCAAGCAGCCCTGCTGAATCATACGAAGGCGTTATTTTATGAAGGGTGCTTACATCACGAATGGCGAAGTAGTCAGAAACGATCAATCCATTAAAGCCCCACTCTTTTCTCAAAATATCGGTAAGCAAATGTTTATTGATGTGAGCGGGTAAACCCCAGACCTCATTATAACAAGCCATTACATTCATCGCTTTTGCTTCCTGCACACAAGTCTTAAATGGCTTAAAGAAAATTTCTCGTGCTGTTCGCTCGTCAATGTTACTGGGTGCCACGTTCTCACCACCTTCGCTTTGTCCATGTATCCCGAAATGTTTTAACGTTGTTGCCACGTGGTCTTTTCCAAGATAAGCTCCGTCACCCTGGTAGGCTTTTATTTCTGCAACGGCTAGTCGTGAAATTAAAAATGGATCCTCTCCCAATGTTTCTTCTGTTCTGCCCCACCGCGGGTCTCTTGTTACATCAACTACAGGTGCCAGCACGTGCTGTCCTCCTCTTGCTCTCACTTCCTGCGCAACATTGGTATATATCTCTGTCATGAGGTTTTCATTCCAGGTGCTTGCCAGGCCAATAGGAATGGGAAAATTTGTCGCATCCTGCGTTTGCTGACCATGCAAACTTTCTTCATGCACCATTACCGGAATTCCCAATCTTGTTTTCTCAATAAAGAAATGCTGGATCTTATTGTATAACTCCGCAGCTTGTTTTGGATGATAACCATAACTGTTAGGGCCCGCATTTTCATTCAATCTTGCTAATTCACCCAATCCATTCTTAATTGCTATCTGCGCTTTAGCTTCATCAAAATCCCCGTTGTTATTTAAAATGGATGATTTCTGGATCCACAGACATTGTGTTTGCATCACTTTCTCATCAAGATTCATTCTTGATAACAGGTCTTTTGCTCTTGCATCAGGAGAAAGATTTTTGTTTTTGTAGGCGGGTTGTTGTGTAAAAGAAACAAGGCACAAGGCACAAGAGCCAAGAAAGAAATAAAACTTTTTCATCATAATAATTAAATGAATCTATTGATGATATTTTCGAAATGCTCCTGCTTTCCACTTCTTGTTTCAGGTTCGCCGTTTTCAACCGCATAGTTTCTCAGATCTTCGAGCGATAACTTTCCCTGCTCGAATTCTTTTCCTTTTCCTGAATCATAAGAAGAATATCTTTCCTTTCTTAGTTTTTTGTAATCTGACCTCTCAAGAATATCGTTGGCAATGGTCAGTGCCCTGGCAAATGCATCGATACCACCGATGTGAGCATGGAAAAGATCGGCAGCGTCGGTTGAATTACGCCGGATCTTCGCATCAAAATTTATCCCACCGCCTTTAAATCCACCTGCTTCAAGAATGATCAGCATTGCTTCCGTTAGTTCATTAATATTATTGGGAAACTGGTCCGTATCCCAACCGTTCTGGTAATCGCCGCGGTTAGCATCAATACTTCCGAGCAATCCTGCATCAGCGGCAACTTGTAATTCATGTGTGAACGTGTGACCAGCCAGTGTCGCATGATTTACTTCAACATTCAATTTAAAATCATTCAGCAAATCATACTGTCGCAAAAAGCCAATCACCGTTTCCGCATCATAATCATATTGATGCTTGGTAGGTTCACAAGGTTTTGGTTCAATAAAAAATGTTCCTTTGAATCCGTTCTTTCTTGCATAATCTTTTGCAGTGTGCAGAAATTTTGCCA
The DNA here is from genome assembly GCA_963737475.1 of uncultured Bacteroidota bacterium. Lineage (GTDB taxonomy): Bacteria > Bacteroidota > Bacteroidia > Chitinophagales > Chitinophagaceae > VBAU01. The sequence continues at coordinate 197,068 of CAVTSY010000015.1, forward strand.
GGTGTTCCTTTTCTCTCGTTTCATATTTGTAGTTCAGCAGGCTCATGTAACCTTCTCTTCCACCCCAGAAAACATAATTCTCGCCATCCAATGCAATCGTTGCATCCAGCGCCGCTTTCACCTGTGCCGCTGCATGAGCAAGCACATGAAAATCGGGATTGGTTGCGGCCCCATTCATATATCTTCTGGTGTGAAAATAAATTCGCCGTTCCCCATAATAATTTTACACCGCTTGTCTTTTGTTTTTCTTTCGCATATTCCACCAGCGCCTGTAATCTCTTGTCATTTTCCTGTACGTCATTTGTGTAGTCCACCACGTCCACATCATGAAAACAATAATATGGCAAACCCATTTTGGTAATGAATTCAAACGCGGCATCCATTTTTTCTTTTGCTCTTTCAACAGCATCCGCTTTTTCATTCCACGGAAATAAATGTGTGGGCTCACCAAAAGGATCAGCCCCACTTCCACAGAAGCTATGCCAATACGCACATGCAAAACGCAAATGATCTTTCATCTTCTTTCCGGCCACTTCTTTATTTTCATCATACCAGCGAAATGCAAGTGGGTTATCCGTTTCTTGCCCTTCATATTTTATTTGGGAAATATTTTTGAAAAACTCCCTATTTCCTAATGTAACTGACATATTGATTTTTTAAGAGTAAATATATGTGTTCAAAATCACAAACAATTTTTTAAAAGAAAGGAAGGATGAAAACATCCTCCCTTTGATTGACTAACGATTGCTGCTTGTGAGCTCATTTAATAACCGGGGTTCTGGGGAAACTGAGGACCCTCGGTTACAAGATCAATTTCCTGCTGTGGTATCGGGCGTAAGACATGGAAGGCTTGAACGTACGGAGCTGCTTCAGGATTCCACGCGGTTACTCTGCTTACTAACGATTGAGTTCTTACAAGGTCCCACCATCTCTGCCACTCACCATAAAATTCACGAGTACGTTCATCCAAAATAAAATCAAGAGTGACGTCTCCAGGGGTGATAGTAACCGCAGCGGCAGCGGCGTCATTTTGCGCCGAGCTGTTTGTGCTTCTGTATGCGGCTCTTTGTCTTACTACATTTATCATCGATGCCGCATTCACGAGATCCCCGGCTTTGAAGGCAGCTTCAGCAGCAACGAGGTAAACGTCAGAAAATCTGAAAATGACTACGGGTCTTGTAGAAGGATCATTTACACCTGTCCTGTTTGGATCGTCAAACTTTTTTACAGGGGGGAAATAGCTGTTTGACCATAAACTTGGGGGGATGATGATCCCTTTGAACGGGTCTGAGCCATTGAACTGTGGAGCACCTGGCACTTCATGATCAGGCATCCACACTGCTGTGTCTTTTCCCACGGTAATGGTATATTCAATACCGCGGGAATTATTTGGATCATGAACAAGATTGCCACTGGCATCTTTGACCTGAGTAGAAACGCCGGCGGTATTTGCTATCCATACTGTTTGAAATGTTTTGTCATAACGTGAATCATTAATTCTATCCGAATAGGCTTCATCAAATAAATAGTTTTTGCCCGTGTTGGCTCCGGTTGGCCATACGTAATTGTTAGGCCTGATCCTGATATAGGGACGACCGTTTGCAACATCTCTTGTCATTGCGGTTGTTCCGGAACTTTTGAGAACACCACCCGAAACATAAGAATTTATATTCGCCAAAGAAGGATAATTCCACCGGTTGAACCAGGGAGTAAGATTTTGCGCAGCTCCACCGGAAGCACCGGGTTGATATTGCCCATATTTGGTATCGCTGCTATGATCACTGGTGAAAAGAGTTTCCTTGCCATAATCATTGGCAGGTTTGAAAGCGTCAGCATAATCCTGCCAAAGATCACATCCATACGTAGCTTTGTTATTGATAAGATCAGCTGCAATGTTATAGGCCTGTGTAAAATCAGCAGTGTTATTTGTCAACCATCCCCTTGTTAAATAGACCTTCGCCAATAAATATTTTGCTGTTGCCTGGCTGGCTGCCTTACCACCAAATGGTTGCGATGCTGTTGAAGTAGCAGGTGAACTCACTTGTAATTCCGTTGAAGCTTCAGTAAGATCTTTTATTATTTGATTATATACATCTGCTACCGGTTGTCGTGAATCTGCCGCTGAGGGAGCAGTGATAAAGTCTATATGCAATGGCACATCGCCAAAGGTTTGCACCAAATAAAAATACCAGAATGCTCTCAGGAATTTTGCCTGGCCGAGATATTGCCGTTTAACGGAATCCGCTAAAGCAGCATCGGGTCCATACAGCAACACACCATTCAGCGTATTGATATCCTGGTAAGCAACGTTCCAAAAACTTCCATTCATATCAGAACTTGCCAGTCCATTGTATGTGAAAAATTTTGGCGCACTATTGCTGGCGCCCATGAGATGTTCATCCGTACCGCCTACAGTAAACAACGAAAAGCCTTCAGTACCCCACTGACCCCTGATATCATTGTATACTCCGGAAATACCCCCCAGCAGACCTGATGGAGTGCTTAGAAAAGATGGTACGATCAATGATCTTGGATGTTCTTCCAACACTTTTTTGCAGCTATTTGAAAGAACAGCTATCATGACGATCGACGGCAGAATTATTTTTTTAAGACTCTTCATATAGAGTGATTTTAAAAATTTAGAATTTCAGATCAATCCCAAAATTGAATTGACGTGTTGACGGATTATTTGCATTCACGGTGATAACACGACCTTGCCCCGCAACACCACCAGGTCCCACACTACCTCCCGCTGTGGGAGAAGCAACTGCATTACCATAACCATTTCCTTCCGGATCAGGTCCCAGGCCATCCTGGACAAAGGGTGAATAAAAAATGAACGGATTCACTGCGCTCACGTATACTCTTAATGAACTGATACCTGCTTTCTTTAAAATGGATGCCGGGATCTGGTATCCTAAATTGATGCTCCGGCATTTTATAAATGATCCATCTACATAACCTAATGTGGAAGCAAAAAGAAATCTGTCTGTGCCGGCATCGGGTGCAGGGAAATCATTGGTGGCATTGCTGCGAGTCCAGTAGTTGACTTTTAGCTGGTTTGCACGGCCCTGCATAAAGAAAGGAAATCCCTGCGCCACCACCATCAGCAGTGATATAGGGAACAACTACTTTCATTCCCATCCTTGCATGTATCACAAAAGAAAAATCAAAATTCTTATAGGTGAGTGTACTCGTGAATCCTCCTTCCCATTCAGGTTGAAAATTACCAAGTACCTGCCGGTCATTCTGATCGATCTTACCATCACCATTCACATCCTGGACCTTTATCTGGCCAGGGAATTGAACAGGACTCGTTTGTGCTGCCAAATTACCTTTGACAGAATCTTCTGTTTGCCAAATACCGATCTTCTTTACATCATATATCACAGCCAGAGGCTGACCAACAAACCAACCATTACCAATATCGTTTTGCTGACCTTCGGCGGTCAGGAATGTAATTTCTTCCCTGTTAAAAAAGAAGTTCAGGTCGGTGGTCCATGTTAAGCCATTTTTTGCCTGCACATTAATACTGCTCAAATTAATTTCCAGTCCATTTCCTTTTGTTTTCCCAAGATTTTTAATGGTAGATGTTGCTCCGTTACTGGGTGGCAATTGGTAGGGCAACAAAATATCTTTTGTTTGTTGCTCATACACATCAATAGAACCACTGAGGCGATTTTTCAATACGCTGAAGTCCAAGCCCACATCCCATTGCGACGTGGATTGCCACTGCAGGTTTGCATTAGCAAGTTGTGTAACTGTATACGCGGCTTCCTGGCCGGCTGGTCCCTGTCCGAAATTATATGTGTTGGTGCTTAAGGCACCCAATGTAGAATAGGGAGCTACGCCCTGGTTACCCGTTTTTCCCCATCCGCCCCTCAATTTTAAATTATTGACAAAAGAAGCATTGTTCATGAAACTCTCATTCGTAATGTTCCATCCTAATCCAAAAGCAGGGTAAGTGAAATATTGATGACCCGGAGCTAAAACAGATGAGCCGTCTCTTCTTACAGTAGCAGTTACAAGATAGCGGTTGTCATACCCATAATTTACGCGTCCCATAAACGACAGAAGCCCTTGTTCATTCAAAAAATTTTGAGGCACACCGTTAATAGGTGTTGCCGCTGTAACACTATTCGCTAAAGCAAGATTACTGTTCTGTACATAATCAGCAGGAAAACCTAAACCATTAAAGCTGCTCTGCTGGTTATGATCCTTTTGAGTACTGAACAAACCGGTAACGCCGATTTTATGTTTTTCATGAATTGTCTTATCATAGAATAACAGGTTTTCTATGACGTAACTCCATGCTTCATTGTTCGTCACATTTGCATTGGCCTGCGCAAAAGTGGTAGCCGTTGCATTTGTAAATGTATTTGGCCCATTATAACTTTCTCCCTGTTGTTGACGATAATCCAAACCAATGTTTATCCTGTATCGCAGATCCTTCAATATCTGTACTTCACCATATAAACTATTGAATGTTCGCAAGCGCCTTGTTCTTGCCAATATTGCATCCGTGTTTGATTTTAGCGTTAATGGACTAACCAGATTTGGCTCATCAATAGAACCCACTGCCGGTCTTAAATTGAGGCTTCCGTCAGCATTGTAAGGATTGGCTAAAGGAGTAACTCTTATAATGCCTCCGGGAACTCCGGAACCTCCGGGAGTATTTGAATAGCTCAACGTGTTGAGAGTATTAAGACCGATCTTTATTATCTTATTTACTTTTGCATCAATCGTTGCCCGCAAAGAATATCTTTCGAATTTTTGATTAGGAATAATTCCGGTCTCATTATAATAACCGCCTCCCAGTCCGTATTGCACGCCTTCAGTTCCTCCCGAAACCGTTAGCTGATTATTGGTTGTAAATCCATTTTCATAGATCAGGTCCTGCCAGTCAGTAGATACACCTGCGGCAAGGGCTGCCTGTTCAGCAGATGTGAGAGGATACGCTGTTGTCCCAGGACTTGAACGATTATACGTAGCGGCATCCTCTTTGAACTGCGCATATTCAGTACCGTTAAATACTTTTAGATTTCCGAGAACAGTTGAAATGCCATAATAGGCATTATAGCTGACGGTAGGTTTGCCAGTTCTGCCACGCTTGGTCGTTACCAATATCACACCACCAGCTCCGCGTGAACCGTAGATAGCCGTTGCAGATGCATCTTTTAAAATTTCTATTTTCTCAATGTCATCGGGGTTAAGATCATTGATACTTCCACCAAAAGGAATTCCGTCGAGTACAAGCAGGGGCTGATCCAACTGATCACTTGTCCCTTGCGAATTGGTTATCGTTCTGTTTCCCCTGATACGAATGGAACCACCACCTCCGGGAGTTGCACTATTGCTAACAACGTCAACACCCGCAGTCCTTCCTTTTAATTGTGCTACCAGGTTGGGTGCGGGCACTTGCCTCAGCGTTGATGCGTTCAATGAAGCAACGGCACCTGTTACATCTCTTTTACGCTGTGTACCGTATCCCGTTACTATTACCTCATTCATGCTTCCCACTGTCGCATTGAGCGATGCAGAAATAACTGTTCGACTGTTCACATCGACGTCCAGAGGGGCATACCCCACCGACGAAATAACTAATGTGGCGTTTCCCGGAGCCTCGATCTCAAAATCCCCATTGTCATTTCCTGTTACCCCGGTTGACGTGCCTTTGATCACGACAGATGGTTTTGGTACCGGTTGACCGGTTTCGTTGGTAACATGACCCCGGATCCGGATCGTTTGACCAGACGCAATCTGGGTAAAACAAATGGTTATTAAAGCAGAGAGGACAAGTGATAAAAATTTCTTTGATAGCAGTTTGCCTCCATTTGATAAATCTTCATTTTGAAGAACCGAAATTTTCATAAACATCAGTTTTAAAATTTTTAATTCTAAGTCAGCAAAATTTTAAAAAGCCAGTTAAAGCCTTTGGCATCCCATAGAACATTGGATCTTCGCAATCGTTTTAGGTTATGCGATTACATTATATTAACCATTTATATGCCCGTAATTGGGGCAATCCAAATATCTTGATGCTTGGAACATGAGAGAAAAAACGATGACCCTGGCAGGAACCGGAGAATACGATGTGTCCCGAAATCCTTTGTGTATAAGCTTTGTAGCAGAATCTTAGCAGTCTCTTTTCCCATATAGCAAGTATGCAAGTAAGCAATGACGATACTAATTTAAAGAGTTTTTTGAAAAAATGTAACCGATTACAATAATTTTTTTTATTTTTTTTTAATTTAGCTTTATTAAAGTATTGTAACCGATTGTATGGTTAAAGGAAAAGAAGTCACCATATATGACCTTGCCAACAGGCTCAATATTTCGATTGCAACAGTGAGCAGGGGACTGAAAGATGACCCGGTTGTAAGCAAGAAAACGAGAAAAAAAATCTTTGAACTGGCCGAAGAAATGGGCTACCGGTCTAACCATTTTGCACGTAACCTTCGAAGGCAGAAGACCAATACCATTGGCATCATTGTCCATGAACTCAACAGCAATTTTATTACGTCTGTTTTGGCAGGAATTGAGAAAATAACAACCGAAGCCGGCTATGATCTTATCATCACCCACTCATCTGAAAGCAGCGTAAAAGAAGCAGCCAACGCCAAAAATCTTTTTCACAAGAGAGTGGATGGACTGATCGCTTCACTTTCTTTTGACACAAACGATCTTGAACACTTCCGGTCATTTGAAGAGAAAGGAGTTCCGGTTATCTTTTTTGACCGTGTAGAGCAAACAAACAATAATTCAGTTGTCATCATTGATAATTATAAATGTGGTTACCAGGCAACTCGGCATTTAATTGAACAAGGCTGTAAAAAGATCGTGCATGTGACGTCAAGCCTGAAACGAAATGTGTATTCAGAAAGATACAGGGGATACAGGGACGCACTATTTGATAACAATATTCCGTTTGACGAAAGTTTGCTTATAATAAATGACCTCAGTGAAAACGCCGGTATTCAATCGGCTAAACAAATTCTCAGCATGAATCCGTTACCTGACGGCGCATTTATAACCAATGATTTTGTAGCGGCTGTTTGCATGCGCACCCTGAAAGAAAATAATATCAAAATACCCGGCGATATTGCGATCGTTGGTTTTAACAATGATGCCATTGGCAAATTGATCGAACCTGCGCTGACAACTATTAATTATCCCGGAAAAGATATGGGAGAAATTGTGGCAAGAAATCTCATTAACCATTTACAGGGCACAGGAAATATTCAGAACATACATACTGTTATTGTCAGCTCTGACCTCATCATCCGGAAGTCATCATTAAAAAAAACGAATAAAGAAGCAGAGATATAGTCATGCATTTGTAGATTTAATTAATTATTTATGTCAAGAGAAAAAGAAGTAACCATATACGATATCGCTGATAAACTGAAAATCTCCATCGCAACAGTGAGCCGCGCTTTGAAGGATGATCCCGTGGTGAATAAAAAAACGAAAAAAAAGATATTTGAACTGGCTGAAGAACTTGGTTATCGCTCAAATCATTTTGCCCGCAATCTTCGCAATCAACGCACCGACACAATTGGCGTCATTGTACCGAGGCTCAACAGTTATTTCATGGCCACAGTTATTGCAGGTATCGAAAACGTGGCCAATAGCGAAGGATACAATCTTATTATCAGCCAGTCATCGGAATCTGAACAGAAAGAAAAAATGAATGCAAAAACGATGTTCAATAATCGTGTGGATGGTTTGCTGGTTTCTCTTTCTTATGATACCAATGATCTTTCACATTTCGACCAGTTTTCAAAAAAGAACATCCCTGTCATCTTTTTTGACCGTGGTGAACAACATACCAATTTCACGAACCTGCTAATTGACAACAGGAAATCAGCATACGAGGCAACGACTCATTTGATAAAAGAAGGCTCTAAAAAAATCGTACATATCACTGCCAATCCAAAAAGAAATGTATATATCGATCGCCTGAGAGGCTATAAAGACGCATTGGCCGAAAATGATATCGGGTTTAACGAGGACCTTTTGATCATTGGTAACTTAAGCCTGGAAGCAGGAATTGATGCAGCTGCCAAAATTCTCAATATGGACCCCAGACCAGATGCTGTATTTGTAGCGAATGATACCTGTGCAGTTGGTTGCATGCTTTCACTAAAACAGTCAGGTGTCCTTATTCCTGGGGAGATCGCTTTTGTTGGTTTTAACAATGACCCCGTTTCAAAAGTAATTGAACCGAACCTTACCACCATTAATTACCCGGGCTATGAAATGGGTGAAGTGGCTGCGCGTAATCTTATAAATCATTTAAATGGGGTACATCCTATTTATTCCACGAATACAATTGTATTACGGTCGGAGCTGATCATTCGTGCATCATCGCAACGACTCAATAAATAAGTCACAAAGTGGCTGTGGGATCGCTTAGTTATGAAAAAAACGTTCTTATCTTTTTATCTTCTCGTTTTTGCAGCGATAGCATTTGCTGAAGACGGTTACAATCTTTGGCTACGTTACGATAAAATTGATGACCCTGTTCTTTTACAACAATACAGAAGTCATATTAATTCGATTGTCATAAATGGTTCCTCTCCTACATTGACCATTGCCAGGAATGAACTCCTTACAGATTTGAACAGCCTGTTAGATAAAAAAATCTTCGAAGCAAAAAAAATTGAAGGGCATTGCGTTGTTCTCCGGGTAAAGCCAAAAGGCATAGCTGAAACACCGGGTGTTTACTACGATAAGTTAGGCAATGAAGGATTTGCAATTATAACTTACCAATCAAAACCAAAAAGTGTAATTCTCATTACGGCGAATACAGACATTGGCGTTCTTTACGGAGTATTTTATTTCCTGCGACTATTGCAAACTCATCAAAGCATTCAACAACTAAATATTGTTTCTGTTCCAAAAATTCAGAACCGCATATTAGACCATTGGGATAACTTGAACAGAACGGTTGAACGTGGCTATGCCGGTGCATCGATCTGGAACTGGCACTTGCTTCCTGGCTATATTGATAAACGATACATTGATTATGCGAGGGCCAATGCTTCCATTGGGATCAATGGGACCGTGCTGACAAACGTGAATGCAAATGCATTGATTCTTACAAAACCTTATTTGGAAAAAGTGGCTGCCCTTGCAAATGTATTTCGGCCTTATGGTATCAAAGTTTATCTCCCGGCAAGATTCAGTGCGCCGATAGAGATCGGAGGACTAAAGACAGCAGACCCCCTTGATGCAGAGGTACAAAACTGGTGGAAACAAAAATGTGATGAGATCTATTCTTACATTCCTGATTTTGGTGGTTTCGTTGTTAAAGCAAATTCAGAGGGCCAGCCCGGTCCCCAGAATTATGGACGAACACACGCCGATGGAGCCAACATGTTTGCCGATGCATTAGCCCCGCATCATGGAATTGTGATGTGGCGTGCATTTGTGTATGATGCAAGGGTTCAAAAAAGTACGGAGAATTTTGGTGAAGGAAAAGCAGATCCCAATGCCCCAGGTATTGCGTCTTCAGACCGGGCAAAACAAGCGTACGATGAATTCAAACCCCTCGACGGAAAATTCAGAAAAAACGTTTTGGTGCAGGTAAAAAATGGCCCGATCGATTTTCAGCCAAGAGAACCTTTTTCACCCTTGTTTGGGGCAATGCCGCATACGCCATTAATAATGGAATTTCAATTGACACAGGAATACCTGGGGCAGGCTACCAATCTTGTTTATGAAGCGCCTTTGTTCAAAGAATGTCTCGATGCCGATACTTATTCAAAAGGTAAAGGTTCAACTGTCGCAAAAGTTATTGATGGCTCTCTGGAAAATTATCCAGTGACAGGAATAGCAGGTGTCGCCAATATTGGCAATGAAAGAAACTGGACCGGTCATCCATTTGGGCAAGCCAACTGGTACGCATTTGGAAGATTAGCATGGGATCATGAACTATCTTCAGAGCAAATTGCAGATGAGTGGTTGCGGCAAACATTTACCAATGATCAGCATTTTGTTGTTGGAGTAAAAAAAATAATGATGGTGTCGAGAGAAACCATGGTAAACTATATGACGCCATTGGGACTTCATCACATTATGGGAACAGGTTTTCATTATGGTCCTGCGCCCTGGGTTGACAATGCGGGAAGAGCTGACTGGAATCCCGTTTATTATCACCGTGCTGATTCTATCGGGATAGGATTTGACAGAACCGTCACAGGAAGCAATGCCATTTCACAATACGCAGAAGAAGTAAGAAAACAATGGGAAGATGTAAAGACCTGTGATGAAAAATATTTATTGTGGTTTCACCATGTGCCATGGAATTACAAGATGAAGTCCGGAAGAACACTGTGGAATGAGTTATGTTATAAATATTATTCCGGAGTTGATTCTGTAAGATGGATGCAGCATACATGGAATGGATTGAAAAAATATATTGATGAAGAAAGATTTCAACAGGTAAAAATGTTGCTGGCCATCCAGGAAAAAGAAGCGGTTTGGTGGCGCAATGCATGTTTGTTGTATTTTCAAACCTGGTCAAAAATGCCAATACCCGTCAACTATGAAAAACCTGATCACGACCTGCAATATTACAAAGCGCTGAAGTTTCCTTATGCGCCGGGGAATGGAGGGAATCTATAAGCCCCATCCCGACCTTCCCCGAAGGGGAAGGAGGATTGATAAGAGGTCAAGTTAAATGGCATTAGAAGAAATGTTGTTGCTGAGCAGGATTAATGTTGAGTACAATGACTCCGATAGCATCGGGTGGCACCACCGGAGATGGAGAGGGATTACAAGAGCTGACTACATAAAAAATAAACCAACTAATAAATGCAGAATTAAAAATCGGGGCGGAATTGCGATCGTTACCGGTGGTGGATCAGGGATCGGATTGGCCATTGCGGAAAAATTCACGCAGAATAATATCCGGACAATTATCATTGGCCGGGATCAGCAAAAACTTAATGACGCAAAAGAAAAATTGGGCGAGTTATGCGAACCGGTTCCATACGATGTAAATGAACTTGCAGGAATTCCAAACCTTGTCAATGACCTGGTACAACGCTTTGGGAAGATCGACATACTGGTGAATAATGCCGGAATTAATCTGAAAAAAGAATTCACGCAGGTAACGGACGAGGATTTTCAAAAAGTTATTTTGACGAATGTAACGTCGGTATTTGTTATGTCCCGTGAGGTAGTGAAGTGCATGCTTGAGAAAAACAATCGCGGAGTCATCATCAATATCAGTTCAATGGCTGCGCAATACGGTCTTCCGAAAGTAATTGGATATTCTGCATCAAAAAATGCCATTGATGGTATGACAAGAGCGATGGCAGTGGAGCTTTCTTCAAAAGGAATCAGGGTAAACGCGATCGCGCCCGGTTTTATTACAACAGCAATGACAGCAAAAGCTTTTAGCGATGATCCTGATAGAATGAACAGAGCCATGGCAAGAACACCTATGGGAAAATTCGGCGAACCTGGAGATATCGGCGATGCGGCTTTGTTTCTTGTTTCTGACGCCGCTAAATACATTACAGGCGTCATACTTCCTGTCGACGGAGGAAATTCGATAGGATTCTGAAGCCCACCCAAACCCTCCCAGAGGGAGGGCTAGCCATCGCACAAAACCTGAGAGCTGAGATTGTTTTGTAACGAAGACGGTTGATCAATGAACAAAAAGCTTTTAATACTCTTTCTGTTGCTTTTTGCGATAAAACTTTATTCACAACGTTTCATTACAGAAAAAAATGGAGCGGGGGCGTTTCCTATTGTTACATCATCACAAACAACATCCATTTATGTTGATGAAAATGATGACTGGCTTGTACATAAAGCAGCTTCCCTACTACAGAACGATATTGAAATGGTAACAGGAAAAAAACCAGCGATCGTTACTAGTATTTCATCCTCTGAAAAAAATTTAATTATCATCGGTACAATTGGCAAATCCAAAATGATTAGGGAACTGGCGAGAGAAAAGAAATTAAACACTGATGACTTAAAAGGAAAATGGGAATCTTTTCTTATCCAGTCAATTCAAAACAGCTCAAATGAAACTAACTCTAAATCCCCCCTTCAGGGGGTGAGGGGCGCTTCTTGTCATTGCCGGCAGCGACAAACGCGGAACTGCTTATGGTGTTTTTGAATTATCAGAACAAATAGGTGTATCACCGTGGTACTGGTGGGCTGATGTGCCTGTGAAAAAAACGAAAGAAGTTTTTATTAAAAAAGGTACTTACAAATTTGGTCCACCTTCCGTAAAATACCGCGGCATTTTTATCAATGATGAAGCTCCTGCATTCTCCGGTTGGGCAAAAGAAAAATTCGGTGGCATCAATCATATTGTCTACGAAAAAATATTTGAGCTATTACTTCGACTAAAAGCAAATTATCTCTGGCCAGCCATGTGGGGAAATGCTTTTAATGATGATGACTCACTCAATCCCGTACTTGCCGATAAATATGGTATTGTAATGGGCACTTCGCATCATGAACCGATGATGCGAGCGCAACAGGAATGGAAACGATACGGAAAAGGTCAATGGAATTACGACAGCAATGAAGTGGTGCTGAAAGAATTTTGGAGAAAAGGAATTGAGAACATGGGGACACATGAAAGTATTGTCACCATTGGCATGCGTGGTGATGGCGATAAACCCATGACAGAAGGAACAGCGATCAGTTTGCTTGAAAGAATTGTAGCTGATCAGCGAAAGATCATTGAAGATGTCACAGGGAAACCTGCATCACAAACGCCGCAACTCTGGGCATTGTACAAAGAAGTGCAGGATTACTATGATAAGGGAATGCGTGTACCCGATGATGTCACCTTATTATTGTGCGATGATAACTGGGGAAACATTCGCAAGCTTCCGAAGCTAACTGAAAAACCAAGGAGAGGCGGTTATGGTATATATTATCATTTTGATTATGTGGGCGGACCGAGAAACTATAAATGGCTCAATACAAATCAATATTGCAAGGGTGTGGGAGCAAATGCATTTGGCCTATGAATACGGAGTGAAAAATATCTGGATCGTAAATGTGGGTGATCTGAAACCAATGGAATTTCCTATTTCTTTCTTTTTAGATTATGCATGGAATACAAACAAGTGGAATGAAAATAATTTGCAAGATTATTACACGCAGTGGGCAGCGAAACAATTTGGAAATACTTATGCAAACGAGATCGGAGATATTCTCCGGAAATATTCTCAATATGCTTCAAGGAGAAAGCCGGAGCTGCTGGATGAAAATACTTATAGTCTTGAAAATTATAATGAAGCTGATAAAATCGTGAAAGAATGGACTGATTTGGAAAAGCAAGCAGAAAAAATAGATCAATCGATGTCCTCAGAATACAAGGATACTTATTTAGAATTAGTACTTCACCCGATAAAAGCTCATGCTAACTTGAATGAGTTGTATTATAATGCTGCCTTAAATAAGGCGGCCTATAAAAACAAATATTCGATAGCCAATGAATATGCAGATGAAGTAAAAAAGCTTTATGCTAATGATTCTCTGATCACTTTACAATATCACCGACTAAGAAATGGCAAATGGAACCATATGATGGATCAGACTCATATTGGATATACGTATTGGCAACAACCATCAAACAATAAAATGCCGGAAGTAAAATATGTACCGAAAGATTCAATCATTGAATTTCCTGGCTATGACCCATTTGGTTCATATAATAGTTCAGAAGGTCAAATAGCAAAAAATATCAAAGGAAACTTTTTTTATGAATTGGATGGATATGTTTCTATCGAACCAGCGCATTACACAAAAGAAATCGATGCAAATAATATCAAATGGAAAGTAATTCCCGGTATTGGAAAAGATGGCGATGGAATTACAACTTTTCCGGTTACTTCAAATGAACAAACAATTGGCAATAACAGTCCTCATCTTGAATATGAAATCTATACTTATGACAGCGGTTCCGTAAAATTGCAAGTTTACTTCTCACCCTCTCTGAATTTTCATAATGATGCTGAAGGATTGAGGTACGGAATTTCCATTGATGATAAGCAACCGCAGGTCATTTCTATTAACAAAGACGATAAGGACCAAAAAACCTGGGAACAATGGGTGGCGAATAATATCATCATTAAGACATCAAACCATACGATCAGTGAACCGGGAAAACACACAATAAAATACTGGATGATCAGCCCGGCCGTAGTTTTACAAAAAATTGTTGCTGACTTTGGCGGAGTAAAACAAAGTTATCTTGGTCCGCCTGAAACGATTTATAAACACAATTAAAACCCCTGCTTCGATCATGAAAAAATTGATCTTATTCATTGGTATTTGTTGTTGTCTCCGAGGCATCACACAAAACAAAATCGTATTGCATGCTGACAAATTAAAAGACACTATCAGCAAAAATATCTATGGACATTTTGCCGAGCATTTGGGTCATGGCATTTACGGTGGTTTCTATGTAGGCGATAACAATCAAAAAATTCCCAACAAGGACGGCGTTCGCCTTGATGTGATCGAGGCATTGAAAAAATTAAAGATACCTGTGCTTCGCTGGCCCGGTGGTTGTTTTGCCGATACTTATCATTGGAAAGATGGCGTAGGTCCAAAAGATAAACGTCCATCCATGCTGAACGTTTGGTGGGGAAATGTGAAAGAAGACAACAGTTTCGGCACAAATGAATTCCTCAACATGTGCGAAGAGCTGAATGCTGAACCCTACTTATCGGTAAACGTAGGAAGCGGCTCTGTGCAGGATGTCAGTGACTGGGTGAAATATGTAAACCACAAAGAGGGTACAAGTCCCATGACTGACCTGCGTGAAAAAAACGGAAGAACAAAACCATGGCATGTAAAATTTTGGGGCATCGGAAATGAAGCATGGGGATGCGGCGGAAATATGACGGCAGAACATTACGCCAATGTGTACAGGCAGTACGTCACTTTCATGACCAACTGGAACAACAGTGACCGCATCTATCGCATTGCCTCCGGCGCCAGTGATGATGATTATCACTGGACAGAAGTATTGATGCGGGATATCCCTCACAATATGCTCGATGCTTTGGCGCTTCATCATTATTCCGTTATTAACTGGAACAAAAAAAGCTCCGCCACTAATTTTTCAGAAGAGGAATATTTTACTACCATGCAAAAAGCATCGCAGATGGAGGAAATGGTTCAGAAACACTGTGAGATCATGGATAGATCCGATCCGCAGAAAAAAATAGCATTGGTGGTAGATGAATGGGGTGGCTGGTATGATGTGGAGCCGGGAACAAATGGCGCCTTTTTATTTCAGCAAAATACCATGCGTGATGCGATGATCGCAGGTCTCACTTTGAACATTTTTAATAATCACAGCGACCGGGTGAAGATGGCAAACCTCGCTCAATGCATCAATGTATTGCAGGCCGTGATACTGACCAATGAAGAAAAACTGATCCTTACTCCCACCTATCATGTCATGGAGATGTATAACGTTCACCAGGATGCGGCTTTGATCCCATTGGAGATCACAAGCAATGACTATACAATGGGTGATAAGAAATTAAAAGCCGTTTCAGCATCTGCATCAAGAGATAAAAATGGCATTGTGCATATTTCCCTGGCAAATATTGATGCACACAATGCACAGGATATAACCATTGACATCAGCGGCCTGGAAGTAAAAACTGTAACCGGCAGGATACTTCAATCTGCAAAGCTGCAGGACCATAATTCTTTTGATGATCCAAACAAAATAAAACCAGCTGTTTTTAATGGAGCAGGTATTTCCGGTTCAAACCTTACTTTAAAAATGCCGCCGTTCTCCGTTATTGTGCTTGAATTGAAATAATTTTTTTAATGACTACCCGGATAGATAAACCTATTTCATTCTTCAAATGCGTAGTGCTCTTTGTGGATCTTTGTGTACTTCGTGGCCTCTCTTCCTCAATAAAACATGGTCACAAACCTGCCTGCCGCCAGGCAGGGCTCACAAAGGATCACACTGGACACGAAGGTTTGTTACAAATGGATAGCCGGTAAAATTTTTTACCATTGAAAATGAAAAATAAGATCATCACTGCGCTTTGTTTCCTTTTCGTGATCATACAAACGGTTAGCGCCCAGGTAAGGCTTCCCCGGCTGATCAGGGACAGCATGATCTTACAAAGAGACGCTAAAATAAATATCTGGGGAAGGGCTTCCAAAAATGAAAAGATCAAAATAAAATTTAAGGGTAAAAATTTTAGAACAACAGCGAACAGCGATGGTAAATGGTTACTGCAATTACCACCCATGAAAGCCGGCGGTCCTTACACCATGAACATTAATGCAAGCAATCATCTTGTCATCAATGATATTTTGATCGGCGATGTATGGCTTTGTTCTGGTCAATCGAATATGGTTCATCAAATGAAATTGCATAGTGTGAGATATGCCGATGAAATTGCCAGCGCTAATTATCCCGGGATCCGGCATTTCTGGATACCTACGATGACTGATCTAAATGGACCGCATGATGATCTTCCGACCGGCTACTGGAAATCTGCAAATCCTCAGGATGTTCTTGAATTTTCTGCAGTGGCTTATTTTTTTGCAAAGAAGATCTATGAAAAATATCACGTTCCCATAGGATTGATCAATGCAAGTGTTGGCGGCACTCCTATTGAAGCATGGACAAGCGAAGAAGGATTGAAAGAGTTTCCAAACATCACTGCTACGATCGAAAAAAATAAAGACACGGCTTATGTTAACAGCTTTTCAAGAAGAAATCCTTCGCCTGCAAGACAACAACAGGATAAAGGAATGATCGAAAAATGGTACGATGAAAACCATATTCCCAAAGAATGGCGAAGAATAAATATTCCTGGTTATTGGGAAGACCAGGGATTAAAAGATCTCGATGGTGTGGTTTGGTATCGCAGGGAAATCGATATTCCTCCATCAATGGCAAACATGCCTGCCAGGGTTTTTTTAGGAAGAATTGTGGATGCTGATTTTCTATATGTGAACGGAAAACTAGTTGGCAACACAACTTATCAATATCCGCAGCGACGTTATCAAATTCCTGCCGGTGTGTTGAAAGCAGGCAAAAATATTTTTGTCATTCGGGTCATCAACAACTTTGGCAAAGGTGGTTTTGTTCCCGATAAACCTTATTGTGTGTTTGCAGGAAACGACACAGTTGATCTCAAAGGTTATTGGGAATATAAAGTCGGTGAAGTGTTTGTTCCGCGACGTGGATTTGGTGGAAGTGGCATCAATGCACAAAATCAGCCAACGGCTTTATATAATGCAATGGTTGCGCCATTGATCAATTACACCATCAAAGGATTTCTTTGGTACCAGGGTGAGGCCAATACAAATCATGCAAAGGAATACGAAAAGCTTCAACCGGCTATGATCGCTGATTGGAGAAGCAAATGGAAACAAGATGATCTTCCATTTTTATATGTGCAGCTTCCCGGTTTTATGGATTACAATTACTTGCCTTCAGAAAGTCAATGGGCTGAATTGAGAGAAGCCCAATTAAGATCTTTGTCTGTTCCCAATACAGGAATGGCCGTGGCAATTGACCTGGGAGAATGGAATGATATTCATCCTGACAGGAAAAAGGAAGTCGGTGATCGCCTGGCACTAGCGGCGGAAAAAATTGTTTATGGTGAAAATATTGTTTATTCAGGTCCCATTTATCAATCAGCAGCTATTGATGGAAATAAAATAACGGTCCGCTTTACAAATGTTGGTAGCGGGTTAATTACAAATGATGGTGAAGAGTTAAGTCAATTCGCGATTGCAGGCGCGGATAAAAAATTTGTTTGGGCAAAAGCAAAAATCGTCCACGGGACTCCGGGAGAAGGAGATAAAGTCATTGTTTGGAATGACGAGATCCAAAACCCGATGTATGTCCGTTACGCCTGGGCTGATGATCCTGTGAATCCGAATTTATTTAACAAAGAAGGATTACCGGCGTCACCTTTTCGTACGGACCGCTGAGCATTGAGTATTGAACATTGAGCATTGAACATTTTATTGCTCTGAAGAAATGCTCAATATTCAATTTTCAATGTTCAATTTTCAGTTAAGAAAACGTAATTAATCATTACAATAAAATGAAAAATGAAACTTATTTCATGCACACTGATAAAAATTAACCATACAAGGCACATAAGACATACAAGAAAAACCTTAAATGCCTTGTATTTCTTGTATGGTTAAACAAACAAAAATGAAAAAATCTGCATTGGCTTTTGATTATCCTCGTTTGCCAATTATATGTATTCGCCCAAACGGATACAACATGGCATCATAAAAAATGTGCTGTGGCGCTTACGTATGATGACGGGTTAAATGTTCATCTGTCAAATGCGATCCCTGCACTCGACTCGGTGGGATTGAAAGGAACATTCTATATATCGAATTACTTCAATGGCTTGCAACCCCAAATTCCCAAATGGAGAAAAGCTGCAGCCAATGGCCATGAACTGGCAAATCATACTATCTGGCATCCCTGTGAGGGAGGCCGCACAGGAAGAGAATTTGTAACTGCTGATTACGACCTGAGAAATTATACAATAAGAAGAATGACAGACGAGATCAGGACCATGAACAACCTGCTTCATGCCATTGATGGAAAAACAAAAAGAACATTTGCTTATCCATGCGGCGATACAAAAATTCATGACACGGCGTATATAGATGGATTGAGAAATGATTTCATTGCAGCCCGCGGTGTAAAACCAGAAATGCTTACCATTGATAAAATTGACCTGTACAACATTCCTTGTTATGGCATTAATGGGCAAAGCGGAGATGAAATGATCGATCTTGTTAAAGAGGCAATGGCAAGCCATACCCTGCTTGTTTTTCTTTTTCATGGTGTAGGAGGTGAACATTCATTGAATGTATCATTGCAGGCGCATAGCCAGCTCCTGCATTTCCTAAAACAAAATGAAAAAGACATCTGGATAGCTCCGATGATAAATGTCGCTGAATACATTAAAAACTACCAGTCAGAAATAATCAAATGAAGAAAAGATTATTCTTTACCGGGATGATTTTTTGTTTTTCGATGCATTCAAATGCGCAACAGCCTTCTCATATACCGAGGTTGGTAAAAAATGAAACCTATACTCAGCTTATCGTAGACAATAAACCTTTCCTGATCCTGGGTGGCGAGCTCGGTAATTCAAGTGCCTCAAGCAACGACTATATGCGTCCCATTTGGCCGAAACTCAAACAAATGAATTTGAATACGGTCATTGCTCCTGTCTATTGGGAGCTGGTAGAACCACATGAAGGGCAATTTTATTTTTCACTTGTTGACAGTTTGATAAAGAATGCCCGCATCAATAAAATGCGATTGGTTCTGTTGTGGTTTGGCTCGTGGAAAAATAGCATGTCGTGTTATGCGCCGGAATGGGTGAAAACTGATGCAAAAAGATTTCCGAGGGCATTGGATAAAAACAATGTTCAGCAGGAAATAATAACGCCTTTCAATCGAAATAATCTTGAAGCTGATAAAAAAGCATTTGTAATGCTGATGCGTCACATAAAGCAAATAGATGAAAAACAAAATACAGTTATTGCCATCCAGGTGGAAAATGAAACAGGAATGCTACCGGATGCACGTACTTATGATGATGCAGCCAACACAGCGTTTCATCAACCTGTACCCGAACAGTTGCTGGTTTATTTGCAAAAAAACAACAGCAACCTAACTCCGGAGCTGATCTCTGTGTGGAGAACAAATGGCTATAAAATGTCAGGAACGTGGGAAGAAGTTTTTGGAGAATCAGTTTCGACTGATGAGATCTTCATGGCCTGGCATTATGCAAGATTTACAAATGAAATTGCCGATGCAGGAAAAGCCGTTTACAATTTACCGATGTATGTAAATGCCGCATTGAATCGTCCAAACTGGAAGCCGGGCCAATATCCAAGTGGAGGACCAGTACCACACTTGATGGATATATGGAAAGCGGGTGCACCATCCATCGACATCTTAGCGCCGGATATTTATTTTTCGGATTTTCAACATTGGTGTGATCTGTACACCCGTTCTTCACATCCGTTATTTATTCCTGAAATAAGATTTGAAAATGGAGTAGATGCCAAAGCTTTTTTTGCTTTCGGAAACTATAATTGCTTATCATTTTCTCCATTCTCTATTGAATCAACAGAGCATCCGGAAAAAGAACCTATCGGCAAAGCTTATGATGTTCTAAACCAGATCACCCACCTCATCACAAAATATCAAACGTCAGATGCAGTGAGAGGTTTTCTATTGGAGAAAGATTCATTGCCCAATAAACTTACACTCGGTAATTATCATCTGACCATAGACCATGAATACAGCTTAGGATGGTCTGCCTGGTGCAAAAAATGATACATGGCCTTTGACGGGTTGCATTGTCATATCAGTTGCTCCGGATGAATTTTATGTAGCAGGGACCGGGGCAGTTATCACGTTTGAATCAACATTAGCAAACAAAAGAGCTGGTTTTATAAGTATTGATGAAGGGAAATTTCTAAATGAAAAATGGATCCCCGGTCGTCGTATGAATGGTGACCAGGATCACCAGGGAAGACATGTGAGAATACCGGTTGGTGAATGGAACATTCAAAGAGTTAAACTATACCAGTATTGATAAATGAAGCTTGTGATAGCATTATTTACCAGAACAATAATTGAAAATCTCAAAAACAAAATTCTGTAGAATGAAAAAAATTATTTTTTCATTATTCATTGCATGCATGGCGGATGTAGCAATAGGCCAGGGTTCAACAATTGACAGCAGCAAATACCCGAAGCTATTCACCTTTACTGCCCAGCAAGATCATGAAAACATGATGCAGCAGTTAGGTATAAAAAAATTAAGACCTGGTCCAAGTGGAAACGAGTCTGCCCCGAACCATGCTAACTATGATGAATCCCTGGCGAATCCTTGTCCGCAATTGCCGGATATACTTACAACAAAAAATGGAAAGAAAGTAACAAGCGCAGATACCTGGTGGAAGCAACGACGCCCTGAAATAATTGAGGATTTAGAAAGAGAAGTATATGGCCGTCTTCCTGAAAATATTCCAAAAGTAACATGGACAGTAAAAGTTACCGACCGGGAATTTGTAGGCCGCATCCCCGTTATTGCCAAAATGCTTGCGGGACATGTTGATAATAGTGCCTACCCTTTGATCAATGTTGATATGAACATGATGCTTGTTGTTCCGATGAATGTGAAAGGACCTGTACCTGTGTTAATGATGTTTAGTGGCCGGCCTTCATTTCCTTCCCCTGCACAGCCTTCACCGGATGAGATGGAAAAAATAAATACCGCCTTTAAAGAGATGATGATTAAAAGTGACCCCGGCCTGAAGATAATATTTGATAAGTATCCGGCTTATACACCTGTTACAAGACTGCCCGGACCGAATTTTTTTGCACCGGCTCCAACGGGCGATTCGCCACCAACAGAACAATTGCTGGCTGCGGGCTGGGGTTATGTGACTATTGAAACCAACAGCATTCAGGCTGACAATGGTGCTGGCCTTACAAGAGGCATAATCGGTTTGTGCAATAAAGGGCAACCACGCAAACCCGATGACTGGGGTTCCTTAAGAGCATGGGCATGGGGCGCAGCACGGGGATTAGATTATTTAGAAACAGATACATTAGTTGATGCAAAGAAAGTAGGCATTGAAGGTGTATCACGCTATGGCAAAGCAGCATTGGTTACGCTTGCATTTGAACCACGCTTTGCAGTAGGATTGATCGGTTCTTCCGGCAAAGGCGGCGCTACACTGCACCGTCGTACATTTGGTGAAGCAGTGGAAAATCTTACAGGTAGCGGTGAGTATCATTGGATGGCAGGGAACTATTTAAAATATGGAACAGAAGAATCTTCTTTTGGTAAAAAAACGGGCTGTGATTTGCCGGTTGATTCGCATGAATTGATTGCTCTCTGCGCACCACGTCTTGCATTTATCAGTTATGGTATTCCTGAAAAAGGCGATGCAAAATGGCTCGATCAGCAGGGAAGTTGGGAAGCCACTGTAGCGGCGGGTATCTGTATATAAATTATTGGGAGCAAAAGATCTTGGCATTTCCAATGATTATTTAAATGAAAAAATGCCTCCCATGCTAACCGGATATGCTGGATGGTGATTTAGCATGGCGACAACATGATGGAGGACATACTGATGCTCCCAATTTTAAATATTTTATTCCATGGGCCAGCAAGTTTTTGAAGTATGAAAAAATGCCCAATCAGTAAAAGTTGATATTGGCTTTGAATAAATTTTGTCTTTTAATTACGCAACAAAAGTTACAAGCGGATGTGGATCTTGACTGGTTTAGGTTAAAATAAAAGAATCATTGATTAAAAATGGTTTCCAATGGTCAATTGCAAAAGTTGTGGAATCATTTGATTTGATATACAAATAAAAATGCCTGATATGAAAAAGTTATTTTTTTGCTTTGTTGCCTGCTTTCCCGTTGCATTGAATGCACAAACAGCAAAGATCAAAATTGACATAGACAGAACGATCGGAGAAATTGATCCAAAGATCTATGGTGTATTTATGGAGCCGATCCATTTTAACGGAAGGAGAATGGGTTTGCCTGATTCAGTGGAATTCAATACGCTTATATGGAAATTTATACGATCCATCTTCACCCCTTGCGGATGAGAACGGGTTCAGGAAAGATTATATCGAGGCAATGAAAGAACTTAAAAGTAACCAACATGCGATGGCCCGGAGGAAATTTTGTGATGGGTTATAACTGGCAGGATGGTATTGGTCCAAAAGAACAACGTCCCGTTCGTATCAACCTTGCCTGGGGTGGAATCGATAATAATCATGTGGGCACCGATGAATGGATTGAATTAAATAAATCGATAGGCAGTGAAAATATTGTATGTGTAAATCTTGGTCTCGCCACAATACAGGATGCAGCTTATCTGGGTTGAATATTGCAATTATAAAAAAGGAACATACTATTCTGATCTGCGTGGCTAAAAATGGCCACGAAAAACCATACGATATTAAAATATGGGATCTGGGTAATGAAGTGGACGGCGTGCCCTGGGAACTGGGTCATAAAAATGCAGAAGATTATATAAAAATCGCAAGAGAAGCTGCGAAAGCGATGAGATCGGTTGACAATACTATAAAATTTGTTGCTTCCGGATCATCCTGGTATGAAGCCAGCGGCAATGGGATGAATGGAACCGAAAAGTGCTTAACAGGACTCGGAGATATGATGGATTATATTTCCATTCACAGCTATTGGGAAAATTCGCGCTGATTATTATTCAGTTTATGGGAGCAGAGTGCGATGGATTTTTGAGGATAGAATAAATATTACAGCCGTGAAATTGAAACCGTATCAAGCAATAAAAGGTTTTAAAAATCCCGATTTATATTTCTGTAGATGAATGGGGAGCTTTCGGAAGAAGTTTTCTCAATGTTCTGCCGGTTGCACAATGCCTTAAATTCCTTTATTCGTCATGCTGATGTGGTCAAAATGGCAAATTTTACACTGATGACCTCCCTGTTATCAAGTGAAGCTAACAAAGGAACTTTTAAATCTCCTTTATTTTATACATTCAAAATGTTCTCCAACAACTGCCTTGGCAATTCAGTTGATACCTATGTTCAGTGTGATACATTCAATACGGAGAAATATAAAGGAATTCCTTTTCTTGATGTTACTTCAGTTTATTCAAAAGAAACAAATACTGTTTTTATAAACGTTGTCAACAGGCACAAGGATAAAGCGATCACGGCGGATATAACCAGTACATCCGGAAACTTTACCGGAAAAGCCGAAGCAAGTTTGATAAACAGCGACGATGTTAAAGCTGTATTTACATTCGACAAGCAGTCGCAGTATTTGCCGGTAACAAAAGAAGTGAAGTTTAATAACGATAAATTATCTTATACTTTTCCTCCGCATTCATTTACGCAAATAAAAGTTAGCATTAACCCGAAATAAATTCATAATAAGACCCCGATGAAATAATAACTGGCAAATTTCCATGGAAAAGGCAACCTTCATTAAAAACAATAGCCAATTAAAAATATTTTTCTGCTGATTTATGCACTTTATCAAAAAAAAATTATTCAAAGAAAGGTACCCCTGGTATTGCATACTTTTTCATTCCTTCTTCATTTATTTCTACACCAATTCCCGGTTTTTCAGAAAGAGTAATAAAGCTGTCTTTCACCCATTCGCCATCATACTTCACAATTTCTTTGAACATCGGGTCAGTATGAAAATACGACTGCCATTCCAATATTAAGAAATTAGGGACAGATGCACATACATGGCATGAAGCCATGCAACCGAGAAACGAAGCTACCATGTGAGGCGCAAATGGCGTGTAATATAAATTGGCAAGATTGGCGATCCTTTGTCCCTCACCCAGTCCCCCCGTTTTTTGCAGATCGGGCATTACTATATCAACGGCTCCTATTTCAAGCATTCTCCTGAATCCGTAAGCGAGATAATGATTTTCTCCGGCAGCAATCGGTGTGCTTGTTGATTCGGTGATCAGTTTGTATGCTTCTACATTTTCTGCTGGTATTGGTTCTTCCAACCATAAAAGATTCAATGGTTCCAAACGTTTTGATATTGCCTGCGCTGTAACTGCATCATATCTCCCATGCATATCAACCAGTATATCTGATTTGGGACCTACTGCCTCGCGGGCAGCTGCAATCTGGTCATACATGCGTTGCAGTTCGCCCGGGCTTGCAGTCCAATTATAAAAATCATATTTATTCGGATCATTCGCCTGGTCAAGATCAAACTTCATCGCATTAAAGCCCATCGTCTTTGCTTTTGTGGCAGCTTCAGCAAAATCTTTTGGTTGGGGTAAATTCCGTTGATACAAAGCAGTGTCGCAATACACACGGATCTTATCACGAAATTTTCCGCCGAGCAATTGATAAACAGGTAAGCTCAATGCTTTACCTGCAACATCCCATAATGCGGCTTCAATGGCAGAAAGAACGGCCACATACATTCCCGATTGTGCTCCCTGGAAAAATCCTGACCGCCTGATATTTTCAAAAAGTCGGTGCACATTCAATGGGTTTTGTCCTTTTAACCTGTTGCCAAAATTTTTTACCAGGTAATAAGTGCCGGGAATTGCATCCACTCCTTCACCACATCCCCATATATCCTGGTTGGTATAGATCTTCACAAATAAACTGCCTTTTATATAACCGCATTTTATATCCGTAATTTTTAGATCGGATGGAGGAGAAATTCTCGGAGTTTTATCAATTGCATCCTGGTATCCCTGCCCAAAAGACGATAAGGATGCAAAAGGCGTCATAGCTGCAGCAATGGCTGCTTTCGTAATAAATGATCTTCTCGAGTTTGTCATTCTATAAATTTTTTTGAGATTAAAACTGGATTGTTAGTTCTTCTCTTTACGTTTAATTCTGAATTTTTACTTTTTTACCAGGTACGATCTTTCAAATATTCCTGTATGGCTTCTTTCGGAACGGGTAATTCGCTGATATGATCATTGAGCCATTTAGAAAAATCTCTTTCAATTTCATCGGTCCATCTCGAATCAATCTGGCCGGCAGTATACTTTCCTTCGCGCAAACGCTGATGGCCAAACAGGTCCCGCAAGCGAACGATCTCTGAAGTTTTCACCACTCTTTCTGCCAAATGCGGGGGAATAAAAACCACAACTCCTTCTTTGCCTAAAACAATATCCCCGGGCATTACCGTTACCATGCGAATACGGGTTGGCTGATTAATACCAACGATCATTGTATTCAAATCACCAGGCGGATTATGATAGGAAGGATCATAACTTGTATAATAAGATGTAAAGCCACCTATTTCTTTCAAACCTTCAATATCTCTTAATGCACCATCATAAACAATTCCGTTTCCTGATTTGGCATAAATAGCATTGCCTACATTATCACCAATCGTGGGACCATTTTTATGTGCACCAAACTGGTCAGCCACGTACACATCACCTTTTACGAGCAGATCTACTGCCCATGTATTTTGTCCCCGCTTCCCATCTTTTTTTCCTGCAGAGTCAATAGCTTTCCAGACATCAGGTCGTGCAGGCATGAACGTAGCTGTTACGGCCCTGCCAACCAGGACACTATCAGGATTTATCGTTTGCCAGCCTTCAGCCACCTGGTAACCATAACCAGCATTTTTCATAACTGCCCATGCCTCTTCCACACTTACTGATTTCATTCGCTGAATAATATTATCAGGAACTTTCGGCCGGCCATCGGGAAAACGTTCTCCTTTCCATTCGGGTGTCAAAGCAATGAGCTGTTCTTTGGTTATCTGCACATGCTGGCTTTTTAGTTGAAGGCATAACAGGATAACTATAAAGAGAGATAATACATATTTACACTTTGGCATAATCTGAAGTTTGATTAATAAATGATTTGCTATATCAACTATTTCAGCATTTCTTCTTTCTTTTGTTTTG
The DNA here is from genome assembly GCA_963737475.1 of uncultured Bacteroidota bacterium. GTDB lineage: Bacteria > Bacteroidota > Bacteroidia > Chitinophagales > Chitinophagaceae > VBAU01. Next base: position 223,530 of record CAVTSY010000015.1, read on the forward strand.
ATTTATCACCGGGCAAATGATTGTGCCACCAGCTTGCCAGTGAAGAACCTGTGATATTCATCACAGGGCCAAAGATGGCAGGCGCCAATCCCGCCGTAGCCAATTTTCCCATTGCCAATGCCAGCCCTGATGCAAGTCCCGCATTTTGCATCCCTACTTCCAGGGCAATTGTTCTGCAATCTCTTTCGTGAAACCTGAGTAAACGCGCTGACCAATATCCAAGAAAATAACCTGCGAAATTGTGAATAAGCGTTGCCACGATCAATAATGCGCCCACCTGTAGAAGATTATCCCTCCCCGCAGCTGTAATGATCACCAATATAAATGCAATGCCCGCCATGGAAAGTAATGGCATTGCTTTGTCAAGCCATGTAAATTTTCCGTGAACGAGGTAATGAAAGATCAGACCTCCTCCCACAGGAATAATGACGATCTTGGTTATATCCCATACCATGCTCCAGAAATGTATTTCCACAAAACTGCCTCCAAGCAATCGCATTAAAAGCGGGGTTAAGAAGGGAGCAAGAACAGTAGAAATAGTTGTTACAGAAACCGACAGCGCCAAATTAGCTCTTGCCAGGTAAGACATTACATTGGAAGCAAGCCCACTGGGACAACAGCCAATAAGAATAATACCTGCAGCAATTTCCTTTGGAAAATTAAAAAGGCTTGCAATTGTAAAACCGATCAATGGCATGATAACATAATGACACACTACGCCGACAATAATTCCTTTGGGCATTCGTATCACGTTACCAAAATCTTTCAGGCTTAATTCTGTTCCCATACCGAACATGATCACCTGCAACAACGGAATGATCAGGGAAGAAAGTTTGTATGTGCCCACGGTTTTGAAATGCTGCGGATGATACATTGCAATGCTGACCACGGCCAGGATCATTACGGTATAGGAAAGACCTTTGAGAAACTGATTGCCTCTGAAAGCAATGGCAAGACTAAGAAGACACAACATTAATAACCATCCGCTCCAATTATTTAAATGCTGAAATAAAGTGAAAATATAAGCCAGAAAAAAAACGATTACAGGCAGATAAAAAAAATTGTAAACAGATTTTGAAGAAGTCATAGACAGTTTAAAAGTTTTGTTGATATCAATATTTCGCAAAAAAAAATTACACTAACTGAATATCCTGTCGTGAGAGCGCCGCTCATCCCATTCAGGTGTAGGAGCGAAAAATGTTTTATCAGTTGGATGAAGATGCTGTTTGACCACCTCTTCATTTAACTCAATGCCCAAACCCGGGGCAGAAAGTGGAAGGTTTGCAAAACCTTTTGTAATTAACTGCCGACCGTCCGTTGTTTTTACCAAACTTTCCCACCATGGAAGATCTATTGAATGATGTTCAAGAGCCAGGAAGTTTTGAGTAGCGGCCGCGCAATGTACGTTTGCCATAAATGAAACTGGAGTACCAGCCTGGTGCATAGCCATTGCAATACCGTGTTCTTCGGCATAATCCCCGATTCTTTTTGTTTCCAATAATCCTCCGGATGTAGCGAGGTCAGGATGAATAATATCCACCGCATGTATATCAATAAGAGGTTTGAAATTTTTCAACAAGTAAATATCTTCACCCGTGAGGCATGGCGTTTCCAATGCATCCGACATCGTCTTCCATTGGTCTGTATATTCCCATGAAACGATATCTTCCAACCAGGCCAACCTGTATTGCTCAAGTCTTTTCCCTAATCTTATACCGTTATTTAAATCAAAATGCCCGTAATGGTCAGTAGAAAGAGGAATACTATAACCCAGCATGCCTCTTACATTCTCTACTAATTTGGCTAATCCATCAAGTCCTTTGTCAGTGATCTGTATTTGTGTGAAAGGATGCAGAGTATTTCCATAAGACATGTAATTAGCCTGATCACCCCACTGCGCTAAGTTGCCCTGTTCATTTTGCCAGAATTTATCATTTACCAATGCACCCGGTATTCCTTTCAGTTCATTAATCCCCAGATCCATTTTTAACCAGGTGTATCCCTGGTCATTGATGCGGTAATTCATTAATTTTTTTTGTTCGTCAGGAGATCCTGCTTCAGGAGTATCGGCATATAATCTTATTTTATCACGATATCTTCCTCCTAATAATTGCCAGCACGGTATGTTGTAAGCTTTACCGCATATATCCCAAAGCGCCATTTCAACGCCACACACACCACCTGCCTGCCGGCTTTGACCCCCAAACTGCCTGATCGATTTAAACAGTTGCTCTACATTGCAGGGGTTTTTTCCAAGTAACCTGCCTTTAAGCATCAGGGCATAACGTTCATCGGCGCCATCCCTCACTTCACCCAATCCATAAATTCCCTGGTTGGTATCAATTCTTATTATCGCGGTACGCCCCAGCACTGTGGTAACGCAATACCTCATGTCTGTAATTTTTAAATCAGAAGGGGCAGAATAACGGCTGACATTTTGTGTGCTCCGCGCAATTAATTCTTCAATGGGTGAAAACATAAATGCCCCTCCCAGCGTAATGCCGCCAAGAGTTGATCTTTTCAGAAAAGAACGCCGGCTGTTTCCATTTGCTTCGCTTTTATCATTGATATTTATATCTTCTGCTGTATCCTGATCTTTTAAGCCAATTTTTTTCAAAAATTTTTGTGAAGGTGTCATGACTTTATTTTTTAAAAGTGAATGAATTATTATAAATAAATTTTTACCACGCCCTGCTTTTCATGACCTGGCCCGGCTCCTGTAGTGTCATCGGCACCTTTAGGCTTGTAACACTATTACTGAAGACCTACTATTTCCTCAAACTCGTCAAACAACTTCACGCTCAATTTTTCGAAAATGGCAAAATACTTTCTATATAAAGAATGGCTTTGCTTATTGGGTTTGTAAGTATCAGGCAACACGACAGTTCTTGCAGCTTCATCCAGGTTTTTGTAAATACCCATTTCTGTTGCACTTAATAAGAAAGATCCTAAGCTCACACTATTTGTACCCTTATTGATACTGACAGGTTTATTAAAAATATCGGCTATTGTTTGTGTACAAAAAGGAATGGAAGCAAAACTGCCATTTACCGAAAGGCTGTTTATAGTGTGATGCTCTTCCAATGTTTTTCCAATACTGTAGATCTCGTACAATATTCCTTCAATTGTCGCCCTGATAAAATGTTTTCGTTCATGATTAATATTTAATCCAAAATAAACTCCCCTTGTATTCGCATTCCAGATGGGTGCTCTTTCTCCAAGCAAATAAGGCAGAAACAATAATCCCTCTGAGCCCACAGGAATTTTTGTAGCGTCATTAATAAGATCAGCCATGCAATCTTCTATATCAAATGCATTTCTGAAATCACCAAATTGTTTGGCGAACCATTCGAAGATCACACTGCCATTGTTGGTAGGCCCGCCGGAAACATAATAATTATCATCAAGAATATAATTGAAGAAGCGTTGCTTTTTGTCTTGCAATACCTGTTTACCTACTACTCTTACAGCCCCGCTATCTTCAATCGTTATCGTAGCCTTTCTATCTTTCCAGATTCCGGCACCTAAAGTAGCCATGCATCCGTCACTTGAACCAATAAGTATTTTTGTTTTTGCAGAAAGACCCAGGGATGTTTGGTACTGTTTCAACAATTTACCGGGTGAATAAGAAACAGGAACAAGCCCGGATAATTTTTCAGATGTAATACCTGCATACAACAAAGAATCAGGATTCCAGTCCCTGGTGTGAATATTTAATAAACCCGTAGCCGATGCAAGGCTGTAATCAGTTGCGTATTCACCGGTAAGTTGTTGTATTATGTAACTTTTAATAGAAAGAAATTTACAGGTCTGTTTAAATTTTTCTTTGTCATGATTTTTTATCCATCGAATCCGAATTAAAGGTGACATAGGATGGATTGGAGTTCCCGTGGCATTATAAATAGTTTTTGCCATAGAAGAATCACGCAGAGACTGTGCTTCCTTTTTTCCCCTGTTGTCAGCCCATGTAATTGCATTTCCAATGGGAATGCCATGCTTGTCAATCGCCAAAATGCTATGCATAGAAGCGCTGAAGCAAATGCATACAACTTTATTATTCTTCGAATGAATTTTTTCACCAAGAAAATTTTTCAGCACATAAAGCATTGTAATGAATATTTGCTCGGGGTCCTGTTCACTATAATCAGGATATGGATGAAAAGTGGGATAGGTTCCCCTGGCAGAACCGATTACACTCCCACTTAAATCAAATGCAAAAATTCTTACTGCATTTGTTCCTAATTCGATACTTATTATACAATCCTTCATGTCAGAATTAAGTTTAGTTTTTGGAAATATTTCTTTTTTTGAATTCACTCGGTGAATAACCGGTTAATTTTTTAAAAGTCGTAGAAAAGTGCTGTGACGAATAAAAGCCTGTCTCTAAAGCAATATCAGTGACATTCAAATCCTGTTTTTTTAATAATTTGATCGCCTCTGAAATCCGGATGGTGATCAAATAATTTAATGGAGAAAAGCCCGTATAGTTTTTCACTTTTTCAGTAAATGATGTTGTTCCAAGTCCCGCAAGACCTGCCATTTCCTCAACCGTCCATTGATGTGATAAATTTTCACGAAGCGTTTTTTCTAACTTAAGAAAAGCCTGGGGGAAGTCCCGGTAAGAACTACTCTGGTATATTATTTTACGCGCTATTAAAAGAAACAATTCATCAAGTAATTGATTTACCCGTGTACTATAGCCGATTTGCTGGGTCAATAATTCATGGTACAACTCCTGTAACAAAATGCCGGCCTCTTTCAGTTTTGAAAGAACAATGCTTTTGTTCAGCAGGAATATTTTTCCGATGGCAAGACATTCATCTTTAGAAAGCCGGCTCCATTTACCGGATACAAGCTTTCCTGTTAATTCCAATTTTTCTATTTTGATATTGATCCACGAGAGAGTACCGATGTCAAGAAAATTTCCATGAGCGCAAAATTTCTGTCCCGGCAATATCATCGCCACATCAATCGGATAAAGGATATGTTTTTGTTCATTGATGATCCATTCAAATTTTCCATCAATGACGTAGTAAATACGGATGTTATCGGTCGTCGTTTCAGGAAAAGAATTCAGCTGGATAGAATAATTTTTCTTTAAAGCAAACTCAACAATGTTCGGAAACAATTGCAGCTCTTTCGAAATTCCCTGTTGTAGCAGAAATTGGTTCATGACAGGCGACGTTAATTTAAATGTACAAACTGTTCAATAAAAAATCATTGACACAGGAGAAGTTTTCGAATGAAAAAGTTTTTGTATAAAATTCAACGCTGTGGTTTATTGGAAGTTTTTATAAAACAGTTCAAATATTTTGTGATATTTCTTAAGGTTCATTATGAACGGATGAGAAAATGTTTTGTCACCCAAAATAACTTGCTATATGAACGAAAAACCTAAACACAGGCATTCATATGCCTCGTTCAGTCTTCACTTTGCATTGTTGTCATTCCTGTTTCTTCCCGCTATTATTAATGCTCAAACTGTAACAGGAAAAGTTACAGATGAAAGCGGGAAAAGCCTTGGTTCAGTAAGTGTGGTTGTAAAAGGTTCTTCAACCGGCACTTCTACTGATGCTTCAGGACAGTACAGGATCAATGTGGCACCTGATGCAACCTTATTGTTTTCATCCATCGGCTTTGTGCCTTATGAGGTTTCAGTGGTGGGTCGCTCCGTCATCAATGTAACTTTAACCGCAAATACGCAAAGCCTGAATGAGGTTGTAATAACCGCGTTAGGCATCAGGAAGCAACAACGCGGAATAGGCTATTCAGCAACGAATGTAAACCCCGAGGAACTGACGATCAACAGGACACCCAATCCTGTAGACGCCTTGCAGGGAAAAATTGCCGGTGTAAACATTTCAACACTGGGCACTGGTCCCGGCAGCACTTCTAAAATCCGCATCCGCGGTCAGTCATCACTTGGCGGAGGAAGCACACCACTGATTGTTATAAATGGTGTTCCCGTTGACAGGGGAAACTTCAATGGCAGTACTGTGGGTGTACCAGGCGGAGGTGTATTTGCCGATGGCGGCGATAGTTTTTCAAGCATCAACCCGGATGACATTGAAAGCATGACAGTATTAAAAGGGGCCCCGGCTGCTGCGCTGTATGGTTCCCGTGCCAAAGACGGGGTCATCATGATCACTACTAAAACAAAAGGAAAAGGCAAAGGAATCGGGGTATCATACAATCTGAATTATACAAATGAAACGCCACTGGATTTTACAGACTATCAAAAAGAATACGGCCAGGGAGAAAATGGTGTACGCCCCACTGCACCTAATCCAACATCCGGTGAGTGGTCGTTCGGTGAAAAATTTGCTCCCGGCATGACTCAAACATTATATAATACTCCTGGTATTCCTTATGAGCCACAGGGAAGCCGCATCAAAGAATTCTACAGAAATGCTCAAAATATTTCCAATACAGTTATACTGGAAACAAATGGTGAAAAAGGAGGCATTCATCTTTCACTTAATAATACAGTTAATACCGGAATAGTTCCCAATAATAAATTCACCCGCAGAATAATGAATTTGGGTTATAATTATAATTTATCAGAGAAACTCAATCTCACAGGTAATATTAACTATTCATGGGAATACAATAAAAACCCGCCAAACATAGCCAACCAGGATAATTCAATGCCTACAACTATTATGGCCCTGGCCAATTCAATGCCATTGAGTGTACTGGAAGCAAATAAATATAATCCTGCAACCGGCAATGAATATATCTATTCAAGATTCATGAACCGCACCAATCCTTATTGGATCTTGGCGGAGCAAGTTCATAATATCCGGAAGAGACAGGATTTTTGGAAACGTTGCATTGAAATATAATATCCTTCCATGGATCTCGATACAAGGCCGCTTTGGGGAAGATTATTATTCCCGCGACGAGGATGTAAACAATTTTCCTACCGGACAGGCATCAAGACCGGCGGCGCAGGCTGGGTTTGTAAACGGAATATTTACACAGGAGTCCCGGCGCTGGAGAGAAACCAATCTTGACTTTCTTGCAATCGCCAATAAAAAATTCGGAGACTTTGATGCAACCTTGACCGGAGGCGGTAACCAGATGCGCCAGCGAAGCGATATCAATAATGTACAGGTAACAGATTTCGTAATCAGGGGACTTTACACAGTACAGAACGGAAGAGCAAAAAATCCAACCTACGCACTTGACACGAGAGGAGTAAATTCCTTATACGGTTCTGCAGAAGTATCCTGGAAACGCACTTTGTACTTAAGTGGTACGGCAAGAAATGACTGGTTCTCCACATTGTCAGAACAAAACAGGAGCATAGTATATCCTTCTGTATCCGGTTCGTACATATTTTCAGAAACAATAAAAAGCTTTTCCTGGTTAAATCTTTGGAAAAGTAAGGATCGGTTATGCTGAAGTGGGCAGCGACAATGATGTTGGCTTTGCTGCTGACCAGTTATATTATAATGTAAATGCTAATTTGATCAACAACCCATCAGGAACGCCAGTTGCAGTAGCATCCAGCGGTACATCTGTGCCAAACCCTAATCTTAGGCCGAGCAGGGTTGCGGAAACAGAGGTCGGTCTTGAATTAAAAATGTTTGACAGCAGGGTTAATCTTGATGTCGCTCTTTACAAAAAAATAACTACTGATCAAATAATACAGGTACAAATTTCAGACGCTTCAGGCTTTGTGAATACACTTATTAACAGCGGTAGGAGCAGCAACAAAGGAGTTGAAGTCTTGTTGGATCTCGTTCCGATACAAACAAAAGATTTTAGCTGGAATTTCACTGCAAATACTTCTTACAACAAAACAAAGGCAGAAAAAATAATTACAGGTGCGCCGGGTGAACGGATCACTGTAGGAACCCACGTATTTAACGGAGAAGTAAGAATAGTTGTAGGTGAAGAAATGGAACAAATTGCTGGATATGGTTATGCCCGGAATGATAAAGGACAGAGAATTTTTCAAACCAATGGATTGCCGCAACGTACGGCCGATCTTGTTCTGTTCGGAAGTGCTTTGCCTAAATGGACAGGTGGTTTTCTGAATTCATTCAATTACAAAGGCATTAGCCTGGGTGTGTTTATAGACTATAAACTGGGCAACAAAATGCTTTCAGGAACAAATTTCAATGCCGTAAGACATGGCTTGCATAAAATGACACTCGAAGGGAGAACAACCGGAGTTGTTGGCGATGGTGTAGATCCAAGCGGCGGTCAAAATACAGCAGTAGCTCCTGTTCAAACTTACTGGGAACACCTGCGTTCGCAGGCTATTATTGAACCTGTGATTTATAATGGCGGTTATTGGAAACTTCGCCAGATTACATTGGGATATGACTTTACAAAATTTGTCCCGGTAAAATGGCCTATCAAAGGTGTTAAGCTGGATTTTGTCGCCAGCAACGTCGCCATCTTAAAAAAATGGGTCGATAATATTGACCCGGAAACTTTTGGATATGCAGCCGATAGCCAGGCTGGCCTTGAATCTCCGGGTATCCCATCTACAAGAGGATTGGGTTTTAATTTAAATATTAAATTCTAATACAGGTAATCATGAAAACAATACTTAACTATAGCTTGCTGGTTACTTTATTACTATTCGCAGTTTCGTGCGATAAAGGATTGAGTGATTTAAATAAAAATACAACCAGTCCTACATCAGTTGACCCGGCGCTTCTATTAAACAATGCAGTGATCAATACTTCCTATCCGATGAAGTCGTTGATTTTTGATATTGGGATTGTTCAGCAAATGGTTACTCCCAACGGAGGTGTGCTGGCCGGTGCAAATTTTAACCAGGACAGCCGAGACAATGGTGCAGGAAATCCCATTTGGACCGTATACTATCAGAACGTTATTAAGTACACACATGATGTTATAGTAAGTACAAAGGATGTGGCATCACGAAGCAATCTTTACAATATGGCCCGCATCTTCCAGGCTTATGCTTTTATGATACTTACTGATGAGTATGGCGATATTCCTTATACTGAAGGCGGAGCCGGTTACACTGACCAGTTATTTTTTCCCAGGTACGATGCACAACAGGACATCTATCCAAAACTCATCCAGGAATTTAGTGAAGCGGCAACAGCATTGGATGCTGCAGGCACAATAGAATCTTCGGATGTACTATATGCAGGTAATATTACCAAATGGAAAAAGTTCGCTTATTCTCTTTTACTCAGGGCAGGCATGAGGCTTTCCAAAGTAGATGCCGCAAAAGCGCAGGCAACAGTTCAGGCTGCATTTGACGGTGGCGTAATAACTGACAATGCAGATAATGCATATATGCGTCAAGATGCAAACTATACCTGGGGCATCGGAAATTCTTTGAACGGAAGCGAAGCTGCAAATTTTTATTTAACCAAGCCTTTTGTTGACGAGTTGAAAAATACCAACGACCCGCGCCTGTCAGCAATTGCGATCCGCTATGTAGGAGCTACATCAGGTAACGGACAAACTGTAGATGTTGGATCAACTGATCCCGCACAACAAATCGGGATGCCGATAGGAAAAGATAATGGTACTGTTGTAGCTGCGGCATCTGCAGACGGATTGGCAAGTTTTTATGATTATAGCCAGGCCGACCGTAGAAGAGTTACTAAAGTATCCTCACCTGTGTTTTTTGTTACTGCTGCACAAACCAATTTGCTGCTGGCCGAAGCAAGATTCAGGGGTTGGATCACCCAAGGTACGGCGGCACAATATTTTGCCGACGGAATAAAAGCACATATGGATCAAATGGCTACTTATGATGCGGGCTCCGCCGTCTCCGCTTCTGCAAGAGATAATTATATTACTGCAAATCCTCTTAACCCGGGAACAGAACTGGCGCAGATCAATACGCAATATTGGATCGCATCCTTCCTGAACGGCCCGGAAGCTTTTGCAAACTTCAGAAGAAGCGATTATCCTGCATTAACACCTAATCCATATGGTCAGCCCACCAATCCTGATGTTCCCGACGGAACCTTTATCAGGAGGCTTACATATCCAACTTCTGAATTATCTGTTAATACAGAAAATGTAAATGAAGCCATCACAAGGCAGGGAGCTGATAAGTTAAGTACAAGGATATGGTGGGATAAATAACCAATTGTAACAAGTACAATTTTTATGAGTCAAAGACCTTTTGTTTGCACAAATTGGTCTTTCTTTTAAACATCCATGTTTTTATCCAGTGGATATTAAACCAGCGGTTGGCCATCAGCTAAAATAAAATTTATGTCATCAGGTAAAAAATTAAGAAGTTATGAATGGTTTGGTAAATCTGATAAGATGGGATTTGTTCATCGCTCCTGGCTACGTAATCAAGGATATCCCGATGATTATTTCAAAGGCAAACCTGTAATAGGCATTTGCAATACATGGAGTGAATTAACTCCCTGCAATGGCCATCTTCGGGATTTTGCAGAAATAGTAAAACGAGGAGTTGCAGAAGCAGGTGGCTTTCCGCTGGAATTTCCGGTAATCTCTCTTGGTGAAACAATCATGCGGCCCACTACTATGTTATTCCGAAATCTTGCAAGTATGGATGTGGAAGAAAGTATCCGGGCCAATCCGATTGATGGCGTAGTGTTATTAACAGGCTGCGATAAAACAACACCTTCCACCATAATGGGTGCCTGCAGTGTTGATCTGCCCACTATTGTTGTTCCCGGCGGGCCAATGCTTAATGGCCGCTTCAAGGGAGAATGCCTCGGCTCAGGATCTTTCAATTGGATGGTAAAAGAAAAAACACTGGTCGAGAATTATACTGAGCAGGATATTTATGAAGCTGAAGTGGGAGCCGCCCGCAGCCAGGGGCACTGCATGTCAATGGGAACTGCTTCCACTATGGCGTGTATGGTAGAGGCATTGGGGCTAACATTGCCCGCCGCTGCAGCCATCCCCGCAGTAGACTCGAGAAAAAAAGTGTTAGCACAGTTGTCGGGTAGAAGGATTGTTGAAATGGTTAGAGAAGATCTCAAAATTTCAAAAATTCTTACAAGAAAAGCATTTGAAAATTCGATAATAGTAAATGCCGCGGTGGGTGGATCTACTAATTTGATCATTCACCTGCTGGCTATTGCTGGAAGAATTGGTGTAGAGTTAAACCTCGAAGATTTTGATAAGCTGGGAAGTAAGATTCCTTTACTCGTTAATTTAAAACCTTCAGGTAACTACCTGATGGAAGATTTCTTCTATGCCGGCGGCCTGCCTGTTGTAATACAGGAACTGAAAAAATATTTGCACAATGATGCTATCACTGTTAATGGTAAATCAATAGGAGATAACAATATCAATAATGTTTGCTACAACCATGATGTTATCGCCTGCATTGATAAACCCTTTCAGCAAAATGCCGGTGTTGCAGTATTGAAAGGAAATCTTTGCAAAGATGGAGCTATCATCAAACCATCAGCGGCAACAAAAGCTCTAATGAAACACAGGGGCCGTGCTGTAGTATTTGATACTATTGAAGATTATCATGATCGCATTGATGATCCTGACCTGGACATTGATGAAAATTCAGTGATCGTTTTAAAAACGGTTGGTCCTGTTGGTTACCCCGGCATGCCCGAGGTTGGTAATGTAGACCTGCCTGAAAAGTTACTCAGAAAAGGAGTGAAAGACCTGGTAAGAATTTCTGATGGCAGGATGAGCGGCACTGCTGCAGGTACAGTTGTATTGCACGTTGCACCGGAATCGGCGATCGGGGGTACATTGGCCCTGGTAAAAGATGGAGATATGATCGAACTGGATGTAGAGAACAGAAAATTGCTTCTTGACGTTAGTGATGAAGAATTGAAAAAAAGAAAAGAAGCATGGGTTGCTCCCAAATTAATGGCAACACGGGGATATGTAAAATTTTATATTGATCATGTGCAGCAGGCCAACCTTGGCGCCGACCTCGATATTTTACAGGGAGGTTCAGGTTCTGCAGTAACAAGAGACCTGCATTAAAAAGACCTTTCTGTTTTTTTCAACTCGTTAAATTAAGTTACCTCCAACAAAAAATTTGTCATTGGAATATTAAATACTAATCCGAAATTACGCACGTTCCTTTCATGATTTTTTTCGAAGGAATAAACTAACGGTTTAATCTAAAAGATTTGCTCATGAATAAAAAGTTAATTCCTGTCCTGCTCTTTGCATTTTTGCCGGCAGTTCTTTTGCAATGCACTGTAAGCAATCAAACCACAAAAGAAAATACAGATCCCGGCAAATCAACGAATAAAGAAAAAGGGCTGAAAGATTATTATAAAAAATACTTTCCCATCGGCGTTGCTGTTATGCCATCCAATTTAAAAGGTGATGAAGCCAATCTTATTCTTCAGCAATTCAACAGTCTTACTCCTGAAAATTCTATGAAGATGGCGCCGATTCATCCGGAAGAAAATCGGTACAACTGGAAAGATGCTGATTCCATTGTTGCTTTTGCACAACAAAATGGTTTAAGAGTCAGAGGACATAATCTTTGCTGGCATAACCAGGTGCCGCAATGGATGTTCAAAGATTCATCCGGTAAAATGGTAACAAAAGAAGTTTTACTTCAGCGATTAAAAGACCATATCACCACCGTTGTGGGTCGTTACAAGGGAAAAATTTATGCATGGGATGTGGTCAATGAAGCCATCTCTGACAAACCTGAAGAATATCTTCGGCCTTCCACATGGTACCAGGTCTGTGGTGAAGATTATATTGCCAAAGCATTTGAATATGCACATGAAGCTGATCCTGGTGCTGTTTTATTTTACAATGATTACAATGAGATCAGTGCTGCCAAACGCGAAAAGATTTACAGACTGGTAAAAAGTTTGAAGGATGCCGGTGTGCCGGTCGGCGGAGTTGGATTGCAGGGACACTGGGCCATAAACGAACCTTCGACAGAACAACTCGACAGCACCCTCAAAAAATTTTCCGATCTCGGTTTAAAGATCCAAATCACCGAGCTGGATATTTCTGTGTATCCCAAAGAACACAATGCCAGGGAAAGAAGAGCCGAAGATGCTGACACGGCATTCTCTGCAGAAAAAGAACAGAGGCAAATCGAAGAATATAAAATGTGTTTTGAACTTTTTCGAAAATATCGCAAATCAATAACGGGCGTTACGTTCTGGAATGTCTCTGATCGTCATTCATGGCTCGATAATTTTCCCGTACGTGGAAGAAAGGATCATCCCCTCCTGTTTGACAAAGATCTGGAACCTAAAAAAGTTTTTTGGGAGGTTGTGAAATTTTAAGATTTAATCACCGGGTATGCAAAAAAAATTCTTTTTCTTTTTTGCATTGCTGATCATTCTAAAAGATCTGCGGGCACAAAAAATTGCCACGTTCGAAATTGAATTGTCAAAACCCTCAAATGGTTTGGATATCCCGGTCAATATTGACCTGGATAATATCAGTTTTAGCAAAGACTCTTCATTGTCATTAATGAAGGTGGAAGGCAATAAAAAAACTCCCGTTCCTTTTCAAATAAGGAATGGTGAACACCGGGCGATATATTTTTTATTAAACCCGGGAAATGCACAGCGGAAAAAATATACCTATCAATTAATTGATGGCGCACCCTATCATTTCAATGACATCATTGCAGAAAATAAAGACGGTGCATTAACCATTGAATCAAACAACAAAAATCTGTTGCGTTTCTATTTTAAAACAGTTTATCCACCGGCAGGAATAGATACAAATTACAAACGTAGCGGTTTCATTCATCCGCTTTGGACACCGCACGGGCAAGAGTTAACACGCATCCAGCCTCCCGATCATTATCATCATTACGGCATCTGGAATCCGTGGACACATGTTTTATTTGAAAATGATACCGTTGATTTCTGGAATTTAAAAGATAAAAAAGGAACGGTGCGCTTTGCAAATTTTGTTTCGGTCACAAACGGAAATACTTTTTCAGAATTCGAAGCACTGCTCCAGCATGTCGTTTTCAAAAAAGATGGCAGCGAAAAAATTGCAATGAATGAATTGCAAACAGTGAGAGTGTACAGACCCGGAGAAAACAGCGATTATTTTATTGTTGATTTTATTTCAAAATTGAATTGTGCATCCGAAAGTCCTGTGTTGTTACTGGCTTATCGCTATGCAGGTTTTGGCTGGCGAACTACTGAATACTGGAACAACGACAATTGCGAAGTATTGACATCAGAAGGAAAAACGAGAGACAACACGGATGGCAGCAAAGCAAGATGGTGCATTGTGCAGGGATCATTGCCTGGCAATGATTCCGGTGGCATGGCCATTCTTTCTCACCCTGCCAATTACAATCACCCCGAACCAATGAGAATTTGGGTAAAAAATACAAATGGCCGCGGCGATATGTTTTTCAATTTCGCCCCGACAAAAGATAAAGATTGGTTATTACAACCGGGAAAAACGTATGAGTTAAGATACAGGATGGTTGTGTTCAATGGAAAATTTGACGCAGCAAAAGCAGAAAGCGCATGGCAATATTTTGCAGAGCCGCCAAAAGTGACGGTGAAGAAATGAGTAATGAATAATGAGTGATGAGTTGTTTTTGTTCATTTCTGATCACTCATCACTCATTTGTCAATACCAATATCATCATAAAGACATTGACATGAAACAACAAAAGAGACCCAGTGTAAGCCGCCGGAAATTTTTACGTGATTCATTGAAAGCTGCCGTCGGCTCCGCGGTTGCTGCCAATTTTCCAACCATCGTTCCTGCCAGTGTGTTTGGAAAATTTGCGCCAGGTAATTTGATCAATGTTGCTTCCATTGGTTGCGGACGGATTTCAACCATACACGACATGACTTCCATTGCACGATCTGCGGGTGCGAGGATCATTGCTGTTTGCGATCTTGATAAAAATCGTGCTGATGCCGGCGTTTCAGCAGTTAGGAATAATTATCTAAAGGCAGCAAAAGACAATGGCGGGCTCAAAGGGGATTGGGATATCAAAGTCTATTATGATTACAAAGAATTGTTGCAAAACAAAAACATTGACGCGGTTCATATCAGTTTGCCGGATCATCAGCATGCAATAGTTGGTGTGCATGCTGTGAAAGCAGGTAAAGATGTTTACTTGCAAAAACCGGCATCGTTGACCATTGAAGAAGGAAGAATTTTAAGTGATGCTGTAAAAAGAAGTGGAAGGATCTTACAAATGGGAAGTCAGCAACGTTCTATTGATCCATGGCCGCAATTTAAAAAAGCTTGTGAATTGGTATTGAACGGTCGCATTGGGAAACTGCAAACTGTTGAGGTAGGATTGCCGGGCGATCCTGGTGGTGGCAATCCACAACAAATGGAAGTCCCGAAAAATTTGAATTATGACGCGTGGCTGGGAGCAACACCTGGAGTCTATTATACCGAAGATCGTGTTCATTCGCAGGATGCAACACTGCAGGGAATTACCAGCAGACCGGGCTGGCTGCGTTGTGAACAATTTGGGGCCGGCATGATCACCGGCTGGGGTGCTCATCATATTGACACCGCGCATTGGGCCATGGGCACAGAATACAGCGGACCGATCGAAGTGTGGGGAAAGGCTTCATTTCCTACAGATGATCCTAACTACAAAGGGCTTTGGGATGTGCATGGCATTTTCAGAACTGAAGCTACCTATGCAAATGGTGTACACATGATCGTTTCTAACGAACTTCCAAATGGAATTAAATTCATTGGCAGTGACGGATGGATATGGGTGACCCGCGGTAATTACAAAGTAACTGACAGTGATCCCGTCCCTGATAAAGACGGAGTGAAGCCAATTGATGCAAGCAATCCAAAAATTTTGCAATCGGCTATTGGTCCTGGCGAAATTCATTTGTACGAAAGTTCGGAGCAACATGCCAATTGGCTGGATTGTATCAAATCACGTAAAGAGCCGGTTGCACCCATTGAAATAGGGCATCGTTCATGCAGTGCTTGTTTGCTTCACCAGATCGCAATGAAGCTGAAAAGAAAGATCTATTGGGATCCGGAAAAAGAACAATTTAAAAATGATGATAAAGAAGCGACAGCCATGTTATCAAGACCGAGAAGAAAGAAATATGATTTTGATGCATAAAATTTTTATGGACCTACCTTTAGTGCTACTATTAAGCTAACGTTGCGTCGCTCCCGATAGCAATCGGGACTTGTAGGTCCTGTTCTTTATTCAGCTTTTTTATAGACACAAAGGCTCCAAAATTCTAACAGACTTTGGATCATTTTGCCCCCTGGCGTCTTTGCGAAAAAATAAAAACGATGAAAAAACCTTCTTACATACTTTTTATAGCAATGTTTATGTCGTGCAATGACAATAGTAATTTATCAAAAACATCAGCCAGGTCTGTGCAATTGATTACACTTGATCCCGGCCATTTTCATGCAGCATTAGTGCAGAAAGCCATGTATGATGACGTAGATCCAGTGGTACATGTGTACGCACCCGCAGGCAATGACCTGCAATTGCATCTTAACAGGATCAATAGTTATAATACACGTATTGAAGATCCCACGCATTGGAAAGAAGAAGTGTACACCGGTACTGATTTCTTTGAGAAAATGATCAAAGAGAAAAAAGGAAATGTTGTAGTGTTGTCTGGCAACAACGAGAAAAAATCAGAATACATTTTACAGTCACTTAGAAACGGATTTAATGTCCTTGCCGACAAACCAATGGCCATCGACAGCAATGGATTTGAGCAATTGAAACAAGCCTTTGATGTTGCCCAAAAAAATAATTTATTGCTCTATGATATCATGACGGAAAGGTTTGAGATCACTTCAATTCTCCAGCGTGAACTTTCCATGGCACAGGAAATATTTGGCGAATTACAAAAAGGAACTGCCAATGATCCTTCAGTTGTAAAAGAAAACACACACTATTTTTATAAATATGTTTCAGGAAATGTGGTAACCCGTCCACCCTGGTTCTTTGATGTATCACAACAAGGTGAAGGCATCGCTGATGTAATGACACATTTGGTTGACCTGGTACAATGGGAGTGTTTCCCGGAAAAGTCCATTGATTATACTAAAGACATAACGATAAACTCTGCCAGGCACTGGACAACTGATCTGAGTTTGACTGAATTCAAAACATTAACCGCCAATGAACATTTTCCTTCGTATTTAAAGCAGAATATTGTCAACGATACATTGTTGAGGGTATTTTCAAATGGCGAGATAAACTATACTCTTAATGGTGTGCATGTAAAAACAACTACGGCCTGGAATTACAGATCACCGGTTGGAAGTGGAGATCTTTATTATGCCTTAATGAAAGGAAGTAAAGCCAATCTTATTATCCGGCAAGGTGCGGACGAAAAATATCAACCAACACTTTATATCGAACCTGTTGCCGGCAACAAAGAGTATGAAAATAATTTAATGCAAAAATTCAAAACCCTTCAATCAAAATATCCCGGCATTGACCTGGAAAAAAATAACAAAGGATGGGAAGTTATCATTCCCGATAAGTACAAAGAAGGACACGAACAACATTTTTACAGGGTTACCAAAAATTTTCTCGAATACTTAAAAAATAAAAATATGCCTGCGTGGGAAATTCCAAACATGCTGGCTAAATACTACGTCACCACAAAAGCATTGGAGTTGGCAAACAAGAATAAATGACCAGCCATTTTTTAAAACTCATCAAAAATATTCTGTGTATAAGATTTGCTATATATTCGGGTATGAAAAAAAATATACTGCTTATAACCCTGGTAATATTTCACTTTATTACCAGTGCTCAAAAAAATGAAAATTATTTACTGATCGGAACCTATACCAGTGGCAAAAGCGAAGGTGTATATGTCTATCGCTTCAATAGCACAACCGGTGATTTTGATTCGGTCAGCGTGGTCAAAACTTCAAATCCCTCCTATCTCGCCATTTCACCGGATGAAAAATTTGTATATGCGGTGAATGAAGGTGCAGACAAAGGAAACGGTGGGAAGGTTACGGCATTTGCATTCAACAAAACCGATGGTAAGCTTTCTTTTATCGATCAACAACCTTCTGCAGGCGATGATCCCTGCTATGTATCGGTTGATAAAACGAATAAATGGATAGCTGTCGCCAATTACACCAGCGGCACTTTATCTATTTTTCCGATCAACGGGAGCGGAGGCATCGATTCTGCAACAACTGTTATCCAGCAGACAGGCTACAGTGTTAACACAGAAAGACAGACAAGCCCGCATATGCATTGTGCAATTTTCTCTAAGGACAACAAGTACCTGTTTGCAGCAGACCTGGGTACAGATAAACTGATGGTCTATTCCTTTGATGAAAAGACCGGCAAGCTCGCGGAAGCAGCTTCACCTTTTGTAATGACCGAAGCAGGGACTGGCCCGAGACATCTTACCTTTCACCCAAATAATAAATACGCTTATCTCATTGAAGAATTAACAGGAACGATCTCTGCATACAATTATAAAAATGGCACATTTGCTTTGTTCCAAAATGCCTCCGCCCTTCCACCCGATTATATGGGATCAATTGGCAGCGCTGATATACATGTATCCGCAGATGGAAAATTTCTGTATGCATCTAATCGCGGAGAATCCAATACGATCGCCATTTACAAGATCAACCAAAAAAATGGGTCCATTGGATTGGTCGGCCATCAATCTGCTCTCGGTAACACTCCGCGCAATTTCAATTTTGATCCGTCCGGGAATTTTTTACTGGTCGCCAATCAAGACAGCGATGACATTGTCATTTTTAAAGTAGACAAAAAAACAGGACTGCTAAGCGATTCGGGGAAAAGGATCAACGCCGGCAATCCTGTTTGTATTAAATGGATCAGTGAAAAGTAAAAGGCGATTTTTCAAAATTTAAATTAACCAGGTTAAATTAAGCGAGTCGCAAGCGGCGAATAGTGAGTAGTCTTGAGGGAATTCACCCACAACTACCCTTCACCATTCACCTGGACGAAAATTTACAATTACTGTGAATCTATGGTACTGTGATCGTAATTGTTTTCGTAGTGATCAACCCATCCCTGTTTGTTACAGTAAATGAATATTTTTCAGTGCCGGCCGTATTACGTGTTGCCAGGTCATAATCTTTTGTAAACTCACCAGCCTGAGCCTCACGGGATAGTTACATTGTCGATCGTAGTCTCCGTCCCGCCATCGTAAGATACTGTCACCATAAATGTTTTCAGGTCGTCCTTATCTTCCGTCCTTTTTGCAGTTACACCTATTTTAAAATCTGTATCCGGGGCGATGTGTGAATCTGCAGAGGTATAACCAGTACCTGTCGTAAAATCGATCGTTGGAGGTATCATTTCATCCTTTTTACAGGAAAAAGAAATAATTCCCAAGCCAAGGACTAAAAATAACATGCTTGTTTTGAATGTGATCTTCATAATAATAGTTTATCAATGAATAGTAAATGGGATCGTTAAATGAACAATGATATTTCTTCCAATATTATGAATGCCATATTCCTTAAATCTTGAAAGATGGTCATAATAATTTGCGTTCAGTAAGTTGTTACCTGTAATACTAAAAATGAATGTTCGATCTTTTGTTTGCCAGTTCCCAGTTGATGCCTGCATTGAACAACCAGTATGCATCAGTGGGCGTTTCAAATTCAGCCGGATGATCCTGCGCAAAATGTTCTTCGGTGATTACAAAAAAAGAAACATTATTCAATCGTTTCCCCTGTCCACATTTGATCTGCAATTGCTGCGTCCATTTTGCAGGGGGAATAAACGGAAGATAGGTTCCACCAGGTAATTTACCTGTGACAGTAGAAAAGTTTGTTTCGAATCTTACCCTTTCATAAAAGGGAAAATTGATCGCCAGCATCGATTCATTTCCATAGAGATTAGCATCAAATTGTTCATATCGGAATACATCAAATCCTAAATACTGGGTGCCCGTGGGCGACAGGTAGATATAATTCAAAAAATGGTTGAGATAGGCAGCTATTGAAAATTGAAAATATCTTGAAGTATAGTTGACAGAAATTTCACTATTGATATTTTCTTCAATTTTCAAATTGGGATCACCGATCTCATACCGCAATGTCCCTTCATGCAAACCATCTGATGACAACTCTGCGAGGTTTCCCGAACGAAAGCCAGTTCCAATATTAGTTTTCAGGTTCCAATTATTAGTTGGATTCCATGCGAAACCAACCGAGCCATTCAAGCTTGGCAGTGTTTTATTAAAGGGTGCGATCGATTTATCCGGCGTATTCACTCCGGGTGTTTCAAACGTATGAATATTTCGTACAGAAAAACCAATGCCCGTTTCAAAAACCAATTTTTTCTTTTTGCTTTTAATAAATGCTGAAAAGCCACTTTCCGCCATGTTTGCATCGGGAATAATAATGCGTGATCCGTAATTGGTATTATTTTCAAATTGTGAATTATTACTCAGAACAAGTTCTGTATTCGGATTCAGTTGTTTGTTCCACATTGCATTCCACAAAAAAGTGCTAAGCAGCATATTCAGGCTAATGTGATTACCACCCTCGTCTTCAAGGCGAAGATTGGATTGAAAACCTACGTTTACATCAAGACTTGATTTTTTCAAACTGATCTTATTTTGAGAAGAGAGGATATTCAGAAATACCGTATGATGCGGTCCCTTCATGCACCGGCTCCATCTTCCATCATAAAGAAAGCTGTTTGAATTATCTGCCGTAATAAAACCAAAATTGTCAAGTGAACTCATGAAATGATTGGTGCTTGTCCACTTGTTTTTTATAAACCCATACGAGCCTTTCAAATAATATCCTGCAAAACGACTATTCTGTATCCGTTTATTATCACCGTCTGAATAATCTGCATTTGAATTGAATCCTCCTCTTATTCCCCAATTGCTTTTTTCAGTGGCTGACCTGACCCCTCCATCCATCGACAAACCATATGTGTTAGAAAATAACCCAACATTCACATCACCGTTCTTTTCACCCGGTTTATTTGGAGCTTCTTCAATAATGTTCAGGATACCCCCGATAGCCTCCGAACCGTACAGCAGTGATGCCGGCCCCCTGATCACCTCTATTCGATCAATTCCAACATCGTTTAATCCCAGGCCGTGTTCATCCTGCCACTGCTGGTTATCAAATTTCAATCCTGATAGCACTGCCAGTACACGATTGCCATACAAACCACGGATAACCGGTTTTGAAATAGCGGGTCCTGTGGTCAATTGACTGATGCCGGGCAATTTTGATAAAGCATCTGAGATATTCAATGCGCCGCTTTGCCTTATCATACCAACAGGCAAAGACTGAATATTGAAACTCGTTTCCTTTACCAATGAAGTGCGAATGCCAGAAACAACAACCTCCTTCAATAGAGGAATTGTATCGTTGTCCTGGGCAAAACAACTATTGTCCCAAGCCCCATGAATATCAAGCAGGCTAAACCTACAATTTGTCGATACATCTTTAAACGATTCTAAATAAATGTTCCTTTTTGAAAGATTAAGAGGGTTCAGACCCTGGGAGGTGGAGTGGGAATTTTCTTTACCTGTGACGGTAATGGAAGTGAAATAAAAGAGATCCTATTCACTGAAGGTTTAATAAATACGAGTTCTTCTGTTTTTGAGGAATGAAACAACGACTGCAGCAATTGAAAAAGTTCACCGGCCACTTTATTGCTTTTTTCATTTTGATTCCAGTGGCCTCTTACTTTATTCAACAAAGCGGTCTCCTGTTTGTCGGCAATTGAGCGAATGATCAATTTTCCCTGTCGCCCGGGCGGGCATTTTCTGTTTTTTTCTCTATTACATCATACATTTCGCCATTAAAACTAAATTCATCATCCCCTTCCCATTGCAATTGCTTCATCGACTGTTTATCGTTCAATAAAAACACAAAATCAGTTTCATCCCCGCTATAGGTCTGCAGGCGGATAGCCTCCCTCATTTCAGCCTTAATTTCCTCCTGCCGTAAATAAAAAATGATATGATAACCTGTGATGTTTAGTAAAAAACAAACAGAGAGAAATATGACGATCAACTTTTTCAATACAGTTCGAAATTAAGGAATAATGGAAGAATGTTTCACGCAAAGACGCCAAGAGATAATACAAAAGACGCAAAGCTTTTTGCATTTCTTTGCGCCACTTTGCGGTCATTACGCGTGAAACCGCGTTGCTTATTTTTTAAATTGCTGTTTTCTTACTTTTGATTTATTAAAAACGTTTCTTCCTTTATCAATCGCTTATGACGATCAACTTTTTCAATGCCGTAATGAAAGAACGCCTCACTCAAAGTCGCTAAGATAGAATACAAAAGACGCAAGCTTTTTGCATTTCTTTGCGTCACTTTGCGCCTCCCGCATCGCGGGACAGTTTGTGTGAAACCAATCGTTGCTTATTTTTTAAATTGCCGTTTTCTTGATTTTGGATTTATTGAAAACGTTTCTTCCTTTATCGATGCCGGCTCTTAATTTTTTTTGTTCTTCAATGGGCAGATGGATAAACTCCTGGCATTCTTTGCTACAGCAGCCTTCATATTTTTCTTTACATTCATCGCATTGGATAAAAAGTAAGTGGCAGGCGTCATTTACACAGTTCACGTGTGTGTCAGCCGGTTTGCCGCATTGATGACAATGAGCAATGATCTCATCAGTGACCCTTTCACCCAACCGCTGATCAAACACAAAATTCTTTCCATGAAATTTATTGGGCAATCCCTGTTGCTTTACCTGGTTCGCATAATGAATAATACCACCCTCCAAATGAAAAACATTCTTAAACCCTTTGTGGAGCATGAAAGCGGAGGCTTTTTCGCAACGAATGCCACCGGTGCAGTACATGATGATATTTTTGTCTCCCTTGTCACTCATCATATCAACCGTCATCGGCAGCTGTTCGCGAAATGTGTCGCTGGGAATTTCGATGGCATTTTCAAAATGACCAACCTCGTATTCGTAATGATTGCGCATGTCGATCACGATCGTGCCAGGATCATTGGTCAATTCATTGAACTGTTCAGCATTTACATATTTGCCTTTATTGGCCATATCAAACGAAGGATCAGTTATTCCGTCAGCAACGATATTCTTTCTTACCTTAATATCGAGTACATAAAATGATTTGCCATCATCATCCACGGCAATATTCAATCGCAACCCATTTAACGGCTCAATAGAATAGAGATAGTTTTTAAACACCTCAAAATTTTCAGCGGGAACGCTTACCTGAGCATTGATGCCCTCATGTGCCAGGTAGATCCTTCCCATTACACCCACTGCACTCAACTCCTTGTATAAAGAATTTCGAAAGACTGTTGGTTCGGGAATTTTAAAATAGCAATAAAAAGAAACGGTAGTGCGTGGAGTAGGATCGTTGAGAATACGCTCCTTTAGTTCCCTCCGGGAAATACGGTTATGTAAAGTCATGTACTCTGAATTTGATCCCCTCACTCAAGGCGAGAGAAAATTTTAAAAATTGGACAGTTGCAGGCTGAACCAAATTCGCCGCAAAGATAGGGCTTAGAGTTTTTCACGCAAAGTCGCCAAGATTCGCTAAGGCGCAAAGACCTGCTGATAGACTTCGCTCTTTGCGGCACTTTGCGCCTTTGCGTGAAATCAATGCGGAATAGAGAATAGAACGCACAAGTGTGCGACGCAACAAAAGCAAAACAGAATTACTTCAGCCGGCTACATAAGAAATATCTCCATTAAAATGAATCAGAGTTTTCATTATTTCTTTGCATTAGAAAAAGATTTACCAAGCAAACCTCCAAAACCAATGAGGACCCCAAATTTATTACCCGTGTCGGGCTGCCAGGCCGTTACAAAGTCTACCCGCAGTAGTTTGAAAATATTTTCAATGCCTCCAAATGCTTCCACGTAATAATTATCCTGGTTCACATAAAAAGCATTTGAACCAACTACCAGGTTCCACTTCAATTTATTGAATAGAGGAATCTTGTTAGTGAGAAGTCCATTGAAATGATGCTCCACATGCGCCAGTGCATAAAATTTTTCGTCGTTGCTGTATTTGTAATAAGGAGCTAACTGGAAACTGTTGAGATATTTAAAGTTAAAAATGGTTTGATTGCCATTGAAATGCTGCAGGTCAGGTATCTCCACTTTTTTTGCATTGATAAACCCACCGATGCTTACACGGTACCGGAACTCACCGCCAATTTTAAAATTCATATTATCAAATACCGAGAACTTCCATTTGTCAAAATCAACATCGCTGCCAAATAATTTGTTGATGCCTTTGTTATATTCTAATTGAAATGTCGGGTATTTTGAACCTACCGGCACTTTGTATTTCGGAAACTGGATATAATGCTGACCCGGCTGGTAAGTAAATGTAATGCCTGCAACCAATGCCTGGTGTTTATTGAACGGAACAGTATCCAGCTCGTAGGGATGATTTGGCAACAAGGTCTCCTCCTTTTTGAAAAAAGAATAATCAGTAGTATTCTCTACCGGCATCCTGTTCTCATAGAGCGCATGAATGTTCCATCGTATACCATTTTCAAAATAATTATTGTACTGAATGCCGGCAAACCAATTTTCATACAGCTTCATGTAATTCTTTTTTACAAACAGTGTATATATCTCATTGGTGAGCGGATCAATGGGATCATTGTGATTGAACTGTGAAATTCTTTTTCCGCCTGATAGCATCAAATAACGGTTTTGGAAAAAATTGTCTTTTTGCGGTTTGATGGTAATATCGCCCCATGAATTAAAATGTGTATTACTGAATCCATAACGGTTGTACCAATCCAAACTGTAAGTGTATTTTCCTTTGACAGGCTTTATATCAAACCCCTGCTCAAGATTGACCGATAATCCCTCGACAGTATTGTATTCAAGTTGCTTTAACAATGCCCTGACCCGGTAAGTTGAAAAAACTTTCTTATTGTAAAAATTGTATTCATCCCCTTTCCATAAGATCCCTTTTACACTCAGCGGCTTTTCGTGCTTTCGAAGAGTATCAATATGGCTCTGCGTGAGGAATGAATCTTTATCGGCCTTGGCCAGGCTGTCTTTTACAACAAAGTCCCTTTTTTCATCTTTCTCCAATGGTACCGGTCTTACATTATTCCAGTAATTGGTATCCTTCAGGTTAAAGGCCGAGTCATATCTCATCAGTATCCTGTCAAAGAATTTTTTTCTGAAGCGCGGATTGATGTCATAGTTTGAATACACATTCACAAAATTCCCGGCAAAATCAAAACCCAGTTTTTTTACAGCCACATATACCACCTGGTCTTTTGTTTTCCATATATCATCAGCTACCGGAACATGGATCTGGTTAATGCGCAATGTATCGATCAATTCCAGTTGGTATTGAGAAGTTGTCAGCAGATCAAGACTATGGATGCGCCAGTCATCTTCGCTGATCTGTATATAGCCACTGAACAAGGGTTCATTCTTTCTCTTCGGGATCACCTTGATGCGGTTGATCATTTTCCCATCCTCAAAAAAACTTCCTTCAAAATGATAGCGATAAAAATTCAAAGCACTATTGGCGATGGGTGAAATAAACCCCCGGGGATTGAGGCTGTTGTTGAATACTGCAACATTGTTATCATAGAAATTGATAAAGAAAGGAAAACTCAGACCAAATCCTCCCCCGCTCTGCCTGGATGAGATCACTTCAAATTTTATCTTGTCTGGCTTGCTGTAAGAAACTTTGGTAATTGATTCTGAAAGAAAAAGTATCCCCTTCCCGGAGGAATCCAGTCCCGATTTTTCAAGATCACCCTTCTCAAGCCTTTGACCGAAAACCTTTTCAGGCATGCCTCTCATGCGCAGCAACCCTTTTATATATACATCGACAGTGAATGAGTCTACCTGCGCATTATAATATGGTCGCTTCTTTATTGCATGCCGGATAATTTCATAAGCAGGGTCCTCTCCTTTTTTCACGATCACTTCTTTCAGCGTCAGCTCCTGGATATGCAATTGAAAATTAAGAGTAAGATCTTCATCGCCGATGGTTATCGTTTTTTCTTCTCTTGAATAACCCACATGTTGGCAAACGATGGTATAAGTTCCCGGTTCCAGGTTCAAAAAATATCTCCCTTCATTGTTAGCCGTAGTACCCCGCGTAGTTCCTTTTATAAGAATAGAACAGAATGAAAGTATATTTCCTTTATCATCGGTAACTGTACCCGAAATTCTTCCTCCAAAAGAAATATAAGCAATGAGAATAAAGCATAAGAAAAGTACAACTCGTCTCATAACACTTTGTACGACGAATTTAAGAGAAAAGGGCCTCACCCTCTTATCCCTCTCCTGAAGGAGAGGGAGGCCAAGCCAATTAATTCTATTGAACACTTGTAATTAAGCATTTCATCTATGAATCTTTAATGGGCCTTATTCTATAGTCGATGTGGAGGAACAAAGGTTTGGTTATGTTCTAAAGCATCGCCTCTTCTCCTTTTGAGAAGGGGAAGGGAGATGAGGCCTTTTTATCTCCTCCTTAAATAACTCCCACTCAACGCCCCCAGTCCCCCCACCAATGCACCAATAAAAGCTGTGACAAGTATGATGGCAACCGATGAACCACCAAGAGGAAAGATCTGGGCAATCTTTCGTGAAAGAATATGTTGATTCTTTACATCGATCCACAATGCAAGCAGGAACCATAACACAAATACACCCGCGAAGCCGGCAAGAAAAGCTCTGCCGCTTGCAAGCGGGATCAATAAAACAGAAACAAATGCAGCAATGGCAATACTCCACCACGGAAGATATAAGCCACAGATAAAAGAAAGCAACGCGGTTAGGATGATCGCAACGAGCATCTTCATAGTTAGAAGTTAATGTTCAATGTTCAATATTCAATGTTCAATGTTCAACGCTCAATCACACTCCCCTTTAGGGGTTGGGGGCATTAGTTGGGGGCATTAGCCGGGGGCACCAAAATTCATCCTCCACTTCACCCTTGCATCTCCTGTTTCCGTTCTCTTCATCATCCACAAAGTATAATATTGCCCTTTTGCCCACATACCAACAAAATCATCATAATACTTACTACCGGGGTTGCCGCTTTGCCCACCGGGATAGACTCCATACGCTTCTGTGTTCTTTGTCAATTGCACGATCATTCTCCAGCTTGGTCCATGAATGGTTGTGGTTGCATTAATAATATCACCATTGCCACCAACAGGTATCGCTTCCGAAAAAGGCATCAAACTTGTTCGCAGCAAATGATAAATGCGCGGTGATTTATGTTTCGTCCATGCCAGGTTGCCCGCCTTGTCTTCTTTTATCAATTCAACAGTTGCTTTTTTCAATGCGGCTGTTACATCATCCCATAATGTTTCTTTTTGTGGCGTGTTGATATTATCTACATACTTAAACGCGGAATCTTTTAATAACGCCTCCAGTAAGGTTTGCTGATTGGGAACAACTACAACGGGTTGCACCTTGCTCAATTCGTCTGCCCAAACTTCATGCGCCAAACTATCCCACCATAATTGATAAATTGTTTGGCCCTTTGAACCAGGTGACGCCCGTAAGTCCCATTTTTTGAAAATATCTAGATACCTCTTCCCGTCTTCATTCAGCTCACTTTCTCTCAAATATCTTAATAACAATGGTCTCGCATCTTCTGCTGTTACATTAAAATAATCATTCTGCAATCGCTTCATGTCATCAACCGTTACCTGGTCCATGTTTTGCAATTGATGATTGATCGAGATAGCCCTTGCGTTAATATAATTCCCGGGAATAAAATATGGATATGCTGTATCTGCCGGCCGTTGATTAGCACTTACCAAATAACCCTGCGCAGGATTTACAGCATGAGGATTCTCACTTTGCGGAATATAACCCTGCCACATATAACTGCTATCCTCACCGGGCATGATCATCAATCCCTGTCCATACCAGCGTGCAGGGAATTTTGCCTGTTGCCATATGGCAATATCACCGCTCTTGGCCGCAAATACAAAATTCTGTCCCGGGCAGGTAAAATGTTTTATCGCATCCAGGTAGTCATCATAATTCTTTGCACGGTTCAGTTTATAAAAGGTCAATCCTTCATTGCTGGCATCATGTGCTGCCCAGCGACATGCGATCGCTTTCCCGGGTGCCAGTGAATCAGCAAAACTTTTATCAAACATTACCGGGCCAAAAAGGGTGTACGCCACTGTATCATAAATGTCATTTGCACCACGCACCTTCAAGGTATCAATATGTATCTGTGTAGCCAGCCATTGGTTGTTGAACCAATATTGTTGTTTTGTGTCGTCCTTGAATTTTATTTCGTAAAAATCCTTGACATCACGTTGTGCGTTGGTAACACCCCAGGCAATGTTGTCATTAAAACCGATGATCACATTCGGGCTGCCGGGAAATGTGGCACCATACACATTTACATTCGGACTGTTCAGTTGCATCTCATACCAGATGGAAGGGAACGTAAGATCCAGGTGCGGATCATTGCAAAGTATCGGTGCGCCGCTTTTTGTTTTTATTCCTGCAACTGCCCAGTTATTACTTCCATTATCAGGATCCTGCCTGGTCACTTCCGCTATGCGGGTCGTATCTCTTTCACCAAAATAAAGTGAGTCGGCCGTTGCAGGTTTTACAGGTACTATGCCCGGAGTATCAAACTTAGTTCCTGCGGGCACGATCGGTATCAGGGAATCGGGCACCTGGGGATATAAAATTTTGAATTCGGAAAATGGGATCACTCCTTTTTCATTGCTCAGTTGAAGATCATCCACTTCACCGGCCAGCGTGCGGCTCATTTGTTTCAGAAAAAGAGCGATCTTCAGATTGTTCCACTTCTCCGGTTTAAAATCAAGCAGTTTGTATTCTATCGGCAATTGCGATTCCTGCAGGCTTTCAATGTATGCATTCACCCCGGCAGTATACGCATCGCATACGAGCTTGCTTGCAGGGTCGGTTTCAAATTCTTTCAGTGCATTTTCAGCAGCATACACCATCCCGCTTCGCCTTGTTTCCCTGTCCACCTTTATTATGGTTGGATTGTTTCCAAGGATCTCGGTGAGCCGTCCCGCCGCATACATGGTTTGCAGATCCATTTGAAAAAGGCGAAACTTTGCATGCAAATATCCTTGCACAAAATAGAGATCCTGATCATTGTCGGCAAACACATGCGGTACCAGCCTTTCATCAAAATATACATTCACCTTTCCCTTCAGGCCTGGAAATTTCAGATCGTCATCAAAATCTGCATTTGCTGCTTCGGCATTTTGCCAAAATCCATGCTGCGGACTTAAAAATTTCCCCAGCGGCGGAATAGACGCCCCATTTTTTATTCAGTAAAAAAATAAGAAGGATAGTTGCAACCGCGGAGATGGCAAAAGGAATGATGCGCATAGAGTGATAAATGTAGATGAAAGATAGAAAAGAACGTGCAAATCACCGAATGTGGTCACAAACTCTGAATTATTAATTATTCATTATTAATTACTATCTCAATTATGTTCCAGGGGGCTTGACTACGCCGAAGGCGTCCCTTCGGGACTATTAAGCTTTTGTTGCGTCGCACTCTTAGACTGCAGTAGTTGCCTGGGCAAATACGTAACGAAGGCAGTCTTGTGCGTTCGGGAATTATTCTAACAAGTTCTCACAGATGCCACAGATTCTCACAGATCTTTTCTGTGTATATCCGTGAAATCTGTGAGAGCCAAATTTGTTGTCGGTGAAACATGAGTCACACATTGGCAAACCATTCAGCATTCTTTGATAACCTTCATTAGTGGCAGTAATAACTACTTAAATTGTACAAATAATCTGGAGCCCATATCGCTTATATTACATCTTCAATATTTTCAGTTTAAGTCAACCCAGGGTCTTTTTGCCTCATGGTTTTTCAACTTTCATTAAGCCAAGCAAAAGACCCCGGGGGCTAACATGTTGCAGTTGGTCGCCTGACCAACTTCAAAAAAAATTTTCTGCTGTCAAGTTTATCTCATGGCGCAACGGAAAGACATCAAAGAATCGGTAAGGGTGGCTCACCTAAAAATAAAACCCCGCTTATAAAAGCAGGGTTTATATTTTATAAATAATTCAATAAAAGAAGAAGTTGACCGATACTGGATCTCAGGCTTTTAGCCTGTTGGTTTTTAAAAGGAATTGGTTAGGATTTTTCAGTATGATATTGGATTGTTTGATTGAAATACCAATCAACTTCTCAGACAAACATAGACCAACTGATGATAGAGAACAAGAGAAGATATACCTGATCCGCACACGAAATATACGTATCATAAAACAGATTTCTCCCAATATAAAAATCAAGTCAACCCGGTGTCTTTTTACCTCATGATTTCTCAACGTTAATTAAGCAATCAAAAGACCCCGGGCTAACAGAAAACAAAGGTTTTTCATCAAGAAAAAACTCCCGGATATCAAACTTTATAGTTCGGGAGATTCTTATTCAATATCCTTGAGGAAATCTTAGGCAATGAACGTATTCCTCGTGGCATCTATTCTGTGCTTCACATATGCATCTGGTCAACAAAAGACAACAGCTGAATATTTTTGCGCAGCTTGTGGTTGTAAAAATGACGGCAAAGTTTTTAATCAGCCGGGTTCCTGCCCTCTTTGCGGGATGAAACTACAGGAAGTGGGAACATTTAATTTTGAGATGATATCATTTTCGACTGACGAAGAGATCAAGGTCTTTAAAAGTTCTAAACCTGACGGTGTTGGAAGAATATTTTATAAGACTTCGGCATCGAGTGAAGTCGTGGGTGAAGGATCGATGCCTCAAATCTCTCCTGATAAAAAATGGATCGTATTCGAGGGGTCGAATAACCAAATTCGTCTCTATAACATGTCCAATGACACCACCATTGATATTAGCCCAGGTTTAGAAGGTCTGCAATCACCTGCCTGGCTGAATTCGGAGAAAATAATATTTGTTGCCGGTAAATTTCCCGACATCGCCCTTTATCAAATAGATATAACAGGAAAAATATTGAACCCAATAATAAAAACACCCGGAATGAGATATGGATGTAAGTCCTCACCTGATGGTAAAAATATTGCTTATCGCCTCAGGCAAAAGATAAGCGATAGCAATTTTAGAAGAGGTTTGGCTATTTATGATATGACCGAGCATAAGGAAAAATATATTACTTCGATTGGTGAGTATCCATCCTGGTCGCCCAATGGCAAGCAATTGGCTTTTCACTGGAAAGGAGATAAGAACTTTGCAGTTTTTATAGTAAGTGCTGATGGCTCCGGGTTGAAAAAAATTGCCGAAGACAATAGTGGTGATTGTGAATTGCCTGTATGGTCAGCCGATGGAAGAAAAATCTTTTTTCAAACAAACAGGAGACATGGCAATTGGGAAATATGGGTCATGAATAATGATGGCTCAGAACAAAAACCTTTTATCTTCAATTGACAAGCCAACTTCAAAAGTGATTCTCGTTTTTCCGTTGTGCTCCGTCGTGTACTTAGTGTCCAAATTTTCTGGTCACAAAGAGCACAGAAGATCACACAAAGTACACTAAGATCAGTCGACTGCTGTTGGCATTATTCTATGCAGAGCTACACTAATATGTTAATAAGGTTCTAATTTGCCTCGTTATCTTATCTAAGGTAATAATGTCCATTCGGTCTAATTGATACTACAAAAAATTCTAAAATGCAAAGAAATATCTCAAGAAAAAAATTCATTAGCAATAGTTTTTTGGCAGGTGTCGGTGCATTGATGTTGCCTCGTTTTCTCGCAGAAGAAGAAGAAATAGTGATGACAGTAAATGGACCCATCGATGCGCAAAAAATGGGTTTCACTCTTACTCATGAACACGTGATGGCAGATTTTATCGGTGCCGAACAATACAGCAAGACCCGGTACAATGCCGACGAGGTGTTTCAAACGGCTATGCCTTTTGTAAAAGATGTAAAAGCAAAAGGTGTTGATACGTTTATTGATTGCACACCTGCTTATTTGGGGCGTGACGCAGAGATCCTGAAACGGCTTTCACACGCTGCTGGTATTAATATGCTCACCACAACTGGTTATTACGGCGCGGTCAATGAAAAATTTGTTCCGAAACACGCATATTCAGAAACTGCGCAACAACTGGCCGATCGCTGGATCAGCGAATGGAACAATGGCATTGAAGGAACATCCATTAAACCGGGGCTTATCAAAACAAGCACTGACAAAGGGCCGCTTACACCCATGCAGCGAAAATTGATCCAGGCAGCAGGCATCGCTCATCTTTCAACGGGATTGACCATCGCTGTTCATAGCGGAGACGGAGATGCCGCTTTTGAACAACTGGAAATTCTGAAAGAGCTCGGCGTTTCCCCTTCAGCAAGGATCTGGGTGCATGCTCAAAACGAATCCAGTAACGAAATGCATACCAGGGCGGGCAAACTGAAAACCTGGGTCTCGTTTGATGATGTAAACCCTGGCACACTTCAAACAAACCTGGATCACTTAAAAACAATGAAAGAAAATAACCTGCTTGAGCAGGTGCTTGTATCGCAGGATTCCGGATGGTATCATGTAGGCGAACCCAAAGGTGGAGACTTCAAACCCTATACTTGTGTCATTACTCAATTTATCCCGCTGCTCCGGCAAAATGGATTTACAAAGGATGAGATCGATCTCATTTTTAAAAAAAATCCTGCAAAAGCATTTGCAATAACAGTGAGGAAGATATAGAGCTCATCCGCTCCCCTTATCATTTATCACCGTCTTAAATTATACAATTCGAGTTTGCCATTGGTTATAACAATGGAGTCATTATTCTTATTCTTTAAAGTGAGCTCAAAACTACCTTCCGCATCACAGATCTCGTAATGAATAGTTGAATTTGAGAACGGGTCGTATTCAGAATGGCTTTCGCAATTTGAATAACCAACGAAGACGGTGCCGCTCGAATAAAGATAAACAGCTGATGAATCGATAGGAAGCCCGTATTGGGTCAGGATGCAATTGGCCGCCCTTTCAACAGATGACCCGGCCGGTTCAAGATAAGCGCAATTTGAATTTGGAAAATAAATGACCCCAGGAAAAATATCAGCCCTGTTAATAAAAACACCGGCTTCCATGATCCCCCATTCGGCAGTTCCTTCTTTAAAAGGAAGAGTATAGTTGTTGCCTTTGAAACTAAAACTGAATTTACTGTCATAAGCAGTTTTGCTTTTTTGATCAGCATTTTTCTTACATGCAAATAGCAACAGGGCAAGAAAACAATAAGATACCCTCAGAAGTAGTAATTTTTTCATAGCGAGTCCTTTTTTTGCGTAAAGAATTTTATTAAAGATGTAACGCAAGGACCCGTTTTTGAAATTGAATTTTGCGACCATAAAAGATTCCGTTGCATTTTTTGCAACAGGCACCTTACGGCCTGATGTGAAGGTCGCTTATACTCCCCTTTTTACCAATATGGAGTTGGGTATTGTTCTTCGGTCATTCGCCGATTGGAGTTTTAAAATTTAGATTTAATGTTGTATTGTCAACGGCTCACCATACCGCTGACCCAACTCTTTGCCTTCAGTGCCAGCAAGACCAGGATGATACCGAAAACTATCGCGAAGCCTGCAATTAGCCAGATCAGAGCCAACGCACCTTCTCCTGTCCGGAATATCAAAAATAAACCAGCAAGAACAGAAAGTATACCTGCCATTGCGAGCCAGCCTTCGTTAGTGATCTCTTTGCGCAAACTAATGGCTGCATAGATTTCCATCAGCCCGGTAATTAGCCAACTCACTCCCATGAGAATCACAAAAAATAGTGCGGTAATCCCCGGGTTGGCAATGCAGATTATACCTGCAACAATATTGATGATGCCGGTCAGCAGCATCACCCACCAGTTTTTATTTTCATCTTTCGCCTGCCATGCGCCAGCAAGAACAGCGATGCCTTCGGCAATTACAGAGATCGCAAACAGATAGACCAGGGTTGTTAAAGTAAGGCCCGGCCACGCAAAAGAAATTATCCCAAATAAAATACTCAAGACACCCCACACCAGGATGTGTACCCAGATTTTTTTTAGTATCGCTTTCATTTCAGTTGTTTTTGGTTCTCTTAAAGTTCAGGAAAATAATTGGGCATTGGAAAACTTGTCTGCCAAAACAAATTAATGGCCGGTTCTTGTTCTTAGTTTTCCTTCTCATCGTGCTTACGCCTGGCAGGAATAATTCTTTTGATAGCACGCTCATTTATAAAGAGATCTCGCCGATATTCTCATTTCTGTATTGTGTCACATCAATTCATGAAGTGGTTTCCTCAGTTCATGAAGGTGTCAGTAAGAAAAGGTTATCCTGTGTTGTAATATTGTTCCCTGATTAAACGCACCGATATCTCTCATGTCACGAAGAAGAAAAATACAGTTCCGTCAATGGCTCATTTTAGGTGTTGCCTGGCAATTCATGGCATTGTGGATCTGTGTCTATGATCACCTTGCGATCAATTCGGGTTTGGCCAGCTCTCCTGCAAAAGATTATACATTCGTTTCCAATTGGATCCTCTATAGCAGTGTGACCGTTATCGCCACGTTGATCGGCGGTTCCCTGCTGGTCTTTTACATAAATCCGAAGTTTGCGAAGAGATCATACGGCGCAGCTATAATCGCTGTTGTTCTTTGTATTTTTCTCACCATGTCGATCATCACTGTCATCAGCGCATATTTCTATGTTACGCTAATCCTTAAAAAACCTGTCATTGATGCGGACTTTAACCGGGCATTCCTGGGCTATATTTCTGATCCTCTCAATTTAAAAGACACTTTGATTTGGTCAACGATCACCGCCATTACGCAGTTTATCTTTCTGATGAATACAAAATTTGGTCCTGGTGTATTTTGGAAGATCATTACAGGTAAATATCGTGTCCCGAAAGCTGAAGAGAGGATCTTCATGTTCCTTGATCTTAATTCTTCAACAACTATAGCAGAAAACCTGGGTGAAGTAAATTATCACCGCCTGCTGAAAGATTTTTTTGCTCATATCACCAATCCAATTGTAAACAACTACGGTGAGATCTATCAATACGCAGGCGACGAGATCATAATAAGCTGGAATCTTGCAAAAGGCGTACGAAATAACCACTGTATTCAATGCTTTTTTGAAATAAAAAAGGAAATTGAAAAGAACAGGGATTATTATTATAAGACCTATGGCCTGGTGCCTGCTTTTAAGGCAGGGATACATGCAGGAAATGTCATCGCGGGTGAGATCGGCATCTTCAAACGCGATATCACTTATAGTGGTGATGTATTGAATACTACTTCACGCATGCGAAGCATGTGCAAAGAACTCAATGTAGAATTGATCGCATCATCCGACCTCCTGAAGCATCTTTCTCTCACCAATCAATTTAATGTCCGCGAACTCGGCTCGATTGAACTGAGAGGAAAAAAGAAAAAAATTGAATTGAGTAGTCTGACAATAGGATCAAGAACTGCGTCACCTTCTCTTGCTGCGAATCCCCGAAAAAACGCGGCCTAATCAATAGCTTAATAAATGATTAAATCGGAATATCATTGGAGCAATCAGAGCACTGAAATCACTGTGAGATCCCTCGCTGCGTTCGAAATGGCAACTGACTGTTGGGACTTCTAACTCCCACTCACCACTCACCTACTCACCATTCACCATTGACAACTCACCACTACCACTCACCACTATTGGATCCTAAACTTCTGCCCTTCAGTAATTCCTTTCCATTTATCTGTTCTGAAAGGTGAAGCAGGAAATCCTTCTTTATTGAACAGGTTATCTTCACCAG
The DNA here is from genome assembly GCA_963737475.1 of uncultured Bacteroidota bacterium. Lineage (GTDB taxonomy): Bacteria > Bacteroidota > Bacteroidia > Chitinophagales > Chitinophagaceae > VBAU01. The sequence goes on from CAVTSY010000015.1 coordinate 259,171, forward strand.
CATCATCTTTCCAGCCAAAACGAACCGCTGCCGGATACTTAATCATATCACTTTCTACAATAACACGATTATTATCAATAGTAGCAACAGCCGGGTAAAATTGTCCGCTCAACCCGGATATTTCAAATCCCCTTAATTCACTGTTCTTTGACGTTAAGCCACCTCCAACGTTTGTAAAACTGATAATGATCTTATTCCCGCTGACCTTCATTGACTGATACATCGGACCACTGCAAACAACATCTTTCTTATACACATTGCGCAGCGCAATAGCTGCAAGACGTTTTCCCACATCCTGTTTGTTCTTTGGATGAATATCGGTCGAATTACCAATATCAGTAGTGGCCGCCATGCCTGTATTCGGCAATGACAGGGTCATGGTTTGAGCTTCACGCAATTCAGCCCATGTGCTACCGTTCTTACTGTTGCCATTGTCAGCATTATAGCTGGCGAGTTGTACAAAGTAAAATGGAAAGTCACCGGCATTCCAATGTTTTCTCCAATCTGTGATCATCAATGGAAATGCCTTCCTGTATTGATAGGCGCGACCGGCATTCGATTCGCCCTGGTACCAGATCACTCCTTCGAAAGCATAAGGAATAAGAGGATTAACCATGGCATTGAATAATAAAGTAGGATAGCTGTTAGGACCAACGGAACTTGTATTGCCATAAACCTGTTCCGCTTTAAATTTCCAATTGCCTGCTAGTGAAATAATATTCTCACCGATCGTTAATTTCATGGCAGCGCTATCGCCATAAATGCCGCCGCCACCGCCGGTATCCTCTACACGAACTGAAATAAAATTTTTTCCAGCTTTTAATACACCGGCTGGTATTGAATATTTTCTATGCTGGTTATAAGAATTGGTTTCACCTATTCTTACTCCATTTACATAGGTCACATCATTATCATCGATCATTGCCAATTCAAGTATTGCTTCTTTACCAGCATCATTTGGCAAAATATCTATTGCTTTACGAAACCAGACAATGCCGTCAAGATCGCCAAGCTGTCTTTGTTCCCACAAAGATGGCAGTGACATTTGTGGCCATGTATTATCGTCAATATCTGCATTCCATGATGCCGCTTCATTTTGTGCAGGCAGGGAACCCTGCAAGGTCCGTATGTTTTTCATGATCGCTTCTTTGCGAACCTTTGCCAAAGAATCAAGATCTAATACGGGCATTTGGGCGATCATGGTTTTAAATTCATCACTGCTTTCGAACCCTTCGCGGCTGGTCCATGTTTCCACATGAGTTCCGCCCCATGAAGTATTGATCAAACCAATCGGTACTTTCAATTGGTCATATAACTCTCTCGCAAAAAAATATCCCGCCGCGGTAAAATCTCCTGCAGTTTGTGGGCTGCAAATTTTCCACCGGGTAGTTGCCGTATCGCCCTGGAAAATATCTTTTTGAGGAGTTGAGTTGACCGTGTTTGGAATTTTGATGTGTCGTATTTGCGGATAGTTAGCTGCGGCAATTTCCTGTTGGTAATTATTTATTTTTCCCCAGCCTTCAATCGGCATCTCCATATTTGACTGGCCGCTGCATATCCAAACCTCACCCACCAGAACATTTTTGAAAGTAACCGTATTAATTCCTTTTAATACGAGTTGATAAGGACCCCCTGCTGATTCTTTATCAAGATTGATCTTCCAGTTTCCATTCAGATCAGTGGTAACAGTTCTTGTCTGGTGGTTGAACCGAATAGTGATCTTTTCATTGGGGCTTCCCCAACCCCAAAGGGGAATGGGTTTGTTACGCTGGAGTACCATATTATCGCCAAAGATCTTCGGAAGTGTAACGTTTGCAAAAACGTGAACGGTTGAGACAAGAGTAATCAGGAATAGAATATTTTTTTTCATGTGGAAACAATTGATGAGATAAAAATACGACAAGCACGGTTTTCACTTTGCTTTTAATTGTTGACCGTTCCGGGCAGTCTGCACGATACCTCCATCCAATGAGCAAGTTTTTTGTTACATTTATTGAACATCACCGTCCACATGCCATTCATTCAGCAGCCTGCCTATATCTTAGCTGTGATTTTATTACTGATCGTATTTTCCGAGTGGCTGGCAACAAAAAAAATTTTTAAGCAGCTCGGCTCTGTCACGATCGTCATCATTGCCACAGCGATCGTGGCCAACCTCGGGATCATTCCTTCATCATCAAATGCTCCTGCTCTTTACGATAAGATATTTGAATATGCAGCACCGCTGGGCATCTTCTTTTTGCTGCTGGATGTGAAATTGAAAGATCTCAGGCGTGCCGGTGCTCCAATGCTTGGCACGTTTTTAACAGGATCACTGGCCACGATCGTAGGCGTTGCAGCAGGCTATTTTATCCTGGGACCACAACGTCATCAAATACCACAGGCCAACGTGATAGCGGGAATGTTTACTGGCACCTATATAGGCGGAAGCGCCAACCTGAACGCGGTGGCATTGAATTATGGACTCACAAAAAATGGAACATTGTATGCCGCGGTAAATGTGGTGGATAATATAATGACAACAACATGGATGGTGTTGACTATCTTTTTACCGCCCCTTCTTCAAAGGATGATGCCCCGAAGGAAAATAAAACAGCCAGAGATCAAAGACCTGTCTGAAGAGGAAATAAGTAAAATGCTATCACAGGTGAAAACAAACACCTCGCTAAAGGAGATATGCATGTTAATGGCTCTTGCATTGGGCAGCCTGTTTTTTTCATTGATGATTTCAGAATTCGTTCCTCAAATACCTTCGATATTGGTGCTGACAGTTTTTGCGCTTTTGCTTGCCCAGTTTTCTTTTGTTCAGAAGCTGAGAGGTGGTAAAGTGATGGGCTTGTTGCTTATTATGTTGTTCCTCGCCGTTATCGGAGCTTATTGCGACATCGGTGCACTTCTAAAAAACGGCCACACCGTTAGTTTGCTTCTCTTATGGGATGTATCGCTCATCTTTGTTCATGGTTTATTGATCTTTTCAGTGGGATGGTTATTTAAACAGGATTGGGATATTGTGTCTGTCGCGTCCAATGCTAATATAGGAGGAGCGACATCAGCACCAGCTTGTGCTGTCAGTCTTGGCCGTCCCGATCTCCAGTTACCCGGAATACTCGCAGGCACACTTGGAAATGCTATCGGAACTTTTGCGGGTCTGGTTGTGGCAGAATTTCTTAAATAGACCCTGGAAGCAAACTTGCTCTTGATGGCCTCGATGCGTAGCATGCGACCTTTTGATCCGTCATGGCCAGAAAGATTTAGTTTTAGAAATTATTATCCATCCATTTTCGAAGTGTGGCTGTACTCCATGCGCCAGGTACGATCATGCGACGAATGGTGAACCGCGGATCCTCTTCATCTCTCTTTTCCGATAATTGAAATGCTGCTTTAAAACCCCTTTGCTTTATTTGTTCAACAGCTTGCTTATTCCACAATCCAAATGGATAAGCAAAATAGTTAACAGGCTTCCCGGTAATGTGTTCCAATTCCTGCGAAGGTTTGTCAACTTGTTTCACCCAATCTGCAGCAACATAATTTTTCACATTGCTATGATTCCAGGTATGCGAACCGATCGTGTTTCCTTCATCTGCTAATCGTTTCACCTCTTCCCTGGTCATATATCCCGGCCTGTTGAGCGATACGGTCATGATAAAATAGACCCCCTTGAAACCATACCTGCTTAATTCTTTATCTGCAATGCTGTATTGTTCTTCACGACTATCGTCAAAGCTGATCATGACGGGTTTTGATGGCAGAGGAGTCCCTTTCAGCAGATAGTTACACAGTTGGTCTGGCGAGATGGTATGATAACCGTTATCGGCTAATAATTTTATCTGCTCCCGGAAATTATTTACAGGCACAATGTAGTCCCTGGCTCTTTTGGAATCAGAAGGTGACCAATCACGAATTTGGTGATAACAAAGAATGGGCACTTGTGCACGATTTAAAATAACTGAAGCCGTTGCATGCTCAAAAACTACGGGATCGGGGTCAGCAGCCACCACGTGAGGCTTTGCAGCGGGCGAACGAGTAATATTTGATTGGAATGAATTAAATGGGAGTTGTGAATCGCAACTTGTAACCAATGTCAGTAAGGTTGATACGCAAATGAAGAAAATAGTTTGGACGGATGTTTTTGAAAGTTTTTTCATAAGACGGATAAATATCAGGGTAACCAATTAACGAGCTGAAAGATAATTTATTTTCATTATGATCGCAATGTTGTAAACCAGTTTCATTACGTCTTGCATCTTTTACTAAACGCTTAAGGTTAATGTACTCTCACCTCCTAAGAAAGAATACTGTTCGTGCAGTAACCTGTTTTCAAAAGCCCGCGTCCCATGTAAAAATCAATTATGAAAAAGATCCTTTTATTTGTTGGCATTGTTTTTCTTGCTTCGGCCCTGTCCTATGTTCATGCACAGTCTATCGATAACAGGAATTGGAAAGCTTACGTGGATGCTCCTATTAATGACACAGTTACTTTTCATATTCACTCCGATTCCAGTTTTGTAACAAATAGCAATGGAGAGGTTTTGATCCGAATTCACTGCATGATCGCAGGTGATACACTCACGATAGTGAACCAGGATGCTGAAGAACATGGTTGCCCGGATCAAAAAGGAAAATATAAGATCGAACTTAAAGATGATAGCCTTGTACTCAGGTTGATCGACGATGCTTGTGAAGGCCGTGCTCATGCATTGGATGGAGTGAAATGGAAGTCGGTAACAAAATAGTCGCCTCCATATATATATATATATAACCGACTTGCTAAGCGGTCTGGTGAATAAAATTCTTTTGTAATTAACTCGGGAAGGCGATGATTCCAATCAATAAATTCAGGTCTCAGGAACATGAAATGTAAATCCGGACAAATATTTCTACAATATTTTAATACTTGATTCCTAGTGCCTGACGTAAAGAAAATCTTTAAACCTTGGTAAAATGAGAAAATTACCCAATATCATTCGTAACATTCCTAAGTGTTTTTCTAAAATTTCCTATTGAGTTTAATTTTTATATTTGGTGTGATATTTAACAACTATGGTCCGTACAAATTCGTCAACCCTAAAACAAACAAAATGAGGAAGCTGCTGGTAAGTGTTTTCACTTTTATTTTCTTAACGGGTATAGTTGCTCTATTAGACAGCTGCAAGAAAAAAAACGAACCCGAACCACTCGTAATCATTCCAACAGTTAATCCAATTCCTTATTCCGTAGTTGCATATTTAATTACACCCACTGATAAAACTTTTAATCCTGATTATTACAGGGCAGTAAGATCAGCCATGATCGATCTCCATGGCTGGTATAAAAATCAAATGGGCAATAACAAAACTTTTATGCTAAATCCAGTTGTTATTGACACATTAACAGGGTTACATAATTCAAGTTGGTTCAACAGCAACAATGGGGATTCCCTTTACAACAATACCGAAGCTTACGGTTTCTATAATACAAAGTATGAACTGAAACAGTTGCTCGGCTCAAAATTCGATACAGTTCACAATGTTTATTTTGCTTTTGTACCAGCAATTTTTCCTGATGAAACGGTTCCCAGGGGAGTTGCCGCAGAAGGTTTAGAAAACCTGGAAGGTTTGGCAAGCTCATATCCAAATAGCTGGAGAGGTGGTGTGGGACACGCATTAGGACATGCATTTGGCTTGACCGAAGTTGCAGTTGCAAATAAAGATGGGATCATGTCTGAAGGATTTCTGAAGTATCCCGTATGTGTATTAAAATCCTGGGAAAAGGATAGCTTAAATGCAAGTCCATTCTTCCAGGCACAATAAGCTCATTTAAATTCAAACCCGCACGACAATATTCTCATTGATTCGCATCACATGTTGCCTCAATCTGCGAACAAGAGGGAAAAAATTTCTACGATGTGCTAATACACACTTTTTAGTTTTCAAGGCTCCTGCGTGAACAAATACGTTTGTTCACTTCACAATGATCGTAATTCTACTGATAAATTGGATGTACGCGATTTATTTCTTTCCGTTTTATAAACCGGCATCATATTTTAATTCACGCTACAGTATTATTATTTGTTCACCCTAAACCCCCTAACTTATGAGAAGGTCATTGGGAGGTTTCTACACCTTTATTTTTTTAACTGGTTGTGTTGTTTTAGTAGACAGTTGCAAGAAAAAAAACGAAGCCGACCCACTCGTAATCATTCCAACGGTTAATCCAATTCCTTATTCAGTCGTTGCATATTTAATTACACCCCCTGATAAAACTTTTAATCCTGATTATTACAGGGCCGCAAGATCAACTATGATCGATCTGCAAGGCTGGTACGCGAATCAAATGGGCAATAACAAAACATTTAAGCTAAATCCCGTTGTTCTTGACACATTAACCGGGTTGCATAATTCGAATTGGTTCAACAGCAACAATGGGGATTCCCTTTACAACAATAGCGTAGCTTACGGTTTCTATAATACAAAATATGAGCTGAAACAGTTGCTTGGTTCAAAGTTTGATACTGTTCATAATGTTTATTTTGCTTTTGTAGAAGCAAGTTTTCCTGATGAAACGGTTCCAAGGGGAGTGGCCGCAGAAGGTTTAGAAAACCTGGACGGTTTGGCAAGCTCATATCCTGATAGCTGGAGAGGTGGTGCGGGACACGCATTGGGACACGCATTTGGATTGACTGAAGTTGCGATTCAAAATAAAGATGGGATCATGTCTGCCGGGTTTCCGAAATATCCCGCCTGTGTATTGAAGCCATGGGAAAAGGATAGCTTAAATGCAAGTCCATTCTTCCAGGTGCCATAACCTCATTAAACTCATACCGCGACCGCAGTATCCAAAAAGTGCATGGCATAAAGTCGTAAAATTTATTCCCGATTCATTCAAAAAAAGATTCGGAAATAAACCCAATTGTATAGATTTGTAATCTACTTCAACCAGGAATTGCAGACCGGCAATTTTATTTAATTATTCATTACTACAAAAATTGTTTATGAAAAAAATGATCTTATCAGCAGTAATTTTTTGTTTCGCTTCGATCGCATCGCATGTCTGCGCTCAGTCGATCAACAACAGGAATTGGAAAGCTTTCTTCGCCGGCGAAATTAATGACACCCTTACGCTTCATGTCCATTCAGACTCCAGTTTTGTGACAAACAGCAAGGGAGAAGTTATGCTTCGCACCAATTGCATACTCAAGGCAGATACACTCACTTTATCGGACTACGGCGAAGGCGAACATACCTGCCCCGATGCGAAAGGAAAGTATAAGATCAACCTTAGTGGCAAAAGTTTTACACTTTCATTGATCGATGATCCATGTGATGGACGTGCCCGCGCACTTGACGGGGTGAAATGGACCGAGGCTGGGAAATTGTAGCTAAAAAAATTACCATCGGGCAGGAACAGAAGCAGTTGTTCAATTTTTTTGTCAAGCAAATTCTTATTTGTATCCTATCCCGACAACAAATTCCCCGGGTACAGCGTAACCCTTTCCTTTCTGAAATGGTTTTATTGAATCGAGGTATTCAATATGTGCCTCATTTTTTACCTGCTCTGAAAATTTATGATAAGCGAGTGCTACCGGTCCACCAGCAAAAGCGGCACCGCATGCCTCTTCATCAGAATTATAATTCAAAAAGGTATTTAACTTTTCAAAATTCACGTTTGAAAAACCGGCCATTTCAAAACTTCTCTTCAACACGTCCCGGTTTCCAAGATTGAAGAACATGGGACAAACTTCAGAAGCTACTCTTTTATCAACGATCTCGAAGATCTCTGCCCATCCGCAGTGATCTCTCTGACCCCAGACAGCCGCAACAGCCCGGCCACCCGGCTTCAGAACACGATACATTTCTTTTAAAGCCTTGATGGGATCAGGCACATACATTAAACCAAGAGCACATAATGCCACATCATATTCTTCATTCGCCACATCTAATTCCTCCGCGTCCATTCTTTTGAATTGTATGTTGCTGAAATTTTTTTCTTCCGCGGTCTCTGTACAGATCTTTACCATGCTCATCGGAAATGTCAGAAGCCAGTACAAAACCATTTGACCCAAGTTTTTCAGCAGCGGGAAAACTGACGAGTCCTGTGCCACAGGCAATGTCGATTAATTTTTCACCCGGCTGAAGGTTGGCCATTTCCAGTAATTTGTTTTGTGCTGGTTTCAATTGCTGCTGCCAGGAATCTTCATAGTATATAGCAGCCTTGTCCCAACCATAGCGTTGTATCCTGCGTTGCAAATCAGCTTCCATTGTTATTGAAGTTTAGGAGAAATAATGTGCACTTCCCTTTTGCAATTTTGGGGGCTGCTGAAGATATCAAGATAAGGGCTGTGCTGGTCGGCATCATCGATCATGTTCAAAATATCTTCTTCTGCAGCGTCACTTTCAATAGTAATTGTATACCTCACTTCCGAATAACCCGGTGCAACGTTTGAAGTGCCTAATAAGGCGCCGTCGTCATAATCCGCCTGCACTTCTACTTCCAGCATTGTGATTGGAATATTCATTGTTGCTGCCTTCATCATGTACCCGATAGCCAGACAACCTCCCAGTGCGGCGCGACCATATACTCCCGGTGTCGGACCTTGTGCGTTTCCCCCGATCGATTCCGGCATATCAGCAAGAAATTTCCAGTTGCCTTCCTGTATCTCGCATGTCAATCCGTTTTTTATCCGGGCCTTTGATTTACCAGTACCAAGTCCCAAAGAAGGTTTCAGCGTAAGAGCCTTGATGCTTCTCTCAATTGCTGATTTTATCTTTTCAGTTTCAGGCATAAAGCATTTTTTATAATTTACAAAAGAGTACAATAAAATTACTCCAATTAATTACAACTCCGCCTCCTGAGTTAAATCAAAAGATAAACGCCTGTTGCCTGACGCGGGTTGCTTAGTCAAAATAAAGGCAGCAATTCTTTTAATCGAACAGCCGCCTCTGCATCATGAGAAGGAACAAAGACGAGTTTGTTCTTTCTTGCAAATTGTTTCACTTTATCATATGTATCTTTCGACATTTTATGACTGGCATTTGCGCCGGCATATCTTTCTTGAACAACCTGGAATTGCGTGTAGCAAATATCGGCTGCGAAAAAAATGGAGCACTCATCCGCTTTCAATAAAACAGAACAATGATGATAAGTATGACCGGGAGTTTCGATAAGCAACAGGTCTTTTGCCGCCGTTAAATAATGCACGTGTTCAAATACATCATAGTGTTCATCCAGGTCAACAAGAGTTGGTTTAAACCACGATGGATATAATTTGGGAAGATCGCCAAATGGTCGTTCCCATTCTTTCTTATTAACAACGATCGGTATTGAGGGAAAATATTTTAGCCCGTCGATGTGATCAAGATGCAGATGAGTTAAAACGACAGCTTTTATTTTTTCAATCGGAGATGTTCAACTGATCTAATTGTGGTCCTATTTCTTCATTCCTTTCTACTCCAAATTTAAACTGGGTGGTATCAAACCAATTGGCAAACATGCCTGAAGACTTAAAATAACCCGGGTTGTTCACGTCTGCATTTTCACCGGTGTCAATTACAAACACTCCTTCCGGATGTTCAATGATCATAACCCAGATCGGCATCCATTCGGTAAATTTTTTATCGAGAATAAAATCGATCATTGCCAGCAACCCTCTCTTTGAAGCTTCGCGAAATTTTGTCTTCACAGAAACTGCACCTGTGGATATAAGATGAATCCTGGAAGGTTTTCCACTAATTGTTAATTGAATAGTTTGCCTGTCAAACATGACCAGGATCGATTTAGCTATTTTCTAATTGCAAATTGAATTTTTCTCCCAAAAATTTCAGATCCTCAATCACTGGTTTCAATAACGGAATCCCGTTTTTCATTCTCAAATTTTCCATTTCCCTTTCAGGATCGCCGGGTATTATAACTTTAGGTTGCTCTTCCACAGTCTTTGCAGACCGAAAACGCCTGATCCATTTATCCATGTGTTTTTTAAATTCTTCAGCGGGTCTGAATGCATCAATTCGCATAGCTCCAAAAAAATGACCAATGCCCTTTCCGGGCTGCTCGTCAGGCATAGGCACGTATGCCGGAAATGGCGGCACCCACGGACCGTAATTCGCGCCGCTCAATATGGCAGAAAAAATATCAACAACAGAACCAAGTATATATCCTTTGTGACTTCCATGTTCTTTGTCACCGCCCAGGGGTAACAAGGCACCACCCGCCTTTAACTCATGCGGATTAGTAGAAGAATGCCCTTGCTTATTTTGTATCCATCCTGGCGGAGCAACACCGTTTTTCCGTTGGAGGATCTCAAGCTTCCCATTGGCAGCCGTTGTTGTTGCCATATCTCCCACAAACGGCGGTTCTTCACCCGCAGGAATGACAACGCAGATAGGATTTGTTCCCAATAGACGTTCAACAGAAAATGTGGGCGCCACTAATGGGCTTGCGTTGGTTAAAGCAATGCCGATCATATCATGCTCCAAAGCCATCATGGCATGATAGCCGGCAATTCCAAAATGATTACTGTTTTGTACACTCACCCATCCGGTTCCCACTTGTTTTGCTTTTTCAATGGCAACGTTCATCCCCCACGGGGCTACTACTAATCCCAATCCACTATCCCCATCCACCACTGCTGTGGAAGGTGTTTCATGTAAAATTTTAATTACCGGTTTTGTGTTGATCCTATTTATCTCCCATAACCGTACATAACCACTCAGTCTTGCTACGCCATGTGAATCAACACCACGAAGATCGGCTGACAACAACACTTTGGCAGCTATGTCCGCATCAGTTTCAGAACAACCGATCTTTTGCAAAATGGTTTTTGTAAAATCAAATAATTGCTGATAGGAAAACAATTGCTCGCTCATATTTCAAAATTACGTTCGAAGTTTGAGGTTTGAAATTTGAGATTTGACATACCAGCAACCTGAGACCAGCAACCGGTAACCAGAACAAAAAAGCCTCCCAAATTGAGAGGCTTTCGTTTTACATAGATCGTACCATTAAAACGGCAGATCATCAACCGGTTCGTTGATGTCGGCCGCGCTGGGAATAGAAGTTTTCGAAGAAGAATACGATTCAGTTCCTGACGTTGACGATGAAGGAACACCACTATCACCGCGACCACCTAACAGTTGAACTTCGCGAACACGCAACGATAAAGACGCGCCTGCTGTGCCATCATTTCTTGTAAAAGTTCTCACTTCAGGATTACCTTCTACATACACCTGCTTACCTTTTGTAAGGTAGGGAGAAATGCCAGTGCGATCTGTCCAGTAGGCACAATCAACCCAGGTTGTCCTTTCCTGGTTATTGCCCTGGCTGTCGCGATACTTTTCAGTGTGTGCCACTGTGAAGTTGATCACATTCTTTCCATTGACTGTATTCACGATACAGTCTTTACCCAAATTGCCGATAACTTGTAACTTGATCATAGTACTCAAATTTAAACGTACGTAAATAATTATTAACGATTGCAATTTAGCATTATTCATCAAGCAAAGTCAATACAACTTTAAGGTAATGCTAATATGTGCCCAGCTTGTGAATAACTAGTATGACAGGAAATCTATCTGGTGCAATACGTTAACAATTTTAAGCAGGAGACAATAAAAATCAGATATACACGTAAAAATTATTTTCATAAATTTCATTCTACTCACTCATGATGGCAACCTGATCTTTCAGAACCGCTATTTACTCAATTTGGTTAGGAAAAAAACCCAGATAATGTAGTTTAAAAGACTCGATTGACGGGAAATTATTGTAATTTCTCAGAGGCTATTCCACGGCAACTAAGTACAAAAACAGAATAGTCGGGTATTCATTGCTAGGTTTTGAAAGTAAAATTAAATGATCATTTTATGAAGCCACTGCTTCTTTTCTGTTTGGTCTTCATGATTGCCAGATCTTCTTTTGCCCAAACAAACTATCTCGACAGTTTGCATTTACAAGTTAACAATGCTAAAGAGGATACTGCCAAGGTTGCGTCCCTATATCGCTTAGCCCTTTATTATGGGTTTAATCAATTTGACAGCTCCATTTTTTATGCCCAGCAAATCACAGACCTTTCAAAAGAATTAGATTACGCCTGGGGTAGTTTCCTTGGGCTGCGCAGCTTATTTTTTGCATATAATTGCCAGGGAAATTACACAAAGGCCCTTGAAGCTACCTTTAAGATTTCTACAATAGCGGAAAAGATAAAAAAGAGCACCCCATTGCTTCTATGTCAGCCCAATATTACGGATACCCCCAACATTTGTTTTGCTACATCCAAAGCCACTATTTTTTAGGAGTACTAAACAGGGAAATGCGCAATATCAAAATCGCTATCGCTCAACTTTATGAATGCATTCGATTGAATGCTGTGGCAAATGGGCCGATGACTATGATGTTTCCTGTCTATTCTCATTTAGCTCTTGCCTACCAGGAATTGAATCAGCCGGATTCGGCCCTTTGGTGCGCACAAAAGGCATACGCGTTGAGCTTGCAACCAGGTGAGTGGATCTCGTATCAATGTTTTGCATCAGCTGTATTGGGTGAAGTTTACAATAGCCAAGGCAATTTTCAATTTGCCAGGAAATACTTCCTGTTAAGCGTGGAGCAAAGCAAAAATAAGAATTACTTTTTCCTGGCCAGGAGTTATAGTAATCTTTCCAATCTTTTCTACAAAACAAATTATCCGGATTCCTGTATTTATTATGCCAAGGCTTCACTGGAATTAATCTCGATCATAACTTTAGTGCATACGCCCTCGATGCGAGTTCATTGCTTACAAAAGTTTATGAATCTAAAAATAAACCAGATAGCACTTTTAAATATATGAAGATCATGCTGGCTGCAAAAGATAGCGTGTTCGGCCAGTCACAGGTAAAAGAGTTTCAGAAATCAGTCTTTGATGAAGAACAAAGAAAGCAGCAGACAGCAAATCAAGAGGAGAAATATAAGAGCAGAATTAAAATAGCTGTTTTAGCAACTGCCCTGATCGCGTTCTTAATAATGGCTGTAATCATTTTGCGTAATATCAGCCTGAAACGAAAAAACGAATCACATCGCAGGGTCATTGCAGAGAATGAATTACAATTACAAAAATTGGAGACCGAAAGAACAAAGGCAGAATTGCAGCAACAGGCTACTGAGCTCGAAATGCAGGCTCTTCGCGCCCAGATGAATCCACATTTCATTTTCAATTGTCTTAGCTCCATCAATCATTTCATTCTGAAAAATGAATCAGAAATGGCTTCAGATTACCTCACGAAATTTTCCAGGCTGATCCGGATGGTACTCAATAATTCTAAAAATCCGTTGATCAACCTGGAAGAAGAATTGGAAATGCTTCGCTTGTATATTGATCTCGAAAGACTAAGGTTTAATAATACTTTTGATTACAGCATAAACTTTTATAATCATTTTGATATTTCCTCCATTTTTATTCCACCATTGTTATTACAACCTTTCGCTGAAAATGCGATTTGGCATGGACTGATGAATAAAAAAGAACAAGGTCTCATGGAGGTTGCTTTCGAACTTGATAATGGTGTGCTAAATTGCTATATCACTGATAATGGCATTGGAAGAAAAAATGCAGAAACGGTGAAAAGCAAATCAGCCGAAAAACAAAAATCCATGGGTATGCAAATTACTGCCGAGCGACTTGCTTTATTTAATAATGACGCCAGGCAAACAATTTTCAGTATTGAGGACATGGTGGATGCTGACGGACAGCCGGCCGGCACGAGAGTGACATTGAAAATCAGGTATAGGGAAACAGCGGTTTCATGAATAGTTTCCCAATGAGTGACGCATGTTTCGCCGGCAGACAAATTTGGTTCTCACAGATTTCACGGATATACACAGAAAAAATCAGTGAAAATCCCTGCCTGCCGGCAGGCTGGTGTGGCATCTGTGAGAACTTGTATAAGAGAATTAAAAAATTGCATTCAGAGTCATAGAACCATTATGATAAAAGCTATTATTGTGGACGATGAGCCTTTTTGTTGCTCATCATTGGTTATACTGCTGGAACGCTATTGCCCTGAAGTGAAAGTGGCAGGCATTTATCATTCGGGAGACGATGCTTTGCAGGCGATACCGGCACAGCAACCACAAATTGTTTTTCTCGATATTGAAATGCCGGGAATGAATGGTTTTGAAATGCTGGAAAAACTTCCGGCAATAGACTTTGAAATCATCTTTACAACCAGCTACGATCAATACGCCATTAAAGCCATTCACTTAAGCGCATTGGACTACCTTTTAAAACCTATCGACAAAGAAGAACTTCAAAGAGCTGTCCAGAAGGTTACACAACGTTCCCGTGCTCCGCTTCCGCAGCAGTTGGAAATTCTTTTGGAAAAATTTCATCAACCTGTTTCTCCATCACAGAAAATTGCGCTACCGAGTATGGAAGGGTTACAGATGATCGATGTAAATTCTATCATCTGTTGTGCATCCGACAGCAACTACACTACTTTCATGCTAAAGAATAAACAAAAAATAATTGTTTCACGTACCCTAAAGGAAATAGAAGAAATGCTGGAAGAATACTCCTTTCTCCGGGTGCATAATTCATACCTCATCAACCTTAATGAAATTGATAAATACGTCAAAGGAGAGGGCGGCTATCTTATAATGAGCGATGGCTCTACCATTGACGTTTCGCGCAGCAAAAAAGAAATGCTGTTGAATAAGTTGCGTCCCAACAGGATCTAACATCTTCCCCCAAATTCTCAATCACCCTGTTCATTTGTTCAGTCTCACCTGCAATCCTATCAATCTGGCTGGTATCCGGCGTTCCGCTGATATAGTTTTGATTCAGCACACATTTAGGATCATTCATCTCAAAAAAATACGATTATGAAAAAAGCATTTGTTTATATGGTTGCAGGAGTCTTTCTCCCCTGGTCAATCACCAGCCCAACATATTCGCAAAACTCAACCAATACCAGCAGCGCTTAAAGCGAAGGCCTCTATTGAGAAAATCATTCCCATATCTAAACAATCAAATACTGCCAGGAAGCCTGAATTCAACTTTCGCAATGAGATCAGCAGTAATGCAGTGAGAAATTTTATGCAGGATTATAAAGGTGTAACTGATGCAAAATGGTCGAAATTGGCCAACGGCTACTCGGCAGTAAATTTTACTGTTGATAGCATCACAACCAGGATAGTTTATGACCGGGCAGGCCATTGCGAAAATATCGTCCGGTACTATTTTGAAAACAGGCTGCCGCCCGCAGTTCGCCACCTGGTCAGAAGCACCTACTACGATTTCAACATCTATCACATCATTGAACCCACCCTGAATGGCGTGACCTCTTATCTTGTCAAAATGGAAGGAAAGACTACCTGGAAAACAGTCAAAGTTGTAGACGGTGAAATGGAAGAAGTGGAAGAGTACTTAAAGTTAAAATGACTCAATAGAATAGCTATACAATATCACTAGCGTCCTAAACATTAATAGAACATGTTCAAATTTGTTTATGTTAGAAGAGCTTTATTCTTTCTTGCCGGAAAGACGGGAAGACGTTAATTGGATTTACGGTCTCTTACCGTCTTACTGTCTTCCCGGCCACATGAAATCGTTTGAACTGAAAAAAACTTCGAAATGCTTACTCAGTAATACTTCTAAAGAACTAATGTTTTCAGCTCTAGGACGGTAATGATACAATATTAAAGATCAAAATCAAAGATTACTTCATCTACATTTTTAAAAAATGAAACACATATTTTTTACAATGCTTGCCGCAAATGCAGCGCTCATCCTCAGCCTGAGTTCCTGCTCAAAGGAATCTCCATCACTTTTTGTTAATTCTATTACTGATTTTCAGCAATACCCGGTTACGATCAATAACCTTGTAGCCGGTCGATGGATAAAGAATGAAAGCGGGCATTATGTGAGCGAAGTTCCGGGTGTTCTTTCCAACATAAATACCAGCAACCATGTCACAAATATCTACCTGGTGGCAAATTGTAAAGAAACCCTGGTCAATCCAATCCATCTCTTACATGGGCGGCACACTGTGGGCCGAAGTTGCTGGTGGGGGTTTGCAGTTGGACTTTCTTCCCGGTGATAATATTTTCCCATTCAGCTACCTGGTCATCAAAGTTGTGATTGTATAGTGCCTTCTCGCGTTTGAAAAATGACTTGCTCATATATCGTATATTCTCAATGAGCATTAACGGCCTTCCTTTCCAGGAAGGCCTCGGCATGCAATTGAGCCAATCAAACTGACGCTTATAAATTCCAATTTGCCCATATACACCTGCCCGCCTATCTTTGCACATGGCAACAAGAAATAATCCCTCTAAAAGCAATTCCTCCCCCGATCGCCGTGCAGGCGATAAATTTTTTGGTGAGGGTCTTACGTTCGATGATGTTCTGTTATGTCCCGCTTATAGCGGGATTCTTCCGCGGGATGTCGATATTACTACAAGGCTCACAAAGGAGATAACGATCAATGTTCCGATGCTGTCGGCAGCAATGGATACTGTAACAGAAGCCACTCTCGCGATCGCATTGGCAAGGGAAGGTGGTCTTGGTATCTTACATAAGAACATGAGCATTGCGCAACAGGCAGAGCAGGTAAGAAAAGTAAAGCGTAGCGAAAGTGGTTTGATCATTGACCCCGTCACACTCCTGGAAAACGCCACCCTTGGTGATGCCCTGAAACTGATGCGTGAAAATAAGATCGGTGGAATCCCGATCATTGATAAAAATGGCAGGCTGGTCGGTATCCTTACCAATCGTGATCTGCGGTTTGAAGATGATGTCAATAGAAAAGTCAGCGAGCTGATGACAAAAGAAAATCTCATCACTGCACCGGAAGGAACGGATCTGAAAAAAGCCGAAACCATTTTGCGCAATTATAAAATTGAAAAGCTCCCGGTTGTCAATAAATCCGGAAAATTAATTGGACTTATCACTTATCGCGATATTCTTCAACTCTACAGTCATCCCAATGCAGTGAAAGATAAATTCGGGCGACTGCTTGTCGGCGCCGGCGTCGGCATTACAAGAGATATTCTCGACCGTGTAGATGCATTACAAAACTTAGGTGTCGATATTATTGCGCTTGACAGTGCACACGGTCACAGCAAAGGAGTGATCAATGCCTTGAAGGACGTAAAAAAGAATTTCAAAAAAATAAATCTCATCGCAGGAAATGTAGGCACCGGTGCCGGGGCGAAAGCACTGGTTGAAGCCGGTGCGGATTGTGTGAAAGTTGGGATTGGCCCGGGCTCCATTTGTACCACACGTATCGTGGCAGGTGCGGGTGTACCGCAATTGACGGCAGTAATGGAAGTTGCTGCAGCATTGAAAGGAACAGATATTCCAATCATTGCCGATGGAGGTATTCGCTATACAGGTGATATGGTAAAGGCACTTGCAGCAGGCGCGGATTGTGTCATGATGGGAAGCATTTTTGCCGGTACTGAAGAGAGTCCGGGCGAAACCATTATTTATGAAGGAAGAAAATTCAAAGAATACCGCGGCATGGGTTCACTCGGTGCAATGAACCAGGGCAGCAGTGATCGATATTTCCAGGACGTAGAGGATGATGTAAAAAAATATGTTCCCGAAGGTATAGAAGGCCGTGTGGCATATAAAGGTTTAGTAAGAGAGATCGTTTACCAATATGCTGGTGGACTGCGAGCCGGAATGGGTTATTGTGGTGCGGCAAATATTGCTGCAGTTAAAGAATGCTAAATTTATAAAGATCACCAATGCAGGAATGAAAGAAAGCCATGCGCACGATGTAGAGATAACAAGAGAAGCGCCGAATTATAGCAGGAAGTAGAGAGCCGCGCCCTCTGTCTCCCTAAAGGGAGGACTTAGGTCGAATATTCCTTTTTATTAGTTATTTTTTAGAAGTTAGTTGTATGATTATGTAGTCAGTTGTGTTACTACTATAAACTTCGTTGCGTCGCACACTTGTACGTTTTGTTCGCTATTTCGGCATATCCACTTTCCTTATCATCCGTTTAAATCCCTGCCTGACCGGCAGGCGGCTTTTAATCGTGGTTCCTTCCTTTTAAATCCTTTAAATCGTGGTTCTTTTTTTTTGATAAAAGAATGAAAGTACCAGCAATAAAGCGCCGATGGTGAGATAAGCAACGATCTTTTGGATCGGTGTAAATTTTGAGCTGTCAAAGATGACGAGCTTTCCCAAAGTAACGATCATCAATAATATCGCAGCTAATCTTGGCCATGAGCGATGACTGAATACCCCCCAGCCAAATAAAACGATGGCAAAGGCAACCCATAAAATGGTTACAAAAAAACCATTCCAGTAAAAGCCAATAAACATTGCAATTAGAACAACTGCCTGCATGGCCAGTGATTGTTGTAATATATTTTCTGAAGCAAAAAACAAATAGCTGAGATAGCCAAACAACACGATGCAGGCGGCAACACATCCGGTTGTAGAGGCAAGATGAGTTCCAAATTCGCCATAACCAAATACAACCAGCGATGAAACATAGAGGGCAATATTGTTTATAATTACCTGTTGAATATCTCCCGCGGTCAGGGGTTCAGAGCGCACAAGGCGGTAAGCAAGAGCATTGATCGTGAAGAGTAAATAAAATATCACCATCAGAATAATGCCTGTCCAAAGATCCTCTGCTTCATATTTAAAAAATCCCCACGAGATCAATAAGATCCACGAGATCAAAAGAGCAAGCCAGCCCATGACCTTCCATTTCTTTTTAAAAGAAAGAACGACGATCCCGGCATTGATAAAAATAATATAGGAGAAGAACAGCTCAGCTCTCCCATTATTTGCACTGATCAGGAAAGGAATGCCGTATGCACCTACCATTCCAAGCGCTGCTATCTCCTGGCGGTCATACCTGATCGATTCAAAAGCAGTATAAACCGTCAGCCCCGCCATGAGCAAAAATGTAACGGCAAAAGAAAAGAAACCATAGTATACAAACGCGGCATAAGTAGTAAAATATAAAGAAGCCATAGCGCCGCTGAATAATATCGCACTAAATAATTGATAACTCTTTTTTGATCGCCACGATAATAAATACAAAATGATCCCTGCCGCATAAGCAAGAGATATTCGCATAAGTTCCGAGATCAATTGGCGGTCAATTACATATTTAACCCCGATCGACAAGCCGATCACGAGTAAAACAATTCCTACAAAATGGATGACGCGAAGACCGATGAAATTTTCAAACCTGAGATTTCGGGAAGATGTTTCCGCCGTTGAAAATGCCGATCCTTGCTTTTTGTTTTGTAACCGGTTTAATTCTTTTTGCAACGCTAAGAGTCGTTGTTGATGCTCCGTCATTTCTGATGAAAGCATATCGATCTGTTTTTGCAATTCTTTTATTGCTTGTTCATCATTCATACAGAAAAATACCTATTTAAAGTACAATTCACCAACATCAAACAGGTTTCTTCATGAAAATTAGTAATAACTCTTAACAAAAGGAGAGCAATGAGGTTATGCTGAGGTTAATTGAGTATCCATCTGAAAAAAAGAATGATAAGAATGATACCCACGATAATAGAATAAATAAGCTTGTTATGGCGAGCGAGCCAGTTTGGTAAATAGATATCAAAATTATCCTTTGTGGAATCGGAATATTTCCTTGCCATGACAGTAAGCGGGCACATCATTTTAAACACCAGCAATATTATTGTCTCAAGACCCACAAGGCCAAGACATATCCAAACCCATTTATCGATCCTTCCTGTTACTACTGCATAGAATAAGTAAAAGATCACAACATTAAAAAATATCCAGACCAGGGTATGCATCAATTTGATCAAGGTGAGCCTGTTCATTTGATCATTTGGTTTTTACTGTTATCGATTTGTCCCGCGACCAAATAAATTCGTTATTGTGCTTTTTCAACAAAATAAATAACGCGGCAGCCATAATAGCGGTGCATGGAAAACCCGACCCCACGCCAAACGGTAAAATAGACAATAAAAAAATAATACCCCCGACCGATCCGATCTTATATAGCCATCCCCTGAGCAACATCGAGATGGCGATCAATCCCTGGCAGGCAGCGATGAGTCCCACTGCAAGTTGTACATGATTAGCAAACCAACCTTTGATAAAAGATCTATACAAGTTGCTCCATGTAAGGTCAGCATATTCAAGATAAAATTGGGGAGCTCGTTGCGATTCGGTCCAATTGGTCCAACTGGCCCAGGCAAATAATAAAAAGAATGAAAGTCTTGCAATTCGCGGCCATTTTATTGCCGCGATGACCTGGAAGATCGCAACAATATTGGAGACGATGAGCAAGGTCACATAAAGTTGATTTTCCAGTCCTTTCATATTTGCAGTGTTTTATTGTGCTTACTTCGGTCTAAAACTTTATTCCCCGCTTTTTCATTTCTTCAGCCAGTTTTCCTGAAATTTTTCTGCATCCGCAATGTTTTTGGTGTTCAAGATGCCATTTTACTCTTTGCTCAAAACTGGGATTTTTCGGCATTGGGTGGGCCAGATGCCATTCTTTATTCAGTTGCATAAACTCATTTTAGGTTTGTAAAATTTGATCATAAATTTCAGAAGGCACAAATCGCGGCGAGATGATATTCCTTAAAGGCTTAGCTGATCTTTAATAAAAATCAAACTGATTAAAATCATATCCTTTTTTGCACAGACCCAAATTTTTTCTTGACCAATTTTTCTAATTCGACCGCATGAAATACCACCGCAGATATTCCGATGCACAGTAACAA
Source organism: uncultured Bacteroidota bacterium (assembly GCA_963737475.1). GTDB lineage: Bacteria > Bacteroidota > Bacteroidia > Chitinophagales > Chitinophagaceae > VBAU01. Next base: position 279,863 of record CAVTSY010000015.1, read on the forward strand.
TTCATATAAGCTTAAGGGGGTTGTCTTTAAAATCCTGTTTGCAAAGGGCAGATAAATTACGGATACCTGCAGGAGGAACGTCAGGAATACAATTACCAGTAGTGGTAGATTGGAAAACAATCCCAGTTTAAATAACAATTCCTTTTCACTTCGTATTGCCATTACGTGTCCCAGCTGGGCAAGAGACAAAACAGTAAATACCATCGTCTGCCAGTGGCCATTATGGTGATAAGTTGCTAGTGCCTGTGTCCCCAATGTTACTCCCGCCATTAACAAACCAACCCAGGCAATATGATAAGTCATTCCATGTGCAAAGAGGCTTTCATTTGTGCTTCGTGGCGGGCGCTTCATTACATCTTTCTCCGTTTTTTCTGCCGCCAGCGCCAGGCCCGGAAGACCATCCGTGATAAGATTGATCCAAAGAATATGTATCGGTAAAAGCGGGATAGGCAACCCAATGAGCGGGGCCAGGAAGATTGTCCAGATCTCGGCGCTATTACAGGTCATAATATACTTTACGAACTTGCGGATATTATCATAGATCCGTCTGCCTTCTTTTACTGCCCTTATAATGGTGGCAAAATTGTCATCCAGCAATATCATGTGGGCCGCTTCTTTAGTTACATCTGTTCCATTGATTCCCATCGCAATTCCGATATTTGCAGCCTTTAAAGAAGGAGCGTCATTTACTCCATCACCCGTCATCGCTACAAAATGTTTTCGTCTCTGAAGCGACTTCACAATATTTAATTTTTGCTCAGGTGAGAGTCTTGCGTATACTCTCACTCTTTCCACTTTCATATCCAGTTCTTCGCCCGTTAACCTGTTTAATTCTTTTCCTGTCACCATGAGCCCATTTTGGTCAAGTATGCCTATCTCCCTGGCAATGGCAGCAGCAGTTTCAGGATGATCACCTGTTATCATCACCGGTCGTATGCCGGCCATTTTACATTCTTCTATTGCGCTTTTCACTTCCTCTCTTGGTGGATCGACCATTCCTGTCAATCCGGCAAAGGACAACTCTTTTTCAATCTCAGGATAATTGAAGGGCGTTGGTATTTTCTCCAATGTCTTGTAACCATAGGCTAATACCCTGATACCATTCGCAGCAAGTTCACTGGCCTCTTGCAAGATCTGGCTGTTCAGATCCGATGTTCTTAGAATGGAAGTGATCGATTCAACCGCTCCCTTGGCGATCACAATATATTTGTCGCCGTACTTGTGAATGGTGGTCATAGATTTTCTGTCTGAATCGAACGGCAATTCAGCTACCCGGGGGTAGCGGTTTGATATTTCTTCAACTTGACTATCTGAATAATTTTGCTGAATATATTCGATTAACGCAATTTCGGTAGGGTCACCCAGCCATGCCCCATTGTTTGTTCTCATTACATTTTGATTCAGAGCCATTGCACATTCGAGCAATGAAAGTTCATTATCCAGATCAAGGGTGCCAGGGTACGGGATAAGCTTTACCACTTTCATTTTGTTTTGAGTAAGCGTTCCGGTTTTATCGGAGCAAATGAAAGTAACCGAACCAAGAGTTTCAACAGCGTGAAGTTTGCGTATCAGTACATTTTTTTTCACCAACCTTTTGGCACCTCTTGCCAATGCGATAGTTATTAATGCCGGTAAGGCCTCTGGGATAGCAGCGACCGCGAGTGAAATAGCTACCAATAACATTTTAATAGCTCCCTCCCCTCTTAATAGACCCACCACGAACAGAACAGCGCAGATGACGAGTACCAGGTAAGAAAGTTTTTTACCAAAATCGGCCATTCTTTTTTGAAGCGGAGTTATGGCTTCTTCAGTTTGAAGCATCCGGGCGATCTGCCCAATTTCTGTGTTCATTCCTGTTGCCACTACAATGCCACTGCCGCGCCCATTTGTTATCAGTGTACCTTTATAGGCCATGTTGAACCTGTCGCCGATCGGCAGATCATTCTCGCTTAAAGTTTCAGATGTCTTATCTACCGGAACGGATTCTCCCGTAAGGGAAGACTCATCAATGAATAGTGAATTTGTTTCAAAAAGTCTCAGGTCTGCAGGAAGTAAAGTGCCTGCCTCAAGAAAGATAATATCTCCCGGTACGAGATTGACAGATGAAAGCATTACGGGCACGCCATTACGCAAAACTTCTACCTGGGGCGTTGACAGTTTCTTCAATTCATCCATGGCTTTGCCGGCGCGATATTCCTGGACAAAGCCTATGACCGCATTTAAAAGCACGATCACCAGGATCACAATTGTATCGCCAATATCACCGATGACTCCTGAAATAATTGCTGCGGCAATTAAAAGCAGGATCATAAAATCATTGAATTGTCTTAAAAAAAGAAGCCACGCTGGTTTCTTTTTCTTCTCTAATAACTCATTGAAGCCATACTCAACAATTCTTTGCTCGACCAATTGAGAGGAGAGACCTGCAGGAGATGAACCTGTTAAGGCAAAAACCCTGTTGATATCTAGATTATGCCAGTTCATTTACTCACCTGGATTGAAAGAAAATTGTATCCTAATTACGGTGATTTTTATCAAAAATCAATGGTAGAGTTTTCGATTTGAGGATGGTTCTTAGCGTGGCACCTATGAACCATCGGTTTCGTTAGAACAATTCATATTTTTTAGCCCTGAATATTGGCTTTGCGTAGAATAAAACGGCCTCATCGTGAGTGGAAGTCTTTATCCTCTCTTTGACTTTTTTTTCAGGAATAAATTGAATCGAAATTATCCTGGCCAAAGATCTATTTTTTGGATCTTCCTTCTTTGCCAAAAGCATACCGGTACTCATAGAATGGATATTTGCGTGCAAGTTCACAGATTACAACAATACAACAACTGATGGTTATCAGGTTGCAGAATGATCTTTCTCAACTTATATAAGCGACGATAAGAGTTATCAATTCGGGGAGCAAAACAAGCCCCGTCACAAAATGAGTGACGGGGCTAAAAGCCATACTGTAGATGGCCTACTTAACAGCGATCTGTTTTGCTGAAAATATTTTACGTTCGTCCTTTCGGGATAAAAATAAGTTTCAATATACCATCTTGAATTCAACACAAATTTAATTTCCGTGCTGATTGTTCTAAAGGACTTAGATCAGGCCCAAACATGAGAATGGTCAGGATCGGTCATTCGTTTCAGAGAATATTTCTTGTCTGGCAACGGCCTGGTTTAATTTTTCAGCATCTGTTAGCCTGCATAGTTCGGTTCCGGCATTCAAAGTTGCAGCTGTTCCACAGGCCACACCGAATTGGACGGCTTCCTCCAAACTTTTTCCTTTTGTTAATTGCAATACAATTCCAGCCACCATGCTATCTCCAGCTCCCACCGTGCTCTTTCTGTTAACCGATGGTGGAACAAATCTTGTTCCCATGTTTTGCGTCACTAATATCGCTCCCCCTTCTCCGATGGAAACAACTACGACCTCGCAGCGTCCCTTTGAAATAATTTGCCTTGCAGCACCGACTATTTCATTTGGTTCCAGGTAATACTTACCTGCCAAACTACTTAACTCAGCAAGATTTGGTTTTATCAAATAAACACCTTCATGAACTGCGTCGGTCAATGCCTGGCCGGATGTATCCACCACGAACTTTGCATTCTTTTTACTGGCTATTCGTGCTATACGCCCAAATATGTCCTCGGGCACACCCGGCGGTAAACTACCGCTGGCAACTATAAAATCGAAGTCATATGCTTCGTCGATAACCCTAAGAATTTGTTGCCATTCATTTTCCTTTAGTGCCATCCCCGGCATTCCAAAGCGGTATTGATGGTTGGAAGCCCGTTCAAGAATAATTAAATTCTCGCGGGTTTCATTTTCTGTTTCTATCCTGATAACAGGGATCCCCTCGATTTTCATCAGTTCATCAAAGAACTTTCCAATATATCCTCCGGACGGGTAAATGGCGATGGCTTCACCGCCAAGTTTTTTTATTGCTCTCGCTACGTTGATCCCGCCACCACCGGGTTCAAGTTTAGGAGCAGTGCACGCCAATTTCTTTTCGGGCACCAGTTTATCTACCGACGCACTTTTATCGATACATGGACTGAACGTGATGGTAATAATAGCAGGCATGAAATTGGAGCTGGTTCATGATGAGGCTCTGTGCAAAATTATTGACCGGTAATGTTACATTGGAATCTAAATTTCGTTTTGCCCTCAACAGTGACCTTTTATCACGGCAAACAGCATGGCCTGGAACATTGAGGTACTAAATCTGTCGCGCTAACCTCAATGCCCAGGTTGTTCTGCTGCAGCGGTCATTAAATTAAAAACCAGCACCGCATCATCATTCAATGAATTCCGTTGATACAAGTCCCCCGTTTTCATCAGCGTACATGCCTGTTTCTTTTGCCGGCGCATCCGGACAACGCAATTCAAATCTGTACTTATCTTTTCTAAAATTTTGAATTTTCTCGTCCGTCATCCTGGTCAACCCATTCATGGTCGTATTATTATTCTGCAACTTTAACTTCCCGAAACCTGGCGTAGTGGTGAACAGTATCAGGAAAAAGCATGACATGAGCGCTTCCCTGATCAGTATTTTACAATTCATAAGATTAAGGTGATGTTACAAACTATTGTCCCTGTGTAACTCTATAGATCTTGTCAGGCAATAATCCATGTGCTTCTTTATGGGTCTTGATCAGGGCGGTTGAATCCTTTGCTTCAACAAGACACATAACAACACCCTCTTTTTCATTTACCCAATAGTTAATGAAATTCGCACCGTATTTTTTTTCCACAGCAAGATCTTTTTCATGTGCTGCAGCAACGTCTTTTACTGAAACTTTTCCTTCACCCAGGTAATGGATATCAAGAAATAAATTCTTTTTGCCTTTTAACGCTGCTTCTGTTCCTTCTTCCACGAGGTAGATATTGTCGGGCAATAATCCGTGTGCCTCGGCATGTGTTTTCCTGAGTGATTCTGAATCGCTGGCTGAAGCAAGGCAAAACACAAGCCCATCATCCTGGGCAACCCAGTATTTAATAAGGTCAACACCATATTTTCCTTCTACCGCAAGGTCTTTTTGGTGTGCCTGCGCAACTGCCTCAGGTTTGATCCCTGGTGTTAAACGATGAACGTCGAGAAAAAGATGCTTCGTTTCCCCTGACCCCGCAGAAGACATCCTGGCCGTTTGCGCTGACAGGTGGAAGCCGGTAAAACTGAACGTAATAGCTAATGCTGCCACTGATAAAATTTTCATGATAAATGATTTAATTTTTGATTAATGAATTACTATGCAAATCACGTTTCAATTTTATTGCAGGCGGTAAGAGGAATTCCCTATTTTAAAATAACTTGCTCCCTATTTTTAAATTAAGGGGCCATGGAGCTGATAGAGCGGGATAGTTTTTTAACCGCATTGCGATCTCAATGTGAAGATGTTTCGGAAGGAGAAGGACACTGTATTTTTATAAGCGGTGAAGCGGGAATCGGAAAGACCACGCTCATAAAAGCCTTCTGTAATGAAGTAAAAAGCAAGTGCAATATATTCCATGGCATCTGTGATGCTTTGTTTACGCCCCGCCCGCTGGCACCATTATATGATGTACTTCTTCAACTGGGAAAAACCATCCCCGAAAGCAATATTGATATTACAAACCGAACAGCTTTCTTCACAAATTTTTTACAGGAATTCAGTGATCGAAAGGAAGTAAACCTGATTGTTTTCGAAGACATCCATTGGGCGGATGAAGCAACTCTCGATTTTATAAAATTTTTATCGAGGCGCATTACTCAATTGAAATGCCTTTTTATTCTTAGTTACCGCGATACTGGATCCTGCCGACAACCCTTTACGGAACATAATGGGCCAATTAAATCCGGATTCATTTACACGGATCGAGTTATTGCCTTTATCAAAACGAGCAGTTGAAAAAATGGCTGGAGAGCGGGGATATAATGGTGAAGATGTTTATCGCGTCACCAATGGCAACCCATTTTATGTTACGGAGATACTTGCAAGTTATAGCGAGGGCGTACCCGATAATATAAAGGATTCCATATTATCTGTTTATAACAAGATGAATGAAAAGACAAAGCACGTGTGGGAAATATTATCGGTGCTTCCAACTGCTTTTGAACTGAATTATCTCGATAAACTGGACGCTTCATATATACCGGCGGTCCAGAATTGTATTGATTCAAAAATTTTGATTGTTGATAAGGAAAAGATCTTATTTAAGCATGAATTGTACAGGAGAACTATTGAATCTTCACTGTCGCCGCTTGCAAGAATAACGCTGAATAAAAAAATTCTTGACCTGCTCATGGAAGGTTTTGAAGAGAACCAGGCAACAGAACGGATCATTCATCACGCAAAAAATGCAAATGAATATGATCTTGTGGTAAAATACGCACCCGTGGCAGCGAAGCAGGCTGCATCCGTTGGAGCTCATATAGAAGCGGCACGTTTATTCCTGACAGCGATCGAATATTACCAGGGCAATGATGAAGACACATTGATACAATTTTATGAATCCTATGCTTATGAATGTTATTTGACAAATCAGCCCAGGGAAGCGATCATTTATACAACGAAGAGCCCTGGATATTTGGAAAAAGAAAAATAACATAGAAAAGATCGGAAATTCTATGCGCTTTTTATCACGGCTCTGGTGGTGGAGCGGGAATTGGAACCGGGCTGAAAGTTTTGCCAAAGAAGCGATAGGAATATTGGATAACCAGCCATCTTCAAAAGCAAAGGCAATGGCTTATAGTAATCTGGCGCAGTTGAAAATGCTGACTGAAAAGCTTAATGAATGTCTGTATTGGGGAGAAAAAGCCATTATGATCGCAAAGGAATTGGACGATGAAGAAACCCTTTCTCACGCATTGAATAATGTGGGTGCCGTGGAAATGACACAGGGCTCTACAGAAAAAGGCAATGAACTCCTGCAGCAAAGCCTCGCGATTGCATTAAAGCACTCATACAGTGAACATGCAGCACGTGCCTACACCAACCTTGGCTGCAACTGGGTTATGCTCGAAAACTACGCCGAGGCTGAAAAATTTTTTGAAGAAGGAATATGCTATTGTGAAGAAAGGGACCTTGATGCCTGGGCTTCTTATATGTTATCCTGGCAGGCAAGGCTGAAATTGGAAACCGGTCATTGGAAAGAGGCACACCATATTGCCGAAGAGTCTACTGAAAAATGAAGCCCAAACACCTATTGTCAGGATCATCGCACTTGTAGTTGTAGCCACCATAAAAATGAGAAGAGGAGAAGATGATGCACTACCTCAATTGATGGACGCCAGGACAATGGCTTCAGAAAGCATGGAGTCACAAAGAATTCTTCCTGTTTTATCCGCTTTATTGGAATATGAGTGGATAACCGGATCAACCGTCATTGACGACAAAATCCTTGATGCTGTTAAGACAACGATTGCAGACTCAGAAACCATTTATGGAAACCGGGCATTTGTTTTTTGGCTGAGAAAAGCAAGGAAACAAAAGCTAACCCTGAAAAATACAGGGGGAGGCTATCATGCCGACGCTACAGCCTCAGCTCTGAAAGCCGCTGCTTTTTGGGAGAGAGCAGGAAACCCCTACGAAGAGGCGCTTGCCTTATTTGAAACAGGTGATGATAACAAGCGCAAGGCGATCGTCATTGTTCAGCAACTGGGAGCTACCGCCGTGTATGAGAGAATGAAATTTGAAATGAGAAGATGCGGAATTAAAAAAATTCCGCGCGGCATCAGAAGGACCACTCAGTCAAATCCCGAATTTTTGACCGACCGGGAGCTGGATGTTTTGAGGTTGCTCCAGGAAGGTTTGCACAATAAAGAAATTGCCGCCCGTCTTTTTATATCTGCCAAAACGGTTGATCATCATATTTCTGCCATACTATACAAACTGGAAGTTAACTCCCGCACAAAAGCTGTGCATCAGGCGGAGAAGTTGGGAATTATAAAATAGGGAACTCTTCATCTCTAAATAGGTAAATTCACTCTGGTCAGGGAAAAATAATCTGTTCAATTTTATGATCAATAAAAACATCGGTATGAAGAAATTTATTATTGAAAGGAACCTGCCGGGTGCAGGAAATCTTACTCCCGAAGAATTACAGATTATTTCCCAGGCATCATGTGATGCTATGGCCCACTTGGGAAAACCTTATCACTGGATACAGTCATACATTACAAATGACAGAATTTACTGCGTTCATATAGCGGAAAGTGAATACTTAGTTCGAGAACATGCCAAGCTCGGAAGGATCCCCATCAATACGGTAAACGAGGTCATTACTATTATCGACCCACTAACCAGCAAGGCCTTGAAGAATAGTAGCCATAAATAGGAAGTTGGAAAAGGAATGCCTAATGTAGATGCAACAGTTAGCAGTGCACTAACATTGATCGGCATGGTTCCGCAAAATTAATGAGCTGTGTTGGGTTTAAAGTTGCGAAAAATGCAAAACAATAGAATCGCTAAATTCGCTATCCGATTCTATGTTCGAAATTTTGCAGGCATATTTTGAACGCAATGGTGCGTTGACCAGTGAAGAAATAAACTTCATGAGATCGGTGTTTTTACCAAAGCAACTGAAGAAAGGAGAGTTTCTGATCCGTGAAGGAGAAGTTCCCCGCTATGGTGCGTTTGTATGCAGGGGATTTCTGCGCAGTTATTTTGTGGATAATAAAGGAAAGGAGCATGTCACTCAGTTTGCTCCTGAAAATTGGTGGATAAGTGCCAAGCCCGGCGCGGTTGAGGATGCACCGTCTTCGGTTTTCATCGATGCTATTGAAGATTCAGATATTTTTTTAGTTGACCGCGCGGCGCATATTTCTTTAATGCAACGAGTTCCCTTGTATGCATCGTCATTCCTCGCCGGGATTCAGAAACGGAGCGAGGCCAAAGAAAAACGCATTGTACATTCGCTTGCCGCCACTGCCGAAGAACGTTATAATGAGTTTATCAAAACTTATCCTTCAATAGCACAAAGAATACCCCAACACATGCTTGCTTCTTATCTTGGTATTACACCTGAAACAGTAAGTCGCATCCGGCGCAAAGCCCTTACAAAAAAATAGCCTCGTTTTCGCTTCTTGACCTATGTCAATGTAAACGCCTTCCTGCACAAATAGCTTTGTTGTATTAAACATTGTCAGATGAAAAATGTAAATACAGCAACGATCATCAACCAGCCCAGAGATAATAACCAGGCCTGGTTCAAACGCTGGTTTGATTCCTCATTTTATCACCTGTTATACGTCAACAGGGACGAAAAAGAGGCAGCAACGTTCATTGACGAATTAATAAATGAATTAAAGCCCGCGGCACATTCCAGGATGCTTGATCTTGGTTGCGGTAGCGGTCGTCACAGCAAATACCTGGCGTCGAAAGGATTTGATGTAACTGGAATTGACCTGGCCGCATCTTCCATACGCCAGGCAAAGAGGTCCGAAACCGAGACGCTGCGTTTTTACCGGCATGATATGCGAATACCATTCGGCAGGAATGCGTTTCATAATGTATTTAACTTCTTTACCAGTTTTGGTTATTTTGATGATCCTTCCGAAGATCACAAAGTTGTCAATAACATCTACTCAGCCCTCAAGCCGGGTGGCCTATTAGTAATGGATTATATCAACTCAGCCCATGCTGAAAAGAAACTGGTAGCGGCAGAAGAAAAAGAAATCGATGGCATCATCTACAATATTAGCCGTTGGACAACTGACACTCACTTTTTTAAGAAGATCAGAATTGAAAACATGGGAATGGAAGAACCTATTGAGCATATTGAACGGGTAAAAAAGTTCAGTGTCGATGATTTCAAAGATCTGTTCAATCACAACGGACTACAACTCGAAAAGGTGTATGGTGATTATTATTTGAATGAGTATGATGTTGAATCTTCTCCAAGATTAATTCTAATAGCTAAGAAAACCTGGCCGAACTGAATTAGATAGCTTGGGGAAACCTTCTCCCCTATTACAAATGGAATACGTGAAATAATTATAGTCTATCCGGAAAGACATTTGAATCTGCGTTTAAGCGGAAAAATCCAATTAAACAATTTTTTCCTATCTTTTTATTCCAAATTGAAGAAAAATTTATTGACCGATTTGATAAAATGATCCTGGAACACGTTGCGATCTGGACCGATAAACTGGAAGAACTAAAGCATTACTATGTCAAATATTTTGGTGCAACCGCCAATGAAAAATACACGAACGAACAAAATCAATTCCAAAGCTATTTTCTGACATTTGAATCGGGTGCAAGACTTGAAATTATGACTAAGCCCGGTATCCCGGAGAACAAAAATGATCGGGTAACAGCGCAACATAAAGGAATAATTCATTTGGCATTTGGTGTAAACACCAGGCAGGAAGTTGATGAAAAAGCAAACCACCTTCAATCAGCCGGATTTAAAATTCTGCGCGGGCCAAGAAAAACCGGTGATGGTTACTATGAGTTTGAAACTCTCGATCCCGATAGTAACAGGCTCGAGGTAACAACCAAATATCATCAATAGATTTCTGACATTGAATTTCTGTTATTTCTAAGCCGACAGAGCCATCCCATATCCAGGTACAAGGTCATATTGAATGATTTTTTCCTGCATCATTCCGCTTATATACTACTTTGCCTTTTATGATTGTTGTTTGAATAGTAATGTTATCATCGAAGATAACAACATCGCCATCTTTGCCTGGCATTAATGAGCCCTTTTTGTCACCCACTCCAACGATAGCAGCAGGTGTACTTGTGATCATCCGTATAGCTTCCCCTAAGGGTAAATTGGCAACATTGATCATGGTTCTGACCAGTCTATCCGCGGTAGCCACACTTCCGGCAAAGCAACTGCGGTCTGGTAATTTCGCAACACCATCTTCTACAATTGCATTGATCCCATTTTCACGATCTCCCAAAATAGTTTCCTTTGCCGATGTACCGGTTGCCCGGATCGCATCTGTTATTAGTGCCGTTCTCTCTGCACCTTTGATCTTATAAACAAGTTTTAACAATGGTTCAGGCAAATGCACGCCATCTGCAATGATCTCCAATGTCATTTCATCAATGAGATATCCACTTTCAATTACGCCGGCATAGCGGAAACTACCAACGCGAGTTACGCCAGACATGGCTGAATAAAAATGAGTAATGTGAGTATACCCGCTGTCAAAAGCTTCATATACTTCTTTGTATGTTGCATCACTGTGAGCAATGGAAGGTAAAATACCCTTTGACCTTAAATAACGGCCGAACTTCAATCCCCCCTTTAACTCCGGCGCGGCACTCCATCTTTTGATTTTGTTATTTGATCCGGAAACTATTTCTTCATACTCTTTTTCATCGGGATCACGAATAAAACGCGGATCTTGTGCCCCTTTTTGATTCATGGCGATGTAAGGGCCTTCTATATGCATTCCAAGAAATTGGGCGCCTGATCTGTTTAGTGCATTCGCCTGTTCATATGCTGCCAGTGCCTGCAACAATTTTTCATTCCCGGCAGTCAGGGTTGTGGGAAGCATTGAAGTAGTTCCATACGCGGCATGCAGTTTTGCTATCTCCAGAAAAGCATCCACAGTTCCGTCCATAAAATCGTATCCTCCTCCTCCATGCACATGTATATCAATAAAACCAGGCGAGATGTAGTTACCCTGAGCATCTATTTCAACGGCACCGGGCAAGTCGATATTACCTTCGGTCACCTCTCTTATAGTACCACCAATTATTAATACCGTCCCATTAGGGATGATCCGGCCAGGAGCTAAAACTGGTCCGTTGTATATTTTTAGCTTTCCATCCATGTCATACCAATTGGATAATTTTAAAATGAGATAAGAAAGATACCTCGTTTTGCAATTAAATTACAAAAATAGAGCGGAGATCAATTGGCTGTCGTGATCTTTTGAGAGTGCAGAATTTCTGAGGTTTCTTCGTTCCTTATTATAATAAAATAAGATCCGGAAGAAAGTCTCTTATCAAAAAATAATGTCTGTGATCCATTAACAGCAGCTACCTGCTTCATCATAATCTTTCTTCCCGCCGCATCCACCACTTCAACCAATAGTTGTTTCACTTGCTGCGAATAGGATCCAGAGATGACAAAATAATTGCTGGTGATAGTGGGATATATTCTTAATTGATGTTGCTTTTGCCCGCAGAGTTGTACGGCATTGACAGAGCTATACGTTTTCTTTCCATCATTATCTACCGCTAAAATGCGATAGATAGCCTTTGTAGTTCCCTGGAGAAAGTCTTTGTCATGATAAGAAAAAGAACTGCCGTTTGCAGCAATTGTAGCAATGTCTTCATAGTTTCGTCCATCAGCGCTTCGTTCAACAACATAGTGCAACACGTCCGTTTCGTTGCCAGTTTGCCACGTTAATTGAACACTGCAATCAGAAAGAACCGATGCGTCAAATTTTTCCCACTTCACAGGTAAAGTAAAAAATAGTTTTCTGATCGATATCGCTATGATCACGTGGGTATCGTTGTTACTATTGTCTTTGGTGGAATCAAAAACAGGAATGCCGGCATTCAATATATCGACAGCTCCTCGTCCTACGAACAGAGGCGCCTGGGTATTTTCAGTACTATGTGTTGTTGTGCCGAGATAAAGTACAGAATCGGCTGCATTGTAGAACAAATGATTTGAGCCAATAGGCGCTGCAGTTTTACCCAGGTAATCATTATTAGAACCCCCGATATAGGAAAGATAATATTTGTAAGTAACATTGAGATTGCAGATCACCCACATCATGTCATAACCACCGGAATTGTGGTTACTAAAAAATGTCCCTCCGGCAGTATTGATCGTAGCAAGATCATTTGACGTGGTTGTGCCGAAAGCCAGCAACACCGGGGCGCCATTAATTATTACAGGTGTTACCGAAACAAGGATATCATCATCAGATCCTCCAACAAAGCTTGCCTGGTAACCACCTGAGCCGTCATTATTGATCCTTGCTACAAACCCGTCATAATTTCCTTTAATCACACTTTGAAATGCCGGAGCTCCACCAAGTGGAAAATCAGAACTATTTGTTTGCCCGACTAATACTGACACAGAATCACCAAGACTATAAATACCCCAGCCATAATCCTCACCGCTTCCGCCAATTTTGTCAATAATATCAAATGAAACTGGGCCAGATGCAGGAACGTTGATCTTCCCGAATAATACTTCCCGGCCAGACGGATCATTGGGCACAGAAGAATTCACCTCGGTAATACCAAAGGTATTGCCGACAAACACCACGTCGCCGTTGCTTAATACGCGGAAATCATTGATCAGATCACTGCTATTGCCACCGATATAAGTTCCGAAACGTAGTGCATTCATCGAAGTAAACGACCCAATCCATCCCTCACCAGATCCTCCAAATGCGTCATCTGCCGAATTTACAAGATAATCGACATCCGTATGAGGAAGAGTGTCTGTTAAGGACAACGAGACGTAATAAGAATTATCATCGACGGCCCTTATTGTCAAAGACTGGTCGCTGCCGGGACCACCCAGGTAACTGCAATAAACCAAATCATCCAATGATAAGTTGAACTTGGCAACGAATCCCTCGTTCATCCCATGATAAGCGGTGTCGAATGCTTCGATGTCCCCATTTACAGCTTTTGTGACGGGAAAATCCGGGGAGCTAGTCCTTCCACAAACAAAAACAAAAGATTGACTTACCGATATGCCAATTCCAACATCTTCTCCAGTGCCACCGAGATACGTGATATACTCAACAGTCTGGCCATCTTTTGTCAGTGCATAGATCAATGCATCGGTTGCCGATGCAAAACTGCCATCGTACGCATTATTCAGGGCGGCAGCATAGGCTGCAGCAACCTGGCGGTTAGCGGTTCCTGAACAATAAAGCAGTTCGTTATTATTGTTGAATTCCAATCCGTATAAATATTCGTCAAAATTGAAATTTCCCCCGTCAAAAAAGGTTCCCCACAAAAGATCAGGATCTATAATAAGGGGATACTTTTTCTTTTCTTTGTCTAATCCTTTGAACCGCACTTCATTTTTTCCCGATAGATAAAAACGAATATCGGCTTGTTGCTTACCGGCAGGAGTAACATAATAGCTCTCGGGAAGATGAAGATGGAAGCTTCCCATGGCAAGCGCTATCTCCAGGTTGCCCTCGTGATTGATCGATAATTTCTTTTGCCCTTCAAATTTCATTTTTATCATCGACGCATCAGCGTAAGGGGCAACGATCCAGTCAAACTCCATTTGCCCCGATTCCTGGCTATAAAGCCGGAGATCAATGTCCGGATAAATATTCTTTAACATGATCTCTCCATAACTGGAAACATTAGTGACATTTCGGCCCGGCGATCCGGTATTAATGAAATTTCTTTTTGTTTCAAATGGGTTGATATTTTCATAGCTACTAAAACCCGTGGACCCTTTGAAGAGGATACTGAAAGTATTATAGTAATAGTCTTTGCTTTTTGAAGTGATGGCAGATCTATCATTAACAAACCGGCTATCTCTTTCATCTTCTTTTGATCTCACAACTATTATCCTTAGCCTGTCTTTTTCAATGAATACTGTTTGGTTACCCGATGAGAAATAAGCCACTACACTTCCAGGAAGTCCCAGTTGACCATTATTTTCTATCAACTGCAGTTTAAGACTGCTTTGCTTTAAAGTATTGCGAACAGTTTTTTCCAATTGGGGCGTCAACTGTTGATTCGCTAAGGCTTGAATGTTATTGGCAAATGATTGGCCATTAGAGACAAATGGCAAATACAGCAGGGCGAACCCGGGCATAACGGACAAAAAAAACTTCACAAAAGTGAAGCTGACCTTTTTAAAAGACCGTGGACAAATTAAAGCAGCACTAAGATGAGATAGGGTAAAGTTTTTCATCAACCTCTTTTCGTTGGATAATTGGATTTCGAACTTTTCTGCCTACACTAATTTAGTGCCAATTCAAAAAAAATATACTAAGATAAATACCCGATTTTAGACTGAGAAAATACGTGTAATATCCTCAATAAATATAAGACGATCCTTGATTTTCAATCTCTATTCTGGTACAAGGAACAACGACCAGATCATGTGGAATAGTGTGCGTGTCCAAAATTTTATTTTGTCGCCTCCTCTGCCCGGGTGCCACAGTTCGATTGATAGTACTTTTTTCCTCCTCAACGTCGGTGACTGATTGATCACCTTTTCAACATTTTACCATTGAGTATTATCTTCATTACGCCTTCGTGGTAGTTTTGGCTGATCGGTATTTCAGCATTGCCAATATGAATAATGTTTCCTTCGATCGCTTTGATCTTATGCGTGTTTACGATAAACGACTTGTGAACTTTGACAAACGATGTCGCAGAAAGGTCTTCTATTATACCTTTGATCGTCAGGTAAACGATCATCTTAGTATTGCTTGTGTGAAGAATGACATAGTTAAGTGCTGCTTCGACATATAAAAGGTCATCGTATAAAACTTTTTCGATACGGCCGTTGTACTTCACGAAAAAATAATTCCCATCAAAGGTTGCTTTGTTTCCCGCCTGGATTTTCATTGCGTGATACTCCCTGGCCTTATTGCACGCTTTTAGAAAGCGACTAAAAGAAAAAGGCTTCACGAGGTAATCCAATACGTCCAGCGTGAATCCATCCAAAGCATGTTCAGCATATGCGGTTGTCATGATGACCATGGGTAGGGTTTTATTTGATTGTAAAAATTCTATCCCCGTCAGTTTTGGCATATTGATATCCAAAAATATAAGGTCCACAGGTTCACGATCGAGAATAACCTGCCCTTTCAGAGGATTGTCAGCTTCTCCCGCAATCTCTAAAAAAGAAATATCCTCTATATATTCTTTCAATAACCTTCTTGCAACGGGCTCATCATCGATTATTATGCATCTCAATTTCACACTTCAAGATTTAATGTTACTTCAAAAGAATGATCATTGTTTTGAATTATCAGGACATGTTTGTCGGGGTACAATAGTTCCAGCCGTCTTTTCACATTTGCAATTCCTATCCCGCCATGATCGATCATCTTACGACCATTGATATTTTCTTTTGTATTAAAGGTTTTAAAAAAAAGCTGATTATTACTCCTGGTAAAGATATTTTCACTTCGTTCAATTTACCTTCATAGTTACTTACGTATTTAAAGCTATTTTCAATAAAGGTGATAAACAACAGCGGCGCGATCATGATACCCCTGACATCTTCTGAAATATACAGTTGTATAGCTAAGTTCTCAGGTTTACGTACCTGTTGAAGGTTAATATAATTTCGAATGTAATTGATCTCTTTTTCAATACTGATCCTGCTGGTATTGCATTCGTACAGCTGGTAACGCAACATTTCGGAAAATGTCAGCAGCATCTCGCGGGCAGTGGAATTGTTCTTGTTAATATTACCATATATCGAATTGATCGAGTTAAAAAGAAAATGGGGATTGAACTGTGCCTTCAGAAAATCCAATTCGTTCTGCATTTTTTCTTTTTCGATCACTTCAATGTATTTCGCAAAACGCATGCGGTCAATGATTAGCTTCCCTGCCACCAGGCAAATGGTCCAGATAAAAATATTAACGAATGAGTTAAAAAATAAATCAGAAAATCCTGGAGGCGGTTTGCCCGGCGCAAAATAATGCTGGCTAAGGTACGTGGCGAAGCGGGACCCTCAATAAAGAAGCAACAGCAATTCCCGCCAGGAACAACAAAGCAAAGCCTGCATATTTTTTCCTGTAAAGAAAAGCGGGAACGGCATAGTAAACATTGAAATAATAGTTGGCTGCAATGAATAAAAGATAGCAAAATTGTATGGTCATTGTCCTTGAGAAAGAAAACGCTCTTTTCTGAAAGACAATAACCCACAAAAGATAGAGTCCTATCCACAACAATATATTGTACAAGGTTCTTTTTTGAGTCATGCGGAGGGATTGCTGGCTCAAAAGTATTCCACTATTCTTTCCCGATCACGGGTTTTACACCACTACGGGAAAAAACTTGATGAACTAAAACCCAAGTTTAATCAAGAAGATGCGCTGGGTAATGTAAAAGATTTATTTCGGCTCCCTTCATTAGTTTTTTTTGTGTAAAAATCATTAATCAAAAAAGAAAATCATGAAAAACGACAATTTTATTGGCCCTGATGAAAACGATGATGGTATCGACCGGGCAGGCTTTCTCAAATGCATGGCGTGGGCAGGAACTGGTCTTTTTTGTATCATGAGTGGCGGGGTACTTAAGTCATATGGCATGAGTCAGCTTATTGACAAGACTACAGGAAGGATCAAAAAAGGGATTGACATTGCAAAAGGGGATTTCAGCTTTGCACAGATCAGCGACAGTCATATTGGGTTCAATAAACCGGCTAACCCTGACGTGGTCGGAACTCTGCAGGCAGCGATCTCAAAGATTAATGCGATGCCTTCTTCACCCTCTTTCATTTTGCACACAGGTGACCTGTCTCACCTTGCCCAGGCCGATGAATTTGATACACTTGACCAGTCACTCAAATCTGCAAAAACGGGAAAGATCTTCTATGTGCCCGGTGAGCACGACGTATTGAGTGATAATGGCAAGCAATACCTTCAACGTTACGGCAAAGACACAAAAGGCAACGGCTGGTATAGTTTTGACTTCAATGGAGTACATTTTATCGGGCTTGTAAATGTTATTGACACCGCGGAAGGTGGGCTCGGTGTATTGGGAAGTGAACAACTGCAATGGTTGGAAAATGATGTGAAGGGACTTTCTGCCAGCACTCCCATTGTCGTTTTTGCTCACACTCCTTTGTGTGCGTTTACCCGCAATGGGGCTGGGGGACAAGGGACAGCGAGCAAGCACTTTCCTATCTAAGACGTTTTGGATCAGTTTCCGTGTTGAACGGTCACATCCATCAAACTCTGCAAAAGGTAGAAGGCAATATCACATTTCATACGGCTACCTCTACGGCATTCCCTCAACCAAAGCCGGGCATGGCCCCTTCTGCAGGACCAATGAAAGTTCCGGCAGAACAACTTCGCAATTTACTTGGCCTCACAAGCGTGAATTATGTCGAGCATCACGATACGCTCGCAGTCACAGATCTGCCACTTAGTAACCTAAAAGAAGCGTCATCTGAACATCAATAAAAAATCCTTTTTATTAACCCTTCGAGACGATGTTATGCTACTCAAAAAGAAATATGTCGTGATATTAGTGTTGGCCAGTGGTGTGGCTATTGCTGTTGCCGCGTTGCCTTCTGCAAAAAATGAATACAAGAACTTAAAAGTGTTGCCCAAAAATATAAGTTCAAAGGAGCTATCAAAGATCATGATCGATGATTTTGAAGACGGTCTGGGAGTTTCTTGTGGCTTCTGTCATGTCCAGAAAAAAGACTACTTTGGGTTTAGATTATGCAAGCGATGCAAAACCTGAAAAACAGATCGCTCGCCGCATGATGATAATGACCGTAGGAATTAACAAGAAATACTTCGGACTAAAACATCCATTAATTGGCAGGTCAATATTGGCAATTACCTGCGTCACTTGCCACAATGGACAGCCCCGGCCGGGTGACCTGGAAGAGAAGTAGTATAACCAAGAGGTTTAAGGGCCGGTTGAGATTTGCCAGCGGAATTCTTCTGGGGACGTCAGGGCCGCAGAATCATCGACTGCACACATGTGCAAAAAAATTGTGTACAGAAGTTTTTTTTACTTCACGCTCTATTCATTTTCATTGATGCTGCGATCAGGCCTCGCCGCAGAATACAAATCAGCTTCGTTTCACCTCTCGGTCCGAAGCAAAGATTTATTCAGCTCGGGCCATTGGATCTTTATGGCCAGCTAATCGGGCAATCTCTACTCAGACCTTTTTATTTCCCGAACTTTCATTTAATGTTCCTAAATTAAATGAAGAAATAATCCACGCATTAGAGAATCACACCAAAATGAAAAACAAACGCCGCCAATTTATAAGGCAAACTGCTCTCGCAGGTCTTGGTGTAGCAGGCAGCAAATGGTTGAACGCTTCCATATTTGATGGCGCTAATTTTATTTCTTCAAATACGAATATGACTGATAAAAATTTTGATGTACAACATCCCAGTGTCATTGGTCTATACGGACCATGGGCCGCTTCGCTGAATGCAAATAAATTACCATCATTGTCTTTCAGAAGAAAAGAATTCAACAATATCGAAGAATGGAGAAAGTTGGCAACGAAGCGAGTGGTAGAAAGAATGTCAATACCCGATGTAGGCGGCATGCCAAAGGTAATTGTGAACAAGCAATACAGCTATGATGGTTTGCATATTGAAGAACTAAGCTGGCAACTCCCCTACGGCCGCGCCACTGAAGCTATTTTATTGAAACCCCAAAATGCGAAGAACCGTTTACCTGCGATCCTTGCGTTTCATGATCATAGCGGCAACAAATATTTTGGTACAAGAAAGATCACAAAGACCTCTGATCAGCAACATCCTTCTATGGTCGAGCATCAGAAGGGTTATTATGAAGGAATGGCCTGGGCTAACGAAATAGCCAAACGCGGTTATGTCGTTTTGGTGAATGATGCATTTCCTTTTGCAAGCCGGAGAGTGATGATGCAGGATGTCCCTGAAGAGTTGCGCCACGGCTTAAACGATAATGACCCGGAAGACCCTGCGAACATTGATAAATACAATCAATGGGCAGGTCAGCATGAACACATCATGGCGAAATCGCTATTCTGTGCGGGCACTACCTGGCCTGCTGTATTTTTTATTGAAGATCAAAAAGCATTGGACATATTGTGTGCACGCGATGATGTGGATACGGAACGTATAGGTTGCGGAGGATTATCCGGTGGTGGCATGCGCACTGTCTTTATGGGCGGACTTGATCCGAGAATTAAGTGTGCGATCACTGTTGGGTTCATGACCACCTGGAAAGATTTTCTTTTGTACAAAACCGTCAATCATACATGGATGATATATGTGCCACTGCTTCCGAATGAATTGGATTTTCCCGAGATACTGGGCTTGCGGACGCCACTTCCTTCAATGGTTCTTTGTGATGAACAGGATGATCTCTACACCATGGAAGGAATGAATGATGCCGAAAAAATTTTGAAAGAAGTGTATGCAAAAGCCGGCGCGGAAAATAACTTCAAATGTTCCTACTATCCCGGCCCTCATAAGTTTGATAGAAAAATGCAGGCCGATGCATTTGACTGGTTTGATAAATGGTTGAAGAAGTAGAGATCCATGGATCACTTAAAGTTCCTGCCCTTTGGAAAAATTTCCTTCTGAATAATTTCCTGTTGCGTTTTTTGATCCGGATAGATCGCTGAGGGCGTTTGATCGGCGCGGGATAATGTGAGCACCGGAAGGTCTTCATCTTTTGAGCTGGTAAGATTATGTAAAAGTTTTGACAGGTTATAACAAGTGCTGACAATTACATGAATCACTTCCCCTTCTATTTGCAATTTCCCTTCTACCATCAGCAATCGTGATTGCAGGATCTCTTTACGAAACTGCTGGAAGATATTTGGGAACACCACGAGGTTTGCAGAACCTGTTTCATCCTCAATGGTGATAAAACAAATTCCTTTTGCAGTTCCCGGTCTTTGGCGCACAAGAACCAGGCCTGCAACCTTTATTGGATCACCATTGTGCAAATGAGAAAGCTCTGCAGTTGATGTTATATGCAACAACTGTAATTTCTCCCTTATAAAACTTACAGGATGTGCTTTTAACGAAAGCGAGGTAGACGCATAATCATGAACTACATGTTCAGAAAGCATCATTTCCGGAAGAGAAACTTTTTTTTCTTCTTCAATATTGAATTGCTGACCTATGAAAATTCCGGTTGGTTGATCATGACAGGCGGAAACCTGCCACAGGGCCTGGCGACGATCGAGACCAATGGATCTGAATGCATCTGCATCTGCAAGTGTTTCAAGAGTAGCTGATGATATTCCAATATCACGCAATTGCTGAATGCTTGTAAAAGATTTCTTTCGGCGCAAGATCAAAAACTCCATCTCTTCTTTATTAATTCTTTTGATCTGTCGAAAACCAAGGCGGAGTGCATGATATTTATTTACTTTTTCTTCGAGCAAATTATCCCATGCAGAATAATTAATATCAATCGGCCTCACATCAACCTTGTGCTTCCTGGCATCCGCAACAATTTGCGCTGGCTGATAAAAACCCATGGGATGACTGTTCAACAGGGCGCAGGCAAAAATATCCGGATAATGACATTTGATCCATGCGGATATATATACCAGGTGTGCGAAACTCGCTGCATGACTTTCAGGGAAACCATAACTACCAAAACCTTCCAGTTGCTTGAATACCCGATGTGCATATTCTTCTGTATAGCCATTTTTTATCATGCCGGTGATAAGCTTTTGTTCAAACTTGCTTATAAGACCTTGCGCTTTAAATGTGGCCATACTCTTGCGTAATGCATCTGCTTCAGTCGGTGTAAATCCTGCGGCTACAATTGCAATTTTCATAGCCTGTTCCTGGAACAATGGAACCCCTAATGTGCGCTTTAAGATTTCTTCCAGTTCCTTTGACGGATATTCAACTAGCTCTTCTCCATTACGACGTTTCAGGTAAGGATGAACCATGTCTCCCTGGATAGGGCCAGGTCGTACAATGGCAACTTCAATCACCAGGTCATAAAATTTCTTTGGTTTCAATCGCGGTAACATCGCTTGCTGGGCACGGCTTTCAATCTGGAATACACCGATCGTATCTGCATGACAGATCATTTCATAAACAGCCGGATCATCGTGGGGAACATTAGCTAGAGTTAGATCCAGGTCGTAATGCTGCTTCGCAAATCAAATGCTTTGCGGATGCATGTAAGCATGCCCAAAGCAAGCACATCGACTTTCAAAAAACCAAGCGCATCGATATCATCTTTGTTCCATTCAATACAGGTACGGTTCTCCATTCTTGCATTGAGTATGGGGCAGATATTGGAAAGGTCTTCCTGGGTAATAACAAAACCTCCTGTATGTTGTCCAAGTTGCCTAGGAAATCCTATGTATTGTGCTGTAAGCTCTAAAACTTTTCTCAACAGTTTATCCTTTGCATTAAAACCATTTTCGGTTAATTTTTCTTTATCAAACCATTCGTCACCAAACCCGGAGATCGAGGCAGACAAGCGATTTACGGCATCAAGCGACAAACCCATTGCTTTTGCTACATCTCTTATTGAACCTTTTTGATGTTGTTGGGTAACTGTTGCGACAATGGCAGCCCGGTGACGACCATATTTATTAAAGATATACTGCATCACCTCTTCTCTTCGCTCATGTTCAAAATCAACATCGATGTCGGGTGGTTCATGCCGTTCAGCCGAAATAAATCTTTCAAACAATAATTCAAATTTTTCGGGATCAACAGAAGTAATTCCAAGACAATAGCAAACACTGGAATTGGCTGCTGATCCACGACCCTGGAAAAGAATATTCTGTTGTTTGGCGAAGCATACAAAATCATATACCTGCAAAAAGAAGTAAGCATAGTTCATCTGTTCAATGAACCTGAGCTCATGATTGATGTTTGAAATTATTTTCCCGGGAATATTGCCTTCATATTTTTCCTTTGCACATTGCCATGTTATGGCGGTTAATTTTTCCTGCAATGTCCCGTCATCCGCCAGTTCACCCGGCGTAGTATAGTTCAAACTATCAAGGGTAAATTGGCATGCCTCAGATAGATCCTGTGTTCGCCTGATTGCATCAGGATAGTGTCTGAACAATCGAAGCATTTCATCAATTGGCTTTAGATATCTCTCCGAATTTTTGTGAAGAAGGAAACCTGCATTGTGTATCGTGCATTTTTCACGCACACATGTCAATACATCCTGTAGCTGACGCCTCGCGGGTTGATGGTAATGGACATCATTAGTGGCAATTAATGGAATATTGAAACCGCCTGCAAGTTGAGAAAGACGAAAAAATCTTTTATGATCATCACCCAGGTAAGACCGGGTAACAGCAATGTAAAGGTCTTTACCAAAGACCTCCTCGTACTCTTCAAGAGTCTTTTTAAAAGCCGGATCAAAATCAAGATCCGGGTTTAATGAAGATGGAGGGATGACAATAAATTTTATTCCTTTGCCTTGCTTCATAGACATCTGCTTTGTACAGATCACATTTGCCCTTTTCCGTTCGAAAGTTCCCTTTTGTTAATAAAGAACAAAGCTGTCCGTATGCTGTTTTGCCTGTAGGATAAGCCAGGAGGCTTGCACCATCCAACAGATCTAAACAACAAGCTGTAATGAATTTTATTCCTTTTGCTTTCGCCGCAACATGTGCACGAACTACACCGGCAAGAGTATTCCGGTCGGTAATTGCCATGGCTGAATAATGGTAAGCTGCTGCTTGCTCTACTAATTCTTCAGGATGCGAAGCTCCTCTTAAAAAGCTGAAATTTGATGTTACTTGTAACTCTGCATAGCTCATATTCTTCACATTTCTCTTAAGCAAAAAATCCATGAATGAACCATTGATAATTTTTATCTGAATAATGCCCCGATCTGAATAACCAGTAACGTTTTCCTTCCTCATCTTCCACAGCATAATAATCTCTATGCTGTCCTTCTTCGATCCACCATTCCCTCTCGATACGTTCGGGGCCATCAGCTCTTTTCACTTTGTGCAATTTGTTTTGATACCGAAATAACATGGGAGGATAATCAGGAATGGGTGCCGTTACCCGTATGGGCTCCGGGTTTTGCAAAAGATATATTGGTCTTTGATTGTCTGTTCTCCATTGAGTGGTCATCTTTTCATTAAATGAAGCGGCAATTTTTACTGAACGCTCAGGCCAGTGATGTTCTACAGGCAAAAAACGATGAATATTGTTAGCATTAATTTTATTTGATACACGATCCAATAATTTTATCAATTCAGGATTTTCCAGTCCAGACGTTTTGTTCCAAAATTTTTCCTGTGTAGAATATATATCTTCAACTTTCGGAGCCTCCAGTGTAAACAACTCAATTCCGAGGGCTGGTTCAATTGATGATATTTTTATTTCAAACAGTTTAAAAAGGTGATGGACATTGGATGATGCACAGTTTGTTCCAATATCAATAGCCTGGATATTACCATCCACGCGATAACCTTTAAAAATGAGTTTACGAATTCCTTTTCCCTCCTGCTGCAGTCGCTTACATAAAAGTTCAAGTAATTTTTTTAATGCAATTTCAATTCCTGTGGCTGTAACGATCGGTTCTAAACATGATAATCGTTCGCTATAGGGTTCGATAAGCTGAACCGGGTGAATAATTTCCTCCTGCTGACCCAATGCCTGGTCCAGTCTCATTAATAAATGATTTCCGAAACGACGTCGCAAAACCGAACGAGGCATTGAGAGAATATCTCTTATTTGCCGAAGCCCAAGTTTATCTAATCTCCTAATTGTCTCACCTTCTAATCTAAGTCCGGCCACTGGCAAAAAGAGAAACGCAGTCAATTCATCGTCACAATTAATGATTGGGCTTTGATCGCCAAAATGTGCCATGGCCCAGGCTTTGCCTGGTGTATCAGCCATTGCTGCATTTACATTGTAGCCAATTTGCTTTACCCGCCCGGCAATTGAATCGAGATAAGATCGTTCGCCTTTCCAAAGATGAGTACATCCTGTTGCGTCTATAATAATTCCATCGGGCAGATCAATCGTAACTATTGGAGAAAAACGTATACACCATTTTGCAATCGATCTTAATAATTTCTCCGGAAGACCAGGTATATCATCAAAATATTTTAACGAAGGAACAATTGCCCGCGCATCTGCAAGAACCATTCCCACAACAATGCCCTGCTGATGCGCATGTGGATTCACAGCCGTAATGATCATTCGTCCATGATCTGGCGCAGTTAAAACAAAAGGCAAATGCAAAAGTTCAGAGTGGTGGCGACAGAACCAATCCGTTTTTAAATAACGGAACCAGACCGTGACAAAGCGTTTTTGCATATCATCCTGCTTTTTTCTGTTCCGTTGAAGAAAGTATAATTGGACCAGGAATAGAATGCAGTTTATTGTATGCCCATTGCATTTGCCATCTGCCTGGTTTACCATTGCGGATTTTCAGCAACTCAATATTCCATGCCGGGAAACCAATGCCAGGAATATCACCTGTTATTACCGATGGACTTGGTGAAATCTTCCAACGTGCAGTGCATGCATTTGCATTTATATTTCGCGGATTATTTCTAATAAGAAACCCTGTAACCCTGCTTTGTTCCACCGCTAACTGCAATCTCCTGGACTCAGTGAAAGTTACTTCTGCAACTTCTCCAACAACTGCAGCGAGTCCTTCACACTTCAGTGTTTCTTCAACAAGCCACAAGAGCTCTTTTGGTTTTCTTGTGTTTATAAAAATTATTCTATCAGGTTCGACATTGAAAAATTTTAATGCAGCCGGAAATATTGCCTGTGAAGAACCAAGCCAAACTGATACTCCGCCTTTATTCATTAGCGATGAAAGTAAACATGAAATAAACCCGGAGGTTGCGGCAATATCTTCGGCAGACCGGGTTAAGAATTCATGTATGGATGCCAAAGGAAAAACACCATTTGGAAAAGAAGAATCAATCGGTCCCAATACTGGCCGGATAAGATCATCGGAAGCACGGTACCTGAACCCTTGTAATTGAAGGATCTCTTTCTGCAATTGAAAAATAATATCTGCTTTTTGTGTAAGCATACAACTAACCCAAAAAATCCATTACCCAAATAATTAGCAATTTTACTAAAAATTTTAGTATGTCGTAAATAATTTTTACCTTGTAAAAGTCTATAGGCCCGGGAATCCTTTTGTGCCTGATTCATTAGATTAGTCGTTTTTTTGAATCATGAGAACCAATACTAAGCTAAAAAAGATCCTGAAAGAACATACTGTTGGTCTTTCGTATAGTGATGTGTGGGAAATGACGACCATCAATCTACAAACAAGAGAGCGAAAGCAGTTCAATGGAAAGACCTTCTCTGAAATGATCAGTAAAGCATATGCTGATTTTGGGAAATACAGGAAAAAGCTTTCGAAGTATAAGCGATAGTGATCTTTAGAAAATCAAAACTACCAGGTTACTTTCTTACGCGTGCTTTGAAAGTTCCATTCGGTTGAACAGATGTAAAACCGAGAACCTTGTCTCCCTCCATTTGGAAATGTACTTCATAGCCGCCCATATTTTTTACACTGAACGTATCAGGGGAAACAGGTACCAACTGAAAATCCCCCTGGCCGGGAACTTCTGCCCAGAGTTCATCATTTTTTACCTGCATTGTAATGGCAAGCGAGATACTATCCAGGTCAAACACTCCTGCATATTTCTCCAATTCTTTTCCTGTTAGTTTAAAGGATTCCTTTCCTTCAAGAACGTTTAATTTTTGTTTGGTGTATGCATTGTCCTGTGTAGCAAGTGCTTTTTTATAATTGATAATGGCATTTACCGTATCTTTTTCTGCAGCCAGCAGGTCACCGTAAGAATCATACACATTGCCACTGTTGGGATAATTGTCAATATTCATTTTGAAAAGCGCGGCTGCCTTGGTGAAATTTTTGTTATTCATTGCGGCATAGCCGAGGTAGTTAATGTTTGATTCAGGAGGAGAGATCTTGTAGCCCATTTCCCTTGATACCATGTCATAATGTTCTTTAAATTTCATCGCTAATGCAGCCGATGTATCCGTAAAATCTTTACCTGTTATATTCAAACGGTAGTAGTCAAAAATAAATCGTAATCCTTCATACTCGCTTGCGAACGGAACAGAACCGTGGTTATCATCGCTGTAATATTTACTAGCATACTTCAAACCATTTTGCGGGTGTGCTTTTAGAAATTTATCCAGCTCAAAAATGGAACGAATATGTCGTGTATCGGAACTTGTATCTTTTTTCATTTTCTCTAATGTCATTCCCTCAGGCATTGTATTGGCGATACCAACAAATAACCGGGTGCCATCATAATTTCTCTCTGTCAGCTTCTTTTCAGTAGCAGCGAGGAAACGTTGCCTGTCGTACCACATACTTGGATCTATGGCGAGATAAGCGTTAAATAATTTGGTGTGATTGGTGAGACATTCATTACTGTTAAACCACCAAAAGAATGACCGATCAGTACTTTATATGGCGCGGTTGGATAAACTGAATCAATGTGTGGCATCAATTCTTTTTCAATGAAGGCAACAAAGTTCTCTCCTCCCCCGGTAGTTTTTGAAAAATTACTGTCCATCATCGGCGGGTCACTTGCAATATGAGTTGGAGTGAGGTCGCGGGTTCTATCTGTATTTGGGATCGCAACCACGATCATTTCCGGGTAAACGTTGTTCCCATTTACCTGGCTCATTTGCTGGATCATTCCCACAACTGAAGCAAAATGACCGTCGCCATCGAGTAAATAAACCACGGGCCAATGTTGATTACTATTACCGGAAGTCATATCCGGTGTATACACCCAGATCTTTCTTTGTTCCCCTAAGATTTTAGAATATACACTATCAATTTTTCCAATAACAATTTTGTTGTCGTTTTGTGCTTGTACATTAAATGTTATAACAGCTGATAAAATGAATAGAAACATTTTTCTCATAACGAATAGTGGTTGTTTGAATTTGAGTTTAAGGAACGGGAAACAAATGTATATCGATTTGATGTCCGATTCGTGCCTCTTATCATAATATT
The DNA here is from genome assembly GCA_963737475.1 of uncultured Bacteroidota bacterium. Lineage (GTDB taxonomy): Bacteria > Bacteroidota > Bacteroidia > Chitinophagales > Chitinophagaceae > VBAU01. The sequence continues at coordinate 307,500 of CAVTSY010000015.1, forward strand.
TACGCTAGGACTGTAAAATGAATGCCCGTGATTGACTTTGAAAGTTTCTACTGACTCTCTGCTGTGTTGAGTCTTTGCCTCATCAGAGCAGAAAGCACCAAAATTTAATTGGAATTTTATTGATCAACCTATAATTCAATCGTGGAGCCTTCAATTGCCATATCAAAGGCAACTGTTGCCCCATGTTTTTCTTTAAGCTGGTTTTGAATGAAACGCAGCTGTTCGTCTGAATGCATCGGATCATGATGGAAAAGCAGCAACTGTTTTACCTCATTTAACCTGGCAAATTGAATGGCATCTTCCATTGAACTATGTCCCCATCCCTGTTTTGCCTGGTATTCTTCTGAAGTGTATTGTGCATCATGCACCAGGAGGTCTGCACCCGAGGCAAGTTCACTGCCAGAGAGCCACCGAACATCTCTCACCTTATTAATGTTACAGCCTAAGGCAAATTCATGATCGGGAATGTATGTAAATACGCCGCGCTGGTGTTGGATACGAAAGCCAACAGTCGGCCCGGGATGAATCACATAGTCCGATTGAATTGTAAAAGGACCAATGGCGAAACTGCTTTTTTCAATTTCGTGAAGAATCAATTTGCATGTAAGGTTTCGAAAATATACAGGGAAAAGCGGCGGAGAAAAATAACGTCCCAGCCTGACACGCAAACTTTGCGAGTTACCGGCAGGTCCCCAGATGTGCACTTCGGCTGCGGGATTAAAAAGCGGTCCAAAAAAACCAAGGCCCTGGATATGGTCCATGTGAAGATGGGTCAATAAAATATCGATGCGGCTATTCTTCACGTTCAGACTGCGGTTCAATCCCTGGATGCCGCTTCCTGCATCAAGCACAAGCAACCATCCATCTGCATCCACTTCCACGCAGGATGTATTACCTCCATACTCTTTGGTATCGGGGCTGGTCGTGGGCATGGAACCGCGTACTCCCCACAAGGTGATATTCATTCAGATGATCTCCAGAAAATGGCAATGGCTCCCAAAAATGTTTCTGGCCTGCCGATGATCGGATAGGATGTTACCGATATTCTTTCCGCTGTTCCCTGCAGGCTTTCTATCCAAAACGTTTTGTGATAAGGTAAACGGTTCAGTAGCGTTTTTACCAATGGGAGTTCTTCGGACGGAATTGGATTGCCAGCGTCATCTTTATTTTTAAAAACAGTTCCCCATTCATCTACTGGCATTTCGCCAGTGTCCTCATAACGTTTGCCCAAAATATCCTCAGCCGGCTCGTTATAAAACAGGAGATTACCCACTGTATCAGTCAGGAACACCGGCATGTCCAAACATTCTGCCAGTTGGCGGGAAAGAATAAGTTCAATGGGGTATGCCATATTTGAAATTAATGAATACTTGCGAGTTGTTGATGGTTAAGCCTCAAGTCTCGCTATTTAATTGCCTGTAACGGATAGTTTTTGACCTGAACCTGCTATCAACAAAATCGATTTCGTCAGGCATAACGGATGATAGTCTATAAAGTCGTCCATCCACCATCAATCATTAAAGTCGTGCCTGTAATAAGGGAAGCCGCCGGAGACGCAAGGAACAGTACTGCATTCGCAACATCTTTCGGTTCACCTATTCTTCCCAAAACTATTTTGGAAAGCACGTGTTCTCTTGCTTCTTCTTTTGCAAGGTACTCCTGAGTACCCGGCGTATAGATAAATGTGGGCGCCACCGCGTTTACATTAATATTGTATTTCCCCCATTCTGCCGCAAAACATTTGGTAAGATGTGCAATACCGGCTTTGGTCATGCAATACACCGACTCGCCTGGTAAAGCGACGAACCCCGCCTGTGAACTTAAATTAATAATTCTTCCATATTGCTGTTTCATCATGAAAGCGCCTGCTGCCTGGCTGATAAAAAAAGTTCCTTTCAGGTTTACAGCGAGTGTGTAATCAAAATCTTTTTCCGTTACATTTTCAATTAGGTTTTCCGGGGCTACTCCTGCATTGTTTACTACTATGTCCAGTCTTTTGTAATATTCTTTTATCTTACCGAAGGCAGAATGTATTTCATCCATTTTACTCACATCCATCTGCAGTGGCAGGGCTTTCCTTCCCAACGCTTCTATTTCTTGCACAAGACCATTGTCGGCATTCACATCTCTGAACCCCAGCGCGATATCGGCTCCAGCTTCTGCAAGTGCAAGGGCACAGGCCCTGCCCAGGCCTTTTGCCGCCCCTGTCACTAATGCGATTTGTCCCTGTACGTTTAAGTCATCCGAATTTTTCATCTCTCATCTGTAATCTACTGTAAGTAATGCTCAACTACAATAACTAAGATACAAGGTAATGTACAAAGAATTTAAACAACCACTTTACTGCTCTGCTGAGTCTGTGACTCAGCAGAGCAGACTTGAAAAGCCTGGTAACCTTTTTATGATAAACGATTGAAATTTTGATTCGACGAGTCCCTCTTGCTGAACTTGAAACAAATATTTTTTAAGACCGGAGGAGGCTCAGTCGGGAAAGAAAATTCAGCAAGCATTCGAAAAAAAAGTGTTTCTTTACCATGCTCGAACACTCGGTCAAAAGAGAAGCTGAAGGATATTAATACCAATACACGGATGTTTCATATTAATAATGCTAAGCCGCATCAATGCGGCTTTGTTTTATTTGTGTTACTCGGAAGATGTAATCCACTCCATAAATGTAGCATGGGTAAAATATGATGCCAATTAATCCTAAATGCCGAAAATTTATACTGATTGATCTGGTTGCAAAATACCTATGGTTCTTGTATGTAATCATCACTTTGTTTTCGGCGGCTTTTATGCTTCCGTCCAAATTGAACAGAATATCATTATCCCGGTTATCAATATTAAAATCTTTATGTTTTTGTATGCTTTCCCCTTGTGTTTATTCTATATAGTTGCATAGTGCATAAACGAAGGATTCTTATTTTAATACTAAAAATTCCCGCTTGATTTAAATCTGTCCAAGGATTATATAATACTGTCGCTCTATAAAAAATTTCATTTATTAATAGTAAGTAGAATAAGCTCACGCCTGTTCGATTAAAAATAAGCGTTTCTTATTCGTTTTAAACATTAATCATTTACAAATTGGTTTGAGAAGCTATTGTTTTATCACGAGCAACTCACATGCCAAGTATAATGAAGAGAAAATCACCAAAACAATGATTTTAATAACATTTCCCTTATAATATAATAAATCAATGATTGCAGGTTAGCGGATTGTCTTTTTTAAATTGTCACGAAGCTTATCAGTAATGTCTTTATTCAAGTGTATTTCAGTAATCAATCAAATCCATTAACCATGTATCAACCATAAGACCATTCAACGAGTTGTCCGTATAATGATAGCAACCATCTTACCGGTATAACGGCAGTCCTTGAATTTGTTCCAGCTTCAGACACCGCTATTAACAAAAGTGTAGTTAAGAACACCAGCGCCTGAAGCATACTCTTTCATTTTTAGTTGAAAACTGTCATATCTCTTATTTGTTGTAATGTTTTAAATCGCTGGTCGATAGGGAAAGTACCTGCTACTTTTCTCCATTAGCCGCGGCCACATTTATAATTCGCATACGTGCCTTTTGGCAATTCCATCTGACAAGCAACCTGGCTGTGACCAACTAAAATCGTATTCTCCTGTTGCTAATTTTACCTGACCATCATCTGTGGTTAATCACATCAGCAGCGGCCTCCGCCTTAGTAAAACCATGTATATGGCTTCTGAAATTTGGATTAAATGACCCACTAGTTATAGGCATTATGATCCCATTGTATGTAGTCATATATGGAATCAGTTCGACTCTTACCATCATAAGTAATAATTTATTGCCACTCTTGCCATGTGGATCTGGATAAGAAGTTTATCCGGAGCGTATGGTGTAAATGCCGATTAGGGCCCCCCTATTGTCATGATCTTTAAATTATCGGTAGATTTACGTAGAAATATTTTAGCCCTTCTCATATTGTCCATGGCGTAAAGCCATAGTGCATAAATCGAAAATATTGCCAATCCTTCAATTCTATTCCATATGACAGGGTTGTTCCTGTATAATTGTATGGATGTTATATAATAATAAACTTCTGAATCGACTTATCTATTACATGCCATCGGCCAATTTGATCATCGTACATCCTTGCTCCATAATTCAACCACTCAAGTCCGCTACCATCAGTAAATTCTTGTCGCTTTCTAATTTACTGTTGAACTTAAATTTATTATTTGGTGAACCGAAATTGAAAGCCTTCGTACGATATCCCCGCCATTGTCAACCCGAAAGGATAGTAATGCGTTTCTTCAATCAACGGCCCTCTTATATGCGTCACCTGCAAGTTGTCAAAGAACACATCAATGTTTGGTGTCTCATTGCTGACATAAATATACAAATAGCCATTTTTATTTAATGCCAAATTGCTTCGTGTGTGCGTAGCAAAAACTCCTGAGCTTCCACTTGTTCAAAACCGCTGCTATTAGCGACGTAATTAAACCTTTCGTCAAACAATATCCAGTTTACAAACGCCTTTGGTTTGCTTGTAGTGTAAGCCCGGCTATTCAAAAAGTTTGTAGCATTGGGAGGCAAGACACCGCTGTTTATTAACTCTGTTGATGAAGGTTTTCCGGGAATATTCCCTACACCGGCGGCCAGTGCAGCAACTATATCATTTAAAGGATTGACAGGAGTTCCGGGTGTACTGGCACTACTCCACCAACTGCTAACACGTAAATTAAATTTATCACCCGCCATTACTTTTAAGACGATGCCGGTTCCTACTTTTACTCCACTGCCATTCAGCTTTTGTATGAAATTGTTGGGATTTGTGTACGGATCAGTTGGATAACCTGGCACAGTACTTTTATCCACTCTTCCGGAATCCACTTTGCTGTAGAACGATCTTTCCATGGCAATGCCGGCAGTTTCCAGCGTTGCAGGCGGATAAAATGAAGTGTCTTTTTCTTCCGTCAATACCATCCTCGTGTTTCCCAGATGATCCCTGAGGAAATAATCATAGACCAAACTAGTTCTTGCGGAATTATACCTGACCCTGCCTTCTTCGTGGCTAATGAATTGCAGGGTGTCATTTACATAATTACCGACGAGGTAAAGAGTCGTGGTTATTCTGACGGGAGATACTGTACTGTCCCTTACTATTTTTTTCAATTTATTTCCGGCTGCATCATAAACATACTTAATGGTGCCTTTGCCCGTAATTCTTATGCTGTCAGGTAAGTTGAGATAATTGTACAGTATGCTGCTTATATCCTTGTTTTTATCAACTGTTAAATTTCCGTTGGCATCATAGGTGTAATCAGTGGCTGCAGTTGTCTTATTATTGCTTAGTGCAGTCATATATGCTTTTGAACTTCTGAAGTCTGCCAGTTTTGTTGCCGTGTCATTCTTTCGGTCAAGGACATTCCGCAACCTGTTTGTATTTGAAATATAGGTATAGAGTAAGCTGTCAATGGTTACACTGCCTCCCAGCTTCCAGCCGCTTTGGTTCATTGTTAGTATGTTCCCATTTGCATCATACGTGAGTCCTCTTACACTAAAATCAATCTGTGCAGCCTTAGAAAAACTATTTGAATTCAATTGATTGAAATCGGCAGCTGTGAGCCTGTTCGCTGCATCATAACTAAAATCATATTTTCTCAAATAATCATCACCACTACTTCTCCATAACATGCCCTCAATATTACCATTGTATTGCGCCAAAGCGTAGCTTTGATTTATCCCATTCACGGTAAAAGAAGTTTTATCATAGCCTAAGTCAAATCCAAACCAGTTAGAGGTGCTTGTGGTATCCTTTACATAATTGCGGTTCACACCCAATAGCCAGCCCCTTATATTATAGTCGTAAGCCAGCAACTCTAATCCGTTCCCCAGGGTTTTATTTATCAATTGCCCAAGCTCATTGTATGAGTTAAGAGTTGTTTGTTTATCACTGGCCGCATTGTCTACGTTCTTCCATATCCTGGTTAGCCTTCCTCCATGGTCATATTCCATTTTTGTACAAACGATATGTCCCTGGGGATTCGTTCCGCTCTTCCTGTGTTGAACCAGGGTGCGCAATACCTTGCCGCTGAAATCATATTGCGTGGTAACCGTATCCTTTCCCCCGGTATAGTTTATAGTTTGGGTTTGTATGATGCGGCCTTTATCATCGTAAAAATTTACAGAGTACAAATATTGACTGGATGAACCTACTACCTTCACTTTGTTGCCAGTTATCATGCCACGGGTTATAGCAACCGGTATTGGATTGACAGCATAAACGGGTGAAGCGTTATAGGTCGTAATAAAATAATTACTGTTTGATGCAATGGTAGTATTCATAGCGGAAGGCAAACCTGCACCGCTTGTCCAGGAATAACCGTCATAGTAAGTTTCTGTAAGAAGCTCATTAGCGTAGGATGTAACTACCGGGTAATTGGTACTCCTCGTGGCAAGTGTGTCATGATAGACATAATCACGATAATGTGAGGGATCGGTGATAAATCCTGTTGAATCAGGCCGGTTCTGTGAATCGTACTTTGTAAAAAGCCATTTCTTCTGGCGGCGCATTACAGAGTCCTGTGTCATCACGAGCCTATTTCTTGAATCGTACACTGTCCTCGTTTCTCCCATCCCGGGTATTTTTTTAATGATCACCCGGTGACGCAGATCGTACTCATAACGGAAACAAAGTTCCTTGGCGATGGCCGTAGTTATTGCCCAGTTCTTATTGATCAGTTGCACAGCACGTGGCTGCAGTACGAAGCGCAGGTTGTTCATAGCGTCATATACATAATAGGTACAAAGCCAACCTGCGTGCGCCGTCCCGGGCGTGGCTGATAACTGGACTTTTCTCAGAATTACCTTTCCATCCAGATCCTTGTACTCCACCGACTGGTGTCCCGCCTCGTCAATCGAAATATTTTTATATAGGGTGCCGGCACTATATTGGGCAGTGCTGGTTGGAAGACTTCCTACAGGAAAATTAATTATCCAAATGCGTATACTATCCGATGCAGTATTGAGCCGGTATTGAGACATCACACCCCTGTTTGATCCTGCCCAATTTAGCCCCGGTGCCATTGTTGCCGTAACGCGGTTCAAAGGTGAAGGCTCAATATAGATCTGTCCATAGTAATATTGTTCTCCGGGAAACTGAGCTGAATTGAAGTTATACTGATCGGCAATGGCGGTGTTTTTATAATTGCCATCGTTGGTTGTGGCGATATAAGGAAGATATTTATATGGTTCTCTGCCAAACGCATCATATTGAATAATGCTAACCGCGTCTTTCTGTAAAGGGCTTTGCTGCTTTGCTACAGTTTGTATTTCCCTTCCCAATTCATCAAAGTATTTTGTTGTTTGTGCCACCTCAAAAGGACTTGTAAGAGCTGCCGCTGCAGTAGTATCAGCGATGCCTGTTTTTAATATATCTCTCACACGTACGAAGTTGAGATCGGGTGTAGTGCTGGTGACGATTACCTGCGCTACATTGGTGTATTCTGTAACGCCATTTGAATTTACCATCAGTCGGTACCACCTATTAGCGGTTAATATTCCGGGAAGATAACTGAGTGATGTTGCCCCGGAAATATTGGCAAAGTTTACTGCATCTGTTGAGCTTTGCCACTGATAAGCATACGTACCGTTGCCACCGGTTGGCGGTGTTGACGACATACCACCCGGATTGCCTCCGGATGCAATTGTAATGTAACAAGGATTGACACGACCCGGCATCAACTTCGGATAAACATTTACCACAGCAGAGCTACTGTATGCAGTGACTCCATTGCTGGTGACAGCTACGCGATAATAGGTTTTTGTGGTAAGACTGGTTGGAAAAAATCTTGTGGCGCCACATGAAATGTTCGTCCAGGTTGTGTTATCGAGTGAACTTTGCCACTGGAATGTATAAGTATATGTTCCCCCTGTAACACCGGTACTCGAAAGAGACGCGGCATTTGTATTATAGTTTATGAACTGCGATGACGGCGTAACACTACCTCCTCCCACCGGAGATATTGGATTTGGTGGATTCAAAATAACTGAAGCCACGTTAGAGTAGCCTGTTTGGCCTGTTGTTGTTTCTGTAACAAATCTTTTATAGTAAGTGGTTTGCGTTGCGCCGGTAGTAAAGGAAAGATTTTGTGACGTGGCTCCATCGACATTTACGTAATTGATATTATCCGGACTTTGTTGCCATTGATAAAGAAAATTCGGTGCAGAGCATGTACCTCCGCTTGCGGCACTACAATTTATTGTTGCGGGTGTTACGTTATAATCAATATTCTGGTTTTGACCTGCAGTAATAGTCCCAGTTAAAAAGTCGGAGCGACAGCTATATTTAGCGTGGTGAGGCCGTTAGGAGAAGAGAGCCTGATCGTTCCACTGGATGCCGGTTGTGTCCAGGTTACCAGGATGTTTACAGTGCCGGGGCCAACATGGCTTCCGCTCGTTCCGCCGGTTGACAATGTGCCACCGCCACCTGTCAGGAAATAATTAAAGGTGGTATTTGGATCTGAATAGTATGCAGATAGCAGGTAAGAATATTGTACTCCAGCCTTTACACATGTGGGGCCGCTAATTGTATTCTGCGAATACGATTGCAAAAAAGTCAGCAGGGGTATCGTATTCAACAGGAAGGCTTCCTTAAAAAATTTATGACAGTTGAGATCTTTTTTCATCTTTAATAAATTGCTTCGTTTAGTGTCATTAGATTATAGCATAGGCCCTGTGAGTTTAGTATTGCATACCGGGCATTCCCTTAAAATGGTATTGAAAGGTTTTCACCATATTCTTGTCCTGATCTTTTATCCACGCAAGCCTGCCCAGCGCGTCATAGAAGTAATAAGTTATCCTGTTGTCTGCATCGCATTGACTGGTGACACCAATAAGGGGCGAGTATGTATAGCTGATCATTTGTGCTGTTGATGGATAAAGGCGTACCTCATCAATGTTTCCGCTACCTGAAATGGTAACCGTTGTAACACCCGTGACAGTATGTTCATAAAACTTCCATCCTTTAATAGTCTTTCCTTCTTTCACCGATGTACTTCCGCTTACTGTATAACTAGTTGCTGATTTGGTCCAATAAGAAACGACATAGGTTGTTGAACTTGTTAACAAGCCGCGGCTAATACTTCCCATCGCCAGGTTATACGCATGGTTCCCTGTGGGCGCAGTAGTATCTGAAACTACACCCGAAGTATTATATGTCCAACGTCCTTTGGCCGATGTTTCAAAAGAAGTAAAAGCAACATTTGCTGAGTCGGTATTATTGCATTGTGCCAATAATGTATTGTAAGATTCATCCCAGATATATGCTTTATCACCCTCCAAAGTGTGCAATGTCCAGATCATATTATTCGGGGAGTAATCCGCATTGCTGTAGAGTTTGTAGTGGTTATCGATGCTCACCGAATATGATGATGAAAGACTGTAGTACCAGGGCACAAATTGACTTCTGAACACAAGTGGTTGCTGGGATTCCATTATATATACCTGCAGGGGCAATGAATTTTTGTACACATTAAAGCGACTACTGATCACTGATGAATCACCTGCCGTACCCCGGCGTATGACAATTTGTTCAATTGGTAGATTCCGTATGTGTTGAGTGAACATCTGGTACATTTGGGTGGCAAAAATCCCTGAGGCGCTACCATTTGGTACATATATCTCAGCCGATGTCCTGGTATAATTGATCGTTTGTGTACCGTCAGAATTATAGATCGATTCAAACATCGGCTGGTAATATGAATTGTACTGATAGGCGATCTTCTTTTTTAGGGAACTACTACCGCTGTAGGTGAACTCGACTACGCTATCTTTTAAAGTATGGAAGGACTTAGCTGGTGACACAAATAAGTTAACAGGCCGAATTCCGCCCATTCCATAACCGTTTTCCGGAGTACACCCGCCGCTAAAACCACCGTCCCTATTTTGAATAGCCTTAATATCATAGTAATTATTTGTGTAGTTGGCTAAATGATAATAATAGTTTACTGATTTCAGAAGATTGTTAGAACTATCAAAATATTGTTCCTGGATTAATTTCCCTTCCAAATTGCTGGAAGGGGTGGGCGGAAGGTTTTTATGAGTGACATCCAAATAACGAATATAGTCCCAGGTTCCTGTAATATCGGTAGTGCGTTCTCCCGGAACGAAGTAGCAAGATTGAAGATCAAATCCAGTGCCGTTGGCATAGTTGGATGAGGAAGTATTGATATTAAAAGTCTTTACAAGAAAACCATTCGATTGTCCGTTTGCATCCTTTTGAGTAATTGTAATTTGTCCATATCCAATCAGAACATCGTCGAAATTAATTGCTCCGTCTGAACAATATTTCCAATGGCCTACTATGCCCTGGCTAGCACCTGAACAATGAGAGAGAACATTTGCCGTAGTAAAATAATGAATGGTCCCCATGTATTTTCCGACAGTGTATGTATATTCCGTAATACCCGAAATTCTACCCTCCGTGTAATTCCTGGTTGATCTTATCCTCAATCCGCCACCGATCACAGGCACGGTAGGTACCATAGTTGATCGGTGAGGCTCAAATGTGAATGCTGTACTTCCACCAGTAGGATAAACAATACTATCCAAAACCATCGCTTGCATATTATAAGGGTCGCAGTCCCTGCTGGTACCAACACTTGTTGCGCTAAATCCGTAACCGGGCGGCGGTGGAAGAAAGTCCCCTACTCCTCCTAACCCGGAATATGGAATGAGATGACTGAAGCTATATCCGTTAGAGTAATTTGAGATCGCATTGTAATATCCCCAGTGGTCTTGCGAATATGAATACTTATCAGGAACAGAATTAAAATAATAAAAACGATAAGGAGGTTGATAGGTGTTAAGGTTAACACTCACTGAATCCAACCTGAGCCTTGCGTTTGAACAAGCGAGGTAACCGCTTGTTGTGAGAGGAGAAGGAAGGTAATAAGACAAGCTATTCAAATAAGCGGCCCACGGATTGAAGTTGCTTTGAAAATAGCTGTAATTGAAACTTATTGTTTTTTTTAGAGCATTAGTTATTTTATCGGATACCTTTATTTGCACCAGCTTTCTGGCACCTGGCCCATATAAATCAGTCCTGGTACCCAAGACAAAATCAACAACTGCATCCGCGCTTTCTATTCGGCTAACGTAGAAAGGTGACTGAATGGATACATTTTGGAATTGGTCGCTTGCTACAGTGGCAGATCCATTAGCGGGAACGTCGATTGAACCTGACAAAGTAAATGCAGGAACAGCATAGCCATAGTTAGCATAAGTGAATTGAATATTATCACCACTGGGATGCAGTATCTGTGTCAGTAACCATGATGAAGTGGTCGTTGCAGGAACTATGGCGTTACCCGGCAACGTATTTGTTGTTGTTTCAGTTTGATTGAAATAATAAGTAATCCCATCGTCATCAATAATTGTCCACCCAGTGATGTTATGATTGGCATCCAGTGTATAGTTAATAACAAAGTTGCTTTGCTCGCCCAGGAACTTTATAGTATTGGATATTTTGTCTACGTAAAACGTAAGCGAATGACCGAGGAAATTAGCCCGGAAAATATCAGGTTCGCCGGTACCATATTGAGTCATTTCAGACATGGCATAACCATTATATAGATTAGTGTCATTGGGGCAGCCCTGGCAAGGACCAGGGGGATCCCAAAAATTTGCCGGCGTCATCACTGCATTTTCACCGTGACCTCCAAGTCGGTTAAATATTTGTGTCATTCCTATTTGCAAATTGGAACTGGTAAGTCCGACTGTCGAACCGGAAAAGTCAACACAGCCTCTTGTCTCCACAGTTATTCGTCCACCCGCAATCAAGTCAAATCCGAGGCCCACCCAGGAAGCTTCCTGGTTAACCTTAATGCCTGTTGCCTGGTAGCAGAGAGTTATTGGACATTCTAAAAATCTGCTTTTTAAAACATAAATTGGTATGGAAATATTAGCGGTCCCCGTAAATTCATTTACTTCTACATTTCCATACTTCTCAAATGCAGCCGATTCCGGGGTCTTCGGAGTATTGACATTGACGAAGTTTTTAGTGGCATCAAGATTTGTCGGTGTTTGCGCGACTCCTTGTTCAATTGCGAAAAATGCCGGCAAGAGAACCAAAAAGAGATGCCTCTTAGCATAATTTACCTTATTCGGGTTGTTGTTCTTTTTCATTTATAGCGAAATAATTTTTTAGAAAGCGTATCCAATTCGAAAAGCAACAGGCTGCGTCCGTGGCACTTGCCGATAGCTCAGGAAATCCCAGAGCAACTGCAATTTTGTTTTCCTGAAATATTTATTTTTCATATCAAACACTTTACTTAATCCCAATAATCCGCTTTGTTGCCATGCAGCCCCCTCCTGACCTCCCCCGAAAGGGGAGGGAATTCGAATTCCTCGCAACTTCGATCTGTAATTCATTTCATAGCCCCCGCTGATCCAAAGGCCCCCTCCGGCTCCCCCGAAGGGGGAGGGAAGTTTCCAATCGACATAACTGCGAAGGCCGACGCCCTGGGATGATAATTCCATATCATTCCAACCCCGACCTAATCCAACCTTGTAAGAAGCACCGACACCAATAATTGATTTGTCGTTTAACTTATAACCAACCGACAAACCGAGATCAGTAGTCGCCGGAAAAAAATTTGTTGATCTCTGGGCCTGTATGTTTGTTCCGAATTCCAATCTCTTTAGAAATGACCTTATCTTCTGACTGTTAGGTTTGAATTCTTCGGGCATGATATCGTCACTGTTCCCTTTTCCAAATTGCATGAGCTTTGTTTTCAACTGCTGCATTTGAGATTGAACCTGTTCAATTCCTTGCTGAAACTGTGCTTGCGCATTGAGACCACCTGAAGCGATTTGTTGCCGGATCAAATTATTTACCTGTACTCTTGTTTGAAGACCGGTGAGACTTGCGGTGTAATCCGGATCACTCGGATCACCGGGTAAACGGAACAAAGAAGCGAGCATGCTATTCCTTCGCATGAAATCCTGGAACACTTTTGTTTTACTTAGCAACCCGATTGCTTTTCTCTCGATCTTCCCCGGATCATTTATTATCTGTTTATACTCTTTTAGTTGTTCACTGTAGTAATAAACTTCTTTGTTGAATTGCTTTAATTGTTTTACCGCACCCAGTCCCTCCAGTTCCTGTTGAAGAACCTCCCTTCTTTCACGGATAAAATCTTTGATCTTCTGTGCCTGTTGGAGCTTGTCATTGAAAGATTCAATTTTTGAAAGGGCTTCTTTAAGATCTTCAGTTGCATTGTTCTGATACATGAATTTAAAAGCGGAGTTGAGAGAATCCAGGTGCGGGATATATAGCCTGATGGTTGAAGGGGGATTGCGTGAAGAATTTTTTAATTCCTCTTCTAATGTTTTGTATTTATTTTGAATTTCTTCATGTTTTGATCTTGCCTGCAAAGAATCTTTTGTAGCAAGTTGCTTTTCGTAAATTCCTTCTTCCTGCCTCTGTAAGCGTTGTAAGGTCTTTTCGCTTTTAGAAACTATTCTCTCCTTAAGCCTGCTTAGTTTCTTTTCAACAGAAGCTGATAATTTACCAGGATCGATCTTGCTGAATATAGAAACATCTGATGATTGAGAGTACGATGTGGCGCTCCACAGGAGCAAAATAAATAGGATAAGTTTTGATGACAAGGTCGGTGATTTAGAATTCTAATTTAGACAGGGAAACAACACATTTAACGGACGCTTCACCAGTACCCGTTTTTAAGGAACGAATATGGTTGTTTACTTCACGAGGCAGTTTTTACGAGAAAGAATTTTTATAAAGAAAATCTTGTTGAGGCAGAATTAGAATTATTTTCTGGTTGAAAACAATTCAACTCACAGTTAAGAGTGATCACGGAATTTTTCAGAACATTTCTATACTGCTCTGCTATGGGTATTTTTCTATTTCCTATATAGACAAAATCATTGTCAAATTTGGACGCATGTTCAAGTGAGACTATGAACGACCTGTGCACTTTGCAGAAAATCTCTGTTGGTAAGATCTTCTCAACATGTCCTATTGAGCACAAGGTTGTATAGCATTTGTCACCCGCAACGATGTTTATGTATTTTTTCTCTGCCTGCACGTAAAGAATGTCAGCAAATTTGAGTTTGATGTACGTTTTTTCCACCCTGAAAAATAAGAATTCCTGCATAGAATAAAGTTTAAGACAAAGGCCTCCCGCAGCCGGAAAATAAAGTGGATACTTTAGTAGGTTTAATTTTTAATCGCAATAGGGTATGGATAAGAAAGAAGAATTGTAGTATAAAGATTGAAAATCCTTTGAATAATAAGATCCGTGTTCCCATTTATTTTTGTGATGAAAACACGGAAGATTTTCCGAAAACTATAAGTCGAAGCCCGATAAAATCACAATGAAGAAGAAATTAGACGGGTTCTTATACACAAAAAAGATAGATGGTATAGAAAAGGTACAAATGAGTTGATACCTGGCCAGGCGATTTCACACGGTGCCTTGTTTCTTGCGTCCGTTCATTCATTATCTCTCATTAAATTTTTTTTCGTGAGAATAGGGATAACTTAATTTTAAAGGACGATTTAGTTAGGCCTCCTGGAAGACCTGCCTTTAAAAATTTTATCTCAAAAAATTCAGTATGAGTTTGCAGGCACATTTATTCTCCGAGGGTCCCAAAAGAATACTCGCACTCGACGGAGGTGGGATAAGGGGTGCTCTCACACTGGGATATCTTCAAAGGATAGAGGAGTTACTTCGGCAACAGCACGGAGGCGATGATTCTTTTCGGCTATGCGATTATTTCGACCTGATCGGCGGCACCAGCACAGGGTCAATCATAGCTTCCTGCCTGGCTATCGGAATGAGCGTTGAACAGATCAGGGAAAAATATTTTCAACTTGGTGGAAAGATCTTTGGAAAGAAATATCGCTGGTGGGATCCTGTTGAATGGAAAAAATTTATCCGCGCCGGCTATGACGTGACGCCCATGCAAACCGAACTTCATCGCGTCTTCGGTGATATCACAATGGGCAGTGATAAAATCCGCACGGGTCTTTGCATCGTGACTAAGAGAGCTGATACCAACAGCGTCTGGCCGATCACCAATCATCCCCATGGAAAGTACTTTGACAGCGAGCTGGGAAAAAACCGGGAAATCCTGCTCTGGAAAGCTGTAATGGCCAGTTCAGCTGCACCAAGCTATTTTCTTGCGCAGTTAATTGACGTGGGCGGTGGTGCTCCTCTTGCTGCTTTTGTCGACGGCGGTGTAAGCATGGCTAATAATCCTTCGTTTCAACTTTTGATGGTAGCCACCTTAAAAGGTTTTCCATTCAAATGGCACCTGGGCGCCGATCATCTTTTGCTGGTTTCGGTAGGTACCGGTATGACCGAAATGGTAAAGCTTCCCGATATGATCGCAGAGAACACCATGCTGGATTGGGCGCGCCAAATACCCCTTATGCTAATGCAGGATGCGAGCTGGCAGAACCAGGCAATCCTTCAATGGCTTTCCAGTAGCCCTACAGCATGCATAGTTGACGGCGAAATAGGAGACATGAAAGAGGATATTCTTTCTTCGGAGCCGGATAGTAAGGCACTTATATCTTACCTGAGGTATAATGTAATCTTCGACCCAACAGAACTGTCCCGTCTTATGAAAAAGAAATACACACCACAGGAAGTCCGGCAGTTAAGTGACATGAGCAACACGAACAAACGATTTGAACTTTATGATATCGGATATGCATCGGGCGAAGCAACCATTTTGAACGAACACTTTCCGGATCACTTCAATTGCAAACACAACAATCAGCAAATAAAACCTGCAGGAAGTGTCATCAAAGATACCACGCTGCCTGATGTAGAAATCGTTTCAGAAATAGTACATGATGCCTGGCGGAAGCAAAAGGAAAGACAGGGCTTCCATGCTCCGATAGTTTGCTCCAGTGATAGTCACAGACATTATCTCAATACAAAAAAAACGGGCGAAGGTTTTGATCCGTTTGTTGATGAAAGGAAAACGAAGTGGTGCCCGCTGTGTCATCCGAACATGTATCCCTATTGCGAACTTTCTGAAGAGGAAAAAGAACTGGACAGAGCCACTGTGCGGGCTGTGTACGAAGCGATAAGAAATGTATCCGGGAGCTGACTTTTGAAAGTGTATTGGCGTAAGATTCCAAATGGGAATCGCCCTGATGTATGGTGTTGGCTTTCCGGATTTAAAAATAATATCTGATGCAAGACGAAAACATGATCCAACAAACCATAGCCGGAAGAGTGCGGTTAAATACCCTGGTATACCAAAAAGCCACAATCACTAAGACCTGTCACTCATGCAAATCTGCGGTTTGGCTAGATAATCAAGTTATAATTATCCTTATTCTGGAGTAAAGCTTTCCAATTGTTATTGTCGGTAAGCATAATACCGGAAATTAAATTTAGCACCGCGGCATGGTCCTTATGACATTCCGCAATCGTTTTGTTATCGATTTCCTGTGGCAGATAGAATTGCACCTCCGAAAGACTTTGGCCACTGGATGCCGAGTTTTTTTTCAACACAGCCCATTCATTAAAATAAATAAATCCTTCGACCGCCGCGTAAGCGGCGGGAAGCTCGATGTTCAAAAAAACACTGAATTTGTATAGCATCGCTTGTGGTGCGCTATCTCCCGCCACATACAGGTGTACCAGGTGCACAGCAAGGTTGATGAGAAACGCCAGTCCAATGAACCTGCTCATGCTCGCATACGCCGCATGTTTGTTGCCTATCGATTTAATTTTGTTATTGTGGTATTCTCCCTGGCTCCAGATGAGTTCTTTGATTACATACTGACTATACCATTTCGACATGCTTACACTTTCATCTACCTTTTTGTTGATGCGATCGGCCAGCCTGGAAAATGCAGTTTCTTCATTTGATCGATCGGAAATTTTGACCTTCACTCCTGTATGATAAAAAATCTTGAGCAACCGGTAAGTTTCGGCTTCACATCTTTTTTCAAGGTATAAGCCGTGATAATTCAATTTACGCGCAAAATAGATGAGCAAGTATACTACTGCAACAAAAAGGAACTCGAAACTGGTGAGACCGAAGCCCGCCATTCCTTCGATGTGGAAAGCAGTTTTCCATGCAAAACAGCCTACGGCGAGCCATCCAATAAAAATCGCCAACTTCCAAACAAGCCGGTACCGATCTCTTGCTCCTATCGCGGCGGAATTTGATTCCTCGTACCCTTTCATGAGCTCTGCGTCGAGTGAATCTTTATTAGCAGGAGTTACTTTGATATAAGCTACGTGCTTATGTTTATTCGTCTCACCAAAATAACCCATGACTTCCGCGGTTCCTCCCGTGCCGCCAGGCTTTTGTTCGTCCCAGACAAATACCATGTCGTCGCAAGCTTCGACAATGCGACGGCCGCACGCAAAATAGCTCAGGCTTCTGTCGTCCGGCTTGCCAGGTACAGATCGACTGGCAATTTCAGTCTCACTGCTTTGATGCAAAAGTTCAAGAAATGTCTTCAAGTCTTGCTCTGAGAAATCCTTTTGATATTCTTCTAAAGAGAAGGGTAAAATCGCGTGCAGCCGCTTATGGAATTCTTTTATGACTACTTCTGCAAATATTGTATCGGCTCCGGCCGCCAGCGCCGTGAACCCGACAAAATCCGACGCCTGGTGTTGTTCAAGGATTTCGTTTATCCGATTTTTGATTTCGTCATATACTCTTTGCCTGTCCTCCGCAGGAACAAAGCGTTTGCCAGAAACACCAATATTTATCCGGCCCCTATTGTTCTGAAACGATGCTCCGGGATCAATCACCGTTGCTCCAGACTCATCTCGACCGGTCTTAGGTTCCATATCAATGTTGGTTTAACAGAACACGATTTTGAATGAAGCTTTTGATGTGCTTTACTCTTCCTGCTTAATATATTCTTCCATTCGTTGAATATTGGCCGTTGAACCCTGGATACTGTTCTTGAGAAACTGTACCTTTTTCAGCATAGTCTCTTTATTGATTTCGGGGTATTGTTCTCTTATCATTCGACAGACATCGAAAGCCTTTTCAACTTCGTCTTTCAATAAGTGTACAAATGCTTCTACCATAAGCAGCGACATTGCATCGTCGTGCTCAGGGGTTAGCTGCAGCCCTTTTTCTGCATAGTAGAACGCGCTGTCCAACCCAGTCTTATATTCGCTCGACCTGGTGGCATATGCAAAAAGAAAACTGGTTGCAAGTTGGCCCAGTGCATTAACATAAGCAGTTTTGCGCGCTCCCAACGTGTCGTAAAACAGTTGTTGACGGTTGCTCAAATATTCCTCTTCCATTCGAAACAGTGTCAATCGGTCACTGTACTGTTTATTCGCAGCGAGATTTGCGCCCATAATGTCACAAACAGAACTGAATTTCATATAAGCTTCCTTAAGATAATCATTGTTGTTAGTGTTATCGGGATCCTTTTGCAGCACCCTTTGACGCAACGCAATCTCCTCGCGAATCAAGGCCAGGTAACTGGGATTGTAATAGCCTAAGCTGTCGTACAATCGTCCAAATATTCTATGGCTGTTGGCGGCATAGTAAAGCTGCATTGGATAAACAGAGTCAGGAGAGTTTACCATTTTATCAAAAAGTTCTGTACCAAGTTGCTGCCGGCTAAATTGAGCATTGAAGTTCTTGTTGCCCAAACGCTGCTCGATCCAATTGTACCAGTCGTAGTAAAAGGGTATACGTTGGGCGAGAATATTCTTAGCATTGCCAAACGCCAATCTGTCAAAGAGATTTTCAGACCGGCGGTAATACAGCCCCTGCAGTAAAGTGTCCGTCTGAGATGATGCCAGTTTGAACAAATTATAAGCACCGCTTTCAATCTGGTTGGCGTTATTGATGGAATCATATCTTGAATATGGAAGATAGTTGTTATCAATTAGTTCCTCTGTACTTATAAACGATTGGTTGATCATGGGCACATAGATACTGCTGTCGACGGTCCATCTGACCAGGGTCTTGTTATTATAGCCAATCACATACCTTCCATCGGGCGAGAAGAATAGATGTTGAACGTTGCCCAGAAGCTTACGCTTGATGTGAAGATCCTGATCAACCAGGAAAGCCAGATTTTCATAATTGCTTTGCGAATTGTTTGTGTTGCTATTCGAAGTGAGATAAGTGATATTGCAATTCAGTAAAATGTCCTTGCCACTGGGAGATACTACGATGTCTTGAACCGGTCGCGAACTAAAGGATAACAAAATCTTCCTGTCAGTTATATGAAGCAGCAGAATACTATCCACCATATTAATACGCAAGAACTGATCATTCCCCGTAAATTCCAGGTCAATCAGATCCTTCAACCCAAGTTGGGCCAGTGGAATGCGAAACAATTGGTGCCCATCAGTGGCCGAAAAATAAATCGTACGCATGTCGGGGTTATAATACGCAATCGTCCGCGAGTCAGTGGAAATACTCATCGCTCGTACAGAAGTATTATCGATAATAGGTACCTGTTTTTGCAAACTAACGTTGTAGAGTACTAACTGTTTTTTATCCTTCCAGGTTACCAGCAGCTTTCCATCGGGCGAAAAATAATAGGCACTTCCCGGATCCTGCCCGAACTGAGTAATGATCTTTCCCGTGCTATCAAATAATGTAATCACATTGGGCACTACATAAAATGTGTCTTTTAGTTCTGCCCTGTTCTTTTTCAAAACATACTTGAGAGCTCTTCCTACGCTATTCTTGAAATTCGCGAAAGCTGCAAGCAGATGGTATAGATTACCACTGTCAGCTAAAACCTCGGAACTGTCGACCGTTGGTACAAAGCTGGGGAGGGAATAATTGACATAATGCAATCGAAGCTTATTATAGTCACGGGTATCTAAATAGGTCAATGCAAAATCGCTGTTATTCGCACAATGACCGTATGACCAAAGCTCGAGAGGTAACCCAATGACTTTGTCAGGTATGTAGTACCCCCGTGTTGCTCTTAGCCTCAGATTCTT
The DNA here is from genome assembly GCA_963737475.1 of uncultured Bacteroidota bacterium. Lineage (GTDB taxonomy): Bacteria > Bacteroidota > Bacteroidia > Chitinophagales > Chitinophagaceae > VBAU01. The sequence continues at coordinate 327,478 of CAVTSY010000015.1, forward strand.
CAGAGAGTCCTCCGCTGTTGAGATTTGACTGACGTAAGCAGAACGTTCCGATGAAGGAAGGAGGTCGCTGGCATTCTCCAACCTGACAGTGGCTAAGTAGTAGTAATCTTCCAGAAGTCTCGATCCGTAAAATTGAATGTAGTCGGCATTCCGTCCCAGCCCATTCACTGGGCTTTTCTCATTCTTGGCTACGCAATTGCTATACTCTTTCGTCCAATCATTTGCCAGGACAAGTTGTTTGAAGGCTGATGCTAATGAATCACGAGCGGACTCTCTGCCGGTTCCCTTTAATCGTATAATATCAGTGAGCAATTGCCTCTGGACTTCCTCCGGAAGCTTTACCAGCCAGTCCTTATTCTCAACATGGAAAAGTTTAGCGATGTTTGCAGAGTCATTTTTTTTCTTGTCTTCTTCAGCCTTCTGTTTGCTTGCAATCATCTTGTTCAATGAGTCATACAACGAGCGGATTTTCACTTCAGACATCCTCGCCGTTTTCGATTCTGCCTGGATCTTTTCAAACACCTGGTTGATCTTCTCATCAACATTAGCCCGTTGTGCGGGAGAGCATGTTTTAGCACTATTGTATTTATTTAGTGCCTTACGGTAATCCTTATTCGCTACAAACTGGTCTGCTTCAGCCATCAGCCTGGAAAATTCCGGACAGACATCCTGCGCAAAACCAACTTGCATCATGATCAGCGTTATGCAAGCAAACAAGGCTCGTTTCATACCATTCAATTTTTTAACGGTTGGCAGTTTTTGCGTTCCTCACGGATCGCGCTTAACAGGCTGTTTCGTTCCGACTGATCAAAGGATGGCAAAGGAAAGTTCACTGACACCAAAGACTCCGCCTTGTCCAAATTTTTCAGGGCCAAATCATAGTCGTTGCTGAGAATATAACTATTCCGTACGTCCTCCACAAGATATTTGGCCTTTTGTAAGTTACTTTCGAAGAGTGCAACTTTTGCCCTGTTTTCCTGTTTACTTGCCGCTTCGCGGGCATTATCCGCATCCTTTTTTGCTTTTTGAGAAACAACAAAATACCGCACGGCTATGCCGGCAATAATCAGCGATACGATAGCAAGCGCAATCGCTACCCGCGAACGTAGCACCACTTTTTTGTTCAGCGCTGCGAGATACTCCGCTTTGTTTCGTTCTTCAGCCAGGCTTTCTTCAAGCGCAACGCGCCGACGTTGCTCTTCAGCTTCGCGCCGGATGGCAGCCACGCGTTCAATCGCCTTAACTAAGGTGTCATGACTGACCTCATATAAAGTTCTTCCGGTTGCGTCCCGTTCTTTGCGGAGAAGAGAGCTTGCTTCCAGTATTTGCAGAAGATTGTCATTAAAACCGAACCGGTTTTTGATATAAATATCGGTGAGTGTGTTTCTTCGTCCATCTTCGATGAGTTCATCTTCGATAAGATGTTGGGCCTTTTCCCGTTCAACAGGAGTTAGTTTATTTAAAACGCCTTCGTAGTATTGTCGGAAAATATCAGCAATATCCCCGAGAAGAACAGCCGTAATTGAGGTGTGTCTCAAGTGAGTTACCAATTCATCTTCTACATAACGGCAGATGATCTGGAGGGTGGAGCTTTCAATTTTACTATCCTGAGGGCTGGCTATGTTCTCCAGAATTTTTTCCATGGCGTCTTTGGTATAGGTGAAGCCCGGACTTGCAAAGCCAAGTGAGACCGGGGCCAATGCCGGATTTTCGATGGCTTGTTGGGCTTGCGAGCGACCCAATGCATCCAACTCGAAAAAGTTTTGCAAAATGGTCGGATGACGGTCGGTAAGTAAGTTTAGCAGCGAAAGACGGTCAGAACGCACAGAGAATACAATCTTGATCTCAGGTTTATCGTAAATGAATGCATGAAGTTCGTCATTGATACTTCTTTCATCGTCCATTTCAGCTAACCGTTTCCGGAATTTTACAGGCACTGTATTATACAGCACTTGTGAAAGTTGCTCGGAAAACTCATCGATCTGTGCTTTGGGATAGGTGAACATTTCTTCAAACTGATCGAAAAAGAAAATCATTTGCAAATGGCCATTTAAAGGCTGGCAGGCCTTGACCCAATACCATAACGAGTATTCGTCGGGCAGCACCTGGTTCAACAATAGCAGAGAGGCGGCATTCACTTCTCGTTTCAGGTTCATTACAATATTGGCAGCCGGCGAAACATTTTTTTTAACGTCCCGCTCCGAAAAATTATTAAAGCGAATGGGAATGCAATTCCATTCACCTTCTTCTTGTAGCCGCGGAATTACGCCTGCGTTCAGAAGTGAGCTTTTCCCATACCCACTTTTCCCATACAGCACAACGGTTTGTTTTATAAAAATGAGCCTGTAGAGATCTTCAATATCCTTTTCACGGCCGAAGAATAAATTTCTTTCTGCTGTAGTAAAGGGCTTAATGCCCGGATAGCGATGATGGAGTTCTTGCGGCACAGTTTTTCACTTTTTATTTTTATGATTCCGGATACACTCAACAACTTTGACGATGTTACCATCGAAATTTTCTGTGTTCAGAGATAGACATTTTCTAGCTTGCAGTTCATTTAGCACAACTGGCAAATTATTAATGTATTCTGTCCACGTGTTGCGTTCCCTGAAAAGATCATCCGTCTTACTGCGACCCCGCTGCATGATCTTTTCGGCAATAACGGATAATCTTTCATCAACAAATTTTTCCGCATTGCTCATAAAATTCTCGTCCAGAAAACTTTCGTCGAGATAGCAAGGCAATAGCAAACGATCTGTATGTTGTATAGTTGTGATGATTTCCTTGCTTACCCACGGTGACCGTAAACTGTTTGCGGAGAGCACGGTTACAACAACGTCCACGCTATTAATAGTTGATATGAATTCGTCAATCTGCTGTCCTGCGGACATATCCTTCTCGTCGCGTATCACATCTATAGCACTTTGTCTCAAATACTGCTCGATCTTTTCGACTGCATCAATATCCTTATGGCTGTAGGAAATAAATACACGAGTAGTTGTTGTCTGCTTCTTTGCGTTTTTTAGCAACTTATTTGCAGCGCACTGTTCATACAATTTATCGAGAAAGTCAACCGGGTCAGTTTCTACAAAGTCAAGTTCCAACCTCCGTGCGATGAAGGTGTAAACATCGCTTCCATTTCCGTTTCTTAAAATAGAATATTTCTCTTTTTTCTCTTTCGTTGTGATAATGCGTAAAATCAGCTGGACATACCATCGCTCGAAGTGTACACCCAGAAAGACAAACGTCCGCGCTTTTTTGAAGGCCTCCTGGATGGCGTGAGGAAGTTCACGCTTTCCCATAATTCCGGACAGATATTGAAAAAGGTGATCAAAGGTGATGATAATATCGCCTTCGCTAAAGTCACCAAGTATGTTGTAAACCAACGGTGTTTTCCGGGTAGGTCTTTCGACAGTTTCCGGGTTTTCTTCGCGCGGATAGTGGCTGTAATGAAAGTCAAGATTCTGTTCTTCATAAATCTTCCTTAAACGGGTATCGGGCAAAAATGAGACGACCAGGTGAAACGGGATCTGGGCAATCTTTTTAAAGGGTTCATCGTACTTTGTTTGGCGCTGATAAAATCGTTCCATGTAACGCAGAAGGCTGGTCTCCTTTGCCGCGGGCTTTAGTTGCAACAATTCTTCATGCGAGAATACGTATTGCGGAGTCAAGTCGATCAATTGACTATAAGATGCATCATTGAGAAGCTCTTCACACAGCGTTTCAAAACAGGATTTGTCGCCATAATTTACGATGTCGGGTCCAACTATGAGAACACAGCTTTCATTTTCAATGTCGGAAAGAATGTCATCAAAGATGGCTGGGACAGGGGAAGAACCAGCAGTCGTAGCAGTTTCCATGTGTTTTAATTTAGTTGGTTATCGTGGCCTTCGTAAAGGCTTCACAGGCTGGAAGCTTTCACAGGAAATATTCGAGCAGGGTGTCAGACAGGGTGGAATTATGGGTCACTGGACTAATTTAAGTATTTTATTGATTGATTCAACCCCTCTAAAAAAGTTGTATCGAATTTTAACGGGTGACCCGAAGTTTTCCCACCCGAGTGGCTAGTCAGAATGCTAGCGACAACTCCACCTGTCCAGGACTATCAATACTTGTCGTATTCAACCACTGAGATTGCCGCATTTACACTGCGATAGCAGGATCTTTGTTGGCGACATTTGTATCGTAACAAAGGCAATTTTGAAGAAGCATTTAAAGAATAAATTATAAGGGAGGTGAAATAACTATGAGAAAAATAATTGTTTTATCAATGATTACATTAGATGGAGTAATGCAAGCACCTGGTGGACCTGAGGAAGATACATCGGGCGGTTTCAAATATGGCGGTTGGACCGCACCGTATGGTGACGAAGTTGGTGGTAAGGTCTTGCAAAAAGAGATGCAACCTGCGGATTATCTTTTGGGCAGAAAAACATTTGAGATTTGGGCCTCCTACTGGCCTGAACATGCAGACATTTGGCCGGGCATCAATGATGGCACAAAATACGTTATGTCCAAGCACCATGAAAAAGTCAGAGATATATCGGTGGAAAAACACCGTATTTATCAAAAGTTTGGAAGATATCAAAAAGCTCAAAAATTCAAAAGGTTCTGACATTCAAGTTTGGGGCAGCAGTAAGCTTATTCAGCTGTTACTTAAGAATGATTTGGTGGACGAACTCCGGCTCAAAATTTACCCGCTGACTCTTGGTAAAGGAAAAAAATTGTTTGACAATGGCGCGATTCCGGCAGCATTTACATTAACAGAGAGTTTGGTTACATCAACCGGAGTTATTATTGCCAATTACAAGCGGGCCGGAAAAGTCAGGACAGGTACTATTGGATCTTAAGGAGAAATAAATCCGATAGCTACCGGGTGAGAAAAATTAATTGATCCATTACAAGGGATGGAGGGCAAACCACGACTGCACCGCCGACTTTTAAAGGTGCTGCTTAAAAGTATAGATGCAAAAAAAGCGGTGATGTACGTGCAATAACTTCACTACGAAAAGCACGAACCGGTAACACGGGGTTTGCTTAACGAAAAAAGAACCGCTTGTATCCTTAGCATTTATGTTGTTTGCGTTGGAGAATATCAATCGATTTTCCTAACATTTAATTCATCAATCACTTTGGCATCGATCCAATAAACATCGAGATAAAGATTATCGGTTCGTTGCCTTCGATTGGCTCCGAAAAAAAGATATTTACCATCAGGGGATTACACGAGCAAATCTCTCAGAATATTTGCTATTGATCTTTGGACCTATATTTTTCGGATGATTCCGCTTCCGTCTGTTTGTTTGAAGCAGATATAAAGATCAATGCTTCCGTCGATTGACTCCGGTCTTTGAGATTCAAAGATCAAATAATCTTCATCGGGTGCGATGAAAGGAGCATCTTCATATCCTCCTGTATCAATGTTTGTCCTCAATAATTTCAACAGTTTATCAAGGAAAAAGCTCTACAGATGTAAAAAATAGAATCATGTGACAATTCCCTCTCACTTTTAGGGTGACAAATGAAACGACTAATTTTAAACCAGCAAGCTATTTGGAGCAATTCAATTTTCCTTCTTAGATGTTGGGTAGGGGTAATTTTTATTCGTTATGGATTATCAATTTGGCATCAAAGTAAAATGCAGGACTTTGCTGACACTTTACAAACTGCAAATATCCCGCTTCCTCTATTAAGTGCCTGGCTCTGCAAGATAACAGAATTTTTCGGGGGTATTTTTCTTGTTCTTGGTTTCTTAAAAAGATCTGTATGTCTCTTGCTCATTATAGATATGACAGTAGCAACATTTGTATTTCACAAAGGATTGATCATGCAAAACGGCATGACGACATTTCTTTTGTTAATTTGCTGTCTCACTATTTTATTATCTCCATCAGACAAGCTAAGTATTGATTGGCATTTTTACAAAAACAAGAAAAATCGAACCCAATGACAACAAGATTTCTATTAGTAATATCCGTTTTCACTGCTTTATTCAGCGGCGGACAGACAAATAGTTCATCTTCCAAAAACATTATTACATCTTCGGGTGCGATAAAAATTAAAGTTGGTAAAGCCCCCGGATGTGTTGAAATTGCCGATTTGAATAATGATAAACTTCCCGACCTCGTCGTTACAAATGAAGGAGACAGTAGCGTAACCATTCTACTTGCTGAGGGAAAAATGGAATTTGAAGAAGCAAAGGGCTCCCCATTCCCCGCCGGGCACGCTGTAAATGATGTGGCAATCGGAGATTTTAATAATGATGGCAACCTTGATTTCGCGTTTGCCAATCATGAAAGAAAATATTTGACAGTTTTATTAGGAAACGGACACGGAAATTTTACTGCTTCTCCCAAGTCACCTTTCCCCGTTGAAGTATTACCACACACTCATGGCATTGCAACAGGAGATTTCAACAATGACGGAAGGTTAGACCTTGTTACGGATAGTTGGGGCAATGACCAAATAGAAGTCTTATTTGGCGATAGCATCAATGGTTTTAAAATTCCAGGAACATTTTTTAAAGTCGGTAAACACCCATATCAAAGAGTTCGTGTTGCTGATATCAACAATGATGGTAACACCGATATTATAACAACAAACTTAGAGGGGAATAATGCTACAATTCTTCTTGGTAATGGTCAAGGGAACTTTAACCAGGCAATAGGTTCACCTTTCCTTTGCGGTGATGCTCCTTTTGGTGTTGCCATTGGCGATGTAAATGAAGATGGAAAACCTGACCTCGCAATTATTAATTCACCAGCCAGCACAACAGACAGAACGGGTAAAAATGGATTGACAGTTTTACTTGGAGATGGAAGAGGAAAATTTACAATGATGAAAGGTTCGCCTTATGAGGCAGGTAAAATTCCCAATCGTGTCGCAATAGGTGATGTTAATGGCGATGGTATAAATGATATTGTAACTTCAGATAATGACAGTAACAAAATTTATCTTTTCTTAATGAGTAAGAATGGGATTGTTTTATCAAGTTCCGCTACCACGGTTGGTAATCACCCCAAAGGTGTTGCAATTGCTGACTTAAATGGAGATGGAAAAGACGACATTGTGGTTTGTAATAATCTTGACAATGACATTTCAATCATAACAGGCAAATAATCAGACTGAGAATAACAACCGCCAACATGGTATTGAATCGCGCGGACGTGCAACTTCATAGTTGAGCTACTTTACCTGGTTGTTGACCTCATAGTTTGCCCATCATTAAAAATTTGTTTCCCTTCTATTGATGTGTGATGAATAAAGAAGCACTTGTCTCCTCGATCACCCTGGCGGCGAGGCTTCTGTGAAGCAACCTCGAAAGGGCGCTTCTTCCAAACGCTCCCATTACAATCAATTTTTTCTCAGATTCCGGCTGAATAAAATTGATCAGTTCCTGGTGAACATTTCCCTGAGCCTGGTGTTTCGCCAGGTTTGTAAAATGATTGTCACACCAATCATCCATATAAGTTTCATCCTTGTCGTTTGATGGAGGATTGATGGTAAGTAGTTCAGTCGGTTTATTTTTCCATTCAGGAAATAAATAACTATACATTTTTATGGCGTACATGCTTGACGCGCTCCCATCGTAACATAAAACTATTTTGTCCGGTAGTTGAGATGTTGCCGGGACCAGGATGGTGGGACAATGTGCATCGGTCAGTAAGTCTATCACTGAATATTTTCCAATTTCGGACCTTGCGTCGACCATTGTAAGATCAGCAAACGCAGTAAGATCAATCAATTCTTCAAGCGTTTCCAATTTTCTTTCCGTTTTATATTGTAAATCGTTTTCCTTGCACTCATCTATAAAAACCTGCAGGTTGGCATCCATCCCTTTTTGGTCTTCCTCGTCTAATTCTTTCCTGCTAAAGAGCGATTGTGTTCCGGATAAATCGTTTGGAAAAGGATACTGCAGGCTTTCTTCGACATGAAGAGGTTTCAAAAAAATTGGATGTAAAACTGAAGCATTTTGTTTTGCTGCAAAAATTGCAAAATTGAGAACGTGAGGCGAATAATCAACCCCGTTGAAGACTACGAAAATATTTCTCATTGTGGACCATAATTACGGTGAAAAGGTAGCTTATATCGCCAAATTGCTTCGAACTTCATTAAACTTAATAATAAAATAACCTCTGCTCTGACGAGTCTGCAACTCAGCAAACCAGGATCAATTCGTTGTATCAGATATTTGACGCTTATGATGAAAGAATAACCCCTGCATGATCTTCATTTAACGGATGAGGGTCTGAAGAATGTCAGAATTGAGCTGGAAGGATGATGCAATAACTTACCAATAGCTGCAACCTATCGACTCGTTGCATCGAGCTTAAGCCATTCGTTCCTTAATAATTTTTTCTTCAATTATTTGGCTATTTATATCATTCAACATTGAACCCTTGTGGAGGCGACCGGAATCGAACCGGTGTCCAAACATATTCTTCAAAAGCTTTCTACATGCTTATTCTGTTTTGTTGTTTTCGGGAACTAACTGGCCCGAAGGGCTCCCTTCGGGAGAAACAAACAACCGATCAATTCCTTAGCTGCATGTCCCGATAGCTATCGGGTCTTTTGTTATCTGCACAGCCTATGATAACAGCATCCTGTTTTGTTTGTTGATTGGGCGGAGGAGCGGGCAACAGGACTGCCTTCTCACTCGGCCATAATGACTACCTAATTACTAATTAAGCAGCCATGGCAAGTTGTGTATTGCCATTTGTGATTTTCGTATTCAGATTAGCGGGCTAATTACGCAACGCCCGGCATGCTTACACTTTCAAAGATCTACGCTGTCAAAACCTAACGCCCCCTTATGATTTCAGATTTTGGATTGCTGATTTTGTTCCGAAGGAACTCCTTCGGAGGAATTTTATTGCGATACCAGCTTCCTCACCTTGATGGACCTTCTGTTGCGTCGCTCCCGATAGCTATCGGGACCTTTCATCGTTCAGTAACTTCATTCATCAACAATCGATCAACCTGCAAATTTACCGAATTTTTCGGTTGCCGGGAGCGATTGTTTAATAACTTACTCCCCTTTCATTTCATCAAACGTCAAACGTCAAACGCTCAAACGTCAAACGTCAAATTTCAAATCTCAAATCTCAAACTTCTAACTCCCTCACCAGAATGATTTAGTTTTATCAAATGCAAAACCCAGATCCGCTAAAAATTTATAAAGAGCATCTTGCATTACTCGATGATAAGATGGCGAATCTTTTGAGAAAAAAGAACAGGCTGGCATGGCTTCGCTTTTTTTCACTCGTGGCCGCCGGCCTGACACCCTGGCAATTATGGTCATTGAGCTGGATACTTGCAATGATCGTATCGATCTTTCTGATTGCCCTTTTTCTTTTTTTTGTGACCAGGGATATTAATAACCGTGAATCGATTGAAAATACCAAAAGGCTTACAGAGATCAACGAAGAAGAAATAAACATTCTCGTGCATCATTTTACCAACCGGCCCGACGGGCAATCTTTTCAGCCCGAACATCATGACTATGCAAATGATCTTGACCTCTTCGGCAAAGCATCAATTTTTCAATACATCAACCGCACTCATTCCGAGCAGGGAAATAAATTATTCGCAGACTGGTTACTACACCCCGCTCAAACTGATCTGATCATTAAACGACAGGAAGCTGCAAAAGAATTAAGCGAAACTATTTTTTCATTGCATCAATTCAGATCTTACGGCATAGCAAACCCTGCCACAATCGCTTCAGAAAAAAAAGTAATAAAATGGTTACAGCGGCAAAATAAACTTCGGGCCAACATTGTTTGGAAATCGATACGATTTATTTTTCCCGCAGCGGCCATCACGATTTTGTTGCTTTATCTATTTTCTGTTATCTCCTCATCGTTGTTCTATCCTCTATTATTGTTATTCTTTGCAATCGCTTTCAGTATTATGAAGTACATTATGCCTGACTATGCTCTTCTGAATAAGATCGTACCGGAGCTGGAAACTCTTTTTCAAAGCGTCCGCTGGATAGAGACCTTCAAAGCAAAAACAGAGTTGATACAAACCCTGCAGGAAAATTTAAGAACAGGAGTGCAAAACGCATCGGCTTCAATCCTGCAGTTAAAAAAAATATTGGAACGTCTCGATTACAGGTATAATCCACTGGTTCATGTACCGCTGAATATTTTTCTGCTTTGGGATCTTCAACAGTTGTTTGCCCTGGAAAAATGGAAATCAGGAAAAAAAACAACAGTTGCCCAATGGTTTCACGTGCTTGCCGAAATGGAGTCGCTTGTCACGCTTGCCACTGTTTGTTTTAATCATCCTCAATGGAGTTTTCCCAAATTAAGTTCTGAACACGGTGTATTGATCACTAAACAAATGGGACACCCGTTGATACCCGTTGAAAAACGAGTCAACAACTCTTTTAGTGTAAAGGAACACCAGCAACTTTGTTTGATCACCGGTTCCAACATGGCAGGCAAGAGCACTTTCTTGCGAAGTGCCGGTGTCAATGTTGTGCTGGCCATGATGGGTTCCCCGGTTTGTGCGGCAGAATTGATCGTTTCAAACATGAAGGTAATAAGCAGCATGAGAGTTAATGATAATCTTGAAGAAAACACTTCGACGTTCTATGCTGAATTAAAAAAATTAAAACAGATCATCGAGGCCGTAAAAAAACATGAAAAAGTTTTTTTGTTGCTTGATGAAATACTAAGAGGAACTAATTCAGCCGACCGGCACACCGGTTCAAAAGCATTTATTAAACAACTGGTAAAAGAAAAAGCCTTTGCACTGGTAGCAACACATGATCTTGAACTCACAAAACTTGCTGAAGAATTCCCGACGCGCATTCACAACTATCATTTTGATGTGCAGGTCAAGGGTGATGAACTCTATTTTGATTATGTTTTAAAAGAAGGAATTTGTACAAGCATGAATGCATCATTGCTGATGAAGAAGATCGGAATTGAGCTTTGAGAAAATGCCTTTTGCAGCAAGGAGCTTTTATAAATTGCCACAGAAGGACAGAAACACAGAAAAAGCCTCTGCGCCTCAGTGTCTCAGTGGCATTATTCTATTTGCCCCAACCAAACCAATCGTTACCATTGGCATACAGCATCAATCCAAAGAGCAATACCATGCCCACCATTTGAGCGTATTCAAGGAATTTATCACTCGGTCTGCGCCCGCTAACTATTTCATACAAAGTGAACATGACATGCCCGCCATCAAGGGCAGGGATCGGCAACAAATTCATAAAGGCAAGAACAATGGAAAGGAAAGCCGTAATTGTCCAGAATGCTTCCCAGTTCCATCCGTATTTAGGGAATATAGAACCGATAGCTTTAAATCCACCAAGTCCTTTATAACCGCCGGTCCTGGGGTTTAGTATTTTTTTGAACTGGTCAATATAGAATGATAGTTCTTCGCCAGCCTTCCTTACTCCCGCAGGAAACGCAGCAAAAAATCCGTACCTGGTTGTATTTAATTTTACCCATCCAAGGCTATCCATCTGCTCAAAATCGTTGCCGGCGCCATAAGGATAAAAACCAAGTCGGCCAATGCTGTCAACCCGCGCAGGAAAGCTCACTTCTTTGCCATCCCTGATCACAGTAAGCAAAATATTTTTATTCTTTCTTACCCCTAATTGATTTTGTAACTCATCGAAATATTGAAACCGGTTGGAATCAACGCCGATGATCTGGTCATTTTTTCTCAACCCTGCTTTGTAGATGTTTGACGTGTCAGCGACGTAGTAAACAACAGCAGGAGTGCGGGGTTCGACAAACCCACTTGCACTTTTACTTTTATTTTCTACCAGCTGCCCTATCAGGTTGACGGGCAGGTCAAGATTCATTTGCCGGCCATTCCTCTCTATCGTGAGATTTTCTCCGAGCAATAACTTGCGGCGAAGTTTGTCATAGTCATCAACAGGTCTGCCATTTGCAGCAAGGATCTTATCGCCATTGCGGATACCGATCTTATATAAAGTGCTGTCAACTACATGCACACCGTATTTCATTGAGGCTGTTGGAATTTTCTTTTCGCCCCATACCATTAATATAAATGCATAGATCACAAAAGCTACCAGCACGTTCATAATAATTCCTCCCAGCATAATGATCAGCCGTTGCCATGCCGGCTTACTTCTGAATTCCCATTCTTTGGGCGGCTGCTTCATTTGCTCTTTGTCCATGCTCTCATCGATCATCCCCGATATCTTCACATAACCACCGAGCGGTAACCATCCTATTCCATAAACTGTCTCACCTACTTTCTTTTTTACAATTGCGAACCAGGGATCAAAAAACAAAAAGAATTTTTCTACCCGGCATTTGAACCATCTCGCCGTAATGTAATGACCAAATTCGTGCAATATGATCAATATAGATAGAGCCAACAATAGTTGCCCGGCCTGCAATCCTACCTGGCCCCAATTAATAGCTAATAAATTCATATCCTAAATCCCCAAAGGGACTTTATTTTTTTTTAATAGCTGCAAATATCTACTTAAATAGAGGTTATGTACTAATCTTTATGAATAATTTATCTATCCTATAGCAAATTGAATTAAATAATTTCAATCAATTATTTAATAGCACGCATAATTCAGGAATGACTAATCTAAGTTTCCCCTTTTGGAGGGACAGCGGGATTACAAATGCATAATATCGGCAGCGTAGTTCCTGGCTTCACCGTCGCTTTCAAAATATTCGTCGAGTGTGGGATGATCGATGAATGAAACCTTCTCCATGGTTTTTTCAATGATATCTGTAATATCCAAAAAACCGATGCGGTTATGAAGAAAAGCAAATACCGCCAATTCATTGGCCGCATTCATGATACAGGGCAGATTACCTCCTTTGAACAAAGCCTCTTTTGCAAGAGCAAGATTGCGAAAAGTTTTTATATCTGGCTCTTCAAATGAAAGTGTATTCATTTTTCTGAAATCACAACGGGGAAAATCACTTTGAATACGTTTGGGAAATGCTAACGCGTATTGAATGGGAAGCCTCATATCAGGTACTCCCATTTGCGCTTTGATACTTCCGTCCTCAAATTGTACCATGCTGTGAATAATACTTTGGGGATGGATCAGTACCTGTATCTGTTCCGGCTTAAGGTTGAACAACCATTTTGCCTCGATCATTTCCAATCCTTTATTCATCAACGTGGCTGAATCAATGCTCACTTTCGCACCCATGCTCCAGTTGGGATGCTGCAGTGCATGTTCTCTTTTTACATTTACAAGGTAATTTGGCTTGCGTCCAAGAAAAGGACCTCCTGAAGCTGTGAGAATAACTTTTTCAATCCTGTTCCTGGTCTCCCCGATAAGGCACTGGAATATGGCCGAGTGTTCCGAATCGACAGGAATAATAGGCACCCGGTTTTCAACAGCTTTTTGTATCACAATATCACCGGCTACCACCAGGGTTTCTTTATTTGCCAATGCAATTGTCTTACCGTTACAAAGTGCTTTTAAAGTAGGCTTCAAACCCGCATAACCAACAATCCCTGCCAGCATCAGATCATAGCAATCCATAGCTGCGACTTCCTCCAATGCGTTCTCCCCTGCAAAAACCTTTATATCCGTTGATGCAAGTGCATCCTTTACTTCAGCATATTTGGCCTCGTCTACAATGACCACAATGTTTGGATTGAATTGCAATGCCTGCCTCACCAGCACATCGTGATTTTTGTGCGCGGTAAGAACCTCGACAGAAAATTTATCAGGATTAGCCTTAATTACATCCAAAGCCTGCATTCCAATAGAACCGGTAGAACCAAAAATGGCAATGCGTTTTATGTAGGAGTCAGTAGTCATTAATCAGTAAGGCATTAGTTAATGGGTGCTCACCTATTGTCAATTGCTCCAAAGGAGTCCTTACGGACCAATTGCTCATTGCCTGTTTCAGCCCATTTTATCAGTTCATTCGCAATTGTCCTGTCATTGCTTAACCTGGGCACCTTGTTTTGACCGCCCAATTTACCAATTGATTTCATGTAATCAATAAATCCGTTTTTGCGAACGGGAATTATTTTTAATGGCTGAAGGATCTTTCCTGAAATAAGGTCGTCATAATAGATATTTTTTGCCCGCATTTGTGCATCAAGTTTTGCAATAAATTCTTTCATATCAGAAGGCTTATTTTCAAATTCGATAAACCATTCATGATAACTTTTTCCATCAATATCCTCCACTTTCGGTGCTACTGTAAACTCGGTAATATGAACGTGCTCTTCGTTCGCCGTTTTCATCAAAGCCTGTTCCACCTCTTCGCCAATTACATGTTCGCCAAAAGCTGAAATAAAATGTTTAATACGACCTGTAACAACCAACCGGTACGGCTGAATAGAAACAAATTTTACTGTATCACCAAGATTATATCCCCATAAGCCCGCATTGTTGCTGATGACCATTGCATAATTTTCTCCCGGTTTTACGTCTTTTAACTGAAGTCGTGTTGGATCTTCATTAAAAATTTCAGCAGTGGGTATGAACTCAAAAAAGATCCCACTGTTTGTATTTAGCAATAATCCTTCTTCGTGCTGTGAGTCCTGGAAAGCCATAAATCCCTCCGATGCAGGAAATGTTTCGATCAAATCTATTTTATGTCCTATGCTGTCCAGTAACCTGGCTTTATAAGGCTCGAAATTTACTCCACCATAAACCATCACGGAAAAATTGGGAAAAATGTCTTTTACTTTTTTTCCACTCTTTTCGATCAGCCTGTCAAAATACATTTGCATCCACGGCGGTATGCCACTGATGAGTGTCATATCCTGGTTGATCGTTTCCTCAACAATCTTATCGAGTTTGGTTTCCCAATCTTCAATACAATTTGTAGTATAAGTAGGGAGTTGATTTTTTCTCAAATAACTCGGCACATGATGATTCACGATACCACTCAGCCTTCCCGTAGGAATATCTCCCACTCTTTCCAATTCCGGCGAGCCTGAAAGAAAGATCATTTTTCCATCAGAGAATTTTGAATTACCTGTTTCTGCCATGTAGCACAATAACGCATTGCGCGCCGTATTGATATGATTGGGAATTGATTCCTTCGTAATGGGTATATACTTTATCCCGCTTGTAGTACCCGACGTTTTTGCAAAGTAAATGGGTCTCCCTTTCCACAGTACATTATGTTTTCCTTCTTTTATCTTCTGGATGTAAGGCCTCATTTCCTCATAATCCCTGAGGGGAATTGCCTGTCTGAACTCCTGGTAAGAGTTCACATTTAGCAGCCCGTGTTCTTTGCCGTACTCGGTATTGCGGCCAGTTTTGATCAACTGCCTGAGTATGTTTTCCTGGTCCTCAACCGCGGTAAGGGTATCTTTGCGGATACCTTTATATATATATGAAGCGAAGGGTTTCGCTAAAAACGATTTGATTTTCATCCGAATTAGCCCTCATTGCCATACGAAGAACAAATGGCAAACTTTAAACCCGTCCCTAACGATCATTTGAACGGGCACACAAATATATACAGAAGGACGGTTGACTTTGGCCGATTTTACTGGCTTAAAACTTGGGTTTTCTGTTTGCCGGTTAGAAATTAACCCATACCTTTGCCCGCCCGTACCGAACGGTACCTGTCCGAATGAATTCAGCCAGGCATATGTTCGGCCGGGCGCTCTAAAAATTTTCAAAACTATGTTTGCAGTTGTAAAAATAGCAGGTCAGCAATATAAGGTGGAGAAAGACCAGACCTTGTACGTGCCTCATTTGGATGGCAATCCCGGCGATAAAGTTGAGTTCGCCGAAATATCCCTGGTTGATAAGGATGGAAAACTTTCCCTGGGGAAAGACGTAAAAGCAAAGATCAAAGCTGAGATCGTTGACCATGTTAAAGGAGATACTGTGATCGCTTACAAACAAAAAAGAAGAAAAGGTTTTCATAAAAAGAAAGGACACAGAACACAGTATACAAAAATCAAAATAACCGAGATAAAATAATTTTGGAAAGTGGAATTGGGAAATTGGGAAATTTTTCCAACTCGATTCCAAATCTCCCAGTTTAGAAATTTCAAAACAGAAAATCATGGCACATAAAAAAGGTGAAGGCAGTGTAAAGAATGGACGCGACTCGCAAAGCAAACGCCTTGGTGTAAAAATTTTTGGTGGCCAGCCAGTTATTTCCGGTAATATTATTCTTCGTCAGCGCGGTACTGTTTATCATCCCGGAAAAAATGTTGGCGTTGGGAAAGACTTCACTTTGTTTGCACTTGCTGATGGCGTTGTTGAATTTAAAAAAGGGAAGAATAACAGAACATTTGTTTCTGTAAATGCAGTCGAAGCTTCCGCTTAATCCAGGTTTTCCACATTTACATCTTTAAAATTGTTGAAAAAAGTTTTGACAGTTTAAAAAAATTTATATTTTTACTGTCGATAAGTTTTTTTACTAACCATTTTAAATTCAAAAACATGGCAACAAAGAAAAAAGCTGCTAAGAAAAAAGCCGCTCCTAAAAAGAAAGCTGCTAAGAAAGCAAAGAAAAGATAAGTTGAAAAACTTATGATGTTATAATAAGTCCTCTCGCCCCAGGCGAGAGGACTTTTGTTTTATCACGCCCCTGTCCCCTAAAGGGGAACTTAGATCGAATAAACTCTAAAAAATAGTAGTGACTGGTTTGAAGTTGATGTTTGCGTAACCAGACATAGTAAGGCTATTACACTTTCACTGCGCCGCACTCCTCAACGTTCAGGTCTCTACCCGGATTTTTTAACAATACTCAATTATTTGAATGGTACAAAAACACCCCTTCAGGGGATGGGGGCATAAACTTTAAAAAATAGTAGTTACTTTGATTTTGAGGTTGATGTTTGTGCAGCGAGCTTTAGAAATACTATTGCAGGTCCGTTGTGTCACTCACTTCAACTTTCTGAACTTTATTGGAATAATTGAATTTTAAATTCCTCTTCTCTTATTTGAGTGCTTAACAACACCCCTTAAGGGGATGGGGGCAAAACTCCCTTTCGGGGACCGGGGTATGGATAACTACACTATTGCGGATAATTTTTCGCTTCTCTCCAAACTAATGGAGATCCATGGTGAGAATTCCTTTAAATCAAAAACATACTCTATTGCAGCCTTCAATATTGAAAAACTCCCTTTGCAGCTTAGCGAAACTCCGCATGAAAAAATATTCAGCATTAAAGGAATTGGAGACAGTATTGGGAAAAAGGTGCTCGAGATGCTTGATACCGGCAAAATGCAAACTCTCAATGACTATATTGAGAAAACTCCGGTTGGCGTCATAGAAATGTTAAACATAAAAGGGATCGGGCCAAAGAAGATAAATACTATCTGGAAAGAATTAGAGGTGGAATCGATTGGCGAGCTATTCTATGCCTGCAATGAAAACAGGTTGCTTTTGTATAAAGGCTTCGGAGAAAAGACACAGGACAACATTCGCGAATCGATCGAATTCTATTTGCAACACCAGGGAACTTATCTGTATGCACAGATAGAAAGTTATGCGCACACAATGAATGAAAGACTGGCTGCTCATTTCACAAAGGATAAAATAGCGCTTACAGGATCCTTCAGAAGACAAATGGAAACCATCGAAGTACTGGAATGGTGCACAACGGCCTCTTCACATGACCTCAAAAAATTCTTTCTTGAAACCGGGGTTGATGCGATCGAAGAAGACGCAGAAACTATTTTATTTAAGGGAAAAGAAAATGTAAAGCTTAAATTCTATTTAGTTGATGAGGCATCATTCTACAAAAAGCTTTTTCAAACAAGTTGCAGCGAAGATTTCTTAACCGGTTGGGAAAAACAATATCCTATTTCCGCTCAGACTGCCAGCGAAGAGGATATCTTTAAAACCGCGGAGTTGCCGTTTATTATTCCTGCGTTAAGAGAGAACGATTCTATTCTCGCAAAGGCAAGAGAAAATAAGTTAAAAGATGTTATTCGGTCTTGTGATGTGCGGGCTATTATCCACAGCCACAGTAACTGGAGTGACGGAGTAAATACAATTGAAGAGATGGCAACCGATCTTGCTAAAAGAGGTTATGAATATCTTGTAATAACCGATCATTCAAAGTCTGCATTTTATGCCAATGGCCTTATGCCGGAAAGAATAAAAGAGCAACACAGGTACATTGATGAGTTGAATACCAAATTAAAGCCTCCCGAAGGATCGGGACAGGCCTTTAAGATCTTCAAAAGCATTGAATGTGATATTTTGAATGATGGCAGCCTTGATTATTCAAACGATATCCTCGCCACGTTCGATCTTGTCATTACTTCTGTACACAGCAATCTTAAGATGAATGAGGACAAGGCAATGACGCGGTTGCTGAATGCAATTAAAAATCCTTATACAACTATTCTTGGTCACATGACCGGAAGGTTATTGCTAAGCCGCAACGGCTACCCCGTTGACCATAAAAAAATAATTGATGCTTGTGCAGAAAACAGTGTGGCCATAGAATTAAATGCACATCCGAGAAGGCTGGATATTGACTGGAGATGGATCGATTATGCTCTTGAAAAAAACGTGCTGATCTCCGTTGATCCTGACGCTCACTCTATAAATGGATTCAATGATGTAAGGTATGGGGTACTTGCTGCACAAAAGGGCGGATTAAGCAAGGAGCAAAACCTTAGCAGCTTTAGTTTGAAACAATTCGAAGAATATCTTGAGAAAATAAAAAGATTGAAAGGAATTTAATTTTACCAGCCGCCACTGGCACCGCCGCCACCGCCACCACCGCCACCAAATCCTCCAAAACCTCCACCGCCGCCAGACCAGCCACCGCCACCGCTCCCACCAGACCAGCCGCCGCCTCTTGATCCTCCGCCCAGCATATTTCCGAGTATCATACCTGTCCAGAAACCACCATACCCCCTTCTTGACATCATACCACCTCTTCCTCCACCTCTTGAACCAAAAATGGTGAAGAGGATAATCAAAAAAATTATGATGCCTCCAATAGGTAATCCTTTTCCTTTTTTATTGTAGCCTGCGGGCGCCTTGTATTCGCCGGCAGCAGCCTTTATAATATCATCTGTTGCATCATCTATACCACGATAAAAATTCCCGGCTTTAAAATTCGGAGTAAGGTCATTGTCAATGATGCTTTTTGCTGTTACATCAGGGATGGCTCCCTCCAGTCCATAACCCACTTCGATCCGGATCTTGTGATCGTCTTTGGCAACAAGGACAACAACACCATTACTATGTTCTTTACCTCCAACACCCCACGTACGAAGGATCCCCAGTGCGACATCATCAATTGGATAGTCGCCGGTACTATTCATGATAACAACAGCAACCTGGCTGGAGGTGCTGTCGTCATACGCAACTAATTTTTGTTCAAGTGCCTGGACTTGCTCCGGTGTTAATGTTCGTGTGTAATCATTAACGAGGCGTGGCGGATTAGGCCTCAGTGGAATGACCTTTTCAATCTGTGCTTTTACAACCACAGAAATAAACAGAAGTAAAAATAGAAGTAAACGTTTCATTGAGTATTACCTACCGAAAACAATATCATCCGGCAGTTCATTTTTATCAGTAGTCCTGTCATAAGGAAAATGCATAGCGAGCGCCTCTCCGATATCTAAAACACATTGACGAATGCCTTCAGCAATATTGTCACGGTTAAAAGCATTGATCATTTTCATCACTTCATTCGCCCAGTATTCATTTCCTACTTTTTGATGTATACCCTCATCTCCAAAAACAGCCAGTTGCCTGTCTTTAATAGCTACATATACAAGTGTCGCATTTCTTAACTCAGTCTTTTGCATCTGGAGATTCTCAAAGATCTCTACCGCCCTGTCAATGGCATTTACGTAGCGGCAACGACTTTCCACAAAAACCCTTACCTCACCGCTTGTGCGTTGCTCAGCATTTCTTACCGCATCGATAATACTTTGTTTTTCCTCGTCAGTGAAGAATTCTTTTCTTCGGAATAAAGACATGAATAGTTATAGAATTACTGAATATTAAATTTAATATCAGGATTTTTCTCTGTCCCAGGTTCGGCTTTGTAAAACGCTTTTTCATGGAAACCAAACACACCTGCCAATAAGTTATTGGGAAATCTTTTCACTTTGAGATTGTAACCATTTACAGCGCCGTTATAATCCTGGCGGGCCACATTGATGCGGTTTTCCGTTCCCTCGATCTGCGTTTGGAAATCCTGGAAAGACTTTGTGGTTTTCAGATCCGGGTAATTTTCAGCTACAGCTAATAATCTTCCAAATGAACTTTGCAACTGTCCCTGCGCCTGCTGGTACCTGTCCATACTTGCCTGGTCATTGATATCAACATTGATAGCAGTTGCTTTTGCGCGAGCCTCTACCACTGCGTTTAATGTTGATTTTTCAAAATTGGCAGATGCTTCGACCGTTTTGATCACGCTGCTGTACAGGTCCGTTCTGCGCTGGTAGTTGGTTTCCACATTACCCCACACTTTTTTTACATTTTGATCAGAGGATACCAGGCCATTGTATCCACCACAACCCCATAACAAAAGAATTAATACAATTGCCCCGATGACAAGCAAGCCGATATTGCGTCTCCCTTTCATAAACTAAGTTTTAGTGAGTATTAAAATTAATGTTTTTAAAATTGTCAATCAGAATACGAAGTAAACTGATATTGGGGATACGGGTAAAGATTATCCGGTAACAGATGCTTTTTCAGCGGTAAGCAGCAGCAAATAACGGCGAATTATCCCTATGAATCAGGAAACTGAACATTGAATATTGAGTGTTGAATATTGAGCATTTTTTGCAGAGGTCAAGCGTGAATGAATGATCAATAATCAATGTTCAATGCTCAATGTCAATGCTCAATGCTCAAGGGTATGATCTCAACTTTGAATCGCCGCAATTCCCGGCAAAGTCTTTCCTTCGAAATACTCGAGCATGGCGCCGCCACCGGTAGAGATATAGCTCACTTTACCGGCGAAGCCAAACTGGTTTACTGCTGAGACAGAATCTCCGCCACCAACCAATGAGAATGCTCCTTTTTGTGTTGATTTAGCGATCGCTTCCGCCACGCATTTGGTGCCATGCTGGAATTTTTCCATCTCAAAAACTCCCATGGGTCCATTCCACAAAATGGTTTTTGAGTGCATGATCACATTGCTAAACTGGTCACAGGCATTTACGCCGATATCCAAACCCATCCAGCCGTGTGGAATATTGTTGCTGGGCGCAGTGGAAGTCTCTGCATCATCCGAAAATTTATCGGCGATCAGAGAATCAGACGGAAGATGAATGCACACTCCTTTTGCTTCGGCCTTTGCCAATAATTCTTTTGCGGTTTCAATCCTGTCTTCCTCGCAAAGTGAATTGCCGATAAGCCCGCCCTGTGCTTTTTCAAATGTATACGCCATGCCGCCGCCGATGATAATATCAGTGGCTTTATCCAATAGATTTTCGAGAATTAAAATTTTGTCTGAAACTTTTGCTCCTCCAATGATGGCTGTGAAAGGTTTTTGTGAACTATTCAGCACCTTATCTGCGCTGGCAATTTCATTTTCCATCAGCAACCCGAACATTTTTTTATCGGGAGGAAAGAATTCTGCGATAACTGAAGTAGATGCATGCGCACGGTGTGCAGTGCCAAATGCATCGTTCACATATACATCGCCAAGCTTCGCTAATTTTTGCGCAAATGCCTTGTCGCCCTTTTCTTCTTCTTTATAAAAACGCAGGTTTTCTAATAATAAGATCTCTCCGGGCTGAAGATCCTTTGCCATCTGCTTTGCTTCGTCGCCGATGCAATCATTTGCAAAAAATATAGTAGCACCCTGCAGTAGTCGCCGGAGATGAATAACTAAATGTTTCAATGAATACTTTTCGGTAGGTCCATCTTTCGGTCTCCCCAGGTGACTCATAAGGATAACACTGCCGCCATCATCAAGAATTTTCCTGATCGTGGGAATAGCCGCTTTTATTCTTGTGTCATCAGTGATCTCATATTTTTCATTCAGCGGCACATTGAAATCAACCCGGATCAACGCCTTTTTATCTTTGAAGTTATAAGAAGAGAATTTTGACATAAGCCCTCCTGGATCCTCCCGAAGGGAGGACTTTTATTAACTTAAAAAGAAAAGACTTTCAGAAAAATTGAAAGTCTTTATGTGAATGAATTTGGTCATTAGCGTTCAAAACGTTGAAGAGTGCGACGCAACAGAAGCTTAATAGCAGCCCTGGCGTTGGGCACATAAAATTTATTTCGAGATCAACCCGGCAAAATATTTCACTGTGCGCACAAGCTGACTTACATAACTCATTTCATTATCGTACCAGCTTACTGTTCTCACCAGTTGAGTATCACCTACAGTCTGCACTCTTGTCTGTGTGGCATCAAACAACGAGCCGTAAGTCATCCCGATGATATCACTGCTTACAATTTCATCCTAGTATAACCAAAGCTTTCGTTGGCTGCGGCTTTCATAGCAGCATTCACCTCTTCTACTGTCACTTTTTTATCCAGGATGCTGTCAGTTCCGTAAGAGAACCAGTAATGACCGGAACACGCTGTGCGGTTCCATCCATTTTACCTTTTAGACTCGGGTAATACCAAGCCCTATGGCTTTTGCTGCGCCGGTTGCTATTGGGAACAATATTTTGTGCAGCGGCTCGTGCACGGCGAAGGTCCCCTTTTGGATGCGGGGCATCCTGCGTATTCTGATCATTTGTGTAAGCATGGATGGTTGTCATCAATAGCATTCACAATTCCATATTTTTCATTCAAGCACCTGCGCCATCGGGGCCAGGCAATTAGTGGTACATGAAGCGCAACTGATCACAGTTTCACTGCCATCGAGAATGTTATGATTCACATTAAACACAATTGTTTTCAGATCGCCAGTGGCAGGCGCGGATATCACAACTCTTTTTGCACCAGCCTTTAATATGTGCCTCGGCCTTTGTCTTTATCGGTAAAAAATCCTGTGCATTCCAGTACAACATCCACATCATGATCTTTCCACGGAATTTGTGCGGGATCTTTTTGTGCATATATCCTTACTGGTATCTCCATTAACAACAATTGAATCTTCAGTGGATGTTACATCCTGCATCAAAACGACCCTGTGCGCTGTCATATTTAAGCAAATGCGCCAGTACTTTCGGGCTGGTGAGATCATTGATGGCTACTACATCAATGCCTTCCATTTTATAGATCTGGCGATACACAAGCCGGCCTATTCGACCAAATCCATTAATGGCAACTTTTACTGTACTCATGATTCATTCAAAAATTTTCGTTTAACGTTTTTGTTTGGTCCAAGGGTCAAATGACCCTCCAACGGAGTCACCTGACCTTTGGAGAGGGGCGAAGTTACGTGATTGGTGTTAATTCAGGTTTATGATTTAAGTTAATTTGTACTACCGGTGAATAGGGAATGAGTAAATAATTTTGGCTAAAAAATTATCGCCAAGTATCTTTGCCGTCCCTTAAAACAAAGTGAAGAAGGCTTTCAGCCGCCGGAGCTTCAGCGTCCAACTTCGCCCAGGCTTCGTTGGATAAAGTTGGCCCGTTCGTCTAAGGGCTAGGACACCACCCTTTCACGGTGGTGATACGAGTTCGAATCTCGTACGGGCTAGATTTCATATTTTTGTGAATTTTTTCAAGAGTGGGGGTTGCTCAACAATTAGTAGCCTTTTTTCTTGTAGTGACGCGGCTTTCGGGCTAAATATCTTGTTGATCGAGGGTGTTTTAAAAATTGAGCCCACCACGCATTAACCCTTGTTCGAACACCTTATTTAAAATAAACTGTTTCTGTGGTGTATCGGCTTTTTTATACGTAAAGTGCATCTGGCAAGAGAGGCAGCGTTTGTTCGTACTTTTTTACAACATTATCAATAGGCTTACTCATTTCGCTTAACTCACTTTCTATCGGTAACATGCTCCGTCATATACTTCATTGACCATTTAGTATATGTATCAGCGTCAATTAACCGGCTATTCCGGTCCTCTTGAATATTGTCAATCTTTATAATCGTGAGCCAAGTAGCCGATAATTTTCTTTAAGTGATCCGGCTGCCGATCAAACTCAATAGATTTCTTTAGAAAATCAACATAAACACCATCTGGGGGCACCGCTTAACCCAACAGAAAGAAAACTATTACAATCAAGAAAAAAAGCCAACTGCATTGCAGCAAGAGCAATTATAAAAAGAGGAAAAGGTTATAAATATTGGTCAGATTTTACTCCCGAAATACAGGAGAAAATAACAGAATTTGCAGAACAGATACACGATACTCTTTTCTTACCTCCTTTAACTGAAGCAAATAAAGAAGTTAGAAGTTTAGAATTGCCTATTGCAGGAAATCTATTCGCGTCGTCTACATTGCCTTTAATTTATGAGTTTATAACTGTATGCAATAATTTAGATACAAAAAGTTTGAATGAGGATAAGAAGGGAGTCGAGACAATCGATTATTTGCAGCAAGCCCGAAAAATAGCATTTAGGATTAATAGTAGATATACTTTATCGTTGGGACTTCATCCTGCTGTATATTTTTACAGTTCATTAGGAAGGCATCAACCTACGGCCGTGTTGGCGGTAACTCAACTTCTAATTGAATTTGAGCAATTAGATTATACTAGAAACTTCATAAGGATTCGAGAGAAATTTGAAGAATTTATAATCAAGTACAAACATTTTTTTAACCAAGTAACCAAAAAATTTGGGAGTGGCTCAAAAGGATATGTTCACTTAAAAGATATGCTATGGTTTATAATTAAAGAGTTTGCCAATAATAAAAATGAAGAACAAATAATAAAAGCATTAGCAAGCGATAAGGATTTTAAATTCTTAAACAAAAATGATACGGAAGAAGACCCGTCCAAAAATAGAAATTTTACTGCTGCTATAAGTTCAGGAATATTTATAAAAGAACATCTTCCGGCGAAAGCCAGATGTAGAATTTGCAAAGGTCACATTGACGCTCAGTCAATAACTAAAGATCACATTATTAGAAAGAGAGAGGAGGGGTTAGGGGTTTTACAAAATGGCCAAATTGCTGATCCATATTGCAATAGCGTTTACAAGAGATGACAAAAAAGCGCAGCAATAAAATCGGCTTGGGTTTCCGGTATTTTAAGGAAGAAGATGCAAGATTCACAATTGAAAGCATTTTTAAAAGGGATTTAAAAACTAAGGTGATTAGAGATAAAAACATAAAAGCCACTATTGCGGCCTTTATGATTGTATTTTGCTCTTTAGTTCTTATTGTAGGAAATTTCCTGTTAAAGGAGTGATTGCTTTTGGACCTAAGGTTTACGATTTTGTCCTCACAGTAAGCAAGCATCCTGAACCTGTCCCACTTTATTTCAAACTGCCAATCAGCGTTATTAAATGGCTCAGGTATTAATGTTGGTGACATTGGCTCTATGTCCTTGGGCATTTTGGTTTTGGGACAAGCACTCAGGATCTGCTTTAATTGTATAGATTTTTTTGAGGACATTTTAACGCGACTGGAAAACCAAATTAATATTTCTTTTTGGAAATATTAAGGGACCCAACCTTGTTAGTGGCTGTATTTCTTATTCGGGGGCTGCCGGAAATAAATTGAGGTCTAACACTTTGTTTAAATCACTTCCTTTGACCTGTCCATTCAAATAGAAGAGTATAGCTCTTAGAACCTTTTTTTTATCACTATCAGGTTCAAAGTATGCAAAAGTCATTGCATCTGAAAAATCCCATCCTTTAAACTGCTTTTGCGTATCTGGATTTTGTTTGTCAATAATTTGTTTTGCATATTCTTTCATTCCGGAAATGTCGTTACTGTGATATTTTTTTATTAAGTCAAAGAAATTTAGAAGGTTAAATTCCTGCCTATCAATGAAAGAATTGGGATGTACCCGGATTAAAGTATTTGCTTTGTCAATTTGGTTCTTAAATAAATAAAGTTCTGTGATATTGCTTATCGTGGGAGAATGTGAATTGTCAACCGAAAGAACTTTTTCATAAGCTTCAATAGCTTCTCCAAAACGATTTAGTTTTGCTAAGATTTGGCCCTTTTCAAATTGAAGTAATTGGTCATTTGGAGAAAGTTCTAAGGCAACTGCACAAAATTCTAAGGCAGAGCCGTATTGTTTTTCTTTAAACAGGGTTGATATTTTATCCTTTATTTCAAGGATTTTGATTTTTTTGTTTTGCTCCTCGTTTTGTTTGAGTATTTCAGTAATTTCTTCGTCATACTTCTTCTTGCTGATGTCAAACTCTTTGGATTTTGCTTCAATTTCGTTTTGGAAGCTTTCGAAGTTTTTCTAATTCTTCTTTATACTCTTTTTTTATGCTGTTAATATCTCTTATTCCGAAAAAAGTCAATACCCCAAAAATTCCAAGAATAACAGTGATTACAAGATTAATTCTGTCAAAATTGTTACTGTAAGTTTCCTTTAGTAACTCTTTCTAATTGAATAATTATTTTGGTCTCTTTTTATCTCATCGACCTTACTTGAAAGTGTCACAACTTGTTCTTGAAGTCGATTCAGACGAATTGTGTCAACTTGTGAAAAACAGATTGTGGGAACTAAGGTTATCATCAATAGTAGTTGTCTCATAATATGTTTGCAACATGTAAATATATGATATAAGGCAGCAATTTCTAAAAGTCAATGCTGAAAATCAATTCCTTAATGTTATACATTTCGTATTAGAGAGTCCATGCACGATTTTAAAAACTTATCGTCCCGTTTCAAATTCCTCGGTGCTTTCCAATGCTGCATAACAATTGTTGAAATTGTCTTACAGTAATACTCTGCCCAAGATGTAACAGTTTCAATCGTTCTTTTCATTTTGATTTTTATTTATTTGCTCTTTTACGTTCTTAAAAAAAGGCTGGCAAGAATACCAGCCCTTTGCCTATGACATCAGAAAAGAACTAAAAGAAGCAACTGAAAAAATTATTTTAACACGCCGTAGGTTGATTCAAAGACTTCGCGTTTAGAAGGACGCAACATATTGTGTTCTTTAATGAGGTAGTCACCCAATTCAAGAACAAAGCCGCCACTAGCCTTAATAATAAGGATGCTGCGATCTAATAAAACAGGAACAGGATCGCCGGCGTAGTTATCAATTTCTTGATGGTTGTTGCCGGTCGACTGGATAGCGTCTATAGTCACCGGTTTTTTTGAGATATGTTTCATGATTTAAAATATTTTGATTTACGTTTATTTTTTTGCTCTGTAGAGTTTTGATCCAAAAAATTTTTTAAGTTTTTATCTGCCCTCTCTTTCGCGTCATTTTCAGGATCCGCAGATAACATAGCTAGAGCTGTCTCTGTGTCGTCTTATTTGACCAACTTGCTTTACCAGGTCATTGTACTTACCTAATAAGATATCCATATTCTCTCTCATGGAGTTCATTTGACTATAGAGAGACTGAACGTCTTTTCGTTGTGTCCCCGTTCATTTTTACGGATGTGGAGAAAGGTTTAACCGGTGCTGTTGGCTTTGGGTTTTCAAATTTGAAAGTCAACAACTCTTTTACCTTTTGGATTGCTTCTTTGTTTAACATACTTCTATATTTTTAGGTTTTGATTTACGTAATTCTCTGCCCTTATTTTTGAAATCTTCAATCTCTTGATTAGAAAATTTCAAACGCCCATTTACTTTAAACCGAGGTTTAGGCAAAATACCTCTGGCGGTCCAGTTGATTACAGTCCTGTCGCCCACTTCTAAGATCCTGGCGGCTTGTTGTGTTGTAATAAGCTCACTCATATTTTCTCGTTTTGTTAATAATTCGCATCATTGGTAAATATGGAAATCGTTAAACCGTTGCGGACCTATTTCGCGCTTGCCGAGGCAAGTGAAGTTGATCGGCACATTATTTTTCTGCACATTTGGATAGCATTATTTTTGTTGTAACCTTAAATTAATGGCGGACAATAAAGACCGAAGCAAAAAGGGGATTTACATCCAAACCCAGCAACAGAAGTTAAGAGCGCAGATGCCTATGGCAATCTCTCTCGCGGATTAACTTCGGAAGAACTCTCGCAAACTGGAACTCAAAAATTAATTTTGAATGATCTTTCTAAGGCTGAGGCAAAAGTTCGAGAATTGGAACCTTTTCGTGACAAATATTATTCAACATTAACAGAGAAAGGTCGTTTTGGACGAAAAATTGGCAAAAGCAAAACGCGCGGAAATCTTGTATTCTTTTGTATTACAAGTGGGGTATTATTATCGGATTAGCAAAGATACTGTTTGAAAAGAATGGAGATGTAGGTGCTATTATGGTAGTAATTGGGGCATTACTTATTATTGGAGGTATATTGTTTAAACTTAGCTACAAAAAATGAAAATAGAACTACAGGAAGTAAAAGATAGGGGCAATTCGGAGGAAAGAATTGTATTCAAAGTCAACGAAGATTGTAACTAGAATTCTTTTTTGTATTTAGCACCAACAGGTTGCCAGATAATAAAATATCCAAGTCAATAAGAAATGCGTACTGGTTGCCAAATAAACAGGTAAAAAAAGGAGATTTAGTTGTCATTTATTCGAAAGTCGGAACAAGCACCTTTAAAGTCAATGACTGATAAAACCATGTCTTACTTCTATTACCGAGGTTCAGCTCCCCCTTATTAACAAACGACATTGTTTTAACAATTGAACTCACTACTTGGCGAAGTGAGGGATTTTAGTGACGGGGGATAACCCAACTTCATCAGGTTGAATTAAAGGAATTGACCAGTATGGTCTAAGCAATCTTTATGGTGTTCACAAACGCAGGAAATCAAAAAACCGTGTTCGATTAGAAGTCCTCTGACCTAAACCTACAGGACCTTCGGGTCCTTTTTTTGTTTTTTTACGTAACTTATAAGGACTCATGCAAGAACCCAAACACTCTTCTAATGAACTGATGATAAAATTATGCGTTGAACTCATCGAATTGGCAGAATCATACAAGGTCAATCCTGAACCCTGACATGCTGGGAGAGAATAAAGCTAAAGGAGAATTACTAAACGAACTAAGAGAACTTTAAAAATCGATGCCATGAAGATTGATGCTAATAAAATCTTGTCTGGAGCCAGTTAGATAAAGAGAAAATAATTTTTTGAGTTAAAACAGGCCTTGCGATTTTCCCTTTAGTGTATCTTAACATAAATTACAGCGATGTGGAATTAACCGACGATCACTATAAGCTATTGCAGCATTTTCAGGATAATGGAGGCACTTTAAGTTATCAAGATATATGCTCTATTGGACCTAAAGGAGTCTTTTGGAATCGACACGATATAAGAAGACTTTTGGGAGAATTGAGTGATGTTGACTTATTACAACGTAAAAAATTGGGTATCCATTCACTAACAGAAAAGGGACGGGTAGCTTTAGATCAAAAAGTTATTCAGGACAAGATACGTCAGGCCGAACAAAATGAAAACCCAAAACCGAAAGATCAAAGGCAAAAAGCGGAAACAATTGTAAAGTGGGTAACCGGTGGAAGCCTTGTAGGAATCGTCGCACTCATTATTTCGTTTAAAACATGCGGTTATAGCAAAAAATCGTTGAAAAATTCAGATTCTTCACTTACGATACAAAGCCAGCAAAACAACCGAACAAAACAGCAAGATGAGAGATCGCAAAGGGCAGACAAGCCTAAATTTCGAGTTGATGATTTTGATTTCTTCGTAGAACCTGGGCAACCAATCCAGCTGCGATGCAAGGTTATCAATCTCGGAAATGCCACAATAGAAATATCTCACCTTACCCACATAATTGAGATTGCCGGAGAAAGCCCACCTCATTTCGATGAGATTTCTGATCCGGATTTTTTGCCTATGGGAATCGCACCAACAGAGGTTAACCAAACGTACCCCCTAGCCGTAAGATATGCGCAACCGGAGGGCGTCCCTAACTATAGTAATGACACTATAAATGCATTTAAAAAGGGAAAACTCTACTTGTATTACGCCCTCAATTTCATATATAAAAATACACTTACTGAAAAATATAGTCAATATCAGTATGAGGTACGACTATATCCTCAAAAATTTCATCGAGACATTATAAGCCGAAACGTCAGGATAAGTGACCATGTGAGGCAGACCATGTTTTCACCTAATGGAGGCATCGTTTTTACTCCACCCGATTCCTTATTTGAGGATGATCCTCCATTAAGCAATTTTTATTGAGTATAACAATGAAAGAAACGATGCCAGGTGTTCGATTTTCGACTCGTACGGGCTACAAAACATAGTTTCAGTACATCTCATTAAGCTTCGAATCCCCGCAGAATCAGTATCGGCGGGGATTTTTCTTTCGGTTCGATTCAGCTGACGCGGCACGCAGCGACGAACAATTATTAAAATGGGACTCTTTCACGATGAGGCTGGCTGAAAGAAATTCTCCGATTAATCACTATCTGAAAACCTAAGAAAAATATATTAGAGAAAAGTAGTGTAACCAAAAATGTTTTATATGTCATTGCAAGGTCTTATTTCGGGGTTTTAATAGTAATTAGTTAACTAAGATCTATATTTTCCGGTCATTTATTTTGTTTGATTATTCAAAGCAAAACCATTTCGTTCAAAAGCATTACGAACATTGCTCTGTTTCGGATTTTAAAAACATTTACATAATATCTCAAAATAGCCCTAAGTCATTTATACTTAAATTTCCCTGGTTTTATTTTGAATTAATATTACTTGTTTGAATTTGCATAATGGTTATTGAATAAGGTAGAAAGCTCTGACTGAAACGATTTTTCACACCTTTTACAATTGTTGTAACCGGCACAATCTTTTGCCGATCGTTGATGGTGTTTGTATCATCGGGCTTAGCACCCTTTATTTCAACCACCGTCGCTTCAGGCGAAATCTTTGCATCGCCATCTATAGCTATTTTTATTTTTTGTTTTTTGGCGATTGTGTTTACAACTTTCAGGTAAATGGTTCCCGTTGTATCGTTCATTGTTGCTGCATAAAATATAGTAGGAACTGTTTTGGATGTAATGCCATCCGCACTGTCTTTTTTTGTAAGCGGCCTGTTTTGTACAGGAATATTTTTTGCTGTTGCCGGCACGATCTTATTTCCTAAATAATGATTGAATAGTTTCTGTACATAATAAGAGGGCGAGCCATAACTGTTCAGCGCATCATAGCCTATCAGGTCAGAATCCCATTGCCAGGCTTTAGGCGCTGTAGAAGTGGCAGCGCTTACATTTACAAACAATGGCGCATAACAAGACATGATGATGAGATCAGCGTTGCGCTCCATGCCCGTCATCCATGCAGCATCGCCCAGCGCAGCATTCAAATTGGTGGTTGGCGCTCCTTCGCGGGTAGCCCATTCGCCCACAAATATCTTAGCGCCGTTGCGAGCGTATTTATCATACTGCGAAGCATTCTCCCACATATCCCATGAATTGCGGTAGTAATGTTCATCCAGCACGGCTGGCGGTTTACCCGAAGTAACTTTTATCTGCGGATACTGCGCATCGGCAATGGTAGAAATGCAAACCAGTTGCGGGTATCTAGCTTCAATGGCAGTGCGGAACTGGTTGAACCTTCCATCATAACTGTTCGACCTATCAAACCAATCTTCATTGCCAATTTCAATATAGGTAAGTTTGAATGGTTCAGGATGTCCGATTGCTGCACGCTTAGCACCCCAATATGTGCTTGTATCGCCAATAACATATTCTATCTCTTCCAGCGCATCATCCACATAAGGTTGTAAAAGCGGGCCTGCATCTATATGGTCGCCGCTCAGGGAATAACCTGCATACACTGCCAACAGAGGTTCAGCGCCCATGTCTTCAGCCCATTCCAAAAATTCAAGCAAACCCATGCCATCTGAAACACGGTAGCCCCAGGAGCCTTTATGCCCGGGCCTGTTTTCCAACATACCCAATGTGGTTTTCCATGGAAACGCATCGGTGATCATTGGCCCTTCCAAAAAATTGCCACCAGGAAAACGGAGGAACTTCGGTTTCATATCCACCAGCATTTGCATCAAATCTGTCCTATGGCCGTTACTGCGGTTATTATACGTTGATGGAAATAAAGAAACCAGGTTAAAATAATACAGCCCTATGCGATCTGTAGAAATAACAAATCGTGCATCTTTTGTTGGCTTAACATCAGCCACTGTAGTTAATGTAAGTTCATACTTTTTCCAATAGATGCTTTTTTCAAGATTGATAGTGCCTTTTGCATATATGATTTTGCCATCGTTGCTTTCAATGGAAACTGTTATTGGACCGGCTGTATTATTTTCAATATCCGGAAGTGGCGGCTTAGTAGGTTTTGGTTCCCAGGGCCAACGGAAAGGCTCTGTGCGTGCAGTTCCTTTTATATAAAATGACGCCCTATAATTGGTAGAAGGTTTTACAGGAATACCCCAATAACCTTCATTCGCAATGCCAACCCTGCCGGATGCTTTTTCAACTGTTAACCTTAAACAGGTGGAAAGTGCGCCGTTTATAGCATGGCGCCGTTCATCGTAAGGAATATTGTCTTCAGATGCCGCCATCAATTTAATATCTGTACTGTCAGCGGAATTCTCTTTAACAAGGCTCCATCCTTCAGACTTGGTTTTATTGTCCTTAAAAATCCTGTTGCGTATCAATTCTGCATACAACCCGCCATCATAGGAATGGTTGATCTCTTCTGTCATCAATCCATATAACATGGGACTAACCGTTGCGCCGGGTTTGGATAGGTCGAGCGTTATACTTGTTTTCTGCGCATATATGCTTGTCATAAAACCTGGTAATCCAAATACCAGCAAACATGTTTTTAAAATATTGCTTTTAAACTTTTTCTTTTTCATGAATGATCTTATTAAACTATGTTCAATTTAAGTGCTATTTCCTGTTAGATTTTAGCCTGCACCCGTGTTATTTATCCTGGAAAAGCAGCGGCGCCAGTTCATGCAGGCTACGGCGCCAGGTAAGAAATTCATGCGCTGTATTTTCAGAAATATATGGAACAACATTATACCCTGCCGTCTTTAATGAATCCGCGGCCACCTTTATACGGTCAGGACTTTCCTTGCTGCCACAGCTTATAAAGATGAGCTTAGGCTTTGATTTATCTTTAAGTTCTTCCTGCGTATAAATGCCACCGCTCAGCAAAGCATATTGGGAGAATACCTCCGGTTTATTCAGCGTTATCGTGTGCGTTTCCATTCCACCCATCGAAAGGCCTGCCATGGCTCTGTTCTCCCGGTTGGCTAGTGTGCGGAAATGCGCATCTATATAAGGGATGAGTTCCTCTGTAAGCACCGTTTGAAATGTATCCACTTTAAAATTTCGGAGGCCGCCGAACTTTACTTCATTGGTCATTCCATAGGTCATTACAATAATGAATGGTTTTATCTTTCCTTCAGCGATCAGGTTATCCATAATAAGGTTAGCATGGCCCTGGTTGCTCCAGGCAGTTTCATCTTCACCCCAGCCATGCTGTAAATACAATACAGGGTAGCGTTTTTTTACATCTTTTTCATAACTCGGAGGAGTATACACAAATGCCCTGCGGGATGTGTTAGTAGTTTTAGAAGGGAACAGCACCTGCACAACATGACCGTGCGGCACATCTTTCAACGCGTAAAAATCCTGGTCGTGGGCAGGTATCTCAATACCGCTTTCCCAGCGGGTAGAACCATAGAAATTCAATGTGCCGGGATCGTTGAATACCCCGCCATCAATTGTAACATGATAATAATGGAAACCTTCATCCATTGGCCCTTCTGTAGTGCCCATCCATGTACTGTCGGCAGCTTGCTTCAAAACAGTGCCGCCCCTGCCCAAGCTTACTTTCACACTATCGGCAAAAGGTGCCTTGATGCGGAACCGGGCATAACCCTGCGAATTAACCTGCGGGTACATTTGGCCTGGCTGATTTAATGCTGATGGTTTGAAGTCTTCAATTACGGTCGTTTGTGCTAAACCAACCTGGCATGCAAGCACAATTGCTGACAGCATGATCATTTGTTTGAATTTCATTTGGTAAACGCTTTAAGTGATTAAGTTTATTATGACAATAACATTGATTAATCCTTAAAAAGCAATGGAGCAAAATTGTACAGGTCATTCCTCCAAACCGGCCAGGTATGCCCGCCGGGATATTCGTAATAAGTATGTTTAATATTTAAGGAATCTAATCTACCCAGCATGAATTTTCCATTGTTGTAAGCAATGTCTTCTTTGCCTCCCTCCGAGATCCAGAACTGTTTCAGGTTGGTATTGATCTTATCTGCATTCGCCTTTATAAAATCATATTGCGCATCGGCAACCTTATTCATCATTGGTACTATCCATCCCGAACTGAATACACCCAGATAAGAAAACATATCCGTGTTATTGATGCCTGTATACAGCGTATGTATGCCTCCCAATGATAAACCGGCTAGCGCACGATCGTCTGCACCTGTTTTTGCACGATAACTTTTTTCAACAAAAGGAATGATGGATTGCTTCATTTCCCTTTCGAATAATTTCATAGCGTTTTCAATCGCATCGGGGTTAAAGCCGCCTGCTCCAAGATTTGCATCAGGCATTACAATGATCATTGGTTTTGCTTTTCCATTTGCGATAAGGTTATCCAGGATCAAATCAGTTTTGCCTTGCGCAGCCCAGCCACGTTCATCTTCACCGCCGCCATGCAAAATATATAGCACAGGATATTTTTCAGAGGTATTTACATCGTAACCGGGCGGCGTGTAGATATACATTTGTCGCCATGATCTGGTAACCGGCGAAAAATAATTTTTGATGCGGATGTCACCGTGCGGCACATCTTTCAACGCATAATAATCGCCATCAGCAAAAGGAATTTCAATACCGCTTGCCATTCTGCCCATGCCATAAAAAGTTTCGCTGGCAGGATCGGCAACCGCAACACCATCAATGATCAAAGAATAATAATGAAAGCCCTCACTTATTGAATCTGTTGTAACTATCCAATAACCGCCGGTATCTTTCAGCATATCATATTTCTTAACCAAATCGATCTGTACTTTTTGTGCATCCGGTGCTTTTACGCGGAAAATAACACGGGAGTTAGTTAATACCTGCGGGTATTTTGCATTGCGTATATTGGTTTCAGCCGGCAAACCCATAAATGAATATTCAGAAAATTTTGAAACATCAACAGGCTTAAAGATCAATTGCGAAAACATGTAGAGATCATTCTTCCAGACTTTAAAATCATGCGCACCCGGCTCTATATAAAAAATATGCGGCACATTATTTTTTGCGAGGTAATCGTGGGTGCGTTTGCTGAAACTCATCAGGCCGTCTGCATCGCCGCAGGAGATCCAAAGCAGTTTTATCATCTGCGTTGCTTTCTCCGCATCAGGCACTAATTGTTCCGGCGTTTTTGTGTTTGGGGCCGATGAAAAACCGCCTATCCATGCAAACTTATCAAGGTTACCCAAACCAAAATTGAGCGATTGACCGCCACCCATTGAAAGGCCTGCAATGGCACGATGCTCGCGGTCAGTATAAACTGGAAAATGTTTTTCCACGTAAGGAATAAGATCATTCAGCAGATCTTTTTCAAATGTTGCAAATGCCTGTACTTTATCGGGCGCCATAATATTTTGCCCGGGCGTATCATCCTTCATTGCCCTTCCATTCGGCAACACAACGATCATTGGCACCAATTTACCGTCGGCATACAGATTATCTAAGACAACTTCGGGATGGCCTTGTGAAAACCATTCCTTTTCATCACCTCCAATGCCATGCAACAAATACAACACAGGATATTTAGTCTTTTTTGAATAACCCGGCGGCGTATAAATCAACGACCTGCGTGCATTGCCCACCGTTTTTGAATCATAGGTGATGGTATCAATTTTTCCATGCGGAATATTGGCACGCACAGAATCAAAACCGGGAGGCGAATGTTTTACAATTGACTGCGCATTGGAATTCTGCCCGAATGTTATGGCAAATGCCAGGAGGATAAAACTGTATTTCATTTTCAGGTTGTTTGTATCTTTTAAAAACTTTTCATTAATTATTTTTCATCGCGCATTTTATATCCCAATAGTGGCAACACCTGCGCAGCATACCGCTTTCCAAGTTCTCTATAACCCGCAGCATCAAAATGCAAATGGTCTTTTGCCACCGTGCAACCCTTTGAGGAAACAACATGCGCTGTTGGAATGGTTTCGGGTAACTTATCAATTATATTATTCATGCTGGCACAAATGCCGCCCTGTTCAGCATGCACCACCTCACCCGCAATTAACGGTACAGAAGCAGCATTAAGATCGAGGTCTTTCAGAAGGTTATCGTATACCTGTTTTACTTGTGCGGGCCAGGTTGTATCACCGGTGTTTGATTCTCCCTGGTGCAACAATATCCCTTTTATCGCACCATCTTTTTGTGCCAGTTTTGCCATTTCAACCAACCGCTCATAAGGATTCCCATCGTATTCTTTTATCATAGGTTTCATCCAGACAGGCGCAGTATCAGCATAGGCTTTATAATTTTCTTTATCGAACAGCACGATCTTACAACCGCCAACGGAAACATTTATAACACCGATCTTAACATCCTTTGGAAGGTTTTCTATTAGTGTTCTGCCAAAATAATCGGCAGGTGTTAAGCCTGTCTGGCAACGGCATAAAGGCGGAACAGCCGTATACCATTGACCTTTCACTCTATTGAGATTTGGACAATCAACGGCTTCCATTACCTGGAACCTGCTGTCAACAGTTGTGTCCTGTGGTTCAAATCTTGCATTGCCTTCCATATTCGATTGGCCGAGACAGAGAAAAATGTAAAACTTCTGATCCTGTGCAAAAGAACGCAAGGTGAAAAAACACAGCAGTATTAGTAACAGACTAATGTTTTTCAATCCGTAATTTGTACTATAGTTTTTCATTGTCTGAATTTTTGGTATCAACTAATTCTTTTCACGTTTAATGGAATGATATTTGCCGCTCAAATGCATCAGGCTGAATAAATACAGCAAGCCATCATAATACGGATCAAATAGCCTTCTGCATATGGCGCCAGTTTTGCATTCCAGAACACTGCCCCGATAAAGCACAATACATTACACAACAGCTTATAATAAATGAGATGGCTTTACTTCATTACCAGCGTATACATCTTTCCCTTTTCTGTTACTATATCATAAACAAAAGTTTTTTTCAAATCCGGTGATGTTATTGTTGCCTTCTCCGATATGATCGGTTTAGCTATTTTTTCTGTTTGATAAAATGGATTACTATTTTCACCAGTAGCTTTTTTCAATGCTGTTCCATTGTTCAACTTTCATTTCATTAGGAACTCTTAAACGAAGATTGCCGCCTAAGTGTTGATTTGATAACAGCTTTAACAATTTTTCCATCTTTCCATTGCATACTTACAATTTCAAAACCGCCTCTTGCACGCAGACCGCTAATACTTCCTTGTTGCCAAACATCAGGAAGCGCAGGAAGCAAGTTCAGATCGCCATCTTCACTTTGCATCAGCATTTCTGTAATGCCGGAGGTGCAGCCAAAATTGCCATCGATCTGGAACGGCGGATGTGCATCAAACAGATTATTGTACGTACCGCCGCCACCTTCGTTGGTGCCAACAGGAGTAAGTTGGTTTTGAATAAGTTTATAAGCATGGTTACCATCAAGCATTTTTGCCCACCAGTTTACTTTCCAGCCCATGCTCCAGCCGGTAGATACATCGCCGCGCTGGATGAGCGTATTCTTTGCAGCGCTGTATAATTCTGGTGTGCGATAAGGTGATATTTGATTGGAAGGAAATAAACCATACAAATGCGAAATATGGCGATGATGATCGTTAGGATCATCCACATCATCCAGCCATTCCTGCAATTGTCCATATTGACCAATATGCATGGGTGCAAGGCGGCTTCGTTTTTGTTTGAGTGTATCAGCAAAAGCTTTGTCTTTATTTAAAATTGTTGCGGCGTCAATTGCATTCGTGAACACATCAAAAACAATTTGATTGGTCATGGTTACACCGGCATCAACTGAAGAACCCTGGTGTGCGGCAGGTGCATTTTCGGGTGACTCATCCGGACAAATTACCAGCCAGTGATATTTAGGATGTTCGATAAGATAATCCGCATAAAACATAGCTGCGCCTTTTAACACCGGGTAAACAGAGGCGAGATAGGATTTATCGCCATTATATAAATAATGTTCCCATAGATGCTGGCTCAGCCATCCGCCGCCGTTGGGCCAAATACCCCAGAATGCTCCGTCAACAGCGCCATTAATGCGCCATATATCCGTATTGTGATGTGCCATCCAGCCACTTGCACCATACATATCTTTTGCTGTTTGCTGCCCGGTAACTGAAAGTTCTTTTACCATTTTAATAAGCGGCTCATGCATTTCGGCCAGGTTGGTTTTTTCTGCGG
Organism: uncultured Bacteroidota bacterium; assembly: GCA_963737475.1. Classification (GTDB taxonomy): domain Bacteria; phylum Bacteroidota; class Bacteroidia; order Chitinophagales; family Chitinophagaceae; genus VBAU01. The sequence goes on from CAVTSY010000015.1 coordinate 365,792, forward strand.
GCCAGTAATTCATTTCCGTATTGATGTTGATGGTGTATTTGCTGTCCCACGGCGGATATCAATTTGTTATTCCAGATACCCTGCAAAGTGGCAGGCTGGCCGCCGTGCTGAGACGAAGAAATCAGTAAATAACGACCATACTGGTAATAAAGAGTAACCAGCTGCGGGTCGTTTGTTGAATTAAAATTTTTTAAGCGTTCATCTGTAGGAAGTTTAGCGGCATCTGTTGTGCCAAGATCAAGCTGAACACGGTTGAAGTATTGTTGATATGCTGTAACGTGTGCTTTTAAAATATCGGCAAAAGATTTTGAATAAGCTTTATCAAGATAAGCTGTGGCTCTTTCATTTTCATTGCCGCTGATATCATTATAATTATTGAAGTTGGTAGCAATGGAAATGTAAATAGTTACAGCATTCGCATTTTTTATCATCAAAGATGTATCGTTGGATGAAAGGCTGCCGCCCTCTAATTTAAACCTTGCAATGCCTTTAAATTTCACCTTGCCTTCCACACCTTCATGATCTATCGTAGTACCTGCAATAGTCAACTCTTTTACAGGTGTTGTTCGCATCATTGCTTTAGGCTGTGGTGTAGAAAGAAAGCATGAACGAAAGTCTGCAGGCTTGCTTGCCGTTAAATGCATTACTACCACACGGTCGGGAAAAGATGCCAATACTTCCCGTTTGTACGTAACATCATCAATTGTGTAGGAAGTTTTTTGTACTGCTTTTTCAATATCTAATTCGCGGGAATAGTTGGTATAATTTTCATGTTTGTCAAAAACCAAATTGAGGCTGCCCACCGGCTTAAACATTTGACCCTGCGATTTTTTAGACAGGATAATCCTGTTGGCCATTGCTTCTGCTTCTTTTTGCCTTCCATCAAATATCAAACATCGCATTTGGGATAAAGAATCCAGTGCCAAAGGGTTATCATTGCGGTTGGGGCTACCACTCCAAACTGTTTGCTCATTTAACTGAACAGTTTCAGTATCTACGTTGCCATAAACCATAGCTCCTAACCTGCCGTTTCCAATGGGCAGTGCGTTTTCCCAGGTGCTGCCAGATGGTTTATTGTACCATAGTTTAAGAGGCACATGGCTTTGAGAAAAAGCTGTTGTGGTCGTAAGTAAAAAAAACCAAGCAAAAAATGACTCATGCATTAATTAGAGTATTTACAATATATTCTTCATATTTTTTTTCGGCATTTTCATTGTTCTCTCTTATAATATTTGCTGTCGCACAATTAAACAAGTGCCTTAAAATCATGGCCTGTTACAGGAAAGGTACAGGTATTTGAAAATCCTCCGATTGATACAAATATCCAAATTAAAGAAGACGATAATAAACTTAATACTTATAAGCTCGCCCACTTCAATTTTGTTTCAAAAATGCACAATATGTAGCGTATTTTAAAAGGTTTTTATTTATTATAAGCATGTAAAAGATAATCTAAATTTGATTTTTAGTACGACCATTTTGACCAAAACAAAAAAATATAAACTGTGCAAGTACTATTAGGAAACAAAGAATATTTTAAAGGCTTAGGCCAGGTAAAATATGAAGGACCTGAAAGTGATAATCCTATGTCTTTTCGCTGGTATGATGAGAATAAAATGGTTGGTGGTAAATCATTGAAGGAGCATTTTCGTTTTGCCTGCGCATATTGGCACTCGTTCGTTAATGAAGGCAGCGATCCATTCGGTCCGGCAAAAAAATCATCGTTAAATGATACCAAAGTAAACATGCATAGTACTCTAACAATATAACTCTTGCGAAAAACAAATTATTATATAAACAACGGAGTAATATTTTTTATTCTTTTAATCTTCTGCAATTCTTCATTTTCGCAGTCAACTCCCGTTGCTATACAAGTGGATGCCTCAAACACGATCGGTGATATGAAACCGCTTTGGGCCTTCTTTGGCTATGATGAACCCAATTTTACTTATCGTGACAATGGAAAAAAGTTATTGACAGAATTAAAGCAGTTAAGTCCTGTCCCGGTGTATGTGAGAACGCATAACCTGCTTACATCAAAAGGCAATAGTTCCGGCCCCGATCTCAAATGGGGATTCACCGATGTTTACAAAGAAGATGGGAACGGAAATCCAGTTTACAACTGGGTGATCATTGACAGTATTATTGATACGTATATTCAAACGGGAATGAAGCCATTAATGGAAATTGGGTTTATGCCCAAAGATCTTTCATCCAAACCTGAGCCCTATGAACATGACTGGAGCAAAGGAGGAAACTTATGGACCGGCTGGACCTATCCGCCCAAAGATTATAATAAATGGAGAGAGCTGGTTTATCAATGGGCAACCCATTCCGTTAAACGCTATGGGCAAAAGGAAGTAACAACCTGGTTGTGGGAAGTATGGAATGAACCCGATATAGGGTATTGGTCAGGTACATTTGAAGAATACTGTAAGTTGTATAATTATGCTGCTGAGGGATTAAAGAAGGCCTGTCCTGAATGCACCATTGGAGGACCTCATACAACCAGTCCACGAAACGAAAAAGCATATAATTACCTTACTAAATTCATTGAACATTGCCTTCATGGTAAGAATTATGCAACAGGGAAAAAAGGAACCCCGCTTCAATACATCGGGTTTCATGCCAAGGGTTCTCCTGAATTTGTCAACGGCCATATTCGTATGAACATGGGCGCGCAATTGGAAGATATTCAAAAAGCATTTGAAGCTGTTAAATCATTTCCTGAATTAAAAAACATACCTGTCCTTGTTGGTGAATGCGATCCTGAAGGTTGTGCAGCCTGCTCGGAAAAAAAAGACCCGAAATACAGTTATCGCAATGGCACGATGTATTCCAGTTATACAGCTTCATCTTTTGCTAAAATATATGAACTGTTGGATGAATATAAATTGAATTTGAAAGGAGTGGTAAGCTGGTCTTTCGAATTTGAAGACCAGGAATGGTTTGCTGGTTTTCGTGAACTGGCAACTCACGGAGTTGACAAGCCGGCATTAAATGTATTTCGCATGCTTGGAATGATGAGTGGAAAAAGGATTTTGACACGAACTGATCATGGTATAACTGCGCTTGATGTAATAAAAAAAGGAGTGAGAGAAAAAAACGATATAAATGCCATTGCCTGCATAGATAAAAATTCTATTTGCGTAATGGTTTGGAATTATTCTGATGACGATATAAAAGATGTTGTATCACCAATTTCCAAACTTCCATTGAACATGCTTTGATACACGGACCTGCTTTTTATAAGTACGGTACCGATGGCTAATTGGATTGTAACTCTTGACCATGTAGCTTAGACCTATACAACCATTCATTTAAAACCTTCCAAATATCACCTATCCGCTTTTGAATCGATTAATGTTTTAAATTGCAGACAGTTCTTAATGAATCAAAAATGTGACGAAGTGAAGACGTTTCACCGGAATTTCACCTGATTGAAGGCACATATGATAAATCGCTGATTTACAAATTTACTTATGCGAGGTTCGAATCTCGTACGGGCTACTAAACATAGTTTCAGTACAACTCAGTACACTTCGAATCCCCGCAGGGTCAGCATCAGCGGGGATTTTTAGTTTCGGCAGATCACACTTCATTTCGTTTTCCGTTCAATTTTGGTTCGCCAGTTTTTCACCAACCTCAGACATTCAATACGGAATAAATAATTGATCGACGTTGTATAGACTAAATAATTTCGTGATTGATCTTACTGGTGTCTCCAGAAATACACCAAGCAAAAATTTCGCAAATGGGAGAATCGTGGAACAGGAACAAAGCTATTGTTCCAGATATAAAACTAGAGAGCATATAATCCAGCTGATCTTCATGGGTAATCTCGCCAGTGATCTTACCAACGTAATGGAGGCAACGACGAATGTCGAGAGCTAACAGACCGCCTAGTAATGTTTTCATCAACCGACATCCTGAAATTCGCAATTTAGTATATGTGCTATTGATCCTTGATTTTATTATGCTTCAGGAATTGTTTATACTTATCCATAAACTCCTCGTATTTGTATTTACCATTAACCGGTTTTTCATTTTGTTTTGTGACGTCATCTATTAGTCTAAAATAGGCCTGGGGAAATTTATCGGAATAAATTCCCGGTATCAGACCAATTCTATTAAAGCCGATATAGAGAGAGAATAATAAGAAGAGGACCCCAATGATTATAGAATGATCTTTAAAATAAGTGACCATGCGGAAGGAAGAAATTTTTTCACCATCAACCATCAAATCCTTTCTGACCAATCCTATCAATATAAAACCAAGAAGTAATGCAAAAGCAATAATTCCTAGGATCTCTGAAATATTTTGAGAAAACGGTACTATTACCAATGAAACAAAAAACAAAATAATACTCAACTGAAATACGACTATGATTATTGCCATCAAATTATTTTTGGGCTGAATCTCCGGGAAGTTGAGTATCATTTTCCGCAGATAAATCAGCGCAAGCAACACACCTGCCACAGCAAACAAAAGTTCAACATAGGAGAAATGTATATAATAAACCCTGAGTGCTAATATAAATGATAGAAAAAACAGACACAGTGGTTCTATCACCCCAAACACATCCTTATTGCCTTTTCTCCGAAGTACTGATATGAACTCAATAAGGAAAAGCAATCCAAATACAAACCCTGCTCCTCCCATGATCTTCAGACCATAACCATTCTGAGCCATAGAAGCAAAACTGCCCATTACGAGTAGGATAAAGAGTAAATAATATATGAGATTATACTTCTTCATTAAACTGGCAGATAGAATATATAATTAAAATCATGTGTTAAAAACTCGTCCATGGCATTCCATTTTGCAGTGTCCTCTGGTGCCTCTTTTTTACGACAAGCCTGCCATAAAATGAATGCTCTGGCCAATAACTCTTCAGTTTCAGTCAACGTTGAAGGCAAGGCTGTTTTTGCACGGTAAAAATTACCTTCTTCAGCTATCCCATACACCTTGGCGATAACACCGTTAAACTTATTCCCTTCAATAATTTCGGCAAGGAGATTATCGGACATAGCATTCAATTCTTTGCCCCCCATGCGGGATAATAGCAGGATCAAATTAAACCTGTAATCTATTGCCTGGTTTTGTCCGAAATTAAATTGTGAAAAATCAACATTCTTTGACTTCGAGAAAACTGAATCTAGGTAAACAAAGGCCAACGGGTCAGTCTGTTTCATATACAGCTTCTCAGACATAAAAATATACGCAAAAGCTTTTTCATGCTCTTCGTCAAACTTCTCGGCCAACTCAACGGCCTCCTTCTGTTTGCCAACCACGGAAAGGTTTACACAAAGATCCTTCAGTTGATTTAGAAAAAATGTTTTTTCGAGATACTCGTATTTGTCACGTGAAGCTGCAAAATTTTCTTTATGGAACCGGCGGTAATAATTCATCCCCGTTACTGAATCCCCACGATCAAACGCTCTGTTGGCAAGTAAGAGGCAGATGAGGTTCTGATCAATTCCCTGCCCTTGCGGATGTGTTTCTGCCAGGCGTAATATCCGGATCAATATTTTATCATCAACCGGATAATTATTATCATATGTCCCGTCACGAAAAACAAACGGCTTCACCTCATTCGCTTTGGCTATCCAGTAATGGATCATGGCTATGTCTGCCGGGGTTGTATACAATTCCTCAAACAGGTTGTTGTTATCAATAAAATTGAAAAAAAGGTCGGTGTGATAGGTCGAACTGAACCAGCCTTCTATGTAATCGGGATAAATAAACAAATGTTTTCGCTTAAAATAACGATTCCGGACTCCGTCGCCATAATATGGAATGGTAACAGGTATTTCCACTTCAAGAGAATCTTTATTCACCAACCTGTAATGATTCACTGCATCCTGAAGAAGTATGTTTAATGAAGCAGTATCAATTTTCAACCCGCGGTCATACTCGTATTTACTTATAAACATCGCCCTCCTCTTTTTTTGAATCGCTAACGAATAATTTCTCTCGGAAGGGTCTTTTATTTCTGTAATTAATTTCTCATAATCATCCGCCAATGAATTAAATACTTCACGTTTGGCCAGGCAGAGATTCGGGAAAAAGTAACCTCTATAGGACCGTAGCACGTTCTTATCAATATTTACTCTGAATAGGGCGCTAATATACCCTGCACGGATTACGGAATTCCTGTAGACGGTAATTGGTGGGTCGCTTTTGTAATTAGTAGCCAACCATTTTACCATATCACCGGCTTTTTCCCGATGATTAAACTGGTAAAATATAGCCAGGATATTATTGTAGTTATTAAACAGACTGCCGGTGAAATAATCATTCTGGCCTGATTGGCGAATTGCTTCAAAACACTGAATCACTTTTTCTGAGCTACCTACTGCGGCATATAAGGAAGCGAGCGTATGGTAACCGCCATTGAAATCATTCGGAAACCGGCCATTAATTTCATAATTGCCTTTCGGATAATACACGCTGAATAAAGCCTGGCCGGCAGCCCCTTCAAGAGGTGAGAACAACTGCAGAATTGCGTTCACTTTTTCTTCTGTTACCCCACCAAAGGTGAGCCAGTACTGTATTGCATAATTCAATTCAAGCGGTATGGTAGCCTGAAAAAGATTTTTCTCTTTGAAAAAGATCGATATCATCCGGTAGCTTTCATCAGCAAAATTTACGAGCAATGCCTGGCTACTATCCGACGGATTATAATATTGATCATAGGCCAGCAGCGTAATGAACTTATTCAGCTGAGTCATTAAGAAAGGATAATCGGTCTTTTTAGCAATTAACTCTGTAAAAGTTGCGTGAGCCAGGTTAGTGAGATCAGATTTGTACTTACTTTTATCATGCTTATTAAATAGTAAAAGCTGCTTATAAGTTTCATTCGCCAGGCTTAATCTTTCTTTTGCATCCAATGTGGACAGGTAGGTAAGCATGAATCCCGGTTCATAGCGTTCTTCGACTAACAGGGGCAAAGCCCTTGCGTCAAAACCTACTTCCTTGCTTTTCATCAGGCTTAACATCTCCTTCCTGACTTTTTTCGTCACCAGGTTGTTTTGTTTTTGCTCGGCATCATACCAGTAAAATCCACTCAGTGCCAGCATCACGACAATGGCCACAATGGTGGCAATGCGTTGAGGTCCGTATTTCATAAAAGCCCTGGTGACAGCAACTTTCCGGGCACTCCGCTTGATAAAATCACGAATATCTGTGAGAATGTTTTCCGATTCAGTTGTTGCCTTCATTTCATCTTCATGAATCTCAGCATATCGCCTGATCCATCCTGCATTTGGTTTGCACCTGGTATACCAGTTTTCAAAATAAGTAAGGGGACCTATTGGCAACAGGAAATCGCGGCTCTTTCCACTGTTCCTCCAACGGTCTAACTGTTTTTTAAAATCCAGGTAAGTGGAATAAAATTCAAATTCCTGGTTGGCCCATTTATTAAGTTTAGTCCAGTTCCTGATCAGGCTTTCATGAGTTATATCCAAAACCGTACCCGGTGAAATCTTATGTGTCGCCGGGTCCTCTGTTTTAAATGGTCTTATGAATGAGTTTCCTTCTTCCCGATAAATACTGAGCACTTCGCCAACAACGTCTGGTGTATAGGACGGAAAATTAATGATACCTGTAATTTCACCAAGTGTCATTCGGTTGCGGACTGCGCGGCTGTCATCAATTTTGGTGAGACAACTGAAAGCGAGTGCAATAATCCTTTTTGCTTCCTTTTGGGTAATGGGATTATCAGCATGGTTTTTGTTATATTTTTCCCAGGCATTTTCATATAAAATGCTGGCATGGATTTCAATCACTTTGTTCAATCCTGTTTCCCGGAAATAAGTTTGGCGCACCTGGGGTAAAGCGCTAAACCATTTTTGAAATTCGGGTTGTTCATCATCGGGTAATTCCGAAGCAGGCATTCCTCCTACCATAGCATAATGAATCAGATCCATCTCCTGTTTCCCACTATCAGCCACGAGCCATATCTGGCTGAGAGCATGCTGGAGGATGGGTAACTGATCCACTCCTTCGGCAATGTCATAGACGAGGCGCTCAATGAGACGTTGAGAAATGCGGTTGCCGCTTAAAACAGCAGGCTCTTCGATTACCTGTTTTAAATCTTTTCGCTTCAATCTTGGCACAAAAAACTGAGAGAAACCAATGTACTCTGGAAGACCGCGGAATGCCGAACACTGCCCGATATAATCTGATCGCATGGTGCAGACAACGTAAACCGGGATATTTCTTTTGATAGCAATGCGGGCCGTTTCCAAAATCAGGTTTACCACGATCTGCGAATCGTCTGATGGAGTCTCGTTATAAAAGTTCTCAGGATTAGTAAAAAATTCTTCAAACTGATCCACCAATATCATGAGGTTCGCTGCTTTTCTTTTTCTCTCCTTCCTGGCAGGCTCTGCCAGGTATTCCCATCGTTCATCAGTTTCATCAATATAAAAATCTGAATTGATGTAAAGGTCAATAAGCGAAGAAAAGCCCCGTCTTAATTCCGTTTCAATAGTAGATGTTCCTGTTTCGAATGTTTCAGCCAATGCGTCGGCCATATTTTTGACGGGACTGCGTTCCGGTCGGAAACTGGCGACAACCCAATTAGTATACTTTGCTCTGAAAAAGCCGGCTCGTGCATTTGGGATAAGACCGGCGTAAATAAGTGATGACTTTCCGTCACCTGAGGCACCGGTCACCATCAGGAACTTATTTTGTTCTAACAGGGAGGTGATCTGGTCCACCTGCAGATCGCGGCCTTTGAAGTAAAGACTTTCCTCCTCAGTAAAGGACCGCAGACCGGTATAGGGACATATGGTTTGCTGATCAATCATTTATTCATTTTCATTTATATAGGGAAGATATCGTCGCGTAAAAATGAGTTCATTTTCTTCGAATTCTTTCCACTCGCTTTTTTGAGGCCTGGTCAAATTGAAACCTGCAATAATTTTTCTGATTAAATCTGCCTTATCCGCAGTAGATATAAGGGAGGCGATTTGCTGTCGCGCCTCATAAAGATCCCCGTAAAAAGCGTAGGCCTTGCAAAAACGAGATATAGCTTCAAACTTATCCGGTGAATTTTTGATTATCCGATATGCTTCTCTTGAATTTTTTTCTGGATTCACGTACATCAGCGCCATTGCCACCTGGTGCCGGTTAGGTTGAAATATTGCCGGGTTATCCAGCCGCGCCATCTCTGCACGGGCTGAGTCAAGCAAACGCTGTGCTGCACCTGGGAATTTTTGACTTAGAGACAACAGTTGGCTGGCATAAGCATAGAGTGAAGAGCGGTTTACTGGCTTTTTAAAAACATTAAGCAGGCTATAGGCCAAATCAAACTGATTGTTGGCAAATAAACCGGCAATTGCTTTTCCCACTAATTCAAAGGAATAGCTATTGACAAAATTGAAATTCTTATATTGAAATGCGTTTAGTAGTTTATCAGGCTGAATGTTTTTCAGATAAGCAATACCTTTTTCTGCTTGGTCTTGCTTAAACGCCTGCTCGCCCAGGTGCAGATAAAGAATATTCAAATCGGCTGATTGATTTGCTTTTCTTTCTTCCAATTTAGAAGCCAGGCGATCCATGAACATAACCGGCATGGGTCTTTGCATGAAAAAGTCTCGTGTTGACATGACAACCTGGTAATCCAGCAGCCAAAGCTCAAAATATTTGAGATCGTCATTGCTTTCATATACAGAGTCAAATAATTTCTGGTCCAACAAATACCTGATGAAGCCAGATGAATAATAGAACTGAAAAATGGATCGCGGTTCAAAGGGGTGGAACGGAACACGATAATCCGGAAACAGGAAAAGGAACTTTTGGGGCATGCTGATCATATCCGATCCACTGGTTCCCACAATAGAAATATTCTCATTCAAATATTCTTTTGGCACCTGGCGGTAATACCTGATGGCTGCCTCATATTGCTGGTCGGTTTTAATCCCCTCAGTGCCTCTGATCTCTTTTCGCAAGTCATATACTATCCCCTCATTTTTTAGGATGACCGCCATATTCAAATTTCGTTCCCTGGCATCCTGAATTTTTAAGATTTCCTCTTTAAGCTTATTAAAGAAGAAGGTCATCATCTTATCACTGGAAAAATGCAAATTCGGGTTGAAAAAGTTTTGTCCTCCGCCTCCAGCGTAAAAGTTTGTAAATGCTGCCACAAACGGTTGAAACATAGCCCTTGAAACCAACCGATTGTAAAATTCGACGGCATCTATTTTCTTCCGGTTACAATATCCCTGTACAAATTCATCAAGTAAATCATCCGTACCGTAAGTATAGAATACCGCGGCAATATTGGCCGCATTTTCTACATGCGTAGCATAGTCATTTTGATAAAAACCTGTTTGATATTGAAGCAATGTATCCATACATTGCAACACTTTCTGCTGCTTACCTACAGCGGCATACAAATATGCCAGGTCCTGATACAGACCATTAAACGGAATACCGTAATTGATGGAACCACGCGCCAATACTTTGTCATGCTGGTAATTTTCTTCGATCCAGGGCGTTCTTGTTTTATTTTCAAACGGGGAAAGCATTTGCAACAACTGGTTGATCTCGTCAGAAGAGAATATTTTATGATTGATCCCGTTTTCCAATGCCAGGCTTAAGTTTTGTATATCGGAAAATCCCTTCGGCTGTTGTTTGAAAATCTGCAAACTCCAGAGAGCCGAACGTTTTGCATTGTGCGTTTCGAGTGATTGCAGCAAATCAGTCTGGTTTAAAAAATATGCAAACCCAGCCGTTATCGAATAATCATGAATCAGCTTCAAACGCTCGGAAAGTTCTCGGCTATCGCCCGTTAAACTTAGTTGTTCCAGCAAACTATCGGCAAGGGTTAGGCTCTGTAAGATTTCCTTTTGGGGCTCGTGCTTACCCTGGTTTATCAATTGCGTGGCAATACCGGTTGCTATCCTGATTTTTTGCCCGGTATCCTGTATGGCATTTATCACTTCAGGAATTGTTACATCTCCCTCTATGAGCTCTTCAGTAATGATCGGAACAGGAAACTCTAGACTCAGTTTTGGTTTGTTGGCAATCTCGAAAGAACTCTCTTTAACAAGCTTAAGCACATAGTCATTCTGCTTACGAAAAAAACTACGCACCGCAAACGAGCTCAGAACAATCAAAGCAATTATTGCCAAAAATGCAGCGATTCGCGTTGGCCCATATCGCATGATCGTTCGGGTGATCACATGCTTGCCTGCACTTCGTTTCAAGAATTCTTTTGAATTGTCAAGCACCTCTTTTGCCCTTGCCAGTTTTTTATCCTCTTCGGTCTCTTCGGGTAAATAACGGCCGATCCAATAAACATTCGGTTTAGCCGTATTAAACCAATTTTCAAAATATGTCAGTTGACCAATGGATAGCAGGAATCCATTTGATTTACCACTTTGTACCCAACGATTGAGTTGTTGCTCATAGTCAAGTGATATCGTGTAGTTGTCAAATTCCTGTTTAGCCCATTGCTCCAGGTATTCCCAGTTGCGAATCAAGCTTTCGTGTGTGATATCCAAAACGGCTGATTCAGCAAGTATGTGACTGTCCGACTCATCGCTCATAAAAGGACGGATAAACGTATTGCCGGGCTCTCTGAATATGTTAAGAATGACGCCTACTTCTGCCATTCCGAATTCCGGCTTACCTATTATATTGACGATTTCCTTTAACGTCATCCGGTTTCGAACGGCCCGGCTTTGATCAATCTTTGTAAGACAGATAAATGCCGTTCTGATAATTGCCTTTGCATCGTTATCCGCAATACGCTTCCCGGTTTCCTGCAGGTAATATTCAGCTGCGCGTTCATAAAGTTTGTTTGTATGCGTATCTAGAACATTCTGTAAGTTGGGTTCATCATAGCAGGCTTTTATCTCCGTGGGCAGGTTTTCAAACCATTTATTAAATCTGTCCAGGTGTTCATCCGGCAATTCATTTACGGACATACCGCCTACCATGGCATAGTGAACCAAATCCATTTCCTGCTTTCCATTATCAGCGGCATGCCATATCTGATTCAGCGCATGTTGAAGAATAGGAAGCTGATCAACACCTTCCGTTAAATCATGAATCAGCCTTTCGGTCAATCGTCTTGTGATTCGATTACCACTCAACACAGCAGGCTCCTCAATTACCTGTTGTAATTGCGTTCTGTTAAGCCTTGGTACAAAAAACTGTGAGAATCCGATACACTCCGGCAGGCCGCGAAAAGCCGCGCATTGCCCTATGTAATCTGATCGCATGGTGAATACAACGTAGATAGGCAGATCTTCTTCAAGTGAGATGCGCGCAGTTTCCAATAATAAATTAAGCACCAGACTGGCATCCGTTGAGGGTACACCATTATGATAATTTTCCGGGTTAGTGAAAAATTCCTCAAATTGATCAACAAGAATGATGAGATTAGCAGCATCTCTTTTGAGCACAGCTTTCCCGGCATTATCTGCTAACTGCCACGTTGTAGAATTGGTATCAATATGTCTTTTTGAATTTTTATACAAATCAACAATAGCTGAAAAGCCATGATTCAATTCTGATTGAACGGAATAGGAATTGGCAATTTCCAATTGCCTGGCAATTGTTTTACATAAATTATGAAAAGGCGAGCGTTCTGGCCGGAAGTCTGCTACACACCAATTTGTGTATTTTGATCTCAAAAATCCCGCCCTTGCGTTGGGAATAATACCTGCAAAGATCAATGAAGACTTGCCATCCCCGGAGGCCCCTGTGAGCATCAGAAATTTATTCTTTTGTAATTGCTCAGTGGCTTGGTTAATGTCCTCTTCTCTCCCTTTAAAATAAAGCGATTCCTCTTCTGTAAAGGATCGCAAACCCGTATACGGACAAATTTGATATTCTTCGGACATGGTGGCTTGACATTAACTTAAAAGATTAGATTGTTGTCTTTTGTGTCTCCACAAAAAACATCTATTCAATCCAGATCGATGTCTTTTATTGACTGAAAGACTTGTTCAATGGAATCAGTTATGTGAACATTTCAATGGGATCAGGTTTTTTCATCGGGTTATAAATGGAGGTATCTTCCATTCTCGAAAATACCTAGAGTCAACTTAATGAATCGCCGGCTTCTAATCATGCCGGTTCCTGCGTCAAACAGTGTTTTCTATTTAATTTATTTTATTGTACACTTTTTTTACTTCCGACGGTATAGTTTCTTTAGGAACTATTGAAGATGTTACGCGGGGTGCCTTAAAATTCCGGACTCGGTTGCTTTCCGGATCGTCTTCACCCACGAGGAACATTGGAGTTGGTGAAGAGGCGCCACCTACCTGCTTCCAGATCTGTTTGATAAATGGAAGTGCCCAATCTGCCGCATACTTAAAATAAACCACGGCTAATTTGCTTTTGGGTATCTGTTGGGATGACATTTCACGATATGAGTCTTCTCCTTCTGGTAAAATATTCATCGTCTCAACGGGAAACTCAAGGCTCAATTCATCCACAATGATACTGGCTTCCGCCTCATCCTGCTGATTGAAAATAAAAAAGATGTCGGTGTCTTTCGAATCATACACTTTTGCATCCTGTTTCATTATTACCACCCGAATATCATCGACAAGTTGCATGGGGCCGTGACTGTTCGAGAACATCATGTTTCGGGTAATATTGTTCCGGATATACTTTATGAAATTTTGCTGAGCCGGTTTTATTGAATTACCGCTTTGAGGGGTCTGCCACAAAAAAACATTAAAATCATTGCCGGGTGTATCCACTCTATTTTTTGCCAGCAAAAACTGATACTGCGGAAATGAAACTTCTTCATCCGATTCGAAACGCCTCCCAAATTCACCGCTTAACATATGCAGCGAACAAACACATTTTTTCATTTCTTCAGCTACTTTTTCCTTAAAGGTCTCATCATCTGCAGGGCAATCGATGGAAGGAAGAACATTAAATCCTGCTTTTTGAAGTATGATGGCCATCTCTTCACGGCTTTCCTTAAGGTCATTTGAGGTCCATGCAAGATAAATATTGGGCCGCTGACGATCAATCACCTGAACTTTTATTGCCGATGACAATGAAGTTGAAATAACATTGGGAACAATTTGCCTCGCTGTCGGTTGATAGGCAGGCTCATTAACAAGTCTCGTTTGCCCGCTTTGCTTTATTCCCGAAATAATTTCTTTAATGACATTAGCCAGCTTATTGATCTGGTTACGATACATTGGTCTTTGCGGATTATCGTGCTTATCATCATCCGTCGGATGGAGCGGCCGGTTGACCCCCTGTTCCCGATAAATAAAATCAATTGATCGCAATCCACCGGAAAGTTCAGATTCCAGCAATTTGATATCATCCGTATCGATATCATGGATCTTTACGGGTATTATCCTCGAGGCCTTATTCCCATTGGATAATTTAATATTGGTGCCAAATTTGTCCTCCTTTATCTCTTCCTGGAAAACCCTGAATTCATTTTTCCAAACCAGGGAAGTTGTATCGCAATATGTCAGAGAGATGATCGGAATAAAAATCAGTGAGTTTATTTTTGGTGTATTTAATCCATTTTCATTTTCAAACCCTACCCGCTTGTCTTCAGGATTTTTGTCAAAAAAAATAGTGAGTTTGTCTTTTAAAGTGGCACTTAATTCCTGGTTCAGTTTTTCAACGAATTCGGTCACCCATCCATCGTAATTGTTGTCGTTATACCTGTAACTTATATGAACATCATAATCATACTCCGGAATAATGGATGAATTAATAAGCCGCCGGCTCTTCGTATCATTTACTTCATTTCCAGCTGAAAATATTTTATAAACCTGGATGGGTTCCTTTACATTTTTAAGATTTTCAACTCTTAAAAATTCAGACCTGATGTCGTTTTTATTTGCCACGTTGCAATGGACGGACTCCGACACATAAATACCGGCCGGCGGCGCAAGAACCTGCAAACGGGAAGCAATATTCACCGCGTCGCCAAACACATCGCCATTCTCAAATACCACCTCCCCCTGGTGGATACCGATTCTCAGTTCAAAAGCCCTGGAATGGTAGCAGGCGTCCTGAATTTTTATGGCTGCATACACAGCATTGCTTGCTGCGGGAAAACTTGCCATTACGCCATCACCAAGTTCTTTGATCCACTGCCCGCCGAATTCTTCGATGATGGGCTTTTGGATTTCCCTGTTTTTGCGAAGCAGCTCAAATGCTTTCTTTTCGTCATTCCCCATTAGTGCGGTATACCCGACAATATCGGTAAACATGATGGCGGCTAATTGCCGGGACTGACTCATACCAGAAAATTAAGTATAAATATTCAATTAATGGAAATTTAAAAATCCAAGCACCAGTAAAAATGAATGATAAATTTAAAAATGCATATCCCTGGATTGATGATTGGAAAAGAGCAAGGCAGATAAACTTTTCGTCCTTACTTTCATGTTCAAAGAAGGTGATGTCACGCAATAATGGAATGGAATACTGCCTCATTTAACGGTTGAATCAAATCGGCAAATTCAGTAAAGATTTTCTTAATTTGCAAATAGTTCCTTTTTGAATCAAAATGTGACAAAGCGAAACCATTTCACCGGAATTTCACCTAACAATAAACTGATACAGGAAGCAATTGATTCTCAAATAGATTTTGTCGAGGTTCGAATCTCGTAGGGGCTACTAAACATAGTTTCAGTACAACTCAGTACACTTCGAATCCCCGCAGGGTCAGCATCAGCGGGGATTTTTAGTTTCGGTAAAATTCAGTGTTCTTCACTTTCAGTCACATTTTGGTTTTCCAGTTCGTCACCAAATTATCAAACTTCACCAAAAATGACTAAGTATGAAACTGAGCCTAATTTTTCTTTCAAACGCAAGCCAGGCTTGCCGCCGAAATCACATGCTTTCAAAAAGATGAGCTCTGGGATGAGCATTTGCTTTACGTTCGTTCTTTGTAGAATGGTTTTCAGCAAACGATTATTTTGATATGATTAGGGTCTTCATGAACAAAAAGCTCTTTGGTTGATTTTTGAGTGAGATATAATTCTACTTCAAGGTCGTTGTTTGATTCGACGAATAAAATTCGAATCCCGTTAGAATGAATGACAAAATGAGTAGGGGAAGATTCTTTTATAGTAAAACCGAGCAGGTCAACAAAAAATGACAACGTCTCCTTGAGTCGGGGCGTTTTTAAAACAATGGCCTTTAAATGGGTGTGCATTAGTTTTTCTTTTTGAATTTAAATGAATAGCCCTACTGATTTTCAAAATCCCGTGAGATGACTTCAAGCCGGGCAGTAAGCCTTTATTTGCTCAATCGCTGGAAACTGGCTACCAATAGATTTTGGTGATCAGCTAATTTACAAGTTGACGCTTGCGGCCAACAACTCAATATTACTTAATTAAAAGTTCCTTGCCGACTAATCTGTTTGCTGAATTTTCATCATGGGAGGGCAAATAAATCACAGGATATTTTTTCGCATACCCCAAAATATTATTGTAGGTTTTCTGCGATTGAACAAAATCAATATTAGATCCGCCAAACTTATTATCCAGCAATTGCTGGTGCTTATAAGATGTATCACCGGCGAATAAAATATGCTCACTATCAGTTCTTAATAATACAGAAGCATGATGATACGTGTGGCCCGGTGTAGGAATTAATAATACGTCCTCTGATTTTGTCAGGGGGTATGCCCCATCAAAAAAGTCGACCCTGTTTTTTGAAAAACTAACTAATGTCCGGGTTGAACCATTTAGGATAGGTGGTTGGCAGGTTGGCATAGGGCTTCCTATATTCAGATTCGTTGACGACAATTTCATTTCCAGGAAAAAATTTCAACCCGTCAGTGTGGTCACCGTGCAAATGCGTCAATACAACTTTGGAAACCTGTTCCGGCCGGATTTCAAGTCTCATCAATTGAGCATCTAATTCGTCCTGCCTTACTGATGTCCCGTTTATTGGACATGACTGACAAGGTAAACCTCGTACCAATCGTTTCGCTCTTATAGAATTCCTTGTGGCGCGAAGCTTCAATGTCGCCAGTATCGATTACGATAATTCCTTCCGGATGCTCAATCACCCACACCCAGATTGGCATGAAATCGGCGTATGAGCTGCCCAAGACAATGTTTAGTTTGCTCATAAAGCCCTGCCCCTTTCGATTTAAAAAATTTTCTTTCACCGAAATCAGGCCGGTCTGGACAGCATGCACTTTAAGTTCCCTGGAATTGATAGAGTAGACAGAAGTTTGTATGTCACTCCTGGTTAAGATATTTTTCATTGTAAATGTTTTTAAAATTATTTGTGAAAGGTTGATCTTATCAAGCTGGAAAATTTTTCAGGCTCTTCATAATGTGGCGTATGGGCCGACTTCTCAAATACGGTGAAACTTTTATTGACTGCCTGTAATTGCTCATAAAAGGCCTTCCCCCTCGCCGGTGGCGCAATAGCATCTAAACTTCCCTGGATAAAATGAACCGGAGCGGAGACTTTTGTCACTGTTTGAAAAAGGTTAAGACTGTTCATTTCAGGGAGAAACGCATTCTGGCAGAACTCCATTCCCTTCATCGTGTTGATCAGGCCGCAATTCCGTAGAACTGGGAAAACAAAATATTTTTGACCGATCTTAAGAACTAAGCTCGTTAAAGTTGCTGTCTGCCTTAATGCCACCAAGATTGGTTAATATCTTCCGCTCTTTGCTGAAACTTTTTTGTTTCAACAATGGGCTGGCTTTTCAAGTCATTGATTTTTTGCGCCAGTTTTTTATCATCCCTGGCAACTGCCTTATCCATGGCAAAGTCAAGGCAATACTGATTGGCGTAAGGGATGTCCACGTCTATGCCCGCCACAAATAAGACGCTGAAAATGCGGCTGTCTCTTGCTGCAGCAACCAGGCGGCGGTAGCACCGATTGAATAACCGACGATGATTGCCTTGTCCTTATTATATTTTTTCAGCAGATATTTGGTGCAGGCGGTTAAGTCATCTGCCATTTGCATTAGTTTAATAGTTTCCGGAGGAATATCTTTGCTGAAAGACTTACCACAACCACGTTGATCCCAATAGGCAACCAGGAAACTATCTTCCAGGTGCAAATTTTTTCCATTTCGTTTGCTTCCGAAATCATCGGCAAGCCCGGCCCTGCCTGAACATGGATTAACAAGGGAGCATCAACATTTTTACCGCGAACAAATACCCATTGAGAAGAGTTGTTGATCTTTATCTCCTCAAGATGAGCAACGGATTTTTTGTGTTTCATAAATTTATTTTTAATTATTGAAACACAAATCTGCGATAGATGGATGCGAAATCCATTCACATTTGGTAAGAACGGAATTTATCCCTCTTTTCTGATGCGGCTGAGGGATTGGGGTTTGATACCCAGGTAGGCAGCGATATAGTATTGCGGAACCCGGTTAATCAATTCGGGCTTTTCCTGCATGAATTTGTAGTAACGCTCTTTTGCGTCGAGCATGGCCAGATCTGCGTTATGCCGCGTAATAGTAAAAAACACGAGCTGCACCAGGTGGTTTTTGAAAAGTAGCCAGCGGGGAGATGAATGATATAGTTGTTGCAAATGGTCGGCAGATATCTCCCTGACCCGGGTATCTTCCAGTGCTTTGATGGCCACTTCTGTTGCTGAGCCACTGGTGAAACTTTTGAGACTCCCCATCCAGTCACCCTCTACTGAAAAATTACATGGCACTTCAATACCGTCATGTATACTATAATGCATTGTGAGTCCAGTTTCAATAAAAGCAACGTGGCGACTTACCTGGCCTAAATGGAGGAAATGATCTCCCTTACGAATAAATTTATCGGCCAGGTAACCTTGCAGCATATCGATTTCTTCATCGGCAAAAGCATCGATTTTTTGCAGTTGTCGAATTAACCGGTCACTCATGACTTTTCAACGCCTTTTTATTTTTTGAAAAATGTCTCAGCTGATTCCTTTTTATTTCCGCCGCTTTTATTAAATCCAACAGCAATGAAAGATAAAATCAATCCTGGCTAAACAAATAATACGTTATTTCCACCCTCCTCCCAGCGAACGATACAACTCAACCATTGCGCCTAATTCCTGGCGTTGAACAGAAGCGAGATAAAGTTCAGCTTGCAGGCGGGCTGTTTGTGCAGTAATTACTTCAAGATAATTTGCCAGGTCAGCTTTGTATAAAAGCTTCGCATTATTCACGGCGAGGCGTAAAGTGTCGGTTTGTGCCATCGATATATTCCTTTGCTCTTTTAGCTTGTCCAATTGAACCAGGGCATTGCTTACTTCCTCGGTAGCCACTAAGACCGATTGCCTGAAGTGAATAACAGCTTCTTCACGTTGCAGCTTTGCTACTTCGAATTCCGTTTTTAATCTTCTTCTTTGAAATATGGGTTGAGCTACGGCTCCCGCAGCAATGCCAAATAAAGAACTGGGGATATTGAACCAATTACTTGACTTGAATGATTCAAATCCACCTCCGGCCGTTATATTCAGCGCCGGGTACATATTTGCCTGCGCAACACCAACCTGTGCGTTGGCTGCCATCAACGCCATTTCATTGGAACGAACATCGGGGCGACGGCTAACCATCGATACCGGCAAGCCTGCAGAAAGATAATCGGGTACCATAAAATCTTCTAATAATGCACTTCTTGAAATGGTAGCAGGTAATTGTCCTGCTAACACCTGCAGGGCATTTTCCTGTATCGCAATATCCTGCTCGAGTTGCGGTATCAACAATTCCGTTGTTTGTTTTTGCGAGGCAGCCCGCTCCACGGCTAATGAATTTGCCAGGCCGGCATCACGAAGCAGTTGTGTAGCCCGCAAGAAAGTGTCATTTAAGGCTAAATTTGTTTTTGCAATCTCGAGTTGCTTATCCAGCATCAGCAGGTTGAAATAACCCTGCGCAATATCAGCCACCAATTGAGTCTGCACCGCCTTCGATGCTTCATAGGTTTGAAGATATTCTCCTAGTGTTGCTTCTTTTTGATTGCGAAGCTTGCCCCATATATCCACTTCCCACGAAAGATTGACAGCAGCCTGGTAGTTTTCAATATGACTTTTTCCTAAAAAACTATTTGAGCTAATTCCATTCAGGCTGTTGTTTGATGGATTGAAAGATTGAGCTGTTACTTGTGCATTCAAGTCAGGTAATAACAAAAGTTTGGCCTGCTTCATTCGTTGCTGACCTATTTCAATGTTCTTCATAGCTGTCAGCAGGTCATGATTATAACTAAGCCCTTTTGATATCAGGTTTTGCAGAACAGGGTCTGTGAAAAATTTTTTCCATTCAATATCTGCGACGCTGCTTGTATCGGCAAAACTCACATTGTTAAACTGATCGGGTAATTCAAGAGAAGGACGTTTATATTCTTTGCCGACTTTGCAGGAGAACAATAAAAGCCCCATCCCGACCTTCCCCAAAAGGGAAGGCCACCAACGCACAGCCTTTGCTATTCGGAATTCCCGATTTCTTTTAGACTTTTCGAAAGTGCTGAAAAATGTTATAAAACTGATGTGATAGTTACGAAGTCTATTAAAGATATGCAACGCCGTCCTTCTCCAAATGGAGAAGGATAAGAGGATGAGGTCTGTCGAGTAGCGAGCAAAGCGTACAAGTGTGCGACGCAACAAATGTTGATAGTAGCAATGCAGCCAGGTCCATGAAAAAAATAATACACTCTCCATTCTTTTCAATGTATATCGTTTATAATTTTTCTTCTGAATCATCATATCGTTTGTTTGTCCATTAGTAAATTCTATTCAGCTAAATGGCTTACTGCCTCGTCAGTTTGTTTGGGTGGACCAGTGAATTTTTCGTGTATCCATTGGAAGATGACAAACAGAACAGGAATAATAAACACACCCAGCAACACACCGGTAAGCATACCGCCTAATGCACTTGTGCCAATGGAACGGTCACCTAATGCAGAACCTCCCCTCGCCCATGTGAGCGGAAGCAAACCGACAATAAATGCAAATGAGGTCATCAATATGGGACGCAATCTAAGTTGCGAAGCTTCCAAAGCGGATTCCATCAAACCCATGCCTGCTCTTCGCCGTTGAATAGCATATTCAACAATTAAGATTGCATTTTTAGCAAGCAAACCAACAAGCATGATCAAACCAACCTGTACATAGATATTATTATCGAGGCCTTTTAGCTGAATGAATGTAAACACACCAAGGATACCCGTCGGTACTGAAAGGATAACGGCAAATGGAAGAATATAACTTTCGTACTGAGCTGCAAGAAGGAAGAAAACAAACACAATGCTTAATAAGAATATCAATGTTTGCTGAGAGCCGGCACCAATTTCCTCTCTTGTTTGCCCTGACCATTCATAAGAAAACCCCCTCGGCAAAACCTGTTGGGTTACTTCCTGTATTGCCTTTATGGCATCACCCGTACTATAACCCGGCTTGGGGAGTCCATTTAAAGTGACCGAATTAAAGAGGTTATTTCTAAAAACGGTTTCGGGACCATATACCCGTTGGAGGGTTACAACCGTATTCACAGGTACCATTTCACCCAAATTATTTTTTACATACACATCATTCAGTGTTGCAGGATTTGCACGATATGGAATGTCCGCCTGGACTATGACACGATAAAATTTTCCAAATCGATTGAAATCGGATACAAAACTACTTCCGTAATACACCTGTAACGTTTGCAACACGTCATTGATCGAAATTCCCAATTGTTTTGCTCTTGCATCATCAATATTCAATAAATACTGGGGATTGCCTGTGCTGAAAGTAGTATAGGCGATCGCAATTTCTTTTCGTTGCATCAATGCACCCATAAGACCATAGGCGGTATTAGCTAATCTCTCCAGCGAACCCCCGGTTCTGTCCTGGAGAATGAATTCAAAACCGCTTGTATTTCCAAAGCCCTGCACTGTTGGAAACTGGAACAGAAAAACCTGTGCTTCTTTTATGACGCTTAGCTTTTGATTTATCACTCCCATCACATCTTCCACTTTGCTTACCGGGCCCCTTTTCCCGGGAGGTTTCATATGTATAAAGCCAACACCATAGTTTGACGAGGAAGCATTTGCAATGAAGTTTAATCCTGTTACGGCACCTCTTTTTTCAATGGCCTCTACCTGGCTCAGGAGACTGTCTATTTCGTTCATTACCTTTTGTGTCCTGTCCAGTGATGCGCCGGGTGGAAGATTTGCCGAATAGACAATAAAACCCTGGTCTTCTGTAGGAATAAAACCTGTGGGCGCCTTTCTCATCATCCAAAAAGTAGTGAGCACTATAATAACCAGGGCTAAGATCGCGATCCATTTGTTCTGCATCAGAAATTTTACACTTTGTCCATACCTCCTCGTCGTGGCACGAAAGCCTGCATTAAATCCACGAAAGAATCTTTTTGTAAATCCTCTTCTTTGTCCTTCTTCGGTGTGCGGATTCTTTAAAAACAATGCACACAATGCAGGACTTAAGGTCAAAGCGTTCAAAGCAGAAATTAAAATGGCGGTAGCAAGAGTAAATGCAAACTGTTTATAAAATACACCTGCAGGGCCCTGCATAAAACCCACCGGAACAAATACGGCCGCCATTACCAGCGTGATTGAAATGATGGCACTTGTTATTTCATTCATTGCCTGGATCGTTGCTTCCTTTGCCGGCAAACCGCTTCGTTCCATTTTCGTGTGCACCGCTTCCACTACTACAATAGCATCATCGACCACTATACCAATAGCAAGCACCAATGCGAATAAAGTAAGCAGGTTAATGGTAAAACCAAATAACGTCATGAAGAAAAATGTCCCTATTAGTGCAACGGGTACAGCAATTGCCGGGATCAGTGTGGAACGAAAATCCTGTAAGAAAATAAATACTACGATAAACACCAGCACAAATGCGATCAGTAAAGTCTCTTCTACCTGCGAGATAGATTCATCCAAAAATTCCTTTGCACTATACATATTAAAATAGGCAAGGCCTTTAGGGAAATTGGCAGCCGCATTTTTCATCACTCTTTCCGCCTCAATAAGAATGTCGTTCGCGTTTGAACCCGCAGTTTGAAAAATACCAATACCTGTTCCGGGTTTTCCCTGTGCGGTAAGGTTTATGCCGTATGATAGGGAACCAAATTCAACTCTTGCTACATCTTTTAACCGTAGAACAGAGCCATCCGGCGCTGATTTCAAAATAATATTTTCATAATCCTGGCTTTTTGAAAGTTTGCCTTTGTACTTAATAACATATTCAAAAGATTGTGTGCTGCTCTCTCCAAAACGTCCCGGCGCAGCTTCGAGGTTTTGCTCCCTGATGGCATCCAGGACGTCTTGCGGGGAGAGATTGTTGGCGGTCAAACGTTCCGGCTTAAGCCAGATACGCATTGAATAATCTTTTGCACCAAATACAAAAGCCTGCCCGACTCCGGGTATGCGTTGCAGCTCGGGAACAATATTTATCTTGACATAGTTCTGTATAAAAGTTTCATCATAGCTCCCGTCAGTAGAATAGATCAGCGGAATAAAGATCATGCTATTCTGCTGCTTCTGGGTTGATATGCCTACCTGCAATACTTCGGGCGGGACCTGGCTTACGGCCCTTGACACACGGCTTTGTACATTTACCGCAGCGAGGTCAGGATTTGTACCTACTTTAAAAAAAACATTTATTGACATTGAGCCATCATTGCTCGATGTGGATGTCATGTAAGTCATGTTCTCCACACCATTGATGGCCTCCTCTATCGGGGTCGCTACGGCTCTTGCAACAACTTCTGCATTTGCACCAGGATAACTTGCCGAAACCTGAACTGTTGGAGGTGCAATGTCAGGGAATAAAGTGATGGGTAAAGAGAATAACGATATTAATCCTAATAACAGTAGTAAGATCGATACTACTGTAGATAAAACCGGTCTTTCAATAAATCTTTTTATCATGCCTGTTGGTTTTGTCGTGAAACGTGAAATCGTCAATCGTGAGTGTGAGCCACGTCTCACTTCATGCTAATTATATTTTGTTTTTTTATTGTCCAACAACGGGTTCTTTTATCAACTTCCGTTGCGACGCTCCGTTCGTCGTTTTGTACACTGCTCAGCATTTGGGCTCACCCTCTCCGAAGGAGTCCTTCGGACTTACTCCCTCTCCGCGCGAGAGGGAGCGGTGCTGCATATCTTAAATAAACTATATAACTACCACATAAACTTCAAGTCTCTGCTCAACATTTTCGAAGTAACAAGTAAATATTGTCCTCTTCGAAAAGCGAGGGCTGTGCGCTGTTCTCCCCCTTCGGGGAGTTAGACGGGGCCTTATAACATTGGCCTCGCTCTCAACAAACTATCCATTGACATAGGCTTTGGCTGTATCACAGCGCCATCTCTTAACCTGTCAAGACCTGTGTAAACAATTTTTTCTCCCTGGTTTACTCCACCCTGCACTACATAATAATTGCCACTTGTACCCGCAACGGTAATTGGCCGGCTTGCTACTTTATTGCTATCACCAACTGCATAAACAAATATTTTATCCTGCAATTCAAACGTGGCTTCCTGTGGTATTACGATCGAATTACCAAGGTCTCTCACAATTCTTATTTTTCCCGTATTGCCCGAACGCAATAAACCTTGCGAATTGGGAAATGTTGCACGAAAGTTTATAGTACCTGTTGTTTTATCAAACTGTCCTTCGGCTAATTCTACTTTTCCTTTTTGCGGGTATACACTGTCCGTAGCCAATACCAGCTCAACCGGTGGCATCTGTTTTATTTTTTCTTCGATAGTACTTCCGGGAAACTGATCCTTGAACTGTTGAAAGTTCAGTTCACTCATTGAGAAATAGGCATGCACGTCTTTTGTTTCGGAAAGAACGGTCAGCGGATCAGGAGTTGATCTTCCAACAAGACTTCCCATCTTATAAGGTATCCTGCCGATATATCCGCTTGCCGGCGCTGTAATAGATGTGTAGCCAAGATTAATGCGCGCCGATTGTACAGCCGCTGATGTCTGCGCCACATTTGCCCTGGCAACATTGTATGCCGCCTGCGCAGATTTCAGCTGTACATCAGAGATAACATTATTCTCAACAAGAGGAACAAGTTTATTTACATTTATCTCTGCGTCTTCCAATGAAGCCTTAGCGGCCATGTGAAGAGCATTGGCATTATTCAATTGTTCAAGATAGGGTTGGGGGTCTATCTTAAATAACAGTTGCCCTTTTTTTACCTGGGCACCTTCATCCACATAAATCTTATTGATATAGCCATCCACCTGCGGACGTATCTCAATGTCCCTGCTTCCCTGAAGCGATGCAGTGTAATACTGGTAAGTGGAAGCAGGCACACTACTGACAGTGATAACGGGCAATTCTTGCGGAGGCATCTGCGGATAGCCTGCATCGCCACTTTTCTGGTTGCAGGCATAAAAAATAAATGCCGAAATGATCATGAAAACTGGCAACTGAAAAGAGATCCTGGCTTGGTTTAATTTTTCTTCCATAGCGTTATGTTGGTGATGTAATTTTTTTCCCAAAAATGGTCCGCCTCTTTATAACGAACAACCCGACTCATGTGGGACATTGAATAACAAGCGCCCGATAATTTTGTTCTCATCTTAAAAATAAACCACAAATTTACTTTTTGATGAACTAAACTAAAGGTGCTTAAAACGACAATTTAGAGTGCAGATTACGACTGACCCTGCTCATGAGGTGGCTTTCAGTAGGACAACAATCGGTTTCAATCTATTTCTTAAAAAGTTGGCTAAGTTAAGTAACAAATTAATAGCCCGGTATTTTAGTGAATGGATTAAATGACTACTTTTTATTTTTATCATCGGTGCGCTGCGCAGCAATGGTAATTTCTATTAATTTATCTTTTATCTCTTCATGCGATCGAACCATCTAAATGAGATTACAACCGTTGGCAATTCAATCGGATTGTCCATGTTTCAGGCCGACGGAATTGACCCGGGTCAAAACTTGTCCCGACGTGTCGGGGGACATCCGGCTAGCATCCGGAGAGTTTCTATTTTTGTTTCTAAAAGTCCATTCAGTGAGGCAACGTTTTCAATCATAACTGCATTTATAAATTTAAAAGCGCAAGACTGCTGACTATGAATACATCAGAACTGGTCAAAGAAGCAAGGCAGGGAAGCACCGCGGCACAGAAATGTTTGTTTGACCAGTTCGCAGAAAAAATGTTCCTGGTATGCCAGCGGTATGTCAAGAGTCCTGAAGATGCAGAGGAGTTACTATTGGACGGTTTTTATAAGTTCTTTACAAAAATATCTTCTTTCAACTACCAGGGTGATGCCGCATTGTACGCATGGCTAAAGAGGATCATGATCAATGAATGCCTGATGTTTCTGCGTGCAAAAAACGTATTTACCATTGTTACGGAAGCAACTGCTGAAGAAATTCCTTTACAGGAGGAGGTGCTTGACAATTTATCGGCAGAAGAAATTTTTAAGCTGATCGTTCAATTGCCTGTTGGTTACCGGACGGTTTTTAACCTGTATGCCATAGAAGGGATGAATCATGGAGAGATTGCCGAAATGCTCAGTATTTCGGAGGGAACTTCAAGGTCGCAATTCAGCAAGGCAAAAGTATTGTTACAAAAATTACTATTACAAAACGATATTAAATATGTCAAACGAAAATCCAAATAATACTCCTCCCTGGAGAAATAAACTGGATGAGCTGGAACATTTACCCGGTTCGGCATTTAACAGAGATGCTGCATGGGATAGCTTATACGGACGCCTGCGAAGCAGGAAGGGTAAAAAAATATCCTGGTATTGGATCGCAGCAGCCTGTCTATTGTTTGGTTTGATGATCACGTTGCTGAATCATGATAAGAATACTTCGCAACCTGCAAATAAAGAAACAGTAGTAAAGCAGTCAAAGGAAATAAAAAAACCCATTTTAAAGGTTGAAGAAGTCAACAAAAATGAAAACGAGCACAATGCTGTATTAATAAAAGACAAAATTGTTACTACTCCCAATAAACCAATCCAAAGAAATCGTCGCGTTACCCCAACTGAGGTTGTCACTAAAGTTCATCCCGATGATGTTGCCATCAGCTATCCGGAAAAAGAGCCTGTTGTAAAACCTTTGCAAATAATAAATACCAATTCAACAACAGCAGTGCTTCCGCAGAAGAAAAAATTAAATGTGGTTCACATAAACGAATTGGGAGATCCTCTGATAGAGTCATCAGATATAACCCGCATCGCGGACATACATTCTTTCCAATTAAAATTTGGAAACGGAGAAGTTCTTTCGAATTCGCCCGTTGCTTCCAAACCATCGGGGCTCATTATTCTGAAAACAAAACCATCTTCAAACTAAAATAAAATGAAAAAAACGTTTATTGTGTTGATGCTTTCTATAAGCATCCTGACAGAGCTTTGTGCTCAATCGAAAAGCAAAGAAGATAAAGCATTTGAGGTCCCTGAAAATATTATCATCAATAGAAGGTTCTATATTGATCTTGAAAAAGGAAACAAACTCGTCATAGAGCTTACTGACATAACAGATCTGCAAAGGATGGCCAACATTGATTCGCTATTGAAAGTATTTGCCGATGACCTGACGCCATTGAAAGACTCTCTTTCAGATCCGCTCACTTCAAAGCGCATAGATTACGTAACCGATGCACAGGGAAGAAAAAAGGTAAGGATACTGAAGTACACATCCAAAGGAGACAATTACCTCCTGAACAATGGTGAACTTTCTTCATTAAAAATAAACCAGGATACCATTAATATTATTGGAGTCATTCCCAATCCACCAAAACCACAACAAAAAATAAGTCTCAACAATCCCCGCTACTATCACCTTGTATTCTATCTAAACAATTTTAATGAATTAGCTGGCTATATGAATGGCACGTTGACTCAAAAAATTTCAACCATACAAAACAAGGTAAACAGCCGGTGGCCTATCTTAAAGGGAGGAGGGTCACATTACCTGAAACCAGACAAGAGCATCGTGGCTGATAAGCCAAAGGGCTTTACACCGTCAGGAACGGGAGATTTTCTTGCCGGCCAGGCCTGGGTGAACGTACAGAATTATAAAGCCTATTTTGTTCCCTCATTTAGCCTTGGCCTGCAACTCACCATAACGAATCGGGAAAGAACCTTTAAATGGCAACCGGGACTATACTGGGAACCACATTTCCTGTTTGACAAAGACGCACAGGGTAAATTGAGGACATACCGAAACGATTTTCTTATGTTAACCTATGGCCAGGGAGGTACAACAGACCATGACCCGAGAAAAGATTTTTCGTTCAGTGCCGTTTTCTCATTGGGCTATCTTATACACAAGAGCGGCGATTTTATTGAAGAGGGCACCTTCCGTTTTGGTGCAGGCAAATTGAAATTCTCAAAAACAACTATTGAGCCTTCTATTTATTTTGATCACTTCTTTAAAGGAGTAACACCCGGTATAAGGATCAGCCAGAGTTTTTAAAATAAAAGTCATTCGCTCATTGATTAACTGCGATTTGCTTCTTTTGCCCCGCCTGGTCACGTTTTGCTTTTTTTCTAAAAAAACCTCGACGAAGTTGCGCAACCGAGTATTGATTGGTAAAAAATCCTACAGTATGGATTTGTTTATGGCTGCAGTGATTTGCCCAGGAATTTACTATAGCGGTTTGCTGCCCTGGTCACTAATTCCTGTTTGGTCTTGCTTAGTGTTGAAAAGAGTCTTGTAGTAACAGTAACAGAATTATTCTTAATGGCCCGCTGCCAGGTTCCCGCTATTTTTCCATTAACAAGAATTGAATTTGTAAATACAGCATTCCTTTCTTTTGCAATCATAGCCAGGTGTTTCTTATCTATCGCCTCGGTTCTGTCTTTGTAGCTGACCACGTACTCGTCATAATTTGGTAACAGCAAAGCGGTTTGAGCAAGGTCATTTTTCAATAAAGACGGAACCCGAAAAAAATATTCTTTCCCATCAATGCTTTCTTTCTTGAAATTCTTTTTTACCATTTCAATACCCTTTTTGGCATCATTGACTGGCAGGCCCGACCACCATGCAAAATCATAAATGGTAGCCGGTCCCCTGCTGGTAAAAAAGCGTTTGGTCAGTTCAGCCAATGCTTCTTCACGTTCCATTGATTTTGCAGATACTCGTTCATCAAACAAAGCATAAGTAAATTGCCTTTCTTTTTTTGGTCCGCTGCAAATGACGCGATCCAATTCTGCATGTTCAAGCAGGTGCATAAATCGAAGTCCACTCGTATCAATCTTTGCTCGCTGAAGTACTGACCTCACTTCATCCCGAGTTAATTGCTTTCGACCTTCCAATGCCTTAGCCAAAGCATCGTTAGTTTTCTTCAAAATTTTTTTATCCAGTGAAAGGTGCCTGTCATTATGGACTAAAGACGAAAGAATGCGGGGAGCGGTGAGATCAAGCATCCAGCGGATATCCTTTGGAGTTACGAAATGCCAGGTAGGTCTTAACACATGTGTGCGGAGAATTTTTCCTTCATTAAAGGCTTTTTCAACAATGGCATCACCCGATCCCGGCAAACGCAACCCGATGGCCCATTTTGCCATTCCATAATCCTGCGACTGGATTGCGCCCATCCATGACACCAACTCCTGCGGCTGCGTAAATCTTGTTCCGGCTAATTGCTGATTGAAGAGGCGAAGTTTGATGGTCTCAGAAGAAGTCATATGTGACCCTGGTAAATTGCACTAACTGCCTCGTGTTCCACCAGCCTTATGTGGTCTTACTGTAAATCCACTGGTCTTACCAGCCCCGGGTTTGGGAATAAATTTCGAACCCTGCGGATTACTTTTCTGATTCTTATTTCCCTTCTTACCCTTTTTGGGATTGTTTTGATTCATTAGAGACATAATCAATTTTTTTATGATCACAAAATTAAGCTTCCTGATCAGCATAACTGCTTGTTGGTTCACACACACAGATCAAATTTCTGTCACCAACGGTATTATTTACTCTTGCAACTGAAGGCCAGAATTTATTTTGCCTGACATAATCCAATGGAAATGCAGCCTTCTCACGACTATAACTATGTGACCATTTACTGTTGATCACCGCTGATTGTGTATGAGGTGCATTCTTCAGTGGATTATCTTTTTTATCAGCCTTACCTTCTTCGATCTCTTTGATTTCTTCCCTGATACCCAGTAATGCATCACAGAAGCGATCCAATTCAGCTTTGTCTTCGCTTTCTGTTGGCTCGATCATAATGGTGCCCGGCACCGGGAAGCTCATTGTGGGCGCATGAAATCCATAGTCCATCAAGCGCTTTGCCACGTCTTCCGCTTCCACTCCTGCTGAATTTTTAAATGGTCGCAGGTCAACGATAAATTCATGAGCACAGGTTCCGTTATGACCGGTATATAAAATATCAAAGTCATTTTCCAGTCTAGCCTTCATATAGTTGGCATTGAGTATTGCATATTCTGTTGCTTTCTTCACTCCCTCGGCACCCAGCATGCGGATGTATGCATAGCTGATAAGAAGAATGGATGCACTTCCGTAGGGAGCTGAACTTACGGCGCCGTGAGTCGTGACCCGATAGCTATCGGGTGGTGAATCGTGAGTTTTTTCCATTGACGATTCACGTTTCACGATTGACGAATGAGAGGGTAAGTGAGCCGCTAAGTGCTGCTTCACACAGATCGGTCCCATACCCGGACCACCGCCACCATGAGGAATGGAAAATGTTTTGTGCAAATTCAGATGACAAACATCTGCGCCGATTGCCGCCGGTGAGGTCAACCCTGACTGTGCATTCATGTTTGCCCCATCCATGTACACCTGTCCTCCATGCTGATGAACAATATCACAGATCAACTTTATTTCTTCTTCAAAAATTCCGTAAGTACTCGGATAAGTGATCATCGTGCCTGCAAGGTTTACGCTATGTTGTTCAGCCTTTGCTTTAAAATCTGCTACATCGATGTATCCATTTTCGAGTGCCTTTACCACCACCACCTTCATGCCTGCCATAACGGCTGAAGCAGGATTGGTGCCATGAGCAGAAATCGGGATCAGGATCACATTACGGTTTGCATCACCATTTGCCAGATGAAAATTCCGGATCGTCAATAGCCCTGCAAATTCCCCCTGCGCCCCGCTATTCGGCTGCAAACTACAGGCATCAAAGCCCGTGATCGCATTCAAATAATGGGATAATTCGTCAACGATCTGTTTATACCCCTCCGCCTGCTCTGCAGGGACAAAGGGATGTATACGGCTCCAGTGGATCCAGCTCAGGGGTATCATTTCACTGGCTGCATTCAACTTCATTGTACAGCTGCCCAGAGAGATCATTGATGTATTGAGAGAAAGATCTTTATTCTCCAGGTGCTTGATGTAGCGCATCATCTGCGTTTCGCTATGATGAGTATTAAACACAGGGTGGGTCAAAAAAGTGGAAGTACGAACAGCGAATGAAGGTATATGCTCCAATTCATCATCCTCATTTATTGAAAAGGCAACAGGGTCAACATCATTTTCAAAACAATTGATGAGATCATAAAGATCATCCAAGACAACAGTTTCATCGAGTGAGATACCGATACGCGTATCGTCAATGTATCGCAAATTGATCCGCTGACGTTCTGCCTTTTCTTTGAATGGCTGTATGTCCTTTACTTTCACAACAATTGTATCAAAGAAATTTTCTGACACCAGTTCAAAATTTCTTTCCTGGATCCCGTCGGCAACGATCTGTGTAAGCAAGGCGACGCGTTTTGCAATGTTCTTTAATCCCTGCGGGCCGTGAAATACAGCATACATAGCCGCCATATTGGCAAGCAATGCCTGGGCTGTGCAAATATTTGAAGTAGCCTTTTCTCTTTTGATATGCTGCTCCCTTGTCTGCAATGCCATGCGAAGTGCACGATTATTTTCTGCATCAACACTTACGCCGATAATACGTCCGGGCATTGCTCTTTTAAAATCATCTTTCGCAGAAAAGAACGCAGCGTGAGGTCCCCCGTAACCAAGAGGTACACCAAATCGCTGAGCAGAACCAATAGCTACATCAGCACCTAATTCACCCGGAGGTGTTAAGAGAGTTAATGCCAGAAGATCTGTTGCCATGGCCACATAACCGCCGGCGCTATGAACTGCGTTGACGAAATCGCGATAATCTTCGATTGAACCCAAGTTGTTTGGATATTGAACAATGGCTCCAAAAAATGTGTCGTCGATCTTCGCCTTTTTATAATCGCCGAAAACGATCCTGATCCCAAGCGGTGTTGCTCTTGTTAGAATTACATCTTTTGTTTGAGGGAATATCTCGTTATCAACAAAAAACTTTGGGACTCTTATTTCATCCGTTTTGTTTACCTGGTGAAAGAACATGTTCATCGCTTCGGCTGCTGCCGTAGCCTCATCAAGTAAAGAAGCATTGGCAATGGGTAAGCCGGTAAGATCACTCACCAGTGTTTGAAAATTGAGGAGACCTTCCAAACGTCCCTGTGAAATTTCTGCCTGGTAAGGCGTGTATTGTGTATACCATCCCGGGTTTTCAAAAACATTTCGAAGAATGACCGATGGAACGATAGTATCATAATATCCCTGGCCAATATAAGTCCGGAAAGTTTTGTTGTGAAAAGAGACGTTTTTCAATTCTGAAAGTAATTCAGCTTCACTAACGGCCTCCGGTAAATTTAAACTTGAACGGGTGCGGATCGAAGATGGGATTGTTTTATCAATAAGTTCTTCAAGAGTGTTTACACCGATCGTTTTCAACATTTCCGGTTCCTGCCCTACGGTACCAATATGCCTGGGTACGAATTCTTTGGATTGCTGCTCGAATAGATTCATTGTTTGCCTGAAATAATTTTAATCAACGAAAAGCGCAAAGTTACGGGCTGAAAAGGAGAAAAATGAAGAGCAATTCATGTGTAGGGAAAGCGTGGATAAATTTTGTGAGACGTGAGTCGTCAGTGGAGTCATCAGTAATGAGTAATCAGTGTTATGGCGATATTGACTCACGATTCTGAACTGTCAACTGTCCACTCGCCGTTGACCCCTTGCCCCTAGCTACTCACGACTGACGACTCACGACTCACGATTCACGATTGACGAAAGGCCACCTGCTTTTCAGCTTCACCAACTGTCCCCGTTTCTCCGCTCTCAATTTGGCGGAGTTCTTTGCTGGTTTTGCGGCTTCCATCGTGGCTCCAGCCGGGAGGGCCGAAGACATAGAAGAGTTTTTCTCTCCAACCAATGTCCTTTCGAAAAAAATCTTTGCGAAGACCACCCCATTCATGAAAAACGATATTGAGCGGTGTCTCTTTTTCTATGGGCCTGGTGAGACCGTATTTTAATGGCTGATATTCTTCGACCGGGAGTTCCGGTTGAAATGTTCCAAACATCTTATCCCAGATGATAAGAAACATGCCCATATTCATATCAAGGTATTTTGGATTGGAAGCATGGTGGACCCGGTGATGCGAAGGAGTCACAAGAACATATTCGAGCCATCCCATTTTATTTATAAGCTCAGTATGGACAAATATCCCCCAGATCTGCGTGGCTGCGTATATAAAAACAATGTCAAGAGGTTTGAAACCGAGCAAAGCAAGCGGGATAAAATAAATAAACCGATATAGCGGTTGAAATACAGAAGAGCGAAAACCAACTGAAAAATTAAGTTGCTGTGAAGAATGATGCGTTACATGTACTGCCCAGAACAATCGTATCTCATGATCAAACCGATGCAGCCAGTAATAAAGAAAATCTTCAAATACCAGGAGCGTGATCCAATACACGATGACATTGCTAAATGATAAAACCTGGTAGTGAAAGAAATAAGTCAAGACAAACAAGTAAACGCCGCGCACAAAGAGATCGAGACAGGCATTCAACAACATGAGATAAACATTTGCGGCCGTGTCTTTCCATGTATAAGCTTTTTTGTGTCCGTAATTACTTAAGAGTATTTCAAGCCCAATAATAATAATGTATAGTGGAGTAGAAACGAGTATCAGCAGTTGTTCGTAAACGGCTTGCATATTAACAGCAAAAATAAGGCAGCTTTTCAAATGTTATGTACCTTGTCTTCCATTGTTGAAACTTTATGACTAAAGATCTGTTGTCTAACTGGGGAAAAAAGTCTGCCGACCGGCAGAAGGTTTATGAAAAATACCTGCAAAAAGCGAACAAAAATGACGTATTGAGTCAATTAGCCGGTCTTCACGAAGAAGCATTTTCAAAAATTGATTGTCTGCAATGCGCAAATTGTTGCAAAAATTATTCGCCCAGGTTCAAAACACCAGATATCAAGAGGATCAGTAAGCATTTAAAAATGCGCGAAAGCGATTTTATTGAAACCTATTTAAAAGTGGACGAAGAGGGAGACTTTGTCGTAAGATCAACTCCATGTCCTTTCCTGGGATCAGATAATTTTTGCAGCATTTATGAGCAACGACCTTCCGACTGCCGGCGATTTCCCTATACAAATGAAGATGTTTTTATCAAACGCCAGCGGTTGACGTTAAAAAATTCAACATTCTGCCCTATCACTTATTATGTATTGGAAAAACTGATTCCCGGAAAGCAGAAAATATAGCGACAAAAAGTAATTTTAAAAACCAAAATGTCGTATATTTGAGCAAAGAAGAAATATGAGAAAGGGTGGAAAAAAGAAGTCCGTCTATAACTCTGGTGGAGATTTGCCATCAATAGTTTCCGAAGCTGCTGTTCAGTACGATACTCTAAAAGTCATATTGGGAGGAAATAAATCTGTTCCTAAAACGATATCCAGTGATATGGATCTGATCAATCTTTCCCGCCAAGGAGTTCGAAAATCTTCATTAAAATCACTGGCAGGCTACCTTGGTATCACAATGGAGAAAATGAGTAGCCTTGTACATAGTTCCCATCGAAATATTCAAAGAAAGGATGAAGATGAATTACTGGATACCTTAAAGACGGAAAAGGTTTTAGAGTTGGCGGCCTTTATAAAAAGAGGTATTGATGTTATTGGTACAGAAGACGCCTTTAGAGAATGGGTTCATTCGCCTATTCTCGCTTTGGGAAATCGCAAACCGATTGATTTTTTAGATACCACATTCGGGATACAAATGGCTCTCAAAGTTCTTGGCCGTCTTGAGCAGGGCGTTTTTTCATAGTTATGGAATTATACAGGATCACCCAGGAATCATATTCAAACGACCTGTCGGGAAATGGGTCCCGTATTTTTGGCGGAAGATGGAACAGTGAGGGCCGTTATGCATTGTACACTTCAGCAAATCGCTCCCTGGCTTTATTAGAAACACTGGCCCATATCCCGGCAAAATTGTTTCGAAACAAAAAATACATACTTGTAACCCTTTTTCTTCCTGACAAGGCATCCCTAAAATTTATTGAAGAAAAAGATCTTCCAAACAATTGGGATGCATTGGATATACAACATATGACCCAAAAGATCGGCGATAATTTCTTAGAGGAGCAGAAGGGCCTTTTATTACGGGTTCCAAGTGTACTAATGCCTGAGGAATTTAATTATATCATCAATCCGCTACATCCCTCGATGAAACAAGTAAAAATTATTCGCCAAAGAGAGATAAGATTTAATGACAGGTTGATAAAGGCGTTCTAGCCAATTCTATTTCGCCGTCAGCTCTTCATACGCAGCCTGCAAAGGTCTTTGCAACCCGTCTCCCTTCCACTGTGTTTCAAATGGCAATTCAGTTGTTTTTAAAACCTCATCCTTTGTTTTCCCGGCTTTGATCTCACCGTCAACAAAATTCAACACCTTGCCAAGGTATTCGCCAAATGCTTTCAGATCGTCCTTTGTTCCTGTGACCTCGTAACCATCGCTCGCATGACCAAAAACAAAGATGGTGTCATTGCTGAAATGGCTGGTGGTCTTGTCTAAAACAGTGATCCAGCTTTTCATACTCGCTCCCGCACTTCTGTCTACAAAAGGATGACGACGATTAAACATCAGATCACCCATGTGAACGATGTTGGCATGTTCAAAATGGATGATCGCATCTCCGTCAGTATGACCTGTGCCATGATACTGAAGACAGATCTTTTCTTTCCCGATCCTTTCACACCACGTCTCTCCGAAAGTTTGATCGGGGTATAATTGTTTATCTTCTGTTTTTTGTGCAACCGCCACGTTCTTTTGATTCTTTAAAGAGTTTTCATGGGCTAACACATGTTTTACGATCCCCTTGAATGAAATATTACCCGCAGTGTGATCCCCATGATGATGTGTATTAATGAGAAGTTCGAAAGGCTGACTACTTTGTTTCTTTAATTCATCTATCAGGTGTTGCGATTGCTCGGGGAATTGCGAGTCTACTACAACAATTCCCTTTTTGGACAACAGGAAAGCGATCGTGCCTCCCCTCTCAGTAAAAACACCGATTTCATTCCTGAGCATTTTTATTCTCCACGGCTCACCGAACATAGTTGCAAAGATTTTTTGTTGTGCAAGCGTCAACGCCCCTAAGGTAAGGGCAGACGAATGGAGAAAGTTTCGACGGTTCATAAATGATAGTTTAAAAGTTCCAAAAGTTCCAGAAGTTACATTAACAAGAGTTCAAAGTTTCGTTGTTGGCAACCATTGAAAACCTAATACTCTAATTTACGTAAACTTGGTGCTTTGAACCAGGTAATAATTACGACGAGCAGAGTCATGCAACCTCCAAACACAACAGATGGCACATTGCCTAATAAATGAGCCGCGAGTCCACTTTCAAATTGTCCCAACTCATTACTGGAATTAATGAACATACTGTTTACACTCAATACACGTCCACGCATATTGTCGGGTGTTTTTAATTGAGTGATCGTTCCCCTTACCACCACGCTTACTCCATCAAGCATTCCGCTGAACATTAATGCAAAAAAAGAGATCAAATAAATTTTTGACAAGCCGAAAAGGATTATACAAAGGCCAAAACCTGCAACTACCAACAGTAACTTTTTCCCTTGCTTCCTTTGCAAAGGAAATATGGTCAATAATATCACTATACAAATTGAGCCCATGTCGGATGCAGCATTGAGCCATCCATAGCCGATCGCGCCAACATGCAAAATAGTTCTTGCATACACCGGGACCATGGCCACGGCGCCACCAAATAAAACAGCAAAAAGGTCAAGCGAAAGAGCTCCTAATAATTCCTTTGTCCTGAAAACAAATCTTAGTCCTTCTTTCACACTGTCCCATGTGCGTTTCTCACCCCTTTCGTTCAAAGGAGGTTTTTGTTTAAGGCCTGATAACAATATGAAGAATGCAGCGAAGATGGCAGTTACTATGGCTGTTAATGCACCCGTAATTCCAAAATAGGCGATCAACAAACCGCCCATTGCATGACCCGTAACAGAGGCGGAGAGCCACGCTCCCTGGTTCCAGGTAGTGGCATTTTGCAAAACATTCTTTGGCACGATCTGGGCAAGTATCACATTAAAAACGGGCCCGGTAAACGAACGAATGATCCCCGTGCAAAAAATAACAGCGTAAATGCAAATGGCTATCGAATGATTGCTTAAATGTTCCTCTGTAAACCCCGTGGACAAAAAAAGTAATGTGCCTGCAGCGGCAAAATATAACAGGACGCCACGCAAAAGCATCCATCTTTTCTCGCTTATATCAATAACGTGACCTGCATACAAGGCAAATGAAACTGCAGGTATTACTTCCGATAAACCGACGAGCCCGATCGCAAAAGCAGCATTTGTTAACTGGTATATCCACCAGCCGACCAGGGTGGTCATCATGCGCAAGGCTATAATGAAGACAAATCTGCCAAGTACTAAATTTTTGAATTCTTTGATCCGGACTGCCGCGAATGGAGAACCACGATTTACAGAATCAGATATAGAACCACGATTTGCTGGATTTGACATGGATTAAGAGGAAATAGATTCAGTTTTTATAAAAAATCTTTGATGACAATGAGTAAGAATCAAAATTAAATGACATTTACCGATTCGCACAGGGAGTATAATTCTTTAATTCCGGTCTTCCTAGTAATCTTTAAAAATCCGATAAATCGTGGTTCTTACGGTAATGCAAAATAATGTGGACCTTCATCATAATCTTTTTCCAGTGCGTCTATAATGATCTTTAAATGCTTTTCATTACCCAAAAAATCAGCATTTGAAGTATCAATAAAAATAGTCTTGACGTTGTGCTGTTTGATATAATGGGTATACGTTTCCTGTAGGCTGAACAAATACTGATCGGGGATATTTTGTTCGTAAGGGCGATTACGCTTTTTAATATTTGCCTGGAGCTTGGAAACAGGAGCATGCAGATAGATCAGGATGTCGGGTAGTATCAGCTGCTGATAAATGATCTCAAATAGCCGCTGGTACAAACGAAACTCGTCATCGGGCAAAGTAACTTTTGCAAACAAGAGACATTTGGTAAAAAGATAGTCACACACAGTAATACTCTGGAAAAGGTCTTTTTGCTGTATCAACTCTTTTTGTTGCTTAAAACGTTCAGCCATGAAAAAAAGTTCCAGTGGGAATGCAAATTGCTTCGGGTTTTCATAGAATTTAGGGAGAAATGGATTGTCAGCAAACTCTTCCAACACAAGCCTAGCATTATAATGACGGCTAAGCAAATGAGCCAGTGTAGTTTTTCCCGCTCCTATATTCCCCTCTATTGTAATAAAATGATAATTCATTTGGGTGCTACCGGTTGTTGGATGTTGGTCATCAGTTAGTAGTTGCAATCAGAAGACACAAAATAAATTAAATGACCAACAAAAAATTTTATTTAAGGTGGTTGTGGAAAAAATAACGATACATCACAAGCGTTCCGTCATATATTTCTTCACTTCTGATTTATCCGGGCATTCTTTCAATAATTGGCCAATTGATTTTTTTAAAACAGGATGTTGAATATCCCCGGCGATCTCAGCGAGGGGTGACAATGCAAAACGGCGGTTTTGCATTTCGGGGTGTGGAATTTTTAAAAAAGGAAGATCATATTGGTCATTATTGAATAATAAAATGTCGATATCGATGACACGCGGCCCGTACTTTTCTTTCCGTTCGCGACCCATCAATTTTTCTATTTCCAATACCTGCTTCATCAAATGCTCTGCATGCAGCTCAGTTTCTATTTCAAGAGCCTGGTTAAGAAATGAAGGTTGATCTGTTTTGCCCCACGCTGCTGTTTCATACAAAGAAGATGATTGGATGACAGGCCCACAGTATTGTTCTATGTACCCTCTTGCCCTTGTAAAATTGTTTTCCCTGCTTCCCATATTCCCACCAATCAGTAAATAAGCTCTGTTCATAGACATCAAACCTACGGGAAAATGTCAGACATTGCATTGTCGAATAACTGCATCGGCATAATAGACTCAGGCGCTCACAGATTATACAGATATTCACTGATATGACCATTAAAAAAAATCTATGCTCATCCCTGCCCACCGGCAGCAGGTGTGAAATCCGTGATAGTTAACGCCCTGGCACAGAAGATATCTTTATTTTTACCAACTCAAATTTCTTATCATGAAAAGCTTTTTTAAAATATTCCTGGCTTCACTATTGTCGCTGTTGGTCTTCTCGCTGATCGTATTCTTTTTATTTGTCGGTTGGATAGCGGGTCTTGCTTCAAGGGAAAAACCGCAAGTTGAAGCCAAATCCGTACTGGTACTGGATCTTAGCCAGGATTTTAAAGAGCAGCAGGTTGAAAGTCCTTTATCGGCCTTCAGCAGTAATGATGAGCTGGATGTGCCGGGTTTATATGATGTGGTTAGACTGATCGATAAAGCAAAGGAGGATAAAAACATAGCTGGTATCCACATTATTGCAAACTCCAATCCGAATGGCTTCGCCAATAGCGAAGATATCAGGAATGCGCTGATCAATTTTAAAGCAAGTAAAAAATTCATCATCGCATCAGGCGATGTGATCTCACAAAAAGCCTATTATGTTGCTGATGTCGCTGATAAAATATACCTGAATCCAAGCGGGATGTTGGAATGGGTGGGTTTTAATGTTGATTATGTCTTTCTGAAGGGAGCATTGGACAAACTGGAAATTCAACCGGAAATATTTTATGCCGGGAAATTTAAAAGTGCGACCGAGCCTTTCCGTACGGATAAAATGACGCCGGAGAATAAATTGCAGACAACAGTTTGGTTAAACTCTCTCTACAACCAGTTTTTAATTAAAGCATCTGCTTCACGGAATATTGATACCGCCACTCTTCATAAGCTCGCAAATGAAGGGAAAATTCAAACAGCACAGGATGCACTTGGCAATAAACTCGTAGATGATTTAAAATATGATGACCAGGTAAAGGACGAGATAAAAAGCAGGCTGGGCCTGGAGAAGTATGATAAGATCAATTTCATTTCTATTAATAAATATGCAAATGCAGGTGGATTCAAAAGATCAGGAAAGGACCATATTGCGCTGATCTATGCGGAAGGCGATATCATAGATGGCAGCAATGATCAGCGTGGCATTATTGCGAGTGAAAATTATATGAAACTCATCCGGAAGGCCAGGCTCGATAAAACAATCAAGGCGATCGTGTTCAGGGTAAATTCTGGAGGAGGAAGTTCATTGGCCAGTGAAAATATCTGGCGGGAATTATCATTAGCCAGACAAGAGAAACCTGTAGTAGTGAGTTTCGGCGACGTGGCCGCTTCAGGTGGTTATTATATCTCCTGTGCCGCTGACAGCATTTTTGCTGAGCCGAATACCATTACCGGTTCTATTGGGGTGTTTGGGATCATTCCAAATATGGAACTGTTCTTCAAAAATAAATTAGGAGTTACGTTTGATGGAGTAAAGACCGGCGAATATGCAGACGCAGGCATTCTTCATCCGCTGAGTGAAGAGGAAAAGAAAATGATCCAGCATAGTATTGAAATGATCTATGAGCAATTTAAAAAACGGGTGGCTGACGGAAGAAAAAAAGACACCTCTTATATCGAAACAATTGCACAGGGAAGAGTATGGAGTGGAAATGACGCGATCACAAATGGATTGATAGACCGGTTTGGTGGACTACAGGATGCAGTTGATTGCGCTGCACGATTGGCAAAAACGAGTGATTATCGTTTAAGAGAGTTCCCCGCTCCACAAAATATTCTTGACCGGATCCTGGGTTCATCATCGGATAATTATTCTTCAAAAATGAAAGCAGAACTTGGAAAAGAAAATTTCAAAATTTATAATGAATTAATTCGAATCAGGCAAATGACAAACACAACTCAAACACGTTTGCCCTTTGAATTTTTTATCCATTAACCGCCCCCTGATCCCGATAGCCATCGGCAGCCCTGAGGGGGGACATGGCACTGCAAAGACCAACAAGACTGAAATTTCTTTGCAATTTGTGAAGACTTACATTTGCACATCAACCAAAAATAATGGCACAACGATATAATCAACGAAGGGCATTGTTCGCAATTACAAAAGCCAGTTTCAAATCTATTTTCAAAAGCCCATCTTCAACGTTTTTCAGTTTGTTTTTCCCCATTGTACTGATAATTGTTTTCGGTTCAATCGGGGGCGGCGGTGGAATTTCTTTTGATGTGGCAATTGATAAGAACTCAGACAGCACAAACAGAATTTACCAGGCGATCACGCAATCCCCGATATTCAATGTCGTTAAAAGCACGGATGCTGATATCCAGGACAGATTAAAGAAAGGGCGGATAACCGCTATTATTGACATTAAAAAAATTGATTCCGGTAAATATGTTCTCCAGGTAGAATCAACCACCGCCAGTCAAAGGGAATTACCGCAGTTGCAGAGTGTCCTGACTGGTATCATTAATGAGGCCAGCATTGCGAATAGCAAAATAGAAAAAATTGCATCTGTATCGGTAAACAAGGTCGAGGTCAGGCCGTATAGGAGAATTGAT
This sequence comes from uncultured Bacteroidota bacterium, assembly GCA_963737475.1. GTDB lineage: Bacteria > Bacteroidota > Bacteroidia > Chitinophagales > Chitinophagaceae > VBAU01. Next base: position 407,573 of record CAVTSY010000015.1, read on the forward strand.
TTTTATTTACCAGGCATGATCGGCTTTTCGTTGATCGGTTCTGCCGTATTTGGGGTAGCATTTCTATTTTTTGCGTTGAGAGAAACACTTGTATTAAAAAGGATGTATGCATCGCCGGTTACAAAAGCGAATATTGTACTTGGCGAAAGCCTGGGTCGTATATTTTTTCAACTGCTTATCGTCATTGTATTGGTACTATTTGGAAAGTACGCTTATAATTTTACGCTGGCCGATGGTTTTGTCACGTTGCTTGAATTATTGGTATTAAGTACTCTTGCTCTTATTGTATTCATGGGCTTTGGATTCTTCATAAGTTCCGTGGCAAGAAATCAGAATGTGATCCCTATATATGCCAACCTTTTTATGTTCCCGCAATATTTTTTATGCGGAACTTTTTTTCCAAAAACGATATTACCGCAGAGCATACACTGGCTTATCGAAGCATTGCCATTAACAGCTCTCAACGACGCCTTGCGTAAGGTGGCATTTGAAGGTTTACATCTCAATAATTGCTGGAAGCAGATTGGGATTTTAAGCGCGTGGGGTATTGTCATTTATATCTTTGCGATCTGGGTTTTCAGGTGGGAGTGATCGTTCTAAATTGGTTCATTAAATGCTCTGAACTTTTCATGCGGATCTTCCGGTTTATTATAATAAGTCTTATCGTAGTATTTTTTATAACTACCACGATTTCTCTTTTTATTCCGTCTCATGTACGGATATATAGGGCCATTCAAATCAATGCTCCAAAAGACCGGGTGATGGATCAAATTACTAATGCGGGTAATTGGAGAAACTGGTATCCCGGGGCAGATTCATCAAATTTTTTTTACGAAACCGACAGCATTAAGGGTTTGATCCTGGACGAACATAAGAAACAATACATCATTATTACCGGGGGAAACCAGGATGAAGTAACGGCAGAATATGTTTTGCCGAATAAAAAAATTCCAACGGGCTGGTTGGTGGCAGCAAATCCTGATACAAATTCAGTAACGATCCAATGGTATATGGATTTTCATTTGCGCTGGTATCCCTGGGAAAAATTTTCAAGTTTCATGTTTGAAAGAATCTATCATCCACAGTTGCAGCAAGGTCTTGATAATTTAAAACGGTTACTGGAAAAATAACTGCAATTCTCTTTTGACCTGGCTACGGTGATATACATCATCCCATGTTGTGAAATACTTTCTGCACATCATCATCCTGTTCCAGTCGTTCTATTAATTTACTTACTTCCTCTGCCTGTGAATCATTCAGAGCAACGGTAGTGGTGGGGATCCATTCCACTTCTGCACTGACAGGAGTAATATTTTTTTCTTCAAGCGCTTTTTGCATTTTACCAAAATCATTAAAAGCGCAGCGCAACACTAAAATAGATTCCCCGTTTTCGCCGGTGCCCTCTCCCATTTCTTCAAGCCCATGATCGATAAGATCGAATTCAAGTTCTTCGACATTCAATCCTTCGGGCTTTAACTTAAACACTCCCATTTTTTTAAATTGGAAGGCAACACTGCCACTGTTGCCCAATGCACCACCTCCTTTGTTGAAATGGGACTTTATATTGGCCACTGTTCTTACGTGATTGTCGGTAGCTGTTTCAACCAATATTGCTACGCCATGCGGACCATAACCTTCATACAAGATTTCCTCATAATTCTCCATCTCCTTTCCCATTGCCCTTTTTATCGCAGCCTCAACACGATCCTTTGGCATATTCACCGCCTTTGCATTCTGAAAGCAGCGACGCAGTGCAGGGTTTGTGTTCGGATCAGGTCCGCCCGCTTTTACAGCAATAGCAATTTCTTTCCCGATGCGGGTGAATTGTTTTGCCATCCTGTCCCACCTGGCAAACATGGTGGCTTTTCTAACTTCAAAAATTCTTCCCATGATATAAGGTCATTAAGTCAGTGAGTCATTAAGTCAAATAAGGTTTTAAATGTTGAAGGGTCACCACAAAAGCTGCAAAGAAATTCTTTGTTTGGCCTCCCTCTCCTTCAGGAGAGGGATAGAGGGTGAGGCTTGGGCTGCAAATTTACAGCAATGATTACAAAAGAAAAACCGCATAATAAGCCCGGCCCGCTCAGTTATTGATGATTTAGTTTCACTAACACATCAAGTGTAACAAATTTCTTTTTTGAAGGTATAAAAATTTTCTGCGGGCTTATTTCTGCAACCACTTTTTTACCTGGCAGGTAACCTGTGCTATAGAAATTATCATCATCGGTATAAAATTCTGAAATGAGAAATATTTTCTTGACTGTCCCATTCTTTTGTTTTAATTGAATGCTGGCAGGAAACTCAGTTGTATTGAGGCTAACAATCGTCCCCGCTGCCTCAGAAGTCTCTGCCTCATTGATCATTTTGGAAAGACCTGCACTGCTGTCAATTTTTTCTTCAGCCATAGCTGAGTTGATCGCAAGTTGCATCATGGCAGGGCATTGTTTTGCAAGCTCCATTCCTATACTGTTTCCTAATTTTTGCATCGCCTCCTGGTCGGTCAGGCTAACTTTTTTTTCTTCTGCGTACTTCATCAACAGGTCAAGACCTTCACTCATAAAGCAGCTCATAAGCTCTTTTTGAATATCATTTGGAGAAGCGTTCTTTAGTTCATCCTTTTTTGCGGTAATACACTTGCACAGGGTATCCAATAAGAGGTCTTTGGTGGTCTTTGTTTGCGATGCGGCCCATAAGGAGCCTGTTAAAAGTATAAATGCAAAGAAAATTTTTTTCATTATTGATCTGTATTAAATATTGTTGAAGTGTGCAAGATAAGTATTCAATAAAAAGCCCCGCAAATTTTGCGGGGCTATTTTTCTAAACTGGTTCGCTACTTTATCTTTCAAAAGGCTCTTTGGGCATTTCAGGATCCTGAGAATGCACTGCTTCTTCATGCCGGACTTTACTATGCTTTCTGCTGTAACCAAAATAAATTATAAATCCCAGCAGTAGCCAAATAATTAACCTGGCCCAGTTCTCCAGGCCCAGCCCGGCTATCATTGCCAGGCAAACTAACGCTCCAAGCGGGGCTACAACCCATACTGCCGGGGTTTTAAAGGGTGCATTGGCCATTTTTTTATTGCGTATGATCAATATACCAATACATACTAATACGAAGGCAAATAAGGTCCCGATGCTTGTCATGTCGCCCACTACATTGTCCGGAATAAACGCGGCAAATAAAGAAACAAAAACAAAAAACATCCATTGAGATTTAAACGGAGTACGATGTTTGGGATGTACATCAGAAAAAACTGATGGCACGAGGCCATCTCTTGACATTGTATAGAAAATTCTCGTTTGTCCCAAAAGCATTACAAGAATTACAGAAGAGAACCCCGCTAATATGGCAATGGTAATAAAAAGAGAAAGCCAGCCAAATCCAGGCATGTGATGAGTAATAGCATAAGAGACTGAAGCTTCACTTCCTGCCGCCATAAATTCTTTGTAAGGGGCAATGCCTGTAAGAACATAGGAGAATAAAATGTACAACACTGTGCAAACCGCTAATGATACCAATATCCCTATTGGCATATGTTTTTTCGGGTTTTTTGTTTCCTGCGCAGCTGTTGAAACTGCATCAAAGCCAATGAATGCAAAAAATACGATCCCTGCTCCACGCAAGACACCAAGCCAGCCATGATTCAATGGATCTGCATAACTATGTATTTGACCATTGCTTAATGCTACGGTTCCGGCGTCTTTCGAAATAGTAAATGGATGTTGGTTTGCGGGGTCAATAAATTTCCAACCCAGAATAATAAACATAATAACAATCGCAACCTTTATAACCACAATAATACTGTTGACAACCGCCGAACCTCTTGTACCACGAACCAGCAATGCTGTCAGTAAAAGAAGAATAAAAACAGCAGGAATATTTATGATGCCATGCACACCTGTGTCGAGTGAATGCTGGAAAGGAGAATGAGACCATTGATATGGAATTTGCCACCCCACTGTTTGTTGAAGTAAATTATTTAAATATTGCGACCATGCAATCGAAACCGTAGCAGCACCAAGTGCATATTCGAGCACAAGATCCCAACCGATGATCCAGGCAATGAATTCACCCATAGTAGCATAAGAGTAAGTGTAAGCGCTTCCTGCTATTGGGATCATTGAAGCAAATTCTGCATAACATAATCCTGCAAGGGCACAACCAAATGCTGCAATGACAAAAGATATAACAACAGCAGGACCTGCATGCCCACCAGCCGCAGCAGCTGTTCTTATAAATAAACCCGCCCCGATGATTGCCCCGATTCCTAAACCAATAAGAGAAAAAGCGCCAAGTGTTCGCTTCAAGCTTTTTTCAGAACTATCTGCATCAGAAATTAAATGGCTTAAAGGCTTTCTTATAAACAAACTCATAAGTTGGTAATTATAATTTAGAATAGGTCGTAAAATAAAGGAATTATTTAATTAATGTTGCAAATCTTTTATAAAACTGGTATTCAGGCAACGAATTGTTTTTGCTCTTCGATATTTGTCCGATTTTCGGTTCCTGTTATAAACCTTGACTATGGCAAAAAAAAACCGGCTAACATTCTTTATTATCATTGCAATGATTTTGGGAGTGGCTGTTGGATATATCGTTCATCAAAACAGTTCTGCGGATTATATCAAAAAATTCTCCGATAACATAAAACTTCTTACGACGATTTTTCTTCGCCTCGTACAAATGATCATTGCGCCGCTTGTATTTTGTACACTGGTGGTTGGTATTGCAAAATTGGGTGATTTGAAAACGGTAGGACGTGTGGGTGGAAAAGCACTGCTTTGGTTTGTCACTGCTTCACTGGTTAGTTTATTATTAGGAATGTTCCTCGTAAATCTTTTTCAACCCGGTCATGCTATTGACCTGAGTAATGCAGATACTGCAGGTGCAAAGGACCTGATCGGAAAAACGCAGGAGTTTTCGCTGGCAAAATTTGTGGAGCATGTCTTTCCGAAAAGTGTATTTGAGGCAATGGCGAATAATGAAATTCTCCAGATCGTTATCTTCAGCATTTTCTTTGGAGTTGCAGCTACTGCTCTTCATCAATATGCAAAGCCAATAGTAAAAGCATTGGACTCGGCGTCGCATATCATTTTAAAAATGGTGGGGTATGTTATGTGGTTCGCCCCGGTTGGAGTGTTTGGAGCCATTGCTGCAGTGATCGCCACAAAAGGATTGAGTGTTTTTAACTTTTATGGTCAGTATCTTTTATATTTTCTGATCGGTATTGGTTTGCTGTGGTGTATTTTACTACTTGTGGGATTTTTGATCCTGCGTCATCGTATTCCACATTTGCTAAAGCGAATTGCCCAGCCTTTACTGATCGCATTCAGCACCACAAGCAGCGAAGCGGTATTCCCAAAACTAACAGAAGAGCTGGAGCGTTTTGGTTGCCGCGATAAAGTAGTAGCATTTATTCTTCCGCTCGGTTATTCATTCAATTTAGACGGGAGTATGATGTACATGACCTTTGCCAGTCTCGCCATAGCACAGGCTTATGGCATTCATATGGACATGGGTACACAATTGACAATGCTTCTTGTATTGATGCTGACAAGTAAAGGTATTGCGGGTGTACCGAGAGCATCGTTGGTTGTGGTAACTGCAACTTGTGCAATGTTTAAAATTCCGCCCGAAGGAATTGCATTAATATTGCCAATAGATCATTTTTGTGATATGTTTCGCACCGCGACAAATGTGGTAGGAAATGCACTGGCGACAAGTGTGGTAAGTAAATGGGAAGGCGCGTTGGATAATTAAAAAATTTAAAGCTGCGTATACGGCATGGAACATCTATTGGACATTTATCTGCTGGGATTTTTGCAAAACTTCATTGACTGGATCATCGACTACGGTGGTTTATACATTCTTTTATTAGTTGTTTTTGCAGAAACAGGTTTGTTCATGGGCTTCTTTTTTCCCGGCGACTCTTTGTTGTTTGCTGCAGGAGTTTTTTTGGATAAGATCTCCAACAAGTTTATCGGCGTACCACAGGATGCCGCCACTCAATTTGGATGGCCTCATATAACAATCATAATAATGATCATGATAGCCTCCATATTGGGAAACATGGTAGGTTATTGGTTTGGACGAAAGACAGGACCCCTGCTATATGAAAGAAAGGACAGCTTGCTTTTTAAAAAGAAGCACCTGGTAAGAGCAAAACACTTCTACGATAAATACGGGAAGGGAACCATATTTCTCGCTAAGTTTCTTCCCATCATCCGAACATTTGCACCTATCGTAGCAGGCATGGTGAAGATGAGTCGTCCCGTTTTCATGGCGTTCAATATTATTGGCAGCATTTGTTGGGTAGCGATCATGATGCTTTCCGGCTATTTCCTTGACTCATGGGTGAAACGCAAATTTGATTTCAGCCTCCAGGATCACATCGAAGCCATCGCGATCGGGATCATTCTTGTTACCACCTTACCTGTATTATACAAATTGTTTTTTGGCAAAAGAAGTGACCCCGAATCTCAGTTATAGTGTATAGACAAGCACCGTCAATGCATTTTTTCCTTCCGGTAATTGTGGGTGCCCCGGGTCTTTTTGCCGACGTATATGATTTGCGGCGCGGTATACCGTTGAATCGTCTGGCAAAGACATGAATCTTTTAGAACAATGAACTAATTTCATTGCTTGTAATAATGCTTGCTATGAACCAAAAACAATTCGGCATTTTATCGTTCCCTGTTATTGTTGCAGCTCTTGGTTACTTCGTAGACATTTATGATCTTCTTTTGTTCAGTATTATAAGAATCCCTTCGCTAAAGTCACTTGGATTAAATGATGCGCAGATCTCAAAACAAGGTTTATTTATTATCAATATCCAGATGATCGGTTTGCTTGTCGGTGGGATCATCTGGGGTATCCTGGGCGACAAAAAAGGAAGGTTGAAGGTTTTGTACGCCTCCATTATCCTTTATTCTATTGGCAATATTGCAAATGGATTTGTACAAACCGTTGATCAGTATGCGCTCGTTCGTTTTATAACGGGAATAGGATTAGCAGGTGAGTTGGGCGCGGGAATAACTCTTGTATCAGAGTTGCTTCCAAAAGAGAAAAGAGGTATCGGCACTTCCATGGTGGCGGGTATTGGCTTAACGGGAGCGGTTGTTGCCTTTTTTCTTAAAGAAGAATTTCCGTGGCGAACTTGTTATTTTATCGGTGGCGGTCTTGGATTTATTTTATTGCTTCTTCGTGTTGGCGTTTTGGAATCAGGTATGTTTAAGAACATTCAGCATGCAAGCGTTTCCAAAGGAAATTTTTTTATGCTTTTTTCAAATGGAAATCGATTGAGAAAATATCTAAGTTCTATTCTTATTGGTTTGCCAACCTGGTATGTGATCGGCATCCTCATTACATTTTCCAAAGAGTTCGGAACAAACATGGGAATACGCGGCACGATCGATCCCGGCAAAGCGGTGATGTTTGCTTATGCGGCCATTTCCATTGGCGATGTCTTAGCCGGATTCGTTAGTCAATGGATGAAGAGCAGGAAAAAAGCACTTTATGTTTATTATGCGATCACTGCCCTTAGTATTGTTTGGTTTTTCAATTTGCGGGGTTCGGATGTAAGCGCTCTGTATATTGTAAGTGCATTAATGGGATTTGGCACCGGTTTCTGGGCAATATTTGTTACAATGGCTGCCGAGCAGTTTGGCACTAACATTCGTGCAACGGTTGCAACCACGGTTCCAAATATGGTTCGGGGGTCTCTTACGCTCGTTTCATTATTGTTTACACAATTGCAAAGAAGTGTTGACTATGTAAAGGCCGGATGGATAACCGGTATCGTCGTCATGATCATAGGCATTGTGTCAGTCGTGCTGGCAGATGAAACTTTTCATAAGGATCTGAATTATTTGGAAGATGAAGTGGTGAGTTTACCTTAGAACACGAATTAAAACGAATTACACGAAGGAAGATGCTCATTTACCAGGAGCTCCTCAATTCCGGCTTGTCTTTCGAAAAAATTCGTGCCCATTCGTATAATTCGTGTTATGCCATTCGTGCTCATTCGCGTAATTCATGCTATGACAATTCACGGCGATTCGTGTAATTCGTGTTATAACAATTCGTGAAAATTCGTGTAATTCGTGTTATGAAATTCCTCATCATCCGCTTTTCTTCAATTGGTGATATTGTTTTGACAACACCTGTCATTCGTTGCCTGAAAAAACAAGTGCCGGATGCCGAGATTCATTTTTTGACAAAAGAAAGTTTTCACTCCATTGTTGAACACAATCCTTATATCGACAAAGTTCATTTGCTTGCACACAGCTGGGACCTGATGATCCACGAATTAAAGCTGGAAGAGTATGACCACATCATTGACCTCCATCATAATGTAAGAACTCTTCGTGTAAAGAAAGCCCTGGACAAACCATCACATTCTTTCAGTAAGCTGAATATTCAAAAATATATCTACGTCAACCTGAAATGGAATGTAATGCCTGGTGTTCACATCGTTGATCGCTATATAAAGACTGTTGAATCGTTTGGGATAACGAATGATGGCGCTGGTTTGGATTATTTTATTTCGGAAAAAGAAGAGACAAAAAAGCATGATATTCCTGCGTCTCATCATGCCGGATATATTGGTATTGTGATCGGCGCTGCCCATAACACAAAAAAATATCCTATTCATAAATTAAGAGAGCTATGCAAACAGCTTGACCACCCCATTATCTTATTAGGCGGAAAAGAAGACAGGGAAAATGCCAATGAGATCGCATTGGTTGACCCGATAAAGGTTTACAATGCCTGCGGTAAGTTCAGCATTAATGAAAGCGCTGACCTGGTCAGAAAATCAAAACTGGTAGTGAGCAATGATACGGGACTGATGCATATCGCTGCTGCTTACAAAAGACGGGTCATTTCTTTGTGGGGAAACACAGTGCCGTCTTTTGGTATGTATCCTTATTACGGGGAAAATTTTTTATCCGCACAAGAAAAACAGCCTTACGAGATTTTACAGGTCAATAAATTAAAATGCCGGCCCTGTTCAAAGATCGGTTATGACAAATGTCCCCGCGGACATTTTAAATGTATGGAGAATATTGAAGTGAGTGAAGTGTTGAAGGCAATTCATGCGAGGTTGTAAAAAAAAAATGATTAGAAAAACATGTACGAATAATACCGACGAGTCGCCTCCAAACTCTATAATTCGAAAATGCTGGGCTCCGGCAAATCCAGCGAAAAGCATTTCAAATCTAAAGACTATTATCTTTTAACTATTAGTTATTATCTGTCACTAGCGTCTATCATCTCACTCAACTCCAGCCACCGCATTTCTTTTGCGTCAAGCAATGTACTTACTTCTCCAATTCGTTGCGAAAGATCCTGGAGTTCCTGAAAAGGGACATTGCCTTCATTGAATTTTTGAGCGATCATTTCTTTCTCCTTATTCAGATCAGCGATTTCTTTTTCCAGTAACTCAAATTCTCTTTTTTCTTTGTAGGAAAGTCTCTTTTTGTTTCCGGTTTCCTGTTCCCGGTTTCCAGTGGGCTTTTCTTTCACCGGTAACTGGTAACCGGCAACCGGCAACTCTTCCAAGGACATTCTATATTGCGAATAGTTTCCCGGGAAATCTTTTATCACACCATCGCCTTCAAAAATAAATAAATGATCCACCAGCCTGTCCATGAAATAACGATCATGCGAAACAATGAGCAGGCACCCGGCAAACTCACTTAAAAAATTTTCAAGCACGCCTAAAGTTGGCAGGTCAAGATCATTGGTGGGCTCATCCAGGACAAGAAAGTTTGGATTGCGAAATAAGATCGAAAGCAAATGCAATCTTCTTTTTTCGCCGCCACTCAAACTGCTGATGAAAGTATATTGTTGATCGGGTGGAAATAAAAACAGGTTCAGAAATTGTGATGCACTTAGTGAGCCGCCGCTTGCCAATGGAAAATTCTCTGCAATATTTTTTACAAACTCGATCACCCTCATGTCTTCTTTTACCTGCAATCCCTGCTGAGAGTAATTTCCAAAGATCACCGTATCCCCAATGTTTACTTTGCCGCTGTCGGGCTGTTCCAAACCCTGTACGATATTGATGAACGTTGATTTTCCCACCCCATTTTTTCCAACAACACCAGCCCGTTCACCTTTTTTGAATGTATAATCAAATCCTTTACAAATTACCCTATCATCATATTTCTTGTAAACTTTTTTCAATTCTACAACCTTTCCTCCCAGCCTGCTCATTTTTGTTTGCAGCTCTACCCGTGCGTCTTCCATTTTTTGCTTGGCCTTCTTTTCGACCTCATAAAAATTATCCTGCCTGCTTTTGCTTTTTGTCGTTCTTGCCTTTGGCTGTTTCCGCATCCAGGCTAATTCCTTCCTGTAAATATTTTTCGCTTTATCGATACTGGCCTCTTCACTTTCCAGCCTGGACGTCTTCATTTCAAGGTAATTTTCATAATCTCCTTTGTGAACATAAAGACCACTTTCATCTCCACCGGATCCTGCGGACAGCTCCCATATCTCTTCGCAAACAGCATCCAAAAAATACCTGTCGTGCGTAACGAGCAAAAGTGTTACGTTTTCTTTGCCGAGATAATGCTCGAGCCATTCTACCATTTCCACGTCGAGATGATTCGTTGGCTCGTCCATGATCAGTAAAACATGCTTGTGCTCAAAACCGATATCAATTAATGTTCTTGCAAGTGCTGCTCTTTTTCGCTGGCCGCCGGAGAGATTCTTAACCGGCTGATTGAGATGATGAATGTTCAATTTACCCAGTATCTGCCTCACCTTTGCATCAAAATCCCAGGCACCCAATTCATCCATCTTTACTATTGCGCCGCTCAATTTTTCAGGATCATTTTCTTCACTCACCAATTCATAATGTTTAATGGCATTGAGAATGGGGTGGTCATGATCGAAAATGTTTTCAAGAATAGAAACCTCTTCATTGAATGAAGGCTCCTGCTCGAACAAAGCGACATCAACGTCTTTGTGTATCCATACTTTCCCATCATCAGGAGTTTCTTTCCCTGCCAGTATTTTTAATAATGTAGACTTGCCCGAACCGTTTCGCGCCACAAGGGCGATCTTGTCTCCTTCTTCAATATGAAATGAAATGTTTGAGAAAAGGGGTTTGATGCCGTATGCCTTCGTCAATGCTTCAGCAGACACATAATGCATACTTGCAAAGTAATTTGAAATTGATGACAATTAAAAAGTCTTCTAACCTATTTTTACCTGGGTTTCATTTATTGAATTCGCTGGCACAGTTTTTTCGTTTATATGATTAAAACTTAATCTATGGTAACAAATCTTGTTGATGCCATACAGAAAAACCTTGGCTACCCGCATTTGGAGAGAGTGGACCCGAATTCACAGGAGATAAAAGCGGCAAAAAAAATGTCGTCTGCGCAAAAATTGCCCCAGGCTGCCATCCCTGCAGTATTAGCGGCGATGATAAAATACAGTGACGGAAAAGATGGCATTAATCTTTTGACCCTGAATGAAAATAAAAGTTGGCTTGGAACTTTTTATAACGAAAAAGAAAAGGATGCAGTAAAAAAAGTGGCCGACTATGCCGGGGTAAGCATGGATGAAGCAGAAAGAAACATGGAAGATATTTCAAACGAAGCCGTGAGACTGGTAAAAGACACAATAAAAAGCCCGGATGCAGAAAAATTAAGATCCTATATGAATTCGCAGCGTCACACTATTCTTTCTCATTTGCCCGCAGTTTTAAAGATCGGCGATACCCTGAATGAAGAAACGTTTGATGACCGTACCAATAAAATGGAGGGACCTATATCCAGCTTCCTTCATAAAATAGAAAATAGAATTTAGCTACCCTGTGTTATATGGTGAAAAAGATTGATGCTGTTGATATTATTTCTTCAGCCTTCAATCTTTTTATATGGCCATTAAACTGCATCCCCGGATATCACTGTTATCGATCCGGCCAAGTACCTCAAAGCTTCCGTCGTTGCTAAGTTCGCCGGCATCATCCGTGGCTATAAAAGAGCAGGAATAAATATTAGAAAGATCGATGACGTTGATCACGCCTTTGGCCGTCTCCCGATAGCTATCGGGACGTGAATCGTGAATCGTGAATCGCGTCTCGTGAGTTAGGTCTGCACCACCGGCCAACTGCCTACTGCCAACGGGCGATTGAATTTCTAAAGGATCTTCTTCGTCCCGAACCAAAACTTTCATCCAGGGAGGACAATAAAAAATACCATTGCCCTTTGAATAAGCCTGTGATAAAAGCTCGGTCATTCCATATTCCGAATGAATCACATCAAGCTGGAATTTCTTTTTCAGTATTTGTTGTACTTCATCCCTCACTATTTCTTCTCTTCTGCCCTTCATTCCGCCTGTTTCCATAATGACGGTATGCTTTAAGGGAAAGGAGTATTCTTTGGCAAAATCAAGCAAGGCAAATGTTACACCTATTAATAAAGTCTTTTGTTTTTTTTGTTCCAGTTCTTTTAACGTATCGTGCAATTTCTCATACTCATATAAATAGAAGCCACTTTGGTCATGCCTGCTCTTGCTGATCAATTCGCTTACCATAAATACCAGCGATGAATGCCTGCCTGCTCCCAAAGGTCCGAAAGGACTCCGTTGGAGAATCCTTCGGACCGGCGAGGCAGGTTTACGCTCAAGATAAGATGGCAACAAACCTATGATACACCAATTCTCAACAGGTCCATAAAACAATTCAAACCCTTTTGTAAAACTCTGGCGGTAAAGTTCTATATCCTTTATAAGGTGGTGGCTGTTGACCGTTTGAGTTGTTCCACTGCTCTGAAATTCATAAGCAGGTTCAAAATCCGTTGTTTTAACCAAATGGGTTTTAAAAAACCGGATGGGCAAAAACGGAATATCAGGAAGCTTGTTTATCTTCTGCGGATTAAACTTCAGCATATCGGCGTATGTCTTATAAATTGAATTATGCTGATATTGAAACTGAAATATTTCCAACGCCAGGTCCTCGAAATTGCCTTCGTTTACGTTAAAAATCTTATCCCATTCGTTATCCATATAAATTATAGAAGTAAAACCTTAAATTTGAAAAAATATGCTTAAAAGACTTATGAAGCGCCGACCAATTTATGCCCTATGTATCATCTCAACCGTGTTCGTTATAGCGGCCTGCCACAAAGATAAATTTCAAACAAAGCCAACAATAAGCGTAAAGGATATTAACAATACTGACGTACCTGCCCCTGACGGCACACTTCGTATTACCCTTGAATGTACAGATAAAGAAGGTGATGAGGGCAATGGACAATTAACTTATATAAGAGTACGAACCAACAGCACGCCGATACCCGATCCCACCAACAACGATAAGGCAGACACTGCCTTTGCTACTGTACCGGATTTTCCAACAAAAGACAAGGTTGAAATGACCCTGGATATTCCCTATAGCTTTCTTGATGAAGACCCGACCATGAACGATACGATGTTCTTCAAGTTAACGTTAAGAGACAGGGGAAGTAATCAAAGCGATACTATATCAACAACACAAATTGTAGCCAAACAATTCTGATCCCGATTTGCTAAAAACTTTTATCCCCGGCATCTTTCGATTTTTCATTTACAGCAACCTGTTTATTGCGGTTTGCACCCTGCTGATGATAAATCAAACCTATGACCTTTTGCTCCATACGCCGGCCGATAAAGATCTTTTGGGGTTTACCTTTTCTGCAACCATCTGCAGTTATAGCTTTCACTGGTATCTTACCTCCCAATCATTGATAGAATCACCGCGAATTGAATGGCTCAAAAAACACCGGATATTCCATCTCATTTTGTTCTTTATTGGCTTAACAGGTTCATGCATATTTTTTTTCTTTCTGTTGCCTCATTGGTATTGGCTGGCCGCTTCTGCCATCATCACCTTCCTGTACTCTGCTCCTAAAATTCCCCATCCCTGGTTCAGGGCATTGAGAAAGATCGCAATCGGGAAAACTATTTTTCTCACCCTGGTATGGACATATGTAACGGCTATTTTACCGGTAATTATTGCCAACCACGACTTCAATATGCCCATTGTGTTATTTGTGATAAGTCGCTTCTTTTTCATTTACGCGATCTGCATCATGTTCGATTTCAGGGACAGGGCCGATGACAAGGCAACCGGCATTCGCAGCATGGTAACAGCATTCAGTGAGAAAGGAGTCGATAGCTTATTTTTTTTATCCCTGGTCATATTTGCAATTTGCACAGTGTTTTTATCCAGGTATGGCTTCTCTGTTTTAAGTATAATTTTATTATTGGTACCCGGAGTGATCTCGGCAGGTATTTACAATTATGCCAAAAGGAATTTCTCGGATTATTTATATTATTTCATCTTAGACGGGTTAATGATGTTTTCGGCATTGTTGACGCTTGTCTTTCGTATTTAACTATTTTTGACGTGAGACGCCAAACGTAAGACGTGAGTCTTCAATAGGTCCCTAATTTTCACGTCTGACGTTTCACGTTTCTCCAAGGGAGTCCTTTGGACACGAAAAAAGCTCAACAGAATTATCCCAAAGGGATCCCTTCGGGACCGAACGCTGAAGAGTGCGACGCAACAGACCCCGAACAGTATTACAAAAGCTGATTATTAAAAATTAAAACACATGGCAAAGGCAACTTCAAAGAAAAAAACGACAATCCTTACAGATGAATCGATGAACTTTTTCAGGAGATACATCAATAACGCATCGCCAGTAGGCTTTGAGACGTGGGGACAAAAACTTTGGCTTGAATATTTGAAACCGTATGTTGAGGAACATTATGTCGATCCTTACGGAACAGCAGTTGGTATCATAAATGCAAAACATGATTTTAAAGTCGTGATAGAGGCGCATGCTGATGAAATAAGTTGGTTTGTGAATTACGTAACTGACCAGGGCCTGATCTATTTAAAACGCAATGGTGGTGTCGATCCGTCCATTTCCCCGGCACAACGGGTATTGATACACGGGAAAAGGGGGCCGGTGAAAGCTGTATTTGGATGGCCCGCTATTCATACAAGACACGGTGAGGACAAAAAGGATCCGCAACCAAAAGTGGAAAATCTTTGGCTGGATTGCGGAGCACGAAATAAAAAAGAAGTGGAGCAATTGGGCATCCATATTGGCGCGGTGGTCACCTACCAGGAAGGTTTTGATGAACTGGCAAATAATAATTTTATTGGACGCGCCCTTGACAACCGGATTGGTGGCTTTATGATCGCCGAAGTAGCAAGGCTATTAAAAAAGAACAATAAAAAATTGCCTTACGGTCTATACGTGGTGAATGCCGTACAAGAAGAAATTGGTTTGCGTGGCGCTGAAATGATAGCAAGAAGGATAAAACCTAATATTGCTATAGTTACCGATGTAACGCATGACACAACAACACCAATGATCAGTAAGAATATTGAAGGCGATATAAGTTGCGGTAAGGGACCTTCACTGGCTTATGCGCCGGCCGTTCACAATAAACTGCTTGCGGTGGTAGAGAAGGTTGCGGCGAACAAAAAGATTCCCGTCCAATGGAGAGCATTGAGCCGTAGTAACCGGTACCGACACCGATTCCTTTGCCTATGCAAATGATGGTTGTCCTTCAGTTTTGATCTCTATTCCGCTGCGATACATGCACACCCCGGTTGAAATGATCCACAGGGATGATATAGAAAGCACCATTCAACTGATGTATGAAACTTTGCTAACTTTAACGCCAAAGACGAATCTGAGTTACATGTAGAAAATGTTACGGGTTATGTGTTGCGAGTTACGGATTGATGCCACGCATAACGCATAACACGTAACTCTTAACCACTTTATGACTCTTCATCTTCTATACATCGATCCGGGCAGCGGAAGTTACCTGGTGCAGGTCATTGTGGCTGGCGCGTTGGGAGTTGCCTTCTTCTTCAAAAATATCGGGCGGTTCTTTAAGAATGCGTGGTGGTATGTGAGATCTTTATTTACACGATCACAAAAAAATAATTCCTGATCGATACAGTGACACAACAAACCGCACAAGCACTTGATTCTTCTTTTCGTGATCCCTCCGGTTTTGTGTTTGAAAAAGACGGCACCCTTTACAGGCAGGTAAATAATATCTTCAAAGAAGATTTTGATCATTTTATCAGCAGCGGCTGTTATGATCATCTCATCAAAAAACAATGGTTGGTCTCCCATGAGGAGATGGTCAAAAATTTTACAGGTTCACCTGATTGGTACAAGACACTCAAGCCGCAAAGAGTTCCATTCATTAGTTATCCCTACGAATGGTGCTTTGACATGTTGAAGGATGCAGCTCTCCTGACCCTGCAGCTGGCAAAAGAATGTACCCGGTTTGGGGTCTTATTAAAAGATGCGACTCCCTTCAATATACAATGGCTGGATGGTAAACCCATTTTTATCGATACGCTTTCCTTTGAAAGATACGATGCATCAAAGCCGTGGATCGCTTACAGGCAATTTTGTGAGAGTTTTCTTTCACCTTTACTATTGATGCATTACTCACGTCAGCCACTGCAATCAATACTATCCGTCCATCCTGAGGGTATCCCTTTATCTATAACAAGATCGCTGTTACCCTGGAGAAGCAAGTTTTCATTTTATACTTATTTGCATATACACATGCATGAAAGGCTTGCATCAAGAAGCACAGGTAAAGCAATGCACCCGCAAAATAGCCGCCCGATCTTTTCCGAAAAAAAATTCCACCGTCTTCTTGATAGTCTCCGATCGCTGGTACTTTCATTGCAGTGGAAAGGAGATGGCACAACGTGGGACCAATACTACGAAGAAGCTAACCAGCGTGATGATTATGTATTACAGAAAAAAAGATCATAATCGAATGGCTGTCTCAACTGCCGGGAACACTCACTGCAGTTGACCTGGGTGCCAATGAAGGAGCATTTTCTTTTTTACTGGCAGCAAAGAATATAAAAACCATTGCAGCAGATTCCGATCATTCTCCAATTAGCAAACTCTATCGAAAAATAAAACAAGAAAAAGAAAAAAATATTTTGCCTTTATTGATCGACCTGGCAAATCCGTCTTCCGCTACCGGGCTTAATAACAGGGAAAGGATTTCTTTTATTGAGCGAACCAATTGTGATCTTGGGCTGGCATTGGCATTGGTTCATCATCTTGCAATAGGAAAAAACATTCCGTTTGAAAAAATGGCTGAACTTTTCGAAAACCTGGCTGATCATTTTATTATCGAGTTCATTCCCAAAACAGATAAAAAGGTGAAGTTTATGTTACAACAAAAAAAGGATATTTACAGCAATTACAACGAAGAGAACTTTGTACACTCGTTTGAAAAATATTTTTCCATTCATAAAAAACATGAGATCGGCGATTCCGGCAGAATTCTATACATGATGAAGAGACATGCATAAATCAAAGAACCTTTTACGATCAAAACCTGTTTTTGTTATCCTGCTACCCATATTTTTTGTATGGCACGGGTATGTACAGAATTATCCCCTGGTGCCGGTACCTGATGCACTCAAATTGGTTCTTGACTACCTGGTATCAGTAATACTCTTAGTCTTTATTTTTTATTTCATTTTCAAATCATGGCAAAAGGCCCTGCTCTTTGTGTTCTTCCTGATGTGCGTCCAATTCTTTTTCGGCGCAGTTCATGACCTTTTCAAAAGCTGGTTTTACAACTCGTTTATCTCAAAATATTCGCTTTTGTTCCCGCTACTTCTTGCGTTTATTGCAGCAACCTTCTTCTTTCTATTGAAAACAAACCGGCATTTTAATAAGATAACGCAATATTTAAGTATAACCCTGGTGATATTAATAGCGCTTGATCTTGTAATTGTGGCATCCAAATTTATCAGCAGACCAGGGATAAGAGAAGCAATTACCGGGATTACAGAGTGCAGAGACTGCAAAAAACCAAATATCTACCTGGTCATTACGGATGAGTATGCGGGTCGTGAAGAGCTTCATGATATTTTCTCTTTTGACAACTCGGCTTTTGAAGGTGAGCTGCAAAAAAGAAACTTCCATGTTGTGAAAAAAGCCATGAGTAATTACAACTACACTCCCTATTCCATGGCTTCGATTTTTGACATGAATTATTTAAAAGGGATCACAAACAAGGCCAATGACATAGGTAACAGGAATATAAGTTATGAAACGATCAATAAAAATGCCCTGGTAAACATTCTTAATGCGTTCGGGTATGATTTTGTCAATTTATCACTGTTTGACTTCGCAGGTAAACCCGGTGTAAATAACAATGAATTCTATTCCACGCATGAAAAGTTGATAAGTTCGCAAACCTTAACGGGTAGAATAAAAAAAGACCTCTGGTACCATTTTGTTACGACGTTTAAATTCAACTGGGCACAAAAAAACTGGCAGAGAGGATTAATAAATGTTCTTGAAAAAGAATACCGAGGTACATTAACGGCGGCGGAAGAAAGTTCGGGGAGGCCACGTTTTATTTATACACACTTTATCATGCCACACTATCCTTATTTATTTGACAGGAATGGCAATCAATTATCGTTCGAAGAATCCCAACACGAGGGAAGGAAAGATCTGTACCTGGATTATCTTCAATACTGCAATAAACAATGCCTGGCGCTGACTGACAGCATCCTTAAAAAAGATAAAACAGGGCCAATTGTTATACTGATGAGCGATCATGGTTTTACCAAATATGATCCTGCGGCTATCGACGCTTCTTATAATTTTGACAACATGATCAACATCTACTTGCCGGGTAAAAATTATTCGGAGTTTCCGGATACCATCTCCAACGTAAATCTTTTTCGCCTTATCCTGAATAAACAATTCAGACAACGACTTCCTTTATTAAAAGATTCAACTATCTTTCTGAAGGAGTATTAGCTTTAACTTTTGAAACAGCTGTAATGTTTAATCCAACACGAATAATGATACTGGCTCCTCACACTGACGATGGAGAACTTGGCGGGGGCGGAACAATTGCAAAACTTTCGGAAGAAGGAAGGGAAGTCTTTTATGTAGCTTTCTGCCTTTGCTCAAAAGCATTGCCAAAAACCTTTCCATCCAACACCCTGGAGCTGGAATGCCGAAAAGCTACGTCCATTCTTGGCATTCCTCCATCGAGGCTTATATTATTTAATTATGAAGTAAGAGAGCTTCCACAATTCCGCCAGCAGATCCTGGAAGAATTATTAAAATTGAATAAAGATATACATCCGGAAATGGTTTTATTGCCGGCCGCCTCCGATATTCACCAGGACCACCAGGTAATTCACCAGGAAGGAATGAGAGCCTTCAAGAATACGACTTTCGCCGGCTATGAATTACCATGGAATAATTACAGTATCCGCACAAATTTCTTTGTTCGGATTTCTGAGACTGACCTCACAAAGAAAATAGAATCTTTAAAGGCCTACGAATCGCAGTCCGGCAAGAATTATATGAATCACGATTTCATACGTTCTTTAGCCAGGGTACGCGGTGTCCAGGCTAATAGCTCTTACGCCGAAGCCTTTGAAATCTACAGGTGGATGATCTGATTTGCTTACCAGTGAACCCGCTGACCAAACTTTCCCAACCCGAAATATTTATTGAGTTGAAGGTTTAATCCAAACTGATCATAAGCGGTGTTATTTTGATAATAAGCTCTTGCATAACGTATCTGTATCTTATTGAACAAGGCACCTACCTCGATTGAAAACCCGTTGAGACCATTCCCACTATTGTTAATATTTAACTCCTGGCGGCGAAGGTGATTATAACCGAGAGAAACTTCCAGGTGATCCCCGATATAAATTTGCGATGCGATGACAAAATGCCGGAAAATTTTATCGAGAACAAATTTTTTGTCGTTATCACCTGAATTGAAATCATTGCCGTTGTTAAACAATGTATCATTATACCGAATATCAAATTGGTGAAGGTGATGAGCTGTAATTGAAAAACCAAAAGGTGCGTGCAATAATCGTTTGGTAATTCCCAGTTCCAGGTCAAAGGGCAGGTCATCCGCCGTTGTGCCATCATATTTCTTTAGTTGAAAACCCATGTTTCTCGCAAGTACCGATGCTGAAAACAGGTGAGCGGTATCATTATATAGCACGCTCGCATCTGCAGCTATTGCATTGGAGCGGTACAATCCATAATTCGAGTTTATAAATTTGAAAGTAAATCCATAGTTCCATCTTTCTAAATAGCGGCGCGACGCCGAGACCTGCATCACCCAGTCGGTGGGATGAAAGGATCCCAACAGGTTTCCTGTTGCGTCTGTTGCCTGGATATCGCCATAATTAAAATAATGAAGCCCCCATAAAAAATTTGTATTTAACTTCTCGCTATGATAACCAAGGGACAAATGATACGTCTTAATGCCTGCATAAAAACTATTGAACACTGCATTCATTTGGGTATGCATTGATGAAACGAGCAATGATGGATTATAAAAAGCCATCCCTACATCATTTGACGTCTGCGATACATTAATGCCACCCAGGCCTGTTAACTGTGGTGTATTTGGCA
The DNA here is from genome assembly GCA_963737475.1 of uncultured Bacteroidota bacterium. Classification (GTDB taxonomy): domain Bacteria; phylum Bacteroidota; class Bacteroidia; order Chitinophagales; family Chitinophagaceae; genus VBAU01. The sequence goes on from CAVTSY010000015.1 coordinate 428,051, forward strand.
ATTTCAGGAAATTATAGGCAGAACTGCCGCCAAGCGTTTGACCAATTGCAATGGAAGAAGTAAACAGAGCCGGTATGATGATCCATGACCGCACAGGTCACGAATTTGAGAAAAGTTTTGGAAAGGAGTGGGAAATTTATGTGATCACGGAATTGAGGTCTCCAAAAAATCGAAACTCCTCCATGAACATAGAGGAGTTCCTTTTAACCCTTAAAACAACCAACATGAAAATTCTTACTATTATAACATCAGTAAAAATGTTTATTTGGTTGCCTCGGGGCAGAAATCTTTTTTAGTCACCTAAAGAAAGTTCCAGGACTTCTTTCATATTCTTTACAAAGTGGAATTCAATACCCTTGATAAAGTCAGCATTGATCTCGTCTATATCTTTTTCATTCTGCCAGCAAAGAATGATCTCTTTTAGACCGGCACGTTTGGCCGCCAGCACTTTTTCTTTAATTCCGCCAACGGGTAGTACCTGTCCACGTAATGTTATTTCACCTGTCATACCGAGATAAGGTTTTATTTTTTTGCCTGTAAATGCAGAAGCAATTGCAGCCAACATAGTAATTCCGGCGCTTGGACCATCTTTAGGCACAGCACCTTCAGGTACATGAATGTGAATGTTTTTCTTTTCAAAAATCTTTGGATCAATGCCGTATTTCTTTGCATTCGATTGAAGGTAGGTCAGTGCAGTGCTGGCACTTTCCTTCATTACGTTTCCAAGGTTTCCGGTCAGGCGTAACTCACCCTTACCATCGCTTAAACTTGTTTCAATGAACAAAATGTCGCCCCCCACATAAGTATATGCAAGCCCCACGGCTACACCCGGCATATTGGCATTCTTGTACATGTCGTTGCTGAAACGCGGTTTGCCCAATATTTTTTCAATGTCCTTTGCCGATACCAAATTTAAAACCTTCCATTCATCGCAAACTCTTTTGCCTCATAACGCATGATTGCTGCAAGATGACGATCCAATTCCCTGACACCACTCTCCCTTGTATAATCCTGGATCATTTTTTTTATGACGTCTTCACTGATCTTAAATTCCATACTCTTTAACCCATGCAATTCCTTTTGTTTGGGTATGAGATGACGCCTGGCAATTTCAATTTTCTCTTCTACTGCATAGCCGCTAAGCTCGATTATTTCAAGGCGGTCCCGAAGGGCAGGCTGAATATTCTGGATATTGTTGGCGGTAGCAATAAACAATACCTTACTCAGGTCATATTCCAATTCAAGGTAATTATCATAAAAACTATTGTTCTGCTCGGGATCAAGCACTTCCAGCAAGGCAGAAGAAGGATCGCCCCTGAAGTCGCTCCCCACTTTATCGATCTCGTCCAGTATCATTACCGGGTTGGATGATTTTATTTTGCGAATTGACTGGAGAATTCTTCCGGGCATTGCGCCGATATATGTTTTACGATGACCCCGTATCTCACTTTCATCATGCAAACCACCTAAACTTAGCCGGACATATTTCCTCCCGATGGCGCTGGCAATACTTCGACCCAATGATGTTTTGCCAATACCCGGCGGACCGACAAAACAAAGTATTGGGCTTTTCATGTCGCCTTTCAATTTCAATACTGCCAGGTATTCGAGAATTCGCTCTTTTATTTTATCCATTCCGTAATGATCCTCATCCAATATTTTTTTTGCCTTTTTCAGGTCATAATGATCTTCCGTATAATCCTCCCAGGGAAGATCAAGCATCAGGTCGAGATGATTGTAAACGACAGAGTAATCGGGAGTGGTAGGATGCATCCTTTCCAATTTCTCAATGCCTTTTTTAAAAATCTCTTTAGCAGCCTCAGGCCATTTTTTTGCTTCGCCCTTTTTCTGCATGTCCTTTATTTCCCTGTCGTTTGTGTCACCTCCAAGTTCTTCCTTGATGCTTTTTAATTGCTGCTGAAGAAAATAGTCTCTTTGCTGTTTGTCAATTTCTGTTTTTGTTTTGTTGGTTACCTTATTTTTTAATTCGGCAAACTGTAACTCCTTTTGCAATAATTCCATTAACAGGTCGGCCCTTTCCCGAATATTGTTCAGCTCCAGTAATCTTTGCTTGTCTTTTATGTCAGTGTTTAAATTACCGGAAACAAAATGAATAAGGAAGGACGGGCTTTCAATATTGCGAAGAATGATAGAAGCTTCCGAGGGAATATTTGGCGAAAGCTGAATTATTTCAGCGGCCATCTCTTTTATGTTGGCCACATAAGCCTCAAAATCGGCATCTTTTGGTGGTTCTTCATCGAGCAGCGATTTAATCCTTGCCCTAAAACAAGGATCCTCGCTTACTATCGACTCGATACAGAACCTGCTTTTGCCCTGGATGATAACGGTTGTTCCACCATCGGGCATTTTTATCAATTTGATGATCTTAGCGATCGTACCAACACTTTCCAGGTCTTTGGTTGCAGGGTCTTCTATGTTACTGTCCTTTTGTGCTATTACCCCTATCAATTTGTCGGCCTTGTATGCATCGTTCACGGCTTTTATACTTTTATCGCGGCCTACGGTTATCGGCAAAACCACGCCCGGAAAGAGAACAGTATTTCGAAGAGGAAGCAAAGAGATCTCATCAGGGATCTCAATCCCATCCAGACCTTCACTATCAGACTCGTTCAATGGAATGATAGGAATGAAATCCATCTCGTCCTTATTTTTCGGGAAAAAAATTTCAAAACTCATTGATATCTATTTAGACAATATGGCATCCCAACCTTCGGGAAGCCGTAAAATAATATAGGGAATATAGGAGTCAAGTATTATGCCCCTTACAAAAATAGTCTTTCAGGTCTTATTTGTATCGGCTGGAACTGCCGGGATGGAAGATTAACTTGATTAGATACAACATTTCAAAAAAAATCCCGCCGGTGGCGGGACAATTTAACAGGTATCTGAATTTTTATAAGGCTATCCCAACAGATAATTGGATCACCTGATTTTTCCACTTATCCTGGTTGTCTATATCGTTGATATTATTGAGCCCAATGAGGTACCGGCCTGTAAATCTGAACTGGGCAATTTTAACCTGCGCTCCTAAGGCCATTGAAAAATCTCCGTTTTTAAATGCATCTTCTCCGTTTTGCAGGAAATTTTTATCCTGGTTCATCAAAATACCAAACTGGGGACCGGCTTGCAAATGAATGGGGCCAAGGAATTTGTAATCCAGCAAAAGGGGGATAGTGAGATAGTTCAACTTAACCTTGGTCTGATCGGAAGTGATCACGTTTTCATAAATTGATTTGTAGCTGCTGTCAAGCGTTGAAGTATATTGATTAAATAGGACTTCAGGTTGAAAAGAGAATTTGTCACTCAACTTAATTTCGGCAAAGCCACCGAGATTATAGCCATATTCGAACTGCTCTTTAAAGGACTTTCCATCTACTTTAGTAATATTCGCTCCGGCTTTTACGCCGAGATGAAATTGTGCCATCATTAATTGTGAGATGAGGAGGGCAACAGACAGGTTAACAAGTTTTGTTTTCATATTTATTATTTTGATTCGCAAAATTTTTGACCAAGTATGATGCCAAAGGAAAACTGCCGTCGTTAAAATCCATTAACTGATTTTTGTATTTCTAAAGTAATAAACATCAATATCAAAAAACTTATTGCAGCTATCATGTGAAGGTTTTTATAAATCCGGGAAACGCTAGAAAATAAAACCACCGCTGACTGAAACAAGCCCTGTAAATTGTTTCTCAGTAGCGGGAAAATAATAATCAAATATCAGTTGGGGCTGCACATAAAATTTTCCGATAGAGTATTCGGTCTTCAAATAAAAAGTAAGTGCCAGTGGTTGAAAATAAAGTTTGTTATCCAGGTAAACATTTTCCGTATTGTATAAAACATTAGCCCCCGACCTCATCAGTGTGGCATAAGTATTTGATGATTGATTGAATCCAAATTTTTGTGAACCGCTCGTAAAAGTCAATTGCGGGGTAACCCGGATATGATCGTTGTATGTAAATACATCAAGCCAGTAAAAATCATGACGGACAGAAGTGATCAAAGAAAAGTCACTGACAGATTCTTTCGTATTGATCCTTGTAAATCCATTCCGACGCAATTGCAATGAAGTAATGTATTCCTCACGGTCCTGGTAATCCGAGCGGCTTCCCCAGCCATAGCTCGCTCCTATCATCGGCTTAAACCACCATTTGCGGTATGTAAAGTAAGCATATACTTCATTCTGCAAAGGAGATGTATAAAACGGCAGTGAATCCTGGGTAAAATAGCGCGTATATGAAATGCCTGTCGCTAAATCCTTATTTTCTAGGTAATCGTATGATGGGCTTAGCGCTAATTGATAAAACCTGAATTTTTTTTGATCACTCACGAAAGATGCAATCCCTGTAATTCCCAAACCGCTTTTGTCGTAGTATCCAAAAAAAGGTGTGATTGCTACTTTCCGGGTCGGTTCCAGGAAAACTTCGGTTTTGCTCTTATAGTTAAAATATCCTTTTTGAATGGAGAAAGCCGAAAGTATGTAGCTGCGGGGCGACAAAATTGAATCGAGAAATTTTTCGAGATCATCAAACAATATATCATTGTAATCGAGAGAAGTGTCTATTATAGATTTGTCAGCTTTGCTCAATGATGTATCGCCAGGAATATCTTGTGAGAATACAACGATCCCTGACAGGTGTACGACCAGTATTAAAAACCATTTTTTATACATCCGCAGCTGAATTATGGCTTCAAGACATCCAATGGCGGATTTTTGACCCTTAATTTCACGGCAAGTTTAATTCCAAATAATCTCGCCTGTTCTAAAACGAATTGAAAGTCAATTTTATTGAGCAGCATTTACCTATCAAGCCAATTCAATGACCGTTATTTCGGGTAGGATACCCACTCTTCCGGGATAACCGATAAACCCATACCCACGGTTTACGTACAATTTCTGTCTTCCATCCTCATAAAGTCCGGCCCATTCTTTATAGACATATTGTACCGGGCTCCACTTAAAACCGGGGATCTCTACGCCGAACTGCATTCCGTGAGTATGCCCTGCCAGCATTAAGTCAATGTCCGGGTACGTCGGCTTCACCTGCGCATCCCAGTGTGAGGGGTCGTGACTCAGCAATATTTTAAAGGGGTAATCCTGGCTTCCTTCATAAGCCTTTTTGAGATCGCCATACTTGGGAAATCTTGCCTTGGAACTCCAGTTCTGAACACCGAGTAAGGCCATTTTATCCCCATTTTTCTCTAATTCAACATACTCATCCAAAAGTAGTCTCCATCCAAGCTTAGCATGTACATCTTTTAACTTGTCAAGATTGGCCTGCTGCATAGGAGTTAACAGGTGTTTGCCGGCTATTTCTTCTTTTCTTCTATGCTCGTCATTTCTATCGGGCCAGGAGTGGTAATCACCGTAATCATGATTCCCAAAAATTGAATAAACACCCATAGGAGCATTTAATTTGTCAAAAACATCCATGTAACCGTCCATTTCAAGAGCCAGGTCATTCACAAGGTCACCAGTAAACAAAATAAGGTCTGCCTTTTCGTTTATTATCTTATCAACACCCCTCGTTACCGCCGCCTTATCTGTAAAACTCCCGGAATGGATGTCAGATACCTGGATAATTTTTAAGCCTTTAAAACCAGTGGGCAAATTATCGAACGCCAGCTGCACACGGTGTATCCTATAACGATACTTGTTGCTCAGTCCATAAATAAGACTGCTGAAGAGTCCACCGCCCACGATCATACCTGCCCAGCTTAAAAAAACAGAACGGGAAATTTTTACTCCCTGTTCCATAGTTTCTCCTTCCGTGTTTGAAAAAAATAATTTACCTGCAGCCCATTGGATCACCCTTCGCAGGTCGTCAACGAGGAAAAAAATAGCTGCAATGACCTTTGAAAAAAATAAACCTACAATAATTGCGAAAAAAGTATTTCTAACGACCCGATTTTGCTGGGTAAAGTGTAAATAGGGTAATATGATCAACATCGTGATGGCCAAGGCAGAGACGGTCCAGTAAATGACGTGAATGACGAATTTTGCCCTGGAACCTGCGGAATTTGTCAAAACCCTTAAAGCCTGGAACACATAAAAATCCAGCGATACCATAAACCCGATGAAGATCCACCAAAAAATAGAATTGCGCATAAGAAGGCAAGATTATGAAGAATAAGACGAAATGAAAAACATTATCTTTTAAAATTGTTTGAAGATTTCGATACAAACTTTTTAAGATCTGATCAGCAAATTCAAAACGAACAATCCATATAACAATTACTTTTGTCGCTATGAAATTTACTTATTACGGACATTCCTGTTTTTTAGTTGAAGTAAAAAACAAAAAACTCCTGTTCGATCCTTTTATTACGGGAAATGAATTAGCGAAAGATGTTAACATTGCCGATATTGAAACAGATTATATTTTGCAATCGCATGGGCACGCAGACCATATCACTGATTGCATTACAATTGCCCAGGCCACCAATGCAAAGGTTATTTGCAGTTGGGAAATTCATGAATGGCTCTTTAAAAAGGGAATTAATAATACACATCCAATGAATACGGGCGGCAGTTGGAATTTTGGCGATTTCCGGGTAAAATGTACGGCGGCACAGCATAGCAGCGGTTTGCCCGATGGCAGTTATGGCGGAAATCCCATGGGCTTCATTGTTTATACCAACGAAGGCAACTTTTACTATAGTGGCGATACGGCACTTACGCTGGATATGCAGCTTATTCCACAATGGGCAAAACTAAATTTTGCTGTATTGCCCATAGGCGACAATTTTACAATGGGCTATGAAGACGCTGTTCGTGCAGCCAGGATGATCGACTGCAAAAATATCATCGGCGTGCATTATGACACGTTTGGCTTTATAAAAATTGACCATGAAAAGGCCAAGAAAGCCTTTGCTAATGATGAAAGACAGTTGCAGTTGTTGAAAATTGGTGAAACAATAAAATTGCAGGTGGAATAGGGCCTGCAATTGCCCATTTAAAATTCGAAAATAGTTAAGGTACACTATGGGAAGAGTAATAGGAGTTGCCAACCAAAAAGGCGGAGTAGGAAAAACTACAACAGCCATAAATCTCGCCGCGAGTTTCGCCGTGCTGGAATTTAAAACCTTGCTGGTCGACGGCGATCCACAAGCCAACAGTACTACCGGCGTAGGTTTTGACCTGCACAATATCACGCACAGTCTTTATGATTGCATGGTGAATGAAGCCTCCGCAAGAGACGTGATATTGAAAACAGAGATCCCAAATCTTGATCTTGTTCCTTCACATATTGACCTGGTGGGAGCTGAAATTGAAATGATCAATTATCCTAACCGGGAAATGGTGTTAAAAAATATCCTTGAACCGGTACGAAATGATTATGACTTTATCATTATCGATTGCTCGCCATCACTTGGCCTGATAACAGTAAATGCTTTGACAGCAGCAGATTCGGTAATTGTACCTGTACAATGCGAGTTTTTTGCCCTGGAAGGATTAGGAAAATTGCTGAACACAATTAAGATCGTTCAAAGCAGGCTGAACACATCATTGGAAATTGAGGGAATTTTAATGACGATGTATGATGGTCGCCTGCGACTGTGCAACCAGGTAGTGAGTGAAGTGCGCCGGCATTTTGAAGAAATAGTTTTCACCACAATTGTACACCGCAATTCAAAATTAAGTGAGGCCCCAAGTGTTGGAAAACCTGTTATTTTATATGATGGCAACAGTAAAGGATCTTTAAATTATCTGAATCTAGCCAAAGAAATTCTCCAAAAGAACAACTTGACAAAGATCAGGCAGGAAGAAAGAATCTTAGAATTGTGAAATTTGGTCCCGATAGCTATCGGGATGGGAAATTTCGAAATTGCAGCTTTCTAGTTTCATTGTACTTTCAAGATTTCGCGAATGAACACTCCAAAACAAAATAAAGATGCCCTGGGAAAAGGAATCAGATCCCTGCTGCAAAGTATTGATGCCGATCTCAAGACCAGCACAGGACATTTGAAAAACACGGTTGTTGAATCTGTAACCAGTGTAAACCGCATCCTTGTCGATGACATTGAAGCCAACCCAAAACAACCCCGTCATGATTTTGACGAACAAAGCCTTCATGAATTAGCTTCTTCAGTTAAGAGACACGACATCATTCAACCGATAACGGTTTCAAAATTACCAACCGGAAAATATCGGCTTATTTCGGGGGAACGCCGTTTGCGCGCCGCAAGAATGGCCGGTCTGAAAGATATTCCCGCTTATGTACGGCAGGCGAATGATCAGCAATTGCTGGAACTGGCGTTGCTTGAAAATTTACAGCGTGAAGATCTGAATGCAATGGAAATTTCGCTTAGCTATAAACGAATGATGGATGAGCTGGAGCTTACGCAAGAGCAGGTAGCGGAAAATATGGGCAAAGACCGCAGCACTGTTACCAATTATATTCGCCTTTTAAAGTTACCTCCCGACATACAGGTTGCCGTGCGAAATGGCGAGCTGAGTATGGGGCATGCACGAGCATTGGTCAATGTAGATACTGTTGACAGGCAACTCCACATTTTTAATGAAATAAAAAATAAAGGCCTTTCGGTTCGCCAAACAGAATCACTCGTGCGCAACCTTTATAAGCAAGCTGCCGGTGTTAAAAAAACGGCAAAAAGCGCTATGCCTCAGGGTTTCCAAAAAATAGAAGATAATTTAGCGTCGCATTTCGGTACTCGGGTAAAACTTAAATCTAGCCGCAATGGAAGCGGGGAGATCACTATTGAATACTACTCATTGGATGAGCTCAACAGCATTCTCAGGAAAATTGACATCCCGGTTGACTAATCTCCCATCTCCTTTGGAGGCGTTGAAAGATCTTATGCAAAGAAAAACTGCACGTTTTTTAAGACTTCTACTGATCTTCACTTCTTTATTTATCGTGTTGGTTTCTTCAGGGCAGAAAGTCCGGAGTTCTACCTATGAAGATTCTCTTCCTGCTGCCAAAGTTGATTCTCTTATCAAGGCTCAGCATAGTCCAAGAAAAGCGGCCATTCGATCAGCTATAATCCCTGGTTGGGGGCAAATCTACAATAGAAAATACTGGAAGGCTCCCATAGTGTGGGGTGCGCTCGGAGTCACCGGGGCTATTTTCGTCAACAACCTGCATACCTATGAAGATCTGAAGTTCTCTTATGCGGCTAAATACAAGGCTTCTGTGCCACCTTATGATTCGACTGATTATAAACAAATAAAACCTCAGTATATGCCTATTGATCCGGAAGCACTAAGGGCTGGCCGCAACCAGTACAGGCAGTATATAGACTATGCTGCTGTTTTTTTTATTATTTTCTGGGGATTAAATGTAGTGGATGCTGCAGTGGACGCACATTTAAAGGCATTTGATATAAGCCCTGATCTTAGTCTCAGGATCAAACCTCACTATAACCCGCTTGCAAAGGCTGGCGGCGTTAGTTTCGTTTTTAATTTCAAGCATTAGCAAAACAATTTTGTAAGCTAGACTGGTTTACTGCCATTAAGCTGCAGCACCTGGTCAGACATTAGCTACATTTGCACATATGAAAATTGCACTCATCGGTTACGGCAAAATGGGAAGAGCGATCGAAGAAATTGCGGTCAATCGTGGTCACGAGATCGTATTGAAAATTGACGAATACAATCTTGCAGATTTTAATAAAAAGAACATCGGCCCGGCAAACGTAGCCATTGAATTTACCGGTCCCCATAGTGCTTATGATAATGTAAAAAGAACCTTAGAGTTTGATGTGCCCCTTGTCTGCGGATCAACAGGATGGCTGGAAAGACTGGATGAAATAAAAAAACTTTGTATTGACAGGAATGGAACTTTCATCTATGCCAGTAATTTCAGTGTAGGGGTAAATATTTTTTTTGAGATAAATAAAAAACTCGCGGCATTAATGGCCCATCAAAAAGACTATGAAGTACAAGTAACCGAAATTCATCATACTCAAAAAAAAGATGCACCAAGCGGAACAGCCATAACGATAGCTGAACAAATTTTAGAAAATTTAAAAAGAAAAAAAAGCTGGGTAAATCATATAAGTGACAATACTGAAGAACTTGAAATTATCAGCGAAAGGATTGATCCCGCACCCGGCATACACAAAGTAAAATATTCTTCCGCTGTTGATGACATTGAGATCATTCATACGGCACACAGCAGGCAAGGTTTTGCCCTGGGGGCTGTTCTGGCTGCTGAATTTATCAAAGACAAAAAAGGAATATTCAATATGAAAGATGTTCTGAGTCTCTGATTGTTCTTATCGTTTAGTCGAGAACTGCACTTCCCTGGAATGATTTTGAGAGATGAGGAATTGGATGGGTTTACCGGCATAAATTTTCAAACATGTCATTTGTCATCGCTGCAAGATCATACTCTTCTTTCCATCCCCAGTCTTTTCTTGCAACAGAATCATCAATGCTTTGTGGCCAGCTCTGCGCAATGGCGAGGCGATAATCTGGTTTGTATTCGATTTTAAATTCCGGTAAATGCTTTTTGATCTCGGCAGCAATTTCTTTTGGCGAAAAACTCATGCCGGAGAGATTGTACGAAGTACGAATAGAAATTCTTTCAACAGGTGCTTCCATCAGTTCAATGGTGGCCCGAATAGCGTCGGGCATGTACATCATGGGCAGGTATGTATCTTCATTCAGAAAGCAGGTATATTTCTTCTCCTCAACAGCTTCGTGAAAGATCTCAACAGCATAATCGGTAGTCCCTCCACCTGGTGCTGATTTGTAACTGATCAACCCGGGATAACGCAGGCTACGGATATCCACTCCATATTTTAAATGATAGTAATTGCACCAAAACTCCCCGGCATATTTACTGATCCCATAAACCGTCGTCGGTTCAATGATCGTTTGCTGCGGGCAATTCTGCTTAGGGGAAGTTGGGCCAAACACCGCAATGGAACTTGGCCAATATACTTTTGTTAGTTTTTCGTCCTTAGCGATCTCAAGAACATTCAGCAAGCCCTGCATATTAAGATGCCAGGCAAGATTTGGGTTCTTTTCACCCGTAGCGGAAAGAATCGCTGCCAGTAAGTAGACCTGTGTTACATTTTGGCGTATCACCTGCACATGCAACATTTCTTTATTCATCACGTCAAGACTTACATAAGGCCCGGTTCCATGAAGCAATTCATTTTCCTCCCGCAGATCCGAAGCAATTACGTTTGCTGCTCCATATATCTTTCTAAGTGCCTGCGTCAGCTCCACTCCTATTTGTCCTGAAGCGCCTATAACAAGAATTTTTTCTTTGGCCATTGTCTATTATAACCTTTAACTAAATTTAACTTTATTGATACTATTCTTCAATGCCGCCTTAAGTCGATCATCTCCATTGTTGTTTGCATCCCGCTGTGGCCATTAGTACAACTGCAAAAAATGATGATCTCATAATTTCTGGTTTGGTAAATCAAAGTAAAATAAATTCCTGATAACAAACCCGGCGAGAGAATAAAATAATTTACAGTACGTTTGCGCCATGGAAAATTTTTTGAGTGACCTGTTTGCTGATCAATCTTACGATAAAGAAAATTTTTTTTTGATCGCCGGCCCTTGTGTTGTGGAAAGTGAACAATTGACGATGGAAGTGGCGGGCAAGGTTTCAGGAATCTGCAAAAATCTTGGAATTGCTTATATATTTAAATCGTCTTATCGCAAAGCCAACCGCACAAGTGGTTCCTCGTTCACTGGCATCGGAGATGAGACGGCTCTTGAAATTGTAAAAAAAACAGGGCAGAAATTTCGCATACCTACAACATCTGATATACATGCGCATGATGAAGCAGCTGTTGCCGCAAAATATGTCGATGTACTGCAAATTCCGGCTTTCCTTTGCCGCCAAACTGATCTGTTGATTGCTGCGGCGGAAACAAACAAGATCGTAAATGTGAAGAAAGGACAATTTTTAAGTGGAGAGGCCATGAAGTTTGCGGTGGATAAAATTCGAAGCACCGGAAATCAAAAAATTATTCTTACCGAAAGAGGCACCACGTTCGGTTACCAGGATCTTGTTGTCGACTATCGCAACATTCCAATTATGAAAACTCATGGAACACCTGTTGTAATGGACTGCACTCACTCATTGCAGCAGCCCAATCAAACGAGCGGTGTTACGGGTGGCAATCCCCAAATGATCGCCACCATTGCCAAAGCTGCCATTGCTTCCGGTGCTGACGGTTTGTTTATTGAAACCCATCCTAACCCCGCTGTTGCAAAGAGTGATGGAGCAAACATGCTCAAACTTGATCTTCTTGAAGAGTTGCTGAAGCAACTGCTGAAGATCAGGAAGGCGGTTGTGTAATCGTGAATCGTGAGTCGTGAAATAAAAAGGATTGCTATTTCCTAACAATCCTTCAAAATCTTTAAAATCGTGGTTCTGATCTATCTCAAATCCACTTCTTCAACACCGGGATAATCATTTTTATTAAAAACAAATTTTGAATCGGGAATATTGGCGCGGCCGTTGAAATTGGTTACGGTATATGAATAGCGATTACCGCCTTTTTCCAACACCTTTGTACTATAAATGGTTTTTGCATTTTTATCGATCATCAGGTAAACCTTATGAAAGGGTTTTGTTTTGTCATTTGGTGTCATCTCAATTTCCTGCAACGTCTTGCCATTTGCCTTCGTCTCGCCATTCAGCTTATACAAAAAGTCTTTATCATAAAAATCAGTAAACAATTTTTGGGGAGTAAGCGTGTTGCTTGAAGCATCCAATTTCGAAATAGTTACTTCATTTGAAGATTTATCATAGGTCCATACAGTGCTGCCATCACAAAAAATTTCCTGGCCAACAAAGCTTACCCTGTACTTGGTGCCTTTCATGTAAACTGTTCCCTTTTTTGTAGAGACCGCCTTCCCGTCGGCATTTTCTACTTTGTAAGTAAATCCCGCCTGGATAGCCTTGAATGATTTAAATTTTTCGCTTACGGCATCAAGGATCTTTTTAGCATCCGGATCACTACTGGTTTGGGCAAACAAAGAAGTTCCAATCATTGCCATCGCCAATAACAAAAAACAGATTCTTTTCATCTTTGGATCAAATTTTTACCAGGATATCTTGGGCTACCGTCCGAAGCCAGCCCTAAAAATCGCTGGCGAACCCATCCGGGCGGCAAATATAGGTGAATTACCTTTTAGGATTAGCAATAGTCCGTGATGGTTGCATTTCAAAAGAATATCTTAACAACTGTTTAATCACAGAGCTTGAAGAATATCGTTGAGTTCAGCTTCAGTCTTCACCAATACATCCCTGGCCTTGCTTCCCTGGCTTGGACCTACAATACGAAAAGCCTCCAATTGATCCATCAATCGGCCGGCACGATTGTATCCTAACTTCATTCGACGCTGGAGCAATGAGGTGGAGCCAATTTGATTTTGTACAATTAATCTTGCGGCATCTTCAAAAAGAGGATCGCGGTCGGCAAGGTCAAATTCTTTTCCTTCCAACTCTTTTTCGTCTACATATTCAGGTAATAAAAATGCCTGCGGATATCCTCTTTGGTCCCCGATAAATTCAACGATCTCCTCGATCTCGGGGGTATCGACAAAAGCACATTGCAAGCGGGTGATTTCGCCGTGATGAGAAATTAACATATCGCCCTTTCCAATTAATTGTTCGGCACCTCCGGAATCAAGAATGGTCCTCGAGTCAATTTTTGACGAAACTTTAAATGCAATACGTGAAGGAAAGTTTGCTTTAATGGTACCTGTAATGATATTTACTGAAGGTCGCTGTGTAGCAATGATAAGATGAATTCCCACTGCACGGGCGAGCTGCGCTAATCTGGCAATAGGCATTTCAATTTCTTTTCCCGCAGTCATGATCATATCGGCAAATTCATCTATTACCAGCACAATAAATGGAAGATATTGATGACCTTTTTGCGGATTCAGTCTTCGCTTTACAAATTTTTCGTTATACTCACGGATATTTCTTGCCCCTGCTTCTTTCAACAGGTCATAGCGGTTATCCATCTCAATACAAAGTGCATTCAGCGTATTGATCACTTTCTTTGTGTCAGTGATGATCGCATCTTCTTCACCGGGCAATTTGGCAAGAAAATGTTTTTCGATCTTATTATAGAGACTTAACTCAACTTTTTTGGGATCTATCAAAACAAATTTTAGTTGTGACGGATGTTTTTTATAGAGCAGGGAAACAAGAATAGCATTTACACCGACAGATTTACCCTGTCCTGTAGCACCAGCCATCAGCAGGTGTGGCATACTGGTAAGATCGACGATGAAATTGTCGTTATCAATTTTCTTTCCGATCGCAATGGGAAGACTATAGTTATTATGCTGAAATTTTTCTGATCCCAAAAGCGTTTTCATACTCACGACACTTTTTTTCACATTGGGTACTTCAATACCAATTGTTCCTTTTCCCGGAATAGGTGCAATGATGCGAATACCCAGAGCTGCCAAACTTAAAGCGATATCATCTTCCAAATTCTTTATTCTTGAAATACGAATACCGGGTGCCGGTACCACTTCATACAGGGTGACAGTTGCTCCCACCTGTGCAGTGATCTTTTGTATCTCAATATCATAATTTTTTAATGTAGCGATGATTTGATTTTTGTTATTCTCTAGTTCCTGCTGATCCATTGTGATCCTTTCGCTGCCATGTGTTTCTAATAGATCAAGGCGCGGATATTTATAATCTCTCAGGTCAAGCGTAGGTTCGTAAGGCGGAAGATTTTCATACGTTTTTTCTTTATGTTCTGTCGCTTCAGCTTCTTCCATCTCCTTTTCAGTAGAAGATTTGATTTCCAGTTCCAATTCTTTGGCCGGCTTTTCAATCTTTGCTTTTGATCTTACGATCGTTGTTTCATCATCCGGAATATCGTGGCTATGCATGATGTCCGCGACTATTTCTTTGGCTACTACGGGATCCTCGAAGGCTTTCTTGCTTTCTTCTTCATTTTTTTCTATTATTTTAAAATCATTTGCAGCATTCAATTCATCGGTATTAGAAACGACAAAAAGTTTTGTTTCTCCTTTTAATGAATTTCCCTTGTTTGTTTCGGCATAGATATCATTGACCGTCTTTCCGGCAACCGTAAATTCCGGTTCGATCGGCTCTGGGCTTTTTTCATCCCCGTTGACAGGTTGTAATTTTTTTGGCAGTTTGAAAACAGGATTGAATTGCCAGATGACGTATGCAAGAAAAGCAACAAACAATAAAGCTCCTGTACCTATATTTCCAAGGAATCTGACCAACCAATCGCTTATCATTTGGCCAACGCCGCCGCCATAAGAAAATCCGCTGTTACCAAAAACAAAAGCCAATGATACACAGATAACAAGAACTCCAACTACTACGTATCGAAGGTTACGCCAAACAGAAAAGACCTTTTGACTAAATAAAAGATTGACTCCTACTACAAAAAAGAAAGTGCAGATAAGCAGTGATGCGGTGCCGAAACCTTGCTTTATGAAAAAATAAGACGTTGCGGCGCCCAATACACCTAACAGATTCTTAACTGAAACGCTTTTATCAAACAAAATTGAAATACCCTGGTTCCTTATCTGTGACTCATCGTCGCTCCAGGTGAAAAAATAAGAGATAAACGAGATGAACAGGAATAAGGCGATAAGAATAAAAACCGCACCTGTTATTTTCCAGGTACGCTCATCCCCCGCCAGTTTTTTCAGATTAATCTTTTCTTCCTTTTCGGGTCTCAGATCAGTGGCTGTTTTTTTTGGCTTTTCCGGAGTATTTTTTTTTGATGTTTTCTTTTTCTTGTTAGCCATGAAAACAAAGATAATATATTACAAGGGACAAGGCATATCGCTGATTCCCTGATGAACACAGATTTTTTGAAGAACTAGTATCAGGTGAAAATCTGTGTAATATCCGAAGGCCTCACTCCTTCAAATAGCTATTCTCACTGATTTAAAAGGGCCTTCAATAAAATCTGCGTAATCTGTGATCAATACCCACAAAGTTGTATATCGAACATTATTAAAACCAAACGCTATACATTACTTTTGATGCGACAGGCAATATGAGAAAAAAACATATTTATATTTTATTCTCAAAAAAAACTCTCTTCATTGTTATCTTCTTTTTGCCGGCCTGTCTGTATTGTCAAACTGCTGTTCCCGATTCGAACTACATTGATCTTGATAAAATCGCAACATACCAGTCAATCCACAACAAAGCAGAAGGTGCTTATTTACCATTTAATTCTGCCCTCCAAAGTTCATATGCCGGTCTTAAGTTCAAAGCTGGATCGTCTTTACGGGGTATTCCGGCAAAATATATCAATCACAAACTGATCCTTCGGTTTTATGCAGTAAACCATTCAGACGCGGTAGACTCCGTTTGGTTCTTTCCAAGCTTTTTTTATTCTTCCATTCAACTCTACAGAGCCACTGGAAATAATTTAACAAGTATTCCAAATGTCGAGCCCCCTTTTGATGACAGCATGGGCTACAGGCTTTTAACCCTGGGGCCGCATGATTCTTCGGCCTTTTTGGCCGAACTGGGTTTTGTAAAAACATATACAAATAGTATCCGGCCGCGACTTATTCATAAAACACATCTGTATACTTTTATTTTCGACATTTCATCCAATCATTTATACGTAAATATTGTTACTTACATTTTCTGCGGATTATTGCTGATGATGATCCTTTTTTCAATTGCCAATTATTTACTTGGAGGGTCCGCCGAATTTCTTTACTACACCGGCTATGCACTTTTTCTCGGAGGAATGTTATTTACAAAAACCTACTATGACCTGCGGATCAATCGCGAGGTATTTTTCATGGAAGCCTATCTTGATTTCATCATGCAATGTACTGGCATCGCTTTCTATATGGTCTTTATGAAAAAATTTTTATCTACACGCTCAAAATTTCCTTTTTTGGACAGGCTGTACAATGCAGGAATTGCCGGGCTTCTTATTTCGATACTTCTATTTTCTTATTTGTATTTTTTAACCGACAATTTTGTTTTATTGAATGGAGTTGAAAACACAACTAAAATAGTACTGCTTGGTATGATGATCGTGTTCCTTATTTATTGCATTAAGCAATGGAAAGATAAATTATTGAGATACCTGTTCTGGGGCAACCTTTTCTATTTCTTTTTTGCAGTGTTTTCTCAATTAATAATCCTTCTTCGCAGCGGGT
The DNA here is from genome assembly GCA_963737475.1 of uncultured Bacteroidota bacterium. Taxonomy (GTDB): domain Bacteria; phylum Bacteroidota; class Bacteroidia; order Chitinophagales; family Chitinophagaceae; genus VBAU01. The sequence goes on from CAVTSY010000015.1 coordinate 445,215, forward strand.
TTAGCAATTTACCCGCAGTGTTCAGTTCATCGCTTCTTTATTATGAACTGGGATTATTTCTTGAACTCTTATTTTTCCTGGCGGGTTTAAGTTATAAAAACAGGAGACAGATCATCGAACAAACAAGGGAACGGGAACAGTTAAAAATGGAAAACGAAAGAAAAGAATTTGAAAAACAATTGGCTGTCGTAACGGCTCAACAAGAAGAGAGGAATCGTATTTCGGCCGATATGCATGATGAATTGGGCTCAGGAATGACGCACATACGACTGATGAGTGAGTTGGCAAAAAGTAAAATGAAACAAAATACTCCCACGGAAATAGAAAAGATCTCGCAATCTGCCGATGATGTTCTGAATAAAATGAACGCTATCATATGGAGCATGAACAGTAAGAACGACTCGCTGGGAAATCTTATTTCTTATATAAGGGCTTACTCAACCGAATATCTTGAGGGCACTTCGGTAAATTGTAAAGTGACAATACCTGTTGATATTCCTGAAAAAGAACTAAGCGGTGATAAGCGACGTAATATTTTCTTATGCGTAAAGGAAACCTTGAATAACATGCTGAAACATTCAGGAGCAAGCGAGCTTACTATTGATATTCTTACATATGGGGTATTAACAATAAGAATTCACGATAACGGAAGGGGTATTGATCTTCAGAAAATTCGCCAGTTTGGAAATGGTTTGCAAAATATAAAACGACGGATGGAGAGTATCGGGGGAGATTTTGAAATTAAAAACAGCAATGGAACGGAGACAATATTAACCCTGCCCCTTTAGGTCATTCTTTTTAAATAACCCCATCAAAAAACTGAGCCATCCTAAAATGAAAAGCAAACCACCGATCGGCGTGATGACTCCTATCAATGCAGGAATGGATCTTTCTTCAGCCTTTAAAGCTGTGATCAGGTAAAGCGATCCTGAAAAGAAAAGTATTCCAAATGAAAAAAAATATCCTGACCATTTTATCCATTTGGCAGGTAAACGATCGTAAACAAGGGCAGTGACCAGTAGTGCCAGGGTATGATACATTTGATATTGAACACCTGTTTGAAAAACGGAGACAACATCAGGGGAGACGATCCCTTTTAAACCGTGCGCCCCAAAAGCTCCCAATGCCACAGCAATTCCTCCAAATAATGCTCCGAGTGACAGAAAGGTTTTATGCATGAAAAATCTTTTCAACAAGGTTTTCCAATCTCACAGGATCTTCGTCAACAATTATATCGGCCTGTTCATAATAAATTTTCCTGTCGGAAAATTTTTTTATAATGAAACCCTTCAACCGGTCATTGGAAAGGTCCCTTATTAAAGGGCGGGTCTCTTTTTCTTTTATCAAACGCTGAAAGAGAGTTTCTAAGGGGGTATTTATCCAGATAGTAGTGCCTGATTGATTCATGTACTCAATATTGTTATAATAGCAGGGTGCGCCACCGCCGCATGCCATCACGAAATTTTCATGGCTTTCTGTAATGATATGCAATATATCTTTCTCAAGCAATCTGAAATATTCCTCCCCATTTGCAGAAAAAATTTCTGTTATCGATTTCTCTTCATGGGAAATGATCTGTTCGTCAAGGTCAATAAAAGGAAGATGAAGCTTCTCACTGACTTGTTTGCCCCAGTGTGTTTTGCCCGAACCCATAAAGCCAATAAAGAAAATTTTCATACACCCATCCCCGAAAGGAGAGTTTTTGAGGATTAAGAATATTGTTGACGAATGAGCTAAACGTTGAAGTGTGCGACGCAACGAAGTCAAATAGAAATCTTTTCGTTGGTAACATAATCATCAACTCTATAAGAACTGCGATAAAAAATAAAAAATTTGTCCGTCCTAAATTCCCCTTTAGGGGACAGGGGCTAGGCAAACGCATTTAATCCCGTTATATCAAGACCTGTAATCAGCAAATGAATGTCGTGGGTGCCTTCATAGGTGATCACGCTTTCCAGGTTCATCATATGCCGCATGATGCTGTATTCGCCCGTGATCCCCATACCACCCAGGACCTGGCGGGCATCGCGGCAAATATTTGTTGCGATTTCACACCCGTTCCTTTTTGCCATTGAAACCTGTTGCGGTGTTGCTTTTTCTTCATTCATCAATGTTCCCAGTCTCCAGTTCATCAGCTGAGCTTTTGTGATCTCAGTGATCATCTCGGCCAACTTCTTTTGTTGCAGCTGAAAACCGCCAATCGGTTTATTAAATTGTATCCTTTCTTTTGAATAACGCAAAGCCGTGTCATAACAATCCATCGCTGCACCAATGGTGCCCCATGCAATACCGTACCGCGCCTTTGTTAGACAACTCAGAGGTCCCTTCAATCCTTTCACATTTGGAAGAATATTTTCTTTCGGAACTTTCACATTATCAAAAACCAGCTCGCCCGTAGCCGACGCACGAAGGCTCCACTTACCATGAGTCGTCGGAGTAGTAAATCCTTTCATGCCTCTTTCCAGTATAAGTCCCCTTACCTCACCCTGTTCGTCCTTTGCCCATACTACTGCTACATGGGAATATGGTGCGTTGCTAATCCACATTTTTGAACCATTTAGGATCACATCATCACCGGCGTCTTTGAAATTGCTGAGCATCCCCGCAGGATCACTTCCATGATCTGGCTCTGTTAATCCAAAACATCCCAGCCACTCGCCGCTCGCCAGTTTTGGCAAGAATTTTTTTCGTTGCTTTTCATTTCCATAAGCATAAATTGGAAACATCACCAGTGATCCCTGGACAGATGCAGTGGAACGAACGCCGCTGTCTCCCCGCTCCAGTTCCTGCATCATCAAACCATAGCTGATATAATCAAGTCCGCCTCCACCATACTGGGTAGGAATTGTTGGACCAAAGCAACCTAAATCACCTAATTGCTTAACGATCTGCTGCGGAAATTCGGCTCGTTGAGCGAAGTCCTCGATGATCGGAGAAATCTCTTTTTTCACGTAATTACGAACCGCTTCGCGAATATGCTTTTGTTCTTCGGTCAGCAAATCATCCAATTGATAATAATCCGGACTTACAAAAAGATCTGAGCGGGCAGCCATAATAATTTACGATTTCAGATTTAGGATTTTTGATTTACTGAAGCCGTGCAAAGGTATTTATTTGGCTCGAAGTTCCGGATGTGAAGTTTGAGGGAAGGTGATGAGATTTGCTGTCCCTTTTATCATGGAGTTTTCAGAAATCTGTGCTCATCTGTGAAATCAGTGAGATTGGGTGGTCACGGGAAGTGCTCACAGATTACACAGATTTTCACTGAAAGAAAATAAAAAAATTACTTAACATCTAACTGCAGCAAACTTTCATCTTCAATAAAGCCTTCCATTTCATCACCCACAACTATTTCCCCCACCCCAGCCGGAGTTCCGGTAAATACAAGATCACCGATGTTAACAGAAAAGAAATTAGAGATATAAGAAACTATTTGATCAAAGTTGTGGATCATCATATTTGCATTGCTCTGCTGAACCAGTTCTTTATTTTTATAAAGACAGAAATTAATGTCCTTTTTGTTTTTGATGTTTCCCAGGGGTATCCATTTGCCGATGGCAGCGGAGTTATCCCAGGCCTTTGCCTTCTCCCAGGGCAGTCCTTTTTCTTTTAACTGGTTTTGAATATCACGGGCTGTAAAATCAATGCCTACCGTTACCGCGTCATAGTATTTTGATGCAAATTTTTCCTGTATGTATTTTCCATTTTTGCTGATACGCAAAACTAACTCACATTCATAATGTAGTTCATTTGTGAACTCCGGGTAATAAAAAGGAGTATGCGGCTGCAACAACGCACTTTTAGGCTTCATGAAAATGATCGGCTCATCTGGTATTTCATTACCCAGTTCACTAGCATGCGCAACATAGTTACGGCCAACACAGAAAATCTTCATAAATTCGGTGGTTTTTAAATAAATACATCGGATACCTCACAGGGTTGCTATCCCATATATTCAGCGGCTATTCAGATGAAATTGGATTCTAAGCAGGATTTAGCTGGGGTGCTAAAATAAGTAATACATTGCATTAATCATAATAAAACCCAAATAACAAAAGGTGAATAAGGATTAACCCACTGAAAACTCTTTGTTGTTTACCTGGTTCATCGCTGTCGTGATACCAGCTACTGCAAAGGCTTCAATGACCTCCACTGCTTTATCAATCTTTAATTTAACAATAGGTTCTTCTTCCTTATCCCATTTGCCCAGAACATATTCTGACTGCATTCCTTTGGGATAATTATTCCCGATACCAAAACGTAGCCTTGGATACTGAGTTGTTCCCAAAGATTCATGTATACTCTTTAAGCCATTGTGTCCTCCATCACTGCCCGCATGACGAATACGAAGTTTGCTCAATGGCAGCGCCACTTCGTCTACGACAACCAGAATATTTTCCACCGGAATTGATTCTTTGTCCATCCAGTATTTTACTGCTTTACCACTCAGGTTCATATAGGTGGTCGGGCAGATGCAAACAAATTTTTTCCCTTTCCATTTCACTTCCGACGTGTAAGCTAACCGATCTGTTCTAAAAACGCCTTCATGCTTTGTTATAAATGCATTCACCACGTCAAACCCAATGTTATGACGTGTGTGGGCATACTCATTGCCCGGATTACCTAAACCAACAATAAGAAATTTCATGAGGTCTTTTAATTCTACGTAAACCCTAATTTCATTGAAGTTCAGCAATTATTATAAAAAAACCCTGGCGTTACCGACAGGGTTATGCTCAGATAGATCAATGTTTATTTTTTTGCCGGTGTTGCAGCAGGCGTTGATGCACCTGTAGCCGGAGCGGCAGCCGTACCCGCAGCACCTGCCGCTGGAGTTGCTGTACTTGCGACAGTTGTTGCAGCTTCTTCCTGTTTCAATTGTCTTGTTAATGTTACAGACGCAATGGGAATACGTGGCGAATTCATGATCTCATAATTTTCAGCCTGGACATCTTCCACACGAATATTTCCATTCAATTCGAGATTAGCAATGTTAACCTCAATGTGTTCACGTAAATATCTTGGATAAGTTTTCACCTTCAAAGCCTTCATTTTGATATCCAACTTACCGCCTTCCTTTACTCCAACTGGACTGCCTACAAATTTTAATGGAATGCTTGCGATCACTTTTTTATCTTCTACCAGTTCCAGCAAATCCACATGGATCAATTTGTCAGTGACTTTGTCAAACTGTAGGTCCTTTAAGATGCACCTGTGTGTATCGCCATCTAAGTTTTACCTCAGCAAATTGAAAATCTGGTGTATACACTAATGATTTAAAAGCCATTGCCGGAGCAGAAAAATTAATTTCTTTCGCACCCCCGTAAATTACACCAGGCACATTGTCCTGAGAGCGAAGCTGGCGGGTGGCTTTTTTGCCAAGTTCGGTCCTCAGTTGTCCTTCGATTGTAATTGTTTTCATTTATGTTGTTTATTTTGTTACTCGTTGTTAGTTGCTGGTTGTTGGTTGCTAGTTTTCACTAGCCCTTTCTCTGCGAATGAATAAAAAGCTTGTGATGCTCTTGTTTTCATACGCATTTCTAATGGCTATGGCAAAAAGTTCAGCAACGCTCAATACCTTTATTTTTGTTCGCAGCTTCCTATTGATTGGAATTGTATCACAAACCACCAATTCTTCCAGTACGCTATTTTCAATATTTTCGTAAGCATTGCCACTTAATACCGGGTGAGTTATTAAAGCCCTCACACTCCTGGCGCCTTTTTCTTTTAAAAGAGCTGCACTTTTTGCAAGCGTTCCTCCTGTATCACAAATGTCATCTATCAACACAATATCCTTACCTTCGACATCACCTATCACCACCATGCTGGCTATTTCATTGGCTCGTTTGCGATGCTTGTCGCAGATCACCATTTCGGCATTAAAATAACTGGCAATTTCCCTGATCCTGTTGGCTGCTCCTACATCGGGGGCCGCAAAGGTAAGGTTTTCCAGCCTTAAATTTTCTATGTATGGAATAAAAATAGCTGAACTATCAAGGTGATCCACTGGTATATCAAAATACCCCTGTATCTGGGGAGCATGAAGGTCCATTGTGATCACCCTGTCGGCCCCTGCAGCTGTCAGAAGATTTGCTACCAGTTTACTCCCGATGGCAACTCTTGGCTTGTCCTTACGGTCCTGCCTTGAATAGCCATAGTACGGGATAACGGCAATTATCTTATAGGCCGAGGCGCGCCTGGCGGCATCTATCATCAGCAGCAGTTCCATTAAGTTATCTGTAGGGGTATAGGTACTTTGAACGAGAAAAACATAATCGCCTCTTACACTTTCAAGAAAAATCGGGCAAATCTCCCCGTCACTGAATTTTTGAATATTGATCCTACCCAGCTGGCAGCCATATCGTTTACAAATTTGTTCGGCCAGCTCCTGGGAACCTGTACCAGAGAAGATTTTTGCTAAAGGTTGCATTGGCTGAAATGTATTACAAGAGATTTCTTCGGGCGGCGAAGATATACATTAACAGCCATTCAGGCCGCGGACAGCCTGAAATTAATTAGCTAAGGGAACCTGTTTTATTTAACCAGGGTAATACTTGCAGTTGTATAGCCTGTGGTCGGTGCGGTCTTTGGTTCTTGCTTCTTAACTATGTCCGTCTTATTTGCATTACAGCTATAAAATATAGTCGAGCAGATGAAGATGGAAAACAGGAGCACTACGATGTATACGCCTGCAAAGAAAAGAACAGGATGTAAAGCACCCATAGTTGATGATGTTCTTGATCTCATAAGTATTGAATTTTTATTTTACAGGGTTAGGATCTATCAAACTTGTCGTGAAAATCGCTCAATGATCCGGTTTTTATAACGATGATTTCGCCTTCAAATTGCGCTATTTTCACATTTTCAAATTTCCGTACTAAAAATATTTACAAAACCTTATCAATGCAAGAGCACAATTACTCTATCAAAGAATGGGCAAAAGACGACCGTCCGAGAGAAAAATTACTAATTCACGGACCCGATCACCTAAGTGATTCAGAATTAATCGCTATTCTCTTGCACCATGGCACAAGAGACAAAAGTGCTGTTGACCTGGCTAAGGACATACTATTATTAGGAAAGAATAATCTTAATCAACTAGGAAAGCTTACAGTAAAAGAATTGATGAAGATCAAGGGTATCGGCGAGGCAAAAGCAATTACAATTGCCGCTGCCTTGGAAATTGGGCGACGAAGGCAAGCCGGAAGCCACCTCCAGAAACCTGTTATTGCAACCAGCCGTGATTTTGCCGGCTACCTCCAGTCACTCTTACAGGATCATAACCGGGAAGTATTTGCAGTGGCATTTTTGAACCAATCAAACCGGATCAATCATGTTGAAATTGTAAGTGAAGGCGGAATCACGGGCACTATCGCCGACCCAAGGATCATTTTGAAAAAAGCGTTGGAAGAGAATGCTGTTGGCCTCATCCTCTGTCACAACCACCCTTCGGGTAGTTTAAAGCCAAGCCGACAAGATGAAGAGATAACAAAAAAGATCAAAGAAGCCGCGAAATATTTCGATATGAAAGTCCTTGATCACATTATAGTGAGTGACGTGGGTTATTTTAGTTTTGCCGATGAAGGAATTTTATAGGTCCGCGATCCAGCCCGGTCTTAAAACTCAATTACGTTATGCTTGGGCTGCAGGGCCCCCAAAATTAAATGGTATCTGTACTTCTTCTATATCCTTTATCTGGCCGTTTGCGGTTTCATAGCGGCCGATATTTTCTGTCAGTGCTTTCATTAGCCGCTTTGCATGTTGTGGCGTAAGTATTATGCGAGATTTTACTTTACTTTTTGGCGTACCCGGCATCACATTTACGAAATCAATTACAAATTCTGAATGAGAGTGAGTAATGATCGCCAGGTTAGCATAATGGCCTTCTGCTACTTCTTCTGAAATTTCAATGTTTAACTGATTAGGTTGCGGTTGCTGATCTTGTGGCATTATTAAAATTTAGAGTGTAAAAGTAAATTCATTTTGCCGAAATAATAAGACGCTGTTTCTTTTGAAGCAGCACTTCTTGCGGAGGGGTCCGACCCTTGGTCGTCCCCTGTGGCTAACAATAGATCGGTTCGATTCCAGACAAATTACTCCAAAATCAAATCAACAATTTGTTGCTTTGCCCTTTTCGATTCGGGAAAATTCAAAAACATCCAGGCATGCACCATATTTGCATATTCGTAATAGATAAGATGAATTCCCTTTGAAATGGCCAGTGATTTTAGTTTCCTTGTATCCGCCACTAATATTTCATTCGAGCCGGCAAAGACAGAAATTTTTCCAAGACCTTCTAATGATCCATTGATCGGGCTGAGTAAATAATGATTCCTGTTTTCATACGGCACACAAACGTTCCATGGTTACGGGGAAATGAGTAAGCCACAAAAAAAATTCACCTGGGAAATTATTTCGATCATTTTACTTTCTGCCGCTGTTGCAGCCTTTGTTGTCAACTTTATTATTAGTCGCAGCGTGACATGGTCTGAGTATCCCGTTGCCATTTGCCTTACTATTTTTTGTTACGTTTCCTTGTTTGCCTTCTGGAACCGAACAACGCTGGTTGACATGGCCGGCGGGTTTATCCTGTCATCTTTATGTCTTATAATACTTGATTTATTTACTGCTGGTATCCAATGGTCGATTAAACTCGCTATACCGTTGCTTTTTATGGGCAATGTAATTATAGCAATACTGATGGCCATTATCCGCCAATCAAGATATAAGGCCATTAATCTGATTGCCTATGCTTTCCTGGCAGCCGCCATACGATGTATATTTATAGACGGCAGTTTATCTTCTTTTAAAAGCGGCTCGTTTCAAATCAAGTGGAGCGTCATAGTAGTCGCGTGCACCATCCCCGTTGTTATCGTTTTACTCTTTATTCATTTCAGGCTAAAGAAAGGAAGAAGTTTGGAAAAAACTTTTCACGTGTGAGGAATCAGGGGAAGCGGGGAACTATTGTCAACATAAACACTATCGTTCCCATATAATAATAAATCTTCCTTATGGGGTTATTAGTGTATCTTTAGGCTGTGATTTTTAGTTCTTCCAACATTCAGTATCAGTTTAGCGCAAATTTTTACTCTTCGATACAGTAATATTTAACCTCCACTTTACTTTTTGCTGTCGGCTTCTATCACAGGTATTTTAATTATTTATTTAAAAATTTTTGTTTTATGAACATGTACGTTTCGAATTTAAGTTTTCACACGACTGATGACGACTTAAAAGTGTTATTTGAAAAATTCGGCACCGTTTCTTCGGCTAAAGTAATAGTCGACCGTGAATCTGGCCGCAGCCGTGGTTTTGGCTTTGTGGAAATGGATGCAGATGCAGAGGCGAACAAAGCCATCCAGGGTCTGAATAACAAAGAAATTGAAGGCAGAGCCCTTTCTGTCTCTGTTGCCAAGGAAAAGAAGGCAAATAATAAAAGGTGGTAATTCTTCAAATTAGTTATTCAAAAAAAGCCCTTAGCGGGCTTTTTTTATTGCAATGACATCACTGTTTTTAAGAAACCACAGGCATTAGCCCGTGGGCTTAATAGTACAGTATAGACTTAATAGTACAGTATAGATTTAAAAAAGCATACTCGTTAAATAAAGACTACCTTGCGTATAATAATAGAACTAGCACATACTGCAAGAAATAACAAGAATGAGGTAACAATCTCCCCACTATTACGATTCATTGTTACACTCGAAGAATGAAACCACCTCTCTCTGTATTTGCCTATTTTATTGGAACATTTTTTAATCAATAGCTTGCGCAAACAATGATCGAAGTCAAAAAAGAAGGCGTGCTGCTAAAGAAAACGAACCTTGATTTTGAAAGTGAAGGCGTTTTAAACCCTGCGGTTATAAGTGATGGTGATCATATTCACGTTTTTTACAGGGCAGTTACTAAAGGCAATTACTCTACCATTGGATATTGTAAGTTAAAAGGACGTTTGACAATTGAAGAACGATTGGACAAGAACGGGAAAGCGATTAGTTTAAGGTTTGCATGATATAAGTTTTTTTAATTACAGAAATAAAATAAAATTATTAATGAAATCCACAAAAGTTTTATTCATTGCTACTTCGCATGATAAAATGGCCGAGACGAATGAGAAAACGGGCGTATGGCTGGAAGAGCTTGCTGTTCCCTATTATATGTTTAAGGAGGCCGGCGCTGATGTCACACTTGCTTCTCCAGGTGGTGGCAGGGTTCCTCTTGATCCCAAAAGCCAATCTATCATTCTTGCCACGTTCATCACAAAACGTTTCCTGAAAGACGAAGAAGCGATGAATTTCTTGTCTAATGCTATACCGCTGGAAGAAGTGAGTGACGGTGATTTTGATGTGATCTTTCTCCCGGGTGGGCGCGGTCTTATGTGGGATCTTACGGATAGCAAAAAAGTAAGACAATTGCTGGAAGTTTTTTATAGTAAAAACAAACCCATTGGCGCAACAAGCCAAGGCATAGCTTGCTTGCTGTCGTTGAAAAATAATAAAGGAGAAACTTTGATAAAGGGAAAACAACTTACGGGCACCAGCAACAGAGAAGAATTATCAGGATTGAAAGACGTAACGCCGTTTTTATTAGAGAGCAAGTTACTTTCACTCGGCGTATTATACAGTAAAGGTGAAAACTATGTCAGTCACGTCGTAGAGGATGGGAACATCATCACAGGTCAAAATCCGGCTTCATCAAAAGGGGTTGCACAAAAAATAATCGAGCTGGTAAAACATAATAAATTTATTAATAAAATACTTCAACCCGTCTCTAATTAACTGCATAAACCTTCACGATATTTCACTCAAACTTATGAAACAGTATAATAAATATCTCGTTCGCTCAACCGATCAATTTGATCCGGTAAATTTTTCGTCCGTTACTGATGAGATTCAGCTGATCAACGAAGAAACTGTCAACCTTCCGCCTCTTTTTAAAGTCGAGATCCTTGTATCTTTCCTGAAAGATCACTCCGTTGAAAACAATTGGACAAAGGCAAATCCGGAATTAGCAGATTTGGTTACCTCAGGCTCATTATTAAAAGGGAATATCGAATCACTATTTGAATCTTGCCGCAGCAACCCGGCTTTCCGGCAAGATCTTGAAACTTATTTGAAGAAAGAATTCGAAGGCGCATCCGCCAGGAAAAGCGATTTGAAAAAAAAGCCCATAATTCTTTGAAAATTATAGGCTGAAAAATTTGGTTCCGCGGACCGGACGGGACTCGAACCCGCGACCTCTGCCGTGACAGGGCAGCATTCTAACCAACTGAACTACCGATCCAAAAATTTCAATTCAAAAGTGGAAGCTTACAGGGCAACTCCCGATAGCTATCGGGACTAACCAACTGAACTACCGATCCTCTTCTTGTTTTTTAGGGGAGGCAAAGATATGAGTTTTAATTTTTAGCAAAAAGATTTTTTAATGCGTTCCACTTACCTTTTTCGGATTGACTTTATCATTTGAATCCATTAATGTATTTGTGAAACCCAATTAGAAAAATTGAAAAAGAATTTTCGTGACTTTTGTTACAAAAAATCAAATGTTCAAATCCATTTTTGTTTCAGTAAAACCAGCTAACCGTCACCTTTTTAATATGCTTAACTCAGTAAAAAGTATTGTTGGATGTTACATCTGGAACAATACTTTTTTATCCTGATTCAATCAGCTAGTTAAGGCAGTATCGTCTTGTAAGTTACAAATGTTACAATCCAACTATCCTGATCCGGTTAGTTTTGCCGGAAATTAAAAAGTTAATGGGCAAGGGAACAGGGTTTATTTTAATGACCGCTACAACAGCCACTTTTTTTATTGGAGTTGCAGTGAGTGTTTCAGCGCAGGATAGCGCAAAGCTTTTAAGCTTGCATGAAGCGATTTCAGCAACATTAAACTAATAACAAGGCGATTCAGCTTGCAAAACTGGATGAAAGTATTGCAGCGTCAAATTACAAACAGACAGAAGCAATTTTTTTACCGCAGGTTGGTTTTTCTTATACAGCCATGACTACAAATAATCCCCTAAATGCTTTTGGATTTAAGCTGCAGCAAAAATCTATTACGCAAAATGATTTCAATCCCGGATGTTTTAAATAATCCTTCAGCTACCCGCGATTTCACAACCAAACTGGACGTGCAGCAACCATTAGTAAATATGGATCTGTTGTATAAAAGAAAAGCTGCTGCAAAGCAAACGGAATTATACCAATACAAAACACAACGTACCAAAGAGTATTTAACCTTTGAAGTAAAGAAAGCTTACCTGCAATTGCAATTGGCTTACGATGCAGTGAAGGTTTTGGAAGAAGCGATTACAAACAACAAATGCTGTTTACATATTTACAGAAAATCATTTTAAGCAGGGCTTAATTCAAAAATCGGACTGTATTGAATGCACAGGTGCAGGTAACAACTGTTGGAACCAATCTGGCAAAAGCAAACAGCAATATCCGAAATGCATCCGATTATCTGAGCTTGTTAATGGGTCAGAAGGACGGGATCGTTTATAAGACGGATAGCATTTCACTGGTTGCAGCAAATTCGGAATGGATACCGTTACAAAGATTGCCGGCTTCAAGGTCTGATTTTCTGGCCATGCAAAAAGCGATTGAAGCATCTGATCTGATGATCAAGGCAAATAAAATGAGTTATCTGCCCAAACTAAATGCGTTTGGAAGTTACCAGTTCAATGACAGCAGCATGCTTGGTTTTGGTGCCAATGCATATCTGGCAGGGTGTGCAGTTATCCTGGGATATTTTTAAAGGCAACAGAACAAAAAATATCGATCGCCACGCAAAGATTGGAGCGAAATAAATTAGCAGAAGAATTAGACGCAGCAAAAGGATCAAAGCCAGCTGGAACTGGATAAAGCCTACCGTGACCTTGCCGATGCGCAATTCGATATTAGACAGCAAAAACTGGCTGTTGAACAGGCATCGGAATCTTTGCACATTTTACAAAACCGTTATCAACAGGGATTGGTAAATACTACCGATGTACTGATGGCAACCACACAACTTTCACAACAAAAATTTGCATTGGCACAGGCAATATTTACTACCAATGTTACAAAGGCGTATTTGCAATTCTTAACCTCATCAACTAACAAATAAAATATTTAAAATATGAACATGATTATTAATAAAAAACATTTCAACTATTTGCCGCAATTGGGATACTGGTATTAAGCGCCTGTTCTTCTGACAAGAAAGAGAAGCCTGTCGCAAATACTGATACGCCGGTAGTCGTAACTGTTGCCACACCATCAGGCGGTGAGCAACAGGAATGAATATCAGCGGGCAGATTGAAGCTTCGCAAACAGCCAATATCAGCACAAGAGTAATGGGAATCATCACCATGATGAAAGTAAAAGTTGGAGATCATGTAAGTAAGGGACAGTTGCTGGCAACCATCAGCAACCAGGATATTTTGGCAAAAAGAGCACAGACAGATGCGATGATTGCCGAAGCGGAGGCGGCGCTGAATAAGTGCACAAAAAGATTTTGACCGGTTTACCGTTTTATACAAACAGCAAAGCGCCACAGCCAAAGAGCTGGATAATGTTACGTTGCAATACAATGCAGCGAAATCAAGGCTGGAAGCGTGCAAAACAAATGCGCAATGAAGTAAATGCAAGGCTGGGTTATACCAATTTGACTGCGCCCTTTTCAGGCATCGTTACACAAAAACTGGCGGATGCCGGAAGCATGGCCAATCCGGGAATGCCATTATTAACCATTGAACAAAGCGGCAGTTACCAGGTAAGCGCATCTGTTCCGGAAAATACTATCAGTCAAATTCACCACGGGTGCAGAAGCGGTAATAACAATTAAATGCGATTGATAAAACAATTACAAGGACAGGTTACCCAGATCAACCAGTCGTCCCAATTTACCGGCGGCCAATACATCATTAAAGTGAGTATTCCGGACAACGAAAAAAAGGGATTGTATGCCGGTATGTATGCTGATGTTTCCATTCCGGTGAAAGATGCCGCTACTAATCAGATAACGTGAATGCAGAGCTATACTGGTACCTCTTTCCAGTATTGAACATAAGGATCAGTTAACAGGCTTGTACACTATCGGTAGTAATAATACTGCATTGCTGCGCTGGGTGCGATTAGGTAAAACTTATGGCGATAAAGTGGAAGTGCTGACTGGCCTGGAAAAGAATGAACAGTTTATTGTAAGTGCAGAAGGAAAATTATACAATGGTATTCCCGTAAAAATAGAATAACCTCTTAGCAGATATGAATCAGTTAAAGAATATGCAGGTAATAATCGTATTAAAACTGGTATAAAGAATATATACAAATTAATATAAGCAGATGAAAAATGGTTTTTCAGGAAATATAGCCAAAGCATTTCTGCAATCGAAATTAACAATACTGTTGATGATTGCCTTTTTGCTGATCGGCGGTTACAGTACTTTTTTAATTCCCCGGGAAGAAGAACCGCAAATAAAAGTGCCGATGGCAGATATTTTTATCGGTTATCCCGGCGCTGAGCCAAAGGATGTGGAAACCAAGGTGGCTGCGCCGATGGAGAAAATGATATCAAATGTAAAAGGCGTGGAGTATGTGTATTCAACTTCCATGAAAGGCCAGGTCGATGCTGATTGTTCAGTTTTATGTGGGAGAAGATGTGGAACGTTCGCTGGTAAAATTGTATAGTGAATTAATGAAGAACATGGACAAAATGCCGCAGGGCGTTACACTTCCATTAATAAAAACAAGGGCCATCGACGATGTGCCGGTGCTTGGGCTTAACCCTATGGAGTGAAAAATATGATGATTACCAGTTGAAGCAAATCGGGCAAGACGCTGACCAACGAAATAAAAAAAATACCAGATGTTTCGGACATAAATATTTTGGGAGGCAGAAGCCGGGAAATAAAAGTGTTGCTGGATAAAAATAAAATGGCGGAAAGCCATGTCGATTTTTTATCCATCAGCAAACAGATACAGGGCAGCAATATGCAAATGCAAAGCGGTGACCTATTGCAGAAGGACACGGCCTTTTCAGTGGAAACAGGAAATTTTTTAACCACAGCTGATGATGTGGCCAACCTGGTGGTAGGCATCAATCAGCAACAACCTGTTTACTTAAAACAAATGGCACAGGTAGAAGAAGGCCCTGAAACTTCCAATCAATATGTACTGTTTGGATATGGAAAAGCGGATACCGTCAAAAGCAAATGCATTCAAATCAAATTATCCTGCCATTACGTTAAGCTGTTGCCAAAAAGAAAGGTGCGGATGCGATGAAATTATCTGAACAGATCATTTCCAAAGTTGAACATCTCAAAAAAGAATTATTCCCAATGATGTGCAATTAACCGTTAGCCGGAATTATGGTGAAACGGCATCGGATAAAGTATCCGAATTATTATTCCATTTATTTATTTCCATTGTAGTGGTTACCCTGTTTGTAATGCTGGCAATGGGCTGGCGCGGCGGACTGGTGGTGTTTCTATCAGTGCCGGTAACTTTTGCGCTTACCTTGTTCAGTTATTATTTCATGGATTATACGCTAAACCGCATTACCCTTTTTGCACTGGTGTTTATTACGGGTATTGTGGTAGATGATTCCATCATCATTGCGGAAAATATGCACCGGCATTTCAAGATGAAAAAATTGCCGCCGTTGCAGGCTGCCATCTATGCCATCAATGAAGTGGGCAATCCCACAATACTGGCAACATTTACTGTGGTTGCTGCTGTTTTGCCCATGGCTTTTGTATCGGGCATGATGGGGCCTTACATGAGCCCGATGCCCATCGGGGCTTCCATTGCCATGATGCTTTCATTGATTGTTGCGTTAACACTTACCCCTTATCTCGGTTATATTTTTCTTCGTGAAAAAGAAAAGAAAGGTAAACGGCATAAAGAAAGCAAACCGCATGTCACTGGAAGAAAGCCGCATCTATAAGATTTATCGTGCATTCATCAACCCTATGCTGGAAACCCGCTGGAAACGCTGGACATTTATCATCAGTATTGTTGTTATACTGCTGGGTTCCATGATGTTGTTTTATACCAAATCCGTTGCATTAAAAATGTTGCCCTTCGATAATAAAAATGAATTCCAGGTGGTGATTGATATGCCCGAAGGAACAACGCTTAGAAAAAACACAGGCTGTTGCAAAAGACATTGCTGACTATGTTTCGAGACAGCCATTGGTAGAAAATTACCAGGCATATATTGGCACTTCTGCGCCCATAAGTTTTAATGGATTGGTGCGGCATTATGATTTGAGAAGGGGAGATAATGTTGCGGACATACAGGTGAACCTTGTTGATAAAGGAGACAGGAAACATGCAAAGTCATGAAATTGCCAAACAAATGCGTGCACCCATACAGGCAATTGCTAAAAAATATAATGCCAATGTGAAGATCGTGGAAGTGCCGCCAGGCCCTCCCGTACTATCAACATTGGTTGCAGAAATTTACGGACCCGATTACAACGAGCAGATAAAAATTGCAGAACAGGTAAAAAAATTATTTAATAAAACTGCGGACGTGGTGGATGCGGACTGGATGGTGGAAGATGATCAACCCGAATATCATGTTGAAGTGGACAAAGAAAAAGCAATGCGCTATGGCATTGCAACTGCACAGGTACGGCTACCATTCAATGCGCTTTATCCGGAATGCCTGTTGGAATATTTATCAGCCGGCGTCATTTAATCAAACAGCGATAAAACTGCAGTTGAGCGATGCAGATAAAACCAGCATGGATGATATTCTCGATCTTGAAAATCACCGGTATGCAGGGAAACAGCGTTCCCATCAGGGACCTGGTAACGGTAACACGGACAAATAAAAAAAAAAATATTTACCGCAAAAATCAAAAAGAAGTGGTGTATGTGCTGGCGGATATGTCGGGCAAACTGGAAAGCCCTTCTTATGCCATCGCAAATATTTCGGACAGTTTAAAAAATATTCGGTTCCCAAAGGGTTTTCGTTGAAGGAAGAATACACGCACCAGCCCGGACTGGAAGATAATTATTCCGTTAAATGGGATGGCGAATGGCAGATCACTTTCGAAGTATTCCGAGATCTTGGGTATTGCATTTGCCGTTGTTATTTTATTGATCTACATCTTGATCGTCGGATGGTTCCAAAACTTTACCGTGCCGCTGGTAATGCTTGCTGCTATTCCCTTATCCTTGATAGGTATCGTATTGGGCCACTGGATGCTTGGTGCATATTTTACAGCGACTTCCATGATCGGGTTTCATAGCACTGGCCGGAGTAATGGTCCGAAACTCGGTGTTGCTGATTGACTTTATCAATATCCGACTGAGAGAAGGCATTCCTTTAAAGCAGGCCATCATAGAAGCAGGCGCGGTGCGTACAACACCAATTTTATTAACAGCGGGCGCAGTGGCATTAGGAGCTATCATTATTTTGTTCGATCCGATTTTCCAGGGGCTTGCTATTTCGCTGATGGGTGGAACAATCACTTCCACTTTTCTCACCTTGCTGGTTGTGCCTTTGTTGTATTATAAAATGATGCGAAAAAAATATCCCGAAAAATAATTAAAAACTATAATTATGAAATTTTTTATAGTTACCTGCCTGAAAGAGTACCAGGATGACGTTACAAAAATATTTAAACAGGCAAATATTCATGTGTTCAGCGCAACAGATGTAATTGGGTTTAAAGATAATCAGCATCTAGATCTTTATGGAAGACTGGTTTGCGAGCGGCGACGAAAAATTTGATTCCCTGATGATATTCAGTTTTACAGATGCAGAAAATGCCGAACATGGAATGGAACTGATAAAAAAGTATAACGAAGAAAGTGAAACAAATTTTCCCGTTCGGGCATTTATTGTTCCGGTGGAAAAAGCGAGTTATTAAAATTAAAATAAAATAAATGAAAGAAAGAATTGTCCGTGCCGTTGCCGGCTCAATTGTTTTGCAAGTGTTACCTTGGCGCTATTTTGTTAGTATAAACTGGCTCTGGCTGGGTGTATTTGTTGGCGTTAATTTGTTGCAATCATCATTTACGAAATTTTGTCCGCTGGAAAAGATATTGGATGCAGCCGGGGATTAAAAGCAGCGATCAATGCATAATTTAAGAGTTATTGCCCTGGTGAATGTTAGTTTTGTAGCAAACTTTATTATTTTAACCATGGTGAACATCAGGCAAGCTTTTACCCATACCTTTGAACCGGCCCTGGTACAGGAAATGCACCAGTTTGGAGAAATCAAGACTTTTAAGGAGGGTGATATCATCATGGATTACGGCAAATACATCCGTATGATGCCGATGATTATAAAAGGTACTGTCAAAGTACTTCGAAAGGATGAAAGGGGAAAAGAAATACTCTTGTATTATTTATCAAGTAATGAAAGTTGTTCCATGGCGTATAGTTGTTGTATGGAAGCCAAAAAAAGCGAAGTAAAAGCTATCGCTGAAGATGATGTTGAACTGATGGCCATACCGCATATTAAACTGGATGAATGGCTCTGTAAATATCAAAGCTGGAAGAACTATATAATGCGAAGTTTCAATGAACGCTTTTTGGAATTACTTAAATCCATTGAATCTATTGCCTTCCAAAAACTGGATGAACGACTTATTGCTTACCTGAAAGAAAAACAGCGACTCTCCGGTTCCAATGTGATCAAAGTATCTCACAGTCTCATAGCAGAAGAGCTGGCTACATCCAGAGTAGTCGTATCCCGCTTACTTAAACAATTGGAAAATGATGGAAAGATTTTGTTGTACAGGAATGAAATAAAACTGATGAATGAGTTCATCTAAAACTCTTAAATAGAAATATTTTATCATGTTGGTCGGTTGCTTTTCTTTTCTATCACATCCTGATAACAAGATTAATCCTTGCTCCCCGGTGCCAGGCATGCTCGACGGCATGTAGTTCCTAAGAGGAGGAACCAATTTCTCTCAGCGAATGATCCTATGGCCATCGGTCGTTGTAGTTCCCAGATTGCAGTTAAGTGTTAAACCGATTTCAATTTTGAATAAATATAGTTTACCAATTTATTGTTGATTTTATATTTGTTCCCGGATACACAAAAAATTTAACCAGATGGAGTGGTCACAAATTATTCTCTTGCTTGGCATTGGATTACTGGTAGGCTTTATCGGAACGTTAATAGGCGCAGGGGGTGGTTTTATTCTTGTCCCGGTTTTGTTACTTTTTTTTCCCAATCTGCTACCAGAAACGATAACCAGTATTTCACTTGCGGTAGTTTTTCTAAATGCAGGCTCTGGCTCGTTAGCTTATGCAAAAATGAAACGCATTGACTATAAAACGGCTTTCCTTTTTGCTCTGGCCACAATTCCTGGTGCAATCCTGGGCGCATACCTGACAAGGTATATTCCCAGGCGAACATTCAATTTGCTTTTGGGAGCATTATTGGTATTTATAGCATTCTTTCTATTAGTAAAACCAAACTATAAAAGAAGTTCAATCAAAGAGGACACGAAAAATTTAACCCATAGATCTCTTATTGATAATAAAGGGCACCATTATGAGTATTCATTTAATAAATGGACGGGAATTATGATAAGTTTTGTAGTAGGTTACTTATCGAGTCTTTTAGGAATTGGTGGGGGAATCATTCATGTTCCTGCGCTTATCTCATTTTTGAATTTCCCAATCCATGTGGCTACAGCTACTTCTCATCTCATTCTAACAGTTATGGCATTAGCAGGAACAGTTGTTCATATACTGCAAGGAAATTTGAAAGGTCAATTTTGGAACGTGTTATATATCGGTATCGGAGTTGCAATTGGAGCGCAGGGCGGAGCTTATTTTTCCCATTATGCAAAGCCTAATTGGATTGTCCGGGCATTAGCCGTGGCCTTATTATTAGTAGGGATACGAATCATTTTTTTGTGATTAAATAAACAAGTTTAAAATCCAATACAAAATCATTGCTAAAAATGCACTTAGGGGAATAGTTAGTATCCAGGCCCAAATCAGATTAATTGTAACTCCCCATCTTACAGCACTGATCCGTTTTACAGCTCCAACTCCTACAATAGCCCCGGTTATCGTATGTGTTGTACTAACAGGAATTCCCAACAAGATCGTCAGGAATAAGGTTAATGCTCCTGCGCCTTCCGCACATACTCCTTCCAGTGCGGTCACTTTTGTAATTCTTGTCCCCATAGTCTTGACAATCCTCCAGCCTCCCGCCAATGTTCCCAATGCAATAGCTGTATAGCAGGCAAATGGCAACCAGCCTGGCATTTTGAATTCACTTAATTCTCCTGTGTTTCCATGTATGGTGGAATAAAACCAAATCGCGGTAAAAATTAACCCCATCGTTTTTTGTGAATCACCACCGCCATGAGAGAGACTCAGTGCTGCGGATGAAAGGAGTTGCAAACGTTTAAAATTCGATTCTGCCTTTCGTAATCGGGCATTGCGACTTAAATAAACAACTATAATGGTTATGATCGAGGCTAAGATCATTCCAATAACCGGAGACAATACCATAAATATCAGAGCCTTTACTACTGGCGCATTATTTATTCCGTGAAAACCGCCAGCAGCAACCGCAGCACCAACTAATCCCCCAATTAAAGTGTGAGATGAACTGGACGGAATACCGTAATACCATGTAAGCAAGTTCCAGGAAATCGCTGCAATGGTAGCGGCTAATATCAGGTGGTAGCTAATGAGATGAGAAGAAACAATCCCTGCGATAGTACCTGCAACCTTGTGTTCTCTAAAAACAAAAAAAGCTATAAAGTTGAAAGATGCAGCCCAAAGTACCGCCTGAAAAGGTGTTAGTACTTTTGTGGAAACAATAGTAGCAATAGAATTCGCGGCATCATGAAATCCATTTGTAAAATCAAAGATCAGGGCCAACACGATTATTGCAACTAAAATTATCATGAGTGCGTTTAACGATTTACATCTAAAATTAGCCGACAGACTAATGTTATTCGTATGGTAACAATTTCTTAATACCGACTGAAGCACGAATCTGTCTTTCGCGGTGCAATAATAAAATTATATCCCTTGTAATGCTCTTAATGGAAGAAATAATTCCAGATTAACGGATGAAAAATGCCACTAGAGTCCAATAGAAACAGACTTTACGGGCTTTTGAATAGAAACATCTCATCTTGTCTCATCCGACTTCCGGTCTGCATGACCAAGACTTTTGCCCGGGTTTACCAAGTCACGTACAAGCTGTTTGATCTCTTTGATTTCCGGAAATCCATTGTACTCTTTACGATCAAAAATTTTTTTTTCATCAATAAATATTTTATAAGAGCCACCGACTTCACTTGGCTGTAATGTCACTGATTTAATATCGTCAGTAAAGGTGGCTAAAATTTCCTGCGCCATGTATGCTGCACGCAATAGCCATCCGCATTTGGGGCAGTATTCAATAACTACTGATGGTTTTGTCATAAAAATATTTATAGAGCCACCGAATTTACCATTATAATTTATAAAAATGCCTATATGTTTCTCATCCGTTAAATGACCAAAATCAATGTTTCGAAATCGCCATTTCTGTCTTATAAGGCCTATCTTTGTGGGCTCAAAAAAACCAAAACTGTCCCCGATCAGTGGGGCAGTTTTCATTTATTAACGACCGATATTAACCATTGAAAACTCTTTCGCTAATGCCTTCCTTGAAAAAAATACCCATCCTTTTCCTGGTTGTTTTATCGGGTTTTCTTTTTGTTTTCGCAGCAAAAAAAGAGCCTACTGCCAGGAAACGCGTTACGGTGGTTTCGGCAAATAAATTCAGTGAAACCAACGCTATCCTGTTTTCGGAGCTGCATCTTAGTGAAGCAGGAATGAATCAAACTGTTTTTAATTCGGCCTTGCAGGGGTTAAGAAGGTTGGACAGCACAGGTGCAATCAGAAAGGACAGTATCATTACCATCATTGATTTCAGTCAACCAAGTAATAAAAAAAGGTTATACGTTCTCGATTTGGCAAGCAAACAAATTTTATTTAACACCCTGGTCGCTCACGGAAGGAATTCAGGAAAGCTCTGGACCAGTTCATTTTCAAATGCAACCTCTTCGTTAAAGAGCAGCCCCGGTTTTTATGTTACCGGTGAAACATATATGGGAGACAATGGGTACTCTCTTCGTCTTGATGGGCTGGAAAAAAACATTAACGATAATGCCCGCGCCCGTTCCATTGTGCTTCATGGGGCTTCCTACGTGGACCCATCCTCCATCAATGCCCTGGGGTTTCTTGGTAGAAGTTTGGGTTGCCCGGCGGTTCCTTTGTCGTTGCACAAGGCCATCATCAACACGATAAAAGATGGTACCTGTCTTTTCATTTATAGTTTGGATAAAAATTATCAGCGAAGGTCAACTCTCCTGAATTCATAATTTGATCACGGATTACCCGGATTGATCACGGATTACACGAATTTCACCGAAACAGGTTTTTAAGAAAATCCGTACTCATCCGTGAAATCAGTGATTATCTTTACCGATAATTTGGTTACATGCTAAAAATCGGAGTCTTTGGCGTTGGTCATTTAGGGAAATTTCATCTTAATAATTGGAAGGAAATTGCAGGCACAGAGCTGGTGGGCTTCTATGATCCAAATAATGAAACAGCAAATGAGGTTTCTGAAAAATATCAGCTTGCCCGTTTTACTGACGCAGATGAATTGATCAAAGCCTGTGACGCGATTGATATTGTTGCTCCTACCAATTTTCATTTCGAGCTTTGCGAAAAAGCAATACGTAAAGGCAAACACGTATTTGTTGAAAAACCCCTGGCAAATACAATGGATGAAGCCCGCCAGTTAGTAAAATTGGCGCAGGAATCAAATATAAAACTGCAGGTTGGCCATGTGGAACGATTTAACCCGGCATTTCTAGCACTGAGAAGTACTGAGCTAAACCCGATGTTTATTGAGGTCCATCGTCTTGCTCAGTTTAATCCAAGAGGAACCGAGGTAAGCGTCATTCTTGACCTTATGATCCATGACATCGATATTATCTTAAGTATTGTAAAAAGCGGGGTTAAAAATATTTCAGCCAGCGGTGTAGCTGTTATGACTGACACTCCTGATATTGCCAATGTGCGCATCGAATTCGATAATGGTTGTGTTGCCAATCTGACAAGCAGCCGCATATCAATGAAAAGAATGAGAAAGATGCGTTTATTTCAGAAAGATGCCTATATCGGCATCGATTTTCTGAATAAGAAGACAGAGATCATCAGGCAAAAAGAGGAAAAAGATGTAAATGTTTTTGCTTTTGATATAGAAACACCGAAAGGGAAAAAAACCCTTGCCATTGCCAATCCCACAATACCTGAAGTAAATGCAATAAAAAAAGAGCTGGAAGAATTCAGCAGTGCGATCATTAATAATACAAAAACAATAGTGTCAGAGATTGACGGACTGATGGCAATGGATGTAGCTCACCAGATATTAAAAAAGATTGGCAACAATATTATAGTAGGATAGCCGGATGAAGAAAAAAAATAACCAAATACCGATCGTCTTTTATGCCATGATGGATGTTATTACGGCGGCACTGGCCTGGGGTACTTGTTATTTTATCAGGAAATGGTTGCTTACTCAAAATATTTCACCGGCAGAGAATTTTCAGCTGGATTATAAGTTCTGGGTGGGTATAAGCTTCGTCCCATTGGGATGGCTGATTCTTTATGCTATTGCTGGCACTTATCGTTCATTGTATAAAAAATCCCGGCTGTTTGAATTGACAATAACATTTACCTGCACTCTTATTGGCTGTATAGTGCTCTTTTTTGTTTTTATTCTCGACGATTCAAATGATAATTATTCGTATTACTACATGGCTTTCTTCTGTTTACTCGGCATTCACTTCACGCTCACTTTTCTCGGGAGATTCATTTTTCTCAATATTGCCAAGCAACAATTGGTCAAAGGCTCAGTTCAGTTCAACTCTCTAATTGTGGGCAATTCTGACTATGTAAACCGCATTTTTTATCAAACTGAAAAAAATCTCCGGAGTGATGGTTATTACTACGCAGGCTACGTTGCGCTGTCACAGTTTGGCAAAAATGGAACCAGTAAGAAACTGCCCACGTTGGGAGACATAGGATCATTAGAGTCAATCATCGACGACAATAATATTCACCAGGTGGTACTGGCGATGGAAAAATCTGAGCACGCGATGGTTGAAAATATCATTAATCGCCTCAGTGAAAAAGACGTAGAAGTAAAAATTCTTCCTGATACCCTGGATATACTTTCGGGCTCTATTCGTACCAGCAATGTGATGGGTGCCTTGCTGATCGAACTGCGAACAGCCCTGATGCCTGAGTGGCAGCAAAACATCAAAAGATTGATTGATGTAGCTGCCGCTGTTTTCGGCTCGATTATGTTATCCCCGCTTCTTTTGTACGTTGCTCTGCGGGTAAAATTCTCGTCTAAAGGATCTATTCTTTATCGTCAGCAACGGATCGGGTTTAAAGGCAAGCCATTTACGATGTACAAGTTTCGTTCAATGTATATGGAGGCGGAAAAAAATGGACCATTGCTTTCCAGCGACAATGACCCCCGGATCACACGCTGGGGAAAGATCATGCGCAAATGGAGACTTGATGAATTGCCGCAGCTTTGGAACATTTTGATTGGTGAAATGAGTCTCGTGGGCCCAAGGCCGGAAAGAAAGTTTTATATTGATCAACTCATTGCCGGTTTTCCTTACTACAAATATTTACTAAAAGTAAAACCCGGCCTGACCAGCTGGGGCATGGTGCAATTTGGCTATGCTGAAAATATCGATGAGATGATCGAACGCAGCAAGTTTGATCTTCTCTACATAGAAAATATTTCTCTTGCCCTTGATTTCAAGATCATGATCCATACCCTGCGGATCATTTTTTCCGGTAAAGGAAAATAGTTAACCTGACCACCTGCAGTACTTCGGATAAACGCTTTTTTGCGTCGCGCCCCTCAACATTCAATAATTCTATTTGGCTTTTAGCATCGGTTATAAACTTTCCTCCTTTTAAATTATTTTTGATTGAAATACCACCTTTGAGAAGAATCGTTGTTTTATGGCTCGCGGCTCAAAGCTCCTGGCTTGCAGCTTTTACTCAATACTGGCAACAGCAGGTTAATTATACAATAGATGCAACACTCCACGATAAAGACAACAGCCTTATTGCGTTCGAAAAAATTGAATACACCAACAATTCCCCCGACACATTAAAGTTCATTTGGTTTCACATCTGGCCAAATGCATATAAAAACGATAAAACAGCCTTCAGTGATCAACTACTGATAAATGGGAACACTAAATTTTATTTTTCCGATAAAGAGCAAAGAGGTTATATTAATCAACTCGATTTTAAAGTTAATAACACCACCTGCGCCATTGAAGATCATCCACAATACATCGATGTAATAAAGGTGCTGCTTCCTGATCCATTGCCTCCCGGGCAAAAAATCATTCTTACTACTCCATTTCATGACAAGCTACCTTATAATTTTTCACGCGGCGGGCATGACGGAGAAAGTTACCAGCTTACGCAATGGTATCCCAAACCTGCGGTGTATGATAAGAACGGTTGGCATCCTATGCCTTACCTTGACCAGGGAGAATTCTATAGCGAGTTTGGCAACTTTGATGTGCAGATAACTGTTCCTGAAAACTATGTTGTAGCGGCAACGGGTGAACTTGAAAACGATCCCGATAGCTATCGGGATGAAAAACAATGGCTGCTGATGAGAAATAATTTCTCCTGGGACCCAATCAAAAAAAAGGTAAAATCAAAGGCTGGCAGCGTGAAAACTGTCACGCAAAAATTTCCGACATCCTCATCAAAAACAAAAACACTCCGTTACATACAAAACAATATTCACGACTTTGCGTGGTTTGCCGATAAAAGATTTATTGTGGATCATGACAGTTGCCAGCTTTCTTCTGGCAAGTTGATCGATATATTTACTTACTATACACCCGGGCAGAAAGATACCTGGAGAAATAGCGCTCTATATGCAAAGAAGGCGATACAATTTTATTCAACCGAAATTGGAGACTACCCCTACAATATAGTAAGCGTGGTGCAGGGACCGGAAAGTTCAGAAGGCGGAATGGAGTATCCAACGATTACGGTGATTTCCCCAATCGAATCCAAAAAAGAGTTGGATATAACGATCGCACATGAGATAGGTCACAACTGGTTTTATGGAGTACTCGCCACAAATGAAAGAGATCACCCCTGGATGGACGAAGGCATTAATAAGTTCTATGAAAACCGCTATTCTGAAAAGTACTATAAAAATGTTCCTTCGGAAGAAAGAACCCTTTTCGAAACCTTTGCCGGGGAGAAAGTTGACCAACCCATAGAAACCCCGTCAGAAAATTTCAGCGAAATAAATTACAGTCTTGTTGCCTATACTAAAACCTCGGAATGGATGAAATGGCTGGAGTTTCAAATGGGACAGGAGAATTTTGATAAGGCGATGCAGGAATATTTTCGCAACTGGCAGTTTAAGCACCCGCGGCCATCAGATTTCCAAAATGCAATGCAACACGGATCGGGCGAAAATCTTGATTCAGTATTTGCATTTTTGAATAAAAAGGGAAGCCTCCCTAACCTGCAACGAAACGGAACCAGGCTGAGTTTTATTTTAGAACCAAAATATTTTCAGCGATTTTTTAACAATCACTATCAAAATCTTATAACCGTAAGCCCTGTGTTCGGTGTAAACAGTTATGATAAATTGATGGCAGGTCTTTTTGTTACCAATTTTAAATTACCCTTCAATAAATTTAAATTTTTCGGAGCTCCTATGTATGGATTTGGTTCGAAAAAATTTACCGGCATAGGAAAGCTTGACTATACTTTTTATCCAGATAAAATTTTCAGAGGTATTGATCTTTTTCTGAACGGTTCAACCTTTACCGAAGATGAATATACTGATTCGACGGGGAAAAAGACCTATCTCGCTTTTCGGAAGATCGTGCCCGGCATTCGTCTTACCTTAAAAGAGAAAGATCCGCTCAGTCATTTGCACAGGTATATACAATGGAAAACTTTTTTAATCAGTGAAGATGGATTAAGTTTTTCGAGAGACACTCTGACCAACCCCCCCGCTGTTGTTACACAAGTAACCAAGGCAAAGGACAACAATTATCTTAACCAGCTTTTATTTGTTATTGAAAATTCAAGAGCACTGTATCCCTATTTCGGAGAATTAAAAATAGAGCAGGCAAAAGATTTTATAAGGACAGCCTTTACCTCAAACTATTTCTTCAATTTCCCTAAAAATGGAGGATTGAACGTACGCCTTTTTGCCGGCAAGTTCTTTTATACTGGTTCAAAAACCATCACCACCGAATTTTCGACAGAACGATATCATTTAACCCTGACCGGAGCCAATGGGTATGAAGATTATACTTTCAGCAACTATTTCATTGGACGCAACAAGTTTGACGGTTTCGCCAGCCAGCAGATCATGATGCGTGACGGCGGTTTTAAGGTACGGACCGATCTGCTGGCGTCACCGATCGGCAAAACTGATGACTGGTTGATCGCTACCAATTTTACTTCATCTGTTCCATCATCAATAAATCCATTGAGCCTGTTGCCGGTCAATATTCCATTGAAGGTTTTTTTTGATATAGGCACGTACGCCGATGCCTGGAAACAAGATGCAGAAGGTGATCATTTTTTATTTGACGGGGGGCTTCAGCTTTCCTTGTTGAAGAACACTGTAAATATCTATGTCCCGTTGATATATAGTAGCGTGTACAAAAATTATATTCAATCTACGTTAGAAAAGAAAGATCGTTTTTGGAAAAGGATCTCTTTCAGCATTGATATTGCAAATTTCAACCTGAGAACGATTGACAAATATTTTTCTTTCTGATGACTCACTCATTCACGATACAATATCTTTCACACCATGAGATCGATAAAACAAAATGGGACCGGTGCATCAGGGAGGCCGATAATGGATTGATCTATGGATACTCGTTTTATCTTGATCACATGGCTGGTCATTGGGATGGGTTAGTGCTGAATGATTATGAAGCCATCATGCCACTCACGTGGAATAAGAAATACGGCATTTATTATTTGTACCAGCCTTTTCTCTGTGCCCAATTAGGCATCTTTGGAAAAAGTATTGATACAGAAACCTCGAAGGCATTTTTAAAAAACATTCCTTCAAGATTTAAATACTGGGATATTAATCTGAATCATCAGAATATTCTTCACCTGAAAGATTTCAATATCTTCCTTCGTAACAATTTTGTCCTGAAGTTGTCTCCCTCTTATGATGAGCTTTATAAAAATTACAAAGAAAATATACAAAGGAACATAAAAAAGGCTCTCCAGCTTGGCTGCGCTGCGCAAACAAATTTTTCCGTAGAGCAGGTAATAGAACTGTCCCGGCAACAAATGAAAAGCCATTCATATCAAAAACATGATTTTGAACAATTCAAAAAGTTGTATTATTGGCTTCATGAAAGAAACCAGGCAATCACCTACGGTATATTTTCTGCTGCCAGGGAATTACTTTCTTCCTGTGTCTTCTTTTTTTCAAACAACAGGGTTTTTTATATTCTTGTGGGTAATCATCCCAACGGAAGAACAGTGGGAGCTTCACACGCACTGATCGATGCCTTTATTAAAGATCATGCAGGAAAAAATTTGTTATTAGATTTTGAAGGCTCCGATATCCCCAACCTCGCTTTTTTCTATAGCAGCTTTGGCGCAACTGATGAGAAATATGTAGCCGTTCGTGTAAACAATTTACCCTGGTATTTGAAATGGTTAAAGAAGTAATTATTAATTATTTATTATTAATTGCTCGATGGCCCTCTCAGCAATTAATAAATCAATCGGCCTTGTGATC
Organism: uncultured Bacteroidota bacterium; assembly: GCA_963737475.1. GTDB lineage: Bacteria > Bacteroidota > Bacteroidia > Chitinophagales > Chitinophagaceae > VBAU01. The sequence goes on from CAVTSY010000015.1 coordinate 474,058, forward strand.
TTAATATTGGTCTCCTCTCCTTCCGCCAGTGATACCCGCAAACCGTATGCTTCCACCACAGTAGCCTCATCGGTGAACTTATCCTTATAATCAATATCGAAAGCAGGTAACAGTATTTTACTATGGAAGGTTTGTGGAGTTTGCACCAGCATTACCTTATTCCGATCGACAACTCCGTTACCATCATCGTTTAGAATTCGTACGCTGTCCTGCGATGGGATAACAGGTACTACAGCGCCTGTTTGCATTGCCAGCTCATAACATCGATGAATGAGGTTAACAGACACCAGGCAACGAACGGCATCGTGCACAAAAATGATTGACTCCTTTTCAACCTGTTTTAATCCATTTTTTACTGATTGAAAACGGGTATCACCCCCAATAGCAATTTTGATCCTTTCCTTATCAAAATATGCATCAATGATCTCTTCTCCAATGTCTGTGAAGGCAGCTGGCAAAACGAGAATTATCTCAAGGTCGTCGTAGGCATCTAAAAAAGCTTTTATTGAGTAATACAGCACAGGTTTATCCTTGAGCAGCATAAATTGTTTGGGAAGATTGCTGCCCATCCTCGAACCTGTACCACCTGCAACGATGATGGCATATTTGTTCATTGAGAACCACGATTTACAGGAAAGATAAGGATTATGAAGAAATCGATTTATCTTATAGCTCACAGGCTGCACAATAAAGACTTGCCCATTGTTATTTTTGGCCATCTATGCAGCCGAATAGGGTTTCCCTATTGTATTTGGGAAAGTAAAAATGAATTATAGAACCTGTAACCAATTATCCTCTATCTCTATAAAACTATCATCTGTAAATCGAAACTTCACTCCCTCCATCACTGCAACGATAAGCGCGATACATGCCAGCACTATTTAGGATCATTGCATGATCGCCGTGTGCATCTACACCGATCATCCCACCTTCACCATCAAGTTTTGTAAGTTTATCGTTGACGACAATGTCCATTGCCTCCCGGAGAGTGTATCCTTTGTATTCCATTAAGCAACTTACATCGTACGCTGCGACGCTACGAATGAAAGGTTCGCCGTGACCGGTGCAACTAATGGCGCAGGTCTTATTATTTGCGTATGTTCCAATTCCTATAATGGGACTGTCACCAATACGGCCATATTTTTTATTCGTCATGCCACCTGTACTCGTAGCTGCCGCAATATTTCCTTTGTCATCGCTGGCCACCGCACCTACTGTTCCAAATTTTTTATCACGCATTAATTCTTCCAGGCGCTGGTGGGTATGATCCAAAGAATAATTGTCAGAATCACGGATCGATTTCCACTGATCGTAACGAAACTGGGAGAAAAAATATTCATCGGGTTCCAGCTTGACGCCCTGCTTGATCGCGAAATCATTGGCGCCTTTTCCACTTAAAAAAACATGATTACTATGAAGCATTACTTCCGTTGCCAGCATGATAGGATTACGAACATTACGAACACCGGCTACTGCACCTGCTTCAAGTGTAGCGCCATTCATGATGGCAGCATCCATTTCCTGCACACCTTTTTTAGTGAAGACAGAGCCTCGGCCTGCATTGAAAAGAATATTATCTTCCAGCACAACAATTGCTGCTTTTACTGCATTCACTGCCGATCCGCCCTGCTCCAATACAGCATAACCTGCATCTACGCCGGTTTTCAGACCTTCTGTATAAGCGACCTCCAGATCAGGGGTCATATGTTCTTTAAGAATAGTTCCGGCTCCCCCGTGAATGACGATCGAAAATTTTGACATGGTTTTATTTCTGTTATTTAGTATTCTTTCCTAAACGGCCTTATCATATCTCGATAAAATCTTTGTGCACTTCGTGTAAACTTTGTGCACTTTGTGACCAAAATACCGGTCACGAAGGACACGAAGAAAACACAACGAACACAACGTAAGTTCTTTCTTAAAAACGTTCAGGCACTGATGACGATATCATCTACGTTTTTCAAACTCATTTCCGAAAATTAATATTTTTACAAGGAATAATTTTTAAGTTTTTTTAAGAATGTTTAAACAAACATTAATACAATCAAACTTTTCTTTAATATCGGCAAATCAGCACATCAACAAATTTTTTATGAAAAATGATTTCAGGAGAGTAACAATTCACATTCATTTTGCAATTTGCTTTTATCAATTGCAACAGTTCCCACTTCTTCGCACACCAATCCACCGGCTATGTTTGCAACCTCTGCCATGAGATGAACGTTTTGCGTAGCTGCATAGACCAACGCCGCCACCGCGATCACAGTATCACCGGCACCTGATACGTCAGCAATATTGCGCAAGTGTGAAGGAATAATGGAAGCGCTGCCGTTCTTTTGATAAAAAACTCCCTTATCAGAAAGAGTAATAAACGAAATCTTGTGCTCAAGAATGTTCTTCAATTCCAGGTGAATTTTACTCAACAAGGAGTCATTGATCTCGTCAAATAAAATATTCAATGCCTGCTTTACTTCTATAAGATTTGGTTTAAAGATATCGGCATTGTGATAGGAGAAAAAATTCTTCCTTTTAGGATCAATAGCAGTAATGACACCCGTTTCTTTACAAAGCGTTATTGTTTCGCGGATGATCTTCTCTGTCAATATCCCTTTGTTGTAATCTTCAAAGATCATCACGTCCGGGTCTTCCTTTTGGATGAAAGATCGTACCTGCCCCAATAAATTTTCCTCATCATTTTTAGCAAGGTCGGAGGTTATTTCCGCATCAAGCCTCATCATTTGCTGGTTGCGGCTAATGATCCTTGTTTTATTCGTCGTCACCCTCGCAGAACTTTTTATCAGATAAGATGTATCGATCAGGCTTTCCCCGAAAAGCTCCTCAAGCAGCAGTCCTTCTTTATCATCACCCGTTACGGACAAAATGAAAACCTGGGAGCCAAGTGAATGACAATTGAGTGCTACATTGCCCGCACCGCCAATGCGATATTCTTTTTCATCCAACACAACAACAGGCACAGGTGCCTCAGGAGAAATGCGATCAACCCTGCCCCACATATAAGTGTCGAGCATTACATCACCAATGACCCCTACTTTCAAATTTGTAAATGATTCAAACAGTCTTTGAAAATTTTCCATGCTGCAAAAATCGGTGAATTATTTTTTACGGGCAGCGATGGCTATAAAATAAAGAGGAATACCGATGAGCACAATGATCAAACCCGGCCAGGTATATTGTGGTTTGTATCTTATCAGCAAAAGACAAAAAGCAACTCCCATCACAATATAAATGGCTGGCAGAACAGGATAACCAAAAGCCTTGTAAGGTCTTTCCGCACCCGGTCTTTTTTTACGAAGAATAAAAATGCCGCCAATCGTTAATACGTAAAAAATCACAACTACAAACGAGATCATATCAAGCAGATCACCATACTTACCACTTAAGCATAAAATAGAAGCGACAACACATTGTATCCATAATCCAAATTCGGGAACAGCATTGCGATTCAACGTTCCGGTTTGCCTGAAAAACAATCCATCCTTTGCCATGGTATAATATACTCTTGCTCCCGCCAGTATCAATCCATTGTTGCACCCGAAGGTTGAGATCATGATCATTACAGCGATCACATAAGTTCCGATGGCACCAAAAACTGCATTGGCAGCAGAGACAGCTACTCTATCCTGTGGCGCAAAAGCAATATCATGAAGTGCAAGGACATTTACATACATCAGGTTGGCGGAAACATAAATGATCGTAACGATTAATGTCCCGAAAAACAAACTCAACCCAATGTTTTTCTTTGGGTTTTTTATTTCACCGGCAATAAATGTTACGTTATTCCACGCATCGCTACTAAAAATAGAACCCACCATAGATGCTGCAATCGCCCCCAATGCTGCAATAGGTAAATATTCTTTGATACTGCCATCTTCCGAAATTCCTTTTATGTTCCATGCATCCTGCCAGTTGGCATGCCAGGCCCCGGATTTTGATCCGATCAAAAAGCCAAATACGATCAATCCAAATAAAGAAAGGAGTTTAACGGATGTAAAAGTTGTTTGAATAATCTTTCCGCTCCTGATCCCTTTTGTATTGACCCATGTAAGAAAAACAATAAGAGCGATCGAAACCAGCTGAGCAGTATAAATTTTAAACGAACCGATCTGCGCTAAAATATTTTCATCCTTTAATTCTAATGCTGGAATAAAGTATCCCGCAAATTTTGAAAAAGCAACGCCCACCGCTGCAATGGTTGCCGTTTGTATCACAGCAAAAAAACTCCAGCCATATAAAAAAGCTACAAAAGGATTATACGCCTCTTTTAAATAGACATATTGACCTCCCGCCTTAGGAAACATACCGCTTAATTCACCATAACTCACCGCAGCCGTAATTGTCATAAATCCGGTGATCAGCCAAACAGCGATCAACCAGCCTGCACCACCCACGTTTCTCGTAATGTCAGCGCTGACAATAAAGATCCCCGAACCGATCATCGAACCAGCCACTATCATCGTTCCATCCAATAATCCCAGTGATTGCTTAAATGAAGTTGCGTGTTGAGGTTCGTTCATTATTTCTTCTGTCATGGAAGAGTTAGTTTTTCCTGCGCGGACAACCTTCGCCTGGATGACTCAGTCGGGCAGGTGGTCAAACGGGATTCAAGATAGGGATTTTAATCTTTTAAAGCGAACAGCTCTATTCCCGATGCTGCAAGTCGCTTATAAGGCCATTAAAAAAAGAAAGAGGCTATCGAAAAGGTCACTTTAGTAGGTAGGCAACAAAGGCTCAAAGACTTAAAGTTTTGACCTTCAAGTTTTATTTTCTTCGCTTCTTGGTGGCAAAAATAAGAGTTTGAGAGAGCCACTCTTTTAGTATTTTTTCTCAGATTTTTTCTTTCCGTACATCTTGTTTAAACCTTCTAAAAGATCCCTGGTTATATCCATCGTGCTGTCCTTATAGAAAACAAGACCCGGTTCATTGGATATGATGATAGCATATTTTTTATCTTTATTGTATTCAGAACAAAACTGCCTGATCATCGAGAGAATTTCCTGTTGGGTTTGTACATAGTAGGTTTTATAATCCTGGTCAAGGCTCGCCTTTGTATCTTTTATGTTTTGGTCCAATTGCCCCAATTCGTTCCTGGCTGCATCCAGTTGTGAACTGCTCATAGTAGCCCCGTGCTGCTGAAAGTTGATATACTTTTGCTGATATAAATTTTGAAGGCGATTCATTTCTGAGTTCATTTTATCTTCTTTTTTTTCCAGCTCGCTTTGCATCTCTTTCGCCTTTTCGAAATTGGCTGCTACTGAATCCATTTCAAAATAAGCGATCCTGCAATCACTCTTGGCAGAAGAATCAATTGGATCTTTTTGTTCGGTTTTATTTTGTGATTTTGTACCAGTTTTCGCAGAATTGAAATGCAGATAAAATAAAAAACCCACCGCCATCAAAAGAATCACATTCAGTATAACCAGGCCATTTTTCATCTCTCGTTTTTTGCAAAATAAGGACAGTTGGGCGGGCAAATATAAGCATTGGCTTACTTTAGGAAACAGTTAACACCGCTGATTACGTTGATTTAGAACCGCTGATTACGCTGATTTAAGACCGCTGATTACGCTGACCTGAAAAACTAAAAAGGAGCAGTTTTCCCTGCTCCTTTTTTCATTTAATATCAAATTAATCGATGTAATCAGCGATCATTCTTCCTCATCATAAGCCATCGCTTCTCTTGTAGTTTGCAGCAATTCATATTCTTCCTTGCTGCCCACGATCATATTCTCAAATTCACGCAAACCTGTACCTGCCGGTATCGGGTGACCCGTGATCACATTCTCTTTTAATCCAAGCATTTCGTCTGACTTACCCTGGATAGCTGCCGAGCTCAACACCTTTGTGGTTTCCTGGAATGACGCTGCAGAGATCCAGCTTTGAGTTCCCAGCGAAGCTTTCGTTATACCAAGAAGGGTTGGCGCTGATGTTGCAGGCTTTGCATCACGGAATTCAACCAATTTTTTGTCGTTACGGCGAAGAATAGAATTTTCCTCTCTTAACTCACGCAGGCTCACAATTTGTCCCGCACGCAATTTGGCTGATTCACCCGGCTCTGTTACTACCTTCTTGTCAAAGATGAAGTCATTCTCTTCAACAAATTCAAATTTGTCTTCAAGATCTTCTTCGAGGAACTTAGTATCCCCCGGATCAACTATGCTTATTTTACGCATCATTTGACGAACGATCACCTCAATATGCTTGTCGTTAATTCTCACACCTTGTAAGCGGTATACTTCCTGTATCTCATTTACCACGTATTGCTGAACTGCAAAAGGACCCTGAATAGAAAGAATATCCTGTGGTGATATCTGTCCATCACTCAATGCATTACCTGCTTTTACGAAGTCTCCATCCTGCGCAAGAATTTGCCTTGTCAACGGTACAAGATATTTTTTGGTTACACCATCTTTTGCTTCAATGATTATTTCACGATTACCGCGTTTCACCGCACCCATTGCTACTACACCATCAATTTCAGAAACGATGGCTGGATTGCTTGGGTTTCTGGCTTCAAACAATTCCGTTACGCGGGGTAACCCACCGGTGATGTCTCTCAACTTCCCAAGTACACGCGGGATCTTTACAATTACCTGCCCGGCTTTTACTTCATCTCCTTCTTCAATCACTATATGACTACCCGTTGGCAGGTTGTATGATTTGATCTCTTTTCCTTCAACGAGAATGGACGGTATCTTGGTCTTATCGCGGGTTTCAATAACAACTTTTTCGCGGTGACCTGTTTGTTCATCGGCTTCTTCCCTGTACGTAACACCCTCGATCACATTTTCAAACTTAAGTGTACCATTCTGTTCGGCAACAACTACGTTATTGAATGGATCCCATGTACAGATAATATCGCCTTTATTTATTTTTTGTCCATCCTTCATCAATAATGTAGCCCCGTAAGGAATATTATGAGAGATCATTAACCGGTCATTCTTTGTATCAATGATCCTCACCTCACCTGTACGACCAATAACAGTCTGTACTTTTGCTCCTTCATTATTTTCAGTAACAACGGTGCGTAACCCATCAAACTGGATCGTTCCATCGAATTTTGCGGGCAATGTAGATTCAACGGATGCAGAACCGGCAACACCACCCACGTGGAATGTACGAAGTGTTAACTGTGTGCCGGGTTCACCGATTGATTGCGCTGCAATAATACCAACCGCATCACCTTTTTGTGCAAGGGCGCCTGCAGCAAGATTTTTTCCATAACATTTCACACAAACACCACGTTTGCTTTCGCAGGTAAGCACAGAACGAATTTCAACTATTTCCACTCCTGCATCTTCGATCTTCTTCGCGATCTCAGTAGTGATCTGGTCACCTCCGGCGACAAGCAATTCATCTGATTGCAGATCGTATACATCATGCAGTGAAGTACGTCCTTCAATGCGGTCACTCAATGGTTCAATAATATCTTCATTATCTTTTAGAGCGGTGGTGGCAATACCACGCAATGTGCCGCAATCTTCTTCAGTGATTACTACATCCTGGGCCACGTCAACCAAACGACGTGTCAGGTAGCCGGCATCAGCTGTTTTCAATGCTGTATCGGCAAGACCCTTACGAGCACCATGTGTTGAAATAAAATAATCCAATACATTCAATCCGCCTTTGAAATTGGAAAGAATCGGGTTCTCGATAATTTCAGATCCGGTAGAGCCGGACTTTCTTGGCTTCGCCATCAATCCCCTCATACCTGCCAGCTGTTTGATCTGTTGTTTAGAACCACGGGCACCGGAATCAAGCATCATGTACACGGAGTTGAAACCTTGCTTGTCATTGCTCAGATCACGGATCAATGTTTCAGTGATCCTTGTATCTACGCGGCTCCAGATATCCACGATCTGGTTATAACGTTCATTATTTGTAATGAGACCCATGTTATAGTTGTCCCATACCTCGTCAACTTCACCCTTTGCATTTTCCAAAAGCTCTTCCTTGATCTCAGGAATAATAAGATCATTAATATTGAATGACAAACCACCCTGGAACGCAGTACGGAAACCGAGCTGTTTAATATCATCAAGGAACTTTACTGTTTTCGGAATGTTGGTGATCTTGATAATGTCACCAATGATCTCACGGAGATTTTTCTTGGTGAGCAACGCATTAACAAATCCAACTTCGTTAGGCACATTCTGGTTAAATAACACCCGGCCTACCGTTGTTTCAATTAATTTATGCTCAAGCAAACCATCTGTATTGCGGATGTTCGTTTTTACTTTAATATACGCATGCAGATCGACTACACCCTCATTGTAGGCAATGATCACTTCATCCGTTGAATAAAATACTTTTCCCTCGCCATTTACTTTCTCTGTGGCGGTTGACTTTTTACCCTTTGTTATATAATACAATCCCAGCACCATGTCCTGTGAAGGAAGAGTGATCGGTGTGCCATTTTGGGGATTCAAAATATTGTGAGAAGCAAGCATGAGCAATTGTGCTTCCAACACTGCTGCATTGCTTAGAGGCACGTGCACAGCCATTTGGTCACCGTCAAAGTCAGCGTTGAATGCCGTACGTAACCAACGGATGAAGCTGGATCGCCTTACCTTCGATCAGTTTGGGCTGAAAGGCCTGGATCGATAAGCGGTGCAAGGTCGGGGCACGATTAAGCATTACCGGATGTCCTTTCAAAATATTTTCAAGAATATCCCAAATAACAGCTTCTTTTTTGTCGACTAATTTTCTTGCTGACTTCACTGTTTTTACGATACCTCTTTCGATCAGTTTACGAATGATAAAGGGCTTGAACAATTCAGCAGCCATATCCTTTGGCAAACCACACTCATGCAATTTCAATTCAGGGCCTACCACGATCACGGAACGACCAGAATAGTCAACGCGTTTACCAAGAAGATTCTGACGGAAACGACCTTGTTTACCTTTCAATACATCACTCAATGATTTCAGTGCACGACCTCCTTCTGCTTTTACAGCGTTTGATTTCCTGGAGTTATCAAACAAACTGATCAACCGCTTCCTGGAGCATACGCTTTTCATTACGAAGAATTACTTCAGGAGCTTTGATCTCCAATCAAACGTTTTAAACGGTTATTCCGAATGATCACACGACGATAGAGATCATTCAGATCGGAAGATGCAAAACGACCACCATCCAGGGGAACCAAGGGACGTAGTTCAGGTGGAATCACAGGAATATATTGCATTACCATCCATTCAGGACGGTTGGTAATTCTTGAATTAGCATCACGAAAAGCTTCAACAACGCTCAAACGCTTCAGTGCATCAGCTTTTCTCTGCTGTGATGTTTCCGTTGCAGCAGCATTACGCAGGTCAAATGATAATTGATCCAGATCGATGCGCTGCCAGCAGATCATGTACTGCCTCAGCACCCATCTTGGCAATGAACTTATTGGGATCATCATCCGGCAGATACTGATTTTCTTTTGGCAAGCTTCGAGTATATCTAAATATTCTTCTTCAGTAAGTAAGTCTCCATAATTCTGGCCTTTATCTGCGCGAAGCCCAGACTGTATTACGACATAATCTTTCGTAGTAAACAATGCTCTCCAATTTTTTGGAGCTAACACCCAGCAGGTAACCAATTTTATTGGGCAATGATTTGAAATACCAGATATGAACAACGGGTACAACCAATTTGATATGTCCCATTCGTTCACGGCGAACTTTTTTTTCTGTCACTTCAACACCGCAACGGTCGCACACAATTCCTTTATACCGGATACGCTTATATTTTCCACAGGCACATTCATAATCTTTTACAGGTCCAAAAATCCTTTCGCAAAACAAACCGTCCCTTTCAGGTTTGTAGGTACGGTAGTTGATGGTTTCAGGTTTCAAAACCTCACCATAGCTTCTTTCAAGAATCGAATCAGGAGAAGCCAACCCAATAGTTATTTTTGAAAAAGTTGGCCTCGGGCGATTTTCTTTTTTAATTGCCATAATTATATACCCCCATCCCCTAAAGGGGAGTTTTTATACTCTCCGATCTCAGAAGAGGATTTAATTTTTGTTGATTATGTTCAGGAAGTTGAAGTGTGCGACGCAACAAAAGCCTAATAGAAATCTAAAGCTGGCTACACCACAATCAACTTTAATAATTAAAGAACTACCGGATATTAATTGATACCCGACCTAAGTTCCCCCTTCAGGGGGGACAGGGGGCTCTATTCAAACTTAAGATCAAGACCCAAACCTCTCAGCTCATGCACCAACACATTGAATGATTCAGGAATTCCGGCTCTTGGAACATTATCACCTTTCACAATGGCTTCATAAGTCTTTGGCACGACCAATGATATCATCAGATTTGACGGTAAGAAGTTCCTGCAGAATGTTGGATGCGCCGTAAGCTTCAAGTGCCCAAACTTCCATTTCACCAAAACGCTGACCACCAAACTGTGCTTTACCACCCAACGGTTGCTGGGTAATTAAACTGTAAGGTCCAATTGAACGGGCATGCATCTTGTCATCCACCATGTGGTGAAGTTTGATCATATAGATAACACCAACTGTTGCTTTCTGGTGAAAGCGTTCACCGGTTTCACCATCATACAAGTAAGTGTGACCGTATTTCGGCAATCCCGCCTTGTTACAGTAATCAGCAATTTCATCAACCGTAGCACCATCAAAAATCGGTGTTGCAGAATTTCACTCCCAATTTTTGACCCGCCCACCCAAGAACAGTTTCATAAATCTGTCCAAGGTTCATACGGGAAGGTACCCCAAGCGGATTCAGTACAATATCAACAGGTGTTCCATCTTCAAGGAATGGCATGTCTTCTTCACGAACAATCTTCGCAACGATACCTTTATTACCATGACGACCGGCCATCTTATCTCCCACTTTCAATTTACGTTTCACAGCGAGATAAACTTTTGCAAGCTTCAATACACCTGCAGGTAATTCATCACCAATCGAGATGTTGAATTTTTCCCTCTTGTATCTTCCCAATTCTTCGTTATACTTGATATTGTAAGTTATGCAGAAGAACATTGATCTATTCGTCAACTTTCTTGTCACCTGTCCATCCCAAAGGATTTACATTCTGATAATCGATTTGCTGAGAGATTCTTTGCAGTGAACTTTGCACCTTTTCCGATCAGGACTTCACCAAAATTATTGCTAACACCGGCAGACGTGTGGTCTTTCAAAAGCACCTGCAATTTTTCAATCAACACTTCCATCAGGTCTGCTTCATTCTTCTCATGTACTTTTTCTAATTTCTCCAACGCTGCTTTTTCTCTCACTTTTGCATTCTTATCCTTCTTTGCTCTCTGGAACAATTTTTTATTGATCACCACACCTTCTACTCCAGTTGGTGCTTTCAAAGAAGCGTCTTTCACATCACCGGCTTTATCACCAAAGATGGCACGCAATAATTTTTCTTCCGGTGTGGGATCGCTTTCTCCTTTAGGAGTGATTTTACCAATGATGATATCACCTTCCTTAACGTGTGCACCGATGCGGATGATACCATTCTCATCAAGATCTTTCGTGGCTTCTTCAGCTTACATTCGGAATATCTGGAGTTAATTCTTCTTCACCCAAGTTTGGTATCACGAACTTCCAATTCATATTCTGCAATATGAATCGAAGTAAACATGTCTTCGCTGAACTACTCGTTCACTGATCACGATCGCATCTTCAAAGTTGTAACCCTTCCATGGCATGAAGGCACTTTCAAGTTCTTACCAAGTGCCAATTCACCATTTTGCGTGGCATAACCTTCGCAAGAAAATCTGCCGTCTTTTACCTGCTGACCTTTCTTAACATAGGTTTTAAGTTGATGCAGGTTCCTGGTTGGTTTTAATGAACTTGGTAAGCTTATAAACTTTCAGATCATCTTCAAAGCTCACCAGCTTCTGTTTCATTCCTGTTCGTAACGAACATGGATTTCGTTTGCATCTACAAATTCAACTATCACCATTGCCTTCTGCATGAATCAGAATTCGTGCATCGCGGGCTGCTTTACGCTTCCAAACCGGTTCCCACGATCGGAGACATCGGGACGAATAAGCGGAACTGCCTGGCGTTGCATGTTTGAACCCATCAGCGCACGGTTAGCATCATCATGTTCAAGGAATGGAATCAGTGAAGCACTCAAACCCACAATCTGGTTTGGCGCCACATCCATGAATTCAACTTCTGTCTGATCAAGAATAGGGAAATCACCGTGTCTCACGGCTCACAACTTTCTCTTCTACGAAATTTCCTTTTTCATCAAGGGTGCATTTGCCTGTGCAATCTTGCAATATCTTCTTCTTCCGCGCTAAGATAAGTGAGTTTCTTTCATATTCACTTTACCATCTTCAACTTTTCGGTAAGGTGTTTCAATGAAGCCCATTTCATTGATCTTGGCATGAACACAAAGTGTTGAAATAAGTCCGATATTTGGTCCTTCAGGTGTTTCAATAGTACAAAGACGTCCATAGTGGGAATAGTGTACGTCACGAACTTCAAAACCTGCACGTTCACGGCTAAAGACCACCGGGGCCGAGAGCCGAGATACGACGTTTATGAGTGATTTCTGACAATGGATTGGTTTGATCCAGAAACTGTGATAACTGGATGTTCCAAAGAATGAATTGATCACGGAAGAAAGGGTTCTCGCATTGATCAGATCAATTGGTGTGAACACTTCATTGTCACGAACATTCATACGTTCACGAATGGTACGTGCCATACGGGCAAGACCAACACCGAACTGAGCATACAATTGTTCACCTACTGTACGAACACGACGATTGCTCAAGATGATCAATGTCATCGATTTCTGCTTTACCATTTGTTAAGCGTACCAGATATTTAATGATCTCAATGATATCTTCCTTTGTCAAAACTTTTGTCTCAATCGGAATATTAAGATTCAGTTTACTGTTGATTTTGTAACGCCCTACTTCGCCAAGATCATAACGTTTGTCACTGAAAAGAACAACTTATCAATGATACCACGTGCGGTTTCATCATCCGGTGCATCAGCACCACGCAATTGACGATAGATGTGTTGAACAGCTTCAAGTTCGACTGTTGGAAGTATCTTTATTCAAGTGTATTGTAGATGATGGCATAATCGCCACCTGACATCTTCTTTCTGCATAGAAACACTGTTTACATCCATTTCCACGATCATGTCGATGTGCTTCTTCGTCAAGAACGGTATCGCGTTCGAGAACGACTTCATTCCTTTCGATAGAAACGACTTCACCGGTATCTTCATCCACAAAATCTTCTACCCAGGTTCTCAAAACACGGGCAGCAAGTTTACTACCGATATATTTCTTAAAGCTTTTTTGTCTCACTTTCACTTCATCAGCCATTCCGAATAATTCAAGAATGTCTTTATCGGTTTCATATCCGATAGCACGAAGCAAGGTGGTTACAGGGAATTTCTTTTTACGGTCGATATACGCATACATCACATTATTGATATCCGTAGCAAATTCCATCCATGCTCCTTTAAAAGGAATTACACGGGCAGAATAAATTTTTGTTCCATTGGGGTGAATGGACTTTGTCCAAAAAACACACCCGGTGAACGGTGCAACTGGGAAACCACAACACGCTCTGCGCCATTGATGACAAACGTACCTCTTGGGGTCATGTAAGGAATATTTCCGAGGAATACATCCTGAACGATGGTCTGAAAATCCACATGTTCCTCATCATTACAACTACAGACGTAAGTTTTGCTTTCAGAGGAACAGCATAGGTCAATCCACGTTCCATACATTCTTCAATGGTATAGCGGGGCGGATCAATAAAATAATCGAGGAACTCTAAAACGAAAATGTTCCGCGTATCAGTGATCGGAAAATTTTCCTTGAAACACTTTGAACAAACCTTCATTATTACGTTTGTCCGGTGTGGTTTCCAACTGGAAAAAATCCTTGAAACGATTGAATCTGAATTTCGAGCAAATCAGGTGTTTCAGCAAGGTGCTTAATCTTACCAAAATCGATCCTGGGTGTGAGCTTTGTTGAAGACATAGGCTTAAAAACCGGTTTTAAAAAGTCATGACGCTAAAAATCACTATAGGCATTTTTTAATGTCTAAAAAAATGCCTTTAGGAATCAACTATTTAATCATGATTGGTAACGTCAAAATGTATTTGGCCAATTAAAGGAACGCAAAGGTAAGGAATAAAGACTTACGAACAAGAAAACTTTGGCAACAAACATTAAGCCATAAAATCTTTAGCAGAACGTTTGGAAAGGGGCAAATTAGCGTAGATTCGGTAAACCTTACTTATGAAATGGAAAGAATTCCTGGGGGATTACTTTACGTTTACCCGTAAGGAAAGGACTGGTCTCCTGGTCATAATCCTGGTTATTCTTGGTATATGGATCTTTCCTAAAGTTTCGAGACCGCCCAGGCCAAAGACAATTCCTCCTGATACAAGCTGGATCACCGCTGCAAAAAAATTAATGACCATCACCAAAGACTCCAGCAATCAGCCTGATAATGTCGACGACCTGGCTCAGAACAAGCCGCTAACTGAGCTTTCGAATGAATCGCAAGGACAATTATTCAATTTTGATCCAAATGTTCTCGCATTTGAGGGCTGGAAAAAACTGGGAGTCAGGGAAAAAACTATCGGCACCATTCAGAACTATTTACACAAGGGAGGTCATTTTAACAAACCTGATGATCTGAAAAAGATCTATGGCATTCGACCGGATGAATATATACGACTGGAACCCTACATAAGGATAGCGACAACCAACCTTGCAGAACTACCGACTGATAAGAAAGCTGAATCTACAAAGAAAGCCTTTTCGAGCGACCCGAAGCATGTTATGGTCGATATTAATACAGCCGATACTTCAGCGTTTATCGCCTTACCAGGTATAGGAAACAAATTAGCGTCAAGAATTGTGAACTTCAGAGATAAACTAGGCGGCTTTTATTCTATCGATCAAATACGCGAAATATATGGTTTACCCGATTCTGCCTTCCGGAAAATAGAACCATTCTTGAAGCTTGAAACAAATCTTGTAAGAAAATTAAATATCAATACTGCCACAAAAGATGAAATGAAATCACATCCCTACATAAAATGGAATCTGGCGAATGCAATTGTGGAGTACAGAAATCAGCACGGAAATTTTTCATCGCTGGAGGATTTGAAAAAGATCTCAGTGATCACGCCTGACGTATTTAATAAGATCAGATTTTACCTGGCGCTGTAAAAAAAATCCCGCCTGGTGGCGGGATTAAATTTTTGAAAAGAATTCTTATGCAATCTCTACGTCAGCACCGGCTTCTTTTAGCTTGTTAGCTACTTCATCAGCCTCTGCTTTGGCCACTCCTTCTTTTACATTTTTAGGAGCGCCATCAACCAGTTCTTTTGCTTCTTTCAAACCCAAACCGGTCAAATCTTTTACAATCTTTAACCACATTCAGTTTGTTAGCACCTGCTGCTTTCAATACTACATTGAAAGAAGTTTTTTCTTCAGCAGCAGGGGCGCCAGCACCGCCACCAGCTGCAGGACCGGCAACAGCTACAGCAGCAGCTGCAGGCTCGATACCATATTCTTCTTTCAGGATTTTTGCTAATTCGTTTACTTCTTTTACTGACAAGTTCACTAACTGTTCAGCGAATGATTTTAAATCTGCCATTTGTTTTACATTTTAATAACCGCCTTCTTTTCCCGCAATCGGGGATCCGGCGGATGTTTATAGTTATGTCTTCACTTATACCCGAAGACGTAGGATTTACGATTTTAGATTTATGATTTTAGATTGGTTGGATCGCCGATGGACTCTTTGAATTGAAAAATCCGCAATCCAAAATCCAAATTATGCCTTGGCTGCCCTCTCTTCCAATGCTTTTACAAGGCTTGCTAATTTTCCGCCCGCATTCAATGCTGAAATAACATTTTTCGCAGGTGATTGAAGCAATCCGATAATTTCACCAATAAGATCTTGCTTACTCTTGAGAGCAGTGAATGCTTTCAGTTGATTATCCCCTGAAAACATCCCCATCGATAAAAGCAGCTTTCAGAACCGGTTTTTCACCATTTATTTCCTTACGAAAGGAACTAATGATGATAGCCGGATCCTTTGGATTTTCAGAAAACATCAAGGCTGTTACTTTATGCAATGAATCATAAACACCCGAATACTTTGCAATCCAGTGATTCCAGCGCTTTCTAATGAGAGTGTTTTTAGCCACCTTCATTTCTACTTTCTTATCAAAACAGGCACGACGCAATTTGCCCACCTGCGCTACGGTCAAGTGATTCTGTATCGGTAACATAGAAATTGTTATATTGAGAGAATTTGCCTTTCAGCAATTCAATCACTTCGTTTTTTTGATCTTTTGTCATATTATTATGTTTTGACTTCTGATTAAGATATCAGATCGCAATTAGTGAACAAATGCTTTTGTATCAATTGCAATACCAGGGCTCATGGTAGCTGGCCATGCTGATACCTTTCAGATAAGTACCTTTAGCAGAAGATGGTTTTGCTTTAATGATCGCATTCAGCAGTTCCTGGCTGTTTTCAGCAATTTTTTCAGGTGCAAAACTTACACGGCCAATAGATGCATGGATAATTCCGGCTTTGTCAACCTTAAAAGCAATCTTACCGCCTTTTACTTCATTGACAGCAGCGGCCACATCGTTCGTAACTGTGCCCGTTTTTGGATTCGGCATCAGGTTACGAGGACCTAGAACTTTACCCAACTTACCGATCTTAGGCATTACGGAAGGCGTCGCGATAATGACATCTACATCGACCCAGCCGCCTTCAATTTTTTGTAATAAATTCGTCCAAGACCTACAAAATCAGCGCCGGCTGCTTTTGCATCGGCTTCTTTATCGGGCGTGCAAAGCACTAATACTTTTTTTGTTTTACCGGTTCCGTGCGGAAGTGTAACTGTACCGCGAATGGCCTGGTCAGCTTTTTTGGGATCAACACCCAGGCGAATATGCAGATCAACAGAAGCATCAAATTTGTAGTGTTGACTTCTTTTACCAAAGCGGAAGCTTCCTTAAGAGAATATGCTTTATTCTTATCAACTTTAGCTTCGAGCAGCTTTTCTTTTTTTACTAATGAATGCCATGATCAATTCGGTTTAAATGTCAGAGATTAATTTTCCCAGGGTGCTTTACCTTCAACAGTAAGACCCATGCTGCGAGCAGTACCGGCCACCATTTTCATGGCGCTTTCAACGGTGAAGCAATTCAGGTCGGGCATTTTATCTTTTGCAATTGCCTCTACCTGTGACCAGGTTACTTTACCACTTTGTTACGGTTACTTTCTTTGGATCCTTTTTGAATTTTTGCGGCTTCCATCAATTGAACAGCTGCCGGAGGAGTTTTGATAACAAACTCAAAACTCTTATCTGAATAAACGGTGATTAATAACGGGAAGTACTTTACCCATTTTGTCCTGGGTGCGTGCATTGAACTGCTTGCAGAATTCCATGATATTAATACCCTTGGAACCCAATGCTGGACCGATTGGAGGTGCAGGGTTGGCCTGGCCACCCTTACACTGTAGCTTTACAAAGCCAGTGATTTCTTTTGCCATTTTCTATGATTTATTGGTTCAAACGACCTTTCTTCCTCTTACCGGATTACTTGGTCTCCCAAATTCCTCACCCGATTTACGGGATCTGAAAGAACTTATGGGGCGGCAAAGATAAGGCTGATCGGCGAATTGAAAAACTGTTTTCCAAAAATATTTCAGCCAATGGCAGTGCAGGTACTCTGTGCCCTGAGCTAAATACCATTTCTACATTTTTGGAAAAACTGTTTCCCGACTCTCGATACTATTCGTCCAATACGGATCGGTACATAATCAGGCATTATCATAATTCCGCCAGGTAATGGTCAACGCTGTAAATGAAATTTGCCTCATATAATAAAATTTGTCTTAACTTTTATATTCTAAAACTAACTGATATGAAAAAGCTCGTCATCCTTTCATTGGCAGTTGTTCTTTTTTCAAACTATAGTTTTTCACAGGGCTGCGTCATGATCCGAAATATTTCCGGCTTTGGACAATACAACCTCTTGAATAATTCTTTTTCCAACTCTGACTGGCAGGTAAACTTTGCCTCGCGATATTACAAATCCTACAAAAATTACTGGGGCACTAAGGATGTTACACCAGCTAAAGAAAATCAAATCGTCAACAAGGTTTTTTCAGTAGACTTTATGGTAACCCGCCTCTTAAACAATGGCTGGTCACTTGATCTGAGCATTCCATACACCGATGGCTCCCGTACCAGTTCAGTTGAACACGGAGGAGCCAATACCACAAGATACACTACCCGCGGTACGGGCCTTGGGGATATACGCGTTGCAGGGCGGAAATGGTTGATAGCCCCAAGTATCAAACAAAGGGGAAATGTCCAGTTGGGCCTTGGAATCAAATTTGCGACCGGCGACTATCAATACAAGGATTATTTTCGTAAAACGGATACCACGGCAGTTCTTTCCTACATCAACCCATCCATCCAGCTCGGCGACGGCGGAACAGGTGTTTCGTTCGAATTGAATGCTTACTACTTCGTTAATTCTAAAAGGACGCTAAGCGTCTATGGCAATATTTATTACCTGGTCAATCCGCGCGAACAAAATGGAGTACTGTTCACAGCAGGAGGTCCTCCGCCGCCAAATCCTTCACCGGGCACCATTATTTATGAGAATTCCGTTCCCGATGTATATACTCTTCGAACAGGTATGGAATACAACCTAAAGAACTGGGGCTTTTCATTCGGCGTACGTGATGAAGCTGTGCCTGTGCATGATTTAATCGGTGGCAGCAATGGGTCGCGTCGTCCGGGCAGTAATATATCCGTAGAACCGGGGATTATCTACACCTGGCAACGAACATCTGTATTTTTTTATTTGCCTGTGTTCGTTTCACATAGCATAAGAACAAGTGTGCCCGACCAGATAAAAGGAGAAGTGCTCAATCAGACTATCGTCGCACCGGGCGGCTCAGGAGATTATCTTATATTTTTAGGTTTTCAAGTCAGACTATAAATTTTTTGAAGAAATTTATTTCATCACCTTTTTAATTGATTCTTCTTTTTTTGCGGTATATTCTGACGTCGAATTTTTTTCGCCACGTGTTTTATGCAGGAACAAAACCGTCAGCTTGCGGCTATTCTTTTTACTGACATTGTCGGGTACACGGCCATGATGCAAAAAGATGAACAAAATGCTCTTGCAGTTACACGCCATTTTATTGCAGTCTTGAAACAATCAGCTGAAGCATTTCATGGAAGAATTTTAAATGATTATGGTGACGGAAGTCTTTGTTGTTTCCCGAGCGCTACAGAAGCAATAAAAGCAGCTGTAGAAATACAACAACAACTTCAGCAAGAACCTAAGGTTCCTCTTCGGGTCGGTATCCACGTAGGTGAACTATTCTTTGAAGAAAACAAAGTAATGGGTGACAGCGTGAATGTTGCCTCCCGCATACAGTCCCTCGCTTGCGCCAACTCCGTTTTATTTTCCAAAGAAGTTTTTGATAAATTAAAAAACCAACCGGAATACAAGTCGGTTTCTCTTGGAAAATTTGAATTTAAAAATGTGGGTGAGCCTTTAGAGATTTTTGCATTGACCACAGAAGGACTAATTGTTCCAAAGAGGGAACAACTGAGCGGTAAGTTGAAAGAGATCAAAAAAAAATCTACCAGGAAAAAAATATTGATCGCTGCGGTTTTGTTGATTTTATTGATAGCCGGTTTTCTGATCTATAAAAAACTCACAGTAACATCAGGGTTTACAGGAGAAAAATCAATAGCTGTTCTTCCATTTGAAAATACCGGAACCGATAGTAGTGAAGAATACATTTCCGACGGCATCACACAGGATATTATCAATAATCTTTCAAAAATTTCTTCATTAAAAAAAGTGATTGGCTGGTTTTCGGTGAGAAGTTTTAAGAAAACGACAAAAACCCTGAAACAAATAGCTGATGAACTGGGTGTGGCTGCTGTTCTTTCCGGTACCATGCAAAAACACGAAGGCAAGACCCGCATTATTGCCGAATTGATTGAAGTAAGTACCAATAAACGATTATGGGGTTACGATTTCGAATACACGAGTAAAGATATTGTATCTATTCAGTCAAATGTTGCCGGAGAAATTGTTACTTACTTGAAAGCTGATGTAACACCGGAGGAAAAAATAAATCTTTACAAACATCACACTGAAAATGTAGAGGCATACAAATTTTATTTAAGGGGCCGGAATTTCTGGAATGCAAGGGGCCTGGAAAATTTTGACAGTGCAGAAGCAAATTTTAAACAAGCAATTAAACTGGATCCAGCTTATGCATTGGCATATGCTGGCATAGCAGATTGTTATACTACTAATTTTAAAAACCTGAGCCAGTTGGAGACAATTCCGATTGCAAGAGGATATGCGAACAAGGCGCTGTCACTGGATAGTAATTTGAGCGAGGGACTCACATCATTAGGATTTATTCAACACATCTTTGATTATGAATGGGCTCAATCTAAAAAAACATTGGAACGAGCAATTGCACTTGATCCCAATTATCCAATTGCTCATTTGTATTATGGGAACCTGCTGCAGTGCACCGGAAATTCAAAAGACGGGTTAAAGGAAGTTGAAAAAGCGGTTCAACTGGATCCTATGGCATTTGGCGCAAATTGGGTGCTTGGAAGAAATTATTATTTCGCAGGAGAAAATGATAAGGCCGTTGAACGATTTAAGAAAACATGGGAAATAGCACCCAAACAGCAGGAAATGCTTTCCTGGTCATTGGGCCTGGCTTATTTTGAAAATAAAATGTATCCACAAGCCAAGCAGTATTTTGATAAAATTTCTGGTTGTACTCATAATAATCCGATTGACAATTATCTCATAATGCAGAGCTATGGTTACGGATTGCTGGGCGATAAAGCAAAAGCAAAGGAATTTCTTGAAAAAGCATTAATTGAAAAGGGAAAAGTTTTGTTGTCGCCATACAGGTTATCCCAGGCTTATGTGGCCCTTAGCGACTATGCTGAAGCAATGAATCAGTTAGATAAAGCATATGAAATCCGTGATCTTCATATGTTCCAGATAAAGGTAGACCCGGGATTTAACCCAATCAGAAATCAACAAAGGTTCAAAGATTTGTTAAAGAAAATGAATTTAGAACAACTTCCTCTTCCTTCAAAAATCAATTAAATTCGGTTATATTCATTCTTGCTTATTTAGGCAACAATGGAACAACAAAACCGCCAGCTTGCTGCTATTCTTTTTACTGACATTGTCGGCTACACGGCCATGATGCAGAAAGATGAGCAAAACGCGTTGGCCGTTACCAGACATTATATCGCGACGCTAAAACAGTCTGCTGAAACCTTTCACGGAAAAATTCTAAATGATTATGGTGACGGCACGCTTTGTTGTTTCCCCAGTGTCACTGAGGCGGTCAGGGCCGCGCTCCAAATACAGCAACAGCTTCAGAAAGAACCTAAGGTACCTCTTCGAATTGGTATTCACATGGGCGAATTGTTTTTCGAAGAGAACAAAGTAATGGGCGACAGTGTCAATGTTGCGTCCCGAATTCAGTCTCTCGCCTGCGCCAACTCCATTTTATTTTCCAAAGAAGTTTTTGATAAATTAAAAAACCAGCCGGAATACAAATCCGTTCCTCTTGGAAAATTTGAATTTAAAAATGTGGATGAGCCTTTGGAGATTTTTGCATTGGCCACAGAAGGACTGATTGTTCCAAAGAGAGAACAGCTCAGTGGAAAGTTGAAGGAGATCAAAAAAAGATCTGCGCGCAAAAAATTATTGACGGCCACAATTTTTCTGATTTTAGCGCTGGCGGCTTTTATGATCTATAAAAAATATTTGACCTCTTCCGGCTTTACAGGCGAAAAATCCATAGCAGTTCTTCCCTTTGAAAATATGAATAAGGACACCAGTGAAGAATACCTTACCGATGGCATTACGCAGGATATCATTAGCCGACTTTCACAAATTTCCTCGTTGCAAAAAGTCATTGCCTGGTTTTCAGTGAGAAGTTTTAAAAAGACAACAAAGACACTTAAACAAATAGCTGATGAATTGGGAGTCGCGGCGGTCCTTACGGGAACCATTCAAAAGCAAACCGATAAAACACACATTGTAGCGGAGCTGATTGAAGCTGGTACAAATAAAAGATTGTGGGGCGGCGAATTTGAATACGAGGCGAAAGACATTATGTCCATCCAGGCAAAGGTATCCTCTGAGATCGCCTCTGCCCTTAGCGCCAATATCACAAAGGAAGATCGAAAAAATCTGGAAAAGAATTACACCGAAAACGTCGACGCTTACAAATTGTATCGAAAGGGTCGTTTTTTCTGGGACAAAAGAAACAAAGAGAACTACGATAGCGCGGAGGCCAACTATAAAAGGGCCATTGACACTCGATCCTGACTATGCCCTCGCTTATGCCGGCCTGGCAGATTGTTACACATTTAATCAAAAGGGATTGTCACAATTAGAAGCGGTGCCTATTGCCGAAATGTATGCGCGAAAAGCGTTGGAGTTAGATAGCTCGCTTGTGGAAGCTCAAACAACATTAGCATTTATTCAATCACATTTCAACTTCGACTGGGAAGGCGCTACAGTGAAATTTGAAAAAATAATACAAAAAAATCCTAACTATCCGATCGCCCATTTGTATCTGGGCAATGTATTGCTGTGCACTGGTAATATTGACGCGGGACTCACCGAAACAAAAAAAGCCCTGAGTCTTGACCCATTGTCGTCGGCGATGAACTACGTGTTGGGACGAAATTTTTTTGAAGCCACGAAATATGATTCTGCAATTGTTCAGCTTCAAAGGAGTATTACTCTAAACCCCGGTTTCTTTCAATCATATACATACCTCGGATACTGCTATCTTCAAAAAAAACGATACCCTCAGGCTTTGGAGGCTTTTGCACTGCTTCCCAAGGGTATGTTCGACCAGGGAGGGCATGGCGACTTAGGAAAATGCTACGCTTATTCGGCATCTGGCGACAGAACAAAAACGATAGCATTGCTAAAGACAGTTCCGATCGAGACGCAATTGAGGTTTCCCGTTAGCATGGCACAGATCAGTGTTGCATTAGGTAATAAAGAGGAAGCCTTGAACTACCTGGAAATGGGATATCAAACTCATTCTCTTCAATTGTTGTTTCTAAAATTGGAACCTGTCTGGGATCCGATAAGAACAGAACCCCGGTTCAAAGCACTGCTGAAAAAAATGAATTTTGAATAACTGTTACTGCACTTAGAAATCAATTAAATTCGGTTCGTATTCCCGTTCCTTATTCCTGTCAACAATGGAACATCAAAACCGCCAGCTTGCCGCCATTCTTTTTACCGACATCGTCGGCTATACTGCCATGATGCAGAAAGATGAGCAACATGCCCTGGCAGTAACCCGTCATTACACCTCCGCACTTAAACAATCAACTCAAACATTTCACGGAAGAATTTTAAATGATTATGGTGATGGAAGTCTATGTTGTTTCCCCAGCGCTACAGAAGCTGTCAAAGCCGCGATGCAAATACAACAACAGCTTCAGCAAGAACCTAGGGTTCCTCTTCGCATCGGCATACATGTGGGCGAATTATTCTTTGAAGAAAACAAAGTGATGGGCGATAGTGTCAATGTTGCGTCCCGCATACAGTCTCTCGGTTGCGCCAACTCCATTTTATTTTCCAAAGAAGTTTTTGATAAACTAAAAAACCAACCCGAATACAGATCCATCTCTCTCGGAAAATTTGAGTTTAAACATATAGATGAACCGCTGGAGATATTTGCTTTGGCTCATGAAGGGCTGATTGTTCCAAAAAGAGAACAATTGGATGGCAAGTTAAAAGACATAAAAAATACTACCAGGAAAAAAATACTAATCACTACGTCTTTTTTGATTTTACTGATCACGGCCGTTATGATCTACAAAAAACTTCCGGCCACCGCAGGTTTTAATGGCGAAAAATCCATAGCAGTTCTCCCTTTTGAAACCATGAGTAAGGATAGCACTGAAGAATATGTTACTGATGGCATTACTCAGGATATCATCAACAACCTTTCAAAAATATCTTCCTTAAAGAAAGTGATCGGATGGTTTTCCGTGAAGGGGTTAAAAAAAACAACAGAATCCTTGAATAAAATTGCGAATGAATTAGGGGTTGTTACCATTCTTTCCGGAAGTGTTCAAAAATTAAAAGATAAAAGTCATTTAACTGTTGAACTGACCGATGCTACAACAAATAAGAGACTTTGGGGGGATAATTATTTTTTTGATGATAAGGACCTGTTATCCATTCAATCGAAAATTACAGAACGAATAATAACGACTCTTAAAATCAGTCTTACAGACCAGGAAAAAGGAAGTATCGGAAAACATTACACAGAAAATACTGAAGCTTATAAATTATACAGGAAAGGGCGTTCTTTCTGGGATTTAAGAACGAACCAAAGTTATGATAGTGCTAAAGTATATTATAAAAACGCCCTGGAATTAGATCCTGATTATGCACTGGCTTATTCAGGTCTTGCAGATTGTTATATTTTACCGTTTAATGGATTACCCCAACTGGAAGGAATGCCGATTGCTAAAACCTATGCCATGAAGGCCCTGTCTATTGACAGTACCCTTTGTGAGGCAATAACGACAGTCGGATTTATTCAATCAGCTTTCGAATATAATTGGAGGGAATCGAAGAAAACCCTGGAAAAAGCTATTGCACTCAATCCGAATTATCCTATCGCGCACGTGTATTATGGAAACCTTTTACAATACACCAATCAGAATACCGAAGCAGGTATTAATGAAATCAAAGCAGCATTAAATCTTGACCCTCTTTCTCCTTCATTAAATTGGGTTTTAGGCAGAAATTATTGTTTTGCGCATAAATACGATTCTGCTTATGAACAACTGAAAAAAACGCTTACACTTTTCCCCAAATATTTACAAACAATACCAACCTTTGTATATGTTCTCTTACAAAGAAAAAACTACTCAGAAGCGATCGGCTTATGTAAAAGCTTTCCGCCCAGCGACTACCAAAGACTAACGTTGAGTTATGCTCATTCTTTATCGGGAGATAGTGTCAATGCAAGAGCCGAACTTGAAAAGACTTTAAAAGAATATCAACACCCTTCTCTCTATCCTTTAGCTCAAGCTTACATCGGCCTTAGACTAAATACACAAGCATTGACTGTCCTGGAAGAGGCTTATGATGCCCGGGAGATCAACATGTATTTTATAAATTCTGATCCTGCATTTGATCCAATAAGAAATGAACCGGGATTTAAACTATTGATAAAAAAGATGAATTTATAAAACCTCTCTTCTCCCTCGAAAATGAGTTAAATTCGGTGAATATTCTCGTTCCTTACTTACAAGAAAAAAATGGAACAAAACCGCCAACTCGCTGCCATTCTTTTTACCGACATCGTTGGTTATACCGCTATGATGCAAAAAGATGAACAAAATGCTTTGGCCGTTACACGCCATTTCATTACAGTATTGAAACAATCAGCTGAAGCATTTCATGGAAGAATTCTGAATGACTATGGTGACGGAAGTCTTTGTTGTTTTCCAAGTGCAACTGAGGCAGTAAAAGCAGCTGTGCATATACAACAGCAACTCCAACATGAACCAAAGGTTCCTCTTCGAATTGGTATTCACGTTGGCGAATTGTTTTTCGAAGAGAACAAAGTGATGGGCGACAGTGTCAATGTTGCTTCCCGCATACAGTCCCTCGCCTGCGCCAACTCCATTTTATTTTCCAAAGAAGTTTTTGATAAATTAAAAAACCAACCGGAATGCAAATCTGTTTCTCTTGGAAAATTTGAATTCAAAAATGTGGATGAGCCGTTGGAAATTTTTGCTCTCGCAAATGACGCATTGGTAGTTCCAAAAAGAGAACAACTGACCGGTAAACTGAAAGAAATTAAACGATCATCAATCCGAAGAAAATTACTTATTGCGACTGCGGTTTTCTTAATATTACTCGCTGCGTTCTTGGTCTACAAAAAAATTTTCTACTCTCCTGGTTTTGCCGGCGAAAAATCAGTGGCCGTTTTACCTTTTGATAATGCAGGTTCAGAAAAAATGGAAGAATATGTAACCGACGGGATCACGCAGGACATCATTAATAATCTTTCCAAAATTTCTTCATTAAAAAAAGTAATCGGATGGGCCTCTGTAAGAAGTTTCAAAAACACAACCAAAACAATTAAAGAAATTGCCAGTGAACTGGGTGTAGCTGCCATGCTTACCGGGTCATTTCAAAAGCGCGATGATAAGATCCGCGTAATTGCTGAATTAACTGAAGCAGAAACCGGCAAAAGGCTTTGGGGTGAAGATTTTGATTACAAAACGGCCGATATAGTAAGCATTCAAAGTGATGTCGCCGGCAAAATTGCTGATGCCCTCCGGGCCGAGATGACCCAGGCAGAAAAAACAGGCCTGGTCAAGCACTATACACAGAACGAAGAAGCCTATAAAGACTATATAAAGGGACGTTTCTTTTGGAATCAGAGAACAAAAGAAAGTTACGATAGTGCCGAAGTCTATTTTAGGAAAGCAATAGACATCGATCCCGAGTTCGCCCTCGCATACTCCGGCATAGCTGATTGTTATACATTGAATCAAAAAGGCATGTCGTCAATTGATGCTTTGCCGATCGCCAAAGCATATTCGTCAAAAGCACTTGCACTGGACAGCACGCTCGCCGAAGCATGGACCACCGTTGGTTTTATTCAATCACATTATGAATATGACTGGAACGGGGGAAAAAAAATCCTGGAGAAAGTGATCCGTATGAACCCAAATTACCCTCCAGCCCATTTGTATTATGGCAATGTGCTGCTTCACAATGGGAACATAAATGCAGGGATCAGTGAAGTAAAAAAAGCCCTGGAGCTTGATCCGCTCTCTAATTCTATTAATTGGTCTCTTGCCAATCGTTACTATTCATCACGCCAATACGACCTTGCCATAAGTCAATTCCAAAAGACCCTTCTGCTTTATCCTAACTACGTGCCGGCAAAAATATGGATAGGCCTCTGCTATTTGAAGAAAAAACGGTTCAGCGAAGCGATAGTTCTCTTTACGAAAATGCCGGATAGTGTAAGAGAAAAAACTGCATTGCTCTGCTATGCTTATGCACTTTCCGGTGACGAAACAAAAGCCAGCAATGAGCTTAAGAAAACCATTTCGGAACATAGTGATTTAGATCCTTACTGGTTCGCACTCATCTACGTTGCGATGAGGAAGTATGATGAAGCTTTGACTCAACTGGAAAAAGGATACGATCAAAGAATAATATACATGATAACTCTAAAAATTGGAGAGGATTTCGACCCGCTCCGGAATGAACCTCGCTTCAAAGCGCTATTAAAAAAGTTGAATTTTGAATAATTGCACCACTCTGAAAAAATAAGCATCCATCAATTCTTATACATTTTATTCTTTCTCAACCAGTTTAAAGTATTAGGCAAAATATTTTCTCACACTTGTAAATTTCTTTTTATCTTTTGTCTTATCAATGTGAGATATGGATGGATTGAGTTCGAAAACCATTTCTTATTTAAGAGTCGGCTATCTTTTACACATATTTACTTTTATTGAACTACTGTTTTCCTATTGCCTGTTTTATTTTTTTGACATCCCTTCATGGCTTGCTACCGATAACACGTTGATAAAATCAATGATTTTAAGCCCTGTGTTAGTGATCCCGCTAATTGCTCAATTAGATATAAGATCAAGATATCAGAACTATAAATTAATAAAGGACAACCTGTACATTTACGGATTTCAAACGCGGCTTCTTAAGCCATTTATTAAATCCAGTTGCCAGCGTGATGCCGTAAAAGTGGCGGCCGAGGAGTTAGGAATGTTGCATCAATGCCGGGAATATTTTAAAAGTAACGGGTATAAATGGTATCACCTGGTCCCGGACATTGTACTTAAAAAGCCTTCCGTTCTTCTTACAAAAAATTTTTGGTCCACTACTCTTTTTACAAAAACCTATCATCCAAGAATTGATTTTGAAAAGACAGGCCATGCTGCGGCTGAAGAAAGCTAACCTCTTAAGAAGTGTCAGGGCTTCTTTTTCTTTTTAAGACTCAGATAGTCCAGGAAGTAAATAACCTTAAGGGAGAAATTATTATTCTGGTCGGCATCGATGGTACTATCAAAATTTTTAACGTACTTATTTTCTACCTGGTCGGTAACATCTGTAACGGCATTTTTCCAAACAATATTTAAAAAACTGCCCGGCGCAAATTGCCAGGTGTATGTCATATCGATATTAAAGTAGTTGACATTTTGATTTTCATTTTCGTTGAATGAAACGTTGGGTTGCAGACTACCATTTTCAACCAGTGTAAAAAATTCCTCGTAATCCACTTTACTCCAGTAATGCCTTATCCTCGTACTGATCCCCATTTTATCATTGAAATTATATTTGAAGGTCAAAATATTTTCAATAGTGTTTCTATCCCGTCGTCCAAAGATTATTTTATTATCGGAGGCGTCAAAAGTAGCGTACCCCACATTATCCGTCTGAGGCTCTGCAGACAAGCTATGCGTGATAGAAAACTTATTGTTAAACCGGAATTGCTCCTGGAACGTCAATAGCCAGTGTTTGCTTTTAAACATATTTCTTCTTACGTACAAAAGTTCCGTATAGACATTATATTTTTTTGATTGGTTTGACTGCACCCACCCGTCAACAAACCAATCAGCCCAACCCCGGAAAAAATGGCCTTCAGAGTGTGGTTCATCAAAATTGTTATTGTCCGGCTCATAGCCAGCCAGCGCGCCGACAAACCAGAGACTCTTTAATTGACTATTGGCATTGATGTTCAAATTTGCATTTCGGTACATTGGAAGTTTAAAGAAAGGAGAATCGGGATACGTAATTGGAGTGCTAAGGCGGGAATAATAAGCATTGACATTGATACGGAAATTATTATACCAGCTGGTGGGCTTCAACCAATGATATTGCATCCATAAAGAATGATCCAAAAAATTCTTTAAAGTAAAATAGCCAAAATCGTTACTCGTATATTTATCGTCTGCCAAATCCTGGCTTGCCTTGAAAACAAAATTGCCGCTTGTTTTTCCAAAATAAAGGTCGTGACTATAGCCGGTTTGAGTTTTACCACCTGGCAAATAATTAATCAAATTACTGATTGATACTTTTCCCCCAGCATTCCATGTATTCGTTTTATCATTAAAATCAAATAACCCAGCCGACACGTTTGCATCATAGTCGCTCCCGCTCCTTATTACGCTTGTATTCACAAACGAAATGCTCGAATTGTGTTTCAATGTCTGGTCAAGAACAAAAATATTATAGTTCGTAAGCGGATCAACCAGGGATTTACGGGTTTGATGCGACATTGTATCTTCCAGGGTAGCATAACGCGTATTAGTAATAGCATTCAAAAAACCGATGCCCAACCCCTTTTGTGTCCTTCCTGAAATTTTAAAAGCATTGATAAGTTTTGATTCCTGCGGGTATTTTATTACTTGTTCGCTGGATCCGGGATCAGGATCGTGAAGAAATGCCGGGTAGGTACCTATCCTTTTGGAATAAAATAAATTTCCTTTATTAAACAGTTCAGTGCCCTCGGTAAAAAATGGTCTGTTTTCAACATACTTGACCTCATACGGTGTTAGGTTTAATATCCTGTTGTCACTTTGAACCTGCCCAAAATCAGGGATCAGTGTAAGATCCAACGTAAATGCCTGGTTAATTCCATATTTTACATCCATTCCACCATTTACCTGGCCGGTCCAATTTTTTACTCCAGGAATATTATAAGGATAGTGGTTAGCATAAACAGAAAAATAAGGAGAGAACTGTAATCGAAGAGGTGGCTTGATATGAGAAATATCAGTCCATAATCCTTCCTGGGTAAGAAACCCATTTACATTCGGATTAACAGGATTCCACGTAAACTGCTCTTCGGTTTTTCTTCTTCTTCGTGTGATATTAAACCCCCACGTTTGCACATCTTTTTTACCAAACCGAATGGCGGAATAAGGAATAAACATTTCGAAACTCCATCCATCATTGTGGACCACTGCCCCACTCTGCCATACTGAATTCCAGGTAAAATCTTCTGCGTCACTGTTGGGAGTAGGGGGCGGTGACATTTTCGCATCCCATTGCTCGTTTAAGGGTGTAACGAAATATTCAAAAGCGTTCAACTTATCATAATAGGTATCGAAAATGATCCCTACATAATCGTTTGTGCCAAAACCATCGCGACCAACCAGTTCACTCGCTATGCTGTCTTTAGTTTTTTCATGGCAATAACCACCGAAATAGATCCCTGCATCATCATACATTAGCCAGGCTTCGGTGCGATTACTATATTCTTCCTTATCCCCGATCTTCGGCCGAAATTCAACAAGATCAGTTATCATAGCGGCGTCTTTCCATGCGCTGTCCCTAAGCAAGCCATCGATTCTTACATGTTGAGTCGTTCTTTTTGCGGACAGTATTCGTGGAGAGGAATTTTGAGACAGAACAGAAGAAGGAAGGAAAATGATAACGATCAAGATCGCAACGATCAATTGCGCACTTTGCTTGCTTCTCATGGCTTTTGCTATGGACTGGTTTATGGTTTGCTCTGCAAAGTTAGACGGACAAGAAATGCCTTTTGTTACCGCTTATCCAAACAATGGCTGGAATAACGCAGGTCGTCCGTTGAAAGCAAAAGAGCCTATGGATGTGTTAGCTGATCTTTTCCACCTGCATATAGTTGAGTTCAACAGGTGTTGAGCGGCCGAATATTTTTACCGTTACTTTTAGCTTTTTCTTTTCATCATTTACTTCCTCGATCACACCATTAAAATCGTTAAAAGGTCCTTCAATGATCTTAATAGTTTCTCCCACGATAAATGGCTCGCTCATGCTCACACCACCGGCCTCAGCCATCTCATCCATTTTACCAAGCATTTTATTCACCTCAGCTTTGCGCAAGGCAATTGGATTTTCCTTTCCCAGGAAATGAATAACATTGGTTGTGTTCTTAATTGTATCACGCAGATCATCACTCAATTTACCCTCACCGATCTCTATCATTACATAACCCGGGTAATAGTTTCTCTCACGCATTACTTTTTTTCCGTTCTGCACTTTGTATACTTTTTCAACTGGCAAAAAAACCTGCTTCACTATTTCGCCCCAGCCACTTCGGGATATTTCTTTGTCAAGATATTCTTTTACCTTTCGTTCTTTGCCGCTAACCACACGTAATACATACCATTTGGTTTCCTGGTGTTCAGCTGTATTTTGAGTATTTGTTGTTCCTTCCATTTTCAAAAAAAGAATTTATAAACTTGTTTTAAAACATTACCCGTTGCAAAGTCCATCACCCACACTAAAGCTGTAATAACTAATGTTGCAGCCAGCACGATCATCGTGGATTGCTGTAACTGTGCCCAAGTAGGCCAGGTCACTTTTTCCATCAACTCCTTGTAACTCTCTCTGAAATAAGTTGAGATCTTGTTCATTGTTGTTCGATGTTTGACATTCGATGTTCGATGTTAAGGTCCAAAAAACTTCAAACCTCAAACTACGAACTTCAAACTTTTTAGCACGGGCACTAGGATTCGAACCCAGATCAAAGGTTTTGGAGACCTTCATTCTACCATTGAAATATGCCCGTATAAGAACTTCATTGAACGCAGACGAAACTTCTCTTGTCTACATCCCGCTCTGCCCCGTCAGGACGATGCCCGTAAGAAAGCTAAAAGCTATCCCGGTATATTGGAACAGCTTTTAGAAATATGTCACAAAGATAAAAATCTTTTATTAAGCTAAGCTATAAGTCAAAAGCTGACGCTTATTTTAAAATCTCAGTCACCTGTCCTGCACCTACTGTACGGCCACCTTCACGAATAGCGAACTTCAAACCTTTCTCCATGGCAATTGGCTGGATCAATTTCACAGTCAATGGCGTATTATCACCAGGCATCACCATTTCAGTTCCTGCAGCCAATTCTACTTCGCCGGTTACATCTGTTGTACGGAAATAGAACTGAGGACGGTATTTATTAAAGAATGGAGTGTGACGTCCACCTTCTTCTTTACTCAACACATACACTTCACATTTGAAATCTGTGTGCGGAGTAATAGACCCTGGTTTACAAATAACCATACCTCTGCGAATATCTTTCTTTTCAATACCACGAAGCAGCAAACCTGCATTATCACCAGCTTCGCCTTCATCCAGAATCTTACGAAACATTTCAACACCAGTTACAGTAGAAGTTAACGGTTGAGCGTATCAAACCAACGATTTCAACTCCTTCACCGTTTTTACTTTTACCCCTTTCAATACGGCCGGTAGCAACAGTACCACGACCTGTGATAGAGAACACGTCTTCAACAGACATCAGGAATGGCTGATCAACTGGACGAGGAGGCAACGGAATATAATTATCAACTGCATCCATCAATTCTTCAACAGCTTTAACCCATTTTTCTTCACCAGCCAAAGCACCAGTAGCAGATCCCTTGATGATTGGAGTATTGTCACCATCAAAACCGTAAAAGTTCAGCAGGTCACGAATTTCCATTTCAACCAGTTCAAGTAATTCAGGATCATCAACCAGGTCAACTTTATTCATGAACACAACCATACGCGGTACACCTACCTGGCGAGCTAAAAGAATATGTTCTTTTGTCTGGGGCATGGGACCATCAGTGGCAGCAACAACAAGTATAGCGCCATCCATCTGCGCAGCACCAGTGATCATGTTCTTTACATAATCAGCGTGACCGGGACAGTCAACGTGAGCATAGTGACGATTAGCTGTTTGGTATTCAACGTGAGCTGTATTAATTGTAATACCACGTTCTTTTTCTTCAGGAGCAGCATCAATTTCATCATATTTCTTAGCTGTTGCCAAACCTTTCTTTGCAAGAATAGTTGTAATAGCAGCGGTCAAGGTTGTTTTACCATGGTCAACGTGACCAATGGTACCAACGTTCACGATGGGGTTTGTCCCTTTTAAAGGTCTCTTTAGTTGCCATTGTTATTCCGTTTTTAAGTTGTTTTTACAATTTTTAAAAATTTATGTATCCGGCAATCCCGAACCTTCGGGACTACCTATCTTCGTTGCGTCGTCACGACGTGACCCCTTTGGGCACTCTTGAACGTTCTGTTCGCTATTTCTCCATGGCCATCCTCGTCAGGTTGAGCCGTTGAAGAGAATTGAACTCACGACCTCTTCCTTACCAAGGAAGTGCTCTACCACTGAGCTACAACGGCTTTTCAGCAGTCATTGAAGTCAGTGCTGGTCAGATAAGTCATATCAGTAATGATCTGTTGACCTCAATGACTCATTTGACTTCTGACTGACTGAGCGGAAGACGAGGCTCGAACTCGCGACCTACAGCTTGGAAGGCTATCGCTCTACCAACTGAGCTACTTCCGCATTGCAATTGGGAAAAGTTCAATTGGGTCCCGATAGCTATCGGGATGAAATTGAGACGCGCACCTCAATTCCCCAATTCGCCTTTCCAAAATTTTGAAAGAACTGTGGGCAAGGATGGATTCGAACCACCGAACTCGTAAGAGGACAGATTTACAGTCTGTTGCCGTTGGCCACTTGGCCATTTGGCCACTTGTCCCAATTGAACCAACGACCTTTCCGATTTCACACGTGTATCGTAATTCCTATTGGCTTGACCTCGGAATCGAACCAACGACCTTTCCGATTTCACATCGGGATGCTCTATCGTCAATTCCTATTGGCTTGAGCCACTTGTCGGAATCGAACCAACGACCTTCCCGATTTCGCATCGGGATGCTCTATCGTCAATTCCTATTGGCTTGAGCCACTTGTCGGAATCGAACCAACGACCTACTGATTACAAATCAGTTGCTCTACCAGCTGAGCTAAAGTGGCATTTCGTCACTTAAACGTCCGCCCTTGGTTCACACTACAGCGGATGAGACAATAAAGAACTACCCCCAAATTTTGGGAAGGCAAAGGTAAAGGAATTTGGGAATTGAAAAATATTTTGAAGATTTTTTTATGCTGAAAATCAAAAGAAAAGACCTCCGAAGAGGTCTTGAAAAAAGTTGAATTGAAATTAAGCGGCTTGTTTTTGTTTTTTTCTTTTTATTTGGTTTACGATTGATTCAAATGCATCATCAAATGATTCTTCAAATGATTTGCTGGTTGATTTTACAAACAATTGGTGCCTCGGTATCTGTATCCTGATCTCTGCGATTTTGTCTTTGATCTTATGCACTACATTATCAAGTTTCAGAAACACATCTACCTTAATGATGCGGTCATGAAAAGTGTTTAACTTTCCCATCTTTTGATTAATGTGTTTTACCAATTTGCTATCCGCATCAAAATGTACTGTTTGGATGTTAACGTTCATGGTAATCGCATTTTAACAGTGAAACAATAAATAAAGAACTTTTGAAAGGATCGAAATTTCTAACCATAGGGAGCTGATTTTAGTTGCTTATGAAGTTACCACCAATCGCTTTTTTTTCCAAATAACTACGCAATATTTATTATCTAATTCTTATCATTTTAGGCAAAAAAATCTTCACGCCTTTGGGTGGGATTTTTTGTAGACATTTTTTAGCTTTTCAATGGTATTGTGGGTATATACCTGTGTTGCCGCCAGGCTACTATGACCGAGAAGCTCCTTTATTGCGTTAAGATCGGCACCATTGTTTGAAAGATGGGTCGCAAAACTATGACGGAGAACATGTGGGCTCTTCTTATTGAGTGTTTTTACTTCGCTGCTTAAAAAAGATCTAACAAGCAAATATGGATACTTTGAATACATTTTTTTGCCCTTTTCAGTCACTAACAGGGTACTATCAGCGGACTCAAACTCCTTTTTCTTCAACTGAAGGTAGTCTTTGATCATTATAAGTGTCTCCTGGCCTATAGGTATGATTCGCTCTTTATTCCCCTTTCCCAGCACCTTGATCTGTTTTTTGCCAAAATCAACCTGGTTTTCTTTGAGATTCACCAGTTCGCTCAAACGCATTCCCGTGGTGTAAAAAAGGGTGATCAGCATTTTCGTATTAAGTCCCTTCCAGTCTTCAGAATTTTTTAAAGATCCCATTAGTTTGCCTGCGTCATTTTCCCCTATGAAATCAGGCAGCCTTTTGCTGATCTTTGGGGTGATTACCCGTGTCATGGGCGTTTGCTCAAGCACATTAGTCTTTACCAGGTATTTAAAAAAAGACCTCAATGACGATATCTTACGATTTATGGTTTTCGAGGTAATGTCTTTTTCTTTAATCGAAGCCACCCAGCTTCGAACATGATTGTGCCCGATCGCAGCCAATGAAACTTCGCCGAATTGTATTTGTAAAAAGCCAAAAAACTGGGCAAGGTCATCATGATAAGAGCGAATGGTATATACCGAATATCTCTTTTGATATTTCAGATAATCGAGAAATGATTGGATCGAACCCGGGAGCAATTCAGGCATATTATTTCACAGGCTGGTATAAAAAAGATAGCTGCAAAGCTATAAACTTTGCAGCTATCCATATTCATTTTAATATATTTCAGGATTAGCCCTCTATCTTGCCGCTGGCGATCTTTTGCTTATAGACTGCCCTCAATACCTGGCTGCGACGTTTTACCGATGGCTTTGTAAAGCTCTGGCGTTCGCGCAGTTGAAGTAATATCTTAGACTTCTCAAATTTCTTCTTATATTTTTTGAGTGCTTTGTCTATGTTTTCGCAATCTTTTGAATCGATGATCAGCATAAGTTTTTATATACCTCCTCAGGTAATTTTAGGGAGGCAAAGATAAAGGCTTATATCCGAAATCTGAAATCCAAATTGGGAATTTAGAACGGAGAATTTGTCCGAATGGACACCTTTGGAGAGATTTGCGATATGTTTACAGGAATTATAGAAACAACCGGTTTCATAAGGAATATGGCTGTCAGTGGTAGTAATAGATCTTTTTGGATAGAATCTTCCATCTCGCAGGAACTAAGAGTTGATCAAAGCATCTAGTCACAGCGGCATCTGCCTCACGGTGGAGGAAGTGAATGGTAACAGCCACAAGGTAACAGCCATTGAAGAAACGGCTTTAAAAACCAATGTTAATGAATGGAAAATAGGTGACCTGATAAACCTGGAACGTAGCCTGAAGCTTGAGTCACGCCTGGATGGGCATTTTGTACAGGGACATGTGGATACGATCGCTACCTGCATGGAAATAAATGAAAAGGATGGGAGTTGGGAATACCGATTTAGTTTTCAGAAAAAGTTTTCGGAGTTGATCATCGAAAAAGGTTCCATTTGTGTAAATGGGATCAGCCTTACTGCCTTTGACGTAAAAAAGAAGAGTTTTAAAGTAGCGATCATTCCGTACACCCGCGAGCACACCAATATTAAGACAATTCAAAAGGGCGACCTGGTAAATATTGAATTCGATATGATGGGAAAGTATATACTTAGAAAATTATCTTTGAAGGATTAAATGGCTCTCTACCCTGGCGGCCATTATGCAAATTATGACTGAACTGACTGCAAAGAGGCCGCATTATCCAGCCTTAGATGGGTTAAGGGGATTGGCGATCCTGCTTGTAGTTTTCTATCACAATTTTGATTTTATTAATTATTCCGTTTTTGGATGGATAGGGGTTGATCTGTTCTTCGTTTTATCCGGCTATCTTATCACAACTATTTTAGTGAGTACGGTTAACTCCCCAAAATACCTCGGCAATTTCTTTTTGAAAAGAGTTTTAAGAATTTTTCCGCTTTATTACGTCTGCCTGGCTATTTTCCTGATAATATTTCCGCTTGTTGGTCTTTATCAGCAAGAAATGAAATTCTATATAGATCATCAATGGTGGTTCTGGTTTTATTTACAAAACTGGCTCCTTTCCTTCCGGTTTCCAACCGTCGGTAATTTCTTAAATCATTTCTGGTCACTGGGAGTAGAAGAGCAGTTCTATGTAGTGTGGCCTTTCATTATCCTGTTGTTACGCAAACCCAAAAAACTACTGATCTTCATTTTGTTCATACTTTTTTTACTACTTATAGCCCGTTCCATCATTTGGATGTGCCACCTTCCACATTTCAACTACACAACTTTTTACGCTTTTACAAGAATTGACGGCATCTGTATCGGCTGTCTTATTGCTCTTATACACAAGATCAATTATAATTTTTTAAGGCATAAAATGGCCATAGTTGTGACCATATTAGCCATCTTGAATTTTGGATTTTATTTTTTGACTCAGTACGGGGATTATCCATACCTGGCATTTGTTGGCTTTACCACCTTTGCAGGCATGTTTGGGTTACTTGTTCACGAGGCCGTAACAGGAGACACAAAGATCATTACTATGATATTTACACTCAGGCCTTTGAAATTCTTTGGCACCATTTCATATGGCTTTTATGTGTTTCACTGGCCGGTATACTTAATGACGCAAGCCGGTCTTTACAATTTTTTCTTAAAGAACGTAAATCTATCTGGAGAAGTGGGCAAATTTGCGACCTCATTACTCGCAACTCTAATTGCAATCCTTATAAGCACAATAAGTTATTATACATTTGAAATTAACTTTTTAAGGTTAAAACAAAAATTCAAATAAGTTTCAACCGGGTAGTTTTAATATTAAAACATAGATGATCATTCGAACACTTTCAATAATAATGCCCTGCTTTAATGAGGAGAAATTTGTTGCCGATACCTTGCAAAAAGTGAACCTGGTTTTGCTCGATGGCTATGTAGAAAAACAAATTATTATTGTAAACGATTGTTCAACTGACGACACAAAACCGGTTATTGAGCGATTTATTGCCCAGAATCCCGGCCAAAAAATCAAATTGATCAACCATGAAAAAAATCAGGGAAAGGGCGCTTGCATACGAACAGGACTGCAATATGCGACAGGAGAAGTATTGATCATCCAGGACACAGACCTGGAATATGATCCAACTGAATATAACAAGTTATTACGCCCCATCATGGAGGGCCATGCCGATGTCGTCTATGGCTCCCGTTTCCGCGGAAGTGAGGCTCATCGTGTTTTATTTTTCATGCATACGATCGGAAATAAAATTCTTACCTTCTGGTCAAATCTTCTTACGGGTCTTAATCTCAGCGATATGGAAACCGGTTATAAAATGTTCAGGACAGAGATCATAAGGAGTATCAAAATAAAAGAAAACCGGTTTGGATTTGAACCTGAGATAACATCAAAGCTCAGTCGTATTAGAAATATCAGGATCTATGAGGTAGGCATTTCCTACTATGGTCGCCGTTATGACGAGGGTAAAAAAATAAAATGGGTGGATGGAGTGAGAGCATTTTATTGCATTTTTAAATACAATATTTTTTCAAGAAAATAGATCATTTGAAAGACGAAAGAGGTTATCAAACACTGGAGGTAATTGCCAAAGCTGATAAATTCAACCAATGGATGTTTGAAACCATTCGGCCCTATTGCCGCGGCAATATTCTCGAAATTGGAAGCGGGATCGGGAATATATCCCTTTTTTTTATCCAAAATGGATATTCAATAACCCTGTCAGATACCGATGAGTATTATATTGATCAGTTAAAAAAAACCTTCAAAGAAACCAATATCTCTCCCATAGACCTTGTCCATGAAGATTTCCGGGAAAAATATGCCCGGCTTTTTCAAACTTTTGATACGGTTATTATTTTAAATGTATTAGAACACATTGACAATGAAAAGCAGGCTATAGAAAATTGCAGGCATCTCTTAAAACCCGGTGGCTCACTCGTTGTTTTAGTTCCTGCTTACAGTTTTTTATTTTCAAAAATGGACAGGGAATTACAACACCACAGAAGATATACTTCCAAAAAGCTCTTCACCCTGGTTTCAAAAAAAAAATTTATTGTCAAAAAAGTATTTTATTTTAATGCAATAGGAATTGTCGCCTGGACGTATGGAAAATTCTTGGGGTTACATTCCATTCCATCAAAAGAGATGAAATTGTTTAACAACCTGGTACCGCTGGCAAAATTCATAGACAAAATCTTATTTAAAAAAGCAGGTCTCTCTGTGATCATGGTAGCACAAAAAGATCTATAACAATGCTTCAGCAACTCTTTCACATACTCAGTCTTTCAGTTATTTGCATTGTTTGGGGAATTCCCGTTTTACTTATTTTTAACTCTACCATAAAAAGAGATAAGTTCTGGTATCATTCATTTGCTGGTCTTTTATGCCTGCTGTTTTTCTGCGGATCCATTTTTATCAGCATTATCAGCGCATGGCTATATCTTTTTGTCCCTTTGAAATTTTTTTATCTCGCTCTTCTTACAGCAGCATTGTTTCTCTATCTTTTTTTCTTTCAAAAGGAGAAAATATTCACCGTATTTTCCGAAGCAGGGCGGCCGAAGATCACGTCACCCATCCTGCTTGTTTTGTTCCTTTTTGTAAGTGTCGCTTTATTTGTTTTATTGAGTGCCCTGCAACCAGTAAATGGTGATACTCAGATATACCATTTGCAAATAATTCAATGGCAAAACCGGTATAAGGTTGTTCCGGGCATCGCCAACCTTTATCCAAGATTCGGACTCGGATCAAACTGGTTTAACCTCATCAGCCTTTTTTACTGGCCAATCTTTAAAGAATGAAAATTTTACTTATCTGAATGCAGGTTTTGTTATTTGGTTTTTTATCTGGCTATTTTCAAAATGGCATTTTTATTTTCAAAAGCGGGATACAGTTAACTTCCAGCTCCTCTCCGCTTTTTATTTTCTTCTCCTGATCTATTGTATGTTTGATTGGCAACTTTACCGCGATTCTGCCAATTCAACCAATTATGATTTCGCTGTAAATGCTTTTACCATTATTATATGTTCTTTTTTTATTGAAGGCGTTGCTACTAATAAATCGAGAAACGAATTCTCGTTTATTGCCTTACTCTTTCACTTTATGTGCCATATCCTTTAAATTGTCCGGCGTTTTCCTTCTCCTGTTCATTTTCTACCACGTACTCATATCATGGAGAACAATCAAGTGGATTTTTGCTATTGTCACAGGAATTCTTATTCTCTTGCCGGTACTATTAAAGAATTACATCATCACAGGCTATCCATTGTTTCCTTCGCCATTGAGTATAAACTCTCCTGATTGGATCTTACCCAAACAATTAACCAGCGGACTTTACAGATACATTATTTTATCAAACAGGTTTTATAATTACCAATGGTCATTCGCTGATAAGTTTGACACGACGAGTTTTTACTGGATCCCTTATTGGATCAATGGTATTCTTTGGAAACACAAGATCATTCTTGCGCTCGCTATTTTCTCCACTTTTTTTCTTTTTAAAAAACCAGATCTGGCCGTTAAACTGTTAAAACCCTGAGGTCGATCATCATTGTTTTTTTATTGATGACGGCCGGTTGGTTTTTTACAGCCCCTGATCCGGGTCGGTTTGGTTATGGCATTTTGCTTAGCGCTGCTTTTTTAACTGTCAGCCTTTTTGTTTATCGGCTCCTGGCACCAAAGATTTACCAGCTTATTCTCTTTATTGCAATAATTGCAACAGGGTTCTATATTATAAAAAAAGGCAAACCCATAATTAACAGCCCCACCTTCGCAATACATCCCAATTCATTTAAAGAACCTCCGTACGAGGCAATTAAACTAAATAACATTGATCTCAAGCTACCTGATAAGATAAATGGCAACTGGGATCGCCGGTGTTATTTTTTATCTGTGCCATGCATTACCCAGAAAAATCCGTATTTACAAGCAAGAGGCAATGATCTAAAGGATGGCTTTCGAATGTATCCGGAACCAGACAGCAATTTTATCGTTGATTATGTTTATTGATGAATGAAAAAAATCAGAAAAATATCAGACTACCCGTTTTTAATTTTTTTTCTGTTTGTTATTATCGCCTATTTGCCGGTTCTCCTTCCTTTTTTTCATTTAAAAAATGACCTGGTCACGCAAAACCTCCCCACCCGGTATTTTATCAGTGAAAGCCTGTACTCAAATTATTTCCCGTGGTGGAACCCATATATACATTTTGGGATCCCGCAATATGGTGATATGAACAAT
This sequence comes from uncultured Bacteroidota bacterium, assembly GCA_963737475.1. Lineage (GTDB taxonomy): Bacteria > Bacteroidota > Bacteroidia > Chitinophagales > Chitinophagaceae > VBAU01. Next base: position 515,143 of record CAVTSY010000015.1, read on the forward strand.
GGTTTTTGGAATCCTTTTTTGTGGCTGATCGCAAAAACATTCGGATACAACATCTGGACAATTACCCTCGAAGAAATGCTGTACATACTCATCGGTGGTTGGGGGATGTATAAAGTAATAAAAGAACTAGGGATCGCGAATGGAATAGCAATCCTTATTGCCATATCCTATATGAGTTGTGGATATGTGGTCGGGCATTTACAACATTTTTGCTGGATCACAGGGACTGGCTTTTTCCCTTTTGTTTGCCTGTATTTTTTAAGGACCAATCGTTCTCCTCAACTAAAAAATTTTATCCTTGGATCGCTAAGTGTATTTATTTTCGTTTCATCAACACACCCGGGGCTAATTATAGGTGCAATTTATTTTCTCATTTTTGGCATCCTTTTCATCTTTCTGTTCAGAAAAACAAATTGCCGAAATTTCTACCAGCCAAACTTCTGGCTTATTAATTTCACTTTTCTCCTGCTCAGTTGCGTTTTCTCAATAGTAGTTATTGTCAGCGATCTCGATGTGATACGGCATATTTCAAGAGGGGATAAGGTTAGTTTAACCCAGTCGCTTCTCCATCCCACCAGTTTTCAATGTTACCTGTCATTGCTTTTCCCGTTGGCCGTGAATAAGTCTCCACTGTTTGCTACTGACATTTCAATGAGAAGTGTGTATGTGGGTCTTGCCTCAATTGTCGCTATTATTCTCTCGTTTAAATACATAAATAAAAGAATTCTACTCGCCGCCCTGATCCCTCTTTTGTTTTTTATCCTCCTCTCATCCGGTGGGGTTTTTAAAACCATTTTCTACCATATCATGCCTTTGCTGGGTTACGTGCGGCTGAACGGAGAGTTCACCTACTTTGTCATTCTGATCATCCTTTTATTGAGCGCATTTACCCTCCAATTATTCATCAGCGATGAAAATTTTAAGGTGCTCTTAAAGAAATATGCCCGTTGGGCTAAACTCATCTTCCTGGTTATAATGTTTACTACACTGCTCTTTATTTTAATCCAGCATTCATCAATCGTATACCAGGATATTTCGTTTGAAAATTTTAAGACGGCAATAAAAAATGCTCTTGACAATTCTTACTTTACGGATCTGCTTTTTTTAAATGCGTTAATACAATTTATTACAGTAGCTCTTTTAAGCAGAAAATATTCACATCGAAAAGCATTTTTCGTTTTAACCGGTAATATGGTTATTACTACATGGCTGGTTCTTCCATTTACAGGCCTCGGCATGGCAAGCAAAAAAGAGATGAACAAAAAAATGACAACACTGCCACGTGGCTTGCATACCCAGGAACTTCAACCTTTACTCAAACAAAATTTTTAGATTCGTCACTGAGAAATGAGCTATGGCTGTTGGGAAGTTATAGCAAAAAAATTGGGTACCCTCTTGAAGAGCAAATACCCCATCCAATTAAACACAACAAAGAAATTCTTTGAAGACTCATCACTGCATGATTTTATAAATAAGCAGGCTTTCATTTTCCTCAGTACTGAGACGACAATTACAGCGAACACAAATTATCGATTCATCTTATTATCAGAGTTACGGCATTCGGCCCTGGCTACATGAAAATAATAGTTTTCAATGGCAGATGATCGTTTCATAACATTTCTTCAAAATAATTATCCCTGGTGGCAAACTTTCATCAACGGTGAAAAGTTACCTCACTTACAGGTTATAGAACCTTTATCACTCTGCCATTACAAAAAGGTACGCAAGAAATAGAGTACAGGTTTGTTCCTGCGCCGGTAAAAAAGGCATTGTGGACAAATATTGCTGTTATAATTGCAGGGCTTGTTCTTTTCTGCTACGAAACTTCGGAGGCGGCTAATTTTCTAACCGCTTTTTTCAATAGCGAGGTATATCTAAATGCTCGTGATCATCTGAACCCCAGGAGAAAAATCAACAATGGCAGCGCTGCGGAGAAGGTCAACGCAAACAAATATATAACGCAAATAAGAAGGAAATGAATTGAGATTTTTTTGTTGCCTCAATTTATTTTTAAATTTAAGATTAGGATCTGTTCTGGGATTAGTAGTTTTGAACAATGAATGCATGACCACCCATTGCGATGACAAAAGTTTTGATTTCCTGAGAGGTATTGCAGTATTACTGGTGATGACCGCTCATGGCTTGCCTGGTTACCTTTCCACTCATGTTGGCTGGACAGGAGTAAACCTCTTCTTTGTTTTGAGTGGTTTTTTCGTTTCTGGTATATTGTTTAGAGAGTACAGAGAGAAGTGGGAAAATGCATGCCGATCGGTTTTTTATGCGACGCATTTTTAAAATATGGCCGTTGTTTTACATAGCCTTCCTTTTGCAGTTAGCATATTTTATTACTAAACAAACACCTCCGCACTCTTCACAGATAATAGCAGAAATATTCTTCTTCCAGAACTATCGACCGGGATTTAATGCAGGTGAACTGTCGCTTGCAATCGAAGAACAATTTTATTTTATAATTGCCATCGTATTGCCTTTCATCACACACTTTAGGCAAAGTGAGATGGATAGTACCTGGTTGTATCCTGATAATGATAACGAGTCTGGCTTTACGAGTGATTCACTATTTTTCTTTTCCATATTACGACCCTTATACTCACCATTATCCCTTACAATTTCAGGCGGATTCTCTTTCTGCGGGGATATTGATCTCGTGGTATTATCATTTCCAGTACGAGAGGTTCAGGCATTGGGTGTCAGAAAAGAAAGTCATGTTACTCATTTTATCGATTATTTTATTGGTCCCAATCTTTATTTTTCCGTATTACGATAAGTGGACTTTCACTATTGGTTTAACATCTATTTGGTTAGGCTATAGTGGCATTGTTATGCTGCTCAATTCTCCCCGCTGAACAAAAAGAATGGCATGATTTTTTTCAGTAATAAGCCCGCCCTTGTAATAGCCTGGATTGGTTTTTATTCGTACGCGATTTATCTCTTTCATGTTTTTATCGGTGCCGGAGCGTTAAACAATTTTCGCAAATATTGCTGGATGCGAGCACCTCTGGCTATTCAGTTTTTAGATTTTTAGCTGCTGATATTTTTTTTGGTTACTTTATCTCAAACCTGATTGAGCAGCCCATTTTGAGGTGGCGAAACAGAATTTTGCCATCAAAAGGTCAGGTAAAGATGGACACCAAAAAAGAGGCACGCAGTCATGAACTTAGGGATTCAAACTGATTCGTGATAGCCTTAAAACGTCTTGCGCGAATTTTCCCATTTTATTTTTCTTTTCCAATTACTTTAAATATATGTCTCAATGGTTATTGGTACATCATTGCCACTGACACTTACCTCGCCATTTATTTTTGCTTTAATTTTGCATTTAACAACATTCCTGTTTTCGTTCTAACTTCATATTCACGCGGCTGAGTTCCTTTTAGATCGCGGATGTACGCGCATCGGGAAAGATTTTGAAAAGCTCAGATCATCAAATAAAGAGAGAAAGGCATTTATCCTTTCTCTTTTTAATTCCTTTAAAAACTCAAAACTATTTATCGCATTAAATACATTTTCCCGTATCCTTTATTAAAATACTTATCTGTATTATCGCTGGCGGCTTTGTATTTGTCGAGAGATTTTCCATTCAAGTTTGTAACTACACGATACAGATAAATTCCATTGGCAAGTTTTTGGCCGTATTGGTCGGTTCCATCCCATTTAAATTCTGTGATATTTCTTCCGATATGCAACGGTCCAAGCTCATCTTTCGTTATCTCCCGCACTATCTTACCAGTTATTGTCATGATCTCAATTTTGATATTCTGCGGTACGTCGCTTCCAGTAAGCGTAAACACAAAAGCTGTTGAGGTTGTGAAGGGGTTTGGATAGTTCAGCATATTTGAGATCATCGGCTTATTAATAACCTCAAATGCTACCCGGTATTCGAAAGCTCCAGCTTTGTTATCGCTTTCATCTTTCCCGCTGATGATCAGTTCATACTCACCATCATCCTTGAAATAAGGAAGGAAATTAATGGAAGCAGTATTATCACTGGTTGGCGCTGGCCCTGCCGGTGTAAATTGTAAGGTATCCATGCTGGTAAAGTAAAAATTATGAAGGCTGCCATCCGGGTATCGAACCTTTAAAGTAACAAGGGAAGTATCGGTCAACGTCATCCACTTCGCTTCATCTTTTAATTTTATTAAAACATGCGGTTTGGAAGACACAATATCGTTGTTTAGGATATGTTGCCCATCGAATGTGACATCCAAAAGAGGGTTCAGGCTGTCGGGTTTTATATAAAAGCTCTTATAACCAAAATTATTAAGGAGGTATTGTTCCGGCTGATCATTGTCAGGATTGAAATTCACATATAAATTATTAATACCCGGCAGAGTTCGTGTATTAATGGTGGTGCTCACGACCAGGGTATCGCCGGGTATCAATGGCTTCTGCCTTGATATCGGAATAATGTTTCTGCACATTATTTCTGTCAGTTATTACCAATTTAACTTTCAAACTGTCAAAAGGAAGGTCGCTAACATTTTTAAAGGCAATTCGAAAATTTATTGGCTGACCTACGTCAGCAGTAGTATCCATCTGGAAAGAAATATTTGGCGCTATCGCTCCTTCTGGAACCGGTACATAATTGACCCTCCAGTAACTAAGTTGATAAGGAGAATAATTGGCAGTATCAACATTGCGCATTTTCAATTTGAGATAAGGATAAGTAGTAGCACTAACAGTGGAGAGGTCGAAATCCTGGGATGACTGATCAATGCCCGGGTATAGAAGCGTTTCATTTCCTACCAGGTCGATCCCATAAACATCAACTGTAGGATTATCACCTATCATTGTGTCCTGCGAGCTTCCTCTCCAGTGTAATTGTTTCCACTGCTTGCGGGTCCAAAAATGGGAGAAGTTATATAACCGATACTGTCAGGCGTAATACAATTTACATTCAGAAGTATCTTATCATAGTTTCCGCCCGAAAAAACAAATTGAGGCTGAAAACTAACCGGGTCATTTTTCTTATACACAAAGACCCATGTCCTCGCCCTGTTGAATGAATCTATTGCAGTAAATCCACTGGTGACCAATAGATCATACAGTGTATTGCCCGCACCGTATCTTGGCACATCCTGGGCCTGCCAGGTTGGTGGATAAATATTTCCGGTATCAGTAGAGGCCACATTCGCCCTGATGGCGATAAAGGATCCGTCGGGCACAATATTTTTTAGAAAATTGTGGGCGTTGTTACGTGATGCTGAATCTGAATAAAGGAACTCAAAATTGTATTCAGTTCCGGCATGACAGGCAGAATTCAGACTATTATACAATCCCGCGCCCCCGGAATAGATGTTTTGCATTGGCTTAAATGACCGGCCGTCAAACACATTAATGATTATCGCTTTTGCCGTACAACCACCCCCAATAATATCATCATCGTTTACGGATACAGTAAAATCTTTCTGTTGTGTTGCCGCCGTTGGGAAGATTGCATTTCGCAGAGATAGTTTATTTGTTAGTGAATCAAATTTCCACATACGGCTCACAGAATCCAACTCCATTTTTTGAGGATCTGATTTCAAATGCTGGAAGTAATGAGACTGGTTAAATCCTGCATCACTATTAGCCAGGTAAATAAACGAGAAGGTGCTCCATTTCGGCTCTCCCTGGGCAGGCATTTGTGCTACTCTCCAATAATAAACCGTACTGTCAATAAAGGTTATGTTGGAGAAAATTCCGATACCCCGCCGATGGAATTGATTGCACTTGTGATCTTAAGGGGAGAATTGAAAAGTTCGGTGGTATCAATCTCGATACTGTATTTTGATAATGGCGCAAATGGATTAGCAGTTGAAGCCGCCAGTGTTATATTCTGTTTATTAACGATTGAAAAATTATACGGATAGATCGGCTTTGCTGCGTCATCGTAGATAAAAACGTCTTTCGTGATCGTATTATTTGTTTCGTACAACTCATCTACTGAATTATCAGCATCTATTGTTATTGTAATTCTGTTAGTCCTACGTCGCGATTGGCAATAATTGGGACCTTCAAAGAGATAGAATCGGCGTATCGAATTCCCGGAATGTATCTCTTTGAATTCACCTGTGTTAAACCGTTCGGATATGTGCGTTTGATCTCTATTACTATGTTACTGTCCACAGCTTTCCCCATATTCAGCATCCGGGCATCTACTTTGAAACTGGTCTCATCTACTGAAATAAAAGAAGGAGAGATCTTAACTAATGGGTCTTCGATCGCATAATCTGGTTTCGGCTGCATATTGTACCTGAGTGCCGGATCCCCATTCAGCGATATCTGTTCACAGTGAACGCGGGCATAATAATCGAATTGGGTGGTGACGTCAAAGCTGCGGCGGATCGCCTCCTGCATTATTTCCCCAATTGTATGACCATACTTGGCAAAAGATATTGACCTATAATTACTCGTATTGAATATGTCGAGGTATTGAACAATACCTAAACTTGTAGTAGCAATACGTACGAGTCAGTAAGTACGCCAAAG
>CAVTSY010000016.1:0-6480 GCA_963737475.1 uncultured Bacteroidota bacterium
TTGATCAACTGGTCAGTCAATGCAGCTTTGTCAAGCAATCTTGCTGCAAACGCCCAGCCACCCTGGATGTCCTGGACTTTCAGCAATAACTGGTTGCTTCCTTTGACCAGTGTGACCGGGACAAGGTCCTCGTCTTTAGTAACTCCTCTCGGTGCCCAATTATCATGCACCAGTTTTCCGTTAAGCCAAACTTTTATTCCATCATCACTCCCTACGGCAAGAAAGGCATTTCCCGGTGCATCCGCTTTGATTTCGCTGAGGGCGTAGGCATAAACAAAATCGGGGCGGTGGTAGATGCTGTCCAGGTCCACGATATCATCCTTCCAGGAAATGAGTTGCCATTTCAGTTCCTTGCCGTTGACTGAAATGGGTGGAATGGTTTGGCCCGCCACCACATTGACCTCAGAGATGACATCTGTTTTAAAGACCTGTTCCTGGGAGCCGTTATCCGGGTCCGAAGTCGCGGGAGGCACGGCAATGGGGCCCGCCAGCAGCCAGCTTTTCATGAATTTGCCTTGCTGTGAGACATTGTACGACGCGGAGCCATATCCTTTGGAAGTAGCAACTACCTGGCAGCATAAATCCAGCGTGACCGGGCAAAGAAAAACGGCGATCAAAACCGATTGCCTGCAGATTTTATAAATACTTGTCCTCATAAAAATTAGTTTAGTGGAGCTATATTAAATATAGTCTATTCAGCATTTCCGATTGTTTTCTGTTTGGTTAAATGATAAAAAGAATTCCATGTCTTATTTTCAGGCGAGGGATTTCAGCGCTTCGTTTTATCATCGGTGAGGGTTTGGAAGTATGTTCTTTTCTTAAACACTCCTTATTTACTTTTTTTCTTGATAAAAAAAGTAACTATTACAGGCGGGCAAAAAAATCAAGGCAAATCCATCCCGCACATGCGGGACTCCGCTCTTTTTTCCATTGCCCACGCACAAGCGCCAGAACTATTGGTTACGGTCTATCTCAGTACAGTTATTTTCTCTTTACATGTTATCTCACTTCGTTTTGTCCAACTTCTTTTGACTTGATGGCGCTTTGCATTGTGCATACTGCAGGCGCTATATTTTTCGCTTGCAGACCCCTGGAAGAGTAACTCATGAGATCGGCGAAAAATAAGGCGCTGGAAAACTCCATGAACTAGTTGTCTGGAATCGTCGACGGAAAGCACTTTCTATAATTTATTTGGTAACCTGGTCACATCGGGTATTCAACGGAATCAGACTCATACCGTCTTGTGTAATATTCGGTCCAAAGTGATCGATGTAGTGATGTTTCTCAACGCCAAGTCCCAGAATAGCAATACGGTGGATCTGGGCCCTGGTTATGGTCGAGAGAGAAAGGTTCCGCATCAAAATCGGTCTGTGCAATTTCTTTTGATTTCCTTGTCTTTGCACAATGCATAAGAAAGGCTATACTGACGCCTGAGCAAACTCAAAAGAAAGGTTATATAAGGGCCGTCCGGAAGTGTTGGAAACTGCTATGTTCTTTTCTTTGATCGTCAACTGATCCTTATTGTACTTTCTTTGTCTTGAAACAAAGAAAGTAACCAAAGAAAATTCAAGGCAAATGAAGTAATGCTCCGCACTTTTTTCCATTGCCCACGCACAAGCGCCAGAACTACTGGTTACGATCTATCTCAGATACTAGTTACTTTCTCTTTACATGTATCTCACTTCTATTGTCCAACTTCTTTTGACTTGATGGCGCTTTGCATTGTGCATACTGCAGGCGCTGATTTTTCGCTGAGCGTTTTTTTCTTTGAAATTTTCTCGCTCGGCGAAAAAATAAGGCGCTGGAGAACTCTATTAAAACGTTTAAGATCTTCCACCTAAAACTCTCACAGAATCATTTTGATTGTCGCGATCGGCATTGAGTGTCCAACTAAAACAATTCATGCCGTCTTGCATGATATTCGAAATAAAGTGTTCGTTATAGTTCAGTTCCTCACCGCCGATTTCGGCTTAGAAATATTCAACTAAAGACAGCTCCCGCATAGAAATCGGCTGTGCTTTCTTTGTCACTTTCTTTGCAAAAGCAAAGAAAGTGAATGAATGCGCTCATGAGACAGAAAGTTGCGCCAGTTTCGGCTACCGCATCAAAATCGGCTCTGCTTTTCTTTGCTACTTTCTTTTGCAGAAGCAAAAGAAAGTAAAGGCTGTTTACTTGCACAAGCAAAGAAAGTAAAAGCCATTTATTATCTTTCCTGTTATGCTGATTGAAGATAAAGTGCTCAGGCATTGGATCGATAATTTTTACGGATATGGATCATGGCATGCCAGGTTTTGGTTCGTTGGCTATGAAGAAAGTGGCGGCGATATACCCGAAGAAGTAGCCGACAAGCTCAACTACTTTTATAACCAGCAAGTGTCCAACACACCTGGCCTTTGCGACATCCGCGAACTGTGCCGCCATGTGACCTTTCGTGTCGAAGGGCCACGGGCCGAAAAATTCGCAAACCTTTACGATTACCGCTTCGGTAGCCATGCAACATTGCATGGGTTATGGAAAAATCTTATTGCCTTTGTTCATGGATACCAAAACGAAGAACTTCCTGACCTGGTCACCTACCAGAAAAACTCATTTGCATTACCATCACCGCCTAATGAAGCAATGATTCCATTATATCCCCTTCCTGCCCATGATCATGCGTGGTATTATGCATGGCTCGACTTGCCACAGTTTCCTTTTCTCAAAAGCCGTGGCTTATACCAGGACTACTTATATCCCGAACGCATGCACACAATACTCGAGAATATAAATAGGTACAAGCCGGAGGTGGTGCTTATGTACGGCATGGATAACATCAACTTACTTAAAAAATCTGTGGAGGAGTTCTTTCCAACAGCGAAGTTTAAAATGGGTAAGGCTATAAAACGACAAATACCGCAACATCACCGAACAGACTTTGATGGAACTACACTTTTACTTACAACACAGGTTCCGGCACTAAAGCATAATCGAATTGAGACAGGATTCGATTGGTACGAGTTTGGAAAACTGGTGAAAGCTACTTCATGATGGCTAGATTTCAGTAGTGCCAAAAAGCAAATCCATTCGCCTGAGAATACCTTCCTATAAAATATTCCTGATATTGTTGTTGGTCGCCTCCGAAGGTCCGTAAGGACTCCTTCGGAGAGTCCGTTGGACTGACCAACAACACGAACAATAATAAAATTCAATATTTTTATTTCATGCCTGTCATCAATGAAAATTACATCCAGTTCTTTACCGCTGTATGCACTGACTGGCTTCCATTATTAAAAAACGATGAATACAAGGATGTAATCATTCGCGCACTGAAATACAGAGTGCAAACGAAAGAGGTAGGTGTTACTGGTTTTGTTATCATGCCTAATCCCTGCCTGCCGGTCCGAAGGACTCCCTTAGAGCAGGCAGGTTTGTAGCAAGTGAAGGTTACAAAATAAAAACTATTGGGCTGTTGATCGTGCTGGAATCGGACAGGCATTACTAAAGTTAATCAACATCATAATAATAATTCACGGGGTCTCGCCACACACAATGCCCGGGCTATGAAGACCTCGGGCGGACATGAAAATCAGTTAAATGTATCAGTAGTCAAAACAACTACGTCACCTGGTTCTTCAGTACCACCATCATCTTCCGCGGTAATAAAAATTCTGACCGGCTTGAAGGGGCTCACCGTTGTTATGGATGCCTTCTTTGTCTTCGAAAACATAGAGCTGGAACTATGAACCTGGCCAATGTTTTTGACACCTTTCTCATGCGTTTCCATCCACACTACGTAAACCTTTTTAGAAGGTGTTAGTTTTTTTGAATCTGCTAAATTGACAATGTCGATATTGATATTGTAATTGCCATTTTTATCCTTTTTCACTTTTACAGTTCCTTCAGCGCCAGGCACAATAGTTGAATTAGTAAATGAGACTTTTTTCTTTTGAGCACTTGCGCTGAAAAAAGTGATTCCCGTGAAAAAGAGCAGACAAATCGAAAAATGTATTAACAATTGAGCTTTCATTTTGCTGGTTTTTTTTTAAAGTTAGTACCATCCAGGAAACATCCGGTTGTTTTTTAAAGTTAGAATGGCAGTTCTTGATGCAAAAAGAAATTTTCTAAACTTTCGGCTTTCCCATAGTTAAGATATTATATTTCCGACAATAGCTGCATATCTATCTATTTTATCTGGCCAATCATCAATTAATTCATCCTTTGTTGCTAAATACCCATTCCCTCATTCGGGACAAATAACTTTTGCTTTGCGGTGTTTTCCTAAGATATTGGCTGCATTAACCCATTTCTTTATTTTCTTCTCCATTTTTATTTTTCTATTTAGAATGTTGCTCCACGACAGATAAATTTTATGAAATACAGTACTAGCAAGCATTTGCAAATGAATACAAAGTGCACTTTCCAATAATTACTTCGCGCATTTGAAATATAGAGTGCAGAAGTAAAGATGCTTAGTGTCGCAGCTTTTGTTATAATGCCCAACCCTGCCTGCCGGTCCGAAGGACTCCCTTGGAGCAGGCAGGACATTCACATCATTTGGCGAATGTCTGCTGAAACTAGAAGAGAAAACTTGCAACGAGATCTCTTAAAAATAACGGTAAAACAAATCAATGATATTCTTCAAAGCCACGAACCAGAGATAATTAAAAAAATAACAATAAATCTCAAAGACCGAAAATTGCAAGTGCTGGAAAAGAAACTAAATGAGCATTGATCTCTACAACGAAAAGTTTTTATTATAAAAATTAAACTATATCCACAATAATCCTTGTCATCGTAAATGGGATTTAGTTGCTCATCCCTGCGACTATTTGTACAGCTCAGCTAAGTTTTATTACAACAGAGAAAACAGTTTTGAGATTTTGCTGCATTATGCTGATGTGTAGAGTTATTTAAAAATATGCTGTCTAGAAGTTTTTTTCGCTGTTGGTCAGAGCTTGTCCCGACCTGTCGGGGCGACCAACAGCAACGCTACCAACAGCAATAGGGGGTCTTATTTCCAGAGTATAGCGCTGTCCGATTTGGATGCATGTTCTTTTCTTGTCGTCAAACTGTCCTTATTGTCACTTTCTTTGTCTTGAAACAAAGAAAGTAACCAAAGAAAATTCAAGGAAAAAAGTAATGCTCTGCACTTTTTTCCATAGCCCACGCACAAGCGCCAGAACTATTGGTTACGATCTATCTCAGATGCAGTTACTTTCTCTTTACATGTATCTCACTTCGTTTTGTCCAACTTCTTTTGACTTGATGGCGCTTTGCATTGTGCATACTGCAGGCGCTATATTTTTCGCTTGCAGACCCCTGGATGAGTAACTCATGAGATCGGCGAAAAATAAGGCGCTGGAATACTCCATGAAATAGTTGTCTGGAATCGTCGACGGAAAGCACTTTCTATAATTCATTTGGTAACCCGGTCGACATCGGGTATTCAACCGGAACGACTCATACCGTCTTGTGTAATATTCGGTCCAAAATGATCGATGTAGTGATGTTTCTCAACGCCGTCCCGATAGCAATCGGGATTGGCCTGGTAATGGTCGAGAGAGAAAGGTTCCGCATCAAAATCGGCTGTGCTTTCTTTGTTCCTTTCTTTGCACAAGCAAAGAAAGGAACTACGTGAGCAAACAAAAGAAAGGAGAGTCTGTCCGATTTGGATGCATGTTCTTTTCTTTGTCGTCAAACTGTCCTTATTGTCACTTTCTTTGTCTTGAAACAAAGAAAGTAACCAAAGAAAATTCAAGGAAAAAAGTAATGCTCCGCACTTTTTTCCATTGCCCACGCACAAGCGCCAGAACTATTGGTTACGATCTATCTCAGATACAGTTACTTTCTCTTTACATGTATCTCACTTCATTGTCCAACTTCTTTTGGCTTGATGGCGCTTTGCATTGTGCATACTGCAGGCGCTGTCCCGACGCGTTGCTTTTCTCTTCTGCAATCAGTTCTTGGTTGCGCGTCGGGAAGGCGCTGGAGAACTCTATTAAAACGTTTGAATTTTTCCGCGTCAAACTCCACAGAAATCATTTTGATTGTCGCGATCGGCATCGAGTGTTCAACATAAACAATTCATACCGCCTTGCATGATACTCGAAATAAAGCGTTCGATGAAGTTCAGTTACTCACCGCCGTCCCGATAGCAATCGGGATTGGCTACGGAAAAGTCAAGAGAGAAATATTCCGCATCAAAATCGGCTCTGCTTTTCTTTGCTACTTTCTTTTGCAGAGGCAAAGAAAGTAAAGGGTTCATTGCACAAGCAAAGAAAGTAAAAGCCATTTATTATCTTTCCTGTTATGCTGATTGAAGATAAAGTGCTCAAGATTGGATCGATAATTTTTACGGATACGGATCATGGCATGCCAGGTTCTGGTTCGTTGGCTATGAAGAAAGTGGCGGCGATATACCCGAAGAAGTAGCCGACAAGCTCAACTACTTTTATAACCAGCAGCTATCCACACACCTGGCCTCTGCGACATCCGCGAACT
>CAVTSY010000017.1:0-207075 GCA_963737475.1 uncultured Bacteroidota bacterium
AGCGGCCATGGCCGGGGTGATGCGCAACGTCTGATGAATGCGGACAAAGTTGTAATGCATGAAGTAGATCGACATTGCGCGAACGTGGTTTTCAACCTTTTTGAAAACGCATTGGTCAACCGCCTGAACCGACGATTGCCCATGCGGATATTCAGATTTTGGCGCTTGGCGTAGCTGGTCGAAATATGTTCTCCGGTCGGGGCCCGGTGGCAAACGTCGCCAGCGACTTCCGGCGCGCTCTTGGTGGTCCGAACGTTCTTCGCCTTCGTGCAGACGAAGCTCCAAATCTCGTCGAGCCGTAGCCGCTTGCAGGGGAGCTGACCTAGTGCCTGGTTGTAGTCGAGGGAGGCCGCGCCGGCATCGGCCAGTGGATTTTTACCACCGTATTCCCGCTGACCCCGGTCAAACGCGCGATAGAGCGGATCGACATGCCCTCGACCCATCATGCCGAGGATTTGGGCGCGCTTTTCGAGGGGCAGCTTGTTCATACCCCATGGCCTGACCTTTAGTGTTTGGCGTCAAGCACTATCGTCATCACCGGCTTCGTTCTCGGGCGCCGGCAAGCCAATCGGCTTGGCCGCGTTTCGCCGTTGAATTTCCTGCCTTTTGAGCTTTACCAGGGTTTCGACCATATCTAGGGCTACTTCCGTATTGATGTCAGCGCTCGCCAAGATTGAACGGCGCCGCCGCCCTCAAAATCATAGCGGCCGATCGACCGCTCAAGCCCTTGAATTTGCTGCCGGATACGCGGCCCAATCCGGCGACGGTGGCCGGATTGAGTGCTGTCGGTTGCATGGGTGAACCTCCCTGGCTTGGCATCACCCGCGAATTATGCCCTCCGGCCTCTCGCTCAACAAGTTCTATCATTATGTATAGGGCGCGTATAACTGACGATACTGCATTAGGTGCGAAGCCTCGGCGAATTAGATGGTTACGAAGAACCTCCTCATTTGGAAAGCTGGCCGGGAACCTCTCGGCCAACTCAGTGAACAGCCCCGGTTCACTGGCGGCCGCTCGGATTGCCTCGACCTTCTCCTCTGGGGAATTGGGGTGCAGAATTTGCATTGCGCGCTTGTGACGCGGTTGTCTTCCGTCCCATCGCGAGTAAGCAAACCGTACTTGTGAAGCGCTGAACAGCCGTGGCAGACGCACCATTCAGCGAGTGGTACCCCATGCCCTTTGCGATCACCTCGCGGGGCGCAGCATGGGTATGCAGGCTCTTGTACAGGATCGTGACCCTTTCCAAAGCCTCCGGCAGGCTGCTGCCCGGGTAATTTGGCGACCTAACGCGCTTATCCATGGCATCCTCCTGATCGATAACGCGACCTGAGGATACTCTAACTCGTTAACCGCGTAAACGCGTAAATTCGCAGAATCAGAGATAACGATTCTCAGTTAGGCGAGAATCCGATTGCGGGCGGCATAAAATATACTTAAGATCGGCCTCGCCCCTAGCAAGGGAGGTCGCGATGAGAAGAGATATAGCCTGGGCGCCCCGGCCTGCCGGCGTACCGGGCGATAACGAGAAGACCCGCCCCTGATTACAGAATTGCAGCCTGCTTCAGGGGCGGGTCGTGGTAGGCGCCTTTGGAGGCGTGGCCGAGCGGTTGATGGCACCGGTTTTTAAAACCGCAGACCAGCCCCGTGATGCTGTGGAAGGTGGATCGGGACTTAGGTCTCGTGGGTTCGATTCGACCGCCTCCGCCATTCTCGACGGCGGAGTTTAATAGCACGTAAAGAGCCGCTGGTGCATCAGCTTTTGCGCCAGCGGCCTTCTGCCGCTTTTCGGGCGATCTCGGCGCGCTGCTCTTTGGTCAACCGGCCAGCACAGGCCTTGCCGCCCGTGCTTCGGCAGCCTGATTGCGCTTGTCCTCGGTCTTATCCTCGACCTGCCCCGTCGCGATATCGCCAATAAGCTTGGCGAGGTGAATGGGATCACGGGATCGTTTGAGTTGCTTCTCTGCCATGCTTTCAGATGGCACGAGCCCGAGAAGATTTCACCACGGCGGATTTCCAAACTGACCCACTAGCCGGTCGCCGGACGGGTGACAGGTCGGTGTGCCTGGCCTAAATTGAGCGCCCCTACAAAAGCGAGGCCGGGGAGATGGCGACCAAAACCAAGGCGAAACGCCGCGCGATGCCGAAATCGGCGAAACCCAATCGCGCCAAGGCGCTCAAATCGGCCAAGGCGCCGCGTTCCGCCAAATCGGCGAAGCCAGACCGGTCGAAGATACAGGTCCTGGCCAGGCGCATCCGCGACGCCTACGACCAGGGCGTGCCCTGTCCGCCGCTGCGCAACGACCTGACACCGGGCGACATCGACACGGCCTACGCGATCCAGCAGGCCAACACCGATTGCTGGTTGAAGAGCGGCCGCGCGCATGGTCGGCCGCAAGATCGGCCTGACCTGCCAAGGCGGTGCAGGCGCAGCTGGGCGTCGACCAGCCCGACTTCGGCATGCTGTTCGCCGACATGGCGCTCGGCGACGGCGAGGACGTGCCGCTCGGCGCGCTGATGCAGCCCAAGGTCGAGGCCGAGGTCGCGCTGGTGCTGGAGCACGACCTGACCGACGCAGCAGCCCACCGTGGCCGACATGATCGGCGCGACCGCCTATGCGCTGCCGGCCATCGAGATCGTCGACAGCCGCATCGCCGACTGGAACATCACGCCTCGTCGACACCGATCGCCGACAACGCCTCCTGCGGCCTGTTCGTGCTCGGGCACGCGGCCGGTGCCGCTGATCGGCGCTCGACCTCCGGCTCGTGCGGCATGGTGATGGACGAACAACGGCGAGCAGGTGTCGCGTCGGCGCCGGCGCCGCCTGTCTCGGCAATCCGCTGAACGCCGCGCGTCTGGCTGGCCGACACGATGGTCGCACGTCGGCACGCCGCTGCGCGCCGGCGACGTCGTCCTGACCGGCGCGCTCGGGCCGATGGCGCCCGTGGCGCGCCCGGCGACGTGCTCGAGGCGCGAGATCGAGGGCCTCGGCACGCGTCGCGCGTCGACCTTCGCATCAGCGACAGGAGATCGAGCATGAATGGACGAACGGATCAAGGTCGCGATCATCGGCTCGGGCAACATCGGCACCGACCTGATGATCAAGGTGCTGCGCACGTCCGAAGACGCTGGAGATGGGCGCGATGGTCGGCATCGACCCGGCCTCCGACGGCCTGGCGCGCGCCGCGCGGCTGGGCGTGGCCGTCACCGCCGAGGGCGTCGACGGGCCTGCTCGCGATGCCGGAGTTCGGCGACATCGGCATCGTCTTCGACGCCACCTCGGCCGGCGCGCACGCGCAGCACGACGCGGTGCTGCAGCGCCGCACGGCAAGCGCGTGATCGACCTGACGCCGGCGGCGATCGGCCCCTATGTCGTGCCGGTGGTCAACTGCGACGCGCACCTCGACGCGCCGCAACGTCAACATGGTGACCTGCGGCGGCCAGGCGACGATCCCGATGGTCGCCGCGGTCGTCGCGCGTGGCCAAGGTGCACTACGCCGAGATCGTCGCCTCGATCGCCTCGCAAGTCGGCCGGCCCCGGCACGCGCGCCAACATCGACGAGTTCACCGAGACCACGGCGCAAGGCGCATCGAGGTGGTCGGCGGCGCCGCGCAGGGCAAGGCGATCATCGTGCTCAACCCGGCCGAGCCGCCGCTGATCATGCGCGACACGGTCTTCTGCCTCTGCCGACGGGCGCCGACGCAGGCGCGATCGCGGCCTCGGTCGAGCGCGATGGTCGACCGAGGTGCAGGCCTACGTGCCGGGCTACCGCCTGAAGCAGGAGGTGCAGTTCGAGCGCATCGGCGCCGACCAGCCGCTGCACATTCCGGGCATGGGCGAGCTTCGCCGGCCTCAAGACCTCGGTCTTCCTCGAAGTCGAGGGCGCGGCGCACTACCTGCCGGCCTACGCCGGCAACCTCGACATCATGACCTCGCGCGGCGCTGCGCGACCGCCGAGACGCATCGCCGCAGCCGCATGCTGACGCCGAGGGCGCACTGATGAGTTCGACCCGACCAAGAAGATCTACATCCAGGACGTGACGCTGCGCGACGGCATGCACGCCATCCGCCATCAGTATACGCATCGAGCACGTGCGCGACGATCGCCGCGCGCGCTCGACGAGGCCGGCGTCGACGCCATCGAGGTCGCCCATGGCGACGGCCTGAACGGCTCGAGCTTCAACTACGGCTTCGGCGCGCACACCGACTGGAATGGATCGAGGCGGTGGCCGAGCGTGGTCAAGCACGCCAAGGTCGACGACGCTGCTGCTGCCCGGCATCGGCACGGTCGCACGACCTGAAGCGCGCCTACGACGCTGGGCGCGCGGTCGGTGCGCATCGCCACCCACTGCACCGAGGCCGACATCTCGCAAGCAGCACATCGAGTCTGCGCGCGAGCTCGGGCATGGACGTCGTCGGCTTCCTGATGATGGCGCACATGATCGACGCCGGAGCAGCTGGCGCAGCAGGCCAAGCTGATGGAGAGCTACGGCGCCCACTGCGTCTACGTCACCGACTCCGGCGGCGCGCTGGACATGGACGACGTTGCGCGAGCGCTTCGAGGCCTTCAACGACGTGCTGAAGCCCGAGACCCAGACGCGGCATCCACGCCCACCACAACCTGTCGCTGGGCGTGGCCAATTCGATCGTCGCGGTCGAGAACGGCGCGACGCGCGTCGACGCCAGCCTGGCCGGCATGGGCGCCGGCGCCGGCAACGCGCCGCTCGAAGTGTTCATCGCCGCGGCCGAACCGCATGGGCTGGAACCACGGCTGCGACCTGTTCACGCTGATGGACGCGGCCGAGGACCTGGTGCGCCCGCTGCAGGACCGCCCGGTGCGCGTCGACCGCGAGACGCTGGCGCTGGGCTATGCCGGCGTCTATTCGAGCTTCCTGCGCCACGCCGAGAAGGCCGCGCGCGAAGTACGGCCTCGACACCGCGCGACATCCTGGTCGAGCTCGGCCGGCGCCGCATGGTCGGCGGCCAGGAGGACATGATCGTCGACGTCGCGCTCGATCTCCTGAACGCCGCGGCGAGCAAGCGCCGGCCGGAAGCCGCGACATGACCGACATCGGAGCGCTCGCCGCAGACGCTCGACGAGGCGGCGCCAGCGCCGACCGCGATCCCGCAGCTCTCCGAGCACGAACCATCTCGCTCGACGACGCCTACGCCATCCAGCCGCCTCGATCGCGCGCCGCCTCGGCGCGCGGCGAGACGCGCGTCGGCATGAAGATGGGCTTCACCAGCCGCGCGAAGATGGTGCAGATGGGCGTCGACGACATGATCTGGGGCCGGCTCACCGACGCGATGCTGGTCGAGGACGGCGGCACGATCGAGATCGCGCAGTACGTCCATCCGCGCGTCGAGCCGGAGGTCGCGTTCCTGCTCAAGGCGCCGCTCGACCGGCACGGTCACGCCGGCGGAGGCGATGGCGGCGGTCGAGGCGGTGGCGCCGGCGATGGAGATCATCGATTCGCGCTACAAGGACTTCAAGTTCTCGCTGACCGACGTGGTCGCCGACAACTCCTCGTCGTCGGGCTTCGTCGTCGGCGCCTGGCAGCGACCCGACAGCGATCTCTCGCAATCTCGGCATGGTCGCTGAGTTCAACGGCCGGCCGGTGCAGATCGGCTCGACGGCGGCGATCCTCGGCCATCCGCTGCGCTCGCTCGTGGCGGCGGCGCGGCTGTCGCGCGCGCGGCCGGCGAGCCGCTGGAGGCCGGCTGGATCGTCATGGCCGGCGGCGCGACCGCCGCCGAGGCGCTGAGGCCCGGCGTCTATGTCCAGCTCGACGTCCAGAACCTCGGCACGGTCAGCTTCAGCGTCGCGAAGTAATTTCCGCAGTCACAGTCGGCTGAAGCGACCCTCACCCTAGCCCTCTCCCACTGGCGTGGGAGAGGGGGGACTCCCGACGTGTCGCTCTCGCAAACGCGTTCCCCTCTCCCGCTTGCGGGAGAGGGTCAGGGTGAGGGGCAATACCAGCGCTCTACCAGTGCACCATCGGCAGGCCGGCGACCGGCGCGCGGAAATAGGGAATCCGCGTGCCGCGCAGGCTGCCGATATAGACGGTCTTAGATCGCGCCGCCGAAGGTGAGGCTCGCCATCCAGGGCGCGATGGTGCCGCCGCAGGCCAGCATGTGCTCAGGCGTCACCTTGTCGCGCGCGAAAGCCGACATCAGGACGTGGCCCGCGGCCGAATTATTGTCGTCGTCGAGCAGGATGCGCAGATCGCCCTCGGGCGTGATCGCGAACAGGCGATCGGTCATGACGTGGGTGCCCCATAAATTGCCGAAGGCGTCGAAGGCGATGCCGTCGATGAAGCCGCCGGTGTCGGCGGGGCCGAAGATCTCGCGTTGGCTGAGGCTGCCGTCGGGCGCGACGCGCAGCCGCGAGATGCGCCGGCCGCAGGTCTCGACGACGTAAAGCCACTCTTCCTTGGCGTCGAGCCGGATCTCGTTGGTGAAGGCGAACCCGTCGGCCACGACGCGCAGGCCCTTGTCGTCGACCAGGGCGACATAGCCGTCGTCGATCTTCGGGCTGATCGCCTTCATCCAGTCCTTGATGCGCGTCGAGACCGTGATCCAGACGCGGTCCTTCGAATCGCGCAGCACGAAATTGACCTTGCCGATCGGCTTGCCGTCGATGCTGTCATAGAGCACGCGCGTCTCGCCCGTGCGCGTCATGATCTCGAGCACGTCGGTGCCGAAATTCGAGATCAGGATGTCGCCGTTCTTCGCGAAGGCGAGGCCGTTCGGCAAGGTGCCCTTGGTGAAGCGCGAGACATCGTCGCCCGCGCCTTCGAAGGCGGTGCGGCGCTGCTGGGTGATGATCTGCTGGCTGCCGTCGGGCTTGATGTGGACGACGCCGCCGCGCGCGTCGGCGGACCAGAGACTCCCGTCGCGCTCGGCCAGGATGCATTCCGGTCGCTGCAGATCGCGGCCGATATAGCGGATCGCGGAGCGGCTCGACCGTGAAGCCGTCGATCGGGTTGCGTGGCACGGGCGCGCCTCCGTTAAAACCCGACCGCGTCGCCGCCCTTGAGCTCCAGCATGGCGCGCGCCTCGGCGGGCGTCGCGATCTCGAGCGACAGCTCCTCGAGGATGCGGCGGATCTTGGCGACCTGCTCGGCGTTGCTCTTCGCCAGCTTGCCGCGGCCGATGATAGAGGCTGTCCTCGAGCCCGACGCGCACGTTGCCGCCCATCATCGCGGCCGGGTCGCGAACGGCATCTGGTGGCGGCCGGCGGCCAGCACCGACCAGTGATAGTCGTCGCCGAACAGCCTGTCGGCGGTCCGCTTCATGAACATCAGATTGTCCGGATCGGCGCCGATGCCGCCCAGAATGCCGAAGATCGACTGGATGAAGAGCGGCGGCTTGACCAGCCCGCGGTCGAGGAAATGCGCGAGGTTGTAGAGGTGGCCGACATCGTAGCATTCGATGCTCGAAGCGCGTGCCGCAGCCCTCGCCGAGCTGCTTCGAGGATGCGCTCGATGTCGGTGAAGGTGTTGCGGAAGATGAAGTCGTCGGTGGCTCGCAGATAGGGCTCCTCCCAGTCGAGCTTCCAGCTCTTGTAGCTTGTCGGCGAGCCGGGAAGATGCCGAAGTTCATCGAGCCCATGTTGAGCGAGCACATTTCGGGCTTGGCCTGCAGCGGCGCCGCCAGCCGCTCCTCGAGCGTCATGTGAGGCCGCCGCCGGTGGTGATGTTGATCACCGCGTCGGTCGCCTGCTTGATGCGCGGCAGGAACTGCATGAAGACCGCCGGGTCGGGCGTCGGCCTGCCGGTCCTTGGGGTCGCGGGCGTGCAGATGCAGGATCGCGGCGCCGGCCTCGGCGGCGGCGATCGCTCTGCTCGGCGATCTCGTCGGGCGTGATCGGCAGGGCGTCCGACATGGTCGGCGTGTGGATCGCGCCGGTGATGGCGCAGGTGATGATGACCTTGTTGGTCTTCTGGGCCATGGCCGCGCCTCCGGTTGGTTATTCGTTACAGCAGGGCCGTCGCCAGCCAGGGAAAGAAGATGACCAGCAACAGCACCAGAAACATCATCATGGCAAAGGGCAGGGCGCCACGGAAGATGTCGTTGAGGGTGATCGGACTGTCGGCGCCCAGGGTCGATTTTATGACGAAGACCGATATGCCGAAGGGCGGCGTCAAAAGCCCGATCTCGACCGCGAGCACGGTGACGACGCCGAACCAGACGAGATTGGCGTGGAGCGCGGTCATGACCGGCAGCATCAGCGGCAGCATGATCAGCATGATCGAGCTCGAATCGAGGATGGTGCCGAGCGCGATCACGACCGCGACATAGAGCGCCAGGAGGCCATAGAAGCCGAGACCCGAGCCGGCGATGAAATGCGACACTGGCGTCGGTCAGGCCCGACATGGTGAGCATGCGCGAATAGAGGCTGGCCGCGATGATGAGGAAGCAGATGGCCGCGGTGATCTGGCCGGTCTCGACCAGCACGCGCCAGAAGCCCTGCCAGCTCAGCCGCCGCTTGGCCAGCGCCAGAACCAGCGCGCCCAACGCGCCGATGGCGCCGGCCTCGGTCGGCGTGAACAGCCCGCCATAGATGCCGCCCAGCACCAGCGCGACGAGGAGCACGACGGGCACGAGCGCGGCTCGCCATCTCGGCCGAGCTGAGCAGGTCCGGCTCGTCACCCGCCGCGCGGCCGCGGCCGACGGTCGCGGGCCGGACATGCGCCATGATGAAGATGCCGGCGGCATAGGCGAAGGCCAGCAGCACGCCGGGGACGATGCCGGCCACGAACAGGCTGCCGACCGACTGCTCGCTGAGCACGCCGTAGAGGATGAGCAGCAGGCTCGGCGGGATCAGCATGCCGAGCACCGACGAGCCGGCGACGACGCCGACCGCGAACGGCGCGCTGTAGCCGTGGCGCAGCATCTCGGGCACCGCGACTTTGGTGAAGACTGCGGCCGAGGCGATGCTGATGCCGGTGATGGCGGCGAAGACCGCGTTGGCCGCGACCGTGGCGATGCCAAGCCCGCCCGCGATGCGTCTGAACAGCTGGTTGGCGACGTCGAACGTGTCCTTGCCGATGTCGGCGACGCTGACCAGCAGGCCCATCAGCACGAACAGCGGCACGACGCCGAAGATATAGTCCGAGATGGCGTCGTTGGCGGCGAGCGCCATCATGTTGCTGGCGATCGTCGAGATTGTCGCGCATAACCCAGACGCCGACGAAGGACAGCAGCGACAGCGCAATGCCGACATGCATGCCGGCATAGATCAGCACCAGCATGGCGCCCACGGAAATGAGACCGATTTCGATATTGGTCATTCGCTGGGCGCCCTGGGCGCGGCGCGGGGCGGCGCGGCGAGTCCGAGGACGATCCTGAGATCGGCCCAGGCGAGCAGGAGAAACTGGATCAGCATGGCGGCGCAGCTGATCAGGATGATCAATTTCAGCGGCCAGACGATGAGCTGGAACACGCCGGTCGCGCCGTAGAAATCGCCGTCCTCATAGGCGCGGACCATGAGCGGGATGGTCGTGCGGAAGATGACGTAGAAGACGACCGCGCCCGCGGCGTGGAACAGCAGCTGGAGGGCGTGGCCGACGGCCGGGAAATTGATCAAAAGGCCGCGCAGGATGACGTCGGAGCGGGTCAGCGCGCCGTTGCGCAAGGTGTGGGCGAGCTGCAGGAAGACGATGCCGACGATCGAGAACTGCACCATCTCCGGCACGCCGGTGAGCGGCGCGTTGAAGGCGCTGCGGCCGATGACGTCGGCGCTGATGAGGACCATCAGGAAAAAGATCCAGGCCGTGCCGATGGCGTTCAGCGCGCCGGTAACCGTGCCAAAGGACAGGACGCTCCGGCGGCGCCCTGTCCGCTTCCCGCTACCCCCGTCGGATACCGTCATTTCCCCCCGCCGGCGTTTTTTCGTCCGAGCTTGTTGCCCCGGTTACTTTACTACTCCTTGTCGAAATCGCGCGCAAATTTGAAGCC
Source organism: uncultured Bacteroidota bacterium (assembly GCA_963737475.1). GTDB lineage: Bacteria > Bacteroidota > Bacteroidia > Chitinophagales > Chitinophagaceae > VBAU01. The sequence continues at coordinate 9,962 of CAVTSY010000017.1, forward strand.
GGTGGCGCGAATTCGGTCCATATAGGCCTTGAGCACTTCCTTGCCCGGCAGGTTCTTCTCGGCCGTAAGCTTGAGCCACTCGGTGGTCGGATTCGGGATCAGTTTTGCCAGCTTGGCGCGCTCGGCCGGCGCGAGGGCTGCTGACATGGCCGGTCTTGCCAAAGGTCTCGATCGCCGCCTTGGCGCGGGCCGTCTGCTCGGCGAGTGTATTTCATCTTGTAGGCCTTCGCCGCCGCACGAAATGCCGTCTTGACCTCGGGCGGGAAGGCGTCCCAGCGCGCCTTGTTCACGCTGACATAGCCCGCGGCCATCGCACCGAAGCCGATCTTTGTGTAGTAGGGCGCGACCTCGAAGAGCTTGGCGCCGGCGGCGCCCGTGGCGAACAGCACGACGCCATCGTAAACACCGGTCTTGATGTCGTTATAGAAGCTCGCGAGGTTGGCGACCACGCCGACGGCGCCGGTGCCCTTGATCCAGTCAGGTTCGGTCCGCCGCCCGCGATCTTGCGACCGTTCAAGTCTTCGACCTTGTTGACCGGGAAATTCGTCATCATGTCGTAGTTATCGATGGCGAACCGACCAGATAGACCTGATGGTACTTCTCCCAGGATTTGCGCATCGCGGGCAATTTGGTGTGCAGGTCGTCCATCGCGTCGGTCACGACCGTGGTGTCTTCCGGGCCGAACGGCACGAAGAAGGTCACGTTCTGAAGCGGCATCTTGGCCGACTGCAGAGATGGTCGAGACCATGCCCATGTCCGAAATACCTTGCTCGACCGTCTCGAGTTCGCTGCCGAGCTTGGCCAGGGTGCCGCCATAGGCTTCGGTCCAGTCGATCTTGTATTTGCCGGTCTTGGCCAGCTCCGCGTTGACCGTTGGGATGAACGTTTCGTGCAGATGCTTGATCCACGGGAAGATGATCGGATGACCGGACGATATCGTCATTTTGATCGTCTCGGTCGCCTGGGCTGGCGCGGCAAACGCGATCGCCGCCGCGAGGGCGGCGCGGGCGCGAACAGATGTCGCATGGATGTGAACATCGTACTTCCTCCCTTGTTTTATGGCGCCCGCCTCGTCGGGAGGGCCTTCGATTTGCGTGTCGCGCGCCTAGCCGCGCACGACGCGATTCGCGCAGAGACGCCGATGCTGCCGACATGCAACTCGACCACGTCGCCATCCTTGAGCCAGCGGTCGATCTCAAGCCCGCAGCAGCCGCCGACCGTGCCCGAGCCGAAGAACTCGCCGGCGTGCAACGTCTCGTCCTCGGAGACGAACGCGATCATCGCCTCGAAGCTGTGCAGCATGTTAGCCGTCGTGTTTCTTGCGCCCGGGTCTCGCCGTTGACCTTGACCTCGACGGGCAAGGCTGCGGACGTCGGGATTCATCGGGCGTCACGATCCAGGGACCGATGGCGTTGCCGCTATCGAAGCTCTTGCCCTTGGCCGGCCCCATCCAGCCCTCCATCTCGCGCGCCTGGCGGTCGCGCGCCGAGAAATCGTTGAAGATCGAGTAGCCGAAGATGTGCGCCTTGGCCCGGTCGCGCGGAATGTTCCGGCCGGGCGCGGCCGATGAAGATGCCGATCTCGAGTTCGTAGTCGAGATAGTTGGAATAGCGCGGCCAGCGCGACGTCGGCGATCGGTCCGACGACGTTGAAGCGGTTGCTGAGGTAGTAGATCGGCTGCTGGCGGTAGATTTCGGCGAGCGGCCGGTCGGAGCTGCGCCGGGTCCGGCTGCCGGCTGTCCGGCGAGCCGCGCTTTGAGGCGCGCCATGCCTTTCGGGGCGTCCCGCATATGTTGTTCGTAACAGGAGAAGTCGCGAATCTGCCGGGGCTCGGGCACGGCGACAGCAACCGCACGGCGACGAGTGGATGGCGGACAGCGCCGTCGCCGTGGCTTCGCTCGACGATCCGGCGGACCAGATCGAGCGCCGTGGCCGCCGCCATCCATGAGAGCCAGCGGATTCGAGCAGCAGGCTGGCGCCGAACAGTTCGGCGAGTCCCTGAAGGTCGAGCAGAGTTCGGCCGGCGACGTCGACGCAGCCGATCGATGCCGCGCCGTCCCCCATCTTGAATGTCGCGAATTTCACTGTCGCACCCTTCGTTCGTTAGTGGCTTGCGTCATGGCCGGCTCGGCGGCGCCGGGGCGGGTCACTCACCTCGGCCGGCGATGGCAACCGGCCGTCGCGCAGATAGCGCTCATAGAGCGGGCGCAACGCCGCCGGCATGGGGAAAACCTCGGCCAAGGTATGGCCGCGCTCGATCGAGGCGCGGCACAACAACTCCTCTTGCGTGGCCGCGGCGGACTGGGCGACGACAATGGCCATCAGGTCCTTCGGGATGACCATGACCGCCTCTGCGTCGGCAGTATCCAATCGCCCGGCAGCACAAGAACGCCGCCGCATTGGATGGGCGCGTCCGACGCCCATGCCATCGGCGTAGCGGCGCTCGGCGCCGGGACAGACGCCGGCGCCGAACACCGGCAGGCCGACCTCGGCGATGCCGGCCACGTCGCGCATCTGTCCGTCGGTCACCGCGGCGGCGGCGCCGTTGCGGCGCGGCGACGAGCGCCACCATGTCGCCGAAGACCGGACCGCCCGCGCTGCCCATGGCGTCGAAGACCAGAACGTCGCCCGGCTTCACGTCGTCGATCAGGCGCATGCGCACGCTGCCGCCCTGGGGCGGCGATACGTCCTGGCGCGGCGGCAGGAAGCGCACGGTGCGGGCCGGCCGGCGATGGCGCCCGCGATCGGATAGAGCGGCGCCACGCCTCGCATCACCAGCCGGTCGGCGCCGTGCGCCTTGAGCAGGTCGGCCGCAAGGCTGGTCGAGAGACCGGCGAGGGCGCCGCGCGGATCGGAAAGTGTGTCGGTCATCGGTGCTCCATCTCATGCCGGCGTTCTGCCCGGAAGCGTGGCGCCGCTTCAATCGGCGTCGGAAGCGTTGTAGACGCGGTCGTATTGGCGGAAAGACTGACCGGCGATCATCCCTTTGGCGGCAGCGAAGAACGCCGCGACATGCGGCATTTTCTTGTGCGAGCTCGAAGGCGGCCGGCATCCTCATAGACCTCGTAGAGCGTGATGCGATTGGGCTCGGCCTCGAGAACGCATGACGTCGAACTGCAGGCAGCCGGGCTCGGCCGAGACCGATTGGCGCGCGTTTTTCGAGATGAGCTCGATGAAGCTGTCGAGATGGTCTCCGGGCGAATTTCGAAATCGACGATCAGCACAAAATTGGCTGAAGGCCGGCTTCCGGTTGGCGGTTTTAGGGTTCGGCGCGGTAAAGGACGAATTCCATCTCGATCAGCGCGCCCCGCGTCAGATGGCTGACGCCGACACAGGTGCGCGCCGGCAGGCGCGCCGCGTCGAAAAAGCGGACATAGACCGCATTCATCCGTTCATGAAGACGCGGCAAGTCGACCAGATAAGATGCGCACCGAGACCACGTGCTCCTTGGGCATGCCGAGCTGGTTGCAGGACGGCCTGCGAGGTTGCCCAGAGCATTTTCCAGGGTCTGGCCTTCGATGCCGTCAGGCAGGGGCGCACGCTCGTCCTGGAGATCGATCGGCTGCAGACCGGCGATCGATGGTCCACGGACCGAATGGCGCGACGTCGCTGCCGACGCGCGCCCGCGCCGCGTTCTTGCCGATCGAAGCGAAGTCGATGTCCGTCACCGGTCTGCTCCAGCCCCTCGTTGGCCGACGAAAGTCGCGCGGCGCTCGAAATCGTAAAGTCGTGGCTGATCAGCCGGCGGATGCGCCCCGCCGCCACGGTCTCGCGCTCGTCCGGCGGCAGCGTGTCGGTGTCGATGACGACGCCGGCCGCGCGCCGCCCGAACTCGCCGATGCGATCTTGAGATCGTACGATCGTGCGAGTTGGATGGCAGGTTGAACACCAGTTCGTGGCAATAGGTGCGCACCGGCGCCGTCCTTGTAGAGCCGCGGCACCGCCGGCGTCTCGCCGCGCTCGACCGCGACGATGCCCCGCTGCAGCATGCGGCGGAACATGACGACGCCGCGGTCGGTCGTGCCGAGATGCTCGGCTTGGCGGTTGGCGATCGACGCCCTGGCCGACCAGCGCGTCATAGTCGCCCGGCTCGCGCTGGCGCTCCTCATAGGGCCGGTCGGCGGTCTGGCCGATCAGATCCCATGCTTGCCGACGCCGACCGTCTCGTCCGGATCTGGCCGTCGCGGATTGGTGAACTCGATTGAAGCAGGTGAAGCCGATATAGAGCGAGTTGTGGTCGTCGAGCGGCACGACCCAGCGCGTCAGATAGGACGCGAGATCGCGAACTCTTCCTGGTCGACCATGTTGTCGCCGCCCATGAACTGCGCGACATTCGGCATGATGATGTCGCTGGCGCGGATGAACACGAAGTTCTTCACCCGGCGCGTCGCCAGCAGAGGAAGCCGAGCGGCGTTTCGACGAAATCGAGCGCCGGCAGACCGCGAAGGCGGGCGAGAACTGCGCGCCGCTGACGATCGCGTGCAGGATAGGCGTTGTGGATCGGGTCGCGGCGTTCTCGACGATCTGCACCCAGTTGCACGGATAGATCAGCTTGAACGGCACGAGCCGTGTGCCTCGGGATGCGAGAACGTGTCGTAGATCGGGAACTCCGGCATCAGCTCCGGCGGGCCCATATAGGCGAAGATCAGGCCGTTGACATTCGCGGACCGGATAGGCGCCCTGGCAGAAATGATCCTTGATGCGGCTGGTCGGCGGCTCGGCCGGCGTCTCGAGGACGGTGCCGTCGACATCGAAGAGCCAGCCGTGATAGCAGCAGCGGATGCCGCGCTCGGTCGGGATGCCGAATTCGAGCGACACGCCGCGATGGATGCAGTGCTTGTGCAGAAGGCCGAGCCGGCCGCTCTGGTCGCGGAACAGGACGAGGTCCTCGCCGAGCACGCGGATCGCTTGCGGCATGTCCTTGAGCTCGGAGGCCAGCATGAACGGGATGCCAGAAGCGGCGCAGATATTCGCCGCCCGGCGTGCCGGGGCCGACCTTGGTCAGAGGCGGTCCTCGCGCCGCGGGACGGGCGGTTGTAATAGGCGCTGAACGGCTTGGTGCGCGCCGGCGGATCGGACGGGCCATTTACGGTCACGGCGAGCTCCTCCCAGGCGATGAACGCGTCAGCCTCCGCGCACCGCCGTTTTTATCGATTTTATTAGTCTATTGGCGAATAAAATCGCATGTCAACGGATATTGACCCGAAGTGTCGATTAAACCACTGAGTTCCAGCGCGCTGACGATTGCGCCATTCCCGGCGACTGGCGCAGCAGTTCCGCAGTCAGGACGGCGTGCTCGTTCAGGAGCCTGACGGCCGTCGCAGTGTCGCGATTGATGGTCGCTTCCATGATTGCGCGGTGCTCGCCGACAATGTCGCGTTGCGGCTCGACGCGGACATGGCCGGAGAGGTGGCGGTACCGATCGGCGCAGTCGAACAGCATTTCGGCGAAGCCGCGCAGCCAATGGGAATCGCAGGCGGCGATCAGCGCCGCGTGAAAGGTGCGATGGCGCTGCTCCCATTCGGGGTTGGGCTTCTCGGGCGCGTCGGGCACACGCTCGGGCGTGCGCAGAAGCCGATGAAAGGCCAGGACAATCGCCTCTTCCCAGGCGTCGTCGCCGCGCGCGATCAACTCGCGCAGCGCGATCTCGTTGATCAAGCAGCGGGTCCGGAGCAGTTCGAGCAGGTCGTCGACGCTGACCGGCGCGACGCAGAAGCCGCGCTGATCGCGCTGAGACACCAGGCCCTCGGAATAAAGCCGGTTCAGGGCCTCGCGAATCGGGCTGCCGCCGACACCGTAGCGGTCGCGCAGACTCTCGATGCGTAGCTTCTCGCCTGGGGTCAGGACGCCCTTGACGATATCGTGACGGAGTTGGCGATAAACCGTCGAGGCAAGAGTTCCGCCGGCATCCGCGGGAGGACCCTCTTCGGTTACCTGGGTTACCTGTTCTCGAAGCGTCGTCTTGGACTGCATGCGCTTGGCCGTTCGTTGATCGGCCTTGACGATATTCGATAAAGACGGCTCCCTGAAGCATTATATCGAAATTTTGGCGCATAGGCCGCAAATCTGCGAGCCGGGCTACGACCCGGCCGCAAATTTGCGTGGTACCAGAGAGACTTGCCGTCGTCCGGAGCAGCCGGACCCAATGGACCGATGGGCCAGGGCTCGGCGCCGCCTGGGCCGCGGCGCCGACGCGCTCCGCCTATTCCTTGTCGAAGTCGCGCACGAAGGTGAAGCCGGTGGCGCGCACGCCGTCCATATAGGCCTTGAGCACTTCCTTGCCGGGCAGGTTCTTCTCGGCGGTCAGCTTGAGCCAGTCGGTCGCCGGGTTCGGGATCATCTTGGCCAGCTTGGCGCGCTCGGCCGGGTCGAGCGGCACGACATGGCCGCCATTCTTGTTATAGGTCTCGATCGAGGCGTTGACGCGCGCGGTCTGCTCCTTGAGGTAGTTCGCGCCATAGACCTTGGCCGCTGCGCGGAAGGCCTTCTTCACTTCGGCCGGGAAGGCGTCCCAGCGCGTCTTATTGACGCTGACGCCGCCGGCCGCCATGGCGCCGAAATTGACCTGGGTGTAGTAGGGCGCGACCTCGTAGAGCTTGGCCGGCACGGCGGCGGTCGCGAACACGATCGCGCCGTCATACACGCCGGTCTTGATGTCGTTGTAGAAGGTGTTGAGGCTGCCGACGACGCCGACGGCGCCCGTGCCCTTGAACCAGTTGAGGTTCGGGCCCGCGCCGCCCAGCTTCTTGCCGTTGAGATCCTCGACCTTCTTGATCTCGTCGCGCGTCACGATGCCGTAATTGTCGATCGCGAAGCCGCCCATATAGACCTGGTTGTAGCGCTCCCAGGCCTTCTGCATCGCCGGCACTTTCTCGTGCAGCGAATCCATCACCGCCGTCACGACATTGGCGTCGGCCGGACCGAACGGCACCTGATAGGTCACGTTCTGCAACGGCATCTTCGCCGAGTGGAACACCGTGCCGACGATGCCCATGTCGGAAATGCCCTGCTCGATCGTCTCGAGCTCGCTGCCGATCTTGGCGACCGTGCTGCCATAGGCCTCGTTCCACTGCACCTTGTACTTGCCGGTCTTGGCGAGCTCGGCATCGACCGTCGGGATGAAGGATTCGTGGAGATGCTTGACCCAGAGGAAGACGGCCGGGTGGCCGGCCGAGACGGTCATCTTGATCGTCTCCTCGGCGCCGGCGGACGTGGCGAAGAGCCCGGCGGTCGCGAGAGCGGCGGCCATGACGGAACGCGAGATCGCTTTTGACATGCAGTCTTCCTCCCTTGGGTTCCGGAGGCGGGCGGCCCAGTGCGAACCGTGCTCCGAATCGTTGGTTTTGTCGGCCGCCTGTGCGGCACGTTGCGGAAACGATAGCGGGAGTCGCGGACGTTGACAATGATTTTGAACAGTCGTTCAATCAAGACAGTGATCGCCCGTGCCGGACCCCGTTCATGACGACGCATAAGACCCAGGAGCGCATCCTCGACGTCGCCGAGCGCCATTTCGCGCGGCGCGGTTATTACGGCGCGTCGCTGCGCTCGATCACGACCGAGGCGGGCGTCCAGCTTGCGCTCGTGCATTACCACTTCAAGTCGAAGGAAAAGCTCTATCGCGCGGTCTTCGCGCGCCGCGTCAACGCGTTGACCGAGCGGCGACTCGGTATGCTGGCCGAGGGCGCCGCGGGCAAACGCGGGCGGCCGACCCTCGAGCAGGTCGTGCGCGCGCTGGTTGCGCCGACACTCGAATTGTGCAGCAGCGAAGAAGGCGGCCGCCATTACGGCCAAATGCTCGGGCCGCTGATCAACGATCCCGAGGATCCGCGCGCGACATCCTGACCGAGCTGTTCGACCCGGTGGCGCGACGCTTCATCGCCGCGATCCGCCAGGCCGCGCCCGAGCTCGACGTCGCGGCGGCGCATTGGGGCTATTATTTCGCGATCGGCGCCATGGTCCAGGCGCTGGCCAAGACCGGCCGCATCGAACGGCTGTCGAACGGCCGCTGCGATTTGGGCGACGTCGAAATCGTCATCGATTTCTGGTGCAGTTCATTACGGCGGGTCTCAACGCGCTCGCGCCGGCGGCGAGAAAATCCCGCTCGGCCAAGCGCGAGATCAACAAGCGTGACGCCAAAAAGAAATCGCGTATGCGCGTCGCTGCACTGTCGAGCCAGCCGTTCCATGGCGCGATCACCCTCGGGAGGAACAACGACATGAAGCTGGTGACATTCAAAGACGGCGGCGGCGCCGATCGCATCGGCGCGCTGATCGGCGACGGCAGCAAGATCGTCGATCTGCAGGGCGCGCAGGAAGCGGCGCAAGGCCGGCCCGATCCGGCTTTCGCCTCGATGCTGGCGCTGATCGAGGCGGGCGACGGCGCGCTCGACCGGGCGCGCACGCTCGCGGAACAAGGAGGGCCGCTCGGTGATCGCGCGCGACAGCGTGACCCTCCGTGCGCCGGTGCCGCTGCCGCCGCAGATCCGCGACTGCCTGTGCTTCGAGGAGCATCTGGTCAACGCCTTCACCATGGCGCGGAAGCTGCGCGCCGCGGCCGCGCCCGATCCCGAGGCGGCGCTGCGCGACATCGAAGCCAAGGGGCTCTTCCGCATTCCCGAAGTCTGGTATCAGCAGCCGATCTATTACAAATCGAACCGCTTCTCGGTGATCGGCACCGGCCAGGACATCGAATGGCCGTTCTACGCCGAAAAGCTCGATTTCGAGTTGGAGTTCGGCTGCTTCATCAAGAAGGGCGGCAAGAACATCGCGAAGGAGAAGGCCGGCGATTACATCTTCGGCTATTCGATCTTCAACGACGTCAGCGCGCGCGACACCCAGGTCGTCGAGATGGCCGGCAATCTCGGGCCCGCCAAGTCCAAGGATTTCGATACCGGCAACATTATCGGCCCGTGCATTGTCACCGCCGACGAGTTCGATCCCTATGCCCAGACCATGATCGCGCGCGTCAACGGCGTCGAATGGTCGCGCGGCCAAACGAACACGATGCATTGGAAATTCGAGGACCTCATTGCCTTATCACGCGGTCGGAGACGATCCATCCGGGCGAATTCATTGGCTCGGGCACGGTCGGCGGCGGCTTGCGGGCCTCAAGCAAAACAGGTTTCTGGCGCTGCAGGCGACGTGATCGAGCTCGAAGTGTCGGGCATCGGCGTGCTGCGCAACCGGATCGTCCGCGACTGAATTCAAAACCAACAACACTCTAGGGAGACATAATGGCAACCAAGGTGCGCCGGGTGGTCACCGCGCAGAACGCGCGCGGCCGCTCCTACATCCTGAGCGACGATATTGCGACCAACGCCCAGGAGATGAAGACCGTCGACCGGGCTCATGGTCACCCGATCTCTGGGAGACTGTCGAGACGCCGCCGAGCAACGAGGGCACTGCCGACGGCGCGGCCCGGCCGATGCGCCATGAGCCGCCCAAGGGCGGCTCGCTGTTTCGCTTCGTCGAATTCCCGCCCGACAAAATGTGGCGCGACACCGTCGATCCCGACAAGGCGTTCGGCTCGATCCGGCGGCCATACCCGCGTCAAGGACAGCGCCGATCCGCTGATGCATAAATCGACGACCATCGACTACATCATCGTCATCAAGGGCGAGATGTATGCGGTGATGGACGAGGGCGAGGTGCTGCTGAAACCGGGCGACGTGCTGGTCCAGCGCGGCACCAACCATAGCTGGAGCAACCGCTCCGACGCGCCGTGCCTGATCGCGGCTATCCTGATCGATGCCAAGCCGATCTAAGCGGGTGCGCGGCACGATCGACGGTAATCACTGAAAGAGAGAACACCCATGGCAGCAACGCGCTTTCGCCGTGTCGTCACGGCGACCGACAAGGACGGCAAATCCTATTTCCTCAGCGACGACCTTGCGCCCAACGTCAAGGAGATGACGGCATGACCGGGCTCTATTTGACCGATTTCTGGGAATCGGAAGGACCCAAGGCCAAGAACACCGGCACCAAGGACGCGGGCGAGCGGCCGGTGCGCCTCGAGCCGCCCGAGGGCGGCACCGTCTTCCGCGTCGTCGAGTTTCCGCCCGACAAGAACTGGCGCGGCAAGGGCGATTCGTCCAAGGCGTTGAACTCGATCCAGGCCGGCCATGCGCCGGTCGCCGGCGCCACCGACCGCGATGATGCACATCACCTCGACGGTCGATTTTCTGATCGGCGCCGAGGCGAAGATCTACGCGGTCATGGACAAGGGCGAGACCTTGCTCAAGACCGGGGACGTGATGATCCAGCGCGGCACCAACCATTCCTGGGAGAACCGCTCGGACGAGCCGTGTTTGTTGGCGGCGATATTGGTGAGCGCGGAGCCGGTGAAGTAGCGTTGGTGTGTACGGCGGCCCCTCACCCTCCCGTCGCAATGCCGACGCGCTCCCTCTCCCGAAGGGAGAAAGTTAACTGCAGATCAGCCCCGGTGGTCCGCTTTTGCATTTGTATCGAAGAGGCAGTATTGAGTATTATGAATACATGCAGATCGATGGTTATACAAATTCTTTTCTCTATGATAGACGTATTTATGACGATATTCTTTTTCTGAAGGAAAATCTCAGCAAAGGCGATACATGGGAAACAAAAGAATTTACCGACACGGCAGATTTTGGCCAGGTGATCATATTGCAATACAGGTTTGCCTGCACGGCATCAGACGTCTCAGCAGTGGTGGGCACTAATGCATTCTCTCATGTATATAAAATAGAAATGCAGCCCTGGCTAAAGACACTCAGCAGTCCTTATGGACCGGCCAATGAAAAATACACATGGTACTACGCAAAAGGCATCGGTCTTATCTATTATAAAAAATTAAGCGTTGGTTTTACTTACGGCGAATGGGAGATAAAGAACTGGTTGGTGAATTAGTGTGAGTCGTCAATCGTCACCCGATAGCTATCGGGTCGTGAGTCGTCAATCGTGAGTCGTCAATCGTGAGTCGTCAATGTTCAATATTCAATATTCAATATTCAATGCTCAATATTCAATGATGGTAACGGGTTTTGAAATTAATAATGAATAATCATCACAGGTTAGTCATTCTATATTCTATATTCTGCATTCTATATTCTCCTTTCTTAAGTTTGCATCATGCAGGCGGTTGAAACAACAAAAGGATATAAGATCATCAATGACTGGCTTTTTAAAAAAGGTCTTCATGCTTTTCGTTTTCAGAAGGAGACATGGCAGCATATTATAAATGGAGACAGTGGGTTGGTAAATGCTCCCACAGGTTGCGGAAAGACCTTCTCTGTTTTTTTAGGAGCACTCATTGATTTTATAAACCAGCACCCGGATAATTACAAAAAAAAATCCAGGTCGGGCTTGCAATTATTATGGATAACTCCGTTGCGTGCATTAGCAAAAGATATTGGCCGGGCGATGGAAGAAGTGATAGATGAACTGCAGATGAACTGGAAGATCGGTATTCGCAATGGAGATACTGACATTGCCGAGCGGCAAAAACAAACAAGGCAAATGCCCGAGGTATTAATTATTACTCCTGAAAGCTTGCATTTGTTACTGGCTCAAAAAAACTACCCCGGATTTTTTGGATCGTTGAAAATTATTGCTGTTGATGAGTGGCATGAATTGCTTGGAAGTAAAAGAGGAGTGCAGGTGGAGTTGGCCATTTCGAGAATAGTGAATATTCAACACTCAATGCTCAATGCTCAATGTTCAATTTGGGGAATTTCCGCGACGATCGGTAATCTTGACCAGGCACGTGAAGTGTTATTATCACCAATAAAAACCGAAGGGATTGTCGTAAAGGCAGGATCAAAAAAGGAAATACAAAGAGAAATGTTAGGTGGTTCAGGAAGCGAGGATTTTGAAGGGATGGCCTCCCCTGGAGGGGGAGGTTGGGAGGGGGCCCAGGTGGTGATAGAATCCATCTTTCCTGATGAGATTGAAAAATTTCCCTGGGCGGGTCATTTGGGAATTAAGTTGGTGGATAAAGTGATCCCGATCATCAACAACAGCAAGACAACACTCATCTTTATCAATACAAGAGGAATGAGTGAGATCTGGTATCAAACTATTTTGAATCGCGCCCCTGAACTGGCGGGCGTCATTGCACTTCATCACGGAAGCATTGAACATGAATTAAGGATATGGGTAGAGGAGGCACTGCATGCTGAAAAATTAAAGGCTGTTGTATGCACAGCCAGTCTTGACCTGGGAGTTGATTTTCGTCCCGTGGAAACTGTGATCCAGGTGGGTTCTCCAAAAGGGGTAGCGAGATTTCTGCAAAGGGCCGGAAGAAGTGGTCATAGTCCCGGTGATGTAAGCAGGATATATTTTTTACCTACACATTCACTGGAGTTGGTAGAGGCAGCTGCATTAAAGAATGCAGTGGAAGAAAATCTTATTGAGAGCCGTGAACCAATGTTATTGTGCTTTGATGTATTAGTTCAATACGTCTGCACGCTGGCTATTTCAGAAGGATTCAGACCTGGCGAGATCTTCGAAGAAATAAGATCAACGTATTGCTTTGCACATATTACAAACGATGAATGGCAGAATATTCTGGCACATGTCACCACGGGAGGGACGGCTTTGCAGCAATATGATGAGTTTAAGAAAATAGAAATAGTCCAAAAGGACTCCTTCGGAGAGAATGGAGAATACAGAATAAAGAATAGAAGGATCGCCATGCGGCATCGTTTGCAGATCGGCACCATTGTCAGCGAAGCGATGATGAAAGTAAAATTTGTGAGTGGCGGTTTTATTGGCGTGATCGAAGAATGGTTTATATCAAGATTAGAACCGGGAGATGTCTTCACGCTGGCAGGCCGCAAGCTTGAGTTTGTGATGATAAAGGATATGACAGCCCTGGTGAAAAAATCAAATGCAAAAAGATCAATAGTACCAAGCTGGCAGGGTGGGCGGATGCCGTTGAGTGCAAACCTGGGAAAGAAGCTGAGGGAGACGTTGAATCTCGTGAGCGGGCAATCGGCACCCGATAGCTATCGGGTCGGCAATCGGCAATTGTCAGTTGTGAAAAGTGAGACGTCAGACGTGAGACGTGAGACGCCAGACGTGTCCGAAAGGACTCCTTCGGAGAATGGAGGTTCATCTCACGTTTCACGTCCCGATAGCTATCGGGACACGTCTCACGAAAGAAATATAGAGCTGAAAATTCTTGAGCCTCTTTTCGAATTGCAACAGCGGCTTTCTCATGTTCCCAGGGCCAATGAATTGCTGATCGAGCAGATCGAAACGGAAGATGGATTTCATTTGTTTGTGTATCCATTTGAAGGCAGGTTAGTGCATGAAGCAATGGCGGCTATTCTTGCCTACCGCATCAGCCGCATCATGCCCATCACTTTTTCTTTTGCTATGAATGATTACGGGTTTGAACTGCTGAGTGACAAACCGATCCCGGTGGATGATACAAATGTTTATGAATTATTTTCGACGGAACACCTCTTTGAGGATATTCAACGCAGCGTAAACGCCACCGAAATGGCAAAAAGAAAATTCCGGGATATTGCCGTTATTGGTGGATTGGTTTTCCAGGGCTATCCCGGCGAACAGAAAAAAGCAAGACATCTGCAGTCATCCGCTTCATTATTATTTAATGTTTTTTCCGAATACGAGCCTAATAATTTGTTATTGCGCCAGGCTTATAGCGAAGTATTCGCCCAGCAAATGGAAGAAGCCCGGTTGCGCGACATGCTGCAGCGAATTCAACAATCAAACATCATCATCAGGTTTCCTGAACAGCTAACACCTTTCTGTTTCCCCATCAAGGTGGACAGCATGCGGGAAGATCTTTCTTCAGAAAAATTGGAAGAACGGGTGAGAAGAATGCAAACCCAGTTGGAGCGCTGACTTCCGAGTTTTACATCCGGGGGATACAAGTGGGTAAATCACCATCCGTGCAGCGACAATAGTCTGTTCCAAACTAGGGAAAGAAGCAGGGGTTCCGGAAAACAATTCTATATCTTTCACATGATGTGAGTGGAAATAATTTTGAACCACATAAGGTACATAGGGCACATAGGGTTTGCACATAGCATGAGGATAACAAAGAAATACCTGAACGATCTTACTTACAAAGTAATAGGGTGTGCTATTGAAGTGCATAGACATTTGGGGCCAGGCTTGTTGGAAAGCGTTTATGAAAAATGCTTTTTTAAGGGAACTGACAATTCGTGGAATCGAAAATAAAAATCAGTTATGGGTGCCTGTTCAATACAAGGGGTTGGCGCTGAACACAGAATTAAGATCAGATGTGCTGGTCGAAGATGTTCTTTGCATTGAACTGAAAGCGCAGGAAGGGTTTTTGCCAATACATGACGCCATTCTTCTTTGATATATGCAGATGCTACAGAAGCCCAAAGGTATTCTCATCAATTTTCATTGTGTAAGTATTTATAAAGAAGGCCAGCGAACTTTGTTAATAACTTATTTGCGATGCTTCCCGATGAATAAGAATAACAACCTATGTGAGCTATGTGTCTTATGTTTCTAATGTGGTTCAATATCATGTTCTGAAAAAACGTCGTTCTGCGAAAAGCGTAATGCCTCTCTTTTTCTTTGCCGTCCGATAATTTTAATAGCTTCAAAATTTTTTCAGGCAATTGAACTTGTGAACTCGTGAACTTAAAGTATACTTGCAAGCTAAACTTGTTATGCAGTACCCGCTTCCACATATCATACACGGAGATCATTTCTGGCTTAGTTCGCAGCGCTGTATTTTTTGGGAAGAAGAGAATGCCCTTATTGTTTGTGACATGCACATTGGCAAGACGGGTCATTTTCGCAAGTCCGGTATCCCGGTATCACAGCGGGTGTACACGGAGGATCTGCAGCGCCTTCTTTCGTGTGTCCTTTTTTTCAAAGCAGAAAAACTTATAATTGTTGGCGACCTTTCGCACAGCCGGTCCAATAAGGAGCTTGATCTCTTCCAGAGGTGGAGAGCAGATTTCCCATCACTGAAAATTCATCTTGTAAAAGGTAATCATGATATTTTGAGTGAGGCCTGGTATAAAGGATGCAAGATCACTGTTCATCATGATAAATTATGCATTGACGATTTTTGTTTTTGTCATGATGCCTGTCTTAGTGAACAGCAAAAAGGAAAATATATTTTCAGCGGTCACATTCACCCGGGCGTGAAAATAAGAGGCATGGCCAAACAATCATTAAGTTTTCCCTGTTTCTATTTTACAGAACAATATTGCGTTCTTCCTGCTTTTAGTAAGTTCACAGGTTTAGCATTGATCAAACCCAGCAATGGCGAGAGTGTTTTTGCCATCGTGGAAAATGATCTTATCAAACTGCGATAGGTCATTTAATTTAATCCTTTGGAAATGGGAAACGGCAATTGGAAAAATGCTTTACATTCTATTTGAAACATCGTGTTCGTTGTGTTTTCTTCGTGGCCTTTGTGACCAGAAGAAGATTGGACACAAAGAACACAACGAATCACTAAGCGCACTACGAAGAAAATATCAGCATAAAACAAAAAAACCCTATTTTTTTCCTAGCTGGTTGTAATCGAGAAAGTAAATGAACTTCAGTGTCACTTCATTGGCATGAGGCAGATTGAATAGTTGGGAAAAATTTCTGAAATAGGTTTTGTTGGTTGCGGGATCCAGGTATTCATCGTCACCGAGCCAATTTTTGTAACCCAGGATGATGCGGCTTCCTAATTTAAAATCCCAGGTAAAGAAAGCATCAATATTGAAAAAGTTTACATTCTCATCGGCCTTTGTAAAGGACGTTGAATAGTCATAGTCCCCGGTGCTGGTAACATTTGCAAACTTATTGTATGGGACCTTGCTCCAATAGTGTCTTACCCTCGCGGTTAAATTAATGCGGGGCGTAAAATTATAGATCCCGGAAAAAATACTTTCAATGTTGGTGAAGTTCGTAAAACCAATAACGGGCTCGCCACTGGCTTCTTTTCCCGCCAGCACAATATAGTTTCCCTCCGCCTCATGGGTGACAGCCATTTCGAGGCTCAACTTATTGCTGAAACGGTAACGCAGATCGGCAGAAACAAGGTCATAATTTTTTTCAGCTTCATTAAATTTTGCAACAAGAACACTATAGTTAAAATAGAGACGTTTTCTGTCGTCTGTATTTCCACTTACCTGTATATAACCATAAGCGGGCCTCTTTACAAATCTTCCGGGTGTGTTCAGTACATAATAGTCATGCTGGTCTTCCGGATACGCACCAATTGTCAATGTTGCATCCCAGAAATTATTGAAATTCCAATAACCCTTGGCATAAATATTCAGATCAGAAAATGCATTCGGATCATAAACTCTTGCATACCTGAAGCCCACCCTGTAATTATAATTTAAAAAACTGTTGGTAGGTGTGTAGTGATAGTATCCCATATCACCCGAATAGGAAATTTCATTGGCATAGAGTAAGTAACCCAGGTCATTTGGATCATATTTGTCCGACTTGACCACGTTCTGTAAATAATATCTGAATTTCCCACTCACTTTCCCGGCACGCAGCATGGTATTAAATCCATCATAAGCATCTGGTCCAAAAATTTTACTGTACCGGCCTGTTCCCAGCACACTATAGCTGTTGCTGTGATCGTACAAGTTGAAGTCAACAGCTGAAACATTTGCGTCTCTTTGTTCCGCTCCTTCCCGGATCACGTTTGTATTGGTGAATGTCACGTATGACTGACCGCGGAGTGCCTGGTCCAGCACAAGTATGTTATAATTTGTGAGCGGTTCTGTTTTTATTTTGGTTTCGTCGCCTGTTGTTTTATCCTTTATTGTTGCATTCATTGGAGCAGCCACCGCATTGAATATGCCGATGCCCAATTTATGTTTTGTTCTCCCGGAAAATTTTATGGCATTGTATAATTGAGTGACGCTTGGGTTTTTTTTGATCTCAACATTTGGATTTGTTTCCGGCATTTGCAATACTGAATCATACCCTCTGGGGGTGGCGCCTACTCTTCGGGAATAAAACAAACCGGCCTTGTTGAATATTTCAGTCCCCTCGGTAAAGAAAGGCCTGTGTTCTTCAAATTTGACCTCGAAAGGAGAGAGATTATTGATCTCATTATCGGAAATCACCTGTCCAAAATCAGGGATCAAGGTAGCATCAAGTGTAAAACTCTCATTGATGCCATATTTTACATCCATGCCACCATTGCGTAACCATTCTGTTCTGTATCCGCCATTTTCGGGTAAAACCCTGACACCTCCTGTGACGTAGGGAGAGAAGCTGAGACGTAACGGCGGCTGAATATTTTTTAAGTCCTTGTATTCGCCAAATTGATTCACAAAACCGTTCACGTTTGGATCAACAGGGTTCCAGAATGAGATTTCGCTATTGCGTCTTCTGAACCGCAGAAACTGCAGTCCCCAATTTTGAAGATCCTTCTTTGCAAAACGAAGCGATAGATAAGGGATCTTCATTTCAACCGTCCACCCATCTTTTTGTATTTTCACCTGGCTTTCCCACACAGCATCCCACGTTAGATCTCCATAATGCGAAGCATCACCGAGGTTTGGTCCAAGCCTTGCGTCTGTCTGCACATTGCTGGAAGTCACCAAAAACTGGAAACCATTTTGTTTGTCATTGTAAGTATCAAAAAATACAGAGAAATAATCTGCATCACTCTGTTGTTCTTCATCTCTTGGGGTTAATTGGGTACGTATCAACGAGGGATCATCATACAAGTAGGCACCGATGTAAATAGCTGAGTTATCGTACAATATTCTGACGCTGGTTTTTACCTGTGAAGCAACGCCGTAACTTGGAAATTTTTGAATGAAATTAGTTGCTACTGTGGCGTTTGACCAAATTGAGTCATTCAGCTGCCCATCAACAACGGGAGCCTGCTCTGCTTTTACAGCTTCCAGGAATTTAGATTGTGAAAAAGCACAAATGCAAAGCAGCACAAAGGGTATAGAGATCAGTTTTCTCAGCAGTAATCAGGTTTTAATAATAACAAATATAGAGTAATTCCGTATCGGCGAACATCGTAAATACTGCAACCTGAAACTGTAATTTTCCTAGATCAATTCATTCTTTTTTTTAATATGGAAACCTGCTGGTGGAGGGAGCTGACCACATTGGCAAGATGGTCAACATCCCATCGTTGCTGTTGCGTAGCTTTTGCAATAATGTACTGGGCCTGCCATATTTCTAATATATCTTCTGTGTCTATTGTATATGGTTTATAGGAAGGATTATCACTTACCAGGGTAAGTTTATTTTTAGACCGGTTTCCTTTCAGTATTCTTTTATAGACGATGCCCTCATTTCTTGACACCACTATATATGTCATATTGTTCTTTACCTCTTCAACGCTGTCTATTTTTTCTCCTACGATCACTGAACCGGTGGGTGTCGGCATCATCGAATCACCAACAATTTCGAAAGCCCTGTAATTGCCGCCCGGAAACATTGGCAATGTAAAAGTATTCAGTTCATCAATAAATTCAGGATCCGCATAGCCTGCCAGGTAACCTGCTGCTGCCTTAACCGGAACAAATGGAATATCGGGTCTGCCACCAGCCAGTTTCATCGCGCGGCGTTTGGCAATATAATTTCCTTTGTTATCGCTTAGGTCTTTGCGCAATATTTCATCAAGCGTCAATTTAAAAATATCACAAACTACTTCAAGCACCTCTATTCTCGGCTCAGCCCTTTCTTCTTCATACGCTCCTAAAAGAGAACGTTTGATCCTTAATTTCTGAGCGAATTCTTCCTGTGTCCATCCCCGCAGCTTGCGCAGGTATTTTAAATTTTGATTGGCTATAGACATACTGGCTAATTTATTTAGCTGCAAAATACTAAATTTTGCTAAAGTGATAAAGATTTTTTTCAAACGCGAAGGCAAAGGATCAGTACCTGGTAGGCCATTGCAAACAGATTGGGCGATGGAATGGAAATTTAATGATGTGGGAAAGGTAACTGACGTACAGAAATATGTATGATAAGCGGGCTACGCAAATTCTTTTAAATCGAAGACCATGGACCGTTGAAGCTGTCTCAAAACATCAAAAAAATAGATTTCACGCTACGGCGCTACGAACGCAACGTTTGACAACCATTATAATAGTCTTTGTCCCGATAGCTATCGGGATTGCGCCTTTACGAGAAATCAAAGACTTTTGAGACAGCCTCATTTTTTTTAGTGGGTATTCGTTACATCCAAAAATTATCAGCACTTTTGCGGGTTCATTATGGTAAAAGCAACAAAAAGATCCTCAGCAAAAAAGAAAACGCAAAGTTTAAAAGAGAAGGCCGGGGTGATCAAAGAAGAACCCATCATTCTTGTAACAAATGATGATGGCATCACGGCTCCCGGAATCCATAACCTTGTAGAAGCGGTAAAAGATCTGGGGAAAATTGTGGTGGTTGCTCCCGACAAACCCCAGTCCGGAATGGGTCATGCTATTACGATCGGCCGCCCCTGCGTCTGCATACGGTAAATGCTTTTGAAGTGATGTAGAAGCTTGTCAGTGTTCCGGAACACCGGTTGATTGTGTAAAACTGGCCGTGGACAAAGTCCTACATCGTAAACCCGATATCTGCCTCAGCGGAATCAACCACGGCGCCAATCATACCATCAATGTGATTTATTCCGGAACCATGTCGGCAGCAGTTGAAGCGGCCATCGAAAGCATACCCTCAGCCGGATTTTCTCTGCTGGATCATAGCGTTGAAGCGGATTTTACCGGAGCAAGACAATATGCCCGGTTAGTCGTTCACAGATTGCTATCGAAACAAGTCTGGATAAACATACGGTGCTGAATGTAAATATTCCGGCAGTACCCGCCTGAATTGATCAAGGGTATTCGAATTTGCAGACAGGCTTATGCAAAATATGAGGAAGATTTTATTGAACGCAGTGATCCCAATGGCAAGACGATATTACTGGCTTACCGGTGAATTTGTAAATTTTGATAAAGGAAGGGATACGGATGTGTGGGCGCTGCGAACATAACTATGTAAGTGTGGTGCCCGTACAATTTGATCTCACGAATTACGTTCTAAAAGCCAAACTTGAAAAACTGTGGCACAATTTGATATTTAAAAAAGACAATCTCAAACTGGGACTGGTACTTGGTTTGCTGGGTCCGATTATCGGTCTTGCGGTTGTTTATCTCGTCAGTTACCGGGCTTTTACATTCGGCGAATTTTTTAGTTTCTTTATTACAGATAACAAAAGAATTACCTCTATCGGCGCTTTGTCTTTGCTGGCCAATGCGGTACTTTTCACTGTTTATATTAATACACAGCGGGACAATACCGCGAAAGGAATTTTTTTAACCACGGTTATTTATGGGATTGGGATTCTCGTGCTCAAGATTCTGAGCTAGACTTTCCATGACTTTCCAGGAATAGTGCGGTCGGGTTTTACCCATTATTCATTATTAATTATGGATCACTAGCGTCCTAAACATTAATAGAACATGTTCAAATTTGTTTATGTTAAAGAGAGCTTTATTCTTTCTTGCCGGAAAGACGGCAAGACGTTAAGTGGATTCATGGTCTCTTACCGTCTTACTGTCTTCCCGGCCACATGAAATCGTTTGAACTGCAAAAAACTCCTAAATGCTTACTCAGTAATACCTTTAAAGAACTAATGTTTTCAGCTTTAGGACGGTAGTTATTATGGATTATTGATGGTACTGGCTGTAACCTCTGCCTGAAATACTGCGTCAAAACAACCGGAATACAGAACCATTTTATAATATTTGTTGCAAAATCAACAAACATGAGACAAGTTTTTATAATGGCGGTGGCTGCGTCGCTGCTATTTTCTTCATGCCGTCAAATATTTGCAAAGAGGGTCAGGGGTAATGGAAATATAACCACTCAAAGCCGGTCGGCGGGAGAGTTCAATAGTATTGATGTAAGTGGCAGTATCGATGTGTACGCCAGGCAGGATTCTTCTTCCTCTATAAGAGTGGAAGCTGATGATAATCTTCAGCAATATGTAGAGACTTTCCGTGATGGAGATGTGCTTCGTATCAAAACAGAAGAGGGCTACAATCTAAGACCAAGCAGGCAGATCAAAGTATATGTTTCTTCCGCAATGTTTAAAAGATTTGAAGCCTCGGGCGCCTGTGATATTTTCAGTGAAGGAAAGATCAACAGTACTTCTGATATTGATGTTGATCTCAGCGGAAGCTGTGATGTCACACTGGAGATAAGTGCTCCAAAAATTACAGCAGATGTTTCGGGTGCCTGCACTGTAAAACTAAAGGGGGAGACAAAAGAATTTAAGATACAGGGATCTGGCAGTACTGATATAAAATGTTTTGACCTGGTAGCTGACAATGTTGACCTTGATATTTCGGGGGCGGGTGATGCAGAGGTATATGCCAATGTAAAACTAAGCGGGGATATTAGCGGTGCAGCAAGTGTAAATTACAAAGGAACCGCACAAACAGATATTCATACCAGCGGGGCAACTTCAGTTAAGAAGGTTGATTAATATTTCTATCTTAAAAAATTTTGAGAAGCTGTCTCAAAACATCAAAAAAATAGATTTCACGCTACGGCGCTACGAACGCAACGTTTGAAAACCAATATAATATTCTTTGTCCCGATAGCTATCGGGATTGCGCCTTTGCGAGAAATCAAAGACTTTTGAGACAGCCTCTTTTCTTTTTGTGCAAATTCTTTTGATACTTAACAAATTTTAGCTTTTTTCTCATTTCTTTTTGAACGATATTAGTATTCATAACCTGAAAAACAAGTGTGATGAATGCCGCTGTCCGTGCTAGTTCTCTTTTTACCAATGTACTGTTTGGTGTTTTGAGTTTTTTTCTCGCCTTTCCTTTATTCATTTTAGTTTATTATCGTTTCCCGGATCTTGAGTGGCCTTATCATACTGACAAGATCCTGATCTTTTTTGTGATCGCTGTACTGCTCCTATTGCTTGTTCGTTCATTTAAGTTCATAATCATTACAGCCGTTGTAGCAACGATCGGTTGGCTGTGGTATGGAACGGTTACTGGCAGATATGGTTTTAATGAACTTTACAAGGATGGGAAAGGGATGCTTTATGGATTAAAAAATGATCCCCAAAAAGATGGCTTTGTTTTTACAGGTAGTCGTGCATTAGGAACGGATAGGGAGATCGTAAGCGCCATTGATTATAAAAACCCGGTTGTGCGCGATTTTGCTGTCGGAGCTACCAATGAAAATTTTGTAAAACAGCAGGCGGGTGTCAAAATGAAGTATCGGACTTTGATACAGTGTTTTGCTGTCTTTAAGAAAATAAATGAGAAGTGGAATTATGTCAGTGACCCGCAGGATGAAGAATATATTGCAAAGGCAAGCGAGTCCGTAAAACTGCTTGCAGGTGACTGCGATGATCATTCAATATTAATGGCCGCAGCCATAAAAGCCATTGGCGGCATTCCGCGACTGGTTTATACAAACGGACATATTTATCCAGAACTTTTGATTGGCAGCAAGAAGGACCTGGTGCAAATGGGCAAGCTGATACACGAAAAACTTTTTCCTGAGGAAAGTCGTGGTCGCACCATCCATTATCACAAGGATGAAGAGGAAAAAATATGGATCAACCTGGACTATACCGCCACTTACCCGGGTGGCAGGTTCATGGGAAATGACGTGATCGAGTGTATATATCCATAGAACAGAACCACGATAGAATCACGATTTACAGGATTATGATGGATTTGGAGGAAAGAACCACGATCTAATGGATTTAAATGATTAAAAGGAATAGCGAGTTTAGTATAGTCGCCAATGCAAACGAACACTCAGTAAACGCAAAGTCCTTGATTTCCTCATAATCCCTTATAATCATCGAGTGTATATATCCATAGAACAAAACCACGATAGAACCACGACTTACAGGATTATGATGGATTTGGAGGAAAGAACCACGATCTATTGGATTTAAATGATTAAAAGGAATAACGAGTTTAGTATAGTCGCCAATGCAAACGAACACTCAGTAAACGCAAAGTCCTTGATTTCCTCATAATCCCTTATAATCATAGAAATCGTGGTTCTACAGATCGACATACTTTACCGTTATCCAAATATCCCTGTTTCTTCCTTTGTCGTCGGTACATGAAATTTTTACCGGTCCTTCTTCGGGTACAAAAAATTGTTTTTCCCCTGCGGTGCTTGCTTTATAAAATTTGTTGTTGATATACCAATAAACCTTGCTTACATCGTTCGGGGTTTTGCAGGTCAATTGAAGAGGTTCGCGGTCTTTTTTATTGATTAAATATTCAGTGTTGTTATTCGGTGAGGTGATCACTGGCAGGCCTTCTTTGAATATTTTTTCGCAGTTTGGATTGTGTGTCGGTATCTTTTCATAGGCCATTTTATTTTCTTCCATCCACGCCTGCATTTCGGGATCGATAATTTTGTACCATTTCTTTTTATAACCGGTTTCGGGTACACAGTTTTTGCAGAAAGAGATCTTTTCATCAGCGCTTACCATCACCTCCTGCCAGTTGTCGCATTGTTTTGTAGAGGAGATCATCGGTATAAAATAATCCATTACAATATTGCTGCAATGATCTGTGGGTAATAATCCTGTTTCGCTGCATACTTTTCTTTGCTCACAATCATTGGGAAGATCGAACCAGTCTGCATCGCTGTCATAGTCGATCGTATTGAAAATTTTGAATAGTAAAGGTGTTGCCACATTTGCACCACTGAGATCAGCAACCCCAATACCAGAAAAATTTCCTACCCACACGCCGATGGTATAGTTTTTATTATAGCCAATGCTCCATGCGTCACGTCGTCCATAACTGGTCCCGGTTTTCCAGGCAATTTTCGGCATGTGTTCTGTGGCCTGCCAGTTCAATGGAAAATCGGGCCGATTCACTCTTGATAAAATATCAGTGATCATATAGCTTGCAGCAGGACTGATGATCTTTTTCCCGGAGGGGGTTGTGTCATCTTGGGTATAACGAGGAGCGATATAAATTCCGTCATTTGCAAAAACAGAAAACAAAGCGGTAAGTTCCTCAAGCGTCGCGCCACACCCTCCAAGTATCATTGACAAACCGAGTTTGCTTTGATCTTTTTTTATTTGTTTAAAGTCGCAACCGGCTAACTTCTGAATCAATTTATCTTTTCCCAGGAGCCGAAGGCTTTTTACGGCGGGAATGTTTAATGAATGTTCCAGTGCATATTCTACTGTAACGTAGCCATTGAATTTTTTATCATAGTTCTCAGGCGAATAGCCGGCATAATTCACGCCTACGTCGGTAACAACCATTTTGGGAGTTTCCAAACCCTCATCAATGCATAAGCCATACAGCAATGGTTTTAATGTGCTGCCGGGCTCACGAACGGCGGCTGCTCCATTTACCTGGCCGCCATCGGTTGTGTCGTGAAAATCAAAAGAGCCAACATAAGTGATCACTTTATGAGTTTTATTATTGATGACTACCACAGCTGCATTCTTGATATTTTTCAATCTCAGTGTTCTTATATAATCTTCAACGAGCTTTTCAGTTTTTACCTGCGTGTTCATGATGATATTCGTATGAACAATATTGCCACCCTGCATTTTCAATTTGTAAGAAAGATGAGGAAGATAGTGTGGAACTGTTCCTCTTGAAGCCGTCAAGGGCTCCGCCAGTGCATCCTCAATTTCTTTTTGTGTAAAAACTTTTTCACCGGCAAATTTTCTCAGCCATCTATTTCTTTCCCGGATAATGAGGTTATTATTCTTTCCAATTAGCAATGACGAGGGGCGATTGGGAATAATGGAGAGAGCGGTGATCTCGGCCAGTGACAGGTGATCGGGGTTTTTATTAAAGTAAAGAATGGAAGCTGATTTTACTCCTTCAATGTTCCCGCCATAAGGAACAAGATTCAGATACATTTGCAGGATCTCACTCTTACTGTATTTTAATTCTAATTGAAGGGCACGGAATATTTCAATGATCTTGGTGCCTATATTTCTCTTTCTGTGTTCCAACGCTCTTGCCACCTGCATGGTAATGGTGCTGGCGCCTGAGACAGTTTTCATTCTAAAAGCATTTTTAAAAAACGCTTTTACGATCGCTACGGGATTAATGCCCGGGTGAGAATAAAAATATTTATCTTCCTTGGCAATGATCGTCTTTTTGAGCAAGGGGGAAATTTCATTCAGCTCTGTTTTCATTCTCCATTTTTGATCTTTCGTCAGGTAGGCATTGATCACTTCACCCTTGCTGTCCGTAATAATAGTGGAGTATTCAATTTTATCTTGTAAAGGAAAGATCCAGTTGAGAATGAAAAAGAGGATGATCAGGCTTCCTATGACGATGCCAGTCCATTTAAAAAGCCGGAGAATCTTGCCACGGTTTAAAACCGCGGAACGATTTCTCCTGTGGTAACTAAAAAGCGGCTTATGTTTTTTTTCTTTCATGATGAATCGGTCGTACCACCGCTTCATGCGGTAGCGCAACTGGCACATTATAAGATATTTTTTACGTCACCTAAGCCAATCATTTTGTACGAATCCTCATAAAATGATTTCATATTTAGATCAAGCAGACGGGCAGCTAGTCCCTTATTGCAAACTGTTTCACTTCGCAAACCACAGTAGTCGCTAAATGATGAATATGGCCAATCCTCCATTCTTTTTACAAGTTTCGCCATCACAGGATTTTGATGAATATAGTGAAAGCAGATCAGATCATAATTTGCGCTCCCTTTTACAATAGCCTTAGCCTTTGTGTTCTGCTGAAACAGCGAGCCAGTTGAATTGTTTTGTTTATTAATTCCCTGTGTGTAGCTGCTTAGTAGATTTTTTATTCCTTCGGAAAGTGGATTTTTTTCTTTCCCTCCAATAAGCTTAGTCGAGATAGTCCGTTCGTCTGAATAGATAAGAAAATGAAAATGATTCGGCATTAGACTATAGGCAAGCAGATCGAAGTAAGGCAGAAAAAATCGCTTTACCTTTTCAAGGAAGTACAAATAATTTTCGGGCCTAAAGAATATTATTTGTTTGTTGTTGCCCCTGTTATAAATATGATATAGTTCGTTTTTAGTGAATTGCATTGGCTTTCTTAATGACTGCCATACCAGCCAGGTATGGCATTCCGGCTTAACAAATATTTATCTATCTAAATTTGCGAACGGCAATTTTTGAATGTTACCTTTCGTAAGAAATCTTTCCTCTTCTTTATGGACTCTTCAGACTCGTCAAGACCAACACGCGACATCCCTCCTTAGCTAATTCCGCAATACTAATTTCTGTTTTTCTCTTTGTGAAAAAAGAATGATAAGCGAAATTTTTTGCCTGACTGAATTTGTTTAACTTAATTTTTCGAAGCTTACCCCGCCGTACGACTGGTACAGTCGGGCGGGCATAACCAATAATCTATATGCGTATCAAAACTCTTTCGGTAACTACTCCGATCCTGGTCGGAATGGCTACCGTTATTTTTTCTGCCTGCAATCGCAATTCAGTAAAACTTGACTATACAAATGCGAAAGGCGAAGTTCCCCAATTAGGAAATCTTGTGTTTCGTTTCAGTAATTCATTGGTAAAAGACTCCCTGCTCAATCAATGGGATTCTACTGAATACATTTCATTCGAGCCATTGATAAAAGGCCGCTTTCGATGGGAAAGCCCCGACGAGTTGGTTTTTTCTCCATCCACTCAGCTAATGGCTGCTACCTCATATAAAGCGAAGATTGGAAGTGAGGTATTGCGGTATAGCAAATACGGAGTAGTAAAAAATGGGGATGGTATCAATTTTCATACACCACCACTTACATTGGACAATGCCCAGGTGACCTGGGTGCTACAGGACGAACAAAGCCGTGTGCCTGTGCCACAGGTGGATCTCTATTTCAACTATCGCATTGACCCAAATGAACTAAAGAGTAAATTAAAGATTGAAATAGATGGGAAAGCCATGCAACTCACTCTGCAGACAGTTTCGGCGGATAATAAAATATCTGTTCGGATCAATGGCCTGGCAAAAGCGGAGGACAAGAACTATGATGCTAAGATCGTAATTGAGAAGGGCCTGAAGCCCGAGGATGGAACGAATGTAACTACCGATGCACTCACCTCTTCCCTGTCCATACCTTCGCCGTATGTATTGACTATACAAAATGTGGAATCAGAACATGACGGAACTGATGGCGTAGTAACCGTTACTACAAGCCAGCAACTCACCGGCGAAAATCTTTCTTCGTTTATAAAGTTTGCGCCACAGATAAAATATACAACAGAGTTAACGGATAACGGACTTATGATTCGGAGCCCGGGATTTGATGTTGAAAAAAGTTATGCATTGACCATTAGCCGGGGTCTTCGTGGAAAGATCGGTGGCGTATTAAAAGAGGAATATAATGGAAGCGTTGCATTTGGCGAATTAGAGGCCAATATTGCTTTTACAAATAGTAAGGCTGTTTACCTGTCAAAACAGGGTGGAAAAAATATTGAAGTCAGGGTCACGAATGTTCCCAAAGTCAAAATAGTGATCTCAAAAATTTATGAAAGCAATTTACTGGTGTCAAACCGTTATAATTATTATCCGCATGAAACAAAAGGCTCTGACGACGGGGAAGGGGATAATGAATACGGTTACGATTATGACTATGCCAGTAATAATGATGAGACGACGATGGGTGATGTGATCTATGAAACAGAGGTTGACACACGCTCACTACCCAAAAGTGGGTCGGGACGTATCCTCAGTTTTTCACAATTTGAAGACCGGCTGCCTGACTTCAAAGGGATCTATCACGTGTTGATCCGTTCGACCAAAGATTACTGGGTTCGTGATTCAAGGTTTATTTCTCTTTCTGATATCGGGCTGATCGCAAAGCAGGGCGAAGACAAAATCCTGGTGTTCGCTAATTCCATTAAAACAACTAATGCCATTGATGGAGTAACTATTTCCCTGTATGCAAACAATAACCAATTGATCGGCACGGGGGCAACCAATGCAGATGGCGTAGCAGAGATCGATTATACAAAAAAAGATTTTAGCGGTTTTAAACCGGCTATGATCATTGCAAAAACGGCTGATGATTTTAATTATCTTCCTTTTAATAATACAGTGGTCAATACTTCGCGTTTTGATGTGGGTGGAAAAAGAAACAATACAACGGGTCTTGATGCATTTATTTATGAAGAGAGAGATATTTATCGCCCTGGTGAGAAAATAAATTTCTCCGTGATTATCCGTGACAGGCAATGGAAAAGTCCCGGCGATATTCCTGTGAAATTGAAATTTCTTTTGCCAAATGGCAAGGAATTAAAATCATTCCGTAAAAATTTAAACGAAGAAGGTTCAGTTGAAGGCAGCATCCCAATTGACATTTCGGCCATTACGGGAAGCTATTCCCTGGAGGTTTATACATCAAATGATGTATTACTTGGCTCTAAAGATTTTATGATCGAGGAATTTGTCCCGGACAGGATCAAAGTAAATACAAAACTGGATAAGAATTTTTTAAAGCCAGGTGAGTCAACTTCACTGAATATCTCGGCAATGAATTTCTTCGGCCCTCCCGCTGCTAACAGGAATTATGAATGCGAGATCCAGGTAAAGCAAAAACATTTCTTTCCTGAAAAATTTTATGATTATGATTTCAACCTGGCCAATCCGAATACAACCTTTGAAAAACAGGTCAAAGAAGGAAAGACGGATGCGGATGGCCATGCAACGGAGTCATTCACGCTGGATAAAATGTATGCCAACAATGGACTGCTACAGGCGAATTTTTATACTACTGTGTTTGATGAGACCGGGAGGCCTGTTAGTCGCGCATCAGCGGTTGACCTGGTTACACAAGATGTGTTTTTTGGGATCAGGGAAGATTGGTTTTATTATTTTGCATTGAATCAGCCGGTGAAATTTCAGCTAGCTGCGGTGAATAGAGATGGAAATGAAGTAAATGCTGTAGCAAAAGTGCAGGTAATAAAGCATCAATACAGAACTGTCCTGGCAAGAAGCGGGAGTTACTTTCGATACGAATCGCAAAAGGAAGACAAGCTGATGATAGAGAACCAGGTGAGTGTTGGAAGCAATGCAGTTTATTCGTATGTACCACGTTCACCGGGAGATTATGAATTGAGAGTGTATCATCCCGGGGCTAATTCTTATGTCAGCAGAAGTTTTTACAGTTATGGAAGTTGGAGCTGGGGAGATAATAGCTCATTCGAAGTAAACAATGAAGGACATGTAGATATTGAACTTGATAAGAAATCATATTACAGCGGTGAAACAGTCAGGGCGTTGTTTAAGACTCCGTTCAGTGGCCGATTGCTTGTAACAACTGAAACCGATCGTGTCCTTTCTTATCAATATGTAAATGTAGATAAACGAACAGCAAGCGTTGAGCTTAAAATGTCCGGGGATGATGTTCCCAATGCATACATTACTGCAACTCTTATCAAACCGCACGATGTTTCGGATATTCCACTTACGGTAGCGCATGGTTTTATAAATGTAAAAGTGGAAGAAAAAAGCCGGAGTATGCCTGTTGAGATCAACGCACAGAAATCTGTCCGTTCGCGTACTCATCAAAAAGTGAAGGTCAAGGCGGCGCCTGGAAGTTTTGTAACGCTGGCTGCGGTTGACAATGGCGTATTGCAGGTAAGTGATTTCAAAACACCTGATCCTTACAATTACTTCTACCAGAAAAAAGCTTTGCAGGTGAATGCATTTGATCTGTATCCTTTACTCTTTCCTGAGGTCAGGGCTAAGCTCAGCAGCACAGGTGGTGATGCCGACCTTGAAATGAAGAAGAGAGTGAACCCTATGCCCGCAAAAAGAATTAAGATACTTAGCTACTGGAGTGGAATTGCCAAAGCAAATGGAAGCGGAGAAGCAAATTTTGAATTTGATATTCCACAATTCAGTGGCGAAGTAAGACTGATGGCCGTTGCCTATAAGGATCAGAATTTCGGTTCATCTGAAAACACTATGACGGTGGCTGATCCTATTGTGATAAGCACAGCATTGCCGAGATTTTTAAGCCCCGGCGATACAGTGGCAGTTCCTGTAACATTAAGCAATACAACTTCGAAAGCAACAAATGCGTCTGTCAATTTAAAAGTAAGTGGCCCTTTAAAGATAATCGGAGGGAATAACCAAACTCTTTCGCTAATTGCAAACAGTGAGGGCCGCGCAACATTCCAGGTAGTAGCCGATCCTGCTATTGCCGTTGGAAAAATTTTCGTTGCAGTAAATGGCCTCGGTGAAAAATTCACTGACGAAACAGAAATATCGGTCAGGCCACCTTCTACTTTGCAAAAAATGTCCGGTAGTGGATCTATTGCCGGTGGCAGTACACAACAGCTTACGATCAATACAAGTGATTTTATTCCCGGAAGTATCAATTACCAGTTAGTGGTTAGTCGTTCGCCTGCTTTAGAGTTGACAGATCATTTGCGTTACCTGGTGGAGTACCCCTATGGTTGCACCGAACAGACAGTATCTGCTGCATTTCCGCAATTATATTATGGCGACATGGCCGACTTGCTTGGATTGAATCAACAACAGAATAAGCTGAATGCAAATACAAATATCATTGAAGCCATACGAAAGATAAAAATGCGGCAGTTGTACAATGGGGCTGTTACACTTTGGGATAATGAGGATAGGGAAGACTGGTGGGCGACGATCTATGCAGCGCATTTCTTACTGGAAGCAAGAAAAGCCGGTTTTGATGTTGATAACAGTTTGATCGAAACAATGCTTTCTTATATCGCCACCCGGTTAAAAAACAAGGAACTCATCATTTACTATTATAATCGAAATCAAAACAGGAAGATCGCTCCGAAAGAAGTTGCATATGGATTGTATGTCCTGGCATTGGCCGGCCGTTCCAATATTTCTGCAATGAATTATTACAAATCAACGCAGGGCATTCTTGCATTGGATAGTAAATACTTGCTGGCCTCTGCATATGCTATTGCGGGTGATAAGCGATCCTTCAGTGCCATGTTGCCAACATCATTCAGCGGTGAAGAATCGATGGCGCAAACCGGGGGCAGTTATTATTCTGACATTCGCGACGAAGCGATAGCGTTGAATGCATTGATCGATGTCGATCCCACCAATTCACAAATTGGTACGATGGCGAAGCATGTGAGTGATAAATTAAAAAACCGTTATTGGCTAAGTACCCAGGAAAGGGCATTCGCCTTCTTAGCATTGGGAAAACTTGCAAGAAGTGCAAACAGATCAGATATAACGGCGGAAATAAAAGTGAACGGAAAAACTGTGGCAAAAGCTTCAAATGGTCAATGGAAAGGAGATGCCACTGCATTGAAAGGAAATAATGTCCAGATAGAAACCAGGGGCAGTGGCAGGTTGTATTATTACTGGCAATCGGAAGGTATTAGTGCAAGTGGTAAATACAAGGAAGAAGACAATTACATAAAAGTGAGAAAGCATTTCTATGACCGTTTTGGGAACCCGATCACAGGAAACACTTTTAGGCAAAATGAGCTGATCATCGTGGGTATTAGTTTGGAAAATGCATACACAACCGAAGTGGATAATATTGTGATCACTGACCTGCTACCTGCGGGTTTTGAAATTGAAAATCCAAGGACCAAAGAAATTCCGGGAATGGATTGGATAAAGAAAATGGATGAACCAACTGCATTGGATGTTCGCGATGACCGCATTCATTTCTTTGTTGATCTCAGGTCCTACAGGCCGCAGATGTATTATTATGCTGTTCGTGCAATCTCACCCGGCATTTACAAAATGGGACCCGTGAGTGCAGATGCCATGTATAATGGCGAGTACCATTCGTACAACGGAGCAGGAGTGGTGAAAGTGGTGCAATAACAAGCTGCTATACCATGGCCATCGACTAAGGCATCATCTCCGGATGCAGAAAGAAAAAAAGACAGGCCTGAAGCCTGTCTTTTCGAAGACCCTGCATTAAGGATTCTTAATTCACCTGTATTATTTTTCCTGTTGTGATTTTGTTATTGATCACTGCCCGGTAGAATAACACTCCCTGTTTCAACTGTTCATTCCTGAACCATATTGTTGCTGGTATATTTTTGATAACATCCTGCTCGAGTTCACCTCGCTTAATTCCACTTACATCATAGATCAGGATTTTAAGTTTACCAGTTTCAGGCGATACAATATTGAAGCGAACATTGTTACGGAAAGGATTGGGAGAAGTGGTCACCTTAAGTTCGCTTACGTCATTCGTATTGGTTGTCTCTTTCATATTTTTTCCCGGTATCGCTTCAGTAATGGTTTGAATATTATTGTTAACAGAACCGGGAAGGTTGACAAGGACACAGCCATTGAACAATTCATTGGCGTTCTTTACCGCATCATTTACATCTGCATAGCTCAGGCCGCAAGAGTTGGTGTTACCCAGTAATTCATTAGCCAGTTTATAAAGGTTACCAACCGTGATGCCCTGGTTACCGTATTTTGTTTGTAAACAGTTCGCCACTGGCGCCCTTGCCGTGAATTTTATTTGAATAGGATTTCCCTGTATTACACAAAGGGAGAGTTTTCGAATATTCAAATTTGCATTTAATGGTAATGAACCTAATTGTGGCGAAAGCTGCAGGTTGAAGAATAGGGTCATCGTTTGTGCCAGTAACTCATTTCGGATAGCGCCGCCGGAGGTGATTGGCACATTGCTCCATGTTGCAGATTTTGTGAACGTAGAATAGCCTTTTAGCGCTTTGGATGCTCCGCTGCCGGGAAGTAATTTATAAATGTATCCATTTTGAATGTCCGATTTCTTCAGTGTGAAAAATCTGCCTGATGTTTTTAATCCAAACATCACTGAATCGCCGGGCTGTGCATCCACACCATTCAACATGATCTGGCCTGCCGGCGAGATACCGTTTGGCAGACAACTTATATTATTGTTATCATAAGAAGATTGGCTATATGCACAAACTTTTACTGTCGTCATACATCCTTCGTCTATCAAACCGTCGCAATCATTATCGATGCCATCACAGATTTCATTTGTACCCGGATGTACTTTTTTATTTTCATCATTGCAGTCGGTATTGTTGCTTACATATCCATGTGGTTTGGTGCAGGCTTTTACACTCACAGAGGAATTGCCATAGCCATCACCATCTGCATCCCTGTAGTAAGTATTAGCTGCATTTTCATCTACCTGCCCATTGCAATTATTATCCAGGCCATCACATAATTCGGGTGCACCGGGATAAACAGTGACGTTGGCATCATTGCAATCGCCATTATTGCTTACATATCCCGCCGGTTGCACGCAAGCTTGCGTGCTAATAGCCGGGTTACCATACCCATCGCCATCAGCATCGCGATAGAAAATGGTTGTTACTCCTTCATCAATTTGACCATTGCAATTATTATCCTTATCATCACAAACCTCCGGAGCTCCGGGGAAAACGCTGGCATCGTTATCATCACAATCACCTTCGCATATCGTGTAGCCATCACCGTCTGTATCGAATCCTTCATCAACCTGCCCATCGCAATTATTGTCATTTCCATCACAGATCTCAGGCGCTCCCGGATGAACAGCAGCATTACCATCGTCGCAATCATCATTATTACTTACATAGCCGGCAGGAGCTGAACATGACTGCAATGTCGGGGCCGATGGATTTCCATAGCCATCACCGTCTGCATCACGGTAGAATGTAACTGTTTCCGTATTATCATCTGTTGATCCATTGCAATCATTATCCTTTCCATCGCAAATTTCTGGTGCACCCGGATATACAGAGGGATCATCATCATTACAATCGGTATTGTTGCTGACGTAACCCGGCATTGGAGTACACGCTTGTATTGAACTTGTGGCATCACCAAAACCATCGCCATCCGCATCGCGATAGGAGGTGGTCTTTATGTTTTCATCAATGGTTCCATTGCAATCATTGTCTTTTCCATCACAGATCTCTAATGCGCCCGGATAAACAGAGGGATCATCATCATTACAATCGGTATTGTTGCTGACATAACCCGGCATTGCAGTACACGCTGGTATTGAACTTGTGGCATCACCAAAGCCATCACCGTCTGCATCACGATAGAAGGTGGTCTTTATGTTTTCATCAATGGTTCCATTGCAATCATTGTCTTTTCCATCGCAAATTTCTGGTGCACCCGGATATACAGAAAGATCATCATCATTACAATCACTGTTGTTGCTTGCGTAGCCTGGCGGTGCCGTGCAAGCTTGGGTTGAGTTTGAAGCGTCACCAAAACCATCGCCATCCGCATCGCGATAGAAGGTGGTCTTTATGTTTTCATCAATGGTTCCATTGCAATCATTGTCTTTTCCATCGCAAATTTCTGGTGCACCCGGATATACAGAGGGATCATCATCATTACAATCACTGTTGTTGCTTGCGTAGCCTGGCGGTGCCGTGCAAGCTTGGGTTGAGTTTGAAGCGTCACCAAAACCGTCGCCATCCGCATCGCGATAGAAGGTGGTCTTTATGTTTTCATCAATGGTTCCATTGCAATCATTGTCTTTTCCATCACAGATCTCTAATGCGCCCGGATAAACAGTATTATCATCGTCATTGCAGTCGGTGTTGTCGGTTACATAGCCTGGGGGTGCAGCACAGGCCTGTGTCGAATTTGTGGCATCACCAAATCCATCTTCGTCTTCATCGCGATACCATATTACCAGCGGGCTTACAGAAACGGTTGCATAATGTGATATAGTCGTGCCGCAGGCCCCTGTTACTGTACAATAATAATGGAATGTTCCTGCGGTATTTGTTGGTGGAGTGAATGAATCACTGTTCGAACCAACAGGATCGCCATCAAAACCGGTATCATCATTATCAACGTACCATTGATACGCTAAGCCATCACCGCTTGTCATTACTGCCAGGTCTATTGATGTTTCGTTTTGACATAAGCTCTGCGATGCCAGGGGTTGATTCGAAATGAAAGGTGTCGTGCAGGCTATTTCGGCTATGGCAAAATCACCGAAGTCATTCACACCAGTTGTCTTTATATGTGTTGCATCCACATTCATTGCAGCGGGATATGTCCATGTGCCGTTACTATATTTGCCGATCTTAAAATCATTTATATTAGCGCCGCCATCCACATCATCTGCAATGAATTCAAATGTGGCATCGTAGTTGCCGCCATCAATCCCACCATTGGTCAGTGTCCAGTAGCGGTTAACTGATTTATTTGCATCTAAAGTTGAAATTCCAATATTTGGATCATCTCCGTTGTCAGTTCTTACTGTAAGAGAGCTGCCAGCAGTAACTGTTGAAAAATTGATAATTACCGGCGCATAGGCAGATGTGCCAACTTCAAAGAGTTTAGTAATATTTGAACCAGCAGGTATGTCTTTTTTCAGATTGCCAATAACATGACCAGTTGTATTTCTTGTAACGGCCCCCTTTACATAAACGGTTTTTGAATTTGCATTGGCATCAATATTCCGGTTCGTCAAGGTAAGGGTATTGTTGACCGTAATATCATTTTCAAGAGTTTTGTCTGCAGTACCCTCGATGTCAAGATTATTAAATGTCGTTGAAGCGCTTCCTCCTATGGCTTGCGAGCCGCCGCCAAAGATGATTGTTTCGTTTCCCGCATTGTAAGAACCGTTGTTTAACCAGTTACCGGTTATACGAAAGTTTTTGTTGGCCGAATTGGAAAGCGTACCGCTGATAGTGACATTATTAAAATTAATTGTCCCCGGACCAGATCCCAAAGCAGTAGTTGGACCTGAAAAAATAGTCCCGGCACTACTTCCATTGAATATACCGGACGCGCTGGAAAGATTAAATATGCCAAGAATTGAAAAATTGTGCGTGCCCGCATTTAATGTGATTGCACCGGAAATGATAACGTTGCCAAATATTGATGTGCCTGATCCAGACAACGTTTGTGAAGCCGTTTGAAATGTGATCGTGCGGGTATTGCTTTTGAATGAATGCTCCGTCGTTTTTATATGAATTATTAATGTTAACGTTTGTTCCCGCCGTTTGTGTAAGAACGGATCCATTGCTTATTTCGAGATTGTAAAAATCTTTTGTGCTGTTGCCCTGGAGGCTTGCCGCGTTCCCGGTAAAAATTATTGTTGAAGTTCCCCCACTCATTGAGCCCGCGCTAACGCTTAAATTATTTGCAATTGTCGTTGTGCTGCTTCCAAATGACAGGGTTGAGTTTGAATTGGGTTTAGAAATATTATAAAAGCTTGTATTCCCTGAAAGCGTTTGAGTTATGGCAGTGTTTGCCGTAAATGATACGGTGCTGTTGTTCGCATTGAACGTTCCGCTATTTGTCCAATCGCCGAAAACTGATAGAGTGTTGTTTCCATTTATAGTTAATGATGCACCACTGGAAATATTAATGGTATGACATGCCGCGCCTGCGGAATTAATGACGGGTTGGTTAGGCGTACCTGGTGAAATGATAACATCTGTCGTTAAAGTAGGAACGATTCCACCGCACCAATTAGAAGGGGTGAACCAGTCAATGGTTATACCAAGCCAGGTATTACCGGGGCCACAAGGTTGGGCAGTCGAATGATACACGCAGGCAATTGCAGCTGTTATAAGTAATAATTTTTTTTTCATAATTGTTTATTGGAGATCATGGAAATTCTATAATTAAGCAATCCATTATTTAAAGAGTAATTACCAAGAATACTCAGAGAGGTTTTCGAAGAGTTTGTTAGTTCAGATGGGTATGAAATGGATGGATCAGCTATCTGATATTTTAGCTGTCAATCATTGATAATGTAAATTTTTGTGGTTAATTGATCCAGGAGAACGCTACCTGAATTTCAAAACATTTTATTATCGCTTCATCATCAAAACATTTTCTTTGCCAGTAAAAAATCTCATCGTCTTTCAGTATAACCGAGGGATTAGACTTCAACGCTATTTCAACTTTTACTGTGTAAAATTCTTCCCATTTCAATTTTACACCATAGCTATTTCCGGCTAATTTTTCGGTATTTTTCTTCTTTATGAATGATTATTGAACGCCTGTTATAACTTCATTGCCCCACTACATTTCATGTTGCCCGGGGTTGGTTTCAGTTGCATTGCAAGTAATCATTCTCGCGGATGCATTTTTTAACTTATATCTATATAATAATACCGTTGGAAACAAGAGGACCTATATGCGGGTTGATGCGGAGCTAACTATAGAGGATGGTGTTGCCAAAAAAATTTTTCACAACAAACACCGGAAAAAATCTGCTGAAGAAAACAAATACTAAAAATGTAGCTGCATTATT
The DNA here is from genome assembly GCA_963737475.1 of uncultured Bacteroidota bacterium. Taxonomy (GTDB): domain Bacteria; phylum Bacteroidota; class Bacteroidia; order Chitinophagales; family Chitinophagaceae; genus VBAU01. Next base: position 47,158 of record CAVTSY010000017.1, read on the forward strand.
AGTTATGCCGTTACAATGGTAGCTGGCTTTCGATAATAAAAAAATCCTCCCAACCTTGAGAGGATTTCGAATAACAAAGATGTATTTAATAGCGATTAATAATCCCTGTTGTAGCCACCGCCACCGCCGCGATTGTAGCCACCGCCACCGCCTTTGTTGTAGCCGCCCCGCCACCTTTGTTGTAGCCGCCGCCACCCCTCCACCGAAATTGCGTTTTTTGTAACCGCCACCGCCGCCGCCACCTTCCTGTTTAGGGCGGCTTTCATTCACTACCAAACTGCGACCCTCAACTTCAGTTCCGTTGAGTTGTGCAATTGCCGCCTGGGCTTCTTCATCGTTGGCCATTTCAACGAATCCGAATCCTTTGCTGCGCTGGGTGAATTTGTCGGTAACGATTTTGGCAGAAGATACTTCACCAAATGGTGCAAACAAGTTGGCCAGGTCCTGATCCTTAAGACCCCAACTGAGGTTTCCTACGTAAATGTTCATTTTGTGAGATAATTTAAAAAAAACAATAAGTGCCAACAGTGAAACAATGAACTGAACATTCACGGAAAAAGGAAACGTTCAAGGACTTTGTACACTGAAAAGAACACCAAGACACTACGAAAATAAGGATAATTAAGTAACATAATGAAAAAAGACTGGCTTTTTCTCGGCTGCCTTTGCAATTGTCTATTACTTAACGGTCTATTAAGTCGCAAAATCGATCCTTTACCGGTTTTTCCTCATGGACACGGTAAATTATTAATGGACAAAAAAAAACCGCCCCGACTTATCGGGACAGTTTTCAAAAAACTTTTTTATCGTTATTCTGCGATCACTTCAAATTCAACTTCGGTCTCTTTTCCATTGCCAAAATCAATATGCGCTTTATAGGTGCCCAATTCTTTGACTTCATCAGGAAGAGTGATCTTTTTGCGGTCAATTTCATATCCTTTTTGATCACGGATCGCACGGCTCATCTGCAGATAGTCACACTTCCAAAGATCTTTCCACTGGTTCCGGTTTTAGCACCGATCTTTAATGGTGATTCATTCAGCTTTGCAATCACGCTATTAACTTCTGCGAGCATGGCTTCTTCTTTCTTCTTCTGCTGTTTCATTTTTTCTTCCAGTTGTTTCAGGTTGCTGGCATTTGCTTCAACAGCCAGCTTACGGGGAATAAGAAAATTGCGGGCATAACCATTGCGAACTTTTACTAACTTCATTGGTACCACCCAAATTATCTACGTCTTGAATTAATATTATTTCCATGATTTTTGTTTTACCACCCCATTCTTTAGACTGTCCCCCGGTGCATCATCCAGGGTTAGGGTGAGATTACTTTAAAAGATCAGTTACGTAAGGCAATAATGCCATTTGACGGGCTTTTTTTACGGCATCGGAAACCTTGCGCTGGTATTTCAGGCAGTTCCCGGTAATGCGGCGTGGTAGTAACTTACCCTGCTCGTTCAGAAATTTTTTCAGAAACTCACATCTTTATAGTCAATGTAGCGAATATGATATTTTTTAAAACGGCAGAATTTTTTAACCCGTTTATCGCTTTTAATAGCCGTCAGGTATTTTATTTCGTTTGCTTTTGCCATAATTATGCCTCCACTGCTTTTTCTGTTCCTGTAGGTACACCACTTCTCTTTCTGGCATTGTACTCGACGGCGTATTTATCGAGTTTGGTAGCAAGATGACGAAGAACGATTTCGTCACGCAAAATCTGGATTTTCAACTTTTCATTGAAGTCTGGATGGCGCAGTATATTCCATAACCCAATATAAACCAGTAGTTTTTTTCTGGATGGGATACGCCAGTGATTTAAATCCCCAGGCATTTTCTGCTACCACAGAACCACCGTTATCTTTAACGAGGGCAGCATATTTTTTTTGTTCGGCTTTGAACTCCTCATCGCTCAGAACAGGGGTAAAAATCACCATCAATTCATAATTGTTCATTCAATGGTTTTTAATTTAATAAATCGGGTTTTGCCCAATGGATCCAGACGTTTTATAGTCAGGAAATCTGCCGAAACAGATTTGGGTTGCCCGCCGAATGTTCAGTCATTCGTAACGGGCCGGCAAAGATAGGGGATTGAAGCCAGATGTCACAGTTCCAAAAGGATAATTTTCGGCTTTAGACCTTAGATAATACAGGCAAAATTCGACGGGCAGAAAGGTTTTCGATCAATGAGATATTTTAAAAAGAACTACCTAACAAGGTCACCAGGCATTTGCTAAAAAAGCGATTCACAAAAAAATTAGTCTCTTACTGCAATCATACTTTCCAAATGCATCATTTGTTTTTGATAAATGATCGCATAACCATTATCCAACAGCAGTTGCCGGTATTGAGGGTTCGCATATAGAAAATAAATGCTGCGGGGAAACTCATGGCAGGATTCATCAAGCTTTTCCAGGAAGCGTTTTAATACATCTTTTGTAAAAGGATTAAACATAAAAAAAACACAATCCTGCTTCCCGATATCATAATTTTCAACATTTTCATTTATTACTTTCCATTTGATATTTGGAAATTCCTTTTCCTTTACCCGCATGTTCATATTTGCCTGTTGACACAATTCTTTTGCAAAATCAATTCCCGTGATGTCAGTAAATCCAAAATGAGGGGCCACCATTAATACTCTTCCTTTGCCGGAGCCGAGGTCAATGATAGAAGTCATCCGGGAAACTTTTTGAAAAGCGCTTAATAATTTTTCCAGCATATAAAAACTTACAGCTTCATACCGGGAAGCTTTTTTTCTATCGCCATTTGTAATAGTTAGGTCTTTCAATTCGACTGGAATAAAAGTATTAGTCCCGTATTTCAGTGAGCCACGGACATTGTCACAAACCATAAAGAAGGCCATCCATATATTCCAGTTTGTGGCAACATACCAAAAATGCGATATATATTTCCACACCAGTTTCATGCTGAGTCGGAAGGTTCACTCAGTCTAAGATCGATCATTCTCAATTGAAGGTTTTTTTGACCATTCCATTCGTTCTCATCGATCTTAAAAACAATATCTAGCGGTTTTTTCATTTGTAAGACCGGGAGTTTTTCCGCCATTCCAAAGCCAATACCTGTAAAACTTAAACTATCCTGACGTAAAACAAAACGAAGGTGTTGTTCTTTTAAAATTTTTGAATAGCCGGTATCAAAAACGTTCTTTACCAGGAAATGAGGGCGGAGATTTTCGGGCCCGAACGGTTCCATTTGGGAAATAATATTATAAAACGACCAGGTAATGTCTTTGAATTTTATTTCAGCGTCAATAACGATCTCGGGCAGCAATAGCTCAGGCTGTATTGTGGTAGAAACTACTTCTTCAAATTTATTTCTGAATGCCTCTATCTTATCTAATTTGATGGTCATGCCTGCTGCCGCAAAATGCCCTCCATAGCCGATCAAATGTTCCTTGCAGGCATGAATGGCCTCATATAAATTAAATCCCGGAACACTCCGGGCGCTCCCTGCCGCATATTCCCCGGATTGCGTCAATACAACCGTAGGTCTGTAAAAATGCTCGATCAACCTCGAAGCTACAATGCCCACGACTCCTTTGTGCCAGTGAGGACGAAACACAACAGTCGATTTACTATTTACCAAGCAGTTCGTCTCCTCTTTATCAGGGCCAATGCTTCTTCAGTAATGCTACTGTCCGCCTCTTTGCGTTCTGTATTGTCGCTGTGTAGCATTTCTGCATATTGCAGAGCCTGTTCATAATTTTCAGAAACAAACATCAAAACAGCTTTTCTTGCATCATCCATTCTTCCTGCCGCATTTACCCTCGGCGCAATCATAAATACAAGATTGTTGATATGAAGGTTTTTTGTCAACCCACTTAAGTGCGACAGTGCCTTTATTCCATGATTTGGATCCTCATTTGCTTTTTTCAATCCATAATAGGCAAGAACACGGTTTTCCCCTGTCATGGGAACTATATCAGCAGCGATGGCGGTGGCGACGAGGTCTAGGTATTCAAGAACTGTCTGCTTCCGTCAAATTCAACTTGTCGGCAATGGCAGTAATTAATTTAAAGCCAACCCCGCATCCGCATAATTCTTTATAAGGATAATCGCAATCTTTTTGTTTGGGATTTAAAATGGCTACAGCGGGCGGAAGTTCTGCATCAGGCAAATGATGATCACAAACGATAAAATCAATACCGAGATCTTTTGCATACGCAATTAAGTCAACCGATTTAATGCCACAATCGAGTGAAATAATCAGAGTAAAGCCATGGTCCTTTGCGTAATCAACTCCCGCCTTGCTTACGCCATATCCCTCCCGGTAACGATGCGGAATATAAAAATCGAGATCAAAAGTTAGTTTGCGAAGAAATTGATACATGCAGGCTACAGAGGTAGTGCCATCCACATCATAATCACCATAAACAAGAATTTTTTCGTGGTTTTCAATCGCTGAAACAATTCTGTCAACGGCTTTGTCCATGTCTTTCATCAACCATGGGTCATGCAGATCAGTTAATTGCGGGCGAAAAAAATCTTTGGCCTGTTCAAAGGTTTCAATGTTTCGCTGTACGAGTATCTTGCAAATAGCCGGGTGAATTTTGAGTGATTGCTGCAACGAATTCACTTTTTCCTGATCTGCCTGTAATATGGTCCACCGTTTTTGCATCAGTGTTTATCATTGCATATGGCTCAATTTAATATTTTCTCTCTGTAACAAAATTTACAAGGTCTTCAAGTCCTTTCCGGTAAGGATTGTCGGGGAATTGATGTAAAACATCGATGGATCTCTGTTTGAATTCATTCATTTTTTTTATTGCATAGTTTATGCCACCGCATTCAATTACTTTTTCAATCACATATTTTATTTTCTCTTTGTCGCTATTTTCATTTTTGATAATGAATATAATTTTTCTTCTTGTCTTTTTATCAGTATTATTCAATGTGTAAATTAAGCGGGAGTGTCAGTTTTTTTTCTTTGATGTCATTGCCGGTAGGCTTACCTATATTATCGCTTGTATAATCAAAAAGATCATCTTTAATTTGAAAAGCCATGCCCGCATTTTCACCAAACGATCTCATTTTTTCAGTAAAGTCTCATTGTTGGTGGTTGACCAGGCCCCCGCTGCGCAGGCTGAAGCTACCAATGAGGCCGTTTTGTTCCGAATGATATCATAATAAATGTCCTCATCCAGGTTTAAATTACGGGCTTTTTCCAGCTGCAGTAATTCGCCTTCACTCATTTTTCGCACGGCATCGGAAAGAATATGAAGCACACGGTAATCAAAGTGGTCAAGTGAAAGTAACAGTCCCTTGGCAAGTAAATAATCACCAATGAGTACGGTTGCTTTTGCTTTCCATAATGCGTACACGGAAAAAAATCCTCGCCTTTCCATCGAATCATCGACGACATCATCATGCATTAATGTTGCAGTATGAAGAACTTCTACCAAGGAAGCGGCCCTGTATGTCGACTCATTGATCTCTCCGCAAAGTTTTGCAGAAAGAAAACAAACATAGGTCGCAATTGCTTGCCTTTGCGTTTTACGATGTAGCGCATGATGCGGTCAAGCATAGGCGCCTGGCTGCTTACAGCGTTTTTGAATTTTACCTCAAAAGTCTTTAATTCATTTTCTATCAGGTCAACAGGAAGTTTCATTGAAACTAAAAACAGCAATTTACATCTCAATAGCATATCCCATTAAAGTATTTTACACAACTCTGAGCGTGAAAAAAGCGAGCATTGTCTAAATGGCCGCAAAATTTTAAAATTTGGTATTTACTTATCAGTTTATATTTTTGCCGAAGATTAGGACATTGTTGTTTTCAATAAATTTTAATTCTTAGTTATGGCAAGCAAAAAGTACACACTATTAGCAGGCCTGGTTTGCCTGTTAGTATCTTCAGCATTTTCACAGGCACAGATCAGGTCTTACGAAGATTCATCTGTGATACCCACCAAACGAATGCCTCAGCATACTGAGTTTATGAATGGCACTTACAATTATCCCGCAAAGCCCCGCAACCAATGGGAAATCGGAGTCAAGGGAGGTACCTCAACCATTTCCGGTGATGTAAGAGCGAGCTTTCCAACAGGTGGTTTCGGTGTTCATGTTAGAAAGGCATTGGGTTATCTTTTTTCAATGAGATTAGAATATGATTGGCTTAATGAAAAGGGAATGAATTTCGCGCCATCGGATGGTTTTAGGGCAAATCCCGTATTGTCACAAATTTACACTGCTCCCGGGGGCGGTTTATTGCAGAATACCATTTATTACAATTACAAAACCAATATCCAGGAGTTAAGTCTGCAGGGAGTTATTACTTTGAATAATATTCGATTTCACAAGGGGAAGACCGGCGTAAATTTCTACGGATTCGGAGGTATTGGCGGTATGACATATTCAGCCAGGTACAATGCATTGGACTGCAAATGGTTTGCCTTATGACTTTAGCAGCATCCCAAGAGTTAACTTATCCTGATAAAAAACAAGCGCTTGATGCATTGAAGAATTTATTAGACGACTCCTGGGAAACCCAGGCACAGAGAGATCCTCTATCGCCAAAACTTGGTGACAAGCCTTTCAGGGTTTCATTTGTTTTCGGTGGCGGTGTTCAATTTAAATTGAGTAATCGGTGGAATATAGCTATTGAAGACAAGGTTTCTCTTCCCAAAGCAGATCTTCTTGATGGTCAGCAATATCAGGAAAATTTCGGGAACGGAAATGTAGGCGCAATAGCTCTAACCAGCGATAAGGATGCTTATAATTTTTTCAGCGTTGGCTTAAACTATAATCTCGGTTCAAAATCTGTTGAACCTCTTTGGTGGTTGAATCCTTTGGATTATGCATATAGCGAAATTCGCAAACCAAAGTTGATGATAATGCCAAAACCAATTTTGCCTGATGCAGACGGTGATGGCGTTACTGACCAATTTGACCAGGAACAAACTCCGCAAGGCTGCCCTGTTGACACACATGGCGTGAGCCGTGACACTGACGGTGATGGTGTTCCCGATTGTAAGGATAAAGAACTGGTTACACCAACAATTTGCCAGCCAGTAGATGCTGACGGTGTTGGCAAGTGCCCATGCCCTGATACAAGCTGTTATGCTGGGTTGCTCAGAGCAGGTACAGAAGCAGGTTGTGACACTAAACTGGGAGCATTGCCGAGCGTGACATTTACAGGTAAGTCAGTTAGTTTGAGTAAGGATAATATGAGTTTGCTTGCAAGCGTTGGTGCCCGCATGCGCAATAATCCTGAATGTAAAGTAGTGGTTGTTGGTTACTGCAATTCTACAAAGCAAGAACAGCAATTGAGCTGGGATAGAGTAAATGCAGTTATCAATTACCTTGTTGAAAAAGAAGGAATCAGCGCTGACAGATTTATCTTCCAATATGGCCAGGAAGGCGGTGATTGCAATACGGTCGATTTGCGTGGTGCAGCAAGCGGTGAAGAAGGACCGAACACGGTACCGGCTCCTCACCCGAATTTGAGGAAAACTAAGTAAGTGTACATTTTGCTGATAGATAAAAACCCTCCCGCTCGGGAGGGTTTTTTGTTGATCAAACAGAACGAGCGGTAATGTCTTTAGAAAACCTTAACTCCAAAGGTTTGGAAGGCGATATTTTTTACAACAGATTTGCATGAAACGGAGCATGATTTTATTATGCGTAGTTCCGCCTGCCCCAATTAAAAACAAAAATATACAGGCGAATCTGTTAACTTTGCACACCTTTTATGAGACCTGTCCTTATTTTATTGGCCGTTTGCGTTTTATCCAGCTGTAATGGCTTGAATAAAGTGCTTAAGAGTAAAGACCCGGAATATAAGCTACGCATGGCTGAAAAGTATTATGTCAAAAAGAAGTACAACTATGCTTACCAGCTTTTTGAAGATGTAGTTCCTTACTATAAAACAAGCAAGGAGTTTGAGGATATCTATTACAAAATGGCTTATAGTACCTTCTACCAAAAGGACTATGTAAATTCTGAGAATTTTTTTAAGACCTATCTTGAGTTGTTCCCCAACAGTTCGCGGGCCGAGGAAATGGATTATATGAGGGCTTATTGTTTTTACAAGCAATCACCAAAGCCTGAACTTGATCAGACCAATACAATAAAGACGATCGGGATGATGCAAAGTTTTATTAATACACACCCCGGGTCACCCCGCATTAAAGACGCAAATGAGATCATTGATATCTGCCACGATAAACTGGAAACAAAAGATTATAAGGCCGCTAAACTCTATTATGATCTCGGCCAGTTCCGTGCTGCTGCAGTAGCTTTTGCGGAGGTATTAGCCAATTATCCCGAATCAAACAGGGCGGACGAATACAAGTTTATGACGATTAAATCATACTATCGTTATGCTGAGCTCAGTGTGGAAGACAGGAAGGAAGAACGATTTCAAAAGGTGGTTGAAGAGTGCAATGATTTTACAGACCGGTTTCCTGAGAGTAAACTTTCAAAAGATGTAGAACATTATTTAAATTTGTCACAAACTAATATTAAAAACTTATCAAATGAGCAAACTAAGACGTCAACTTAGTTCTGGTACTGTAAATATCGTGGAAACACGAAACCTGAATGACATTAAAGACAAAACCGGAAACTTATATGAATCTATTTCCATTGTCGGAAAACGGGCAAACCAGATCAATATATCCTTGAAAGAGGAATTGCACAATAAGTTGGAAGAATTTGCCAGTCATACTGATAGTCTTGAAGAGATTCACGAAAATAAAGAGCAGATTGAGATTTCGAGGGCATACGAAAGAATGCCAAATCCTGCTTTGTTAGCCACACAGGAATTTCTTGACGACAAAGTATACTTCCGTAAGGGCGAAGATGACCTTTTTAGTTAAATGATGGAAAGAGACCGCATAATTATTCTACGTCCCGGTTTATCGGGACGTTTTGCGTTATGCTGAAAGCGACATGAACAATGAAATAAAATCTCGCTATTTTGTGAACACGTCATGGTAAAAGGGAAGAAAATATTGGTTGGCATCACTGGCAGCATAGCAGCCTACAAAGCAATTTATCTTGTGCGTTTATTGGTAAAGGCAGGAGCAGAGGTAAGAGTAGTGATGACTCCTTCGGCAAAAGATTTTGTTTCTACACTTACTTTGTCCACTCTTTCGAGAAATCCCGTGTTGGTTGATCTGTTTGATGAGCAATCCTGGGCCAATCATGTAATGCTCGGTCGCTGGGCTGACGCAATGGTAATTGCGCCGCTCAGTTGTAATACTCTTGCTAAAATGGCTCACGGACTTTGCGATAATTTATTACTCGCTGTTTATTTATCGGCTACTTGCCCTACCGCAGTAGCGCCTGCCATGGATGAAGATATGTGGCATCATGCGGCGACAAAGGAAAATCTGAAGAAAATTGAATCCTTTGATAATAGAATTATTCCTGTTGAAAAGGGCGAACTGGCCAGCGGGTTGTACGGTGATGGTCGTATGGCAGAACCGGAAACTATTGTCCGATTTTTGGAGGATAATTTTTTTTCGAAAAAGACCCTTAGCGGCAAAAAGGCATTTGTTTCTGCGGGCCCGACATACGAACCTATTGACCCGGTCCGTTTTATTGGGAATCGTTCGAGTGGAAAAATGGGAGTAGCCATTGCAAATGAGCTTCGCAACAGGGGAGCCGAGGTGACATTGGTTGGAGGTCCTACAGTTGAATTAGCGAATGGGGTGCGGTTAGTTAAAGTGAATACTGCTGAAGAAATGTATGATGCTTGCATAAAGGCCTTTAGAAATTCTGACATTGGAGTCATGGCAGCTGCTGTTGCCGATTATACACCAGTAAAAAAGGAAAAGGAAAAGATAAAGAAAAATGAAAAGGGAATTTTGCTGGAATTAAAACAAACAAAGGACATCCTAAAAACGCTGGGAGAACAGAAAAAAGGAAGGCAGGTACTTGTCGGTTTTGCTTTGGAAACAACCGATGAAAGAAAAAATGCGCTGGCGAAATTGAAAAAGAAAAATGCTGATCTTATTATTTTAAATTCTTTAAATGAAAAAAATGCTGTCTTTGGCAGCGATATGAATAAGGTGACTATTTTTGAGAAAGGAGGGAAAGAATTTCAATTTGAGACGAAGACCAAGCAAAACGTAGCTAAGGATATTGTCGATACCATAATTCAATTATTCTATGAATAAAATTTTTTTTGTAACTGGGTTTTTTGTTTTATCTGTTTTTTTTGTTCAATCGCAGGAACTCCAGGCACGCATAACTGTATTGTCAGACAAGATCAGCTCGCAGGTTGATAAAAAGGTATTTCAAACGCTGCAGTCGTCACTTAATAATTTCATTAATAACCGTAAATGGACCAGTGATAATTTTCTAACGGGTGAAAAGATCAATTGTAGTTTTCTGATCAATCTCGATAAGGATCTTGGAGATAATACTTATGATGCTACTTTGACGGTACAGGCTGCCCGGCCCATTTACAATACTACCTATGATTCTCCATTAATAAATTTCCAGGACCCCAATTTTACCTTTAGATATTTGGAATTCACACCTATCGATTTCAATGAAAACAGGATCCAGGGTTCTGATCCGCTGGCCGCTAACCTTACGGCTACCTTGGTTTATTATGTTTACATTATTCTGGGAATGGATTATGATTCATATTCCCTGCGCGGCGGCGATGCTTATTTTCAAAAAGCCTGGTACATTGTAAATAACGCACCTGAAGGAGGAGGCATCAAAGGATGGAAGCAGTTTGATGGATTGCGAAACCGCTATTTTCTTGCAGAAAATCTTAATAATTCCCGTTTTGCACTAATGCATGACGCCATTTACACGTATTACCGGATCGGGTTGGATAACTTTTTTGATAAGGAAGACGAAGCGAGACTGGGTATCATAAACAGTCTTAATTACCTGAATACGATCAATACTGAAATTCCTAATTCCATGCCCATCCAGTTTTTTTTCCAGGGCAAGAACACAGAGTTGATTAAAACGTTCAGCAGGGCAAACCCCGACGTAAAAAAGCGGGCAAGGGATCTGTTGATGAAGCTCGATGTAACAAACGCCAGCGCATATAAGGACATGAAATGAAATTTTTGCCTGGCATATTATTATTGCTCATTTCTTTTTTTTCCTGTTCGGAAAAAGAGCAAAAAAAAGATATTTTACCGGAAAATGAAATGCGGGAAGTAATGTGGGATATGATGCGCGCCGACCAGTATGTAGCGGCTTTTTTATTAAAAGATTCTACACACACCAAGAGGGATGAATCCATCAGGTTATACGAAGAGATCTTTCACATTCACAAAATAACTCGGGAGGAATTTAAAGCCAGCTTTGATTATTATACTTCCCGGCCCGACCTGTTTCGCCCTATCATCGATTCTCTCGCCAAACGGAAAATTGAACCACCCCGTCTTCATCCCACTCATCCTGCCCGTAAAGATTCATTAGGTAAACCGCTTCTCCGAAGGCTTCCAAAGTAATAATCGCAAGTTTCTTAATTTTATTGCTAATTCATTTTATGAAAGTGGTACTAAACGCTGATGAAGCTATCGGCAATATCAAAGATGGTGATGTACTAATGCTGGGTGGTTTTGGTCTTTGTGGGATTCCGGAAAATTGCATTGCGGCATTGGTAAAAAAAGGAATTAGAGATCTCACTTGTATCTCAAACAATGCAGGGGTTGACGATTTCGGAATTGGGTTGATGCTGAAACAAAAACAAGTAAGGAAAATGATCTCATCTTATGTGGGAGAAAATGCAGAATTTGAAAGGCAACTCCTGAGTGGAGAATTAGAGGTGGAACTGATACCACAGGGTACACTTGCTACTCGTTGTCTCGCTGCCGGCTATGGAATGCCGGCTATTTATACACCGGCGGGAGCAGGAACGGAGGTAGCTGAGCAAAAGGAAATAAGAAATTTTAATGGAAAGGAATATTTACTGGAATATGCTTTCCAGGCTGATTATGCGCTGGTAAAAGCATGGAAAGGAGATACCGAAGGCAATTTAATTTACAAAGAAACTGCAAGGAATTTTAACCCGCTTATGGCCATGGCCGGCAAAATAACCATTGCGGAAGTGGAGCAATTGGTACCCGCAGGGGAACTGGATCCTGATTTTATTCATACACCGGGGATCTATATACATAAGATCTTCCAGGGAACAAATTATGAAAAAAGGATCGAGCAGAGAACCTTTAGAAAGGTGACTTAAGTTTGGTCTTTAATTTTCAGGTAATTAAATCAATGATATTGAAATGCCACTTACAAAAGAAGAGATAGCACAACGAATAGCAATGGAATTAAGAGATGGATATTATGTGAACCTGGGGATTGGCATACCGACGCTTGTAGCAAATTATATCCCCCCGGGCATAAAAGTTGTTTTGCAAAGTGAAAATGGATTATTGGGTATCGGCCCGTTTCCGGAAGAGGGCAGGGAAGATCCTGACCTGATCAATGCTGGCAAACAAACTGTTACAACTGTTCCGGGTTCAGTTTTTTTTGATTCTGCTATGAGCTTCGGAATGATCAGGGCCGGCAAAGTAGATCTGACGGTGCTTGGCGCTATGGAAGTAAGTGAAAAAGGGGACATTGCAAATTGGAAGATACCTGGCAAAATGGTAAAGGGAATGGGTGGAGCAATGGATCTTGTTGCCAGCGCAAAAAATATTATTGTGGCAATGATGCATACCAATCCGAAAGGGGAGTCGAAATTATTATCTCATTGTACATTACCATTAACCGGGACCCGCTGTGTAAAAAAGATCGTCACGGATCTTGCAGTAGTAGACATTACCGAGAGTGGCTTCAGATTGCTGGAAAGAGCGCCCGGAATTTCTACTGATGAGATAAGGTCAAAAACGGAAGGGAAACTGATCGTAGAGGGAGAGATTCCTGAAATGGTGTTTTAAATTAGAATTCGATCATCACTCGATCAGGTTATTTTTTACGGCAAAGAAAACAAGCCCCGCGGTATTCTTACTGCCAAAACGCTCCATCAGCCGGTCTTTAATAGCTTCTACAGTGCGAGGGCTGATCTCCATTTTTTGAGCAATCTCCTGGGCGGTGAACTCCATGCAGATATAGCGAAGGACGTCTCTTTCCTTGTCACTCAAAGTGATCTCATTATTAAGTGAAGGGACAACTTTTTGCCTCGCATGTGAACGTTTCAGCAAAATGCGATTTACAAAATTATTGAGATAATAACCTTTTTCGTATACCTCCATTATAGCCCTCCGAATTTCCATGGGTTCTGCATTTTTCAAAAGATAACCGTTGGCTCCATTTTCCATCAGGTGATAGACAAACCGCTCATCTTCATACATGCTCAACACCACCACGTAAATGTTGGGATAAAGTTTGCTAACAGCCTTCGTGGCCTCAATGCCATCCTTACCGGGCATGCGGAGATCCATCAAAATAACATCCGGTTGCGCATCGGGAATGCCGGCCAGTAGATCATCGCCGTTGTCGGCTTCTAAGACGAATTTGATATTGGTATAAGGTCGGAGCGAGAGAATCACGCCTTTTCTAAAAATTTTGTGGTCATCCGCAATGGCAACTTTAATGATTCCCATAGATATCAGGTGTTCGTCAAAGTTAGGCAATTAAAATTTTCAGGGTTCATAAGGATCATCTTTTGGCAACTCAAGCGTGATCTTATAGTAAGTCTGGGAAATATCCTTTTCAAAATTGATGCTTCCGTGTACCACACGCATACGGCTGCTTATGTTTTTCAACCCTAGGCCGATATTACTCTTGGTCAGTTTTTCAAAATCGGATTGCACAATTCCTCTTCCATCATGGTGAATGCGTAGATAAAATTTATCGCCATGGACATTCTCTGTAAGGTGGATAAAGCTGGAATTGCTGTGTTTTAAGATGTTGTTGATCAGTTCCTGTATGATCCTGAAAACGACCAGCTCTTTTTCCGGTTTTAGTCTTTCGCTGTAATCATGGAAACGACTGCTGGCATTGATGGTGCCGGAACCGCTGATCTTTTGAAACAGGTCATTGACAGCCGATTCCAGACCGAAATTTTTCAAGGTTGGTGGCATCAGGCTGTGACTGATATTGCGGATTAGTTGGATGGTATCGTCAATGATTTGCCTCGCCTGGTAGATCGACTGCAGCTGTGTGCTTTTATCCTGGTTAACAAGGTTCTCATTTAAATACAGCCTTGCCGTAGCCAGTAAGGGTCCTGCATCATCGTGAAGATCGGCTGCCAGCCTTTGTCTTTCTTCTTCCTGGAGTTTGATAGAAGCCGTCAGCATCATTTTTTGCTGTTCTATCTCAAGATTTTGCAATTTTTGCTGGTAACGAATTACCCTGCGTTGATGGAAGATGATAAATAGAATAAGTCCTATCACAAGCACCAGCATCCCAAGCGTACCTAAGAAGAGTACGAGGGAAACATCGGAGTGGGTGGTGACTTGTAAGAAAAACATTTATAATAATTCTTTTATATCTAAATAAGGTATCTCCATATTTTTGAGTTTCGCAACAGATTTTCGACAGTAGATGATTATAGCTATGCTGAATAATATGTTCTTAATGATCTCTACAATGTATGTAAAGAACCAAAATTGGTCTCTTTCTTCGGTCGTTATCTGATCTCCATATGCATAAATAAAGAAAGATCCACACAAATAAATTAGAATCCCGATTGTAAGCCAAAAGCAATAATGACCGTATATGTAAAAAGCCGTGGGATCTTTGAATTGCTCGTAAAAGAAATAGAAAGCAAGAACTAACAAAATCAATGTTTCAGCGGCAATTGGTATAGAATCAAATTTTCTATATCTAATAACGAAACTGAACACAAAGAGAAACGCCGTAAACAAGGCACTTAGCGAAAGCCCAAAAATCTTTATTTTTTTGTTTTTAATATTGATCAGAAGTAAGCTGGCAAACGTTGTGTATTCTAGTAGTGTATAAATAAAATTGTAGATAATTCCATTCAAATCCTGCAGTGGGTGAAAAAACTTATTGAGGAAAAAGAATGTAATGCAATAAAACCCAATTATCAGTAAAACATTTTTTTCTTTTGTTTTATTGAAAAATACGAGAGAAACCACGACTGGTAAGAGAAAAGAGTACGTTAGTATTTGTAAAAAAAGCTTTTCTATATTATTTGGGTTTTCCCCAAATATAGAAAAGCTTTCCTTAATTCAATAATTTCGAGCGGTTAGTCTTTTTGTTTTAGTCTTGTTCCCAAATTGTGACTTCAGCCGCGACTACTTGCCGTTTCATACTCTAAGTTTTTGAGGGTTTAGCATCAATTCTTCTATAAAAGAAGATTTAAATACCAGCCTTCTCAATAGGTACAATTTCAATTTGGCCCTTCTCTGTTTGTTGGAATGCAGCTCTATAGAGGATTTCATCGAAAAAACCGCAGTAAGCATTCTTTTTAAAAAGGGTTAATTTACTATAAAACTTTAGTAAAATTACTATAGTAAAATCAATAAAAAGCCCGGAAAATTTACGTTTTCCCGGGTTATTAACAGGTGTTGATAAGAGATCGCAATATGTGGTAAAGCCTGGTTATTTTAAAAGAAGTTGACTGGCAGCAGACCTTGTACAGTTTTTCAAGGATAATTAGAATTCAATTATGGACGGTTTAAGGACATTGGATCAAATCGGGGCCGTCTGGTCAATCAACTTGCTTCAAAAATAGGTTTCCCGGGAGGCTAAAACAAGAGCATTAATCCCTGATTTTGCCTGTTCGGTTTTTACCGGAATCAAATCATAGGTTCCTCGAACTATTCTTAGTAATATTACGTCTGGTTCGTAGTAATACCACGCTTCAAAAAAGATCATTATAAACTAACAATTTGAGAACCACCTAAAGAATTCTACTATGGGGACAATTGAAATAGTTTATTTTCGTTTGATTTTTCACCCTTAAATAACCTCAGCACCTAAACTATGACTGCTCAACAAATCCGCGTGGCGATCGCCGACGATCACAAAATTTTCAGAGACGGTATCAAAATGGCTCTGAAAGACAAGGAATACCTGAGAATTCTTTGGGAAGCCGAGGATGGAAAGGACCTGATGCACAAACTCCAGATCAAAGAACCCGATGTCTTATTAATGGATATCCGCATGCCTGAAGTAGATGGCATTAATGCCATCGACATGATACGCAAAGAGCATGAGGGAGTGAAGATCATTGTACTTACGATGTATGATGACCAGGAAATGATCACCAAGATGATGGAAATGGGCGCCAATGCCTATCTTACCAAGACGACAGATCCCGAAGAGATCTACCAGGCCATTCTTACCTGCATGAATGATGATTTTTATTTTAACGACCTGGTGAATAAAGCCGTGCTTTTGAAACTGCAGCATAAAAAAACGATCAGGCAATTCTATCCAAACCCGGTAAAATTTTCAGAAAAGGAAGTGAAGATTTTGAAACTGATCGCCGAAGACAAAACAACCGAAGAAATATCCAAAGAAGTCTTCCTTAGTCCCCGAACGATCGAGACCATCCGGCAAAACATGAAGCAAAAAGTAGGCGCCAAAACCATTGCCGGTCTTGTCATGTATGCAATGCGAAATAAATTGCTTGAATAAAAAATTTATATCAAAATTTTTCATGCCATCCACCCGGACCGAAAATATCAATGATAGTTTTTTTGATGGTTATTATAAAGATATATGGCGTGCACTGATCCCCGAGGCTTTGACAAAGGCAGAAGTAGATTACCTGGTAAACGAAGCCGGATTAAAAACAGGGAGTAAAGTGCTTGACCTGATGTGTGGCTATGGCCGTCATGCCTTGTCATTAGCCAGGCAGGGAATTAATGTTACGGCCGTTGACAACCTCGCTGACTACATCAATGAAATAAAAGAAATAGCAGGAAAGGAGAAGCTATCTGTTACGGCCTTACAGGAAGACGTAATGCAATTTCATTCTGAAGATGAATACGACCTTATCATATGCATGGGAAACAGCATGAGTTTTTTTAATGAAGAAGATTTGGAGAAAATATTTTCAGGAATTAAGGCAAACCTTAACGAGAACGGTAAATTTATTTTCAATTCCTGGATGATTGCTGAAATTGTTATTAAACAGGTCAAAGAGAATTTCTGGGCTACTGTTGGGGATATAAAATGTTTATACAATAGTAAGTACTTATTCTCTCCCGCACGCATTGAAACGGAATCGATATTTATTGCTCCGGATGGAAACACAGAAATAAAAAAGGCGGTCGATTACGTTTATTCTCTAAATGAGACTGAAGCTATCTTAAATAAATCGGGACTCGTAGTCAAAGAGATTTGGAGTGTTCCGGGTAAAAAGAAATTTACTTTAGGGGAACCAAGAGTCTATATTGTTGCAGAAAAAGTAACTATTTAAAGATTAACTATTCCATTTTTTATTGCTACCATTGCCAATCCCACCCTGCTTTTCACATCAAGTTTGATAAATAATTGGTCTCTTAAATTATCTACTGATCTTGGATTTAGATTCATTTTTTGCGCAACTTCTTTATAGGTAAGGTCAGAGCACGCGAGTTTTAAGAATTGCAATTCTTGCTCCGAAAGCATCATGTTTTGCAGGAAATATTTTTTATCATCGACAGATCGAAAAAGATTAGCCAACTTACCTGCGGTATGATTTGAATAATAATAGCCGGCATTCATTACAGAGTGAATGGCAAATTTTAATTCAGATGGATGTATATCCTTTTTTAGAAAACCTTTTACTCCTGCCTGAAGTAATCGTATAAGCGATAATTCTGAATCATACATAGTCAGCATCAAAACATTCACAAATGGAAATTTTTTTTGTATTACGCGAGCTGCCTCGTAACCATCCATCTCAGGCATGTTAAGATCTAATATGGCAACATCGGGTACTAAGCCGTTTTCAAGCCACTCTATCAACTCCTTTCCGTTGTTTGATTGATGAATAACTTTACAATCCCCAAAGCTATCAATTAAAGAAGCTAAAGCGTTCCTCAACAAAATGTGATCATCGGCAAGAGCAACATTTATGTAAGCAACTTCTTTTTCCATTAGTCAATAGGGAATAGTTACAAAAATACTTGTGCCGGAATCTGGAGCACTGTCAATAATTGTTCGTCCGTTAAATAGGGCTGCCCTTTTTTGCATGTTGTTTAGGCCGGCTCTCGATTCTTTAGTCTTGTTTTGTTCAACGACATCTTTACAGAAGCCTCGACCATTGTCTGCTATTAGTACATTAATATGATCAAAATTATATTCAAGGCTCAACTTGACCGATGTTGCCCTTGCATGTTTAATAATATTGTTAAATGCCTCCTGGATTATTCTAAAAATGACAAGTTCTTTTTGAGAATCCATAAAAACTGGATTACCTGTGACTACATAATCCAGTTCAAATAGATTTAAATCTCTGAGCCTGGTGGTCTCCTTTTTTAACACTTCAATCAGGCCCTGGTTAATGATTAATTCCGAGTTCATACCCTTTGAAAGATCGCTTAGATCAACTATTGCCTTACTAATTTGCTGCAGCGAAGTGTCTATCTTATTTTTCGCTTTGGCAGGACGATTCCAGTCAAAAGTATTCAGATTTAGTTTTGCAAGCGTAAGAGAAAGATTAATATTATCATGAATTTCCCTCGATATATGCTGGAGTGTTTGCTCTTGGATCTCCAATTGGGTATGCAGAAGATTTTTTTCATAGTCAAGCCTCAATTCTTCAATCGTTTTAAAGTAGGCAAGTTGTTTTTTTCTGTACAGAAAAAGGATGGTAACAGTAAAACCAGCCAGCAGTAAGATGAGAACAGTACTTGCGAGTATGAATAGTGTTAAGTCGTAATGGGTGTTTTGCATAAAAAAGCTTTTGAAATTGATGCTAACAAGATCAAGAGAAGTAGGTAATGACAGGCGAAGAAAATATTATAAAATACTATTTCAGTCAGAAGGACATCATTAGCAACGAGAAAAAAAGGTATCATCAAAATTGTATAGAAGAAAGTGCTTGTGACGATCAGGAAAGAAGGTCGTTTAAATAAATTTCGATTCGGAATATCGGTAAATAACTCATGGAAATATGCAAGACACATGACAAGGATAAGAAAAAATTCGATCACATTGATAAATAGCGAGTGCACTTTTATATCGTTTGTTGGATAATTTGGGAAAGCTAATCCCATAAAAAAAATAACAATTATGGCAAGTAAGACACAAAGAAATATTTTTAGTACTTTTTTTAAATTTTTGTTTTGCAGGCATTGCTTGAAAAAGTAATAAAATGCGACAAATTCTGTGAATTCAAAAATAGTATTGGCAACTTCTTGCTCTATCGCTAATTGTTTACCTGATAAAATTTTACAAACAACTATTATCGTATTCTGCACAAATATTATTATCCCCACAAAAAAATAAGCCAGGAAAAAGAACCTTTCTCTATTCTTATAATGATAAAAAAGCCCGACAGTAAAACAAAAGGTGAAAGATAAAATCACGATTGGCTCAATGAAAAAACTTCTTCTCCAAAAATCTATTAGTCGTTCCATCATTTCGTGGCCCATAAAAAAATTTTAATCCATACTAAATTAACAGAATTCGGATTAGCCAAGGAACTGAAGGTAGGGTGATTTATAGCAAAGTGTTGGATGGAAAAAACATTAAAAATTGTTTTTTTTCCCATTGGAAAAAACTTTTCAGAATGCAACTTTAGCAAAGGGTGAGGCTCTGATTAAGTTTAGCATCATTCACGTAAGGGAAGCAAAATCCATTAACCGAAAACCACCTATGGACAATCCGGTACATCAGCCTGTTAATCGCTGGCTAACATTGCTTAATGTTCCAGTCTTAAATTCCTATTTAAGAGACAAATTGGTGTCTATCCGATAATTCATCGTTAGCAGCGATTACAGGCGTTTTAAATGAACCGGTCATGGCGTTTGTACAAGGGGAGCCAGAATCGTGCTTACAGGGTGAATCGAAAGAAGGCTGATCAGATCCAGCCTTCTTTTCTAAAAGATAATTTGCAAGATTATTATCAGGAAAAGTTCATCGATCTTACTGAACAAACGCAGCCAAGAGATAGATTTTGAGGGTTTTACTGAGGCTGCGTTTTTGAAAGATTTAAATGTAATTGTGAATAGCCCGAATCGATAATCTCACCGTTCTTCTCACACTGGCCATTGTTTAAGTAAAAATCAATTTGGAGAGGGTAAGGATTAAAAACTCAGCATTCGCTGGAAATAAGACTCTGTGCAAATAAAACTTAATAAGCTAAAACAGGGACCAGGTTAATTTTCTTTTGATGATTGCCTCTCGTTGATATTGGCTTTGAAAACGGGGGGTAAAAAAGAGAAAGTTGATTGTGGTTCTGTCGTCAGTTTTTCAAAGGATTTGTTTAAAAACTTTCTGGACGGTATTCAGGACATTGGACGGTAGAGTATGAAGACGAGTTCTCCTTTCAATCAACTTTCTGAAACAAAAATATATTCGCAGGACTGCGCTAACAAGAGCAATAATGACCGATTTTCTTGTCATGGTTTTTACTGTGTTATTCGTAAAGCTCCTTTCATGGATGTAGTAAGTTTTCAATTGAAATGGATTTTTGGTACTTTCCACATGGTTAAATTACGTAGTTGTACTATAGAATATTTGACAGCTTTTTTTCAATTTGCACGCAAAAGCAACAATAAAAAAACATAATTATTCGTTTTCAACTTAATTAATATCCCATGAAGAACCTCGACCCCAACACCGTAATTAAGGTGGCGATCGCCGATGACCATGCCCTTTTCCGTACTGGAGTAAAAACTTCTTTATCAGCCCGCAAGGACATACAAATGGTAGCTGAAGCCGAGAACGGTATGCAGCTGCTCAATCTCCTAAAGCACATTCAGCCCGATGTAGTTTTACTCGATATCCAGATGCCTATTATGGATGGACTAACTACTTTGCCTGAAATTAAAAGGCTGTACCCGAATATAAGGGTGATCATGCTCTCCATGCATAATGATCATTCAATGATCAGTCGTATGATGGAAATAGGCGCCAATTCCTACCTAACCAAAGATTCCGATTCAGAAACTATTTACCAGGCCATAAGAACCTGCTACCAGCAGGAGTTCTTTTTCAATGATCTTACTAATAAGGCCTTGCTCAATGGTCTTCGGACAAAACGAACCGTCGAATCGAATACCCCTCACGATGTGCAGCTGACAGAAAAAGAAATACTTATTTTAAGACTTATGTGCGATGAAAAGAGCACCAAAGAGATAGCTGATATTGTCGACCTTAGCCCGCGTACGGTGGAGGCCATACGTGATAAATTAAAAACAAAAACCGGTACCAAATCCATGGCCGGACTGGTCATGTATGCCGTTAAGGCCGGCATTGTGGAGCAACCTCATTAAATATATTTCATACATGCCTCTGATACCTCAAGCCATCCGCAAAACGGGTGGCTTTTTGTTTGCGACATCAAAAAAACAATGGATGATCTGTAACTGCTTTCTTGTTTAATTGGCTGTATACATCATGCAGGGTTGCTATTGCCTGTCTGCCGTCTGTCCGCAGGTCAAGCGAGTAGTTATTTACATACAGGTCAATATGCTGGCGCATTACCCCTTCACTCATTTCCTGGGAATGCTGTTTTACATAATCTGTTATAAGAGGGTAATGTGAATAAGCATATTCCAAACTTTGCCTTATTAGCGAATTTACCTTCGCAGCTACCACTCCTGATCTTCTTTTAATGGCAATAGCACCCAGCGGTATTGGGCCTTTCATTTTTTGTTCCCAATATTCCCCGAGGTCTCTTACTTTCTGTAATCCTCTTTCCTGATAAGTGAAGCGATTTTCATGGATAATTACGCCTAGATCCGTTTCCCCGCTTAGTACGGCCTCTTCGATGGAAGAAAAGACCATAAATTTTTTATTTGATGCATTCGGATAGGCAAAACTGAAAAGAAGATTAGCCGTTGTGTTGATTCCGGGCAAAGCAATGCTGGCCTGGTCAATTTTTGTTTCATCTGTGATCCCCGGCCTTGATATCAATAAGGGCCCAACTCCTTTGCCCAACGCGCTTCCTGAATTCAAAAGAACGTACTCATCACTCGATTGAAAAAAGGCGGGAAAGCTTAGCTTGGTAATATCAAGCCTGCTTTCCAGAGCCCATTGATTCAGCGTTTCAACATCTTCAAGTATAACGTCAAATTCCAATCCCGCTGTATCAATTTTTTTATTGACCAATGCATCAAAGATGAAAGTATCGTTTGGGCAGGGCGAAAAACCAAGTGAAAGTTTCAAGTTTTTTCGTTTTAATTTATTGTTTCTACCAGGTGTATCAGTTCTTTATTCAGATTGACGATCGATCTTTTCATGTCCCATTTTGTTTTGTCTCTTTCAGCTATATAATTTGAAATGCTGCGAAGTTGAAGAAATGGTATCTTTTCCATCAGGCAGGTATAATGTAAGGCTGCTCCTTCCATTGACTCGATCGCCGGCTTAAAAGACTCCTCGTAAAATCTGATCTTTTCCCCTGATGTAGTTATTTCATTGACCGAGATGGCATTGACCTTTCTTAACTGCAATTTCTTTAAAGCTTCATTGTTGTTTTCAAGCCATCCTTTCTTAAAAGGAAACTGGTCATGAGGAATAAGCTGCAGGTCAAATAGGGTTTTCAGCTTTTTTAATTCTATTACACTTTGGTCGGCAATGGTTTCTTTTTTTACGGCAACTACAGTTCCCAATGGAAGTTTTCTATCAAAACAGCCCGCCACACCCGCCTGGATCACAATGTCAGGTCGTTTTAATTGTAATTGTTTTAACAGGCGATATGTTGTAGCGGTAAGCCCTATGCCCGTGATAAGTATATCAATGTTTTGAGTTTTTTTTGTATTCCTGTAATACTCAAAAAAAGGCTCTATTTCTTTTGCCGTTGCAGCAATTAATAAAATATCCATACAACCTGGGCGCAAAGTTATTGATTCATGACGAAGAACCGCTTTCACTTAACTTTGCCAGTCCGAACGGATCATCCGGGCGGGCCATTCATTTTTTATTATGGTTTATCTCACAAGAGCGGAACATTTTAACGCGGCTCATAAACTTTACAACCCTTCATGGAGCAAGGAAAAAAATGATGAGGTTTTTGGAAAATGTGCCAATGACAATTGGCATGGACACAACTATGAATTGTTTGTCACAGTAAAAGGTGAGCCCGATCCTGATACTGGTTTTTTAGTTGACGCAAAAAAATTGAGCGTTATTATCAATCAGCATATCATTGAGAAACTTGATCACAAGAACCTGAACCTTGATGTTGATTTTATGCAGGGAAAAATGTGTAGCTCAGAAAACCTGGTCATAGAAATTTGGGATCAGCTTCGGTCACATTTGCCAACTAATGTTCAATTGCACTGCGTCAAACTATATGAAACTCCAAGGATTCATGTTGAATATTTCGGAGGGAAATAGTTTACAACAGTAAACTTTTTTATGTTTTTTGCGTTATGATTGGAGTCTATTGGTTAAGACCAGCTGTTAAATTTTGTATTTAAAAATATGGGCGGGAAAGTATCAGTTTTCAGGAAAGAGCATTTTAATGCGGCTCACAGATTATATAATGCGGCCTGGGATTATAACAAAAATGAAAAAGTGTTTGGCAAATGCGCATTGCCTAACTATCATGGCCATAATTACGAAATGGAAGTCAAAGTCACCGGCGAACCAGATAAAGAAACAGGTTATGTAATTGATCTTAAACTTTTATCTGGCATCATCAGGAGAGAAGTTGTCGAAAGATTTGACCACAAAAATCTAAATCTTGATACCGAAGAATTTAAAAATTTGAACCCGACGGCTGAGAACATCGTTATAGTTATTTATGACCTGCTGAGGCCAAATATTGACAGCAAGTTTGATCTGCAGGTAAGATTATATGAAACACCCAGGAATTTTGTCGAGTACCCGGTAAATTAAATGATAATTATGACGTAAAGAAACAGAAACCTTAATACAAAATATTTACTATGTCATACAAAAAAGTTGAAGAGTATTGTGATGATGAATTGGAAAAGATAGCGAAGAATAACAAGGAGATATTGAAACTGATCGGTGAGGACCCTGACAGGGAAGGCCTGGCGAAAACACCCGTGCGTGTAGCAAAGGCGTTACAATTCATGACGCATGGTTACAAGATGAGTGCAAAAAAAATTCTTGACTCAGCAAGATTTAAAGAAAGCGTCAGTGAAATGGTGATCGTGAAGGATATTGAACTGTATTCAATGTGTGAACATCACATGCTTCCTTTTTTTGGCAAGGCTCATATTGCCTACATCCCGAATGGTTATATTGTCGGGCTCAGCAAACTTGCCCGTGTCGTGGATGTGTATGCAAGACGCCTGCAGGTACAGGAGAGAATGACCACCCAAATTTTGAACGCAATACGTGAATCTTTGAACCCCCTTGGAGTAGCCGTAGTGATCGAGGCAAAACATTTGTGCATGATGATGCGCGGGGTACAAAAACAAAATTCTGTTACAACTACCTCAGCTTTTGACGGTGAGCTTTTGAATAATCATATTACGCGCAATGAATTTTTGAAACTGATTGCCGCTGATCTTAGCTAGTCGACAAACCCGGCTCTCTTTCCCTCTTTTTTGAAATTATAATTTTGTATTATAGTTGCTGAAACACTCTTATTTTTGAAACCTTAACGGGCTAAATTATGAAGCATGCTTATGTCTTCCCGGGACAGGGATCACAATTTCCGGGAATGGGAGTGGAGCATTACCAGAATAGTGTATTCTCAAAAAAATTGTTTGAACAGGCAAATGAAATTTTGGGCTTTCGTATTTCAGACATTATGTTTAGAGGCACCGAGGACGACCTGAAGCAAACAAAAGTAACCCAGCCCGCTGTTTTCGTTCACTCTATTATAGCTTACAGAAGTATTGAAAATGCAAAGCCAGACATGGTCGCGGGACATTCATTGGGTGAATTTTCTGCCCTCGTCGTAAACAGTACATTGAGTTTTGAAGACGCATTGAGTTTGGTTTCGGTCCGCGCACAAGCAATGCAAAAGGCATGCGAACTAAACCCATCAACGATGGCAGCTGTATTGGGACTAACTGACGAAAAAGTGGAATCAGTTTGCGCAGAAGTGCAAAAGGAGACAGGCGAAGTTGTTGTCCCCGCCAACTATAACTGCCCTGGCCAATTGGTGATCAGTGGTTCCCTGCGTGGGATTGAGATCGCCTGCGAGCGAATGAAAGCGGCTGGTGCGAAAAGAGCCGTCATTCTCCCGGTAGGTGGCGCTTTCCATTCGCCATTGATGAAACCTGCCCGCGAGCAGCTGCAGGCAGCCATTGAAAAAACAAGATTTCACACCCCCGTCTGTCCCGTCTACCAGAATGCAATTGCCAAGGCTGTCATGGATGCAAATGAGATCAAAGTACATCTGATCGATCAACTGACAAATCCTGTGCGTTGGACACAGAGTGTCCAAGCCATGATCGCTGATGGAGCCTCCACTTTTACTGAAGCGGGACCAGGCAAAGTGTTGCAGGGATTAATACTGAAGATCAATAAAGAAATGACGGTGGAAGGTGTGAGTTAGGTGAGTGGTGAGTGGCGAGTGGGAGCATCTACTGGGTGGCGTTGAAGATTATTATCCCGTCTGCATTGCTGCTATCATCGCCTGTTGCGTCGCACTCTTGTACTTACTCAATTCTGCTCAACAATTTTAAAATTTCAAACGTAGATGCTGCAGTTTATCCAGCCTGCATCAAAATCTGCATTATACTTTTTATAAAAGTTAATGGCCGGTTCGTTCCACTCAAGCACCTGCCAGATAATGCGGTTAAATTTTTTATCTCTTGCTTCTTCGATCAACCGGTCGAACAATAGTTTGCCAATGCCTTTTCCCCGCATTTCATTTGTAATGAGAATGTCTTCAAGATACATGGCCTGGCCCTTCCAGGTAGAGTAGCGAATATAATAAAGTGCAAAACCAACGATCTTCTCTCCCCCTCCCTCGGAGGGAGTAGGGGGGAGGCTTGCAACGAAAGCCCACCATACCGGTTGTTTACCAAAACCACTTTCAGTGAAATGATCAAGAGTAACGGTTACTTCACCAGGTGCCCTTTCATAAGTTGCTAATTCCTGCACTAATTCAAGTAGTCTGGGACAATCATCTTTTACCGCCCTGCGAATAGTAGTCTTCATTTCTTTTTACTTGGTTAAAAATACCATTGAAAAAGGAAGCAGCTCTGATTTTTAATTATTAATTGTTCATTTTATATCCAGGTCCTTTTACGAATCTTCCAGGTCTTGCATTCGTGTGTTCACCATCCTTTAAAACCTGAACTCCATTCACAAAAACATGGATCATTCCGGAGGCGTATTGATGTGGCTTTGCAAATGTAGCATTGTCTTTTACTGCATTTGGATCAAAGACGACAATGTCGGCATAATTCCCAACCTTTAATTCGCCACGTTTTTGAAGCTTCAGGTTTGTCGCCGGTAATTTAGAAAGTTGATAAACCGCTTGCTGTAATGGAAGTACTTTTTCATCTCTCGAATATTTGCCAAGTACTCTTACAAAACTTCCATAAGCTCTTGGATGTGGATTTGTTTTCAAAAATACTCCTTCGGGAGCTTGAGATGATTCGTCAGAGCAAAAGCTCATCCATGGAACTGCCACTTCTTTTTGTACATTAACAGAATCCATGGAAAAATACGACACACCGATGCGGCTGCTGTCTTCCACAATTAAATTCATGGCAGTTTCCTCAGGAGAAGTGCCCCTTATTTTCGCCACTTCTTCTAAAGTTTTTCCAGTGTATTTGCGAAGCGAATCTCGTTTGAATGCCAATAATAAAACTCCCTTTGCGCCACCTGCACCATAATAAGTGTTTTCCCAATCCTGGGCATTTGCATCCATTGCTTTCTTCATTTTTTCCCGGACGTCAGCTCTTTGCAACCGATGCCAGAGACTGTCAAAGCCTCCATCCTGGAGCGATGGAGGAAATGCCGCGGTGAGACCCGTTGCGCTTGCATTGTATGTATACATATCAGCTGTTATCTTTAATCCTTCTGCCCGGGCTTTGTCAATTCTTTTTATGAGGCTATCAACCTTCCACCAGTTATCTTTTCCTGAAGCCTTGAAATGATAGATCTCCGCCGGGAGATTTGCTTCTTTTGAGATGGTCATTAATTCTTCAACAGCTTCAAATAATTTATTGCCTTCATTGCGGATGTGAGAGATGTACATGCCATTATACTTCGACGCTTCTTTGCATAGTTCGATCAACTCATTTGTCTTTGCAAAAAAAGCCGGTGGATAAATCAATGAAGAGCCAACCCCCATAGCGCCTTCCTCCATCGCCTGCCGAACCAACAATTTCATGCTATCCATTTGCGCTGGTGTTGGATCACGGTCATCTTCCCCGACAACGAATTGACGAACCGTGGTGGCTCCTACAAAAGAAGCGACATTGCAGGAAATTCCTTTTTTCTCTAACCAATTTAAATATTGTCCAAGGGTATTCCATTCTATATTGTACTTAATATCAGATTGCCCTTTTTTCATCTGCTCTTTCATCTTTGCATTCAGAGGACCCATGCTTTCACCTTCACCCATCACTTCGAGAGTTACTCCCTGGCGCAGCTCACTCTGTGAACCACCATCTTCAATGAGCGATTCATTCGACCAGCTCAGCATATTGATGAAACCGGGTGCAATAGCCATTCCCTTTGCATCGATCTCGTTTTTTGCCGATTCATTTGAAAGGTCACCGATAAATGCAATGGTGTCTGCATTGACAGCTATATCGGCTTTATAAGCTTCACCAGCGTTGCCATCATAGATCATTCCATTGCGAATGATCGTATCATATTTGGTTTTTTGCTTGCAGGAAAAAAATCCGATAAGGCACAGGATGAAAATAAGTTTTTTCATATCAATACTTTTGGTAAATGTGTGAATTTATTAACTGATTTGACAAATTAACCTTTAGCACGATATTATTTCAAGGCCTGCTCAAGGTCGGCAATGATGTCCTGGACGTTCTCGATGCCCACATTCATTCTTATTAATCCATCTGTGATGCCATATTTGTCTCTTTGTTCCTTTGGTACTCCTGCATGGGACATGGATGCGGGATGTGAAAGCAATGTATCGCAGGTCCCTAAGGAAACAGTCCGGACACACATTTTCAACTTATTCATAAAATCGATCCCGGCCTGCAAACCATTTTTTAACTCAAAGCTTAACATGCCGCCGGGTCGTCGCATTTGCTTCATCGCGACCGTATGATCGGGATGTGATGCAAGTCCAACATAATTTACTTTGCTAACCGCTTTGTTCTTTTCTAAAAAGTTGGCAACTTCTGTCGCGTTTGCGCAGTGACGTTCCATTCTTAACTCTAAAGTTTTTATTCCCTGTATCAGCAAAAAAGCATCAAAGGGATTTGCATTTCCACCCAGCAACCGGTGCACTTTGGTAACGTGAGCTTTCATTAATTCTATATCCCGTCCTAAAAGAATTCCACCAATGGCAGTACCATGTCCGTTTAGAAATTTTGTGGTAGAGTGAACGATGAAATCCGCACCGTCGCGAAAAGGTTGTTGTAAAAAAGGAGTGGCAAATGTGTTATCGCATGCAATGATGATGTTGTATTGTTTTGCCAGTTTACCGAGGGCCTCAAGATCGACGCATTGAATGGTGGGATTGGCGGGTGTTTCAAGATAAAGCAATTTTATCCCACCTGCTTTCATTGCTGATTCGGCTTTGTTCAGATCTCTCAGGTCGATGATCTCCGCATTGATATTTAATGGAGGCAAAATTTTCTGAACCAATTCATCGGTACCTCCATACAGGGAAAAATGGGTAAGAATTTTATCCCCCGGTTTTAGCACAGCAAGCATAAGTGTAGAAATTGCTGCCATACCTGAGGCGTGAAGTATTCCCTTTGACTGCAATGGAGACCCGTTTTTATGTGAAAGTCCAAAAGTTTCAAGTGCTGCAATTTTTTCCTCAGCTTCGGATACAGTTGGATTTCCCCAGCGGGAATAGATATATCCTTCTTCCTGTCCGCTAAATCTTCGCATACCCTGCTCAGCCGTATCATACACGTAAGTACTGGAAGCATAAATAGGGACCTGGTGAGCATACATCGGATCTTTTTTATGACCGCCATGTACTGCCAGCGAGGTCCACCCTGAAACAGCAAAATCTTTATCCATAAGTAATTTTTTAGAGAAAAACGTTTGAAAATTGAATCTAATTTCAAAAGTAACAGAAAGAAGTATACAACTCCAGTTCCCCGGGCATACGTATACTAAGGGCGGCCTTCTTTTTGTAATTGTTTACTTGATTAATTCATATAAAAAGTAAACTATGAAAGCGTTTTTTATTTCTTTCTTCATGATTTTATTTTCTGAGACCGTTCTTCCCCAGCAAGTGCGATTTGGATTAGATCCGGGCTTTGCCATTTCCCGCGGCGATTATCAGCCTAATGAAGGAATTGACCGGAGAATTTTCGGAGGATTTAATGGTGGTGCGCTTCTTGAAATTGGGGTTATCCCCAAATTGAAACTTCAACCCGAAGTAAATTATTCGGTCATCGGTGTTGAGTTGAATGATGGTGAAAATGAAGCTACGATAAAACTCAGGTACGTTGATGTTGCCTTATTGGCAAAATTAGGTGTATGTAAAAAGGTCAATTTGTTTGCAGGCCCACAGGTTGGATTTTTGACCCGGGCAAAAAGAGATTCTTCATTTACCAACGAAATGATCGATCTGAAAAATGATTTTAAAGACCAGGACTATGGATTAGTGTTCGGAGCAGAATATAAGTTCAACAACCATATTTTTTTGAGTGGAAGATATTACCATGGCTTATACCAGGTTGCTGAAAGTTGGAATCATTTCGTTTTGCGTAATCGCTATGTCAGTTTCAGATTGGGTTATATTTTTTGATGTGTCGGACGTCTCATAGAGCGCCTGGCACATTTTAAAAGGTCCCTTTTATTAATCGCGTATCGATTTTTTTGATTGTTTCGGAGTAAAAATCAATTGTTGCAAGGTCTAGTAATTCGTAAGCTTTTTGTTTTTCACAGAGCGTGCCGTTTCGTAAACCGGCGTAATCATTAAAGGATGAATGCTGCCAATCTTCCGGACTGTTTACTAATCCTGCCATCACCGGGTTTTGGTGAATATAGTGGAATGCGATCAGTGAGTAACTTTCTGAGTCATTGGTACATTTGGCCTTTGTTTTTTGCTGAAAATAAATTTCCAGTTTTGTGTTGCTCCTTATTGACTCCTTTTGCATAAGAACTTTGAAGTAGCCGGAATCCATTTGTTATTGCAGGCATAAATATCCCACCCGACTTGACCGGTCTTAGACTTTCGTCAGTTACATTTATTAGAAAATGAAAATGATTCGGCACTAAACACCATGCGAGAATATCGCCACACGGTTTTAAATAGTGATGACATTTTTTCAAATAATAAAAATAGTTGTTGTCGGAAAAGAAAATGGTTTGGCGGTTATTGCCACGGTTGTAAATGTGGTAAATACCGCGCTCAAGAATTTTCTTGATAGGTTTATTATTTCGACGTGTCAGACGCCCTTCGGGCGTCAGACACTAATACGCCCATTTTACCAGCGTGGCCCCCCAGGTAAATCCACCTCCAAAGGCGGCAAGTACCAACAGGTCGCCTTTATTCAACTCGTGTTTCCATTCCCATAAACAAAGAGGAATAGTGGCGGCTGTAGTATTGCCATAACGTTGAATGTTCAGCATCACTTTATCATGTGATAATCCCATGCGGTTAGCTGTAGCATCGATGATCCTTTTATTGGCCTGGTGAGGAACAAGCCAGGCGATATCATCCCCTGTCAAATGATTTCTTTCCAATAATTCTGCACTTACATCAGCCATACCTTTTACTGCGAATTTAAAAACGGGCTGCCCGTCCTGGTAAATAAAATGTTCTTTGGCCGCAACCGTTTCATTCGATGGTGGTCTTAATGAACCACCGGCCTTCATGTGCAAATAGTTAACCCCGCTTCCATCACTTTTCAATAGGCTATCCAGGATACCATATCCCTCGTGATTTGGTTCCAACAGAACAGCTGCGGCTGCATCACCAAACAGAATACAAGTTGTGCGGTCACTGTAGTCAACTATCGAACTCATTTTATCGGCGCCTACTATCACTACTTTTTTATAACGGCCGCTTTCAATAAGAGCAGCTCCCGTAGTCACTGCATATAAAAAACCTGAACAGGCGGCTTCAAGATCAAAACCCCATGCATTCTTTGCCCCGATCTTATTGCAAATAATATTGGCGGTGGCGGGAAACATCATATCAGGAGTAACCGTGCTGCAGATCAGGCAATCAATCTCCGATGGATCAATTCCCCTTCTCCTGCAAAGATCCATTACTGCGGGTGCGCCCATATCGGAAGTTGCCAGTCCTTCGCCTTTCAAAATGCGACGTTCCTGTATCCCTGTTCTTGTACGTATCCATTCATCGTTTGTATCAACCATTTTTTCAAGATCGGCATTCGTCAATTTATCTTCCGGAACGTAGCCCCCAACACTTGTAATAGCAGCAGTAATTTTTGCCATGAAATATTTTTTTGCGGCACGAAGATACAATAATGCAAAATGCGTCGATTTCTTGCTAGTTCAATGATGCAGGTCAAGTGAATGATGTCATTTTCAAATTTTGACCTCGCTTCCTTACTTTCGCAGCTATGATTTCTTTTTTAAAGGGGGATTTTATAGTCAAAGGTCCGGCTTCGGTGGTGATCGATGTGAACGGAGTGGGCTACGAGGTACTTATCAGTTTAAACACCTATTCAAAAATTCAACACCTTGACAAGGGTCAATTACACACCTCACTTCTTATCAGGGAAGACGCCCATATACTCTATGGGTTCTTTGACGTAATAGAAAAAGAGATGTTTTTGCAGATCATAAATGTCTCAGGGATCGGTGCTTCAACTGCAAGAATGATGTTATCGTATATGAAACCGGAAGAACTTGCAAGAGCGATCATAAACGGAGACATCAGGACGTTGGAAGGCATCAAGGGGATTGGGAAAAAAACAGCTGAAAGACTTGTCGTAGAATTAAAGGACAAGCTTGCCAAACATACCCCTGAAACAAATATTTCTGCTTTGAAACACAATACTTTGCATTCAGATGCGTTAAATGCCTTGCTGGCTTTAGGCATCAATCGTCTGGCCGCCGATCAGGCTATTCAGAAGACGCTGGTGGAACAGCCAAATCTGCCACTTGAGGATTTGATAAAAAAAGCACTACGTACTTTATAGATTTCATCTCTACATTACTAATTGGTTAGGAAAAAATTGAACTTAAAGGGTACCCATATCCTCCGCAAGCTGATTGGCCTGGCATTTTTGTTTGCGATCGCGCTGCAGGTCAATGCACGTTTTTATTTTGAACCATCCTCACCCAATTTTTTTTTCAGGTTTTTTAGTTTAGACACCACACGTTATCCGCTATACGATCGTTATGGCGATCCCTACAGCTACCCAAACCGAAATCCTTTTTATTTACAGGACACATCCTTTATCAAAAAAAATGTTATTTATGATCCTGTGACAAAGGAATACTATATAGAAGAAAAAATAGGCAGTCAGTACTATCGCACGCCGGTCAGTTTTTCCATGAAGGAATTCATCGATATGCAGGGAAAAAAGGACGAAGAAGATTACTTTAGAAAGCGGGCAAATTTGCTTAGCGATATGAACCGGCGCACGTATAAACCGAAGTTCAAATTTTCGAATAACTGGGTAAATCGTATTACCGGCAATGGAAAAATTGAAATTAAACCTTCTGGTTATGTTGATATTTTAGCCG
This sequence comes from uncultured Bacteroidota bacterium, assembly GCA_963737475.1. GTDB lineage: Bacteria > Bacteroidota > Bacteroidia > Chitinophagales > Chitinophagaceae > VBAU01. The sequence continues at coordinate 79,993 of CAVTSY010000017.1, forward strand.
GTTACCAGGGTCAAAACACAAAAAATCCAACTCTTCCGGAAAGAGCAAGAAAAAATGGCGGGTTTGATTTCAATATGAACTCTCAATTGCAGGTAGATGCGAATATTGGTGATAAACTAAAACTGCCGATCAATTATAATACCCTGGCAAATTTTGATTACGAAAATCAAATCAAACTTGATTATCACGGACAGGATGATGAGATCCTGAAATTATTCCAGGCAGGTAATATAAATTTTACCACAAAAGGAACATTGATCCCCGGTGCTCAATCCTTATTTGGAATAAAAACACAATTACAATTTGGAAAATTATTCATTACAGGTGCACTGGCAAATCAGCGATCAACCCGGCAGACACTTGGTTTGCAAGGTGGCTCTGCTACACAACGATTTTCCCTGAAGGCGGATGAATATGAAGAAAACCGTCACTTCCTTTTAGCGCAATATTTCCGCAATCATTTCAATGACGCCATGAAGAATTTGCCTATAGTAAATTCTGCTGTGCAAATACAGCGCATTGAAGTTTGGGTAACTAACCGTACAGGCGCTACCACTGATACGAGAGATATAGTTGGTTTAGCTAACCTTGCTGAAGGAGGCGCTAATACCTTGCCAGATAATAATGCAAATAGCCTTTACCAAAACATCACCCAGAATCCAGCCGCCCGAAATTCTACAGCCGTTACCAGTATTTTAACAGCAGTGGGTTTGCAGCCGGTACAGGATTTCGAAAAAACGTTTGCAAGAAAACTTCAGCCAACAGATTATTATTTTAACCCACAGATCGGTTTCATTTCTTTGAATCAACAATTACAACCAGATGAAGTTTTAGCCGTGGCATTTGAATATACTTACAACGGCAAGTTGCACAGGGTAGGAGAGTTTTCACAGGACTTTCCTCCTGATTCAACAGGTAATACTCAAAAAGTTTTATTCCTCAAATTATTAAAAGCTACCTCGCAACGGCCATCGTTACCTATCTGGGACCTGATGATGAAGAACGTATACTCAGTAGGGTATGGTCAATTGGACAGAAAAGATTTTCAACTCGATGTTTTGTATGAGGAGCCAAGTCTTGGTAAAAAAAGATACCTACCACCTGACCCCATTACCCCTCAATTCAAAGGTCAACCACTTCTTTCACTATTAAATCTTGATCGGTTAAATGATCAGAATGATCCGCAGCCAAACGGATTTTTTGACTATGTAGAAGGCTTTACAGTTATTCCATCTCAAAGCCGTATCATTTTCCCCGAGCTCGAACCTTTTGGGCATTCACTTGATTCCGTTTACACCAACCAGGCAGACCGTGATAAATATTTGTTTTATTCTTTGTATGATACCATTAAAGCTATCGCGCAAACTTATGCCAACCTGGATCGTTTCGTGATCGAAGGAAAATCCACATCAACAAGCAATACAGATTACCAGCTTGGCTATAACATACCCAGGGGCTCCGTATCGGTAACAGCCGGGGGACAGGTATTAAGAGAGAATATTGATTATGAGATCAACTATGATCTCGGCACATTGAAGATCATCAATCCGGCTATTATTAGCACAGGCTTACCAGTACAAGTGCAGTATGAAAACAACGCCACGTTCGGGATACAACAAAAAAATTATATCGGGTTGAGGCTTGATTATCTTGTAAACCAGCATCTGAGCATCGGGGCCACCATGGTGCGATTGGGTGAGAGGCCATTTTTTACAAAAACAAATTATGGCGAGGACCCCATCAGGAACACCATGATCGGTGCTGATTTTGACTATCGAAATGAAGTTCCCCGATTATCAAAATGGCTTGATAAACTTCCGTTTTATTCTACCACCACGCCTTCAAGCATTACAGCCTATGGTGAAGTGGCCGAATTAATTCCGGGACATCCAAAACAAATCGGGAAAGGAAGCAGCGGGCAAAGTTACATTGACGATTTTGAAGGCACCCGCAGCAGTATTGATCTCCGGTTTCCCCTTATCAATTGGACCCTTGCTTCTGTACCACAAAATGCCGTTGATCAGAACGGGAACATTCTTTTCCCGGAAGCTACTTTGAATAATGACCTGTCAAGTGGTTATAACCGGGCCAAGATCGCATGGTACAACATTGAACCTGTCTTGCAGGAGAGAAACAATCCCAATAACCCTCTGCGAAATAATCTTGTTGAATTGTCAAAACCGGAATCAAGACTGGTATTGCAACAGGAAATTTTTCCTGAAAAAACAACGAACCTTGGACAGGGACAACTTACCACTTTTGATATCTCCTATTATCCCCGGGAAAAGGGTCCTTACAATTTCAGAACTGATGTAAATCCATCGACGGGTGAATTGCTTGATCCAAAAAGAGCTTTTGGTGGCATCATGCGTAACGTAGACCAAACAGATTTTGAAACAAGCAATATCGAATATATTGAATTCTGGTTGCAGGATCCGTTTATCAAAAAGCCGGGAAGCTCGGGCGGACAATTATATTTTAACCTCGGAAATATTTCGGAAGATATTTTGAGAGATGGCAAACGCCAGTACGAAAATGGATTACCAACTCCGAAAAACCAACCGCCGGTCGATACAAGTACTGTATGGGGACAGGTGCCAAGTAATCCTTTGCAGGTTACAAACGCATTTAGCAACGATCCGGCAGACAGACCGTACCAGGATGTGGGATACGACGGGTTAACGGATACTGCGGAACTAAGAAAGTTTTCGGGTTATTTAAATGCACTTGGTTCTATCTACGGTATCAATTCAGCAATTTTTCAAAACGCAAAAAGATCCGTCGAGCGATGACTTCAAAAACTATCGGGATGATTCTTTTACTGGTAACGATGGTATATTGACCCGGTACAAAAATTTTAATAATCCGCAGGGCAATTCGCCTATTGCTGATAACAATTCTCAATATACTAATGCCGAAACGTTATATCCTGACCAGGAAGATCTGAACCGGGATAACACGATGAATGAAGCGGAAGAATATTTTCAATATCGCGTTGATTTGAGGCCAGGGATGAGTACCGCAAATAACCAATACATTACCGACGTAAGAGAAGCTCATGTTGACCTGCCGGATGGAACCAGTCGCATTGAACATTGGTATTTGTTCAGGATCCCGGTCAGTTCCTTTCAGAATAAGATCGGTAACATTCCAGATTTTAAATCGATTCGTTTTATCCGGATGTTCCTAACCAATTTTGATGATACCATTGTTTGTCGTTTTGGAAAAATGGAATTGGTAAGAAATCAATGGCGCAAATTCAATTTCAATATTGATACAACGGGTAATTATACAAACCTGCCCGCCAACGACCCTGTTTCTACAAATGTGCTCGCCGTAAACATTGAAGAAAATGATTCACGTGAACCCATCCCTTATCGGATACCGCCGGGTATTGAAAGACAACAGGAACTTAGTAATAACAACGTCGAGTTGTTGTTAAATGAGCAGTCGCTGAGCTTCAAGGTTTGTGGTTTAAATAAAGATGTGCTTAATAACAAAGCCCGTGGCGTGTTTAAGACAATGAATCTTGATCTCCGGCAGTTTGGAAGAATGTCGATGTTCATTCACATAGAAGATTCAAACATCCCGGGAACTAATTTTAAGGATGGAGACGTGTTGGGCGTTGTGAGGATTGGAAACGATTTTGCGGGCAACTATTATGAAGTAAAAATTCCATTGAAAGTTACTCCATGGTTTACAGGTGATTCATTGTTGATATGGCCTGCTGAAAATAATCTTGATTTTGATCTGCAGGATCTCGTGAATTTAAAATTAGAAAGGAACAGATCTGGCACACCATCTTCGCAGTACTATCGAAAAGTTCTTCCCAACGGGCGTATTTATGCAATACTTGGAGATCCTAACTTAGGCGAGGTAAAGGGAATGTTATTGGGTCTTGAAAATGTGGGCCAGGAAACTGTCTGTGCCGAAGCGTGGTTCAATGAACTTCGTTTATCACGACTGGATGAAAAGGGTGGCTATGCGGCGGTTGGCAGAGTTGATGTGAATCTTGCTGATCTTGGAACACTTTCGTTCGCAGGCAGTGTCCGAAGTACGGGTTTTGGAACCCTGGAACAGCGGGTGAACGAACGCAGTCGCGAGGATCTATATCAATTTGATGTGTCTACTAATCTTGACCTGGGAAAATTATTGCCTAAGAATGCCGCTATTCAACTCCCGGTATATGCCAGTGTCAACCGGACATCCAGCACACCCGAATATGATCCTTATGATCAGGATGTAAAATTGAATCAAAAATTGGACGCTGCCACTTCCAAGCTTGAAACCGATTCCATTAAAAATGTGTCTGAAGATATTACCACGACAAAAACTTTTACGGTAACAAACGCAAGGAAAAACAGAACAGGAAACAAGAAACCAAAGCCCTGGGACATTTCAAATTTTGGATTCAATTATGCTTATATCAACATGGAACATCACAACCCATTAATTGAAAAGGAAGAGATGCGACGAACACGGGCGGCGCTGGATTATAGCTATGCACCGCAGGTAAAACCGGTAGAACCATTCAAACAAATCATCAAATCAAAATCACCATGGTTTGCTCTGATAAGAGATTTTAATTTTAATTATCTCCCATCATTGTTTTCTTTTAAAGCAGATTTATCCAGGCAGTTTGGTTCTTTCCTACCGCGCAATGTTGGCGGGGGACCTTATAAAATTCCTGAAACCTATGATAAATATTTCCTGTTTGACAGGTATTATATAGTGAATTGGGATCTTACAAAATCTATCCGCATCGATTACACTGCCGTCAATAATGGAAGAGTAGATGAGCCCCCGGGAAAACTTGATACGCAGGAAAAAAAGGACACTGTTCGTAAAAATTTCTTCAAAGGAGGAAGAACGACGCATTTTGCCCAGAATATAACGGCTTCTTATACTTTGCCCACGCAAAAACTTCCATTGCTGGATTGGACAACCATTCGCGCCAGCTATACTGCAATCTATAATTGGGATGCGGCTTCATTGCTTGCGCGCAGCCTTGGCAATACGATCATGAACGGACAAACGACAAACCTGAATGGGGAGTTTGATTTTAACCAGTTGTATAATAAGTCAAAATATTTACGCCTGATCAACAACGAAGGACCTGTGCAAAAGAGCACTGAGCCAAAGCGATTGCAGGTAAAAGCAAATCCTAATGATACGGCCAGTAAAAAAATGAAATGGATACGAAATCCAAAATGGCAGCCGGCACCCGGGTGAAGCAACCAGGTTCATTGGCAGGATATTCCTTGCATTAAAACGGGTGGGTGTTCAATGGAATGAAGACCTTGGAACGATCTTGCCCGGTTATCTCGACAGTACACAATTTTTTGGTCATAATTTCAGAAGTGGAGAACCAGATTGGGGCTTTATTTTCGGAGCGCAACCTGACTCAAATAAAATTAATGGCTATGGTGCCAGGGGATTACTGACACACGACACTTTATTTAACGATCTTATCCGCCAGCACTTCAGTCAAAGAATAAACGTCACTGCGCAACTGAGCCCAATCCGTGATCTGAATATCGATGTGAACGTGCAAAAAACTTATGATAAACAGTATTCAGAACTTTATAAAGACACGAGCATTTACGATAATGTTGGTTTAACAAGGTTGAGTCCGTATGCACTGGGTAGTTTTAATATCACATACATCTCTTATCAAACTTTATTCAGGAAGTTCGATCCAAACCAGGTATCGGAAACGTTTAAGCAATTTGAAGCGAATCGTGTTGTTTTATCACAAAGACTATCTTCAGAGAACCCATATTCACCGAAGGTACCGTATCCCAACGATCCAGCTTATCAACAGGGATATGGTCGCTATTCGCAGGATGTTGTTATACCTGCATTTCTTGCTGCTTATACTAACAAGGATCCGCTCACTATAGATCTTTTGAAAAACTCCAATGCAAGCCTGAGGTCTAATCCATTCGCAAGACTTTTGCCAAGGCCAAACTGGAATATTACTTATTCTGGCCTCAGCAAAATAAAGCCACTGGCAAAGATATTTACCAATTTCACTCTCCGGCATGGTTACCAGAGTAACCTGAGCATGAACAGCTTTAATACTGCTTTATTATTCCAGGATCCCTGGCACTATGGCTATCCATCATTTATAGATACTACCGGGGGCAATACGAGTTTTGTGCCGTATTTCCTGGTACCAAATATCACTATTTCAGAAGCATTTAATCCTTTGATAGGGTTCGATGTGAGTTTTGTGAACCAGCTTTCGGCAAGTTTTGAATACAAAAAATCAAGAACATTAAGTTTAAGTCTGATCGATTACCAGTTAGCAGAAAATCAATCCACGGAGATAACCGTTGGTGTCAACTGGCGTAAGAGGGCCGTACCTATTATTAAGAATATAAAGATCGGTAAGAAAGGAATGAAGCTCGATAATGATCTTACGTTCCGCTTTGATTTTAGTTTGCGTGATGATGCTACTGCCAATAGCAAACTTGATCAGAACACTGCGTTCGGAACCGCCGGTCAAAAGGTTATCCGTATTTCGCCTTCACTTGATTACGTTCTTAATAGCCGCATCAATGTTAAGTTGTATTTTGAACAGAACCGGGTGATACCAAAAATAGCTACTACAGCACCTGTTACGAATACAAGGGCGGGGGTGCAGATCAGAATTTCATTGGCCCAGTAATGAGGGAAAACTGGATCGGAACCGAATGCAATTAACCATTTCGGCATAAACAAAAAAGAGTCTTCGCAGACTCTTTTTCTATTGATAAGAAGTTTTGGTTTGTTATCTTCCGGTTATTGAGGCATTACCTTCCTGTTTGGTTTTTTTGAAAAGCATTACATACCCGCATAAATTAGTTTTCTTTTTCTTGTTGACCTGTACAGGTTTCATCATGTGATATTCGGTGAATTTTGGTACGTAAGAGTAAGAAATAATGTTTCCATCAACATCTCCCCATTGCTTTTTTTGATACACGACCATTTTTTCATTCCAATCATACATCCGCACTTCATACAGCTTGGATGTATAATCTCCCACAAATACAAACTGGTACAAGCCTCCTTCTGCCAGGGGAACTATTACCGGCAGTTCATATTCACTTTCCATGGCTACCGACGCTTCTTTTAATAATACAAAACCATCTTTGTTGTAAAGTAACTTAAGGCTATCAACCTCGTGCTGTATCAGTGAATTGTCGCAGGATTGGATCCTGATGACGTCTTTTTGGGCAAATGCCCCAAGTGACAGAAATAAGAGGGCGGAAAATAGGGACGGCCGTTTCATATTGATTCTTAATTGGTATTGGAATGATCTCATAAATCTAAATATTACAATCCTGAAGCATAAACTTTCTAAGCAGCTTTTTATCTGCCCGGGTATTTTTTCTAAGAACTCATGCGGCTTATACCTGTCTTGAGTATGGACTATTTCCTATTAAAATAAATCGCGTTCGCCTGTTGCGTACAGGTAACGACTAATTCATTTATACAAACATGTGGCGGTAGCGTGGTGGTGTAATAAATGATTTCAGCGACGTCATCTGCAGATAAAGGAACAATGCCATTGTATACCTGCTTTGCCGTTGTTTCGTCTCCCTTAAATCGCACAATACCAAATTCGGTTTCAGCAGCGCCGGGCTCGATGTTGGTGACTTTAATGCCGTGCCGAAGCAGATCAATTCGCATCGACTGACTAATGGCATCAACCGCAAACTTACTGGCACAATACACATTTCCTTTCTCATACACTTCAATTCCGGCAATTGATCCAAGATTTATTATATGACCCTTTCCCTGTTTGATCATATAAGGTATCACAGCCCTGCTTACATACAATAAGCCTTTTACATTAGAGTCAATCATCGTTTCCCAATCGTCTATATCAGCTTCATCAAAATAATCGCGGCCAAGAGCCAAACCGGCATTATTAATTAAAACATCAATGCGCTGCCATTCTTCCGGAATATTTTCTATTGCCCCAAAAACCTTTCCACGATTCCGGACATCAAAAGGCAGCAGGCAAACGGCGATATTGAATTTTTTTTCTAACCATGCCTTTATTTCTTCCAGGCGTTCTTCCCTTCTTCCATTAAGGATAAGATCATAACCATGCGAGGCAAATTTTTCAGCACAGGCTTTGCCAAACCCAGAAGTAGCACCGGTTATAAAAACTATTTTAGGCATTGTTTGATTTTAGATTTGGTGATTTCGGATTTCGGATTTTTTTGGAACTCTCCTTTATGAGATTGCTGTTTGCGGTGTTTATAGAGGCTACAATGATTGATAGCAACTCATTTGCCTCTTTATATAATTCTCTTAACTCAATTTTGAATGGCTCATTAAACTCAGCGAGCATTTCATAAAAAAACATGGTTTCATCCAGCTCTTCTTCAACGGTTTTCAGTTTATTAATAAAATCAGCTTTAGATTTTCCCCGGCATGCAGAATAATAATTAGCTGCTGAAGAAGATGAACTTCTGATTACCTGGTCAATATAGACCTTATTCACAATGGTAAAAGGCAATTTTAAACAAAGCGCAGCAGTGTTTTTTGCAAGTTGTTTTAATCTTTTTTTAAGATCCTTTTTATCCATAGAAATGGATACGAAATTCTGCATGTTTTGGACATGTTCAAAATCTAAAATCCGATATCTGCAATCCGAAATTAGCGGATCAAGGTTACCGCGCCTTTTTTCAAGAAAGGTTTGTCGAGGTAGTCAATTCCCTTCACGATCCACACAAATGTATTTGTAGTTTGCGGTGTACCGCGGATCTTTCCATCCCACCCCTGGCCATTGATTGTTGTACTGAACACTAATTCGCCCCATCGGTTATACACTCTGAAGTATTCAATACTTTTTATTCCTACACCAATGGGACGGAACAGGTCGTTCACTCCATCGCCATTTGGAGTAAAGGCAGTGGGAACGAATATTTGGGGATTGGTCTTAAATATTTTTACATTGATGAAAGCAGAGTCAAGGCAATTTTTCTCATCACTTACCATTACTTTGTAACGAATACTATCAACGCTCCCATCATATGTTGCGGTAGGATCGGCAATATTAGCATTATCCAAAGCAGATGGAGGTGACCACAAATAATTAATACCGCCCGTTGCATGAAAATGTAATGGCTGACCAATTATCACTGCGGTGTCATTTCCTGCAAATGCATTTACCTTCGACAAAACGATCACCATAACAGTATCTCTTACCGGCTTCGGGCATCCCAGTGTATCTGTTACAGTAAGTACATAAGAAGTGGTCTGTTTTGGAGATGCAACCGGATTTAATATGGCCGGGTTACTCAATGAACCTCCGGGTGTCCACGTAAATGCTGAAGCCACAATATTTGCATTCAGCTGCGCTGATGTGTTATAGCAAACGGATGTGTCAGCTCCTGCATTGGCAATCGGGTAAGGGACTGTTCTTACCATTACATTATCAGTCGCTGAACAATGGCCTATGGTAGCCGTTACCAGGTAATTAGTAGTGCTATTCGTAACCGCTATTGGATTGGGTAACGTTGCATCATTGAGATTGGCAGCAGGCGTCCATGTAAAATGAAGTCCATCACCTGTGGTGTATAACTGCGCCGCGTCCCCCTGGCAAATAACAGTATCGCTGAATGCCTGTAGTGTTACATGATCAACTACCCGTACTCTTACTGAGTCATTATTTATACAACCGCTTTCATTGAGATTTACATAATAATAAGCCGTACTGGGAGGATTTACCGTCGGCGTGGGTGTATTTGCATTCGTAATATTTGTACCCGGCGTCCAACTGAAAACACCGGCTCCGGAAGCATTTAATTGAAGATTATCTCCCTTGCATATTAATGTGTCGCGGAAGGCAAGGTTTATCGGTGGTTTATCGATAATTGTGACAGGTGTCGTCACCGTATCGATACAGCCTTTGCTGCAGGTAACAATAAGTTGAGCATTGTAAGTACCAATCTCCGGATAGGTAAATGTTGGATTTTGGCTATGAGACGTATCGGTTGAACTGGAAGAAACCCCGAAATCCCAATACCATGAATCGACAACACCATATCGCGTATCTGTTGTGTCAATAAATTGAGTGGGTTTGTTTATACAAATTCCCGTTGATTTAAATCCAGGAAAAAATCCCGGGTAAATTTTTACTACCATTGTTCCGGTATCTGAACAGAGTTCACCACGGTTTGTAACGAGTGTAACAGTGTATGTGCCGGTATCACTATATGTGTGTGCCGGACTTGCAAGAGTTGAAGAATCGTTTTTGCCAGTGGCGGGATCACCAAACGTCCATAAGTAAGAATGAATTAATGACTGATCACCGGTGTTACTAAAACCACTGGTGAAATTGTCACAGTTGACTGTTTGCGGTGGAAGATTCGCTGCTGCAATGGAGCAGTCGCCCACTTTAATTTGCAGGTCCTTTCGCTGCGTTGCAATTAAAACGCCGTTCCGGCGCTCATAGACACAAACTGTCATTACATAAATACCTGCGTCGGGAGCAATACCGGTAACCAGGCCGGTTTTTGAATCAATGGTTACACCTGTGCCCATAGGCCGGCCCGAGGAAAAAGGTGCAGCATAAGGAACGCTCGGGTAGGGTGGCGCGGCTGGTGGATCAGGTGCAGGGGCTGCACTGGATCCTCCAACATAAGCATTACAAAAAGAGTAAGACAATGAATCACCATCTGCATCGACAGCGTTAAAGCTATAGGTAAAAGAATTATGCTGGCAAACGATCACAGTATCCGGTCCCACGAAATGAGCACTGTTATTAGCAGGTGCGGTAGCTAAAGGATTTGTTCCCGGGATCTCAGCCACATAAGTAGCACCGACCGAACTTGAGCTTAATAGATTATTAATGCCTGCAATCCGGCAGCATCGCTGATAGGCTATAATATACCCATTTGGAGTGCCTGGAAGAGTGACATCAAATTGATAGTGGCCGACGTCATAGAAAACTGCAGGTGGATTATTGATACAGGGTCCTGGCGAAATTAAATCCAGGAATTCGATGAATGACCTGGCAATAGGAGTGTGATCATTGTCCCAAACCATTGCACCGGTTAACCTGTCAAAGATGGCAATAGACGCTGCGTCATCAAGTAGAGCACCTGTTGAAAAATGATCCCTGTAAAGTTTGAGCGTGACTGTGTACGTGTAATTATTACCCGCCTGCCCCTTTAACTTATAAAATATTTCTCCTCCTGTAATGTGATTAGCCTTTGCACAAAGAACTAATCCGACCGAAAGTATGAAAAGAAGAGTGGAACGCTTCATTGACAGAGGTTAGGATTAAATCAAGACAGGTTTATTAAGTGATCGTTTAAAATTGCCATTTCCCGGCTCCTTGATCGTACCCATACGGCTCGACGCGGCAAGAGCATGAAAATACAACATTTCAGGCAGAAAACATCGCTTCAGACCATGCTTTAACAAGGGTCCATTTCCCTGATTTAAAAGGATAAAAGGCACAAAAGATCTTTTAGGTTTAGCAGGAAAATCAATCGATCATGGTAGAAAACGAGAGCAGATGATAAAAAGTTGTTTGGTTATCAACTAATTCTCCTTCACACAGGTAAGGATCAACGATTTTGTCTTAAGCGTTTGAATCTTTTGTATTGAGCAGAACTTCTAACCAATAGTAAACACACTAATGGGATCAAGGCATTGTTCATTTCCTGGGGAAGCCAATTCCAAAGGATGAGCAGGATTAACAAGAGTATTGAATTAAGAAAGAAATAATATTTCAACCACCCTGCAGTTATCGGGTTCCATTTCCTGAACAGAAAAAAAATAATTATAAAATGAAAAGGCATAGCCCAGGCCAGGTTAAAATTGTTCTTGCATTCGGGATGATCTGTTCCAAACCACATGAATAAAAGAAAAATACCGAGTGCACCGCTTAGAAAGAAAAGAATAAAATCGAACGCAGAAAAAAACTTCCCGATATTTTTATTTTTAAAAGTGCTCAGTACAAAGATCACCAAAAACAAAACGATGAAAACGGTGAGAGGAGTCAACAGGCCGCTTTTAGGCCTTGGCATAGCGGGTTTTAAAATCTCATTTTTCTCTGATACCAACATTTTCTTGCCGATCATCGAACTGTCAAAACCTTTCAGCAAATAATCGGGAAGAAACATGGTTTCATTGTTTGTGAGTTTTTTATCCAACGGTCTTCCGAGTGAAATATCGATACCAAGTTTGCTCCAGTACTGGTAGCTGCTGTCAAGATATTTATGTATCAGTTTGCGGAAAGTTATTTTTTTGTTTGGCCGGATATCGTTGGTGATAACAGGTGCATCCGCATTATTAAAGACAATGTCTCTCAGGCGGGTTGTGCAATTGTCAACAATGAAGTCATATTTATAGTATTTGTTTTCTTCTTTTGCATTTTCCCGTAAAGCCGAAGCAAGTTTCTCCTTTTCAGAGCAGGAGAGATCAAGGTCTGTTCAGTTATTCCTCTCTGGTAATATTCATATTCTTCAAAAAAACTTTCAAATTTCTGAACGGACACAAAGTACATCAACTTCCCGCGGGTGAATTTCGAATAAAATGCAGGGTCGTCAAAGTCAAATGTGCCATAGTTATAAATGATATCTGTATTGGTTGAACTGTCAATGACCCTTAAGGCGCTATGGCCAAAAATGGAATAAAGCTCTTCGCCCGGTGAACAGGTAAGTAAACTGATTTGGATATTACATGAGGAATCTTGCTGGGCTTTTAAACCGTTGAAAAACCAGGCCAGGAAAAGGACGGCTATAATTTTTTTCATTGAGCAATTTGCCGACAATTTCGGGAAAAATTGAATGTATCTGTATTAGCAGAAGTTAAAACCAAAGGAATGCTCAACGATTTTTGCCGGATGGATCTTCAGGCGTACCTGGTTTTTTTCTTAGTTCGATCTCAGTGATCAATGCCCGGATAGTTTCCCTGCAGTTGATGATGTCGTTTTCTTTTCCTCCTTCAGTCATCATTTTGCTATAACGTGTTGTGTACTCTGCAAGCACGCTGACAAGATCAGTTATTTCCAAAACTTCAAAGGGACGCATGGTGATTGCCGGTTAAACATTTCTTAGTCTATTTCAATAACTGTGCAAATAAAAAATGAACAGCATTATTCAAGCTATAGATCTTATATGTGGAGATTTATTCCCGGTTGTTTCTCAGGAAGGACAAAACTAAATGTAGAACCTTTGCCCGGTTCGCTTTGTGCAATGATAGATCCATTATGTTTTTCAATGATCTTTTTACAAATTGAGAGCCCTACACCTGTTCCTTCATACTCATGATAACTATTGAGTCTTTTGAAAACCATAAAAATTTCATCTGAATATTTCGGGTCAAACCCAATTCCGTTGTCGGAGATACTGACCTTATAATATTTATGGCTATTTGAGTTTGTTGGCAGCGAATGATCCGCACCATACATCTTTTTCGCTTCAATATGAACGATGGGATCAACGCCTTTTTTTCGGAATTTAACGGCATTGCTGACAAGGTTATGAAACAATTGCTTCATCAGGCTGGGAATGGCCCAGACGACGGGTAGCTCAGCGAGATGAATTTTAGCATTGCTTTTTTCAACTTCAATTTCCAGTTCGGTGATAGCTTCCCTCGCTAATGTGTTCAAATCAATTTTTTCAAAATCGGATGAACTTATGGACTGTCGTGAAAAACTCAGCAGGTCATTGATAAGCATCTGCATCCTTTTTGACGAATTGATTATCTTCTTAAAATACTTTTCAGTTTCCTCATCCATGTTTTCCTTCATCAATATCTTATCGCTGAATACCATGATCTTTCGCAAAGGTTCCTGCAGGTCATGTGATGCTACATAAGCAAAGCGATCCAATTCCTCGTTGATCGCCTTCAGGTGCGCATTATTATTGACAAGTTGCCCATTTAACAGTCTTATTTTTTCTTCTGACGTTTTTCTTTCTTCAATTTCCTTTTGCAGGGATTTATTCGCCGCCAATAATTTTTTTTCATGAATAAGCAATTGCTGGTTCTTGCGGTACAACTCTACGAAAACAGATACTTTCATTCTCAATAGCTCGGGTTTGATAGGCTTGTAAATGTAGTCAGCGCCCCCGGTCTTGTAACCTTTGAAAATATAATCCTCGTCATAACTGAAGGCAGTGATGAAAATGATGGGAATGTTTTTCAGCTTATCCCTTTCATAAATGATCGCTGCAGTTTCAAACCCATTCAATTCGGGCATCTGGACATCCATGAGTATAAGAGAAAAGTCCTGCTGGTGCAACAGTACCTTTAAAGCTTCCCGCCCTGACCTTGCTTTTACAATGGTGTAATTGTCTTTTTCAAGAATTGTTTCAATGGAAAACAAGTTGTCCTCCCTGTCATCAACAAGCAGGATCTTTATGTCCGATTTTACTTGCCCGTTTTGAGCGGAAGGAGTCTGCATGTTTACAAATTTCTCCATGTACTCGTCATTTGTACAACCATACTCTCATCAGTGAAAACAACTGATCAATTTTCAAAGGTTTTGTTATATAATCTGAAGCGCCGGCTTCAATACATTTTTCCCTGTCGCCTTTCATGGCTTTTGCGGTAACAGCGATGATCGGCAAGGTATTGTTCTTATGCTCTCTTCTTATTTTTTGAGTGGTTTCATAGCCATCCATTTCCGGCATCATAATATCCATCAGCACCATATCAACGTTAGGTTTTTCACCCAGGATATTAATTGCCTCCTGCCCGCTTTCTGCGGTTATTGTCTGAATATTATATCTTTCAAATGCTGTAGTCAGGGCAAAAAGATTTCTGAACGTCATCATCCACTACCAGGATCGTTTTACTCGACAATACATCATTCTTCGAACGAAGGTTTTCGATCAATTTTCTTTTTTCAGGTAATAGATCTTTATGATTCAGATGCAGTGCATAACTGTTTCTTCGAGCAACAGGTCAAGTGAGTTTACATCTTTTAATAGAATTCGGTTGGCATATTGCTTTAACTTTGTTCTTTCTCTTGGAGCAAAGTCTTTGGCCGAATAAATAATGACAGGCGTCATCTGCATTTTCTTTATGCGCTGATCTCCATTACAAATTCAAGCCCGTCGATATCAGGCAACATATAAGTCCACAATGATCCAATCATACTTATTTTCCTTGATAAGATCAAGGGCTTTCTATCCTGAATCAGTGATCTCGATATTCACCAACTCCCCATTATCAAGGATTTTTGCTATTTGCGAAGAATCCAACTCATTGTCTTCAACTACCAGCAATTTTTTTAGCTTCCGGTCATTGTATTGAGAGATATCAGTAAATAAGATGTTAAGTGCTTCCGTTATTCAATGGTTTTAGGTGGAAACTTCTTGCACCCCGTTGCATGCCAAGAAATTATTTTCTTCACCCGAAATCAGATGAACCGGGATATGCCTGAAATTAATATCGTTTTTGAAGAGATCAAGAATTCGCCATCCGCTGGCATCAGGAAGTTTCACATCAAGTGTGACGGCGATAGGATTGAATTTATTCGTCAGATCAAATACTTCGCCGAAACTGGTTGCGACCACAGCTTTCAGATCCATCTCATGTGCTTTTTCCATCATGATCTTGCCAAATCTGATATCGTCTTCAACGATCAGTACTACCTTATCAGTACTTAAAATATTATTGCGGTCGTCACCCGTATCGTTAATGATTTCGTTCAATACATCCAGGTCGTCGTTTCCGGAACTTTGACCGTTGGTACCGATTGCATGGCAACATCATCACTATTGTCCGAACTCTCAGCAAATATATATTCACTGACTTTGAGGCTGCTTTGTTTTTCTTTCTTTATAGTAACTGCAGGATTATACTCAATAGGCAGGAATAAGGTAAATGTACTTCCTTGACCTGCTTCGCTTTCCAGTTCAATAGATGCCTCCCAACAGGTCTGCCAGCCCGCGGCTGATAGAAAGACCCAGACCGGTTCCTCCATATTTGCGGCTTGTTGAGCCTTCTGCCTGTTGAAATGCTTCAAAGATGATATTTTGTTTGTCTCTTGGGATCCCAATACCTGTATCCTTTATCTCAAATGCGACAACACGCCTTGCCATTGTCGAGACTTGGATTTCCTTGTTTCCAGTTTTGATTAGCTTCATAAATGCGAAGCTTAACTTCACCTTTTTCAGTGAATTTAAATGAATTGGAAAGAAGATTTTTCAGAATCTGGTTGAGACGTTGCACATCTGTTTCCAGGCTTTCAGGTAATTTTTCATCCATTTCAATGCTGAAACGTAAATTTTTACTTTCGGAAATATGTTTGAATGTGGTTTCAACAAACGAGGTGATTTCCTGGAAGCGAAGATTGATAAAATCAGTTGAAATATATCCGGATTCAATTTTAGAAAGATCAAGAATATCGTTGATCAATTGGATCAGGTCATCTCCGCAGCTATGGATGGTTTTTGCATAACGCACTTGTTTTTCAGTAAGATTGCCTTCGCTGATTTTCATACAGCTGCTGTGCAAGGATGAGCAATGAATTCAACGGTGTTCGCAATTCATGCGACATATTTGCCAGGAATTCCGATTTATATTTTGAAGTCAGCTGTAGTTGTTCTGCTTTTTCTTCCAGTGATCTTCTTGCTTCTTCCACTTCCTTGTTCTTGTCTTCCACTTCTTCTTTTTGTTTTACAAGCAGGTGTGCTTTATCCTGCAATTCTTCATTGGTCTCTTCTCTAGACTTCATTCAGTGCAGTGATTGTGATTGTTCCAGCAGATTCTTCTGTTCTTGAATTCGCTTCAATGGTATTCAATACGATCCCGATACTTTCGGTTAACTGGCTCAGGAAGTCAAGATGGGTTTCACTGAAATGTATCAAATGATGCCAGTTCAATCACGGCTTTTATTTCTTTTTCAAACAATACCGGCAGTACAATCAGATTGGCGGGTGACGCTTTTCCGAGGCCCGAACTGATCTTTATATAATTTTTCGGAACATTCGATAGCAGAATTCTTTTCTTTTTCAAAGCACATTGTCCTACCAAACCTTCTCCCAATGCAAATTCTTTCGCAGTATTTACTTCTTCGCTCATAAGCATAGGCAGCAAATAATTTCAATTTCTGCTCATTGCGTATTTTCATCCTGTTCAAGAATATAAAACATACCTTGTTGTGCATTTACGACCTGCGCCAATTCAGAAAGGATGCGGTGCGTAACCGTATTCAGATCTTTCTGACCCTGCAACATCTGGGTGAATTTTGCAAGGTTTGATTTCAGCCAGTCCTGTTCCTGGTTTCTCAGGGTTGTTTCTTTCAGGTTGGCGATCATTTGGTTGATAGTATCTTTCAATTCTTCCACTTCGCCTTTTGCTTCTACGCGTATCATTTGTGTAAGGTCACCTTTTGTAACCGCAGACGCCACTTCGGAAATAGCACGCACCTGCGTCGTTAGATTTTCCGCAAGCTGATTTACATTTTCTGTTAGGTTTTTCCAGATACCTGATGCGCCCGGCACACTTGCCTGTCCTCCCAATCTTCCTTCCACACCCACTTCACGTGCCACAGTTGTTACCTGGTCGGCAAACACGGCCAGTGTATCGATCATTTCATTGATGGTATCTGTCAGTTGGGCAACTTCACCCCGCGCGAACAATGGATAATTTTTGTTTCAGGTTACCGGTTGCCACGGCTGTTACCACTTTTGCAATCCCGCGTACCTGGTTGGTGAGGTTGGAAGCCATCATGTTTACCGAGTCTGTCAGATCTTTCCATGTTCCTGCAACACCCTGTACCTCGGCTTGTCCGCCCAGTTTTCCTTCTGTTCCCACTTCACGCGCCACCCGTGTTACTTCAAATGCAAATGAGTTCAATTGGTCCACCATCGTATTGATGGTATTTTTCAAATCAAGGATTTCACCTTTTACATCGATCGTTACTTTTTTAGACAAGTCTCCGGATTGCAACGGCTTTTGTTACTTCAGCAATATTTCTTACCTGCGATGTAAGGTTACCGGTCATTTGATTTACAGAGTCAGTAAGGTCTTTCCATGTACCGGCTACGCCCGGAACAAATGCCTGTCCGCCCAGTTTACCATCAGTACCTACTTCACGGGCCACACGGGTTACTTCTGATGCAAATGCGCGCAGCTGATCCACCATCGTATTCAGGGTTTCTTTCAATTGCAAGAATTTCTCCGCGCACATCCACCGTAATTTTTTTGCGACATATCACCATTTGCCACCGCAATGGCCACTTCGGCAATATTGCGCACCTGGGCAGTCAGGTTGCCAGCCATCTGGTTTACAGAATCGGTCAGATCTTTCCATGTTCCAGCCACACCCGGCACATTTGCCTGCCCGCCCAGTTTACCTTCAGTACCTACTTCACGCGCCACACGGGTTACTTCCGATGCAAACGCACGCAACTGTTCCACCATCGTATTGATGGTATTTTTCAATTCCAGGATTTCACCTTTCACATCCACTTCAATTTTTCGGGACAGGTCTCCATTTGCCACCGCTGTTGTTACTTCTGCAATATTTCTTACCTGTGATGTAAGGTTGGATGCCATTTTATTTACAGAATCGGTAAGGTCTTTCCAGAGTCCTTCCACGCCGGGCACGTCGGCCTGTCCGCCGAGTTTTCCTTCCGAACCTACTTCCCGGGCCACACGTGTTACTTCCGATCCAAATGAATTAACTGGTCCACCATCGTGTTGATCGTATTTTTCAATTCAAGGATTTCTCCTTTTACATCCACAGTGATTTTCCTGACAGATCGCCCTTCGCAACCGCCGTTGTTACTTCCGCAATATTTCTCACCTGACCGGTAAGGTTTGATCGCCATCTGGTTTACTGAATCTGTAAGATCTTTCCATGTGCCACCACACCCTTTACTTTGGCCTGTCCGCCAAGTTTTCCTTCTGTACCTACTTCAAGTGCCACACGCGTTACTTCCGATGCAAATGAATTCAACTGGTCCACCATCGTATTGATGGTGTTCTTCAATTCCAGAATTTCGCCTTCTACATCCACCGTAATCTTTTTGGAAAGATCGCCATTCGCCACCGCTGTTGTTACTTCGGCAATATTTCTTACCTGGGCAGTAAGATTAGATCGCCATTTGATTTACTGAATCAGTAAGGTCTTTCCATGTTCCGCCAACACCTTTTACTTTTGCCTGTCCACCAAGCTTTCCTTCTGTTCCTACTTCGAGTGCAACACGTGTTACTTCCGATGCAAATGAATTCAACTGGTCCACCATCGTATTGATGGTATTCTTTAATTCAAGAATTTCTCCTTTTACATCCACCGTAATTTTTTTCGAAGGTCGCCATTTGCAACAGCAGTTGTTACTTCCGCAATATTTCTTACCTGTGCGGTCAGGTTACTCGCCATTTGATTCACGGAATCGGTAAGGTCTTTCCATACGCCACCGACCCCTTTTACTGTTGCTTGTCCGCCCAATTTTCCTTCAGATCCCACTTCTCTTGCCACACGGGTTACTTCCGAAGAGAATGAATTCAACTGATCCACCATGGTATTGATGGTATTCTTCAATTCAAGAATTTCTCCTTTTACATCCACAGTAATCTTTCTTGACAAGTCACCTCTCGCCACAGCCGTTGTTACTTCCGCAATATTTCTTACCTGGCCGGTAAGGTTAGATGCCATTTGGTTCACGGAATCGGTCAGGTCTTTCCATGTACCGCCGACACCTTTTACTTCTGCCTGTCCCCCTAGTTTTCCTTCGGTACCTACTTCTCTGCCACACGTGTTACTTCTGAAGAGAAAGAGTTCAGCTGGTCCACCATGGTATTAATGGTATTTTTCAGTTCAAGAATTTCACCCTTCACATCCACCGTAATTTTTTTCGAAAGATCACCTTTTGCTACCGCCGTTGTTACTTCTGCAATATTTCTCACCTGGGCAGTAAGGTTACCGGCCATCTGGTTTACCGAATCGGTCAGATCTTTCCACACACCTGCCACACCTTTTACTTTTGCCTGCCCACCCAGTTTTCCTTCGGAACCTACTTCACGTGCTACACGTGTTACTTCCATCGAGAAAAGGTTCAACTGCTTCACCATGTCGTTTACTTCCTTGGCAATTTTTGCAAATTCACCCTGTAAAATATGGTCTCCGATCTTCAATGGCATTTCCTGCGAGAGATTTCCTTTTGCCACAGAACTGATAACATGAGCAATTTCAATGGTGGGATATACAAGGTCTGAGATCAGGCTATTGATGGAATCAACACCAGCATTCCACGAGCCTCTTGCATATTTAGGCAACTCAACCCTGTGATTTAACCTGCCCTGCTTTCCAATGGTGTTTCTTGCTACCGTTAATTCTTCTACCAAAATTTCATTGAGAGAAATGATATCATTCAGCGTATCGCAAATTTTTCCATTAATACCCAATTTGTCAATTGGCATCCTGACGCTAAAATTCCCATGTCTTATTTCAGATAATATTCTTAAAAGCTCATGTGCATCCAGCTCACTATGATTGATGCCATTTGCTGAGATCTTGGTCTTATGTTTTCCATTGGTGCCATTTGTTTTTTTAATTGCCATCGTTTCCGGAACCACGCCGTCGGCAATGTTTGAAGGGGACATAGATTTGGCAGAAGCCTTTGTTTTCCTTTTCATCTTATGAAATTAAAAGTGTATTGGCTGTTTGATCAAACATTATATCAAAAGACTGAATTTGCCAGGGGACGTTCAAATGTTTCAGGGCCTGTAGTAATGATGGAAATGCCTATCTTAGAGAGTTATTACACATAAACATTGTGCCACATAGCCACCAAAATGAGAAAAAATTAATAGAAAAAGCTCCATCGTCAAAATTCATACTACTCGGCGAGGATGATATTGATGATGAAGAGCTTCTGAAAGAATTATTTTCATCTTTGGACACCTCTTTCGAACTAACGTTTATCAACAACGGTAGACATTTGATCGAACATTTAGAGGCACTTTCCGACAACCAGTTACCGTGCCTCTTAATACTGGATTATAACATGCCCGAGCTGAACGGTGCTGACATCCTTGAAAACTTAAAAACCAGGAGCAGGTATGCCGACATTCCAAAAATAATATGGAGCACTTCGGGCACCGAAACATATAGAAAAAAATGCCTCGACCTGGGTGCCGAAGATTATATCATAAAACCTTCGAGGGTCAGCGAACTCGTGGAAGCCATTAAGTATATAATCTCCTATTGCTGATAATTGGGAAATTTTTCCACACTTTTTTGAATCAACGACTAAGAATAAGCGGAATATACTCAGTATTGCAGACGCATTTTTAGGTAATAATTTTGTTATTTATAGCTTCAATCTGTTTATGGATGAAATAAGAACGTATAAGGAACAAGTTTCTGATTTTGTAGAAGCCGCCGCGCATGATCTGCATGCGCCTTTGCGAAAGCTATCCATATTAATTGACCGGGTCTTTACCAAACACACGGAACAATTTCCAGCTGATGCAAAAGAATATGTTACAAGAATAAATACTTGTATTGAAGAAATGAGATCGTTAATTGATGGTCTCACTGAGCTGGCAAAGGCGGACGCGCATGCATTGGCGTTTGTTGATTGCGATCTGAATATAATTATGCAGCAAACACTGGATATGATGAATGAAGAGATCAAAGAAAAACATGCAAAGATCGAGGTAGATCCCTTGCCGGTAGTGAAAGGTAATTATGTTCAATACCAACAGCTTTTTAAGAATCTTCTTGAAAATGCGATCAAGTTCAGCAAGAAAGGTGTTCCACCGGAGATCTCCATAAGTGCTGGAGCCACGGAGGGAAATGAAAATCTTTTTTTCAACCTTCCGCTAAATAAGAAATATTATAAAATTGATATCGGCGATAATGGCATTGGTTTTAACCAGCTCAATGCCGAAAAAATATTTGAACCTTTTGTACGCCTTCATTCAAAATCGGAATTTGAAGGAAGTGGCCTCGGTCTTTCCATCTGTAAAAAAATTGCAGACAATCATGATGGGATCATTTATGCAGAAGGAGATGAAAATAAGGGTTCACGATTTACATTAATTTTACCCGAAACCCACTAACCATACATGTTAAAAGGAAATCAAATCCGCATTGGCGTTATTGATGACGACGAAGACGATTTTTTTATAATCAAGGATTATATCCGTGAGATCGAGAATGTAAATTTTGTGATCGACTGGCTTAACAGTTATCAAAGCGCGATCGCTAAGATAAAAACCGGGGCTCATCATCTTTATTTTCTTGATTACAGGTTGGGAAATGAGACCGGACTGGAACTTTTGCAGGAAGCCATGGCGATGCAATGCGACAGTCCAATTGTGTTATTGACAGGAAAGGGAAACAAGGCCATTGACATCAAGGCGATGCAAAGCGGAGCCACCGATTACCTTGTAAAATCGGAGTTGAATGCAGAAAAACTGGAACGGTGTATCCGCTACTCACTTGACCGCGCTGAATCTTTACGTGAACTAAAAGCAAGGGAAAACAAATACCGCAATCTTTTCAAAGGCTCGAAGGACGCTGTCTTTATCTCCGATAAAAACTTAGTTTTTACAGAGTGTAATCAGGCTGCTTCGCTTTTGTTCGGTTTCGGAAATGGCGAACTTTTGCACTGCAGTCTTTTTGAATTTTTGAAAGATGAAACCCAGAAGGAAAAGCTTCGTCATCTTTTGGCAAAAGAAGAAAATGCAAGTGATATAGAAATTCAGATCCAGGATCAGCGGGGAGAAATAAAACCATGCCTTCTTTCGGTTTCTTTTCAGCCCGATTCACATCCTCAACATTTGATACACGGTATCATCCATGATATCACCAATATAAAAAAAGCAGAGCAGGCAAATATTCAGGCGCAAAAACTGGCCGCTAACGAAAGGTTGATAAGGATCCTGGCTCATGAGATAAGAAACCCTTTGAATAATATCACTCTTGCCGTCGAACAATTGAAAACACCAAGTGATGATGAGGAAATTCAAAGCTATCTGGTAGGGATTGTGCAGCGAAACTGTACAAGAATAAATAAGATCATCACAGAGTTGTTGGATCTTACCAAACCACTCGAATTAAAATTTGAAAAACATTCTTTACAGGAAATACTGGATGAAAGTCTTTCGCTTGCAACAGACCGGATCAACTTGCAACATATCAGGGTTCAGAAAAATTATCCTGATTCCCCGATAGAAATTGAGGTTGACAGGTCAAAATTGATCATTGCTTTCACCAACCTGGTGATAAACGCCATTGAAGCCATGGAAACAAATAAAGGTGAATTGGCCGTGTCTATTTCTGCGCTGCCTACGGTCTATAGTGTTTCTATCCGCGACAATGGCAAAGGAATCCCTGATGAATTCCTGCCAAAACTTTTTGAACCGTTTTTTACTTCCAAGAAAAACGGAATGGGTCTTGGCCTTGCCGCTTGTTACTCGATCATCGAATCACACAAAGGAACCATCCAGGTAGAAACGAAGGTTGATAAGGGAAGTAATTTTATTATCAGCTTTAATAGGTAGGGAAGCAGGCGCTCTTTATCTAAATCCAGTGCGCTTATTTTGCAGTTAAAAAGTCGCCATCAATGATCAGAAGTTTTACTCCATTATCGGAATAGGAGCGATGTGAGCTTAAATCATTTGAAACAATGTACGTCATTCCCTTTGTCAGGACAAACCTTTCTCCATTTTCGAGTTCACTCATAAATTCACCTTCAAGACAATGAACTATGTGACCTAATTTACACCAATGGTCAGCGAGGTAGCCCTTTGAATATTCAACAATCCTCAGGCGAAGTCCATCGAATTGAATTGTTTTCTGTAGTGACGCACCAGTCTCGCCTTTGTGCTCTGTCGAGTTAATAGAGTTCCATTCTATAGTTTGGAATGCGATTTTCATAATAAGCGCTTGGGGGCGGTCTACGATTTTTTTCTTTTAACCAGCAACAACATAACTACACCAAAAACCAGCATCAGGCTGCCCATCCAGAGATTGACATTATGGGAAAAAGACTTTCGATACATCTCTGCATCATTCCTGCTTATAAATCCATAGATCGTCAGGATCACGCCAAAAACAAAAAACATAAGACCGATCGGAATTTTTATATCTAACATAGAATAATTTTTTTACCAAAATAAAATAGATAAAGTAATAAAAAGGACTAAAACAATTAAGGCAAGAGTGTTCGTTCGTTTATACCATACTATATTTTTTTCACTGATCCTTGGGGTCATGCTGTACACAAGACCTTTTAATTCATCATCGGTTTTCCTTTGTGCAGTAACCAATGAAATACTCACAGTGAGCAGTGTTGCAGAAGCACAGGCATAAATTGCCGTCCAGAAATTCTGAGCCATTTCTACAGGGTATGTATTGATCAGGCCAAGCCAACCACCTTTCACCAGCGTGGTGGCTCCCGCGGGCGCAGTAAGACCATGATGCGCCAGTGCCACCAGGAAACCTCCCAACAACCCGGTGAAAGCACCATGTGCAGTCGTTCGTTTCCAAAACATTCCAAGAAATATTACCGCAAAGAGTGGTGCATTGATCATGGAGAAAATGGTTTGAAGAAAATCCATGATGTTTCCAAACAACCCGGCAAGATAGGCTGCAGCAATACTCACCAGTACGCCAAAAATTGTTGCCAGCCTTCCTACCCGCAAATAATGTCTTGCGTCGGCAGCGGCATCGTTTGTTACAGGCCGAATATAGCTTTGGTAAATATCATAGGTCCACACGGTATTAAATGCTGAAACATTTCCTGCCATGCCCGACATGAAGGAGGCAAGTAATGCAGTGATGCCGACACCCAACACTCCCGCAGGCAAATAATGTTTCAGCAGCATGATGATGGTAAGATCATAATTCGGTTTTCCATTTTCCATGATGCTAAATCCTGAACCGGGATTGTTGATCAACACCAGCGCAATGATACCCGGTACAATGATCAGGAAAGGAATGAACATTTTTGGGATCGCGCCAATAAGTGGCGTTTTGCGAGCAGCGGTTGTAGACTCGGCGGCCATGGCTCTTTGCACAATCAAAAAATTGGTACACCAATAACCAAATGAAAGAACAAATCCAAGGCCCGCAAAAATGCCATACCATTTTACGCCCATCGGGTTCGCATTGGCAGCGCCGGTGTATTTCCATGTCGTTGTTAAAGTATCCGGTGCAAAACCCTTTTGAGCCGCAATGGGCGCCAGTCCTTCTTTCAAACCACTCCAACCACCGACTTCCATTAATGCAAGGATCACAATTGGCAATAAACCGATGAGGATAATGAAGAACTGGAGTACTTCATTATAAATTGCGGAAGACAGACCACCCAGGTATGTGTAAGCAAGAACGATCACAGCCGACAACCACAGGCTGATATTGAAATCCCAGCCCAATACTTTTTCCATCAGCAAAGCAAGTGCATACATTGAAATACCAGAGGCCATTATTGTCATCACCGCAAATAAAATTGCATTCAGCGCACGGGTCTTTTCATCGAAGCGTAATTTTAAAAATTCGGGAACAGACCTGGCTTTTGAGCCGTAATAAAAACGCATCATAAAAAGGGCAAGAAAAACCATTGCCGGAATGGCGCCGATCCAATAAAAATGCGTGGTAAGCATTCCATACTTTGCGCCGGAACCGGTCATCCCCATTACTTCCAGGGCGCCCAGGTTGGTGGAGATAAACGCCAGGCCAGTGACCCAGGCTGGCAAAGAACGACCTGCTTCCAAAAATTGTTTGGCGTCTTTCATGTATTTGCGCAGAAACCAACCAATGCCCAGTACAAAGACGAAATAGATCACCATTATGATGTAATCGATCAGGTGCAGTTGAACTTCCATTGTAAATTTTTATGTTTAGAAATCTGAGGTCTGGTCGCTTTTAGTGAAGGCCATTGTAATCATCGCCGTGGCTTGGTAAAGATAATCGAGAATATGGAATGGTGAATAATGATGTAACAGGATCTTGTTTTTGTATTCTTGTTGTACTAATTTTTGAACCACATTAGAAACATAGGAACATAGATGACACCTAGATTTCTATGTGTCCCGATAGCTATCGGGACTATTGTGCCTTATGTGGTGATTAAATTCATTGACGATCACTGAATCTTTCATTCACAATCTTACCTATTTATTTTTCTTTTTGTATTTAAACTTGTCGGCAATGATCTTAAGGAGATATTCTTTTTTGTCGCTGTTGTATTCCCAAAACATGGCGCCGGCAAGATGGTGTTGTTTTACATAATTGCATTTTTCTTCCACTGATCGCTCGTCTTCATAGGAAATAAAAACATTGGTTTCCGGGTTAAAAAGATAGGGGGCCATGGCAGCAGTATCCCAATATTGCTTATAGCCATTTTTATCAATTACACTGTCTTTTAAATAAGTAAAACCGCCACCGCGTGCCGGCTTTAATGTCTTTCTGTATAAACCGTTATTATCGCCTGATTCCATTTGCCAGCCCTTTCCATAAAAAGCAATGCCCATTACAATTTTCGAAGCGGGCACACCCGCAGCCATAAATTCCTGAATGGCCCGATGCGCAGAATATTGACTGGTATCCTTTGAAGAAGTGTATAGGTTCGTGTGATGACCAGAAATGGTATCAGATCCATCGGCATAATCATAGCTCATAATATTTATGAAATCCGTGTATTGCTGCAGGTTCCCATTTCTGTGTGATCAATATAGTCCTGCCATCCGCCAACAGCTGTCGTTACAAAATATTTTAAGCGGGTGATTTTATTGAGACTATCAAGCGCATATCTCAGGTCCCTGAAAAGAAGAGTATAATTTTCTTTATCCTCGGGGCGATATACATTACTGTCACCCATCATGCCCGGGTATTCCCAATCTATATCAATGCCATCTAAATTATATTTTGAAACGATGGCTACAGCACTCGTCACAAAATTTTGCCGCGAAGTGTCAGTAAGTACGGCGTCAGAAAAGTTTTTACTCCATGTCCATCCGCCAACGGAGATCAATATTTTCAGAGCATGATTTATATTTTTTAATTCACTTAATTTCCGGAGATTGATCGTATCGGTCGCCTCATGATGCAACCATGCCCGGTTATCCTTTATGTCAATAAAAGCATAATTGATGTGCGACAGCCGCCATACATCGATCGAGTCTGTATTGATCAATCCCCTGAATCCACCGACATAAGCAATGATAACAGGTTTGGGTTTCGGTTTACCAAAATGGGGGGATAGCATCATAGTTGCGCTGCAAAACAAAAAGCTTATATTGTAAACGATCTTTTTCATTTCATTTAATTTTCGATAAGCGTTTTTGTGTTTAACTCAATGTCAATTTACACTTATTTTACATCAAGCTCCCTCTTAACCTGATATGCGCTATAACCAGTTGAGTAATGAAAGAATATTATCCATTGATGCTTTTCGGGGTATTACCATCCTTGTCATGATATTTGTTAACGAGCTTGCCGGTGTCCATGATATTCCACAATGGATGAAACATATGCCCAGGGACGCCGACGCCATGAGTTTTGTTGATGTCGTTTTCCCCGGTTTTTTATTTATCGTAGGCATGTCAATTCCTTTTGCTATTAATCACCGTCTCGAAAAAGGTGCAAGTTTTATTCAATTACAGCAACATATTCTTTTTCGAACTCTTGGTTTGTTGGTCCTGGGTTTTTTTATGGTGAATGCTGAAGGAGATTATGACGAAAAAGCAATGGGCATTTCCATCAATCTATGGGCAATTGTATTTTTTGCTGCTGTGATATTGATATGGAAAGTTTATCGAACGTCAAACAAGATCATTATTTACGTCTTAAGAGCGATTGGATTTATTATACTGATAGTCCTCGCTTTTATTTATCGCGGCAAAAATGGAGAGCATATTGCACCACGCTGGTGGGGCATTTTGGGCTTGATCGGGTGGGCTTATTTGTATTCCTGCATTTTTTATCAATTATTTTCCGGCAATAAATACCTGCTCACACTCATGATAGCAGTATGTGTGACATTTTATGCGATTGGTAACATGCCCGTGGTTGAACATTCTGGTTGGTGGAGCTGGATCAGTGCGCGAAAAGGAGATGCGGCACATACGTCAATCGTTTTATGTGGCATAATATTGACCTTGTTATTTTTTGATAATGCAAAGTCAGTGGCCGGCAAGATCCGTTTTTTGAACGCTATCGCTTTTGCAGCGGTTTTATTTATAGCAGGCTATTTCTTGCGACCGTATTTCAAAATATCAAAAATTTATGCTACGCCCACATGGTGTTTATATAGCGCTGCCTTCTGCACTATTATATTTTCGTTTTTGTATTGGCTTATCGACAGGAAAAGGATTATGGGATGGACAAATTTTTTCAAACCAGCAGCATCAAATCCTTTGCTTACGTATATTATTCCTGATATCATTTACTATGCAACTGCATTGGTGGGAATTGTAATTGTACCACATTTTCTCAGATCGGGATGGCCGGGAATATTGTGGTCCGCTTTTTTTGCCGTTGCTGTGATGGGTATTGTTATTTTATTAAATAAAATGAAATTGAAATTGCAGTTGTGATAAAATAACGCTGACTATTTGTAATAACCTTTGTGTCCTTCGTGATTCGTCGTGGACTTTGTGACCATATTTGTTGTGAACAGAAGGGTCACAAAGTGCACAAAGACCCACAAAGAGCACTACGTTTAAATCCAGATAAACATTAGAACAAATAAACTAAAACCTGTTTGTCATGAAATCTTCTTCACGCCGTAAATTTTTGCAACACTCAGTGAGTGGATTAGGAATATTAGCTCATGCCCTCCGGATTACAGGCAGCAACCAATAAACCATTCGAAAAAATGAAAGTTGTTTGTGTAGGCGGTCATCCCGATGATCCTGAAAGTATATGTGGAGGTACACTGGCAAAATTTGCGGCAGCAGGCCATGATGTTACTATAATTTATCTCACAAGGGGTGAAGCCGGCATTGAAGGCAAGTCGCATGATGAGGCAGCGGATATAAGAAGCAAAGAAGCTGTTGCAGCGTCAAAGATCCTGAATGCAAAACCGGTTTTTGCCGGGCAAATAGATGGCGATACGATAGTGAATAATGAATGGGTGGTGAAGATGCAGCAATTGCTAGCAACGGAAAGACCTGATATTGTATTTACACACTGGCCCATCGATACACACAAGGATCACCAGGCAGCCAGTCTGCTCACTATCCAGGCCTGGGTAAGGTCAGCCAATAAATTTGATCTGTATTTCTGTGAAGCCTGTCCCGGTTCGCAAACCCTGGGCTTCCATCCTGATTGCTATATTGATATTACCGAAACACAGGAGCAAAAACGCAAGGCCCTGTACTGTCATATCAGCCAGGACCCTGCGGCCATTTATGATTGTGGCCATGCTACTTCAGAAGATTTTCGCGGACGGGAGTTGGGGGTGAAAGCTGCCGAAGCATTTGTACACATGACCGGTAAGAAAAAAGGAAATTTAATTCCTGAAATAGTTGGAGGCAACTAATAGGTTGTAGTGTATTAGTATTGATTAATTCACCACATAGACACATAGGTCACAATAGGGATCACATAGAAAATCTATGCGTGTCTATGTTCCTATGTGGTTCAAAAAAGTTTCAA
Source organism: uncultured Bacteroidota bacterium (assembly GCA_963737475.1). GTDB lineage: Bacteria > Bacteroidota > Bacteroidia > Chitinophagales > Chitinophagaceae > VBAU01. Next base: position 109,577 of record CAVTSY010000017.1, read on the forward strand.
AACTGAGAGTTACCAGAAAGGTTATCGCGTTTTAAAGTTTAATGCATTTATATAACCTTCATTAAAATAACAGTTCTCAAACCGGCAATTCAGTAAAAAATCTGATAAGGCTTTTTTTACTGCTTCCATATCACGGGGCCTGTACTGCTGAATATTTTTAAAACTTTCCCTGGCTGTGTCGGCATAAGCAGCTATGATGTCATAAGTTTCCGGCTCTTTGAAACTAACCATGCAACGGCTGTTATCCATTTTTTTGTATGGCCAGAAATGCCAGCCGATGTTGTTGCTATCAAGCATTTGGCGAAAACTGGTTATCCATTCATCTGTATTTTCCCCGGTCTCACCACAATATATCGGAACATTATAGCGGTTTCCAAAATCAATATAGGGTTGTACAACTTTCCGTGTCGGCGCTGTCCAGTATTTATGAAAAGTGTAAACGAGATTGTTGTCGAATGGCTTCCCGAATACATCGAAATTGGAATCCCATTGTGCTCCACCAAGAAAAATGATATGCTTTTTATCTACAGTTCTGACCGCTGTGGTGATCATTTTATATAGAGGCTCCAGTCTTGGATTGAAAAATGCCGTATCAAAAAATGGAGGAATGGGTTCATTCAGCAGGTCATAACCCATGATCGTTGGTTCATTAGCATAATGAGCCGCGATCTGTTTCCAGATGTTTATGGTCAGTTGCTGTGCTTCTTCGCTTTCAAACAGGAATGGATAACCATAACTGTCGTCGATATTATCCCCCGTTTGGCCAGCAGGTGCGCAATGCATGTCAAGCAATACATAAATATTTTCTTTTTTACACCATTTCACCAGTGAATCCATAATAGTGAAAGCTCTTTTGCTGCCACTGCCGCCAAGATAATTTTCGGTGGTAAATAGCCTGTAATTAAAAGGCAGGCGGATCGAATTGACTCCAGCCATTTTTAAAAAATGAATATCAGGCTGCGTGATATAGCTTTTTACATATTGTTGCCAGAATTTTTCGGTTTCATAAGGCCCGATAAGTTCTGCTAGTGTTTCATTGATCAGGCGGGGAGAAGTTGCTTTTTTATAATGAAACATATAACCTTCGGGTACCAGCCAGTTGCCAAGATTCGTGCCTTTAATGACAAAAGGTGTTCCATCCGCGGTAACGATCTCCTTTCCTTTTGTGTGAAGAAAGGGTTGCGCTATTGAATGTATGGTCAGAAAAACAGTAACCAGGAAAAAAGAAATATATTTCATGCTTATATCTTTGCCTGCAAGATAATATGAAGATCATTTACAGAGCTTATCTTTTATTATTGATCGCTATTCTGATCACTGGTGTTATTTCAAGAAGGATAACCATTGATATTCATTTTCACGATACAAAATTGGTTATGGCTCATTTTTATATCAGCCTGGTGTTCTTTTTATATGTCCTTATGCTCACTGTTGTTAATTATTGGGTCAGTATCTACAAAAAATATGTTTCTTTTTTCCAATGGCTGGTATTCACTATCGCAGTATTGACTTTTGTCTGGATATTATGTGTTTCATTTTTTCAATCAAACAGATTTGTGGGGAGAACAATCGATATAACTGGCTGGCATAACTTCAGCCAATTTCAAAAACTGAATGAGATCACTTCTATCCTGTCATTATTTTTTGTACTGACACATCTCTGTATTCTGGATATATTCCCTGGTTCTTCTTATCCGTAAACTTCTTTTCAGGCCACATAAAAATTAAATGCGAAATTCACAGCCCTAAAATTTTGATAATTGAAATTATTTCCGTCATCGGCCTATATACAACTTGAATTTGATAAAGTAAGATCATTGCTGCTTGAGCATTGCGAAACTGAATATGCGAAAGAAAAAACAAATGACTTACTTATCCATACAAGCATGGAACTGATCGAAACTGAACTAAAGCAGAGCTACGAGTATAAACAATTGTTGCAGTCGGGCATTTACTTTCCCAACGATCATTTGCTGAATCTTTCAAAGGAATTGAAATTATTAGGTATCCCGGGAGCCGTGCTGAGCGGCGAACAATTTATCGGGTTAGGCGGCTTGGCAGAAAGTATGGAAAAGATCTTTCGCTGGTTTGACAGAGAGAGAAAGATGGCCTACGAAGGCCTGGCAAAATTGATAGAGAATACTCATTACGATAAATCGGTCATAAACAAGATCGACGAAATAGTAGATGAACAGGGGCAGGTAAAGGACAATGCGTCAAACGAGCTTCGCAGTATCAGGATGAATTTGTACAGAAAAAGAAATGAGCTGCGAAGGATCTTTGATCGTATTGTTTCAAAGCTGAATAAGCAAGGCTACCTGGCGGAGATAGAAGAGAGTTTTATGAATGGCAGAAGGGTAGTGGCCGCGTTTGCTGAACAAAAAAGAATGGTGAAAGGAATTTTGCACGGGGAAAGTGATACGCCGACGGACAGTTTTTATTGAGCCTGAAGAAACGATTGGTTTGAATAACGAAGTTTTTTCACTGGAAAATGAAGAAAGAAAAGAGGTCTACAGGATACTAAGAGAATTGACGAAAGATCTTTCAAAATATGAACCCTTGCTTTCTGCCTGGCACGTCATTATTGGCGAATACGATTTTATCCGGGCTAAGGCAAAACTTGCCATAGACATGAGGGGAGAGTACCCATTGCTGGCCGATGGGTCACATGTTCAACTGGTAGAAGCTTATCATCCGTTGCTTTTTCTTTATAATAAAAAATTGGCCAAGACAACCATTCCTGTTACGATCACACTTGATGAAGCAAACCGGGTACTGGTGATCAGTGGTCCTAATGCTGGGGGCAAAACCGTGACCATGAAAACAGTTGGACTTCTGCAGATGATGGTGCAGGCAGGGTTGCTTGTTCCGGTTCATCCTTCATCGCAGTTCGGAATTTTTAAACAATTGATGATCCATATTGGCGATACCCAAAGTTTGGAATTTGAACTGAGCACGTATAGCAGTCATTTGCTGAATATGAAATATTTTATGGAGAATGCCAACGGCCGCACATTGTTTTTTATTGATGAACTGGGAAGTGGCAGTGATCCAAACCTCGGTGGTGCATTTGCCGAAGTGATCTTAGAAGAACTGGCAAAAAAACATGCTTATGGGATCGTCACTACACATTACCTGAACCTGAAAGTGATGGCCAACAAGACACCCGGAATCATCAACGGTGCTATGGCTTTTGATGAAAAAAATTTATTGCCATTATATAAGTTGATCGTTGGAAAACCGGGAAGCTCTTATACCTTTTCGATCGCTGAGAGAATTGGGCTGGACAAAGACCTTATTCAACGGGCAAGATCATTAGTAGATGAAGAACATTTTCAATTGGATAAATTATTGAACAGGGCTGAGCAGGATATCCATGATCTTCAAAAGCGGGAAAAGGAATTGCAGGTTTTACTTAAAGAAAATGAAAAGCTTAAAAGAGAAATGCAGCAGGTGTTGGACAAGGAAAAACATCAGCAGCAGGTTGAAATGTTGAAACAGCAGAATAGAATCACTGAAGAAAGGATCAATTACCTGAAAGATATGGAGCGGAAATTAAAACAGATCTTAATTGAATGGAGAAAAGAAGAAGATAAAAATAAAGTGATAAAACAAATGCAGGCATTGTTGTTCAGGAAGGACGAACAAAGAGTGGTTAGTAAAATGCAGAAGAAGGTCGAATCAAAATTTGAGCAAGTGGGCGGAGAAATAAAAACGGGTGACAGGGTAATGATGAAAAGAAATCACCAGGTTGGTAAGGTGATGGAATTACGAGGTAAAAGGGCGGTGGTACAAATAGGATTGTTACCTATGCAGGTGGAGCTAAAAGATCTTATTGTTGTAAAAGAAAAGGAAAAGGATACATGAGACACGCCGGTGGTATAGTTCTTGTTTAAGTTTGGCAAATCCCGATCTATGAAAAATACTTTACTCACAGCAGTATATGTCATACTCGCGATGTCCCTTATTTATGTTTCACTTTTTTTTATCGCCTGCAAGAAAAAAGAAATTTCAAATTCAGACCACCAGGCAACTTCATGTTCGGCAACAAAAGCAGGCGTGGAAAATACCGAGATCTTTCCTGCAGACAATCCATGGAATAAAGACATCTCACATGATGCGGTTGATCCATACAGCAGCCAGATCATTGCGAATTTTTCCAGTAGCCCGGTAAAGACGGATTTTGGAAGTGGTGAATGGGATGGAGCACCCATTGGAATTCCTTATGTTGCAGTTTGCGGAAGTCAACAAAAGATCGCGGTAAATTTTACAGATTATGGTGATGAAAGCGACAAGGGACCATATGCCATTCCATTGAATGCACCTATTGAAGGAAATGGAAATGGAGATTCTCATGTCATTTCGGTGGATGAAGAAAATGGGATATTGTATGAATTATTCAATGCTCATGTCAACGGCGATCATTGGGATGCTTCTTCTGGCGCAATTTTCAATCTTAAGTCAGATGAGTTGCGACCCGAAACCTGGACATCTGCTGATGCTGCAGGTTTGCCGATCTTTCCAGGTTTAGTGAGGTATGATGAAATTAAAAAAGGCGAAATTGATCATGCCATCCGTTTTACTTTGACAAGTTCAAACGTAAAGCCGGCTTATATTTATCCGGCACGTCATAAAGTAAGTAGCGGAGGGGGACAATACTCTTTACCATTTGGAGGAAGAATAAGATTGAAAGTGGTTTTGATATCAGTTCCTATTCAGCCACTAACCAGGTTATTTTAAAAGCGATGAAAAAATATGGATTGATGCTCGCCGACATCGGCAGCAACATGTATATCAGTGGCGCTCCCGATGAACGCTGGAACAATGATGAACTCCGGGAATTATTACAGGTAAAAGCCTCTGATTTTGAAGTTGTGAAATTTAATAACTGATCCCGCTAATTGAATCACCTGTTATAGTGAATATAATCATTAAGATGATTGATTGTTTCCTGCTGCAAAAGGATGGTTTGTTTAACCACATCACTGATCGATATGATCCCAACAAGCTGATCATTTTCAAAAACCGGGAGATAACGGATATTCTTGTCAGTCATCAATTGCATACAATGTTCTATTGTATCACCGGGTTTTAGCGATGGCAGATCAGTGCCCATGATCTCAGCCACCCTGGTATCGTGTGAATTTTTTCCTCTCAGTACCACTTTACGTGAATAATCCCTTTCAGTCATAATGCCCAGGTATTCGCCCCCGTGCATGATGAGCACAGAGCCAATATTTTTTTCCGCCATAATCTGAAGGGCATCAATTACAGGGGTATCGGGGGGTACAGCGATCGCTGAGATACCTTTCCGGGCGATAATATCGGAGACATGATTCATGGCAAGGCAATTTGTTTCGTTGTTAATTTAAGAAAAGATAGACCACTGGCAAAAAACATTTTTTATCGCTATCTTGTACACTTGTTCATGGATCAGAAACCCGCAACCATCAAGGAGATTGCCAGGCGATTAGAGGTATCGGTCTCAACGGTATCAAGGGCGCTGCATAACCACCCGAGCATAGGGTTACGCACAAAATTACAGGTCAGGAAGCTGGCTGCAGAACTTCATTACGAACCCAACCAGGCAGCTATTTCATTTAAAAAGGGTAAAACATTCACCATTGGCGTCATTCTTCCCAACCTTGGTGAAGAATTTTTTTCGATGGCCATTGATAGTATCGAAGACACAGCGTCAAAGAACAATTATACTGTTTTGATCGGCCAATCGCGTGATGATACAGACAGAGAAAAAAAGATAATTGAATCAATGCGTAAGCACAGGGTGGATGGCATCTTAATTTCCATCTCAAAGAATACTACCAGCTTCGGGCATTTTGATGAGCTGAAAAAATATAATATCCCTGTTGTTTTTTTCGATCGTGTGCCGGATGCGGGTGATTTTTACAAAGTGTCCTGCTCTCTCAAGCAAAGTTCCATTGACATGACGGACTGGCTGATCAAAGAAGGGCATAAACGAATTGGATTTATCAAGGGACCGGGCAGTATGCCTTCGTCGGATGAACGCTTACAGGGATATATCCAGGGGCTGGCCAAAAACAATATCAAAGTAGACAAGAATTTGATCGTAGAGACCGATCTTACCAGGTCACAGAATGAAAGTGCGATCAAAAAACTACTTGCACTGAAAGAGATGCCTTCTGCGGTGATCACCTTTAATGACTATGTGGCTTTGGATGCGATGAAGTTTACAAAAAACGAAGGTTACAAGATCAACAGGGATATTTATTTCGCGAGCTATGCAAACCTGCCTGTCACCAACTATCTTGACGATCCTCCTATTGCTTCGGTAGAACAGTTCCCGCGTCAGCAGGCAGAAAAAGCAACCAAAATTTTGTTTGACCTTATTGAATCAAAAGATTCCCTTCAGCAGGTTGACCATAAAACTGTATTGGAAGGTAAACTGGTACTACATCAGAAAAAGTAAGTGAGTGTTGACTTAATTTAATTCAAATGCACAACAAATGATCGGTTCAATAATGGAAAGATGCCAGAGCGGTCGAATGGGACGGTCTCGAAAACCGTTGTACGGGCAACTGTACCGAGGGTTCGAATCCCTCTCTTTCCGCAATCAAATTAAAAATAAATATATTCTTCTCCACTTAATTGAATACCCTGTTTTAATTTTTATTTGGCGTTGCGAATTGTATATTCGAAAACCAGATCACAGTTTGCTACAATATAATGTTGCGAAAACCCGCGTTACAATCAAAAAATTATCAAAGGACTGAAGCATCTTCAGATGTTTTGCCGGTGGTCACCATTTTAAATTATTTCCATCCTTTAAGCGAAGGCATTGTGAAATTTCTGAAGGAGCATGCTTATTCAGTCTTTTTTAATAAAGGGGAGCTACTGCTGGAAGCAGGCCAGGTATGCGAACATATCTATTTTATCAGAAAGGGAGTGGTACGGGGATTTATTAGAGAAGGTAAAAAGGATATCACTACCTGGATCACGGCAGAAGGTGAAATGGTCTCCTCTATTCTGAGTTTTGAAGTAAAAGGTTCAGCCGTAGAAAATATGCAGGCTATCGAAGATTGCGAGATGTTGGCTCTGACACTTGTTGACCTCGAAAAGCTTTATGAACAATTCCCTGAATTTAATATCGTAAGCCGGAAATTGCTGCAGCAATATTACAGCGATGCTGAAGGAAGGGCATTTATTGCACGACTTACCAATGCAGAAACTAAGTATAAACAATTTTTGACACGATATAGTCATTTTGCTAACAGAATTCCTCTCACCTATATCGCATCTTTTCTTGGAATTACTCTTGAAACATTAAGCCGGGTGAGGAGAAAACTCTCCACGAAGAAAATTTAAGCTGCGATTCAAATAAATGTTCTTACGCCAGAGGAAGTATAAGTGTCCCTGAATTCTTTTGGTGTGCAGGCCTTTTTCTTTTTAAAGACGCGGTTGAAATTAGACATGTTATTAAAGCCGCATTTGTAGGCAATTTCATTAATGCTTTGTGTGGTTTCAATGAGCATGCGTGAAGCATGTCCAAGGCGGATCTCGCACAGAGCATCGACAAATGTTTTTCCGGTTCTGAATTTAAAAAAACGGCTTAAAGAAACTTCTGTCATCGCAGCTATTTTTGCGGCTTCTGTCAGCGAAACGTTTTTATCAAAATTGGCGTTCAGGTATCTCATTACATTTTCCACACGCCTGCTGTTATAAGAAAAGGTTTCTGAATTGTTGAAAGAAGAGTCAGACAGGATCCGCATATCCCGTGAAGTGGAAAGATCATGCAGGATGGACATCAGTTCCAGTACTGAATCAAAACCCCGTTTTTGAGGCAGCTTTATCAACCGGTGCATGATAATTTGCGTGGTCTGAGGTGAAAAAAGGATCCCTCTTTTCGAATGTTCAAGCATACTCCTGATAAAACTCATTTGGTTGCGATGAAGAAATTTTTCATCGAACAGGTCCCTGTGAAATTGAATTGTAATTTCTCTTACTTCTTTTCCTTTTAATTTATTTGTAAACCAGGCATGGGGAAGATTGGGGCCTACCAGCACCAGTTCTAATTCATCAATTACTTCAATGTGATCCCCAATGACTCTTTTGGCTCCCCCGGCATTTTGAATAAAATTCAATTCAAATTCTTCATGGCAGTGCAGCGGAAAATCAAATTCATATTTCACCCTGGAGAAAACAGTAAAGCAGTCACTCTGGGTAAGTGGTGTTATCTCTTTTAGCAGGTTAGTGCCCATTTGTGTTAGTTTAATATGAAAATAGTAAAAAAAGTGTAACCGTTACTTAATAAAGTATCACAAAGACTTGCCCGATCTTTTATGAAAACCCATATGAAAAAGGCTCGTTGTTATTGTTTTTTCCTCAGAAAAATATTCTTAATGGATAAAAAAGTATTATCGTCTTGATAGATTAGAGAATAAATTTGGTAAAACAAACTTGCAATATGGGAAAAGCGATTCTTGCAAGGACCGGAGTGGTATTATTATGCACGTCCTCTCTCCTCGTTTCATTTGCACAAGTGAGAAAAATTTCCGGAACAGTAAAGGATGACAAGGGATCTCCTGTTTTAGGAGCCACTGTTTCTGTAAAAGGTATAGGATTAAATTGATTACCTTGACATAGTTAGTTGCGAAAACCTGGTTATCCTATATTAAATTAAATAGCGGAGCCAGGTTTTTTTAATTAGGATACGGTATTTGACTTTTAGTTGACATGAAAAAAAAGCTTTTCACGATTGTTGCTTTGATTGTTTTTATCCGTCTGTCATCGGCAGCGCAGGATCTGCCTGCTGATAAAAAAGCTACCAAAGAAACAATTGCACTTTATCACAACCTGAAAAAATTATTGAATGAGGGAATTATGTTTGGCCACCAGGATGACCTCGCTTATGGTGTTGGATGGAAATATGAAGCGGGAAGAAGTGATATTAAAGACGTGACCGGCGATTATCCCGCGGTGTATGGTTTTGAATTAGGGCGATTGGAAATAGATCACCCTGTAAATCTTGACAGCGTTCCTTTTGATAAAATGAAATCTTTCATCCGAGATGCATATGATCGTGGCGGAGTGATCACGCTGAGCTGGCATCTTAATAATCCACTTACCGGGAAAACGGCATGGAATCCTTCACCGGGCACAGTAGCTTCAGTGCTTCCCGGCGGGGAAAAGAATGATCTGTATAAAACATGGCTTGACAAAGTCGCCGCTTTCATGCTTGATTTAAAAGGCAAGCATGGTGAATACATCCCGGTCATCTTTCGCCCGTTTCATGAACTGAATGGAGACTGGTTCTGGTGGGGAGGAAAAAATTGTACGCCTGATGAATTAAAGCAACTTTACCAGTTCACAGAGTCCTATTTGAGCGATAAAAAAAATGTACATAATCTTCTGTATGCTTACAACACTGATAAGTTTTATTCAAAGGAAGAATACCTAAAAAGATATCCTGGCGACGAATGGGTGGATGTAATAGGTTTTGATATTTACCAGGCATACAATACAGCCAGCAACGAGGACTTTATCAAATATTCCGGAAGCATGTTAGCAACATTGGATTCAATTGCAACGGAGCATAATAAAATCCCTGCACTCACCGAATTTGGAAACAATGGGTTAAAAGATAGCTTATGGTGGACAAACACTTTCTTGAGAGCTATCATTCCTTACAGGATCTCTTATGCGTTGGCCTGGAGGAATGCCGGGTTCAGAAATGCTGATCAATACGAATTTTATGTTCCTTATAAAGGTCAGTTGTCTGCCAGTGATTTTGTAGAGTTCTATAAAAGCGAAAAAACATTGTTTCAGAAAGATGTAGCAGGTAAAAAATTGTATGAATGATGAGTGATGAATGGTGAGTGGTCAGTGGTCAGTGGTGAGAGCTAGTCATTACTCACGACCCGATAGCTATCGGGTGACGATTCACAATGCTAAAGGAAAGTTTGATGAAGATCTAGACAATGAAATGCTTAATTACGAAAGTTGATTTAATAAACTAAAGCCCGGCCTCCCTCTCCTTGGGAGAGGGATAAGAGGGTGAGGTTTAATAATGAAGTTACAAGCCATCGACATATCGATCCTTATTTCCTACCTGGCTGCCATGGTGATGATCGGTTGGCTATTGCGAAAAAAGGCAAGAGTAAATAAGGAAAGTTATTTGCTTGGCGGGAAAAAATTGCCATGGTATTTATTGGGACTGAGTGATGCGTCGGATATGTTTGACATCAGTGGCACTATGTGGATGGTAGCTCTTTGTTTTGTTTACGGAATGAAAAGTATCTGGATCCCCTGGCTATGGCCGGTATTTAACCAGGTGTTCAATATGATGTTTTTAGCGAAATGGCTAAGACGCTCAAATGCTAATACCGGTGCCGAATGGCTGGCAACACGATTTGGATTGGCCGGTAAAGGTGTGAAAGCATCTCACACGGTAGTGGTGGCATTTGCGCTGATAGGATGTTTTGGATTTTTGGCTTACGGTTTTGTAGGTCTTGGAAAATTCATTGAGATATTTGTTCCATGGAGCGAGGTGAAACAGTACGTGCCATTTGATATCGCTCCCCAATACGTAGCACATTTTTATGGTATAGTGTTCACACTGTTTGCAGTTTTCTATTCTGTGTTGGGAGGAATGCATAGCATTGTGCTTGGCGACCTGATCAAATACATCATCATGACAATCGGTTGTATCTCGATAGCGGCCATCGCCATGATGCATTTGAATAGAGGTGGATTGAATGTACCACACGGTTGGTTCAATCCATTTTTTGGATGGCATTTGGACCTCAATTGGTCAGCGATCATTCCCGATGCGGACAAAAAGATCAATGGCGATGGATTTGGATTGTTTGGTTTCTTCTTCATGATGATGTTATTCAAAGGGGTGTTTGCTGCGTTGGCCGGCCCTGCCCCCAATTATGATATGCAAAAGATATTGTCATCGCGTTCACCGAAGGAAGCATCGAAGATGACAGGTTTTGTATCGATCATTTTACTTCCTATCCGGTATTCAATGGTTATTGGATTGACTGTGTTAGGCCTCTTGTATTTTAATCAAATGAATTTATCCAATGGAGCCGGTGGAACTGACTTTGAAAGGGTACTCCCGGCTGCCGTCAATAATTTTTTACCGGCCGGAATTTTGGGGATCGTATTGACTGGTTTGCTGGGTGCTTTTATGGGAACATTCTCCGGAACGCTGAATGCTGCACAGGCCTATATCGTGAATGATATTTACCTGAAGTATATAAATCCAACTGCCTCCAACCGCAAAATCATTTCAATGAATTATTTATCGGGCATCGTGGTCGTAACGATCGGCGTGATACTCGGTTTTTTTGCAAAAGATGTCAATAGCATTTTGCAATGGATAGTAGGGGCTTTATATGGCGGGTACATAGCTGCGAACACATTCAAATGGTATTGGTGGAGATTTAATGCCAACGGATTCTTCTGGGGAATGGCAGCGGGTATTGTTGCTGCTTTGGCATTCCCGTTTATTTTCCCGCACACATTGCCACTATATGTCTGGCCGCTTCTGTTTTTGATCTCAGTTATCGGTTGCCTGGTCGGAACATATACTGCTCCCCCGGCCGATGTGGAGGTGTTGAAGAAATTCTATAGCACTGTTCGTCCCTGGGGATTTTGGAAACCTGTACATCAGCACGTGATCAAAGAGGATCCAAAGTTCCGGGCGAATAAGAGATTTAAATTGGATATGTTCAACGTGGTGTTAGGAATGATAGCACAGTGCTGCTTAACGATCCTGCCGATGTATATCGTGTTGTGGTTAAAATTGCCTTTGCTGGTCACAATTTTAATATTAGCAGTCATAATTGTGATCTTAAAGAGAACGTGGTGGAACAAACTGGAGAATTAGCATTACAAACTATTACATAAGAAGAACCAACTAAACAACGAGAGATGAAAAAGAATTTTGAGAAGCGGTTGGGTGAATTGAAACGTTCACATAAGGAGCTGATAAAAAGAAGGAACAGGAAGAAGGAGAGTGGCAATGGGATCTATGAGCGATTCGAATATCCCGTTTTAACCGCTAAGCACACACCATTATTCTGGAGGTACGACCTCAATAAGGCGACCAATCCATATTTAATGGAAAGATTTGGGATCAATGCCGTATTCAATTCAACCGCCATAAAATGGGGAAAAAAATATTTACTGGTGGCGAGAGTGGAAGGGGTTGACAGGAAATCCTTTTTTGCAGTAGCGGAAAGTCCAAATGGCATTGACAATTTCAAATTCTGGGATCACCCCATCACCATTCCTGAAAATGAGAACCCTGATGTGAACGTATATGATATGCGTGTGGTGCAACATGAAGATGGTTGGATCTATGGGATATTTTGCACTGAACGGCGTGACCCCAAAGCTCCCGAATCTGATCAGTCAGCAGCCATTGCCCAATGTGGTATTGTTCGAACAAAAGATTTTCTGAAATGGGAAAGGCTCGGAGATCTTAAAACTTCTTCTCCTCAGCAAAGAAATGTGGTTTTGCATCCTGAATTTGTAAATGGAAAATATGCCTTTTATACGAGACCACAGGATGGTTTTACTTATACGGGAAGTGGGGGAGGCATTGGTTTTGGATTAAGCAATACTATCGAATGTGCAAAGATTGACGAAGAGAAAGTGATCGATCAAAAACAATATCATACGGTCTACGAGGCAAAGAATGGGTTAGGGCCTTCTCCGATCCGGACTGAAAAGGGCTGGTTGCATCTCGCGCATGGTGTACGCAACACAGCCGCCGGCCTTCGGTATGTACTATACCTGTTCATGACCGATCTTGTTGATCCGTCGAAGATCATTCACAGACCCGCAGGATATTTTATGGCTCCTGAGGATGAAGAGAGAGTGGGAGATGTATCCAATGTATTGTTCGGTAACGGATGGATAGCGGAGGATGATGGAAACGTATTGATTTATTATGCTTCGTCTGACAGTCGGCAGCATGTTGCTTTTTCAACGATCGATCGCCTATTGGATTACGTGATGAATACCGCCGAAGATGGCTTGCGAAGTGCCGCTTCTGTTGAAACACTCAACCACATCATTGACAAAAATCTGAAGAATAATAAGGAAGGTGCGAAAGCCAGTCAAGCTGAAAGAGAAGTACACGTATAAACAGTCATTTGAAGTGCAAGTATTATTTTCAACAGGGTAATACCTTTCTTTTCAAAATAGTGAAATGAAGGAAAAGCTTGCAGAATATAAAAGGGAATTGGAAAATGAATTGCATGAAATTCTTTCCTGGTGGATGCAAATGACCATTGATGAAGATCATGGGGGATTTGTCGGGAAGATTGATCATGACAATAAGATCTATCCTGAAGCGCCAAAGGGTTCGGTATTGAACAGTCGCATTCTTTGGGCTTTTTCGGCTGCATACAATTTGACAAGGAATCGTGAATATTTGAAGATCGCGGAAAGAGCATTTCATTATACAGCGGAACATTTTATTGACAAGCAATTCGGAGGAGTTTACTGGAGTGTTGATTTCACCGGCAAACCCCTTGACACAAAGAAGCAGATCTACGCACTTGCTTTTTCTGTGTACGGATTAAGCGAATTTTATCGCGCCTCAAAAAATGAAAATGCAAAAAAAATTGCAGTTTTTATTTATAACGATATCCTCGCCCATAGCTACGATGAAAAGTTTGGCGGCTATATTGAGGCCTTAACGAGGGACTGGAAACAGGCAAGCGATCTTCGCTTGAGCAAGAAGGATGCAAATGAAAAAAAATCAATGAACACTCATCTTCATTTGCTGGAGGCATTTGCTAATTTGTACAGGATATGGAAAGACGGATCGCTAAAACAAAGAATACTCGAAATAACCCGGATTTTTTTCGACCATATCATTGATAGTAAAACGGACCATCTCATTTTATTTTTTGATGAGGCATGGAATTCAAGATCCAATATCATTTCTTATGGCCACGATATTGAGGCAGCATGGTTGATACTGGAGGCGGCAGAGATCATTGGAGATGATTCTTTATTGGATGAATTGAAAACAAGGTCTGTGCAGATTACGCAGGCCGCGGCCAAAGGCCTGGACAGCGATGGAGGGCTATGGTACGAATATGATGTATCGCAACAGTATTTGACCAGGGAGAAGCATTCGTGGCCACAGGCGGAGGCGATGGTTGGTTTTTTTAATGCATGGCAACTAACCGGCGATGAAAAATTTCTTAAACGGTCATTACAAAGCTGGGAGTTTGTAAAGGAACACATGCTTGATAAGAAATTAGGTGAATGGTATTGGGGTGTAAATGCCGATCATTCGGCCATGAAGCAGGAAGAAAAAGCGGGAACCTGGAAATGTCCTTATCATAATAGCCGTGCCTGTATGGAGATCATTCACAGGATTGAGAATATCTTTAAAGAAAAAAAATGAAACGGAGTACGATAAAATTTTTATCATAATAATGCAAAGAGGGAAAATTTTATCATGTGGAGTTCAATCTGATCCGGTTAAAAAATAAAAAATATGCAGATGAAACGATTTGCCTCCTATATAACTTATCTCATCTTCTTTTTCTTTCTTTCAATTTCTCTTTCGGCAAATATTCGTTTGCCTGCCGTTATCAGTTCTGATATGGTGCTGCAACAAAGATCAGAGGTAACTATTTGGGGGTGGTGCGATGTCGATGAAAAAGTAAGACTAAAGACGACCTGGGATACGGCTACTTATACGACCACCGGGTCCACAGCAGCAAAATGGGAGATAAAGATCAACACGCCCACGGCTGGAGGACCTTACCAGTTAACGATCGAGGGCAACAACAAGATCATTTTAGATGATGTATTGATCGGCGAGGTATGGATCTGCAGTGGACAAAGCAATATGGAGATGAGCATGGGATGGGGATTACCTTACAAAGATGAAGCAGCCGGTGCGACTGATAAAAACATTCACCTTTTTAATATTCCAAGAACAACTGCTGATTATCCGCAGGATGATGTGAGAGCAGGATGGGTAGTTTGTAACCCGGATGACATGAAAAAGTTCAGTGCAGTTGCTTATTTTTTTGGTAAGTCACTTCGTCAAAATCTGGATGTTCCTGTGGGATTGATCGAAGCAGCATGGGGAGGAACGCCTGCTGAAGCATGGACACCTGCTGATGCTATAAACAGTAATTCTGTGGTAAAAGAGGCTGCCGCGAAACTTTCACCGGTTCCATGGGGACCTGTAATTACAGCTTCTATTTATAATGCCATGGTCTATCCTGTTACAAAATATTCGATCGCCGGTGCGATTTGGTACCAGGGCGAAGCGAATGTAAATGGAGCGTCCACCTATTCCGAATTATTATCTACTTTGATCACTGCCTGGCGAAAGGCATGGCAAAAAGATTTCCCTTTTTATTACGTGCAGATAGCTCCCTATGCGGGCTATGGTGATAACAGCTCATCGGCATTCCTGCGCGAAGCACAAACAAAAACTTTAACTACACCAAAAACAGGGATGGTTGTTATTACGGACCTGGTGGATAATATCAACGATATTCATCCGAAGATGAAAAGGGAAGTAGGAAGCCGGTTAGCTAATTATGCACTGGCAGAAATCTACGGCAAGAAAGATATTGTTTATAAAAGTCCTTTGTATAGGAGCATGAGAAAAGAAAAGGATAGGATCTGGCTTTATTTTGACAATGCGGATAATGGATTAATAAGTAAAGGAGATACGCTCAGTGAATTTTTTATAGCCGGCGACGATAAAAATTTTGTGCCGGCCCGCGCAAAAATTGAAAAGAACGCAGTGACAGTATGGAGTAAAAATGTAAAAGATCCGGTTGCGGTTCGGTTTGCTTTCCGGAATGGAACAAAGCCAAATTTATTCAGCAAAGAAGGGTTGCCGGTAAACCCTTTCCGAACCGATGATTGGGATGTCCAGGTCACTCTTAATAGAAAGTAAGATGAACTATAATGATCAACGGTTAAGAGATAACCCATGGATAGAAAAGCATTTTAGAGAATAAAACTTTAAATCAAAACAATGACTGCAAAAATTTTAAACCTAATTGGAGTTTTCGTTGCTTGCGTTTTTAGCTTAAAAGGCATTGGTCAGCAAGTGGGAGTTTTTGATGGTCATGATGATGTGGGAGCTGTTCTTCATAAAGGGTCTGCAAACTATAACGAGGCGACACATTCGTATCAACTGACCGGGTCAGGAGGTAATATCTGGTTCACTCACGATGAGTTTCAGTTTGCCTGGAAAAGAATGAAAGGAGATTTTATTCTGCAGGCAAGAGGAACATTGCTTGGTGCCGGCGTAGAGGCACACCGTAAATTTGGTTGGATGATCAGAACCAGTCTTGATTCGACTTCTGCAATGGTTTGTGCAGCTTTACATGGCAATGGTCTTACCTCATTGCAATATCGTAAGTCACCAAAAACAAATGTGGAAGAGGCACCTTTTTCGGATAACGCGCCGGACGTTATAGAACTGGAAAGAAGAGGTAAACAGTTTATCATGTCAGTTGCGCACTTCGGTGAAACATATACAACAGAACAAGTATCAGACATTGACCTCGGAGATGAAGTGTATGTTGGTCTTTTTGTTTGTGCTCATAATAAGGATATTACTGAAACAGCTTCTTTTGATAACGTAAGGATCATTGTTCCTGCGAAAGCAGATTTTGTTCCTTACAGGGATTATATAGGCAGCCATATTGAAACAATGGATGTATCAACCGGTCAGCGTGAGATCATTTATACTTCACCGGTATCTCTCCAGGCACCGAACTGGATGATAGATGGCAGATCTCTCATTTATAACAGCAACGGTCTTATTTATAAACTTGATCTTAAAAAACCTGTTCCTGGAGTATTGAACACCGATACTGTAAAAAGAAATAACAATGACCACGTACTTTCTTTTGATGGAAAAATGCTTGGCTTAAGCAGCAGCGACGGAAAATATAATTCAATTGTCTACACAGTCGCTTCCAATGGTGGAGTTCCCAAACGGATCACTCCTGTTGGTCCATCTTATTTACACGGCTGGTCCCCTGACAAAAAATTCCTCGTCTATACTGCAGAACGCGGCGACGGCAACTATGATATTTACAGGATCCCCTCATCAGGTGGCCAGGAAATTCGGTTAACTACTGCGGAGGGTCTTGATGACGGTCCTGAATATAGTCCCGATGGAAAATATATTTATTTCAATTCTACACGAAGTGGTACGATGCAGGTGTGGCGTATGAATAGTGATGGCACCAACCAGGTACAGTTGACCTCGGATGAATTCAACAACTGGTTCCCTCATATTTCACCTGACGGCAAATGGATAGTTTTGATAACTTACCCAAAAGAGGTGAAACCTGCCGATCATCCATTTTATAAACACGTGTATTTGCGTTTAATGCCTGTGGGTTACGGCAAACCAAAAGTAATTGCGTATGTGTATGGAGGACAGGGAACCATTAATACGCCGTCGTGGTCACCTGATGGAAAGAAGATTGCTTTTGTAAGTAATTCAGAAATAAAATAAGAACGATTTTTTCATGGACTATTATAATAAACTTGTCACCAAAATATAAAAACCAAATCACTGTTATGAAATTGAATAAACCATTTGCATGCCTCCTTTCATTAGTATTTGCAGTCAGTTTTTCGTTTGCGCAAACTGCTTCAAAACTCAATCCATCTATTGAATCTAAAATAGATCACTTGTTAAAACAAATGACACTGGAAGAAAAAGTGGGACAAATGGCCCAGGTGTCAATCGAATCACTCGGCAATTCTAATGGACAGGTTTTTAGTTTTTCTGATAAAATGAAAGACGCCGTTATTAAGTATAAACTGGGTTCAATTTTAAATACACCCGGTCCATTGCAAACTGCGCAGGACTGGAACAGGATTATTACCGAAATACAGGATGCGGCTAAGCAAACAAGATTAAAAATTCCTGTTCTTTACGGTCTTGATGACATACATGGAGTAAGCTATGTAGCGGGAACAACACTATTCCCACAGGAAATTGGGCAAGCTGCAACATGGAATCGCCAGCTTGTTCATGATGGGGCAGTGATCACTGCTTACGAGGCGAGAGCAGCCGGTGTGCCGTGGACATTTTCACCGACACTTGATTTGGGAACAAATCCGCAATGGCCACGTATCTGGGAAGACTATGGGGAAGACCCTTATTTGTCTGCAGAAATGGGAGTGCAGTTTGTAAAAGGTGTACAGGAACCTTTGGGAAGTAAAGAGAAGCTCGCTGTGAGTTTGAAACATTTTATGGATTATTCTGATCCAAAATCAGGACAAGACAGAACTGACTCATGGGTGCCTGAACATTATTTACGTGAATATCATTTACCTCCTTACGCTGCAGCAGTAAAGGCAGGCGCAAGAACCGTGATGATCAATTCGGGTTTGATCAATGGAATACCTGCTCATATCAATAAGCATATTTTGACAGACATCTTAAAAAATGAATTGCATTTTACCGGCTTCATTGTTACCGACTGGCAGGATATTGAAAATGTTTATCGTCGTGATAAGTTGACAAAAGACGTAAAAGGCGCGATCATGCTTGCTATTAATGCCGGTATTGATATGTCGATGATCCCTTATAATTATAAAGGGTTTTGCTCTGACCTGATCTCATTGGTCAAGGAAGGAAAAGTTTCACAGGCAAGAATTGATGATGCAGTAAGAAGAATTTTGAGAGTGAAATATGAACTGGATCTTTTCAACACGCCTGTTACCTTATTAAAAGATTATCCAAAATTTGCGAGCGCTGAATTTCAAAAAGCGGCTTATAATACTGCAGCAGAATCGATCACTTTGTTGAAGAATACTAATAATACCTTGCCACTTTCAAAGAACGCAAAGATTTTAGTGACCGGTCCGAATGCGAATTCCATGCGTAGTTTAAATGGCGGATGGACATATACATGGCAGGGTAATATGACAAATGAAATTGCTCAACAGTATAACACCATCCTTGAAGCCGTGACGAATAAGTTTGGGAAGGATAATATAACATATGTGCAGGGAGTTGCTTACAAAGAAAAGGGTCAATACTATGAAGATACGGTTACGGGAATTGATGCAGCCGCACAGGCAGCTGCCAGTGCGGACTATGTTTTACTTTGTATTGGTGAAAACAGTTACACAGAAACTCCGGGGAATTTAGTTGACCTCAGTTTACCAGATAACCAGTTGGCTCTTGCGAACGCAATGATAAAAACAGGTAAGCCGGTGATCTTTGTTCTTAATGAAGGAAGACCAAGGATCATTCATCGAATAGAACCGGGCGCAGCCGCTATTCTCAATGTTTACCTGCCCGGGAATTACGGAGCTGATGCATTGGCTGATATTCTAACAGGCGATGTAAACCCATCAGGTAAATTGCCGATCACTTATCCACGATATACAAACGCATTGGTAAGTTATATTCACAAACCTTCTGAAGGTGACAGCAATCCGCAAGGAGGAATGTTCAAACCCCAATGGCCCTTTGGTTTTGGATTATCGTATACAAGTTTTGCTTATAGCAACCTTGCCATCAATAAAAATAGTTTTGGTCCTGACGAAATGGCGACCATAACAGTGACAGTAAAAAATACTGGTAGTCGCGATGGAAAAGAAGTTGTTCAGTTGTTTATTTCCGATCTGCTTGCAAGTTTTACTCCCGATGTAAAAAGATTAAGGGGATTTGAAAAGGCAGATCTGAAGGCAGGAGAATCAAAGACTGTAAGTTTTAAGATCCCCATGAAAGACCTGGCTTTTGTCGGAACCGATAATAAAAAACACCTGGAACAAGGAGATTTTAAAATTCAAATTGCTGACCAGTCAACAACATTCAATGTTACAAAGACCGTTATTTTCTGAACTATGAAACATTTAAAAAGGATCGCAGGGATTTTTTTCTTTTTTTTATTCAGTGTAAATATCTATGCCCAGGTTGAAAAGTTGGATGATGGGGTGCTGATCCATTTACCAGGCGCTAACGTTAAGGCTCTAAAATTAGAGGTCATTTCAGACAGGATCATTCATGTGATCGCAAGCCCTGTTGGATCCATTCAGAAAGATACCAGTTTGATGGTAATAGCGGGTAATAAAAAAACCGAATGGTCGGTGGTTACGAAGAATAATGAAACAACCTTGTCTACGGCTGTGTTAAAGGTAATTGTCGAATTGTCAACAGGGAGGATAAAATTCCATGAACTAAAAGATCAGCCTTTATTAGAGGAGGACAAAGGTGGGAGTTCGTTTAGTCCGACAACCATTGATGCAGGTCCTTCATGGCAGATCAAACAAACATTTCTTTCTGCAAAGGATGAGGCTTTTTATGGACTAGGGCAACATCAGCAGGGCATCATGAATTATAAAGGAAATGTTGTAGAGCTTTTGCAGAATAATACAGAGGTGGCCATTCCATTTTTAGTTTCAAATAAGAATTACGGGATTCTGTGGGATAACTATTCTATTACTCAATTTGGTGACGGCAGAAAATATCAATCATTGAATGAGTTAAAACTTTATGATGAAAACGGTAAAGTTGGTGGCTTGACTACAAAATACGTTTCAAAAAATGATAGGTCAAAGGTTTTCACCACAAGAACAGAGTCGCAAATTGCTTATGATTATCTCTCATCAATACCCAACTTTCCAAACAATTTTTCATTGGGCGATGGTGCAGTTACCTGGCAGGGTTCAATTGAATCTTCATTCACCGGGTTGCATAAATTTTCAGTGCGATATGGCGGCTACGTAAAAGTCTGGATCAATGGAAAGCTACAGTTAGATGCATGGCGCCAATGCTGGAATCCTGCAACGACAATTCTTCCTATAAATATGCGGGCTGGAAAAAAGTATTCTTTTAAAATGGAATGGATACCCGATGGTGGCGAGTCCTATGTTAGTGTTAACTGGCTAAAACCTGCAGCTGATTATAACAACAAACATTTTATATTAAGTTCCGAAGCGGGTAATAATATCAACTATTATTTTGTTTACGGTAAGAATGCAGATGAAATAATTAGCGGCTATCGTTATCTCACAGGCAAAGCTCCTATTGTTCCGAAATGGGCTTTGGGTTTCTGGCAAAGTCGTGAGCGGTATAGGACAGAAAATGAAATCTTATCAACAGTTAAAACATTCAGGGAAAAAAATATTCCTCTCGATAATATTGTTATGGACTGGCAATACTGGAAACCCGATGAATGGGGCAGCCAGGAATTTGATCCATCAAGATTTCCCGATCCGAAAGGAATGATCGATACACTGCACAACATGTATCAAGCTCATTTTATGATCTCAGTGTGGCCAAAGTTTTATTCAGGGATAAAGAATTACGACCTGATGAACGATAAAGGTTTTTTGCTAACGAAGAATATCCAGGATAATCGCAAGGATTGGCTGGGCTACGTATCTACATTTTATGATGCATTTAATCCGGCGGCGGGAAAATTTTTCTGGCATCTGGTAAAAGAAAGCCTGTATACGAAAGGGATCGATGCCTGGTGGATGGATGCGCCGGAACCTGACATCCATTCCAATCTGCCCATTGAGAAACGCAAAGACCTGATGTTCCCGAATGCACTGGGTTCTGCCACAAAATATTTTAATGCTTATCCATTGGCAAATGCGAGAACGATCTATGAAGGACAGCGTTCGGCTGATCCAAACAAAAGAGTTTTTATTCTTACAAGATCAGCTTATGGCGGCTTGCAACATTATGGCGCTGCTGTATGGAGCGGAGATATCGGTTCAAGATGGCTTGATATGAAAAACCAGGTTTCCGCGGGAGTAAATTTTTCCATGTCAGGGCTTCCTTATTGGACAATGGATATTGGCGGTTTTGCGGTTGAAAACAGGTACGCGAACCCGCCTGCCGGCAGCCAAGGCGCAAAAGGAGAGGTGGCGAGTGAATGGAAAGAATTAATGACGCGATGGTACCAGTTTGGTGCTTTCTGTCCGTTGTTCCGTTCACATGGACAATATCCGTATCGTGAGGTATTTAATACGGCCCAACCAACTGACACCGCGTATCAAAGCATTTTATTTTATGATAAATTAAGATACAGGCTGCTGCCTTACATCTATTCAACGGCTGCCAGAACTTATCATGATGATTATACGATCATGCGTGGTTTGCTAATGGATTTTCCCAATGATAAAAACGTTCTTGCTATCAATGATGAATACTTATTTGGTCCTTCATTACTGATCAACCCGGTTTATAATTATCATCAAAGAACAAGAAAAGTTTATTTACCCAATGGACGGGGTTGGTATGATCTGTACACCGGAAAATTTTTTAATGGTGGACAAAGCATTAAAACCGATGCTCCTTATGATCGCATGCCTGTTTTTGTAAAAGAAGGATCAATTATACCTGTTGGACCTGCATTGGAATACACTTCTCAAAAACCTGCTGACACAATCATTTTGTTTGTCTATACAGGAAAAAGCGCCTCGTTTGATTTATACGAAGACGAAGACACGAATTATAATTATGAAAAAGGTATTTTTTCTACCATACAGATCAATTACGACGAACAAGCAAAATCTCTAACGGTACAGGATAGAAAAGGAGAATTTCCAGGTATGTTACAGAAAAGGGTTTTTAATGTTATCTGGATCAAAAAAAATGAAAAGAAGAATTTGACTTTTGAGCAACGACCAGATGCCCAAATACTCTATGAAGGAAAGAAGCAAATGATAAGGGTGAAATAAATCCCGGCATGAAAACAATTACGATCTCAAAAAGAGTCTTACTATTTGCAGTTATTCTTCTGTTTGTAGAAGAATGTAAAAAAACACCCGGTAACGATGGAGGTAATGGCAACGGAAATGGAAATGGCAACGGAACGGAAACGGTGGAAATAGTATACCACCGGTCGATCCACCGGTTGCAAATACGATCGGATTTTTTTTTGGATGACTGGCCGTCAAAAACATTTACTATTCCTGCTTATGTTGATACAACAACAGTCATGGCAAACACCGACTGATCAAAGCTGGAATACAGGGAACTATCTGGCGGCCCTGAAAACAATTACGCTTCAATAAAACCTTATTCAGCGACAACACAAAATGGAATTAAACTTACATTACCTGCCAGATCGGTGGTATATATGGTGATAGATAAAAGTTAATAGATAACAGATAATAGTTTGTAGAATATTATTGATGAATTTAGATTCACAGAAGAAATGCCCAGGTGGTGAACTCTGGTGAGTTGAATTACTGAACGTTGAAGTGAGTGACACAACAGGCGATGACCAGAATTACAAAAGACGGTATTAAAATGAACTATCATGATAAAGCGAATTCTATTTGTTCTTTTGATTTTTCTTAGCTGCAAGCTTTATTCTCAAAAATTTGAGGGTCTTGCGCTCACTCCACCCATGGGATGGAATAGCTGGAATACTTTTCAAACGAATATCAGTGAAGAACTGGTAAAAGGTATTGCTGATGTAATGGTTTCATCAGGAATGCAGGATGCGGGTTACAGTTATATTGTATTGGATGATGGATGGATGACGATGGAAAGAGATCCAAAAACCGGCGATCTCGTTGCTGATCCGAAGAAATTCCCGCATGGTATGAAAGCGCTTGCTGATTATGTACATTCAAAGGGTTTAAAATTTGGATTGTACAATTGTGCAGGAACAAAGACTTGCGCAGGGTACCCGGGCACAAGGGGATACGAGTACCAGGATGCACGATTATATGCTTCCTGGGATGTTGATTACCTGAAGTTCGATTGGTGCAATACTGAGGGTATCAATTCAAAAGAAGCCTATACAACGATGAGCAAAGCATTAAAGGCTGCCGGGCGCCCGATCGTTTTTAGTTTGTGCGAATGGGGAACAAATAAACCCTGGCAATGGGCTGCACCGGTTGGACATTTGTGGAGAACGACCGGGGATATTTCCAATCTTTTTGACGGCATCCTCGATCATGGTAACTGGCAGCAACAAGGGATCATGAGGATCGTTGATTCGCAGGATACGATACGTCAATATGCAGGTCCGGGTCATTGGAACGATCCCGATATGCTGGAAGTTGGAAATGGATTGACGATTGCAGAGAACAGGACACATTTTTCGATTTGGTGCATGCTGGCAGCGCCATTAATTGCAGGCAATGACATGCGAAAAATGGATGAGAGCACGAAAAATATTTTAACGAATAAAGAAATGATTGCTGTGAACCAGGATGTACTTGGTATTGAAGCTCTGAAATACAGTGACAAGGATAGTTTGGCGGTATGGTTTAAACCTTTATCGAATGATCAATGGGCTGTTTGTTTTTTGAATCGCAGCAGTCAATCCAAACAATTAGAATTTAATTGGGCAAATGAAATGGTTAATGATGGTGTATCAAAAAGGCAGTTGAATACAAGTGCAACAACTTATAAGCTTCGTGATCTTTGGTTGCATAAGGACATCGGTGACACCAGGAAACCATTGAAAGCAACGATCGGTTCGCATGATGTGTTGGTGTTGAAATTGAGTAAATAAAACGTAAATCATGAACAGAAGAAAATTTATCCGGAATGCAAGTTTAAGTACAGCAGCCGTTGTTCTTTCCGGAAGAAAAAATTTGTTTGATGAAAGGTCTAAGAATAAATTACCGCGATGGAAAGGATTTAACCTTACTGATATTAATACACCCAATCCTTCAGGCAACCGGCGAAGTACAACAGGAGATCATTTAAAATGGATGCAAGACTGGGGGTTTGACTTTGTTCGTTTGCCCATTGCTTATCCATACTATCTGAATTTTGATCGTTCAAAAAAAATCACCCCTGAAGAAGTTTACCAAATTGACGATGGATCCGTTGAAAAGATTGATAAGTTGGTTCAATTAGCGCATAAATACAATTTGCACGTTTGCTTAAATCTTCATCGGGCGCCGGGATACTGCATCAATGCGGGCTTCAACGAACCATATAATCTATGGAAAGATGATGAAGCGCAGAAAGCATTTTATTTTCACTGGAATTACTGGGCGAAAAAATATAAAAATATTTCTCATGAAAAAATAAGTTTTGATCTGCTGAACGAACCAAGCATGCGGGAAGACATGAATGATCAACATTCGAAGAGCGGTCCTGTGCCCGGAGAACTTTACAAAAAGGTTGCAAAGACTGCTGCTGAAGCAATTCATAAAGAAAACAAACATCATTTGGTAATTGCCGATGGCAACAATGTAGGCAATCAACCAATTCCTGAGATCGCTGACCTGGATATTGCACAAAGTTGCCGTGGTTATTATCCGCATCTCATTTCACATTACCAGGCGCCATGGGCCAATAAAGATCCCGGGCACATGATTATTCCAAAATATCCAGGCCAGGTCGGTGACCAGTATTTAAGTCGTCAAATGCTCGAAGATTATTACAAACCATGGATCGAATTAAAAAATAAAGGAGTGGGGGTGCATTGCGGGGAATGCGGTTGCTGGAACAAAACTCCACATGATGTTTTTCTAGCCTGGTTTGGCGACGTGCTGAACATTCTTACAACCAATGAAATTGGATTTGCACTCTGGGAATTCATTGGTGATTTTGGAATTTTAAATTCCGGTCGTGCTGATGTTGAATATGAAGATTGGTACGGTTATAAACTCGATAAGAAATTGCTTGAGCTGATTCAAAAGCAATAACTCAATAGTGTCCACGGATAAACGGTTTTATCTTTTTATCATACAAACTTCGCAACAGCTGATGCGTTGATTCACTTAGCTGTGGCAAATCGGAAGCAGTCATATTTTTTTCAACCTGCTCAACTTTCGTAGCTCCCGGAATAACGGTTGTTACCTCGGGGTGATCGAGTATCCACCGAATAGCCCATTGAGATAAACGGTTGTCCGGTAACAATGAATAGATTTCTTTTGATAAATCCAGGCCTTTTGAAAATTCAATACCGGAAAAGGTTTCTCCTGCATTAAAAGCTTCTCCGTTTGCATTAAAATTCCGGTGATCTGTCAAAGCAAATTTTGTTTCCTTGTTGAATTTATTGGCGAGCAAACCACTTGCAAGAGGTACCCGGATAATAATAGCAACATCTTTTTCCTTTGCTTTGGCGAATACTTCGTCGGCCACGTGCTGCCTGAATAAATTAAAGATGATCTGTAATGAGGCAAGTCCTTCCTGCTCCAAACAGACCAGGGCTTCGTCACTCGTTTCCACACTTGTACCCCAAAATTTTATAAGTTTTTCGCTTTGTAGCTTTTTTAAATTATCAAACACCTTTCCTGTTCGTAATTGTTCGGTGGGTATGCAATGAAGCTGTTCCAAAAACAATTGAGACAGATCAAGGTTTTTCAATGAACTCTCGACATGTTGCTTCATCACATCATACGTAAAATTTTGAGGCCAGCCGTATTGCCCATCGTGCCTGCGGCCCAGCTTGGTTGCTACAAAAATTTCTTTGCCTGATGATTTTAAAAAATTTCCAATGGTTCTTTCGCTTATGCCGAGCCCGTAAACGTCGGAAGTATCAATAAAATTTCCACCAGCAGCCGAAAAGGCTTGCAAAATAGCAAGTGCTTCATTACCTTTGACTTGGCCCCAGTCGGCATTCCCCAATTGCCAGGTGCCTAATCCGACCTCTGAGATTTTAATTCCCTTGAAAAAACGGTATTGCATAAGCGAAAGTTTGGAATATTCCTTGTAAGAACTATTGGATCTGCAAAGTTTTTAAGCCTCCTTTGAAAAGTACATAACAGTCCACTTTAATTGATTCCTTGAAAAGCCAGGTTGCAAAGACAAAGAGTTTTTTAGTAATAAGGAATGATAATGGACAATCGAAACTTGCTTGCTCAAAGTTGTGGATTACTTTTTAGAAAAAGAGTAAAATGTTTTTTGCTTTTGCCTATTTTTATCTGCTCCCTTTCTACAATAAATGCACAGGACGATCAGATCAGGCTTAACCAGGTAGGTTACTATCCGAATTCAACAAAATTGGCAATCGTTACCGGTAAGGTGCGATCCCCATTTTTTTGCATTGTTACCAGCGATGGGAGGGATACAGTGTATGAGGGTTCATTAAGCCTCGAAAAAAAATCCGCTTTTTCATCTACTATTACAAGGATAGCTGATTTCACCGACTTCCAGCAAACCGGCAGTTTTGTCTTACGTATCAATGGTCTTACTCAATCCTACCCCTTTGAGATCAATAATGAGGTCTATCATGAATTGGGGAAGGCTGTTCTAAAGGGATTTTATTTTCAGCGATCTTCGATCCCGCTTGATGGAAAGTATGCTGGTAAGTGGGAAAGAGGGGCCGTTTACCCGGATAATGTCGTTCTTATCCATCCTTCGGCCAGTGACGATGGCCGTCCTGCGGGTACTGTTATTTCTTCACCCGGTGGTTGGTACGATGGAAGTGATTGTAATAAGTATATAGTGAATAGTGCCATTACCCTGAACACCCTGCTTGGCGCATACGAAGATTTTTCAAGATATTTTGATTCTCTTAAAATAAATATTCCCGAAAGTGAGGATAAAGTACCTGATATTTTAAACGAAGCTTTGTATAATATTCGCTGGATGTTCACAATGCAGGATCCTTTTGACGGAGGTATCTATCACAAATGCACGAATGCCGGACCCGATGATATGATGATGAATGCTCCTGCGAAGGAACCGCGGTATGTTGTTCAGAAAAGCACAGCCGCAGCACTTGATTTTGCCGCAGTGATGGCCCAGGCCGGAAGAGTATTTGAAAGAATAAAGGTTCAGCTTCCGGGATTGGCAGATAGTTGCCTAAGGGCCTCAGCAAAAGCATGGTTCTGGGCATTAAAAAACCCAAATGTTGAATATGACCAGGAAAAACTCGACAGGTACTATAAACCCGCAGTAACCACAAGCGCCTATTCAGACCCGCAACTTGATGATGAGTGGATGTGGGCAGCAACAGAAATGTTCGTGACCTCAAAAAACAGGATGTATTTTGACGTCATGGAACAAAATATTGATGATTCGGTATCCCTTCCTTCGTGGAATAATGTCAGGATGCTTGCCTATTACACTATGTTACGTTACCAGGATAAACTGCCAGAATATACAGCTGATATGGCCGGCCGGATGAAACAACGTTTGCTACGCATTGCTGATGATTATCTTTTTCATATTCCAAAGAACGCTTTTGTTACGGTAATGGGTCAGTCAAAAAGAGATTTTGTTTGGGGAAGCAATGGGATAGCTGCCAACCAGGGAGTTTTGTTGATCAATGCCTTTTTACTGACCGGTGATCAAAAATATATAGAAGGATCAGCGAGCAATCTCGATTATTTGCTCGGAAGAAATGCAACCGGTTACTGCTTTGTTACGGGTTGTTTTGGAACCAAGTCGCCGATGAGCCCATCGCATCATTCGTCCATGTCAGACCGCGTAAATGAACCGGTGCCAGGCCTTTTAGTAGGAGGACCCAATATGGAAAGAAAGGACAGATGCCGTTATCCTTACACCGACCCTGAAACTTCTTATGTTGACAATGACAATGCCTATGCAAGCAATGAAGTTGCTATAGACTGGAATGCAGCAATGGTATATTTGGTAAATGCGATGGAAGCCATGCAATATGGATTAGGTTATTCAGCACAAAACAATACTTCCACAACTCGTAAATGAAATTAACAAGTGGTAGAACCCTTGTATAATAGAAAAACTCCGGTCATACCGGAGTTTTTCTATTAATCATTCATTTCAATATAAATAATTCAAAGCTGTTCTGTCGTTCGAATTGAAGGGGCGATTTTGTCCAGCGCCTATACAAGCAAGCATCCATGAATTAGGATCCGGGCCAGAAGGTGTTCCGGGAATCAGGACGGCACCAACTGTTGAAGCGCCTTCATTAACGGGTGAACCACCGCAACTATAAGCACGGTTCATATAATCCGTATGACGAAAGCCGACGCAATGACCTACTTCATGAGCGAATATGGACGCGGCAAAGTTTAGGAAAGTAGTCGGAGAACTGTAACTTGTAATTGCATTTGTATTTACGTTTACAGTTGGGTAAGGACTACCCTGTGAACTGGGAAAGCCAGATGAAGCCAGATAGTTTCCGTGGGCCACCTTGAACACGATCTGCCCGCCGGAAGAAACCTGTTGAAAATGAATTTGCAGATTTAATGCATTGTAGCGGCTGACCATTTCAGTCAGCACGGCGCCATAAGCCGAGGGAATTCTCCTGTCAAGACTTACGGTAATTGTTCTCGGTAAACTTTTTACAAGATTTGTAGTGCGGTACTGTTCTTCATTTCCTATCCGTAAGAATTGCGATTGCGGTGAACTGCTCAACAATTCGGGCGTGATGATGATGTCTCCCTCTACAAGATACCCCTCATCTATTTTTTGAGCATTGGCAGATGTAAAGCCCAGGGCCGAGATCTGATCTTTGACTGATTGCGGAACTTCGTCCGAAACAGGTTTTCCCTCTTTTTTGCAGGAAAAAAGCACAACTGTTCCAATAAAGAACAGTAAGCAACTAGTTTTCATCATGTGTTTCATAATCTGATGTTTTGGTTTAAAAAGATTGAGATGTAATTATGGATCAATTACAGGTTAACCAGGTGGAGTCGGCTTGTAATATAGACAATTCTTTTTTTAAAAAGGAAGAACTCGATAAGATTTCTTACGAAAGAATCTCATCCAGGAAATTTCTAATCTTGAAATAAGGAAATTTCGACGGGCCATACCTTATTCAGAAAAATACGACTTGGATTAATTCAATACATTTGGTAATGCGATCTGTTCCTTCGATAAACTGCACACTGAGAGCAGGACTGGTGTTATTTGTTTTTCTGAGTCCTTATCTCCTTTTTTCACAGCCCACAGAGCCGCAGTTGAAAAAGTTTTCACCGGTTCTTCAAAAGCAATGGAAAGCAAGATCACCTAAAGAAACATCCGTTTTCAGCATCGCTGTCAAAGATTTTTCCCGTTTCAAAAATGATATTGAAATGAATCCTCATGTAAAAATCATCTTTGAGTATAAAGGAGCGAACGTTCTATTAGTAAGAACTACCTGGAATGAAGTCATAAAAACTATTTTGCCTAAAGGGGAGGTTTTGTTCATAGATGAACAGCGCAAGCCAAAAGAAGAATTGGCGGTCAGTAATCTTGATATGAGCGCAGACAAAGTGAACATGATCTTTTCCCGATTTCCAAATTACGACGGAAATGGAATTGTCGTTTCAGTGAAAGAGAATCAGCCTGATACTACAGACATCGATCTCCACGGGAGGTACTTACCTACGGATATAAGCTCTGCTATTTTTAGTACTCATGCCACCGACATGGCAACCATTATCGGCGGAGGTGGCAATACATATTATGAAGGAAAGGGGGCAGCTCCGGGTTCAACAATCAGTTCTTCAAGTTTTGCCATTCTTTTACCGGACGCCGATGATGCCTACCAGCGTTATAATATTTCAGTACAAAATCACTCTTACGGTACGAGTATTGAAAATTTTTATGGAGCAGACGCTGCCGCCTACGATGCAAGCGTAATAACAAGGCCGTCGCTAATGCACATTTTTTCAGCTGGTAATTCGGGCGAAGAAACCAGCACTAACGGACCTTATGAAAATGTTCCGGGCTTTGCCAATATTACCGGCAGTTTCAAAATGGCAAAGAATATTATTACGGTCGGACATATTGATTCTTTAGGAAACGTCTTATCGCTAAGTTCAAGAGGACCTGCTTATGATGGAAGAATAAAGCCTGAATTGGTTGCATTTGCAGAAGATGGAAGCTCAGGTGCAGCGGCCATTGTATCCGGGATATCACTGGTATTGCAGCAGGCATATAAAAGCCTCAATGGAGATCTTCCCTCGTCCTCGCTTGTCAAAGCCATTTTATTAAACACTGCCGACGATGTTGGTTCTAAGGGAATTGATTTTCTTACAGGATTTGGAGCAGCTAATGCGTATAGGGCCCTGCTGGAAATTACAAATGCACAGTATTTTAACGGGAGCATTTCGAATGGAAATACAGATGCTTTTGATCTTGTTGTTCCTCCGAATATCGGGCAATTAAAAATAACATTGGCCTGGAATGACCCACCAGCTGTTGCCAATGCCGCAAAGTCGCTCATAAATGATCTTGATCTTGAATTAACATTGCCTTCAGCGGGAGAGTCGTGGCAACCCTGGGTGTTAAATCATTTTCCAGGCGTGGATTCATTGCAATTACTACCTCTGAGAAAGAGAGACAGCCTAAATAATATTGAACAAATTTCTATTGATGATCCTGTTGCGGGCAGTTATAAAATAAATGTCAAAGGTTTTCATATTTCAACGCCTTCACAGCCCTATGCGATCGCTTACCAGTTTGATACACTGGATAAGTTTACCTGGTATTACCCTACCGGATCGGATAATATTTTCAATGAGAGGACAAACGTTCTTCGTTGGGAATCTACTTACAGTAATACAGTGGGACAACTGGAATGCAGTTTGAACGATGGAAATAGCTGGCAGGTAATCAATGATGCCATTGATCTTACCAAAGGATATTATAAATGGACGCCCCCTGATAGTTTTGCAAGGGCGATTTTGAGAATGAATTTTGCATCGCAGCATTTTGTTTCGGATACGTTTGTCATATCAAAGAGATTTGATGTAAATGTTGGATTTAACTGTGCCGACTCATTTATGTTGTACTGGAATAAAATTGACGATGTAGGCAGTTACCAGGTTTATCATCTCGGCCATACATACATGGAGCCTTTATCCATTACGGCTGATACATCCATTGTTCTTGACAAGCAAACAAACGCATCATCGTATTATGCCGTTGCTCCCTTAATCAATAATAAAACTGGTGTGAGAAGTTATGGATATGATTATACGTTACAGGGGGTTAGTTGTTATATCCGTACTTTCCTTGGAGAATTAGTGAATAGTTCTTCCGAGCTTGATCTTGAATTGGGAACCAATTACAATGTAAAAGCGATCACATGGGAAAAGCTCACATTGAGCGGCTACATTCCTCTGCAAACAGTCAATTCGATCCAGGGCCTGAATTTCAGTTATACCGACAATGCTCTTGCACATGGTTTAAATATTTATCGTGTAAAAATTGAATTGGTGAACGGGACGATCATTTATAGTGAAACGACAACAGTATTTTATTCCGATGAGCCTTATATCATTTATCCTAATCCCGTTGCTCAATATCATGATGTAACCGTTGTCAATAATAGTTCAGACATTGCACAACTGCAGATATTCAATGCGACAGGTATGAAAGTACTTGAACAAACACTGAGCGACTGGAGCAATACCATCTCAACGAATAAGCTGGGTAAGGGAATCTATTTGCTCCATATTGTCAAAGACAGCGAAACACGAAGGACGTTGAAGCTTATTGTTTATTGAAAATACCCGGGGAAGCAGTATTGTTTAGTTTGCCACGGTTTCTTAATATCGTCCTGGTTTTTCACGGGATATTGGATTTTGACAAAGGGGTCGAATTTCTATTGGCCCTTTTTAATTATGGTTAATTTTAGAGAAGAAAATGTTTTTTAGTATGGCAGTATCAGAATTTTATATCGTATTAAATATCAAATCGGGCAAAGATTTTCAAACATATGGCAAATTTTTCCTCGGCAGTAACCGGAAGTTTGCAGATAACATTTTTAAGAAGCTGAAGGGGAATAAAAAAGTAAGTAATGCCTCTGTGCTTTATATCGAGTTAATGGAGACAAAAAATGAGCTGCCGGTAAATATTCATGTGATGAGCTGTACACTGGATGAATTGTCCGAGAACTGCAAAATGATCACCAAAGAGGTCTTTAAGCAATGTAACCTGGAAGAAATGTAATTTTCCTGAGCCCTTTTGCTCCATTATTGAATAACTATTTTTTGTGTGATCGTTCGATAATCATTTTTTAACCGGACCACATAAACGCCGGCACTGATGTCCGGTGAAACGGGAATACTTATTCTCCCCGTAGTACCGCTAAGATTTTGTTTCAGGAGCACTGCTCCATTCATATTTATCACTTCAATAAAATCAAAGCCATCGTCAAGAAAAACATTGATCATGTGTGAACTTATAACTGAAGGATAAATAAGGAAAGCGGTTGTGTTGTTGACCTTATAAAGCACAGGTTCTGTGTAAAGCCATTTTCCATTCACATCAACAATTTTTAAACGATAAAAAACACTATCGGTATAATCTACTGTGTTCTCGAATTCGTAGAGATCTCCGTTGATGTTATTCCTTGCCGGGATGAAACCAAGGTTCTTATAATACTTTCCATCAGAACTGGATTCAATTTCATATCGCCCCACGTCTTCTTCTTTATCCGTTTTCCAGGTAATACCGACATTTCCATTTCTCGATTCCGCTTTAAAATTGGTGATCTGCAGGGTTCTTAATCCCTGCGCATTAATGCCGGATGGGATGAAGAAAAAGGTGAGTAAGAGAAAGACGGTGGTACAATCATAAACTGGTCTCATAGAGAAAAAATTTATGTAAGCAAATATGTACCTGTAAATAGATTCACAAAATCAATGCCTGAAAGAATGAAACGATTTCGAAGAATTTACCTGATCAAAGTGAATGTTCCTTTCAGATCTGGCAGTTTGTGATCTTTAAAAGTGATAAGATAAACATAAGTCCCCGTGGCCTGTGGCTGCCCATTTAGTTTTCCATCCCAGGAGACTATAGCAGACGAAACATGATAAACAAGTTGCCCCCAGCGATTGAATACCTTTACATCTGCACCAAGACCAATATCTAAAAAAGGAATGCGCCAGCAATCATTTTTTCCATCACTATTTGGTGTAAATGCTGTGGGAACATAAATTCCATCGACAACCCTAACATCCACGCTGTCTTTGTTGCCGCAGTTAGAAGCCGACAGAACAGAAAGAACATAGGTGATATCTTTTGCAGGGGTAACAGTTGGTTGCAGCAAAGTAGCGTCATCCATGTACAAAACAGGATCCCAGTTGAATGAAATATCTTCTCCGCTGGCTTGGGCTGATAGAGTGACAGGATAGCCTTTTATATAGACACGATCGGGGCCTGCATCTGCAACAGGATTTGGATGAACATTTATGACCAAAAGGTTGGATGCAATGCGGCAGGAAGTGATACCTGCAACGGAAGCATCGACCACTGTGAGCCTGTACCAGTATTTACCGGCAGACATTGTAGGTGACCGCACGTACGTGGTTTCCGTTGCACCGGGAATATCATTCCATGTGATCCCCTGATCCGTACTCAACTGCCAGTGATAAACCGGTGATTGATATTGTGAAGAAGCGTTGCCCGTAAGAGTGTATGTGTTCATATTACCTTCACACACGTCAATTGTATCCGTTGCACTATTTTGTATATGTGCCGTAATTTTTGCACCGCAAGGGCGAAACGCGATATCATCCAGTGCCAGGTCATTTCCCTGGCCACCGGGAGCATTGTTACGCAAGCGCAGTACGATCTGGGCATTATCGGCCGGAGTTGTGAATAGAAATCCATATTGCAGCCAGGTCGGGCTTCCGCTTACAGGTACATCCCCCGAATCAAAGCTGGCTAAAATAGTTCCGTCAGGTTTCTCAATCTGAAATGTAAGGTTAGGGCGAATACTTGGAAAAAAGGGCTGCATGACATTGAGTACCCATGCGGAAAATTCATAGGTGGTATTTGGACAGAGATCGGAAACGCTACTGATAAAAAAATCACCCGGCTCGTAAGAGGCGTTGACCAACATGAAATTTCCTCCTCCTGTGTGATCTGCTGAAACAGTTAACCAACTGTTGCCGAAACAACCGGTCGTAAAGTTTGTGATCGTATAAAACCCATCATTGGGACAGGAAGTAGTAGTGTACGTGTAAGCGGATGGGGGTACATAGGATGAACCTCCCACTGTTGTTGCCGCGTCAAATGTTAACTTCACCACGGGGTCGCCAAGACTACCATTGCAGATCTGCGCTTTCCCTGTGCCGGGAAAAATCAAGATGATCGCGGGAAGTAAAAACCCCAATCGGATAGCGTAACCTAAAATATCTCTTCCTGGCACGTGTAGTTGTCTTAAGTCAGCAATATAGCTGTTATTAGGAGTAGGGATGAATTATTCAAAATAATCATCAATGTTTGCAAATAACTAGTGCTATTAGCGGAGAAATTCGCTGCTTTGAAATGAAAAAGACCACCAAATCTGATGGTCTTTTAACGGCTATAATCAAATATAACTAGCTCAGGCAATGTACACCGGCGCGTTCCATTATTCCGGTCAACGCATTCCATAACAGGCCGCAGGTTTTTTCACAGGCCAAGGCTGCGACCAGTTTTTCTTCTTTCGAAAGTAATTTGATCTTTTCTTCCAGTAAGGCCGGTTCTTCAAAATCTGCCTGGTGAATGGTAAAATAAGTCTCATCCGCCTGCCAGTTGCTGTAGTGTTTCTTGAGTCCTTCCAGTTTTGAAGATGCCGTTGCCGGTTGTTGTACTTCAAATGCATACAACGCGCCAAGTGCACCTGCATAAGACCCGAAATAATTCTTTACTGAATTGACAAGTTCATTTACCTGGCTTATGGTAGCTCCCATATTTTTTGTGTCCAGGCTTTTCGCAAAGTTTTTCCATAATACATAATGTTCTTCTTCTTCATTGGCAATGACTTGTTCACCGGCAGCTTGCCAGCCTTCACTGACCAGTTGGATAAAAGAGCCATACTCGCCAGCATATACTGCCATTTGTTCCTTTGTAAGCCTGCCCTCATTCCAGGCAAGATAAAATGGGTGCTGTAGTAAATTGTATTGTTCAAAAATGGGAGAGAAAAGTCTTTGCATAACCTGAAATTTAATAGTTAAGATTTTTTTCAAACTTAGTTTTGAAATCTTCCCTCACCAAAATTTCCTGGAAATTTTTACTGACAGAGATGGGGTCGTTGTGGATAAAACGATCAATCGGCTATTTGCCATTTACCATTGGTATCTTTTGAATAGGAGAGGCCATTGCTCATTTCATATACTTCGACACCATTTCTGATCGTCATTCTTTTTTCATATACACGAATGCCATTGTTTTCCCTCGTCAAATAATTGATCAATGAGGGCAGCGTGCCGGGTATTTCATGTAACCACTGATCATCTTCCTCTTTTACAAATGCATGGCTCATGGTTTCTTGTTTAAGATTCCGTATACAAAGTTATGAAGCCGAGAATAGAGAAACCTCCAGCACAGCTCCCGATCCTGGGTCTATATTATACTGTCGATGGAATCAGATAAATCTATCAACGAATGTTGTTGGTGACGCTTCGCTAAAAACCAACAACGGCTTAAAATATTGCAGGCATGACTCCAGAAAGTACGGCATATAGATTTCTCGCTGCGCTCGAAATGACAACCCTAAACTCGAAATGACAACCCTAAAAAAGAAAAGTCTTTTATTGTTGAATAGCGATAAGAACGCACAAGGCTTGCCTTCGTTGCTTTTTGCACAAGCAACTAGTGCAGTCGAAGAGTGCGACCCGCCTCCGCTAAGCTACGGACGGGCAGGCGCAACAAAAGGTGATAGTAGCAATACCGCTCAGTACAAAAAATAAATTCTACAAAGTCTTTAGCACATCATTCATATTTCTTACAGCATCGGCACTTTTTTTGAACGCTGCTTTTTCCTCATCATTCAATTCAAACTCCACAATTTTTTCCCAGCCATTTTTACCGATCGTTACAGGAACACCAAGGCAAATATCCTTTTGTCCATACTCGCCATTCAAACTGACACAACAAGTAAATAATTTTTTCTCATCCCGAACAATGGATTCAACCAGCGCAGCACCTGCGGCACCGGGAGCATACCAGGCAGAAGTGCCGATAAGTTTTGTCAAAGTAGCGCCTCCTACCATAGTATCGGCAACAATTTGTTTTTGCTGGTCGGCATTTAAGAGTTTTGTAACGGGCACACTGTTCCATGTTGCCAGGCGAATAAGAGGGATCATAGTTGTATCACCGTGGCCACCCACGACCACAGCATTGAGATCAGCCGGGCTGCAGCCAAGATGATTGCTCAATTGATATCTGAATCTTGCACTGTCCAATGCTCCCCCCATACCAATGATGCGATTCTTTGGTAAGCCTGTTGAAGTAAGTGCTAGGTAAGTCATGGTGTCCATCGGGTTGCTGATGACAAGGATGATGGCATTGGATGAATGTTTTAAGATATTCTCACAAACATTTTTTACAATACCTGCATTAGTGCCGATCAGTTCTTCACGGGTCATACCCGGTTTACGCGGAATACCCGAAGTGATGACCACAACATCGCTGCCTGCAGTTTTTGAATAGTCATTTGTGCAGCCGGTGATCCTTGTGTCAAAACCAAGTAAGGCTGCTGTTTGCATCATGTCCTGTGCCTTACCTTCGGCAAGACCTTCTTTGATATCTAATAAAACTAATTCGGTGGCCAATTCTTTGCGTGCAATATTATCGGCACAGGTGGCACCTACTGCACCCGCACCTACAACTGTGATTTTCATTTTTATGAAATTTAATTATTGAGTCCTGTTCTTTTAACAGGCTGCAAATGTATTAGAAAATAGCCTCACCCCTTGCAACATTTAATAAAATTGGAAGACTTTGCGTCCCCCTCTCCTTTGGAGAGGGGGCGGCGAAATTTTCGATGTCCAGAGTATTGCTTGGGGGTGAGGCTTAGAATAAGAAACCCACTTTGAACTGTAGATAGAATGAACTTTCGGTTGAAGTAGCATAAGTAACTGTCAACGCGGCCCTGTTAAACGGA
The DNA here is from genome assembly GCA_963737475.1 of uncultured Bacteroidota bacterium. Lineage (GTDB taxonomy): Bacteria > Bacteroidota > Bacteroidia > Chitinophagales > Chitinophagaceae > VBAU01. The sequence continues at coordinate 147,328 of CAVTSY010000017.1, forward strand.
ATAATAAAGAATCCCCCACCATAACCAGAATGCCATTTGCTAGAAACCTCAAGGGGTTGCCATACTCTTCCCTGGTCATAGAAGGCAAAAAACCCGAGTTGCCCATTGAAGAAAATATTTTTTGTATTGGTTACCCAGCGCAATTCATTGTTATTATAAAAAACGGTTTTACCGGTAAATCTCTCCCTGTCATATCCTCTTAAGTTTACATAACCACCTAATTTATTGAGGTGATAGAAATCGGCATCACCGATCAATGTAGCGCCTCCGGCTCGTGATGCGATTGCGAATGATCTGCCCAAAGGAATATAAACAGAAAGTGTTGAAACGAAATTTTGAAAATGGCGGTTTGTTTCCTGGAGGTTTTGCATGTAGTCTGCCGCAATCAAAAAATCAATGCCTTTTGTTGGGAACCTGTCGTTGTTTGTTCTTTGGAAATGATAAGCAACTTCAACTCCGCCAAAATGATTTTTGTCAAACAAGGTTGAGTCAATGGCATGATCGGCAGTAATATAATGCCCGGCGCTATTCTCCACTTTTATACCCTGGTAAAAGACCGATACATCAAAAACCTGGTGAAAAGTAATTGGCAGAGACAAACCCACGCCCCCGTAAACCCGTCTTGAAAAGAGACGATAGTAGTTTCTTGTTGTCACCGTCTTCTGAGTTTCATTGCCTGTTCCAAAATAATTCTCAACGGACCGCAGATCATATCGGGCTTTTAACAAAAGATCAAAGGGTCCAACCGCATGATTCAATTTTCCCACATAGCCAATATTCAGCGCGGTTCTTAGAAACCCATAATTCGCACTTATTATATGCGTGTGCATGTATTTGGGTGTTCGCCAGGGCTGCGAATTGTATCTCATGTTGGCGCTGATCCTTATACCGGTTTTTGTAAACAGGTGCATGGGATCATCTTCAAAAACTTTGTATTCAGCGGGACCAAAGAAAGGGAGAAGAAAGAAATCATTTTTTTTTGTATGCAGTGAATCAAACCTGAATTTTTCCTTGTTCATGGATATTTTGGTCCTTCCTTTTTTCTCCATAGAAATAGAATCCGAAACATAAGGATCGATGATCCTTACTTTAACTCCATGTGGGGGGCCGGTTATTTTAAAAATGTCTGATTTGGCGAGGCTGTAAATTCTTACTTCTCTAGTTTCAGTGGAACTAAAAGTTCTTGAGTAATAAGGTTTGTCTTTTATTTCATTGTCTTTGGTGATCTTGTAAATATTGATCTGTGTTACATTGCCACTCAATCTTTTTATTTCAAAAAATTCTCTTTCATTTGAGCCTCTCAATTCAACATGGTGAGATAAGAAACGGTAATAGCTTTTTGCATAGTCCTGCAAATGATCCCTTCGTGATTTTAATTTAGCGATAATGACAGGACCGGATATCGAAAATACCTCAGGAGGCAATTCATGAATTCCATGTTCGATCACCGAATCTGTCAATGCCTCCTGTAACTGTTGTGCAGCGGTTACCCAATCTTTTTCGGTCAATTCATTCGTAAAGGGACGATCAATGATCCAGCCTGGCCTGTTGAACCTTTTTGCATTGTGCAATTTGTAATCAAACGATTCAAGTTCCACTGCTCCCATGATGTTAACGGCGACCCACGGCCAGAAACCATCAAATTTTGTATAAGCCTGGTCACGGTCGCGGGGAATAGGTTTGTAAATAGTTATTTTATCGTCATCGTCCACGGAGTCCTTCTCAACAAATTTTGCCCAGCGCCAGTTATCGGGATGTCTTCCCCAATCGCCAATGAACATATCGAACAATCTTGCTTTGGCAAGTGCCTTTTGATCAACACGGTTATCATTGTCTTCGTAAATATGTTCGAACAATTTATCGCTGCCGATTACATTTTTTGAATTGCCGAAATTAGCAGCATCTTCCTGGTTGTCATCAGGCCTTTCCTCAAACAAGTACAATTGGTTGCCATATTTTAAATTGTAATTTCCCAGTGATTCCTGCGAAGGCAAAAAAACAATCCTGGGATTGGTGTGATAAATTCCGGTTGCCCGGATCATCGGGGTGATAGTTATGGCCGAATAAGGATGAGCAATGGATGCCTGGTCTTTTGCCGTGCGTGCTATAAAAGTTCCCTGGAAGCCATCCGGCAATGCACGACTAAAATCTTTATCGATACTTCTAAGAACATATTCTTTTCCATTGTTGTTCTTTAAACGCAGACCCTGTGATTGGCGGCTGCCACTTTCCTCTGTCGGGACCAATCCACCCAAAGCAGTATCCAAAAAAAAATTTTCAACTCTTACGGGGGTTGCCCATTCTTTCCTGTAATGTTTGCCCAGCCAGAAATTATGATAACCGCTTTTTTTAAATTCTAAACCGGCAATTACAACAGTGGTTCCTTTGACAAAGGGTGAGTCAGTTACAACAGTAGTTTGTGATCCCGCAATAACCGGTAACGAAATGATGGCAATAAAAAGAATACTGCCCGCGATTGATCTCGGGATATGCAGAAGTCCACTCTTTGAAAAAACAACGGTCATGGGTTACAACGGGTAATTATAAAATCATGCCAGCATTGATCAAGTTTTTACAGGTATACAGAAAATATAAGTTGAAGGGTAAATTATGATTAATGTGTATTGAAATTTGATTATTTAAAAGTATGGATCAGGTCTTCGATTTTCATAGCTCCTTCGAAAGTGGCGAGCAGATTCCCCTTTTTGTTGTACATGGCCAGGTAAGGCATGAAATGCATTTGATAAAAGGAGGGAAGAGTATATTGAACATCTTTACCCACAGTTATATTTTGAAATCTTTGCAGATCATAATTTTCATAAAACGATTTCATCAAATCAAATGGCATTATGGTCGCCATGATGATCTGGATATTTTTTAAGGAGTCAATATTTTTTATGATTTCTTCTGTTTCATGTTTGCAATGTTCACAATCGGGGTTGAAGACAATGACGAGAACAGGTTTATTTTTTTTGAGATCATTTTTTGTAAAATAACTGGTACTGTCCAGTAGCAATAATTTGAGCGGCGGCACAGTTGGAAAACGTTTATAAGGAGGTAACGTAACATCTTCCTGTTGGTTATAGGATGAAGATTTTTTTGCAGAATCCGGCTGAGAAAAAGAAGAAAGGGTTACAGAAATTAAAATAAAAAGCAGGAATATCTTTTTCATACGGCAAAGAAAAGAGTTTAAAGCTAAAGAATAACCCAAAATTGCCGAATCGTGATGGAAATGAGGAAAATATGCCTGCATGGATGCTGGTTGTTGTCAGCATTCGGGCGTGACAAGAGCGTTCTTATCACCTGTCTTCTCTCTTTGCCGGTTAAGGGTCATATCCTATCTTTGCCCGCCCGTTCAGAACCCTGTTAATGAGTAACCGGAACAGGAGCAACGGCGTAAATTTATTAACAAGCTTGTGGCTTGCGCCTATAAGCTAAAAGCAATATAAATGGCAACAACAGCAGATATCAGCAGGGGAATGATCATCAAACTAGATGGCAGCCTTTATTCAATAGTAGAATTTGGTGAAAATAAAACAGCCCGGGCAGCCGCAAAAGTGTGGGCAAAATTGAAAGGGGTGGACAACAGCCGCACGATTGAAAAAACATGGAACAGCGGGGATACCATATTTCCCGTGCGAGTGGAAAGAAAGCCTTATCAGTTTTTGTATAAAGATGATACCGGATACAATTTTATGGATACAGAAACTTTTGAGCAGGTGAGCCTGCAGGAAGAAATGGTGGATGCTCCACAATTTTTAAAGGATGGCCAGGAAGTAAGCATATTGATCAATACAGAAACCGACCTTCCGATGGGTGTGGAATTTCCGGATAAAATTGTTGTGAAAGTCACTTACAGGAGCCGGGTATGAAAGGAGATACCGCAACACGAACATTGAAACCTGCAAAAGTGGAAACAGGTGCCACGGTGAATGTTCCTTTGTTTGTAAATGAAGGAGAGTTCATCCGGGTCAATACAAAAACAGGTGAATACGTAGAAAGGGTAAAATAGAACCAGGATTAACAGCATTTAAAATGATTTTTGGGAATGAAGAAACTTCACGATTGTACTCTTTGAAGCAAGAGTTTCCACTTAATCTAAAAAATCATTTAAATCATGGTTCTTTCCTATCTTAGCCTCCCTGTTTAACCTACAACTCTTCAAAATTGAAAAACATGGATTTTAAACAAATTCAGGAGTTGATCAAAATGATCAACAAGTCCAATATTGGTGAATTAACAGTAGAACAAAAAGATTTAGAATTACTGTAAAGCAAAAGGAAGAGCATGTTACCCAGGTGGTATCGGCTCCGGTACAGACAGCACCTGCTCCAGCTATCATCCATTCAACCTGCTCCTGCAACAACAACCCCAGGCCGCCCTGCTGCCGAAAAGTCAAAACTGCAGCTGAAACTTCAGCCGACAATTTGTAACCATTAAAAGCCCGATGATCGGTACATTTTACCGCCGTTCAGGACCTGACAAAGCCATCTTTTGTTGAAGTGGGAGACGAAATAGCACCCGGAAAAATTGTTTGCATTATTGAAGCCATGAAGTTCTTTAATGAAATTGAAAGTGAAGTAAGAGGAAAGATCGTGAAAGTTTTGGTAGAAGATGCTTCACCTGTAGAATATGATCAACCGTTGTTCCTAGTAGAACCAGCTTAGTAAATTTCAAAATTTTCCCGAAGGGATGTTCCTAATGATACTTTGGATCTTCGGCATAATTTTTAATTGTTTGACGTGTTCAAAAAAATTCTAATAGCAAATCGTGGAGAGATCGCTTTAAGGGTTATTCGTACCTGTCGTGAGATGGGTATCAAAACTGTAGCTGTTTATTCCACAGCCGATACGTGATAGTTTACATGTAAAATTTGCAGATGAGGCAGTATGTATCGGCAAACCACAGAGCAGTGATTCTTATCTGAATATTGCTCATATCATGGCGGCCGCTGAAATTACCAATGCAGATGCTATTCATCCGGGCTATGGTTTTCTGGCAGAGAATGCAAGATTCGCGCAGATATGTGGTGAACATGGCATAAAATTTATCGGCCCTACTGCGGAAATGATCAATGCAATGGGCGATAAGATCACCGCCAAGGAAACCATGATCAAAGCCGGAGTGCCGGTAGTGCCGGGAGGTGAGGGATTATTGCAAAGTGTGGACGAAGCAAAAAGAATTGCTAGCGAGATGGCTTACCCGGTGATTCTGAAAGCAACTGCAGGTGGTGGGGGCAAAGGCATGCGCATAGTATGGGAAGAAGCTGAAATGGAGAGAGCGTACAATACAGCGAAAGCAGAAGCTGCAGCTTCATTTAAGAATGATGGCATTTACATGGAGAAATTTGTAGAAGAGCCACGTCATATTGAAATACAGGTTGCAGGCGATCAGTATGGAAATGTTTGTCATTTGAGTGAAAGAGATTGTTCCATTCAGCGTCGTCATCAAAAACTGGTTGAAGAGTCTCCTTCGCCATTTATGACAACGGAACTTCGCTATAGAATGGGCGAGGCGGCTAAAAAAGCGGCATCGGCCATCAATTATGAAAGTGTAGGCACAATAGAATTTTTAGTGGATAAACATCGCAATTTTTATTTCATGGAAATGAATACCCGTATCCAGGTAGAACATTGCGTTACAGAAGAAGTGATCAATTACGATCTTATCAAAGAGCAAATAAAGATCGCCGTGGGCGAAAAGATCACCGGTGAAGATTATTTTCCGCAAATGCATGCCATCGAGTGCCGCATCAATGCTGAAGATCCATACAATGATTTCCGGCCATCTCCGGGTCGCATCACTTCATTAAATCAGCCGGGCGGTCACGGCGTGCGGGTTGACAGTCATGCGTATGCCGGTTATGTCATTCCACCATATTATGATTCGATGATCGGAAAAATTATTACCGTAGCCCGCACAAGAAACGAAGCGATCGATACGATGTACCGTGCGTTAAGTGAATACGTGATTGAAGGGATAAAGACAACTATTCCGTTTCATTTGCAGCTCATGAACGATGAGCGTTTTCGCAGCGGTGATTTCAATACCAAATTTTTGGAAAGTTTTGAGTTGAAATAAAATAACTATCCTGCAACCGCATTCATTCTATTTCTTTTAATCAGGCTTCTCAAGAGTCCCTTCGGATATTCTGCGCTTTGTTTATCATCATTTTAGTTTTAACAACTCTTCATCAAACTTTCCCTTGTTATTTGCCTTCTTAGCAGGAAATGTTTATATGAAAAAGATATTTACACTTGCAACATTTACATTGGCCATTGCAATTTTTTTAACAAGTTGTGTGAGGGAAGTTCCTTTTAACGAAGGTTACTGGCTTTCAAAACAAAGAGGTGAAGTAGTATACAGTTCTTCTTCCTGCCCTTATTACGTTATACAAACAAACCTGGGCTATACGATTGCTGCATCATTAAACAGCAAACCTTTTGTGGGTGAAGTTTTATATGGCGACTTCGGTTATTATGGGGTTAAGAACGTTTACAATCGTACAGAAGGAACGATCATAAGCAGTGATGTGAAAGAATATGGACTCACCTATAACGGAGCGCAGAATGCACTTGACTACTATTGTTACTAAAAAAAGAGGCTGTCTCAAAAAACCACTTCAGTAGATAGGCCACAAAGAACCAAAGACACGAAGTTTTGACATTCAAGTTTTATTTTCTTGGCGCCTTGGTGGTAAAATAACAGAATGAGACAGCCCTCTTTTAGTATCTCACGTTAAAAGGTTTTCCTGCATCGATACCTGCATTCCATTTTGTATTTCTGACAATCGTATTTTGGCTTTTGTTGGACATTCTGTTTTGTGCTGGTCTTCTTTGTAAAGCTGATAGGAATTCCCAGTGAAGCGCCCCAACCCGATAATTTTGAATTCAACATTGTCGTAGTTGACTTGCCGGGAGATTCCGAAGTAAAGCTGGTTGCATTGTCGCCAAGACCTTTAAAATAATTGACACTTAAAGTAAATAGTCTTTTTTCATTTTTAGCAAATTCAAAGCCCATACCAGTAAGAAATGCAGTCTTATTATTCCCCGCATTGTAGGTATAGTTATTTTGGCTTCCGGTTGGATCGATCACAAGATCCTCCAAGTTTGATGGCATAAATCCAATTCCTGCTGAGGGCTGCAGACGAAGAGACCATCCCTTATTTTGTGACTTTGTTTTTTCCGCCGTCGCTGATTTTTTTGCTCCGCAGCCAGAATAAGCATGGCTGCATCGCGACGAATAATAGCTGTGATTGCTTGTTGTGGCCTCAACCGTTGTCTTGGGAGATTTGCTGGCCGAAGTTTGCTTTCTGAAAAAGATCGGTCTGCTGGTATATTGCAAACCAGCCTGCAGTTGCGCCTGCATATTGCCCATTGAGGCATTGTATTCCGTCATTCCTTTTTCGGGATCAGTAAAACTATAGTTAACTGAAGGACGGCTGGTCGATATACCAGCGAATGGACCAAATCCGCTCTTGAATTTGTAATCAGCCCGAAGACCGAAATTTGGTTGCAGTTGCGCCAATGGTGAAAAATAGGGAAGATTGTTGTAACTGATCTTTGTGTTTGGGCTTTCAAAACCTGCCTGGGGAAGAAGGGTGAATTGTGAGTTTGCTGTCAATGCTATCCCAGCAAACACCGCGATTAGAACTGGGCATCTCATAACTTAAGGTTTTTAGGTGTAAACTAATTTAAGTGATTTCCGCGAAACAGAAAATTGAACTTTATGAGCGGTATTTATAAAGGAGAGAACCGGCACAGTAGAAGAAAAAATAATTCAAAGATCAATGAAGGCAATCAAAAGCCCCGGCAAAACCAGGGCTTTTTGATACCAAAACCAACTGTTAGCACACCCAATTCCTATAGATGGACATTCACACTTTCTTGATTAATTATTTAAAGCGCCATTATCGATCCAGCATATAATCGAGTTTTTCTGTGAGCTTGTTAAACTTCCTGTCTTTGGCATTAGTCCGGACAATATTGCTGATCGTATATCCGCGCGGGCATTGGATATTTCTGAATAAGTACGCAATTCACCGGGACCATTAATGCTTCCTGCGCTATGGCAGCTTGAACCCGTTGCACATGTAGTTTGTATGATTGGACTTACGTCGGTTGAAAAAGATTTTGCCACACCGCTACAATCTACAGAGCCGGAACTATTATTGCTTTTCATCGTAGTGTCGGCTGATTTACTGCACGCAAACAATACAGCTGCAACAATAAGGGCCACCAGGATTATTTTAGAACGACTGGTCTTTTGTTTTTCGTTTTCCATTTAGTTGATCTGATTTTTAAAATGATGAATACCTACATTTATCGCGAAATAATTTTTATCGGTTGTTTAAATAGTTTGTTAAAATACCGGGCATTTCATCCATGAATTATTTCTGAATTGGTAGATCAATCCTACCGTGTGAGCCAGGTAGCTGTCTTTTCGCGAATCATTGGCGGCTTTACTGAATCCATCCAAATAATCAGTGAACGTAACTCTGTAAGAGGTTTCAGCGTTAATTGAGATCCTTGATGAAATGGGATACCTGATTCCAACTCCCATTGGCAAAACGGGGATCAGTGTGGGTAATGGATGTTGCCGATCAGCCACCAATCCGGAGAGAGTACCCGGTTCAGAGCTGAAATATTCTGCATTAAAGCGACTCCAGTCACGTTTGATGTTGAACAAACTAAGTCCTAAGCCGGCAAACAAATAGGGAGACAAACCTGAAGATGGTCTTGACATATTGTTTTTAAAAAGATCTGCAACCAATAATTCTGATACTTCCAATGCCGGTGAGTTGAAATTAAAATTTCGCTGTTGTCTGTACCCAGGTACCGAATACTTTGCATCGTCACCCTTTAATCCTCCCAATGCAAGGTTAGTTCGCAGAGAGAATACCGGGTTGATTATTCTGTTTACGAAGAAATTTAATTCCGGCTTCAGTGTATTGTATGAGCCGAATGGTGAGGGCGTCAAATCCCCCTGGTAAACGAATACTCCGGCATTTAGCCCGATCTCAAATTTTGAAAAATTAGACTGGCTCGCTGCCAGTAAGTGAATGCCGCAATATAAACACAGTAAAACACTCTTCGCCATGATCGCCTTAATTGGTTTAGTTTTAATAAGCAGGAAATTTTGTTACGATAGATCGCTGCTGTAATTCACAGGTTGGAAGTAATAAGGATCAGGATGGAAAAAATTGAGTAGAGTTCAATGCAAATAGAAAGTCAATTGACCCTATGACAAAAACTTTTTTAAAAAGTTTAGTTATGCATTTAAAATCTTTTAAGTATAAGAACTTAACAATTTTTTATTTGTTTACATTGAGGATCGAAAAGTTTATTTTCACTTTACAAAGCTCCCTGCATGAAAAAATTCTTCCTGGTACCCATAATATTTTTTTCCGTTCAGGTAACGGCCCAATCCATAAAAAAACTTCATCAAAAGGCTGTTCTTGTCGACACGCACAACGACGTTCTGTCTTCGTCGGTATTGGAAGGAAAGGACATTTCGCATCGGTTAACTGCAGGTCAAAGTGATTTTGAGAGATGGAAGGAGGGTGGATTAGATGTTCAGTTTTTTTCAATATGGACTGACAGAACACCCCGTAATAAAGAGGGCTTTTTTAAAGATGCCAACCAGGAGATCGATTCACTTGAAATAATTGCCTTGCGCAACCCTTCGCGAATGGTGCTCGCCACGACATATAAGCAGGTCAAAAACGGAATTCGCCAAAAAAAATTGGTTGCACTCATTGGCGTCGAGGGCGGTCATATGATAGAGGACGATCTGAAAAAGCTGGATAGCCTGCAAAAACGCGGCATGCGATATATGACCCTGACATGGAATAACAGTACCTCGTGGGCCACAAGTGCAATGGATGAAACACAACACTCCGATAGTTTGCTACATAAAGGCCTTACACAATTTGGAAAACAAGTTGTTCGGAGAATGAATGACCTGGGAGTGATCGTTGATCTGTCGCATACGGGAGAGCGAACTTTTTATGATGCCATCGCCATAGCTACCAAACCTGTTTTGCTTTCGCATAGTTCGGTTTGGAATATTTGCCCTGTTTTCAGGAACGTGAAGGACGAACAGATCAAAGCAGTGGCAAAAAACGGAGGTGTGATCTGCATTAATTTTTATTCCGGATTTCTTGACAGCAATTTTGCAAAAAAGATGGACCAGTTAGAAGGTACCGAAGGAAAAAGAATCAAAGATTCGATCGGACAAAATGTTGATGCTGCAAAACTAAATGAGATCTGGGCAGAATATTTTTCAGAGAAACTGGAACCTTACAGACCTTCTATTTCGAAATTGGTTGATCATATTGATTATATAGTGAAATTGGTGGGCGATGACTATGTAGGGATCGGCTCTGATTTCGATGGCGTTTCTTCTTTACCTGTTGGGATGGATGATGTCACAAAATACCCTCTTATCACGGCAGAATTAAAACGAAGAGGTTATTCGAATAAATCGATCAAAAAAATTCTTGGTGGTAACGTAATGAGGGTAATGAAAGCAAATTTTAAGTAAGGGACAAGAATCAAGGTTCAAGGCACAAGAGACTTATACGTTGTTTCATTTGTACCTTGTACCTTGTTTCTTTCTAATTTATCTAAGGAAAAGAATTTCCCTGTATTTTGGCAAATACCATTCGCGGTCATCCACCAGTAATTCGAGTTTGTCCACATGATAGCGGATATCGTCAAAAAACTTTTCTTTTACCTGGCTGCAATAGGCAATTGCACGGGTTCTTGTATTGGTGATGTTATTGCATTCCTTTCTGGCCTGTATCATTTTTTCTACCAGCTCACTTGTCTTGCTGATGTGCTCTGAAATTTTTTCCAGGATATGTTTTTGATTACAATAGGCCGATTCTGGTGACCCGGCTTCCTTTAATCCACGGATATTATTCGCCAATAAATTTTGATAGCGGATAGCTGCGGGCAAAATGTGACTGGTTGCAAGTTCCCCCATAATGCGTCCTTCGATCTGCACCTTTTTTATATATTTCTCCAATTCGATCTCGTGGCGTGCTTCTAATTCAGCATGCGTATAGATATTATTCTGCTCAAATAATTTTTTTGCTTTGGCCGTTACCATAAAATCCAGGGCAAGTGGAGTGGTCTTTACATTCGGCAATCCCCTTTTTTCTGCTTCTTTCTCCCATTCTTCGCTATAGTTGTTTCCTTCGAATAGTACTTTTTCGCTTGAAACAATGTATTGGCGAATGGTGTGCATAATGGCTATTTCCTTCTTTTCTCCTTTGTCAATTAATGCGTCTACATCGTTCTTGAACTTTGTTAGCGTTTCGGCTACGATGGTATTTAAGGCGGTCATTGCATTTGCACAATTAGCTGAAGAACCAACTGCACGGAATTCAAATTTATTTCCTGTGAACGCAAAGGGAGAAGTCCGGTTGCGGTCGGTATTATCCATTAATAATTCCGGAATGCTTTTGTGAATATCTATCTTCAACATGCTTTCGTCCTGCTCATCCATTTTTTCAGACACTCTTTTCTTTACGTCTTCCAGGACTTTTGAAAGATATTCACCGATGAAAACGGAAATGATCGCGGGTGGAGCTTCATTGGCGCCCAGGCGATGATCATTTGGAGCCGAAGCGATGGAAGCCCTCAATACGTCCGCATAATCATGTACAGCCTTTATCGTGTTCACAAAAAAAGTGAGGAACATTAAATTTGTCTTTGGCGTCTTACCGGGAGCCAGCAAGTTTACCCCGGTATCTGTAGCCATACTCCAGTTGTTGTGTTTACCACTTCCATTAATTCCGGCAAATGGCTTTTCATGCAGGAGCACGCGTAATTTATGGCGGCTGGCCACACGGGTCATGACATCCATCAGCAAAGTATTATGGTCCACGGCCAGGTTCACTTCTTCAAAGATGGGAGCACACTCAAATTGAGCAGGTGCTACTTCATTATGCCGGGTGCGCAAGGGAATGCCTAACCTGTAAGCTTCTTCTTCATAATCTCTCATGAAAGCATATACCCGTTCAGGAATGGAGCCGAAGTAATGATCCTCTAATTGCTGTCCTTTTGCAGAGCTATGACCAAAAACAGTTCTTCCACAAAGGACCAGGTCGGGCCGTGCATTGTGCAAACCTTCATCAATCACAAAATATTCCTGCTCCCAACCAAGAGTAGCCGTTACTTTGGTGATGTTCTTGTCAAAATAGTTGCAAACATCAACAGCGGCCTTGTTCAAGGCCTCGAGTGCCTTTAATAAAGGGGCTTTATAGTCAAGCGATTCACCGGTATACGAAACAAAAATGGTAGGGATGCAAAGAGTTTTTCCCTGTCCGATCTCCATGACAAATGGCGGTGAAGATGGATCCCAGGCAGTATAACCGCGGGCTTCAAATGTAGCACGCAGGCCTCCGCTTGGAAAGGATGAGGCATCTGGTTCCTGTTGAATCAGGGCATCGCCCTCAAACTGTTCAATCGGCGTTCCATCACTTTTTATTGTAAAAAATGAATCATGTTTTTCTGCAGTTGTTCCGGTCAAAGGTTGAAACCAGTGGGTAAAATGAGTAACTCCTTTGGATTCCGCCCATGCGCGTATTCCATTTGCGATCTGGTGGCCCATCGCCCTATCGATCTTTTGAGCCGCCTTTATCGAGGATGTCAGGCTTTTAAACGCTTCATCGCTCAAGAATTGTCTTGCTGTCTTTAGTGTAAAAACATTTTCGCTGAAGATGGCTGTGATCTTTGCCGATCCCTCCACATTTGCCTCCTGGCTCGTACTCAGGTTATTGATTGCGTTAAAACGAAGTGACATAAGAGAATTTTTTTTAAGTCTTAAAAGTATAGAAAAATTAAAGAGGGTAAGCTCACGCTTACCCTTTATTATTTTATTTGTGTAAAATAATATTTAAGCAACTTTCATGTCTTCCTCCAACACTGCAAGTTGTACTGCTGCTGATTTAACCGTTTTTACAATTCTTGCCGCTACTTTATAAGGATCTGCCGCGCTGTTTGGACGACGGTCTTCCAGTCTTCCTCTCCAACCTCTTTCAATAGTGCTGATAGGAATTCTAATTGAAGCTCCGCGGTCCGAAATGCCATAGGTAAGATCATCAATTGCCGCAGTTTCGTGTTTACCTGTTAAGCGCAGATGATTGTCTGGTCCATATACTTCAATGTGCTCTTTTATCACGGGTCTGAAAGCTTCGCAGATTTTTTCAAATGTCTCACGATTACCTGCATCTCTCATCAAGCCATTTGAGAAGTTAGCATGCATACCGCTACCGTTCCAATCAAGATTCCCCAGCGGTTTGCAATGCCAGTTGACCGCAATACCATATTTTTCGCCGATTCTTTCAAGCAGGTAACGGGCTACCCATATTTCATCGCCAGCTTGCTTAGCACCTTTTGCAAAAATTTGAAATTCCCACTGACCGGTTGCAACTTCAGCATTTATACCCTCTACGTTAAGGCCTGCGTCAAGACAAGCATCAAGATGTTCTTCAACAATTGCACGACCATAAGCGTTTTTTGCTCCGACTGAACAATAGTACGGACCCTGTGGCCTGGGAAAGCCTCCTTCGGGAAAACCAATCGGACGGTCAGTTTCGGGATTCCATAAAAAGTATTCTTGCTCAAATCCAAACCAAAAATCATTGTCATCATCTTCAATAATGGCTCGACCATTTGATTCATGTGGAGTTCCGTCAGGATTCAAAACCTCACACATGACCAGGTAGGCATTTTTTCTTTGCGGGTCATGAGTTACAAAAACAGGTTTTAACAGGCAGTCGGAGGAACCTCCCGGCGCTTGCTCTGTAGAAGAACCATCAAAAGACCACATCGGGGTATTTTCCAGCGTGCCATCATAATTTTTTTCAATCTTTGTTTTGCTCCTCAGGCTCTGGGTAGGTTTGTAACCATCAAGCCAAATGTATTCGAGTTTTGATACTGACATAAGTTTTTAATTTTTTATTGTGGCGAATTTATAATGCAAAAAAAGCGGATAGTCTAAAATTTTCCAACTTTTTTTAAATATAAAGCTATTTTCTCAGTAAAATGTGGAAAAAATATGAAAAATTTCTGGTCAATGCGTGGATCTACGCTTGCGAATGGTCAGTTTTTACAACATTATCTTTACTACTAATATTATTGAAAACTATTTTGTTTATTCTTTGCCAGTTTATCCGGCAAAAAAGTGGAGTTAAAAGAAGAGGGAGAATTATGCTTCTATATCGTACAATAGCGCCAATATTATTGACCGAGTAACCGATGGTTATTAGCACTGAAAAAGAAAGAAACAGGCAGAAATAAATAAAGATCGCAGGCTGATTTTGGTTGTTTCTTTTGCTGGGAAAAAAAAGAAAAACGAGGAATAATAACAATAAAAGGTCAGTCTCCGCAGCTGCTGCAAGTGACAAAATGTGTCTCACATCAGATGGATAGGGTCTAAGAATGGATAAGCTAAGGGTTTGCGGCATGTTGATGACAAAACTGGTGAAATTGGGCTCCAGTCTCTTCATTGGTACCGATGAATTTCCATGTAGCGATACAAACTCCTTCTGTTTGGTTACCACAACTTCCGGAAAATCTAAACTGGTACTTATATATTTTGCCGTAAAAAAGAAGATCACAAAAAAAGTGTAGCAGATCCCAAAGACTGTCAGCGGCTTTTTGAAGAATTTAGATGCAAAAAACCAGGCTATCAGTGCTGGTATGAGAATAATGATCATAAAATTGCGGAACACCAAAACCATCAACAACCCCAGAACGATAAAAAGGACATTGACCAAAGAAAATTTTTTCTTCTTTAATCCAAAATAGAAATTGAAAATGACGAGGCTAAAACCTAAGAATATGAGTCCTTCTTTATGCAAACCGCTTGTCCAGTAAAGGAAGGAAGGGATCAAGAAAACAGAGACAAGCATTTGCCATTTTTTACCGGGATAAACGTCATTCATGACCCTGTAAATGGCAATTGGACCAAACATACTGATGAAGGAATAAAAAATAACATTGGTGTAATAATTACCAAAACTGAAAATATTGAAGATGGAAAGTATTTTGATAAAAGAATTGCTCTTGAGGTCATTCCAATATGAGTATTCAGTTCCGAAAAATTTGAATATTCCATCGGAATATGGATCGCGAAAAAGGTTTACCATGTACTCCGACGGATTTTTAAACAATAATTTATATTCCTGGATGCTGCTGTAATGGTAACTCCATGTGTCCACCATCTGAGCGTGGTTCCCATAATAAATTCCCACCCAACCGTAAAAGATTCCTGCCATTACTTTTAGAAGGAAAATGATTACAAGTTGTGCCTTGCTTAAACCGGACCCGATAAAAAACTTTGTTTTGGTTGTGAGCCATGCAAACAATACAAGATAAAGGGCAAATAGCAGGTATTCCAATCAATGGTATTTGGTTCACAAAATAGAGAAAGAGACTGGATAAATAACAAATAAATAAACACAGTATGGTGGTTAATTATTATTCAGCATCTGGTCACTTTATTTATTTTTGCTGCATGGAAGTAACAGCCAAAACTGCCCGGCAACTAAGACTTACCGAAGAAGAATTTGAAGTAATAAAGCAAAAATTGGGCCGCACGCCCAACTTCAATGAACTATGCGCTTTCAGGCCATGTGGAGTGAACATTGCAGTTATAAAAATTCGATTAAGTGGTTAAAAACTCTACCGCGAGAAGGGAAAAAAATGCTTGTAAAGGCAGGTGAAGAAAATGCGGGGCTGATGGATATTGGTGACGGCCTCGGTGTTGTTTTTAAAATTGAATCGCATAATCATCCTTCCGCTATCGAACCATTCCAGGGAGCGGCAACGGGTGTGGGTGGAATTCACCGGGATATTTTTACAATGGGTGCGCGGCCGATTGCTTCCCTGAATTCACTTCGCTTTGGAAATTTGGAAGAAGATAAAACACAACATCTACTGGCAGGCGTGGTGCATGGGATTGGTCATTATGGAAATTGTTTTGGAGTGCCGACCGTTGGCGGTGAAATTTATTTTGACGAATGTTATCATACCAATCCACTGGTGAATGCGATGAGTGTGGGTATTGTAAAAGCAGGTGAAACCGTTTCTGCAACAGCAAAGGGTAAAGGCAATCCTGTTTTTTTTGTAGGAAGTGCAACGGGAAAAGATGGGATCGGCGGTGCCTCATTTGCTTCGGCGGATATCACCGCAGAAAGTGTAGAGGAGCTACCGGCGGTGCAGGTAGGTGATCCTTTCCAGGAAAAAAAATTGCTGGAAGCCTGTCTTGAAGTGATTGAAACCGGCGCTGTAGTGGGAATGCAGGATATGGGTGCGGCGGGCATCATTTGTTCAACTGCTGAAATGAGTGCGAAAGGCGAAGTGGGAATGCGAATTGATCTTGATAAAGTTCCCACCCGCAAGAAAATATGAAAGCCTGGGAGTTATTGCTGAGTGAAAGCCAGGAACGTATGCTGATGGTTGTTGAAAAAGGAAGAGAGAAAGAAGTGCATGAATTTTTGAAAAATGGGACCTTCCCTGCTCGTATGATCGGTGAAGTGACAGACGATGGCATTCTTCAATTTTTATATGCATGGCGAACTGGAAGCAGTAATTCCGGCAAAGGAACTGGTACTTGGTGGTGGTGCGCCGCAATATGATCGTGAATACCGGGAACCAAAATATTTCCTGGAAATAAAGAAATTTGATCCTTCATCCGTTCCTGTTCCAGCAGATCTGAAAACAGTTGCCGAAGCATTGATCGGAATTCCGTCCATTGCTTCCAAGCGGTGGATCTATGCACAGTATGACAGCACGGTGGGCACAGTTAATACTTCTACAAATGCTCCTTCTGATGCATGCTGTTGTATGTGATAAAGGGAACAAAGAAAGCCCTTGCAATAACTACCGATTGCAATAGCCGTTATGTTTTTGCTGATCCATATAAAGGTGCGATGATCGCGGTAGCCGAAGCCGCAAGAAATATAGTGTGCAGCGGAGGCAAGCCGCTGGGTGTTACAAACTGTCTCAATTTTGGCAATCCCTTATGATCCCGAGGTCTATTACCAGTTTGTGAATGCCGTCAAAGGAATGGGTGAGGCGTGTCGGAAATTTGATACCCCGGTCACCGGTGGCAATGTGAGTTTTTATAACCAGAATCCTGAAGGTGCTGTTTATCCTACACCAACAATAGGAATGGTAGGCTTGATAGAGAATATCAAAAATAAAATGACGCTGAATTTTAAAGAGGAAGGCGATGTGATTTACCTTTTGGGTAACATAACGAATGATATTAACTGTTCGGAATACCTTCACAAAGTTTGCAAGGTTGAGTATTCCTCCGGTCCTCATTTTGATCTTGAAGAAGAGTACAGGCTTCAGAAAAAATTATTAGAACTGATCTCAAAACAATTTATCCGGTCCGCTCACGATGTAAGCGAAGGTGGCTTGTTCATCACGTTATGCGAAGCCGGCTTTAATAACGAATTAGGATTCTCCATTCAAACAAAGAGTACTGTCAGAAAGGATGCATTCCTGTTTGGAGAAGGACAGAGCAGGGTTGCCGTTACTGTAACCATTGATAAGGTAAAGGAATTCGAAAACTTCATACAGGATCTTCCTTGCGAAAAGATTGGCGTGGTATCAACCGGCGAACTGGTAGTTAATGGAGATTTTTGGGGAACGATTGAGTGGTGGAAGGAAAAATATGATACAGCCATAGAAAATTACCTGTCGAAAGAAGAAGCGGGTTCTGCACTTGCTGCTATTTAAAGGTTCTCAATCTCAACTCACTCTTTCATGGATCAAAATTCAAAGATCATTGTTACAGGGGCCGCTGGATTTATCGGCAGCTATATGGTGGGTTATCTCAATCGGAAAGGCTATGACAATATCATAATTGTCGATGAGTTTTCTGACAATGAAAAAAAATCAAATTACAACGATAAGAAAATAACTGATTTCGTTGAACGTGGTAAGTTGTTTGAATGGCTGGAGCAAGGACCTGGCAAAACAGACATCGGGTTTGTTTTTCACCTCGGCGCCAGGACAGATACGACTGAATTCGATTATTCCATACATGAAAAATGGAACGTGGAATATTCAAAAAAGATCTGGAGGTATTGTGCTGAAAAAAGTATTCCGCTTATTTATGCTTCTTCAGCTGCCACATATGGCAGCGGCGAACTCGGTTATAAAGATGATCAAGATATTATTGATCAGCTAAAACCACTGAACCCATATGGCGTCTCAAAAAATGAATTTGATAAATGGGTCCTCCGGCAAGCTCAGGACAAACAGCCTCCTTTCTGGGCTGGACTGAAATTTTTCAATGTATATGGTCCCAATGAATATCATAAAGGGAGAATGGCAAGTGTCGTTTTTCATGCTTACAATCAGATAAAGGAAACAGGAAAAGTAAAATTATTCCGGTCGCACAAGCCGCAGTACAAGAATGGCGAACAGCTTCGGGACTTTATTCATGTCGACGATGTGGCGGCAATTATGTATTGGATGATGGAAGTGGTCAGTCGGCAACTGGCAAATGGCAATCGGCAATCCGGCAGCAATCTCACGTCTGACGTTTCTCCGAAGGAGTCCTTTCGGACACGTCTCACGAGCGGTATTTACAATGTTGGAACCGGTAAGGCCAGGACATTCAAAGACCTTGTTACGGCCATTTTTACCAGCTTAAATCTAAAACCTGAAATAGAGTTTATCGATACACCGGAAGACATCCGGGAAAAGTATCAATATTTTACCGAAGCAGATATGAGCAAGTTGCGGTCAGCAGGGTATGACAAAGAGTTTTTTACACTGGAGGAAGGAATAGGTAGTTATGTAAAAGATTTTCTTCTCGCTCATAAATATTATTGATCTCGGATTTGAGGATTGAAAAGGATTTCGCTGATGTTTAAATCCGTGCAGTCCAAATCAATCTGTGTAATCCGCGAATAGCCATTTATCTTTATAAAAACTTGGGTGATGAAAAAAATAGCCATTATTGGTGGTGGAAATCTTGGAACGGCCATAGCTGAAGGTCTATTGAAAAGTAAGTTCAGTAAAGCATCTGAAATTACAGTAACAAGGCGCAACACATCTGTTAATCCATTAAAGCCGTTGGGTATTGATATTATAAGCGATAACAATGCTGCTGTAAAAAGATCAGATGTTGTGATCCTTGCAGTAAAGCCATTTCAAACCATTGAACTTTTAAAAACAATTAAAAAAGATCTTTCGACTGAGAAAATTCTTATTTCCGTTGTTACAGGAGTTACTCTTCATGAAATTGAAACGGCCATCGATAGAAAAGTTTCCTTATTCCGTGCGATGCCCAATACTGCTATTTCGATACAGCAAAGTATGACCTGTCTTTGCCATCAGCATGCAAAAGAAGAGGATGTCAAATATGTAGAAGAACTGTTCAGTAAATTGGGAAAGGTTGTTTTTATTGATGAAAAATTGATGGAAGCCGCTACTATCCTCGGTGCCTGCGGTACTGCCTATGCTATGCGATACATCCGTGCAAATATCCAGGGAGGGATTGAAATTGGTTTTGATGCGGCCACCGCTTCACTGATCGCTGCGCAAACAGTAAAAGGTGCCGCCGAACTTTTGTTGGTGAAAAAATCTCATCCCGAACAGGAAATTGATAAAGTAACAACTCCCAAAGGTTGCACGATCGCTGGCTTGAATGAAATGGAGCATCGCGGATTCAGCTCTTCACTCATCCGCGGCGTTGTGGCAAGCTACCAGAAGATAGCGAAAGATTGAGCGGATGTGCCACGGTTCAGGTCTTGCTGCTGATTAAAAATTTACAACCGTGCACATCTTCCTCTTTTTCATGCAATGACCGCAAGGCCTGTAACCTTCATCAATTGCTTCTTCCTCGGATTGAAAGAAAACGCGGTTTTCTTTTTTCATTCGCTTGCCTGATTTGCATGACAACGTCCCATAAATTTTCAATGGTTTATTTCCCCCAAATTTAATCGCGCCGTTATCGACCAATGATTTTAATTTTCTCTTTGTTAGTTCAATGTGGTGAAACATGATGATCTTAGGAATGAAATTTTAGTTGAAAGAAACCACAGAAGGCACTGAGGGACACGGAGGCTCTCTGTGGTCCTCCGTGTACTCTGTTTCTCTGTGGTCAGTTTTGAGCTTTCGCTGCCTCCCAGCCGATCATCGCTGTTTTACGAATACTCCCCCAATGGTACTGGCCGAAAACCCCTGTTGACTGAATAACGCGATGACAGGGAATTAAGAATGCCACCGGGTTGCTGCCTACTGCTGAACCAACGGCCTGGGATGCTTTTGGTGTGTGAAGTTGCCCGGCAATATTTCCATAGGTTGATAATTGTCCCATCGGTATTTTCAGAAGCGCTTCCCAAACCTTTATTTGAAATGCTGTTCCTTTCAGATGTAACTTTATTTTGTCAAGATCTTTCCAGTCGTGGGTAAAAATGTACAATGCATTTTGCTGGATAAGATCGACCACTTGCTTATACCGGGCATTTGGAAATTTTTTTTGCAGCGCTTTCAACGCATCCTTTTCATCATCGGCGAAAGCCATGTGACAGATTCCTTTTGAAGTAGAGGCTACCAATATATTTCCAAAGGGACTTTCGGCGAAACTGTAGTTGATGGATAAATTCTCTCCGCCATTCTTGTATTCACCGGGTGTCATTCCTTCAATATTAATGAACAGGTCATGCAAACGTCCTGTACCTGAAAGACCGGTTTCAAAAGCTGCATCAAACAAGCTGGCTTTCCTTTCCTTTAGAATATTCTTTGCATGTTCAATACTGATATATTGCAAAAATTTTTTAGGACTTACTCCTGCCCAATCAGTGAACAAACGCTGGAAATGATAAGGACTCAAATGGATCTTTTCAGCTACCTTATCTAAACCGGGTTGTGATTTGAAATGAGTGTTTATGTATTCGATCGCTTCTTCAACCCGGTCATAATTCGTTTTTTTCTCTCTCGTTCATTTTTTCATTTTTTACAACTCAAAATTAGAATAGAGAAAGCCCAATGCCAACCCGATACTTGCGGAGATTGAGTGTCTCACAGATTTCACAGATGAGCACAGATTTTTTTGAAGTTCATATCAGTGAAAATCCGTGTAATCTGTGAGCACTTCGTTTTCTGAGCATTCAAGGAATTTGACCTCTTGCAACAGGTTCGGAAGTGGAGGTTGGAACAACGCATCCAGAAGTCTGGAACTAACCGTTTTCACTAATATATTTTGTATCACTGATTTCACAGATGAGCACAGATTTTAGAAGGATAAATTCAGTGAAATCCGTGTGATCTCTGAGAACACTATACAGTTTGTCCGAAGGTCAGCAAATTGTTGTCCGGGTCTACTAATGAAAACTCTTTTTGTCCCCAGGGTTTGGTTTGGAGATCACCTGCCGGATGTATAGATACTTTTTTGTCCAGCATCGATTGATACAAGTTTTCGATATCATTTGTCCGTATGTAAACCTGCCCATAGTTTTCTTTTGGATCTAGTTGTTTAAACTCAAAAAAGTGAATTTGGACGTTGTCTTTTTGAACCATTAAATATCCGTCATAGTCGGCTTTTCCAAATTGCTGAAAGCCCAATTTTTCTATATAAAACTCTTTTGTGAGAGCCTTGTCACGCATCGGTAATTTGGGATTGATGTCTGTCAGCATTTTTTTTACAAAAATGGATAATTCTTTATTTACCACAATTGACTGAGATCAGGAAATTCTAATAATTTGCTCTTACCCTGCTTGAAAGTATAAAGAAGATCTTTGTTGGTGACGCTTCGCTAAACACCGCCAAAAAAAATATTTTTTATTTTTCATATTGGTCAGGCGACTGCCATGAACAGGTGCCAGGGTGTTTAATCAATTTCTTTACTCTTCCGAAAATTTATTTAAGACGATCAATGCTTTCTGCGCATCTTTTTTGTCAACGAAAATGTGGTCATGGAAATAACCGGCCACCACGTTACAGCTGATATTTTCGTCCGTTAGCGCTTTTGAAAATGCAGCAGTCAGGCCAACTGCTTCTAATGAACTGTGAACAGTCAGCGTTATCCACTTTGTAACGAATGAATATTCAAATTGCAGGCGATCGGCTATTTCCTGTTTTAAAACAATTGTTATTCCTTCCTGCTCCTTAAAGGTGAAGATGATGTCATTAAAATCAAGCTCCTTCACGTCCTTTCTCGTACAAAAAACATAATCGCCTTCATTAAGCATTGGTTTCATTTTTTTTAAAAGTCGGTCTAATTTATTTTCGCCGGGCATTATTGTTTGTTTGTATTTTTTAGAAGCGCGCCAGGTGATTTAACATCTTTGTTACAATGGCGTGTGATTTGTATAATTGGCGCCCCCCTTGCTTCACCACAATGCTCAATAGCGGGACAAGCGTAAAAGAGTGCGACGCAAGGAAAGCCAGATAGAATTACTTAAGCTGGTCCCAAAGGGATGCCTTCGGCGTAACATAAAAAATATCCTACTGCTTGTATACATCTCCATTCTTCATTACAAAAACTACTTTACCAAAAACTTTTGAATCTTTCAGAGGATCGCCGTCAACGGCAACCACATCAGCAAGCTTACCCACCTCAATACTTCCCACCTGGTCTTTCATTCCCAGCAGTTCGGCGGCGCTTATGGTAGCGGCTTTGATGACATCCATTGGTTTCATGCCTGCTTCGATCATGTAACCGAACTCAAGCCAGTTCATTCCATGCCTGTACACACCTGCATCAGTACCGAATGCGATCTTTACACCGCCTTTGTATGCTTTGGTCAAAGTGCCCTGGATCTTTGGTCCGATCTCGGTTGCTTTTTTGGCTACTGTCGGAGGATAATAGTTGGGGATCTTTGCTGAATCTGCAACCGATTTACCCGCGATCACAGTGGGCACATACCATGCACCGGTTTTTTTAAAAAGTTCTATACATTCATCATCGATAAAAGTTCCATGTTCAATAGAAGTAACACCTCCACGCAGTGCTCTTTTTATTCCTTCGGCGCCATGCGCATGGGCCATTACTTTTAGTCCATAATCATTGGCAGTTTGAACAATGGCTCTTATTTCATCTTCGGTAAATTCAGCGCCGCTTCCATTGGCCAATACATCAAGCACGCCACCAGTGGCCATTATTTTAATGACATCCGAACCTTCTTTGAAACGCTGGCGAACAGCCCTGATGCATTCATCCGTCCCGTTAGCAACACCTATGCGGGGCCCGGGATCACCCATCAGGTCGCTGCGATAACCATTGGTCGGATCGCCATGCGAACCCGTAGAACCGATCGGTGTGCCTGCTGCCACAATGCGGGGGCCTTCAACGATTCCCTGGTTGATGGCTTTCTTCAATGAAATGATCACGCCGCCTCCTGCATCTCTTACAGTAGTAAACCCGGCCATCAATGTTCTTTTTGCAAACACCACACTTCGATAAGCATAATCCACATCATTCAACTGGAATCTCTCAATATATGCATTCGGATTTGTTTCATGACTGAGGTGAACATGGCAATCGATCCATCCGGGTGTGACTGTTTTTGTTTTGAGATCAATTGTTTTATCATTGCTACCCGCTGTTGAAAAGCCATTTTCTACTGAAGCAATTTTGTTTTTTTCAATAACAATGGTCATGTTCTTTTTCGGTTCATCGGAAATGCCATCGATCAGAGTGCCGCACCAGATATACGTTTTTTGTGCGAATAAATTCAATGTGAGCAACAGGATAGTAGAAAGCAGGAAATTTTTTCTCATAATAGGTTGTTTGATAGAATTACACGAATATACAGCACGAATTACACGAAAGCATCCTCCTAATTTCGTGTAATTCGTGTTTTCAGTGTAATCCATGGTAGGATTTTTGTAACCAGTAACGGTTATTATTATTTAAAATGAACTACGAAGACATTCTAAATAAAAAATGGTGGAAGGAAGCGATCGTATACCAGGTATATCCAAGAAGTTTTAAAGACAGCGATGGGGACGGGATTGGCGATCTCGAGGCATCATCTCCAAACTGGATTATTTCAGAGCCTGGGTATCGATGTGGTGTGGCTCAATCCGATCTATGAGCTCCCCTAACGATGATAACGGTTATGACATAAGTGACTACTGCGATATCATGAAAGAGTTTGGGACGATGAAGGATTTTGATTCGTTGCTGTAATGGATTGCACCGGCGTGGGATCAAACTTGTCATGGATCTTGTGGTAAACCATACCAGTGATGAACACGAATGGTTCAAACAGTCGAGCAGCAGTCGCAACAATCCTTACCGGAATTATTATCACTGGTGGCCTGCTGAAAAAGGAAAGCCACCACATCGCCCGAGTTTTTTTGATGAGAAGGGTAGCGCCTGGAAATATGACCGCAAAACAAGATCATATTACCTGCATATTTTTTCTGTAAAACAGCCCGATCTCAATTGGGAAAATCCACGGTTAAGAAAAGAGATCTACGAGATGATGAAATTCTGGTTTGATAAGGGAGTCGATGGTTTCAGAATGGATGCTATTACCTACATAGCCAAGGATGAGAACTTCCCTTCGTTTACTGAAGATGAGATACAAAAAAAATACGGTGAATGGTCAGGCTATTATGCTTCGCATCCCAGGTTGCACGATTACCTCCAAGAAATGAACAAAGAGGTTTTGTGCAGATATGATATCATGACCGTTGCGGAAGGACCTGGCATCACTCCGGAAGAAGCTCATAATATTGTTGACCCGGCACGGCATGAGTTAAACATGCTTTATCAGTTTGAAGGAATAGGGATTGGCTATGTTTTCGGCGAATTCAAAAGAGTCGATCCGAATGGATATGATCTTGTAAAGTTTAAAGAGGTTTATACAAAATGGAGTGATGTGTTTGCCCGCAAAGGTTGGGGGACGATCTACCTCGGAAATCATGATCAGCCGAGAATGGTAAGTCGCTGGGGAAACGATAGCCCCGAATTCAAAGCGCCATCTGCAAAAATGCTGATCACTTTTTTATTTACGATGCATGCTACCCCTTTTTTTTATAATGGTGATGAGATCGGGATGACCAATATGCGTTTTGATGATATTTCCGACTACCGGGACATCGAAACCATTAACATGTATAAACAAATAAAAAGAAATAAAGGTGATGTAAAACGTTTCATCGAAAATCAGAAAGAGTCAGCAAGAGATAACAGCCGCACACCTTTTCAATGGGACAATTCATGCAATGCGGGATTCACAACGGGAGTTCCATGGCTGAAAGTAAATCCAAATAATACCGAATGCAATGTGGAAATTCAGGAGAAGGATCCCGATTCTATTTTAAATTATTTTAGAAAAATGATAAGAGTGCGTAAAGCACATCCTGTGTTATTATATGGGCAATATCATTTGCTGGATAAAGAACATAAACAGGTGTATGCGTATGCACGCACATTAGGCGATGAAAAGTTCCTGGTCCTTTTGAATTTTTCAAAAGAAAGCATTGACTACAAAATCCCGGGAACTTTTCGCCACGACGAAGAGATACTGATCAATAATTATAACAGTTGCGAACAACGAAAAGACAAAATTCATTTGTTGCCTTACCAGGCTATTGTGATGAAAGCGAGAGGCCTCACCTCCTCCTAAGGAGTCCTTTGGACCTTCCTCCTCTCCAAAGGAGAGGAGGCGGTGCTTGGTACTAAGCCGGGCAATTTGTTCTACCACATCAACGAAAGCACACTGCTGACCATAGATGTGCTGATGATTTGTTAGCAATTAAGGGAAATAGAAAATCAATAGTTGGGTCTCCCTCTCCTTCGGAGAGCGATCAAGGGTGAGGCCCTTCATTCTTTGCATTCAAATCGATCCCTGCGTAGAAGCCAAGGTCTTTATCTTTTAACAGCTTGGTCCAGAAAATGATCTGGCCTGTGTGATAAGAATAATGTTCAGTGACATGAATGATGATGCCGATGCCTGAATGAGTATATCCCTGCACTTTTCTTTTGCGTAAAAGTTCTTTTTCGGTAATGCTTTGAATAATGTTTTTAGCCTGGTCAATTGTATCTCTAAGCTTTTTCAGCAACTCTGATCCGGAGTAGCCTCCATCAGCCGAAAATTCTTTGTCTCGTTCACGAACGTCCTCGCGGTTCCCAAGAGATGAGATAGCATATTGCCGCATGTTTCCGCATAGATGAAGAATGATGTTGCCAACGCTGTTTGAATGTTGGTTGGGTCGTTTCCAAATTTCACTTTCTTCGAGTTCCTGCATGCATGTTGCCAGTTTTTGAGTATTCTCATCTATCCTGTGAATAGCCTGGGAAATGAATTCTTTGATAAATTCTTCGTTCATTGATTTTATTTATTTCAAAATTAGATCAATAAGCTTATGACTAGAAATTGTTATTGATGCAAATGATTAATAAATTTATTGCCAGCAAGACAACGTGTTTAAGAGATGTGCTGTCAAATGGAAAACGAATTGTGTGAAAAAGCTTCAATTTCTTGTTCTGGCTCCGTTGCTTTTTGCGATAGCTTGTAAAAAGTCAGTTGAGCCGATCGAAAACAGCCTGATCGGGAAATGGACATACACCGAATATTATTATAGTATTGGCGGACCCGGTGAATGGCACTCAACACCTCCAAAACAAACGATCGAATTCAAACCGGACGGCACATTCATTCCCTCAGAATCATTTTTGAAAGATGCTAGCCATTTTGAAATTATCGATAGTGTGACAGTAAAATTCCAGCCTGCTCCCTCGGGATTTATTTTGATGAGGTACTCAATCGATACCAGCGCGAGAGAACTTCTGATGTCCCCGGTCCCAATGTGTATTGAAGGTTGCAGCAATAAGTTTAAAAGATAACTTCTTTTATTTCTTATTGGGAGGTTTTAACAATAGTGATCACTTTTTGTAACGAATTATTTTGCAACCGCAGAAAATATACTGAAGCCGGTAACCCGTCATTGTATACATCAATGTTGTAAGTTCCCGCTTCGTAACTCCTATTGGTCAATACTTTTACAACCTGGCCCAGTGAGTCGATCAGTTGCACCATTGTATTACCTCCCATTGTGCTGAACTGGATAGTGGCATTGATAGCGTAAGGATTGGGAGACATTTTTAATGTGAGCTGCTGTGAATCCTGGTTGGTTTGCTCAATGTCTTCAGGTAAACCACAGGGCCCGCCCTGTATCAAGGGCAGCGCCTGGTAATTATGCAACAAAATATTCTCCAGAGCAGGAGACTTTACACAAAACCATTGTTGCAGAATGGATGAATACACAGATCTGAAATCATACTGGAAAGGAATATTATTCACTACCTGTATGTCGGCAGGTATATCCGGGCTTTGTCCCAAAATTCCTTTTTTAACATGCTTGCCAAACATGATCAATGGTGCCGCCGCGCCATGGTCTGTTCCAAGACTTGCATTTGACTTGATACGCCTTCCAAATTCTGAAAACGTCATCCCGAGCACGCGATCATCCAATCCCATCATTTCAATATCAGTTTGAAAAGCGCTGATAGCTGTTGAAATATCTTTCATTAAATCGGCATGATTACCTGTTGTTGTATCGCTCGCATTCACTTGTTTTTTATGTGTGTCAAAACCTCCGATGGACACCGTGTACACTCTTGTTTTTAATCCTCCTTTTATCAGTCTCGCAACGATCTTTAATTGCTGTGCCAGTGAATTGTCATCAGGATAAGTAGCCAAAGTGGCCGCATGATGGTACGCATTCCTGATCAGGTCAGAATAGATCTTTGTCTTGGCTGAAATAATGCGCAGGAATCTTAATTCCTTATTTGCATTGACATTTGTAAGCGGGTAATCAAAGAAAGGATTGTCAAACGTATAAACTTTTTCAGGATTGGTGATGGAGATCCCCATTGAATAGATCGTTCCCTGCATATCGAGAGTGGGCATATCGCTGATCTGTATCGCCAATGGATCAGGCATTTCACTATTTGGATAAGCATCCGGGTAACCGGGATATTCATTTTCAAGATAACGCCCCATCCATCCCGTTTTTACACGTTGTGCCCGGAGCTCAGTTGTGTCTCCGCTCATCCAGATATCTCTGGCCTGGAAGTGAGAAAAATTTGGGTCGTCATAGCCAACGGACTGGACAACATTCATCTTTCCTTCATTGAACATATTCTGCATCGATGTCATAGCCGGATGCAAACCTGTCCGATCTGTTCCATCAAGTCTCAAAACTTTGCTTTGTGGTATGGCAACATTTGTTCTTGCGTTATAATAATTGGCGTAAACGTCGAGGGGGATCACCATATTCAAACCGTCATTTCCACCCTGCAGCTGTACCAACACCAATACATGATCAGTATCGGTAGCTGCCTGCAATAGTCTTGTTAGCGGGCTGCCTTCCTGTCCTAGCGCTGTAAATGAAAAACCATTTAATAATCCCGGCAGTGTAACGGCTGGTATGGTACGGTTTAAAAAGTTTCTTCTGTTCATAGAGTATTGGTTTATTTCAGTACCCGATTACAATTTTTAGCACAAATGAAATTCGGGAAGGTTCATGATGAACCGGAACATTTTATCTAATGAGTCTTTAATTATAGTCGCATTGTTACTGTTCCATGCATTTGTCCAGATCGTGTTGTCAGTTGTATTATTTAAAAGAAAGTTTCTCTTTATGTAGTTTTTAGAATTATCAGATAGTGGATAGCGAAGCAATAAAGAACTTACATCACTAACAAGTTGATCGGGGTCGGCAGGGTTGATTGAATAGTTGGCGAATGCCCTGACATCGATAACATTGTCATTTACCAATGCATCCGTATAGTCAGCCCTCCGTGGTAATGAGTTACTGTTTACCCACAATTCATAATTCATCGGGTCCTGTACATAAGGAGTATAACCTGCTACGTCCGGGGGCTGAAACAGATCCATTTGCATACCTGCGGCTGCGGCGTAAATAGAATTAAATAAGGGGTATCCGTTTACATGATCTGTATAAGGAGGAAACGGGACATTGAATTCACGCAGAGTGCCAACAAGAATGTCGAAGGGGTTTTTAATGTAACATGCCTGGTTAGCTGTGTCATAAAAATGTTCGCTCTTAAAAAGTGCAGACAGCATTGGTTTCACATCGTAATTGCTGTTTCTTAAGATATCCGCGAGCGGGGCGATCACATTTGTTTCGGTTTCATCATCAATATCATAATACACAAACCATTTATAGATCTTGCGACAGAAAAATTTTGCAGCTTCATCTGTTGCGAAGATCATATCGACAAATGCATTTAACTCCTGCAAACCATCACTGCTTCCTGGAACTGTCGTATTATTATAAAATGAGGAGAAACTTTTGGATGCTGTATCATGGGAACCAGCATCGAAGTGAACGTTCATCGTAGCGTCATCAATTCGCCAGCCCGTCAACACTCTTGCGGCTGCGATCACATCATTTTCGGTATAGTGCGAATCGTTGCCTACGCCGATTGTAAACAATTCCTGGAATTCTCTTGCATAGTTCTCATCAGGTGCCTGTTTCGAATTCAAAAAGCCATTCAGATGAATTAACATGGCCCCATCGATGGTTACATCCCGTGCAAGCTCTTTCACATTTCCAAGTACATTGCTGCGAAGTAAATTATGGTGACGGTATAGCAGGGTTGAATTGTTTACTTCCTCTTTTTGTACCGAATAATGGTGATGCCAGAATAAAACCATTTTTTCCTGGATGCTTCTTTGCTGATTTATAATAAGCCCGGCCCACCATTTTCTCAGGCTCTCTATGCGAAGTGAATCAATAGAACCCCTGACCATCTCATCGCTCGTGGTATTCAGATCATTCACCCATGTCTGGCCCTGGGCAACACCAAGATCGTCATGCATCATTCCCATGTCATCTTCAATTAATCCATAATCTCTGACAGGAGGCGATGGTGTTGTGACATTGTTCAACAGCTCATCTACTGATTCATCCATAGTTTTCCCGAGGAAATAATCTGCGTCAGGTTTTTTTGCGCCAAACATGGTTCGTTTTAAAAGATGCGTCACTTCATTCGTTGTCCAATTCCCGGTATAAGGATTCAAACCTGAGAAGAAGAACATATCTGACCTGTGCCTGTTGAAAGCAGATGTTCTTTTCCTGGCAATTGTTTTAAAAAAATCTTTTCTGTCCATAAGACTTCATTTTTATATAGATCACCTGATCAACGTGAAACTTCCTTTTAGTTGTTTTGTATTATGATGAATATCCTTATAGTTTATCAGGTAAATAAATACACCCATTTGCTGCACGGCACCTTTGTAGATACCATTCCATTTGCTATTCATCGAGGAGCTTTTGAAAACCACTTCACCATAACGGTTAAATATCTGCATGGAAAAATCGTCCGGCGCTTTCCCCAGGGGGCCGAAATAATCATTCAAGCCATCGCCATTAGGAGTGAATGCAGTAGGAACAAACACTTCTGCATCATTCAGCACAACTAATTTAAATTGGTCAGTAACCTCGCAACCTTCCGTAGAAGTATTCGTGACATGATACACTGTTGTTGTAAGCGGGCTGGCAACGGGATCGCTGCAATGTGTACAGCTTAGCGTTGGATCTGCATCCCATAGAACGATACCATTTCCATTCGTGTGTAGTGTCGTGTTTTGCCCGGTAAAAATGGTGTCAACTTTTTTAACATCGCTCAAAGGACCTTTTATCAATACAGGTTTATAAGCAACAAGAACAGAGTCATTACCACACTCATCTTTTATTGTATCCTGAACTGCGACGAAATCATTGACACTGCATACCGTTGAATCTTTGATCTGTAATGCCGGGTCCCTGAACTTAATGATGCCAAAATCAACATCTCCAAAGTCATCGGAAAAATCTCCGTCATCTGAATCTGAATCGCCAGCCACATAGTATTCACCCAGGGCAGATTTGTAAATGAGGCTATGCAAATTATCATTACCACTGCCGCCATAATTTTGTTTCCAGACAATGTCGCCCGAACTACTGAGCTTTACTACCCAATAATCCCCTTTGCCTTTTGCGCCGGTTACATCACCATCACCGGAATAAGAAATGCCGGCAACGATATAACCACCATCATTATCGGTGATCACCGCATTTGCATATTCAGCGTCACTGCCTCCTAAGTCTTTTTGCCAGTTGAGAGTACCTTGCTGTGAAATATTTATCACCCAATAGTCCTGGCTTCCTTTTGCACCCGACACATCACCGTCATTTGAAGTAGTGTAACCGGCAAGAGTAAGAGAACCATCGTTGCCAGGGGTCATTGAATATGCAACGTCATTTTGTGAACCACCGTAAATTTTACTGAAGATCTTATTTCCATTTTGATCCAGTACCAGCAGCCAGACGTCATAGTTTTTTTGATTCGGCGGAATGTCTCCGTCAATAGAATTGGCAAAGCCTGCTGCAAATATTTTTCCATTGACGATCTTAAAATCAAGCAGCTCTTCATTTTTTGATCCTCCAAAACATTTACTCCATTGCAGTACGCCATTGGCACTTATTTTCATCATCACTGCATCAGTATAACCGCCCGTTCCATGGTTGCCGGTTATATTGCCATCATTGGAGGAAGACGAAGCAGCGACCAGGTAACTGCCATCACTCATCACAGCAATATGATTTCCTATGTCAAGGCCGCTGCCTCCGTATCTTTTTTGCCATTGAAGGTTTCCAGCTCCATCAAATTTTAATAGCCAGATATCTTTTGTTCCGCCAAAACCTGCAACCACACCGCCGTCTGTTGAATTAGTTTCTCCTAAAACGATATAACCTCCGTCAGCCGTTTGTTCAACATCCCTTGCACTTTCATAACCAGTTCCCCCCAAAGATCTTTCCCATTCAATAGCTCCGCATTTATTCAGCTTAACGATCCAAAGATCCCAGTAATCCCTGTTTGCATGTGGGGCGACCTCTTCATCTTTGGAATCAGTATAACCTGCTGCTATTGTTCCGCCATCGATTGTGAATTTTATTGCAAAGGGAACATCGACTTTAGAGCCTCCATAATGCAGGGCCCAGTTTAACCCCGGTAGTTGTGCGAATGAAGTATTGCAAAAAGCAAAAGAGCAGATGCTTGCCGAGAAGAAGATCCTGAATAGCAGATGTTGGTTTTTCATAGTGGTACGCCATTAGGGCGCAAGTATTATGCTAAACCCTGAAATTGGCGGTTATATAGTAAGAAAATTCAAAACATAATATCATTTTGTCTTTTTTACTTCGAAAGAATACTGAGAGAAATTTTATCAGGATTGCGCCTTTTCGGTATCGTTTACAATTGTTAGTTAAATGCTTTTTGGCACAATTTGTTAACCAGTCCTTGAGACAGAAACGCTAATCGCAATTATGATAAACGGTTCATAATCGTTTTTTCTTTTGTATCGCATTTGAGCAATTTCCTAACTTTATTACGGAAAATATTATTTCACAACGAAACTATTAACAATGAAAAAGCGAACGATCATGCAATGTCTTAGTATGACAATGACCGCCATGTTATTTTCTTCTGTGCTCTGGGCCCAAAACCAGGCAAGTCCTCCTGCGACTGCAACTGGCAAAGTGAACGGAGCTACCATTACTATTAATTATTCCAGCCCTGGTGTGAAAGGAAGACAGATCTGGGGCGCATTGGTTCCCTATGATCAGGTTTGGAGAGCAGGGGCTAATGCAGCGACCATATTCGCAACAGATAAGGATATCAAAGTTGAGGGGAAAGATCTGAAAGCCGGAAAGTACAGTTTGTATGCTATTCCGGGAGAAAAAGAATGGACTTTCATTTTCAATTCACAAACAGGTCAATGGGGAATAAAGAACGATGGCTCGACTACAGAAGACCCGGCAAAAGATGCCTTGCGTGTAACGGTCAAACCACAGAAGGCAAAAGCCATGCAGGAACGTATGGAATATGTAATTGACAAAAGTGGTTTTGCCCTGGTTTGGGAAAACGTTTCAGTGCCGGTATCAATAAAATAATTGTATTTAAACAATGAACGGTGCAAAGTCCCGCCTTCGGCGGGATTTTGCATTTATTGATGATCATAATAAAAAAAAATCAACAATGCGCGAGGCATGCTTATCCACAGGGACGGGATAAGTTTTTCAGAATAACAAAAAATTGGTTTAGTTTTGTACGACCTCTTTATCCCGATGATCATTGGGATTTCCGCTGGTCAAATTATAGAAAGTTTACAGGAATTTATTGGTGCAGGCAACCGAAGCTGAGTTAGGTTATTATAGCTTGAAGAAAAATATTTTTTTAACTTTTAAAACTCCGCCCCGGGCGGATGGGGGTTTTATGGTCAAGTATATTTTTGTTACCGGTGGTGTTACTTCTTCATTAGGTAAAGGGATCATTGCCGCTTCTCTTGCCAAGTTACTACAGGCAAGAGGCCTAAGAGTAACCATTCAAAAATTTGATCCATATATCAATGTAGACCCGGGAACATTGAATCCCTACGAGCATGGTGAATGCTATGTAACTGAAGACGGCGCTGAAACTGATCTTGACCTCGGTCATTACGAGCGCTTTTTAAATATCTACACTTCCCAGGCAAATAATGTTACAACCGGGCGTATCTATCAGACGGTGATCACAAAGGAGCGGGAAGGCGCATATCTTGGAAAAACTGTACAGGTGATCCCACATATTACTGATGAAATAAAACGCAGGATAACTGAACTTGGCAAATCGGGAAATTATGATGTAGTTATAACTGAATTGGGAGGTACTGTGGGTGATATTGAAAGCTTACCTTATATAGAAGCTGTTCGTCAGTTGCAATGGGAATTGCCGGAAGAAGATCTGCTTGTAGTTCATCTTACATTGATCCCTTATTTAAAGGCCGCAAAAGAATTAAAAACAAAACCAACGCAGCACTCTGTAAAAATGCTGAGTGAAAGCGGAGTGTTTCCTGATGTGATCGTTTGTCGTACCGAGCAGGCATTAAATGCTGATATAAAAAGAAAGATCGCTTTATTCTGTAATGTAAAACCTGAAGCGGTTATTGAGGCGGCCGATGCAAGTACCATTTATGAAGTGCCATTGGTAATGATGCATGAAAAGCTTGACCTGATCGTTTTAAAAAAATTGCAAATAACAAATTACCACGACCCTGAACTTTCAAAATGGAAGGAATTTTTGGACAAATTGAAATACCCGAAGGCAAAGATCACCATTGGCCTGATCGGAAAATATGTCGAGTTGCAGGATGCTTACAAATCAATCCTGGAATCGTTTGTACATGCGGGCGCAATGAACGAGTGCAAAGTACAGGTACAATATATACATTCGGAATTTATCACTCCTGAAAATGTGTCGGAAAAATTGGGTGGCCTGGATGGATTACTTGTGGCGCCCGGTTTTGGTAACCGCGGCATTGAGGGAAAGATCACATCCATAAAATATGCAAGAGAATCCGGCTTGCCATTCTTTGGAATTTGCCTGGGAATGCAAATGGCTGCGATCGAATTTGCAAGGAATGTGTTGGGTATCAGGCAAGCTCACTCCACCGAAATGATCCCCGGTGCGGATGATGCAGTGATCGACATGATGGAAGAGCAAAAGAAAATTACGATGAAAGGCGGAACGATGCGCCTTGGTGCATATCCATGCGATATAAAACCAGGTTCACTGGCGTCCAGAATTTATGGAAGCCTGCATATAAGCGAGCGCCACCGCCATCGTTATGAGTTCAACAATAAATATCTTGAACAATTCGAACAACATGGCATGGTCGCCAGCGGTATCAATCCTGAGACCGGCCTGGTTGAGATCATTGAATTACCAAATCATCCTTTCTTTATTGGTGTGCAATACCATCCTGAATTAAAGAGTACGGTGGAACGACCGGCACCCTTGTTTGTTCATTTTGTAAAAGCCGCTAAAGAATTTCACGAAAAAAAAGATTCCGTAAAAAATCCTTTGCTCCAGAGTGAGATGATATGACCCGTTATTAAGTTATTTCATTATTGTTGGGCAAACTCCATTAATTCTGTTCAACGACATTTGCGACGCTCCGTTCAGGGCCTGGTAGCTCTCTGAGCCTAAATAAATAAATAAAATGATCGCCAGTCACCTATAAGAAATTGACGTGGCGATCACGAAATCTTTATTTCTGATCACTATGAACGGCTTTGTGAGCTTTTCCTTTCACGTCCTGAACTCTTTCTTCCCTTTGTATTATCTGCAGGGGGAACTTTTGGTGCCAGTTACGGGTTAAAGGTTATGGGTTATGAGTGGACGACCACATTTGCCTGATAGAATACCGGACCCTGAACGGAGCGTCGCAACGAAGTCCAATCGGAGTTACTCAAGCCGGAAACAAAAAACTTAAATTTTCCATTTCAATACGGCTTAAACTTCTTTCGGCGGTCGCTAATACTTAACTTCGCACGCCAAAAGAAAAGCTAAACATCAAACCTTTCAAAATTCCCCTTTAGGGGCAGGATAGGGGCATGAAGTACCAGGACGAAATACAACGAAGAAGGACATTTGCGATCATCTCTCACCCGGATGCGGGAAAAACAACCTTGACGGAAAAATTGCTTTTGTTTGGCGGTGCTATTCAAACGGCGGGAGCGGTGAAGAGCAATAAGATAAAAAAATTTGCCACCAGTGATTTTATGGAGATCGAACGGCAACGTGGAATTTCTGTGGCTACGTCGGTAATGACCTTTGAATATAAGGGGATCCTGATCAACCTGCTCGATACCCCCGGTCACAAGGATTTTGCTGAGGATACTTACCGCACATTGACCGCTGTTGACAGTGTTATTCTTGTGATCGATAGCGTGAATGGGGTAGAAGAACAGACACGAAGATTAGTGGAAGTTTGCCGGATGCGGGATACTCCGGTCATTGTTTTTATCAATAAGATGGATCGTGACGGGAAGAACCGGTTTGATCTTTTGGAAGAAATAGAAAAAGAATTGAAAATTTCTTTGCACCCGATGACATGGCCCATCAATTCAGGTAAAGAATTTAAAGGGGTATATGATCTTTTTGATAAGGATCTTTTACTTTTTACTGCCAATACAAAGGCAACTGGCGAGGACCTTGTCCCCATCACCGATCTTTCAACGTCGATACTTGATGAGAAAATAGGAGAGAAGGATGCAGCTATTCTTCGTGAGGACATTGAACTGGTGGAAGGTGTGCATGGAGAATTAAATGTGAATGATTACCTCGCTGGTAAAGTTGCTCCATTATTTTTCGGAAGCGCCATTAATAATTTTGGAGTGAAAGAAATGCTGGATACATTTATTCGTATTGCTCCAATCCCGCAATGCCGGCCCACTTCAGAAAGGGAAATTTGCCCGGGTGAAGAAAAGTTGAGCGGTTTTGTTTTTAAGATACATGCCAACCTTGATCCCAAACACAGGGATCGGATTGCATTTATGAGAGTTTGCAGTGGCAGGTTTGAGCGAAACAAATATTATCATCATGTCCGCCTGGATAAAGATGTTCGCTTTAGCAATCCTTATAGTTTCCTGGCGAGACAGAAGGATATTATTGAAGAAGCATTATCCGGGCGATGTAGTTGGGTTGTTTGACACAGGTAATTTTAAAATTGGTGATACACTGACCGAGGGTGAGGATTTTTATTTCACAGGCATTCCTTCTTTTTCTCCGGAGATATTTAAAGAAGTGCTGAACAAGGACCCGATGAAGACAAAGCAACTTGAAAAAGGCTTGATGCAATTGACGGATGAAGGGGTTGCGCAATTATTCACACAGTTCGGAGGTAATAAAAAGATCATTGGCTGTGTGGGTGAATTGCAGTTTGAAGTAATTCAATACAGGTTGTTGCATGAATATGGCGCATCTGTTCAATTCAATAATTTGCCTTTTTATAAAGCCTGCTGGATAACGAGCAGTGATCCGCAAAAATTGCAGGAGTTTACGAGGTTTAAATCAGCCAATATCGCCGAAGACAAAGACGGACATTTGGTTTACCTGGCTCAAAGCGAGTGGTTCTTAAATACTGAAAGGACAAATAACCCCGACATTGAATTTCACTTTACCAGTGAGATCCATAAAGAGGCGGTGTAAACGAGATCATTTAAAATTCACCATCCCTGTATAATTATGCGGAGAGATTTTCTTGAGTTCTTTTTTTAGTTCGTCACTGATCTTAAGCTCATCAATGAACTGGTGAATTGATTTTTTGTTGATGTGGTTGTTTCCCCTTGTCAACTGTTTCAGGGCTTCATACGGGTTTGGATAATTTTCTTTTCTCAAAACGGTTTGTATGGCTTCAGATACTACAGCCCAATTATTGTCAAGATCTGCGTAGATCTTCGAGTCATTAATGATAAGTGTGTTCAGGCCTTTTTCAATGGATTTGAATGCCACCAGCGTATGCGCAAAAGGAACCCCGATATTGCGAAGCACAGTCGAATCGGTCAGGTCTCTTTGTAGCCTTGATATAGGCAATTTCGAAGATAGATGCTCAAATAATGCATTGGCTATTCCCATATTGCCCTCTGCATTTTCAAAATCTATAGGGTTTATTTTATGAGGCATTGCTGAAGAGCCAACTTCGTCTTTTTCTCAGCTTTTGTTTAAAATAATCCATGGAAATATAGGTCCACACATCCCGGCAAAGATCGATAAGTATGTTGTTGATACGCTTCATGCAATCAAACTGGGCGGCAAGGTTATCATAATGCTCAATCTGGGTGGTGTATTGCTGCTCGTTGTCAATCCAAAATTTTTTCGACAAATTCATTGGCCAGTTTAATCCAGTCCATTTTCGGAAAAGCAGCATGGTGTGCATTGAAGTTTCCTGTTGCTCCTCCAAATTTTGCAGTAAAAGGAACGTTGATCAATTGCTCTATCTGGTTTTCTATTCTCTCAGCAAAGACCATGATTTCTTTACCCAGCCTTGTAGGGCTTGCAGGCTGGCCATGCGTACGGGCCAGCATGGGAATGTCTTTCCATTCCTTTGCCAGCAATTTCAATTGCGCATTTAAGATTAAGTAGTGAAGGCAGGTACTCGTACTCAATGGCATGTTTCCATAACAATGGGATGGCTGTATTATTAATATCCTGCGAGGTAAGGCCAAAATGGATCCATTCTTTTACCTGGGCACCACCTGATTTTTCCAGCTCATTTTTCAAAAAATATTCAACGGCCTTTACGTCGTGGTTAGTGGTATATTCAATTTGTTTTATTTCCTGCGCATCTTCCAGCCCAAAATCTTCCTGTAGTTTTTTTAAGTGTTTCCTTGCTTTATGGGAAAGCTTAAAGAACTTTTTATCTTCTAAAAAAAAGAAATATTCGATCTCGACAAGCACCCTATACTTGATAAGAGCATATTCTGAAAAGTATTCATCAAGATGCTGGACATGTTTACGATAACGTCCGTCAACAGGAGAAATGGCCGTAAGAGGAATTAGTTCCATGGTTTCATTTTAAAGAAGTGCTCCAGTCCTTTACCTTTGCTGCCGCAAAAATAACTTAATTGAGTAAGAAGATAAAAGTTGGGATTGTCAGTTATCTCAATACACGTCCACTGGTCTATGGTTTAAAATTGCCACCCATTGTAAACGAGATCGAACTGATAGAGGAGAACCCCGCCAGGTTGGCGGAATTACTCATCAATGATGAAATCGATGTAGGACTGATCCCTGTTGCCGTGATCCCTCAATTGAAAAAATATTTTATTTGCGGAGATCATTGCATCGCGACTGAAACAGAAGTAGCTTCTGTTTGTCTGTTCAGCGAAGTACCGGTGAACGAGATCGGGAAAGTTTACCTCGACTATCAAAGCCGTTCTTCAGTAGCCCTGTTAAAATGGCTAATGAAAGAGTACTGGAATATTCATCCTGAAATGATCGAGACGACTGATGATAATTATCGTAAGAAGATCCAGGGAACAACAGCAGGATTAGTGATAGGTGACAGGGCATTTGAACAACGAAAGATCTCGACATTTATTTACGACCTGGCCTCTGAATGGAGATCCATAACGGGACTGCCATTTGTTTTTGCAGCATGGATCAGCAAACGGCCTTTACCGGGGTCATTCATTCAAAAATTTAATGAAGCAAACTCAATTGGGCTGGGTCATATTGATGAAATTGTGGCGAACCTGCAATTTGACCTTTACGACCTGAAGAAATATTATGGACTTCACCTCAGTTATAAATTCGATGACAGGAAAAGAAAAGGGATGGATCTGTTCCTGCAATATATACGGACAGGTCTCTAGGATAAATATTTCTTATTTAAGATTATTTTGGTCAACCAGTAATGTGTCGGCATATTTGTCTGCAATAGAAGCTTCGCCTGACTTAACATCAAAGGGAGTAGTCATTTTTCTTTTTTCCACCACTATAATGCTGTCGTAATAATGAATTGAATGCACAGTTTCTGTCAGGTGGTCTGGTTTGGTATTTTTCCTGTGCCAGGCATGGATCGAGTCGATAAAATTTTTGCTGTACTCGATAAATGAACGTTTCTTTTTATACCCTCCTCCGAAATGCTTCCAATAGGAGGTGTGCGTGTCTTCGCATATATAAATGCCATTCTCCCTGACATGATCGAACAGCATTTCAAAGGTTGTGATCTGTTGCTTCATTGTATGACCACCATCATCGATCAGGACGTCAACGGGAGGGATCAAAGAGCGGAGATCCTGGAGAAAATTTTTGTCCTCCTGGGAGCCTATAAAGACCCTGACATTTTCTGACTCAAATTTTTTGCACTCGGGGTTAATATCAACCGCATAGATCATCGCATTTCCCTTAAAGTAATGATCCCACATTTGGAGAGAGCCTCCATGAGAGATGCCGATCTCGAGCAAATTTATTTTTGAGTCTCTCAAATGTTTCAAATGCCTTTCATAGATCTCGAAATAATGTTTCCATTTATGGATTAACCTGTGGTCCTTGTTAAAAAAGAAATTTTCCAGTTCATTCATGATAATTAGTTTAAAGACTCTTCATCGCGAAAACAAAATATGTTCAGTTGTATGTCGTAAAGGACCGCGTTTTTCTTTTCTCTTAAGAAGGGTGTTTCATATACCGGCGTAGCCTCCTTGATGTAATACCTAAATCCATTCTTTGAAAAAAGATCAAATAATTCACTGAGCTCACTAACCTGGCCAAACATTCCATGGTATTCTACAAATAGATTCTTTACAAAGCTTAGGTTGTCGCTTATGTCACATAACACCTGGAATTCCGCACCTTCAATGTCGATCTTTAGAAAATCTATCTTTCGATTCAAATAATCTTTCAGTCGTACTGCCTTCGTTAGTTTTGACCGGTCTGCTTCTTTATCAAAAACGATCTTGCTGCTCATTGTCCCCTCGGCTTCGAAACTGAGCATTGTATCTTCTTTCCAGATTGCCTCGTTTTTCAATACTACGTTTTGCAGATCATGCGAAGCAATATTTTTTTGAAGAAGTGCGAAATTATTCTGGTCTGGCTCAAAGGCAATGATTGTTGCCGTAGGACAAATCTTTTTAAGATAGATCACACTGAGCCCGATATTGGCGCCACAATCAAGTATGAAGGCGTTTTGCGGTAATCTTTGCTTGTATATCTCTTCAATAAATATTTCCCTGATGCCGTGGAGGTACTCTTGCCCGCTGACGAACCACGTGTCATGTCCAAAAAGTTTGTGAGAGTGTAATTTACCAGGCGGAATATGTTTCAGGTACTTAAGAAATATCGGGCCGATATTCACTTTACGGTATGGATTATGAAAAGCTTTACTTATCCGTCCTATTGATCCATTGAATACATTCGCCAAAAAATTATCCGAAGTGGGCATTTCATTAATTTTAGCCAAAAATAAAGGTATCTTTTAATTATAGTTGATGATCTCAGTTTTAATATGCTCTGCTGATAATTCTTTATTAAACCAGGTCAAAACCAATATTGAGGAAACAATCGGGGTTGAACATGAGATCTTATTCTTTGATAATTTGGAAAAGAAAGGGATCTGTGAAGTATATAATTCTTTGGCTGCCCGGGCAAAGTTTTCATATTTATGTTTTGTTCATGAAGACATTCTTTTTCAGACACTGAACTGGGGCCTGTTGCTGGCAGATATTTTTTCCAAAAATCCGGCGATTGGAGTGGTAGGAGTAGCAGGCAGCAAATACAAATCGAAATGTTTTTCAGGATGGTATTCCGGGATACCAGGTTTTGACTGCGCAAACATTCTGCACCGGTACAGTTACGGAGACGAAGCGATCTATTTGCAACCAAACAAAGAAAATGTGCTGGAAGAAGTAGTTTGCCTGGATGGAGTTTTTATTTGCAGTCGTAAAGAAGTCTGGCAGCAGTCGAAGTTTAATGAGGCTGATTTAAAAGGGTTTCATTTTTATGATATTGATTTTAGTCTGAGGGCGTCACGAATATGCAAGATCGCTGTCACGTATGATGTCAACATAATTCATATAACGAAGGGCGGTGATTTTGGAGACAATTGGGTAACGACAGCGATCGGGTATCATATTCGTTTTGGCAAAATGCTTCCCGGTACAAAGTTGGTTGACCATTCTTATTCAATTGAAGAGAAAATAAGCAAAACGTGGTTGGACTTCCTTAAAAAATACAGGATCTCGTGGAAGAATAAAATACAATGGATCCGGTTGCAAAAATTGTTTTATAAGCCGGTACTTTATTACGCGATCGCCAGGTTCCTGTTTTATGAGCCCGTCGGTATTGAGAATTTCCACAAATCATTCAAGAAGGCAAAATGAACCCATTTATTTCCATTTGCATTCCAACATACAAAAGAGTTCAATACTTGAAGAGATTACTTGAAAGCATTATCATTCAAACTTACAGGGATTTTGAAGTGATAATTACTGATGATAGTGATAATGATTTGGTAAAAGATCTTCTAAAGGAATATGATAACCGGCTTCCCATTCGATATTATAAAAATGAATATGCCCTCGGCACGCCGACTAATTGGAATCGCGCGATATCAAAGGCAACCGGACAATGGATAAAGCTTATGCATGATGATGATTGGTTTTCTTCCCCGGATAGTCTGG
Source organism: uncultured Bacteroidota bacterium (assembly GCA_963737475.1). Lineage (GTDB taxonomy): Bacteria > Bacteroidota > Bacteroidia > Chitinophagales > Chitinophagaceae > VBAU01. The sequence goes on from CAVTSY010000017.1 coordinate 189,337, forward strand.
CCATTTTTGCAAAGAATGCAAATACCGGGAGTCCCTTTATATTTTCGGCATATTATACGGTGTCCGAAACTTCTGTGCAAAAGCTTCATAGATTATCTGAATTTAAAAATACAATCACAAAAGAACCGGGTGTTCTGTTTGCAAAAAATGTGATCGGTCCTCCCAGTGTTACCCTTATAAATAGAAATATTTCAGAAAACTATGATGAGAGATTAAAATGGAGGGTAGACATTGAATTTTATATGAGAGTACTGAAGCAAAGCAAACACTATACTTATATCGATGCGCCTCTGATAAATGTTGGGCTCAATGAATCACAGGTAACCCAATCGGCTATTAATAACCCTGAAGTGGAATTGCCTGAAGGATGGCTGTTGTTAGAGGAGTACGGCGTAAACTCGCTGAGAAATATCAGGGTTTATGATGCGTGGTGGAGATTATTTCGAAACATGAACATAAGAAATAAAGACCAGTTATTATCGTATGTTGATGAAAAGTGGCCCGATGAAATACTTACTATTCTGAACAGCGAAAGAAAGATACCGGCTTTTTTTTTAAAGGCTGGAGTGATGTCAAAATTCTTTATGTTGCTGTCTTATTTGAATAACAGATCAAAGATCAAATAAGAATTTTCGGTACGATTGGCAAAAAGTTTCTCCACTGAAATGTTTTATGGCATATTGATAACTTTTGATCCCAATTTGACTTCTGAGATCAAGGTCGTTTATTAGCAACTTAAGAAGTTCGATGCCCTGGCGAATGATTTTTTCTTCTTCAGTTTCGGTTATTAATAAACCATTTTCTTTGTGAGTGATATAGTCCGGTATTCCATCAACGGCAGTAGAGATAACAATTTTCCCTCTCGCCATCATATCCATGACTACGATCGGCAAACCTTCGTACGCAGAAGTAAGGATCAATACATCTGAATTCATGTAGATATTATGTAATTCTTTTTCCTGTCTTACGTTGCCGTAAAGTGTGACATATTTCCTCACATCGGCCGGGATTATATTTTCGACATCACCGGCAAAGGAAAAATGAATAGGGTTTCCTGCCTCGTGCATTCGTTTGGCAATTTCAGCGATCAGGTGTACTCTTTTTTGTGGTGCACCACGTCCAACATACAGCACTTGCAAGATGTCATTTGAGATTTCTTTGAAGGGAGGGATATCAACTTTGTTGTCAATAAAGACCAGCTTGTTAAAAAAAGCCGGTGGCAGATCGTTGAGTCGATAAAGCTCTTCTACATCTCTTTTTATTTTAGGCGTACTGAATATCCGGAGATCAATGTATTTTACAAAGGCAAGTGAATAGTTGATCCACGTATTAAGATGACAGAGTTCGATCTTCTTTGCATTCTTCTTAACATGGGGAAGCATTTTGTAAAAGAAAAGACTTTCACCGCCAAATATTACCGGTTGATCTGACTTGTTGATCCAGGCCGCCAGCACTCCTCTAAAAAAAAAATTTACAAAATGGTAGATCTTGTAGTCAATGTATTTGTGCAGGTCAATTATCCGGACTCCTTCTATTTCAAAAAGGCTCCTGAACTGGTTGTTATTGGGTTTTTTTGAAAAAATGATCACTGGTTTTTGATCTTTGATGCATTCAGTGATATCTGCATTGACCTTGACAGAGCCGCCAATGTCGGAGGAAGGAAAGAATAAGAAGATGTTTCGTTGAGGTTTTAATGGAAACAGGCTTCCTGCAAGTTTACCGAGTACCACGAAAGGAAACATCATCACCAACTCAATATTTCTTTTAAGTACTGCGGCCTTGTAGGTCATTGATGGTAGTAGTATTTCCTGAGCAAATTAGTTAAATAATTTTTTCCGAAATGAATACCCAGCTCTTTCATGATGGGGCTGGTGGCAGACAGATCTATGGTAAAAGGATTTCCTTTCGGGATAGGAATGTAATTGGCTTTTGTGTTCCACAAATTTTCGATGGCCGTTATGATTTCCTGCGTAGTGTAATTTTCAGTGTTTGCAATATTGATGACCTGGTTTTGAGCAACTCCTTTTTTCAGAATATGATCGGCAATTTTGTACATGTCATCAATGTCAATTAAATTCCTTGTTGCATTTGTCCAGAGATCGAAGTTGATCCCATTTAAAATATGGTAGACGTAGAAATTTAAAATAGTATTTCGATTGCCTGATTGACCAACCAGGTTCGACACTCTGAAAATATAAAACCGTTTTTGATCCTTCCGGACCAGGTTCTCTATTTGCTTTTTATGAAGAACATATTTTGAGTTCTCTTCCCCGGGATCATAAATGCTACAAGTGCTGAAATAGACCAATATTTTTTCCTGGTTTTCTTTAATTGATCTCTGCAAAAGAATTAGTTCCCGCTCGTAGGCTTCCGGGTTTATGTTCTTGGAATTGGAAACTCCTGATGCGAAAATGAGGAATTGATCATCTGTTTTATATGATTCAAATCTTTTTGCCACCATTCCGTTTCCAATAACCATATTTTTATTTCCTTAAAAAGTTATAGAATCTTCTTTACAATACTTCCCCAGTAATAATAGTCATAGTAAGAGGCAGGGGTTACCTCCCTGTTGCCGGCATTTGCGATAATGGCCCGGGCAAAATCATTCCAGCTATTATCCGGTACGACCACTAACTTTTTCCCGCAAATATCTCTGTGTATTCCCACGGCCCCGGTATCGGTGGCTATCACTGTTGTGCCAAAGGCAATGGCTTCTACCATTTTTGTTTTAATGCCACCACCACTTTGTACGGGGTTCAAAAAAAGATCGGTACCCTTAAAATACATTTCAATATCGGGAACGAATCCGGCATAAATAATATTCCTGTCTGCATATTCCTTTAATTCGTTTAATTCCGCCGGGAGTCGTTTACCACAAATGATGATCTTGTATTTAAAATTTGGGTATTGAAACAAAACAGGATTGATCTGTTTTAAAATTACCATCAGGGCATCGAGATTCGGTTTGTAATCAAGCAAACCGTTGAATAGTAGAATTTTTTCATCGCCAGAGATCTTATGGATCTGCTTTTATAGCCTTTTTGCAACTATCCTTGTCAGCCGGGTATTTGCTGATCTCCACGCCAAAGGCTACTTCAACACATTTTTCCTCTTCTATACCCCATTTTTCAATGGCGAACTTTTTATCATCAGGGGACACGAAAAGAATTTCATCGGCGATCCTGAAAAACCTTTTTTCATAGATCCTTAAGACCGGCCACCACCATTTACCTGTTGATTGAAAACGCTGGTATTCGATATTGTGGATATGCAGTATCGTTTTTATTCCCGTTCTTTTCCTGATGATACCCGCCAGCCAGGTATAATAAGGATGCTCCCAAATGATAGCATCAAATTTTTCTTTTTTTATCAGCGTCGTCAGTTTTGAAATAAGGCCCGGATCAGAATATTTTGAAAATGATTTTTTCTTTAACCAGGCAATATGTTTATAAGTCTTAATTAACGAAGGATCATTTTCACTAACGCTTATGACCGTTAGATCGGCTTCCCTGCCAAGGTGATCGAGAAACTGTGCAATGGATTTTTGTCCACCTGAGAAATAAGGCAGGTACTGGTAAGGTGCTATCGCAAGAAGTTTTTTCAAAATGAGTAATGAGTGATGAGTAATGGTTTAACTCTTGACCAGTCTGCTTATTGCCTATTGCCAACTGCCAATTTCCTGTTACTCCACCATTCCATAAATAATCCTCCTAGAAAGAGGATCAGGATGAGGAATGAAGATGATATAGGCGATCTTGACTCCTTTTTTAAATGAAGATGGTTCGAATATAAATTTCACTGCATGTTGACCGGCAGGTATTGATAATCCACGCAAAACATAATCTGCTTTGCAATAGTCGACCTTTTTCCCGTCAATATATGCATTCCACCCATAAGGATAATATATCTCGCTAAACACAGCAAATTGTGGTTTCGAGCTGCTGAAGGAATAATCCATCGTATCGTTATCAAACTTTGCAAGTTTGATAGTAGCGGCAGAATCCCATTGCGGTTGCACAACTACATTGCTAAACGCTTTTTGAACAATAGCTGTGTCCCTGAGATGTGTATTTCCAATGGCTTCAATTTCTTGAACCGGGCCCCTCAGTGATCTTTACATTTTTTACCAGCCAGCAGGGACCATAGGCGTAAGCATTTGGTTCAAGTTGTTCCTGGTTTGTTTGAGAATTTGTAAATAATTGTATATTTCACGTTAAGCATATTAAGTATATTCTGATTTAATGCCCCGGAGAAATATTTATCAATAATATCCTGGTAGATGCGCAACTTGGCCGGATGATAGCCACCAATAGATTTATGAAAATAAGATGTCCTTGATTCCGTTGTCCAATCCGGCGAATATTAAAAACCCTGAAATCAGGATCTTTATCTTGTAATATTTGCTGGTCAACAGTTATTAGACGTAAAATTTTGATCAGCTAATTCATCAGGTGAAATAAAATTTTCTTCACCCAAATATTCTTTATCAATAACAAGCAAGTCAATAATGACTAATTAGTCCCAGTGTAATAATAACCGCAGCGGATTTTAAAAGTTCCTGATGTACAAATACAGAATACCGATGATCAACGCTGCAAATAAAAATGTCCTCAGCAATTGTCCTCCAAACATACTCTGACGGTCGGCTTTCATTCCTGAAATGATGGCTCTCGCAATTTCATTATTACCGGTTTTTGGATCTGTATAGCCTTGCAATATCCGCTGATCAATAGCGCTGCTGTAATCCATCATTACATACATGATAATAAGCAAGACAAGTAATCCGCCGACAGCATATAAAATTTTTCTAAAATCAACTTTTAATAACTCCCGGCTTTTTTCCCTGAATAAAATATACTGAAGTGTCAGGACTGCCATAATGGGAAGGGTCAATTCAGGGATGACCATTGCCATAGAAGGCGCTCTGAACTTATTATACATAGGCAGGTGGGTAAAAAGGAAAGTATTGAAGCCCGGCAAATATTTTCCCCAGGCCATCAATATGGCCAATAGGGTTATGACAACAATCCCCATCGCATCGGGTGTTTTACAATTACAAAACCAATCAAAGCAAGTAAACAAATAATGACGCCGATATAAGGAGGGCCTGAAGTTGTCTCACTCGATCTGAATGCCACCCCAATATTTGGGAAGATTGTTGCTACTTGGACGGCAGAATTATCGGGAACTCCTTTGTCGGTCAATTTTTCGATGACGTGAGAGTTTTCGTCAAGCACCTTATGCTACTACCTCCAAAAGCCTCAGGCATAAACATTACTGTTGCTTCGGCTTTGCCAAGACTCCATCGAAGGGCATAAGAAGTATCAAGGCCCGAGGTTTTTGTGGCCTTTACTACGTTTCCTTCAATCGAAATATTTTTTCCGCCCCGCATCGTAGCCTTTGAATATTCATAAGAGGTCATCAATGTGACAGCAGTTCCAGCCTAAGCCGATCAACGCCGCAACAATGGTAATACATCCGACGATAAATAATATGTTTCCATTCTTTTTTCCGTATCCAATCAACTAAATAAGCAATAGTGACAGCCACCGCAATAAGCAGAAAATAAAAATTGATCTGGGGATGGTTCACCGCGATTTCAAGGATAGGCGCCAAGTGTTGTGATAGATAGCCCTAGCCAATATTTTTTATTGAATGTGAATATCATTCCTGCCAAAAGCAGCGGCATAAAATCAATGGCCAGCATTTTTGATTCATGCCCCACGCCAATAATGACTGCGTTATAGGTAGAGAAAGCATAGGCCAGGGCTCCGAGGATCCCGATATACAGGATTCATGCGTAATGCGATGCAAAGAAGATAAAAACAAATGCAGGCAGGAAAAAAAAATTCATTGGCTTTGGCAACCACAGACTGAAGATCTTTGTGAAATCAGGAAGATACGATTTTCCTTCCATTATCTACCTGGTAGTTAGGCATGCCACTAAATAGGTTCGGATTCCATAGCGGATAGTGGCCATGTTTGGCTTTGTATTCAAACGCATTTTGCGCCATTCCTTTCCACCCGGTAACATCGTTCTGATTCAATACATTGCCTTCAAGAGCGGGTTTACAAAAAAATAGCTGTTACAATTAGGAAGATGACGATCGCAATCAGATGCGGCAGCAATTTTTTAAACAATCCGCTATTCATAAAATAGTTGAATAAATTAGGCAGCAAAATAATGCTATTTTGCCCGGAGTGAGAAATGAGAGGTGATTTTTATGGACCCGGCTAAAGTAATCCTATCGGCGGCGGTTGCGTCGCACTCTTGTGCTGCAACAATTCTTCTATACAAGGTCTCACAGATGCCACACCGCCGCTCCAAAGGAGTCCTTCGACCGGCAGGCAGGGATTTTCACCGATTTTTTTCTGTGTATATCCGTGGAATCTGTGAGAGCCAAATTTGTTGCCGGCGAAACATGAGTCACTCATTGGGAGACTATTGAACAATTTCAATTGACAGGTATTTAACTTTTATCTATTATCTTTTATCTTAGCCAATGCGCTGGCTTTTAAAACTATCCCGGATAGCCTTTGTCTGTAATCTTTTTTTTCTCCTGGCTTTCTCATTGCAACTCACAAAATGGATAAATGATGAACAACTTACTTCCACTATTTTGATCATCGGGTATGTATTGGGATTTATTTTAAATCCGCTGGCAAATTTTTCCTATTTGGTTTTTGGGATCTTTTCCAGGAGATCTTTAATCATTATTCCTTCATGGCTTATTGTGGCCAATGTTTTATTTTTAGTGATCGATGCGTTTTATATTCTTTACATCAACGCCCATTCATGATACAAAATATTCTGAAAGATAAATCCGCCAAGCTGTTTTTAGGAATGACTGCCTTTTTTTGCTGCAATGCATTGATCGCTGAATCGATCGGGACAAAGATCTTTTCATTGGAAAAATTGTTTGGGTTTCATCCTTCAAGTTTTGCTCTTTTTGGACAAAGCGGTCTTTCCATCAGCCTTACCTGTGGCGTTCTTCTTTGGCCTCTTGAATTTGTAATGACCGATCTTGTAAACGAATACTATGGACCCAAAGCGGTTCGGAGAATTTCATTTACCGCGATCATTTTGATCTCTTATGCCTTTTTGATGTTTTATGCTGCGATTAGCGTTCCGCCGGCCGATTTTTGGGTCACCAGCCAGGCTGAGAAGAACAATATCCCAAACATGCAAGATGCTTTTAGTGGAATTTTTGGACAGGGCATGAAGATCATCGTAGGGAGCCTCGTTGCTTTTTTAGTGAGCCAGTTGGTTGATGTATACGTCTTTCACAGGATAAAAAAAGTAACCGGTGAAAAAAGAGTCTGGCTCAGAGCAACGGGTTCAACATTGGTGTCTCAAATTGTGGATAGCTATATCGTTTTGTTTATCGCATTCTCCGGGCACATTCACCTGGCAACAAATATTGGCGATAGGTGTAGTGAACTATATTTACAAGGCAACGATGGCGATCATTCTTACTCCTGTTATTTACATCGCAGAAAACAGGATTGAAAAATATTTAGGGCATGACCTGGCTAAGAGAATGAAGAGGTCTGCGATGGGACAAGACCAGGATCCATTTATGAATATTCCAACTGCCGGGTGAGCTAGCTATGCCACGGCTGATAAATCAGCAAGTTCAAACAAAGTTTGGTAGCCGTGGCATAGTTAAAGGTTGCACAGCTAATATCTTTCTTTCACCAGCGAAGCGACGATCTTATCAATAGGTAGCGTGACCTTTTCTTCAGAAAAAATATTCCAGTCGATAAAACGAAAGGTCTCTGTCATTTTCGTTCTGTTGTACACCTCCATTTGTTGTTCGTCAAAATCAAATTCTATTGTTCGTAACGGGACTTTAATATCTTCCAGGGCCCCCACCAAATAATAGATCGAAATGATCTGGTGCGCGGGATTAAAGGCGGATACCTGGTAAAAATCCGTGGTATAAAGATGCTCACCAATTTCTACTTCAAGATCCATTTCTTCTTTAAACTCCCTTTTCAGGCAATCCCTTGTTCCTTCGCCAAGTTCTAAACCACCGCCGGGAAATTTTGTGTAATAGCTTCCGCGAATATATTCATCACTCACAAGTACCTGTTTTTGCTCATTGATCAACACGCCATATACACGAATATTAAAACTGCCGGGAGAAGAAAATTGATTTTCCATTCATTAAAATTGTTCCGTAAGCCTTGCTTTTATAATATTTAAATGATGCCCGGTATGATAAATAGTGAAATAGCAAAGTTCCCGCAAGGTTAGTTTTCCAAGCAGGGGATGCGGAGCAACGTAATGGTCGAGCTGGGCATCACTCCATTTTAATTCCACTGCTTCCAGGTACCTTTCATTTGCCCTTTGCCATTTTTGTATAAGGGTCAATTTTTTTGAGACCGTTGGTTTTTGGAAGATAACGGCCGGAAGCTTTTCCACCCTGCTCCAATTTCAGTTTGTATTTTGCAACAAGTTCTTCATAAGTTTTTGAAGGGCGATTAGCTTTTCCAAATAAGATCCTGACAAGAATTTTAGGAAGCGAATAAGCCAGCTTTGTAGTCTTTACAGCTCTTGTAAGATGATCGACATTTTGTGAGATCGACCATTTTTCGGCAGGCAGAAAAAAAAATTTGTTGTCGGGGATCTGCAAACAGGTATCGCTAAACTCGTTAAAGACTTTCTTACTTGCTTTGATAATTTCTTCTTTATGCATACCAAATTGACGCTTCAAAGTTCAATAGTGCCGTCAAAAACTCTTTCTGCAGGGCCACTGAGCCAGATGTTGTTGTAATGGCTGTCATCAATGCGGTCAAATTCAACCGTAAGAGTACCCCCCAATGTTTTTACCTGCACATCATTAAAACCATTTTCATTGTGGTAACAAATGATCGCTGCTGCGGTCACTCCTGTGCCACACGAAAAGGTTTCATCCTCCACACCACGCTCATAAGTTCTTACGAGTATTTTGTCCTCATCCGGCAATTGCTCGACAAAATTTACATTGACACCTTCCTTTTCAAAATCTTTGCTGTAGCGGATTTCACGGCCTTTTTTAAAAACATCAGTATTCATAACATCATTTACCAGTTTTACATAATGTGGCGAACCTGTATTGAGAAGATAGTCTCCATGAAATTTTGAAACCTGGCTGACGTCCTGCATTTTTAAGGAAACTGTTCCGTCTGTATCTATCTCTGCTTCATGTAGCCCGTCCACGGCGGCGAAATGATAAACACCTCTATGGATACCGAGTTCGTAAGCAAATTTGACAAGGCAACGACCCCCGTTACCACACATGCTGCTTTCGCGGCCGTCTGCATTGAAATATTTCATCTCAAAATCAAAGCCGTCTTTCTCGTTGAGAAGCATTAATCCATCACCCCCAATTCCAAAACGCCTGTCGCAGATATGGCGGATATGTGAAGCGGTGAGGGAAGGATATTCTTTTTTCCTGTTGTCGAGAATTACAAAATCGTTTCCTGTGCCCTGGTATTTTGAAAAAGCAATTTTCATTCACTAAATATAATCACTTATAATGCTCAAAACTTTTTTTATAAGATTGTCAACTGGCGGCCGCCGGATCTTTTGAAAACTCTTTTTTGATACGATTGGCAACAACAGCATTTAGGGAAAGGCAATGATGGCCCAGTAATTTTCCAAGACTGTAAATAGCCGATGTTTCCATTTCAAAATTAGCGATCCGGTGCTGGCCAAACCGGAAGCTTGTAAGATTGTTCACAAGAGCAGGGTTGCGGATGCCCAATCTCAACACTCGTCCCTGCGGCCCGTAAAAACCAGGACAGGTGACAGTGATACCCTGGTAAAAATCTTTTACAAAATGTTTGATAAGCGAGGCGCTTGCACCGGCAATATAAGGATAAGCCATTTGCCCATGCAATTGAGTATGGGTAACGAAAGAATGCAGCAACTGTTTTTCTTCTTCGTTTTGTTCAAGCCTGTAAAAATTCAGCAAATTATCAATGCCAAGGCCGTGAGTGCCCGTTACATGACCATCTACGGGAATATCAGCTTGTAAAGAACCGGAAGTGCCGATGCGAATGATGTTTACAGAGCTGAGCTTGGGTCTTATTTCACGGGTATCAAGATCAATATTTACGAGTGCATCAATTTCATTTAAGATGATATCAATATTATCTGTACCAATACCTGTTGAAATAACCGAAATTCTTTTTTTACCTATCGTGCCCGTATGAGTTACAAATTCCCGATGCCGCGTATTCACTTCGATCTTGTCAAAGTATTTGCTAACCATTTTTACCCGGTCGGGATCACCTACCACAATGATATTATGGGCTAGTTCGTCGGGAAGAAGATCCAGGTGATAAATAGCCCCGCGATCATTAATAATCAGCTCAGATTCAGCAATACGACCCATATGTTTTTCGTTAAAAAATAACAGCCAAAAAACTTATCTTTGACCGCTTTCAGATTCTCCAAAGGTCGAAAGGACTCCGTTGGAGAGTCTTTTGGACAAATCTAATCCGATAAAGGTCGGAGTTAAATCTGAAATCAAAAATTTGAAAGGTCCTGTGTCCCGCTTTAGCGGGATAGGCTGGGCAACAAAATTGTTGAATAAAATTAAAAGGTCCTGTGGCCGAGTGGCTAGGCTGAGCTCTGCAAAAGCTCCTACACCAGTTCGAATCTGGTCGGGACCTCTGAAAACGAAACGAACTTGATTTTAAATCTTGCTGTAGGATTAGTACGCTAGGATCTGATATGTAGCACCGTCCAAGAGGAGCCCCATCCCGAACTCTCTTGAGTTAAGAAATATCAATCAACCAACTGGCAGGTTATTTCAGAGTAACTCGAGAGATGACTCGCCTGGTAAAAGGTTTTTCCATCTCCACTTTCGAAAACAATTATTAAGTACAATCGTTGAGGAGTCGCTCTTTTTAAGCTATTTCGTACACTCATTTATTTTTAAAGGGCTATGGAAATAGTCGAACAGAATATCAATACACATAATACCGCTTCGAACGAAATTTTCCGAAGTAATTGTCCGATATCCAAAATGATAAAAATATTTTCAAAAGAATCAATGAGTATATCTCTCTGTAATTTTTTATAAACAATCTTACTTAAATCATTTTGTGGATAAATAATTTTTTGAGGTTTTCATTTCCTATTCTAAAATATTTTTAAATTGTATTGAATTACTATAAATCCTTCCCATTCAAAAACCCACTTCTTACGGCACTGATTAGTTTCAATTAAACGATTTTACTGCCCTTGCGATTTAGAAAGATTCTTACTGCTGCTTGATACGTTTGCGATCATAATAATATGTGATTTACGCATGCGATAGCTTTTGTCTCTCTCAAAAATTCCTGAACTTTTTCAGGTCAAATTTTATTGAACCATAATTCGATAACAAGATGAGCAATTTCATCGCAGGATGGTTTGTGATCTATACCAAACCACGTCATGAAAAAAAGATCGCCGAGCAACTCGGAAATATGAATGTTGAAAACTTTTTGCCCATTGTAAAAAGTTTAAGAACATGGTCCGACAGGCGAAAATATGTGGACGCTCCTCTTTTCCCCTCCTATATTTTCGTGAGGCTGGAAGACCTCCAGGGTTATTTCAACAGCCTCGAGGTAAATGGCGTTTTACATTATGTAAGAACGGGGAAACAGATAGCAGCTGTTGAAGAAGCGATCATCAGCAACTTAAAACTCCTTGTTTATAATTCCCAGAAGGACATCGAAGTTTCTTCAGGGTATATAAAACCGGGGAGAAATCTTTTTATTAAAGAAGGCCCATTCACCGGGTTCACCTGCGAGATCATCGATTACAAGGGAAAACAGAAAATGCTGGTGCGGATCGAGCTGCTCCAAAGAAATATTTTAGTGGATATGCCGGTTGAACACCTGATGCCCTCACTTGCGGTGTAGCCATTACTCACAATCGTCAACTTCATCATTTAAAATTTATAGTTATGCCAGTACAACCAACCTACCCGGGAGTTTATATTGAAGAACTGCCGAGTGGCGTACGCACTATTACAGGAGTAGCTACTTCTATTACTGCTTTTATCGGGCGAACATTGCGGGGGAACTTAGACAAGGCCATTACAATAACAAGCTTTGCTGATTTCGAAAGACTATATGGAGGTATCTGGGTCAAAAGTTTGGTAAGCTATGCGGTAAAAGATTTTTTTCTGAACGCCGGCAATAAGGCGGTGATGATAAGGATCGCAAAAAATGCAAAGAAGGCAAGTATAAGTTTACCAACAGAAGGCAGCCCACCGGGCAATCTTGTGCTGGAAGCCGCTAATGAAGGCAGTTGGGGCGACAAATTGCAGGCTTCCGTGAATTACAAAACGAGAGATACTGCTAATGCAACTCTTTTTAATCTTATTGTAAAAGAGAATGTAGATGGGGGTAGCACTGAAAAATTTTTGAATGTATCGACATCAGAAGATGATCCCCGGTACCTGCCGCGTGTATTGGAACAAAGTTCTTTACTGGTAAGAGTGCAGGGAACCGGCGCATTCGGCAGACCTTCTCAAACGCTGATCCCATCACCAGAAAGTCCTCCCTCAAGTCCTGTAAAAATGATCGACTCACCTGTTTCTGTTACCACAAAAGGCGACGATGGGATCGATGTAACGCCCGATGAGTACAAAGGAAAAGAATCAAACAAAAGCGGTCTCTGGGCATTGGAAAATGAAGAATTTAACCTGTTATGCATTCCACCTCCTACAAGAGATAAAGACACTGACGTTGGCGTATACAGCCAGGGTTTACAATTATGTGTTGATAGTCGTGCCATGTTACTCGTTGATTCGCCAGCCGCCTGGGGAGGTGTGCAGGCGCCTGCCATTGCCGTACAAAACGCGATCGATGGATTGGATGATCTGAATCTTAGCGGCATAAACGCACGCAACGCTGCCTTGTTCTTTCCAAGGGTAAAACAATCAGATCCCATGCGCGACGGGCAAACGGATCTCTTCGCTCCCTGTGGTATTATCGCAGGCATCATGGCAAGAACAGATACGCAACGTGGAGTTTGGAAATCTCCTGCTGGCATTGATGCTTCCTTAAACGGGATACTTGGTCTGCAGATCGATCTTTCCGATGATCAAAATGGTCAATTGAATCCGATAGCAGTCAACTGTCTCCGTTCGTTTCCGATTACCGGTCGTGTGGTATGGGGATCGCGAACATTAAGAGGCGCTGATGAACTTGCTGATGACTATAAATACATCGCAGTTCGTCGTACGGCATTATACATAGAAGAAAGTCTTTACCGTGGAACCAAATGGGTAATATTTGAACCAAATGACGAACCCCTATGGGCACAGATCCGTTTGAATGTCGGGGCTTTCATGCATAATCTTTTCAGGCAGGGAGCATTCCAGGGTACTACTCCAAAAGAAGCGTACCTGGTAAAATGCGATAAAGAAACAACCACGCAAAATGACATCAATCTTGGTATTGTTAATATCCTGGTTGGATTTGCACCGTTAAAGCCGGCCGAATTTGTCATCATAAAAATTCAGCAATTAGCAGGTCAAATTGAATCTTAAAACTTACAATTATGGCACAGTTTACAGTAAATGCACAACGATTCGATCCTTATAAGAATTTTAAATTTCGTGTGAAGTGGGATGGGAAATATGTGGCGGGTATCAGCAAGGTGGGAGCATTAAAAAAAGAAGTCACACCGGTTGAACATCGCAATGGCGGTGATCCCAGTCATGTAAGAAAATCCCCCGGTCAGATCAAGTTTGATCCCGTCACACTTGAACGTGGTGTGACTCACGACCAGGAATTTGAGAAATGGGCAAATAAGGTTTGGAATTTTGGTTCCGGCCTGGGGGCCGAAGTCTCTCTCAAAGATTTTCGCAAAGATATTATCATTGAAATGTACAATGAGGCGGGGCAATTGGCGATTGCCTACAAGGTATATCGGTGCTGGGTTTCTAATTTCCAGGCACTGCCTGATCTTGATGCCAGTGCGAATGCAATCGCTATTGAAACAATGACCCTGCAAAATGAAGGATGGGAAAGAGATTATGAAGTAACAGAACCAACAGAACCAAGCTTTACAGAGCCTTCGTGAATGATCGTATGAAAACTTTAGGTGCAAAGGAATTACTCGATGTCTGGGAAAACAGCAGGGGAAAACCATTGATCGAAAAAACAATTGACCTGCTTTATGCATCGGGCCGCGACGGCACAGACCCTGCCACATTGAGCATTGGAGAGAGAGATGTAAGATTATTTCATTTGCGTAAAAGGATGTTTGGCACTGTTCTTTTAAATGTTGCTGATTGCCCTCATTGCCATGAACACATCGAGTGGGTCAGTCATGTGGATGAGCTGGTTTCATCCAATCAAGAAAATACCTCTTCACCTGCTTCATACATTCTCGATGCTGAAGGTTATCTTATCCGGTTCAGGCTTCCTAACAGTTATGATATGATCCGTGTTTCATCGGACCAGGTTTACCAATCTGATCCAAAGAAATTATTTTCAGATTGTATCATTGAAATAAAAAGAGACGAAGAAAATTGCAACATCGAAGAGTTACCCGTTGAGATACTTGATGAACTGGATAAACGCATGGCAGAACAAGATCCGCAGGCTGATATAAGTATGTTGTTAAATTGCCCTGCATGCTCTTATAGCTGGGAAATACCTTTTGATATTACAAGTTATTTATGGCTCGAAATTGATAGTTGGGCAAAACATATCCTGAGAGAAGTGGCTGTTCTTGCCTCAGTCTTTCATTGGTCTGAATCAGATATATTGAATTTAAGCGCGGGGAGACGAAAACTTTACCTGGAAATGGTAAAAGCATGACCAGCTTTCTTGATCATATCATCAGTCGTCACATCGGATCGTCCGAAAATGTGAAACCACGGATCCAAAGTACGTTCGATCATGAAAATTTTTTCTCAAACGATCCTGTTATAAATGACGAGCCGGGAAGGAGAAGAAACTGGAGTCACAGAAAAACAGGCGGACCCACCAGGCATTGAAATAACCGAGCCGCCGACCGACATACGGAAAAATAAGAAAATAAAATTCCTGATCCATTATTCAAAGAAACAATATCACCGGTAACAGAACCCATACAACTCATCAAGCCTCGTGAAAATAATTCAGAGAGTCAACAACGATCAATAAAAATACCGCTGTCGCATTACTCAAAAAAGATACAGGAACCGGAGAAAATAAACCAATGAACTTTCGTGAAAAAATTATATCAAGATCCCAAAAAGAACATACGGAAGGATCTCTAAATAAAAGCCGGGGAAAAGATAAGTGAACAAATAGCTTCATCAACAAAAGGATCACTACCTGCTTTAACAGAAATTGATGAATCGGGAAATGATGATGAAATAAAACCATCAGCATAAAGGATAACGGATCAACAAACGTTTCTCCATGGAGACCGGGTTTTAAAAACAAAACAGAATATCCGCTGCCCAAAATTCCGTCAGCCACAACATCTTCACAAACCATCAATATCTCAATTGACCGGATAGAGATAAGAGCTCAATTCCCGCAGGCAGAAACAAAGATGATCACAAAAAAAGAAGACAAAAATATATTGAGCCTCGATCAATATCTCGAATCAAGAAAACCACGTTGAGCAATGAGCAATGAATTAGCTATCGGTGCTGTTACTTTGACGCTGCGCAATTTGCTTGACCATGTAAAAGATCTTAAAGACAGCGATGTCATTGATGATCTTCCGGCAGACGTTAAACCAACTTCTGAAATACTGATCACAAATCTTCCTCTTGATGAGGCTTATGAATTTGACCAGGCAAAGAACCAGGTCAATTTATTTCTTTATCATGTTGAACACAGTGCAGCGTGGCGAAATATGGAAATACCCGGAAGAATAAGAAACGGTGAAACAGCAACTCCTCCGCTGGGATTGAATCTTTACTACCTCATCACAGCTTACGGACAGGATAAAAATGAGATCATCGGGCACCTGCTCCTGGGAAAAGCAATGAGCATATTACATGATCACCCGGTGCTTAGCAGGGATGAGATCAGGGTGGCGTTTAGTGCAAGTCATCTTCATGAGCAGATCGAAAGAGTAAGGATCACACCTCAGCCTATTTCAATTGATGAGGTTTCTAAATTGTGGACAGGTTTTCAAAGTCAATATAAATTGTCGATAGCTTACCAGGTATCGGTGGTATTGATTGAAAGCAAACGGCCATCAACAACACCATTACCCGTTTTAATGCGTGGTGCGGGCGATCGCGGAGTATTGATTCAAACGTATGTAACTCCTCCCTTCCCGAACATTGACTCGATTGATTTTCCCAACAAACAAAATGCGGCGCAACAGGGGGATATTTTAACGATCAACGGAAGTCTTTTGAAAGGCGATAGCGTAACGGTCAAGTTCAGAAATCACAGGTTAAGCGATGATATAATATTGCCGGCATTGGCAGGGGCAACAGACAAAGAAATAAAAGTAAAATTGCCAAACGATCCGAACCAATGGGTTGCAGGCTCATATATTTTAAGTGTAATTGTTCATAAAGCGGGCGATCCCGATAAAACATCCAATGAGATTCCTTTTATGCTGGCACCTACCGTTAATTTCCCGATCACCATCGCGCATCTTTCACCACCTGCATCAAAAAATTATTCTGCTGCCGTTAATTTCGATCCTGCCATTCGTCCTGAACAAAATGCTTATCTTCTGCTTGGCAACAAAGAATTCAAAGCAGATGATCATCCAGCGGCTACCACTTCGCTGCATTTTCAAATGAAAAATATAGAAGATGGGGATTATTTCGTTCGTTTACGTATCGACGGTGCGGATAGTTTATTGATCGATACTTCAGTGACTCCGCCTGTATTCAAAGCAACCAACAAAGTTACTTTACCATGAACCCGGCAACAGATAATTGGAACGGAAAAAATGATCAATATCTATCCGCATCCATGGAATGGTTGCGGTTGAAATTGATGAGGTCCGCTGCTTCATTATCTGCTGAAAAACTTTCATCCAAAGAAATAACAAACGCAGATTTCGCGATAAGTCGGCTTCATTGCAGATGAAAGATTTTGAATCGGCTGAACCGCTACCTGCCCTTGCATTTGTAAAACGCCGGTTTCGGACTTTCCGATTTTGAACAACACTTATTATTGCTTTGCATTGCCATGGAACTGGATACACGCATACCGGCGCTTTGTGCAAAAGCCCATGATGATCCCAACAAACCTTATCCAAGTTTCGCGCTGGCCATGGCGCTTTTTGATGAACCTGCCTGGGATGTCCTGTCGCCTCAACGTCCCTTGCGCTACTGGCGACTTGTTGATATAAATAAACTGATGAATCAACCATTGATCAGTTGTTCACTGAGAGCTGATGAACGAATGGTTAATTTTATAAAAGGTCTGAATTACCTGGATGAACGGATCATAAAAATTTCTTCCCCTTTTGATATCAATACTGATGAAGATGATCTTCCTCCATCGCAACAACGATGCAGTGGATGATCTCGTAAAACAGATTCAAACTTTAACAGCGGATAACCGGTTCCCGGTAATGATACAATTAGTGGGTCAGGATCCGCTGAGCAAACAATTGACAGCGCAGAAAATTGCTGCCGCATTAAATATTCATCTTGTCTGTTTGCCTGTTGAGTTATTGCCCACCCAGTCGCAGGACCTGGAGGAATTTGGCCGTTTATGGCAAAGGGAAAGTTTATTGCTTCGCGTGGCGGGATATATAGATGCACA
>CAVTSY010000018.1:0-6841 GCA_963737475.1 uncultured Bacteroidota bacterium
GCATTCGCATTTAAATGCAGGGCAAAAGGAATTAAGGGATATCAATTCATTGGCTGATGAATATCTCCGGTTGAGTTACCACGGCATGCGTGCGAAAGACAAGTCATTTACTGCAAAGCTTGAAACAGTTTTTGATAATAATATCGGCAAAATAGATATCGTGCCACAGGAAATGGGGAAGGTGATCGTTAACCTGGTCAATAACGCTTTTTATGCGGCCTCCCAACCCTCCAAAGGAGGGCTTTCAGATTCTGATAACAGTAAGACCCCTACAGTTTGGGTGAGAACCAAAAAAGAGAATAATAAAATTTTGATTAGTGTGAGAGATAACGGACAGGGTATTCCTTCAAACATATTGGATAAGATATTTCAACCTTTTTTTACAACAAAACCAACAGGCGAAGGGACGGGATTAGGATTATCACTAGCTTATGATATTGTTAAAGCACATGGCGGGGAGATAAAAGTTGAGACGAAAGAAGGAGAAGGGAGCGAGTTTATTATTCAGTTACCAATTGTCTGAACTGGGATTTATGGGACTCATGGGAGTTATGTGAAAGTGTTTTTGTCCTATTCATCCAATAAATCCTATAATCGTGGTTCAATCCGTGTAAATCCGTGATTCAGACAATTACAAAATCCAACAATCCCATAAATCGTGGTTCAGACATTTTTATGAAATTTTTACTGCTGATATTTTTCTCTTTGTTCATTATTCATAATGCCAGCACCCAGACCTATTTTCAAAAATTGCAGAGCGATTATGAGCATTCCGAAAACGATACTGACCGGGTGCTTGCCTTATGTGAACTGGGTGATTATTATACCTGGCTGAATCCAGACAGTGCGCTTGTATATGTGAGTCGCGCGATCGACCTTTCTGAAAAAATAAAGTTCACGATTGGCAAATATTTGGGCTTGAGAGTGATGTGTTTCGCTGCGATCGTGAACGGCAACTATCCCAAGGCACTGGAAATTGCATTCAGAAAGTTAAGAGTGCTGGAACAATACAAAGGATCTAAGGACCCTGTTTCATGGACCGTATCGCACGACATCGGCCTGTTATATCGCGTGATGGGAAATTTTGAGGGATCAATGGTTAAGATGAGGGAATCGATAGCGATCCTCGAAAACCTGGACCGCTTACACGCCGCGCCACTGAAACAATTGGAATTCGACAGGCTTGGCCCCTACATCACTATTGGACAGTTATACTTGTCTATGAAGCGTCCAGATTCAGCGCTATGGTACATTCAAAAAGCGTATCATATTTGTAGCGAAGCGAACAACAAGAAGCGCTTGCCGCTCGCGGCCGCGAATTTGGGAAATGCGTACGAAGCAACAGGTGATCTTAAGAAGGCGGGGAATTACTACAGGATCGGAGTTGAAGAGAGCAGGCAATTCAATACCCTTTATTTTCAAACAAGACTGTATAACAATCTTGCGGGCCTCCTGAAAAAAGAAGGGAAGGTGGATTCCTGTATTTATTTCGCACACCTTGCATTGCAACTGGCGCAAAAAAACAAATATGGCGATTACGCATCTTCGGCATGCGCCATACTGGCTTCGGTATACGATGAAAAACACGAGGGCGACAGCGAATTAAAATATACGAGGATCATGCTTGCGGCAAAAGATACTATTTTCAGCCAGGCCAAAATGCAACAATTCACTTTGCAGGTTTTCGACGAACAGCAAAGACAACAGGAAATCGGGGCGGAAAAGGACCGGTATCGCCAACAAATGAAATCATACATCTTGTTCGGGGCGATCGGCGTATTCCTGCTACTTTCTCTCATTCTTTATATTAATAATCAAAACAAGCGACGGGCCAATGTGCTGCTTCAATCGCAAAAGGCAGAGGTAGATAAACAAAGAACCAAAGCCGAAATGGCCTTGCAGGAACTGAGATCAACGCAGGCGCAATTGATACAATCCGAGAAGATGGCTTCATTGGGGGAATTGACGGCAGGCATTGCTCACGAGATACAAAACCCATTAAATTTTGTCAATAATTTTTCGGAAGTGAATACAGAATTGGTTGATGAGCTAAAATCGGAATTGGCCCGACTGGGCTCCTTCGGAGTAATGGGCAATATGCAATTGGCAAATGAGATAGCCGATGATATTAAAGACAATGAACAAAAAATAATTCATCATGGTAAACGTGCTGATGCAATCGTAAAAGGAATGCTACAACATTCAAGAATAAGCAGTGGACAAAAAGAACTTACCGATATCAATGCCTTGTGTGATGAATACTTAAGACTAACTTACCATGGACTAAGAGCAAGGGACAAAACATTTCATGTTGCGCTGGAAAGCGATCTTGATCCGGCAATTGGAAAAATAAATACCGTTCCACAAGATATCGGAAGAGTTATTCTTAATTTGATCAACAACGCGTTTTATGCCGTAAATGAAAAACAAAAAGAAAATATCCCGGGATATGAACCGACTGTTACAGTATCAACAATTTCGATTCAGCCCCCTTTAGGGCCCGCCCGTGCCGGTACGGACGGGGGTCGGAGTATTCAAATTAAAGTAGCTGACAATGGGGGCGGGATCCCGAAAAATGTTGTTGATAAAGTATTTCAACCCTTCTTCACCACCAAGCCAACAGGAGAGGGAACAGGGTTGGGTTTGAGTTTAGCGTATGATATTATCAAGGCACATGGAGGGGAAATAAAAGTAGAAACAATAGAAGGAGAGGGAAGTGAATTCATTATTCAATTACCCGTTTTATAAACCTGATCATGTTCAAACGCTGGTTAAAAACTTATGCATTGTTCTTGCTGCCTTTTTTTACGCATGCACAGAAAGTAAATATGGATAGTCTCGTAAGGGTGGCAAATCTCACCACAAACGATACTTTCAAAATAGTACGGTTGCGATCCATTACCAGGATTTACGCTGAGCTAAATCCCGACAGTGCTTATCATTACGGCGAAGTGTGCCTGGCACTTGCGCAGAAATTGCATTTGAGATTAGAACAAGGAAGTGCATTGGAGGAAATGGGATATGCATATTTGAACAAGGGCAACTATCCACGTTCTTTACAAACTCTTTTGTCAGCGCTGGCCGTCCTGGAGGACCCTAAAACTGAGCAAAATGTATTAGTAGGAAAATTTCCCGGAGATGATGACCTCATGAATCATACGGCTGCTCCGCATTTACAAAGGCTCAGCGCGGTTGGCTTCACCGAAGAAAGCCTCGGGATCTTATATGCCAACTCGAACAATTATGAAAAAGCCAGGTATTATCACATCCTGGCAAGGCAAGCTGCAGAGCAGGCCGGCAATATACCGGTGCAAAGTATCGTTGCCCTCACAATGAATCGCGTTTATTTGGATTTAGAAAAGATTGATTCAGCATTAATGAGTATTCAGCGGTCGTATGCGCTGGTTATGCAGTCGGGCTATAAGCGATATCTTGGAAGTGTACTTTTAAATATGGGTCGCACCTATGCAGCACGTGGAGACACCTCTTTAGCCAATGATTATTACAGGAGATCTTTAGTGGCGAGTGCTGAGCAAAACTATTTCAGGGGAATAGTGGCCGGTGATCTTCTATTGGCTGATTATTGCACCGGGGTTAATAAAAAAGATTCTGCCTTTTGGTTTATAAAAGATGGGCTTTCAAATGCGTTGTATATGCGTGCGCCTGATCTTTTGTTGCGGTCTTACACTGCATTAAGTCATTATTATCACACCGCAGGCAATAACGACAGCATTGTAAAATACCAGGGCCTGATCATTAAGATAAAAGACAGTTTGTTTAATGACAAACAGGCGCAACAGTTTCAGAATATCGATTTTGATGAAGAACAGCGTCACCAGCAGGTCGAAACAGCAAAAAAGGATCTTCGTGCCAAATGGAGGATGTATGCACTGCTGGCTGGACTCTTTATCATTTTATTGATCGCGGTTTTGTTGTGGCGAAACAGCCGGCAGCGAAAAAAAGCCAACCTGCTTCTTTCCAGGCAAAAAGCTGACCTGGAATCAACCTTGTTAAGTTTAAAAGAAACACAGAAGCAGCTTATTCATTCGGAAAAAATGGCCTCATTGGGTGAAATGACCGCTGGTATTGCTCATGAAATTCAAAACCCTCTAAATTTTGTCAATAATTTTTCTGAAGTAAATTATGAATTGGTTGATGAATTGCAATCCGAGTTGGCAGTCGGCAATGTGCAATCGGCAGTCGAGATTGCAGCCAACCTAAGAGAGAATGAACAAAAAATAAATCATCACGGCAAGCGGGTGGATGCAATAGTAAAAGGGATGTTGCAACATTCGAGAACGAGCGGAGGGCAAAAGGAATCGACAGATATTAATGCGCTTGCTGACCGATACTTGCGACTGGCGTACCATGGACTTCGCGCGAAGGATAAGACTTTCAACGCCAAATTTGAAACGGATTTTGATAAAACTGTTGGAAAAATAGATATAGTGCCCCAGGATATAGGCAGGGTCATTCTCAATTTGATCAACAACGCTTTCTATGCCGTGAGAGAGAAAGCGAAGCAAAATATTCACGGTCTTGAACCAACTGTTACCGTAAGTACAAAAAGGATCAATGATAAGGTTGAGATAAAAGTGAAAGATAATGGTAACGGTGTCCCTGGGAAGATAGTAGATAAAATATTTCAACCTTTTTTTACCACTAAACCAACAGGGCAGGGAACGGGACTGGGATTGAGTTTAAGCTACGATATTGTAAAAGCGCATGGTGGTGAAATAAAAGTGGAAAGCAAAGAAGGCGAGGGAAGTGAATTTATTATTTACTTATGATTGCAAAAATGATCTTGTGAAAAGAAAATCGATACTTATTTTTTTATTTTGTTTTGTAAACCTGGTTTATGGACAAACCAACCCGGAAGATAGCCTGGGGAATATTGTTGATAAACACAACGGAGACATTGCAGGAGTTGATGCCCTGGCCATTTTGGGTAATCTGCAGGCAACATTCGATTCAGGAATGAAATATGCGCAACAAGGATTAACCATAGCAGAAAAAATAGACTATAAGAATGGAAAAGCAGATTGTCTTTTTATAATGGCAAAGCAAAATCTTAACCTCGGTAATTTTGTCTCCGGCATTCAATATGCATTAGACGCCTTAGACATTTATAAAGACCTTTCAGATAATGTTGGCATAGCCTCGGTACATCTTATATTACAGGGAACCTACAGAGATGTTGGAGATTACCGGCGGGCATTAATGTATGCTTTGCCTGGTGAGCAAATAGCCGATGCTCATAACATAGTCGGAAAATTCATGTTTCCAGGTATGCACCTCGCGCCTTTATTTTTAGCAGAGATCGCTCAAACATATGTGCTGATGAATCAACTTGACTCAGCATCGTTTTATGTACAACAATCAATAAGTAAAAAAGAGCCTTTTAATGGTGCCGAATGGAATTTCCCGGTTTATTTGCTGGCAACGATCCAGACGACGCAGCGAAATTATGAACAGGCACTGAAAAATTATCACTCATCTGTAATACTGGCGACACAAAATGGCGTTGACAGGGACGTATTGCAAAATTTCAGTGGCATGTCCACGCTGTTTAAAAAAACAGGACAGCTGGATTCCACCATTTATTATGCACAAATAGTCGCACAATCAAGACTTCCTGACCTTGAGACAAAAAACCTGGATGAAGCTCTGACTAATCTTGCCGAGGTTTACAGGGCCACTGGGAATAAAGACAGTGCGATCAAATACATGGCATTGAGTTATGCTTTAAAAGACAGTATTTTCAACCGGGAAAAAGATAGAGAAATTCAGGGTATCGCTTTTAAAGAACAATTGAAACAACAGGAAATTATTGCCAGGCAGGCGAAATTTAAAAGCAGAGTGCAATTATATATCCTGGCCGCTGGCTTGTTCGTTTTGTTTTTGATTGCTGTAATATTATGGCGCAACAATTTGCAGAAACAAAAAGCGAAGACAAAAATTGAACATGCCTATTCTGAACTTAAATCTACCCAGGCTCAGCTCATCCAATCAGAAAAAATGGCTTCGTTGGGAGAACTAACGGCGGGCATTGCACATGAGATACAAAACCCCTTAAACTTCGTAAACAATTTTTCTGATATCAATAAAGAGCTGCTTACAGAAATGAAAGATGAAATAGGCAAAGGAAATTTAGACGAAGCCAGGTCCATTGCAAATAATATAATCGCCAACGAGGAAAAGATCAATCACCATGGCAAAAGAGCAGATAGTATAGTAAAAGGAATGTTGCATCACAGCCGCAGTAGCAGTGGGGTAAAAGAACTGACCGATATCAATGCCCTGGCTGATGAATATTTAAGATTAGCTTATCATGGTCTTCGTGCAAAGGACAAATCATTCAATGCAAAATGCGAAACTGCTTTTGACAACTCAATTGGAAAAATAAATATCATTCCACAGGAAATCGGCAGGGTGATTTTGAACCTGATCAACAATGCTTTTTATGCCGTGTCCACCAAAGCCTTTGACTTAGGTAAACTTTGCAGGTAAACTGGCGACTGCGGACAGTGGCTACGAACCAACTGTTTTAATAAGTACAAATAAGATTGGCGACAAAGTAGAAATATTAGTAAAAGACAATGGGGGTGGCATTCCACAAAAAGTCTTGGATAAAATATTTCAACCATTTTTTACAACAAAACCAACAGGGCAGGGAACGGGACTGGGATTGAGTTTAAGCTACGATATTGTAAAAGCGCATCGAGGTGAAATAAAAGTGGAAACAATAGAAGGAGAGGGAAGTGAGTTTGTTATTCAATTACCAGCTGCGTTCAATATCCCATAAATCCAATAATCCAATAAATTGTGGTTCTGACCTTTG
>CAVTSY010000019.1:0-242569 GCA_963737475.1 uncultured Bacteroidota bacterium
TCAAAATCCGTGGCCACCGGGAGGCTGTGCCGGTCTTGCGATACATCCACAATTTAACTCCGGCAAGCCATACGTTTATATTTATTATGTAAAGAGATATGTGAGCACCGCTCCTGGCAATGCAGGCGTTTTCTTCACAAACTATTTGGTGAGGTTCACATATAATAGTGGAACCTGGCAAATTGGGATCGCCAGTTATAATTTGTGATACGCTACCCGGCAGCAGTGATCATAATTCACAGCGTGTTATTATCGTTCCTGTCGGTGGAACTGATTATTTATTCTATGCGCAGGGTGATATGGGTGCCGGCCAATTTGGAAATGCACAGCGGACTAACCGGGCACAAGTGCTCGGTTCTTACGAAGGGAAAATATTAAGATTTAATTTAGAGCCCGATGGAGATGGCGGGGCCTATGATAAATGGATCCCAATGATAACCCGTTCAATGGCGCCAGCCAAAGCGCGGTTTGGGCGGCTGGTATACGCAACAACCAGGGTTTTGCATATGACACAAGCCGCAATATTTTATATGGCTCTTCCCATGGCCCCTTCAGTGACGATGAAATAAATGTCATAGTACGCCAAAAAAATTATGGACATCCTTATGTAGAGGGATTTGCACAGGACAATAATTATAATAGTATCACCGCCGGGGCTGCACCAAATATGAATCCGCCTGCCCCTTCAAGTTGCCCGGTAATTACAGACGAAGTGACCAACGCTGCGGGAATAGCCAATTACCAGGATCCGCTTTTTTCAGCGTATACTACGCCGACACCGGTATCGCCAACTAATTATCACTACCATGAGTCAATTATGGAACAACACAACCGGTGCAAATAATATCTGGCCGTCGGAAGGTTGGTCCGGCCTTGACCTGTATTCTGGTTCACTGATTCCCGACTGGAAAAGGTCGTTAGTGGCAGCCGGATTAAAATGGGGACGATTGATTCGTTTAAAACTTGGACCAACGGGTATTACGACTCTTCCCAGTGGTCTTGCTTATGGGAATACCAGTGATACGGTTACTTATTTCCAAAGCACTAACCGTTACAGGGACCTGGCGTTCGCGCCTAATGGAAAAGATATTTACGTAATCATGGATAACAACTCGGCGACTTCCGGTCCCGGCATTGGTAATCCAATGACACCAGGTTGTCCTGGCTGCTTAATAAAATATACTTTCCTGGGTTATAACGTAAATACAGGCAGCGCGAACAGGAGTTATATACCCACAAGCATTACTGTAGCTGCTGGTAAGGATAATACCTGCGACAGCGTGAACACAGTAACGATCGATGCTGCAAACGACAATAACAATCTTTGGGTACCTCTTACAGACACCAGCAGCAATATAGTGGCGGAGATAGATGCGATGGGACAGGACCTTGGAAATGTAACCGCAAAAGTTTATCACAATGCCAATGCTGTTCGCTCGAAAAGCGGTAAAAAATATCTTGACAGGAACATTACAATCACTCCGCAATTTCAGCCGGGCGCCAATGTAAAGATCAGGCTATACATTACTAAGGCTGAATATGACGCATTGCAGGCTGCGCCCAGCAGTGGCATTGTCAATCCAACCGATGTGAAGATATTTAAGAACAACGACCCCTGTGGTTCGAATTTGATTGCCGCACCCAATGCTGTTACAATGGATTTTAATACCGAAGCTTTCGGGGCCAATGCTTACGTGCTGCAGGGAACTATCAGTAGCTTTTCAACATTTTATTTCGGACCGAGCTCGATGATCACCCTGCCAGTCAATTTGCTCACTTTCACCGGGTCGTTGCAAACGAATAACACCACGCTGCTGAAATGGGAAACAAGCAACGAGGTCAACACATCTGAATTCATTGTTGAAAGAAGCTTAGATGGACGTAATTTCCAAAAGATCGGTACAGTCCCGGCTATTGGCGATGGCGTTAATAACAAGTATTCCTTTGTTGATTACGACGCCAGCCATCAATCCTCTTTGGTGATTTACTACCATTTAAAGATGATGGATAGAGATGGCTCTTATACATTTTCTGATATCGTTACCATTACACTTCCGGTCGTCACCAGCAAGGTGGCGTTGTTCCCGAATCCGGCCGCACATGAAGTCAACGTTACTATTACAACTGCCGT
This sequence comes from uncultured Bacteroidota bacterium, assembly GCA_963737475.1. Lineage (GTDB taxonomy): Bacteria > Bacteroidota > Bacteroidia > Chitinophagales > Chitinophagaceae > VBAU01. The sequence continues at coordinate 2,132 of CAVTSY010000019.1, forward strand.
CGACGGAAAAGTAAAATGGCAGCTTATTGACAACGCGGGTCGCGTTTTAGTTCATAATTCAATCGCTGCTAAGAAAGGGAACAATAATGTGGTCATTAATCTCAATCGTTTGTCTTCCGGTACGTATTTCCTGATCGTATCCGGTGCGGACATTGATCAAAAAGTCAAGCTGGAAAAATTGAAATGACGACTTAACTCATCTTCTAAAGTTTAATTGCTCTTATTGCAGAAGAACGCAAAACCCTCTCACCGAGAGGGTTTTTGTTTTTTACGTTATAAAAACTCAGTACATTTTCTTGGGTTAAATTCTTTCTTTTGAACTTTTTTTATGACGTAGAAAATCATTTTTCATTTGACATTTGATTGTATAGTTTTATAATCACAAAATCGTACTTATGAAAACACTTACAATCTTTGTTATTGTTGCAACTGTATTTTTTTCTGTGGCGGCTATGCCTGTTCCTGAAAAGAATACTCCGACAACCAATCAGGACAAATTTTTTGATGGATTTTCTTTTATACGAACCCATCGCCAGGGCAAAGGAGCCATGGTGTCCTGGTCGTTTCTTTCTTCGAATGTTTCCGGGTTTATCGTCGAACGAACCAATGAGGATCCCTATGACCCTTATTCGGTATGGGTTGATGTGTCAAGTGTAGGATGTGATCAGTCACGTTCCTATAAATGTCACGACTCAAATCCATTCCCTGGTTTAATTAATTACCGGGTGGTCGCTGTAATGAATAATGGGACTACAATCACATCGGATATATCTACGGTGCGAATTGTAGCGCATTAATTTTTAAGAACAGGTAACCGCGTCCGTTAAGAGCGGTTCCTGTTTAAGACCTTTTTAAAACCAATTGTTGATGAAAGATAAATGTGCAGCCTATGAGAAACACTCTACTTTTTTTAATCTTGCTAACATCTTTTATTGCCAGCGGACAGATCACTACACCTATCGTTAAAGCTAACTTTGGTGTGGATGGTGACCTTCGCGCAAATTACCTGCAAGGGACCGGTGTTACAGGAAGCGCTGACGACTGGTTCAATAATGGAACATTGGGAACCGGCCGGCATGTAATTGACACCACCGGCGCAGCAGGTATCATCAGCTGGTTATAACTCCGATGCTTCTCCATGGCCAAAGAGAATGGCTACGTTTCTACCGGGGAATGAGTCTTCCGACCTTTACCGTTTTTAATAACAGGCTTTGGCTCGATGCCTTATATGTACGAGACTACCATGGTAATGATACAACGGTTTATACATCCGGAGCCGATAAGAACGGAATGAGCCCTGCCTTTTGGTCAGGAGGTATACAGGGAATTCCTGATAAGAATGATATTCTCGATATTGCCATGCACGTGCGAAGAGCGGGCCCAAATTCGACTGACTCACTGTGGATGTTTGGTGGTATTTCTATTGTGAAACTACCGGTAACCGGTATTTCGATTTTGAGATGTATCAGACCGATATTTCTTACGACAGGGTTTCGGCGCATTGGTACGGGTATGGTCCGGATGCGGGTCACACAAGTTGGAAATTTGATGCAGCCGGAAATATTGTGAGTCCTGGAGATATTATTTTCAATGGGCAATTTCAAAGTAGTACTTTAACAAGTATTGAAGCCAGGATCTGGGTCAAAAAAACAGACTGGCAAACCGTCGTACCCGCTGCCTTTAACTGGGGTGGCCAGTTTGATGGTGATGGCTCCGGTGCCGTATATGGTTATGCAAGCATATCTCCTAAGGCCGCGGGCGTGTTCTATACGGGCCTTGGATCGGTAAACAATACATGGACCGGTCCATTCGGACTTGTATTGCAGGACAATAGTCTTTCATTTAATAATCCCGCGCCAGCGTCTACGTTGAACGGCAAATATATTGCAAGCCAGTTTATAGAATTTTCTGTAAACCTGACAAAGCTGGGTCTTGACCCGGTAACCACGTTTGGCACCGACGTATGTGGCACCCCTTTTAACCGTCTTGTGGTCAAAACTCGTGCGTCTTCGTCGTTCACGGCCGAATTAAAGGACTTCGTAGCGCCGATCGATTTATTTCTTGCCCCAAGAGCCCAGGCGCTGGCTGATGCACCTCTTTTCTGTGGTGCAATAGGAGTGAGTCATATCGAGGTGCAAAACCCATCGGCGTCTTCAGTGTATACTTGGGCGACTACAGACGGGCACATTGTTGGGTCTTCTTCGGGACCCAATATAGTTGTCGATTCTCCGGGTACGTATATGGTGACACAGCGGTTGTCTGCTGGCTGTAATCCGTATGCTTATGATACGGTGACGATCATTTATAACTCCAATTGTGGTACTCTTGACAACACTTTCCTGGATTTTAAAGGTGCCATTAATAATAATATGACGAGACTCGACTGGACCATCGCTGATAACCAGTATGTCTCCTATTTCGAAATAGAGCGCAGTTTTGATGGAAAAACATTTGACCCCATAAATCAAACGAATGCTGATGGTCAAAACAAGTCATCGGCAAGCTATACTGCCTATGATAATTTGCAACATTTGTCACTTCCTAATGCGATCTATTATAGATTAAAAATTGTGAAGATGAATGGAGGTGTCAGCTACAGCCAGGTGATCCGTATTCCTTATGGATCATCGCTAACAAAATTATCGATCGTTCCTAACCCGATTCACGATATTATGCAGGTGGCTATTAATTCAGGCAATGGTGGGTCAATGGAGGTACACATTTTCGATATGTCGGGCAAAGTTGTGCGGAGAATGAAGGCTAATATACAGAGTGGCATAAATGTCATCAGTTTCGATCAGCTTTCAAAATTGCAGGAGGGAATGTATCTCGTTCTTGTTTATACAGGCGGGGAAATATTCAGACAAAAAATCGTATTGGTAAAGTAGCGAGTGTCTATATTGGGTCGTTTGTTCTCCTTCCTTTTGGAGGGGGAACTTTTTTACACTAAGCAAAAGACCAATCATTATACTTTTGCTGGTATGTACACTCTTAAGAAATCACTGGGTCAGCATTTTTTGAAGGATGAGAATGTTTGCAAAAAGATTGTTGCTTCACTTCAGCAATGTTCTTTTAAGCAGCTTCTTGAAATAGGACCTGGCGGAGGAGCGCTTACAAAATATCTAGTGAAGATCCCCGGGATAGATTTTAAAGCAGTCGAACTGGATCCGGAAAAAGTGGATTATTTGATTCTCAACTTTCCTGGCTTAAAAGAAAAGATCATTCACAAAAATTTCCTGGATATCAAACAGCCGTTTGAAGGAAAGTTTTCGATCGTTGGAAATTTTCCGTATAATATTTCGACCCAAATTCTTTTCAAAATACTGGAATGGAAAAATGATATCGAATGTGCGGTAGGTATGTTTCAAAAGGAAGTAGCGCAACGTATCGTTGCCAGGGAAGGCAGCAAAGTGTACGGTATCACCAGCGTTCTTACCCAGGCTTTTTTTAAAATCGAATATTTATTTGAGGTCAATGAGCATTCTTTTCAGCCGCCACCAAAGGTTAAAAGCGCTGTAATACGCCTGAAACCAAAGGCCGAATATGCCGCAATGAGATCCGAAGAGAGTTTTTTTAGGTTGGTAAGAGCCGCCTTTAATCAGCGGCGAAAAACATTGCGTAACGCTGTCAGGAAGTTTAATTCAGCGACATTACAGGATGATTTATTTAGTAGGAGAGCTGAGCAACTAGCAGTAAATCAGTTTGCGGAGCTTACATTTGCCATGAAATAAAAAATTTCAAATGACTATCCGGATATGTAAACCCAGGCTTATTTTTTTAAATGCTTAGTGCTCTTTGTAGCTCTTTGTGCACTTCGTGACCCCTTCTTCTCCAACAAAACATGGTCACAAAGCTCACAACGGAATCACAATGGACACAAAGGTTGCTACAAACAGATAGTCAGAAAATTTCAGTTAAGAGTAGATATGAAAGCGATCATAACAGCACCGGTTCATGAATATTTGATCGATCAATTAGAACAACGTGGCTATGATGTATCGTATCAACCAGCGGTCACTTACGAGGAATTGAAAAAACAAATTGACAACGTCGAGGGTTTGATCGTTACGACAAGAATAAAAATTGATAGAGAGATCCTCGATAAGGCTCCACTCTTAAAGTGGATCGGCAGGCTGGGCAGCGGTATGGAATTAATAGATCAGGAGTATGCAAAGGCCAGGGGAATACAATGCGAAAGCAGTCCTGAAGGAAACCGTAACGCTGTAGCCGAACATGCACTGGGATTATTGCTGAACCTGATGAATCGCATCACTTCTTCATATAAGGAGATTAAACAGGGAAAATGGCTGAGGCGGGAAAACACCGGGAATGAATTGAACGGCAGGACTGTTGGTATCATTGGTTTTGGTAACACAGGCAGCAGTTTTGCGTCATTATTAAAACCTTTTGCAGTGACCGTGTTGGCTTATGATAAATACAAATTTGGTTTTGGGAAAGATTACATTAAAGAAGCAGGTCTTGAGCAGATCTGCAGGTATGCCGATGTAATAAGCTTTCATGTTCCGTTAACGGATGAAACGTTTCACCTTGCGGACGATGATTTTTTTTCATCGTTGAAACAAAAGCCATGGGTTTTGAATACTTCAAGAGGCAAAATAGTTAAAATGGGCAGTCTTATCCATGCGTTAAAAAATAATTGGATCGCCGGTGCAGCATTGGACGTCCTGGAAAATGAAAGATTAGAAACCTATTCACCTGGAGAAAAAGAGCAATTGAACTGGTTATTGGATCAGTCAAATATTATAATCACCCCCCATATTGCCGGCTACAGTCACGAGGCCTTTTATAAAATGGCCAGGGTGCTGATCGCAAAGCTATTTCCAAAGAGATGAGGATAGTGTGATGGCGGGATATTAAGATATTAAGATATTAGGATATTAGGATATTGCATTTAAAGTATACTAATGTATGTTAACCGTAATAATGCACATAAGTTTTGCCACAGAAAAAACAGAAACACAGAGAGAAATCAATAAATAATTCAGTGTTTCTGTGTATTCAGTGGCGACAAAATACAATTTACTTAACACTAATACCCAATATCTCAATATCCTAATACCTCAATCCCGGATAGCAAATCCGATCAAAACTTCAGAGTTTCCTGGGCTTTCCTGTTTTTCAGATTTTTTCTATATTTGTATACAATAATACAACGCTTCAGCATCCACTGGGGCGTTGTTATTTTTTTCTGTTTTTGTCCCAAAGGAATTAACGACAAGGAGGAATTATGACAGGCATACAGTATATAACCAAAGAGACACTTGACCAAATGAAGGCCGAACTCCAACACATGAAAGGTGTGGAACGTCCGGCTGCTTCAAGGGCTATTGCAGAGGCAAGGGAAAAAGGTGATCTGAAAGAAAATGCGGAATATGACGCAGCCAAGGAATCACAGGGGCTGCTTGAAGCAAAAATAGCTTTACTCGAAGGGCAGATCGCCAGCGCCAGGATCATTGATGAAACTACTATTGATACCAGTAAAGTATCTATTCTTACAAAAGTGAAGGTCATTAATCTCAATACAAAAAAAGAATTGACCTATAAAATTGTGAGTGAAAAAGAGGCCGATCTGAAGGCTGGAAAGATCTCAATAACTTCTCCGATCGGAAGAGGGTTACTTGGAAAGAAAGTGGGCGACGTGGCGGAAGTGCAGGCACCCGCCGGCATGATAAAATTTAAGGTAGAAGATATTTCAATATAGCCTTTAACCTTTAGCGGCTTCTATTTTAAATTTTGAATTTCAGATTTTAGATTGCCCTGATGAATTTAAAACGATTGAAATCCCAAATCGTATCCCGATGGTTATCGGGAATAAAATCAAAAATCTTTGGTAGTATGACGATCTTTTCCAAAATCATTGCGAGGGAAATTCCCAGTTACAGGATCGCAGAGAATGAAAAATTCTTTGCCTTCCTTGATATTTTTCCATTACGTGAAGGACACGTACTGGTGGTTCCCAAAATTGAAATTGATAATTTATTTGATTTGCCGGCTGATTATTTACGCGAGATACTTGAGTTTGCGCGGCCGATTGCAAAAGCAATTGAAAAATCGTTTCCGTGTAACCGTTGTGGCATCACGGTAATTGGCCTGGAGGTTCCGCATGCTCATATCCACCTGGTCCCAATTAACTCATCTAATGATCTGAATTTTACACAGCTCAAAGACAGGGCTCCCGATGAATCATTAAAAAAAGTGCAGCAAAAAATTCTTTCAAATCTATAAACGAAGTTTGCCGGGATGTTGTTTAATGAATTCTTCCCAGCTAATTTTTTTGTTTCCCTTCTTCTTTTTTACACCATTTGATTTAGCAACGCCGTTGCTTTGGAAGTGATGACAGATCGCGACCGCCAGGGCATCTGTGGCGTCATAGTGTTTCGGTCTTTCATAGATCCCACTTGTTCCCATTGACAATAAAATTCTTTGAAGCATCTTCCACACCTGTTCTTTGTCTGCATTTCCGTTACCCGTAATAGACTGTTTCACTTTTTTTGGTGAATATTCGGTAACAGAAAGATTTGCGCTCATGGCGGCAGCGATAGCAACGCCCTGCGCTCTTCCGAGTTTGAGCATACTTTGAACATTTTTTCCAAAAAAAGGAGCCTCGATGGCAAATTCATTCGGATGGTGTTCCTCTATAAGACAAAGTATTTTTTGATGGATGAGCTGAAGCCGTTCATGATTATCTTTTTTCCCTGGTAGCTTCAGCACATTCATTTCTTTTAAATGAATTTGATTGTTACATACCTCGATAATTCCATAGCCCATCATAAGAGTGCCGGGATCTATTCCGAGAATTATTTTAAAAGGCTTTTGCAAAGAGGACTTATTTTTACAGGTTAATGATGCTAAACAAAAATATCAAAATCTTCCTCAACTATTTTCTTGGACCGTTATTATTCCTTTGGTTATCCTACTCGATTTACAACCAGGTAAAACATCAGCCTGATCTGAATACTTCATGGATAAAGATCAAACAATCTTTACAAAGTACAGAGATCTGGGATCTTGCCATTGTTATTTTTTTAATGATCATCAATTGGTCCATTGAAGCATTGAAATGGAAAATTTCCATTCAGAAAATTCAGCCAATAGGTTTTTCCAGGTCATTCAGAGCGATTTTATCCGGTGTTTCGTTTTCTGTAAGCACACCCAATAGAATAGGCGAATACCTGGGAAGGATCTTGTACATGGAAGAAGGCAATCGCCTCCGGGTGATCTCACTTACTATCGTCAGCAGCATGAGCCAGCTGATCATCACTTTGTTTGCTGGATCGATTGGCTTATTTTTTATCAGGAAGAGCATTGAAACCGGCGAAGTGATACAGGGACTGGATCCGTTTTGGCTGCGGGTTGTGCAATATGGAGTCATCATTGTTTTAACGATTTTAACAGGACTTTATTTCCGCCTCTCTCTTCTTATAAGCCTGGTTGATAAATTGCGAAACAATAACCGTTATTCCTGGCTAATCGTTTCCTTGAAGAACATACATGCAACTTTGCTTTTAAGATTATTGTCTCTATCTGCAATCCGGTATATTGTATTTGTCGTACAATATTTTTTGCTTTTTCGTCTGTTTGAAGTGGACATAGAATGGTGGCAGTGCTTTTGGACCGTAAGCGTGATTTTTTTAGTGCTGGCGATCATTCCTACTTTTGCAATTGCTGAATTGGGCCTTCGTGGTAACGTAAGTTTAAAATTGATTGGGTTGTTTAGTACAAATAGTCTTGGAATAAGTATAACGACAGCAACAATCTGGATCATTAACCTTGTATTGCCTGCAATAGCAGGCAGTTTGCTGATACTGAGTGTTAAAATATTTAAAAATCGAAATGAAGGGAATTAAGACTCTGGGTTTGCTTGCGCTTGTCTCGATGGCATTTACCATAAAGGCAAAAGCTCCTGATGATGAGTTTTGCGGAATAAAGAACACGTCATTCCAGGCCGGAGAAGAAATTTCCTATACCGTTTACTACGCGGTGGCCGGGATCTATATTGATGCCGGCAATGCAACATTTACAAATGTTCTTGAAAAAATAAACGGACGACCTGTTTATCATATGGCAGGGGTGGGAAAAACAAATCCATCTTATGACTGGATATATAAGGTGAGAGATAAGTATGAGACATTTATCGACACAGGTTCTTTACAGCCTCTAAAATTCTTGAGAAATGTGGATGAAGGCGGGTACAAAAAATATGAGAACATTACTTTCAATCGGAATGCCAATACTGCTGTAACTACCGAAGGTGTTTTTAAGGTTCCAGATTGTGTCCAGGATGTACTGAGTGCAGTGTATTATGCACGCAATATTGACTTTAATAAGTACAATGTGAACGAGAAGATCCCCTTCTCGATGTTCCTGGATAATGAAGTGTATAATATGTATATCCGCTACCTGGGAAAAGAAACGGTAAAAACAAAATATGGAAAATTCAAAGCTATTAAGTTCAAACCGCTGCTGATCAAGGGAACTATTTTTCAGGGCGGAGAAAAAATGACGGTTTGGGTCTCTGATGATGCTAATCATATACCGATACGTATTGAGAGCCCGATCGTGGTAGGTAAAGTAAAAGTGGATATGATGAGCAGTAAAAATCTTCGCTACCCGCTTACGTCTTTGATCAAAGTGAAGGGCGGCTGAATCAGCCGCCCTTTTTAATTTTGCCTGGCCGTTCAAAACGGCCTGGCGTATTAAACCTCATCAAGTTTGAAAAAATTCTTTGGCCTTATTCCCCTTTCCGTTTGTTGAAGGTTACAACATTCATGCATTGGATCGTGTTCAAAGAAAAGAATGTAGTCGTTTTGCAGAGCTTCATTTAAGAAAGTTTTCTTTTCATTCAAAGTAACGAGTGGCTGCATATCGTAAGCCATAATGTAAGGAATGGGAATATGACCGTGTGATGGAAGAAGGTCGGCCATGAAGACAATTGTTTTCCCATTGTAATTGATTTGTGGAAGCATCATGGCTTCGGTATGACCATTCACAAAACGGATTAAAATATTTTCCGGGAATTTTGTTTGTGATGATCCTTTTGCAGTTTGAATAAATTTTAATTGTCCACTTTCCTCTATTGGCAATATATTTTCTTTTAAAAATGATGCTTTCTCTCTCTCATTGGGTTTAGTAGCGGTTTCCCAATGCCTTTCATTGCTCCAGTAAGTCGCATTTTTAAAAGCGGGAACTAATTTACCTGCCTGTCCGTTAGGCAGGTCTCCTTCACGAATGATCGAACCGCCACAATGATCAAAATGCAAGTGGGTTAGAAAAACATCGGTAATATCATCCCGGTGAAAACCGTATTTAGCTAAAGATTTGTCAAGTGTGTCATCCCCATGCAAATAATAATAGCTGAAAAATTTTGCATCCTGTTTATCGCCCATTCCATTATCGACAAGGATCAGCTTGTTCCCATCCTCGATCAATAAACAACGCAAAGCCCAACTGCACATATTGTTTTCATCTGCAGGATTGATTTTATTCCAGATCGATTTTGGAACAACGCCAAACATGGCGCCTCCATCTAATTTAAAATAACCGGTGTTGATCGTATATAATTTCATAGGTGGTCATGCTTTACTTAGCTCTGCCATTCTTTTTTCATAAGCAGGTTTAGTATATATCAGTGCAATAATGCTGGCTATAAAAAATCCCCCCAATGCAAAAATGCTGTTTCGCATGCTGCCACTCTGCTCCTCAACGAAACCGAAAACAAAAATACCGATCACCAGGGCGACCTTTTCTGTTACGTCATAAAAACTAAAGAACGAAGTAGTATCCTGCGTCTCGGGCATCAGTTTACTGTATGTGCTCCGGCTCATGCTTTGTATTCCTCCCATCACTAATCCCACAATAGCCGCAAGTACATAAAACATGCTTTGCGTTTTCACAAGGTATCCGCCTATGCAAACACCGATCCAGATGATCACCGCCGTAGTAATTACCCACCAGTTGCCAATTCGTTTGCTAAGCCGGCTCATTAGCCATGCACCTACCATCGCTACCAGTTGAATAATGATGATGGTTGCTAATAGCTTCGGTTGGTCATTTGGATCAGGAAATATTTCCTTCGCACCGAATCCAGCTGCCACCAGCATTACGGTCTGAACTCCCATACTGTATAAAAAGAAGCTCAACAAAAATCTTCTCAATGATGGCATCTGCTTAAGTTGCCCCCATACAAGACTCAGTTCATGGAATCCGTTCAATAAGACGTGTCTTTTTGGTTTGCGTTCTGTCTTTAATGTCGTTGGCAATACCCTGAAGGTGATTTGTGCAAATCCCAGCCACCATAAACCGGTCAATAAAAAAGATAATCGTACAGCAGTGGTACCGGTTTCACTAAAACCAAACCATGTTGGTTTAAGAATGATCACAAAGCAAATGAGTTGTAATAAAACACTACCAACATATCCCAGTGCGTAGCCTTTTGCACTGATGCGGTCCTGGTCGGCTGGTGCCGCTATATCAGGCAAATAAGAATTATAAAATACAAGACTGCTCCAAAAGCCTAAAGCTGCAATTGCAAAAGCAATGATCCCGAATTCAAGATTGTTTTTGTTAAACCAGAACAACGCGATACAGGCAGCCGAGCCGATATAACAAAAAGCTTTCATCCAGTTTTTTTTGTTTCGTTTATAATCGGCAATAGAGCTCAGGATCGGTGAAAAAATAGCAACAAGGACAAACACAACCGCCAATGCATAATCCTGCAGCGCCGTATTGATGAACCTTCTTCCAAAAAAATAGACATAAGATTTTTCTCCGGCATGCGCCGCCGCAGTGATGCTTACGTAGTAAGCAGGGAAAATGGTGGAGGTGATGACTAAATTATAAGCAGAGTTGGCCCAATCGTACATGGCCCAACCGTTAATGACTTTTTTGGCGGCCGTTTGCATGGTAGTTGGTTATATATAAAAATAGGAAACCTTTTTTATAACGGGCAAATGAACAGTACAACAAAATCGGCAGATGATTAACGGGGCAGGTAACCAGCAATCATCATCAGTAATAAAGTAATTCCGACAATGATTCGGTAATAGCCAAAAATTTTAAAGCCATGTTTCTGCAAATAACCAATAAAAAACTTAATAGCGAGAACGGCTACAATAAGGGCCAAAAGATTTCCTAAACCTAAGACCATTAAATTATGTTTATCTTTTAGAATAGCAGGATCCGTCTTATATGTCTTAAACAGTTTATAACCGGTTGCAGCCAGCATGGTGGGTACGGCCAGAAGAAATGAAAATTCGGCAGCTAACCTTCTTGTAAGCTTTTGTTGCATACCGCCAATTATAGAAGCAGCACTGCGACTTACACCGGGTATCATCGCAATCACCTGCCACAGTCCAATAATAATGGCTTTTTGAAAACTTAGTTTCTCTTCAGTATCAACAGCCGGTTTTTTAAAATAATCATCAACAAAAAGTAAAACAACCCCACCAAGTATCATTGAAATGATGACCGTTGTTGTGCTTTCAAGCAGCCCATCGATCTTGTCAGAAAATAAATATCCAAAAAATAAGGCCGGTATTACTGCGATGATAAGTTTTAAATAAAACTGCCACCTGCTGAAGTCAAAGAATTTTTTCCAATATAAAATAACAACTGAAAGAATAGCGCCTAATTGAATGCCTACCGTGAATAGAGTAGTGAAATCATCTTCTTTTACATGTAATAATTTCTCCGCAATGATCATATGACCCGTTGAAGAAACAGGAAGAAACTCGGTAAGCCCTTCTACAATGGCAATAATGATCGCTTGAATGATATCCATACTAAAAATGTGAAAATAGACAACGACTCATATTATATCGAAGCATGTGATCATTACATTGACATTGAGTCATTGAGAAATTAGGTAATTGCAGTTATTCTTTTGTCTTTGGTTTTCTGAAGATCGCAAAGCATTCAACCACGAGGCCTGCAATGATCAGGATCGGGGCAATGGTTATACGAGTTGTGCTGTAAACTTGTTCAGGATGAAACTGGTTGGGATCATCACTTTTGCCACCCACCATCAGGAGCAGCCCGATTGCCATGATGACAATGCCACCAAGCATCCATAAATAGTTTTCTTTTTCAAAAATGGGGAATGACCTTGCATCTTTTGAAGGCGAAGAAGATTTTTTTTCAGCCATAGAAATAATTAAGGGCGCAAGATAGGGAAATAGTGAAAAGTTAATAGATAAAAGATAAAAATGAAACCCGGTTAACTTTTATCTATTATCTGTTATCTTTTATCTAATAAAGATCGTCGAGCTTCATACGCAGGTATTTTAAAACACTGCGGTGGGTGCTGAACAAAGTAATTCCAATCCCCAAAAGAATAAGAACCATAGCCAGCAGTATCATCATGTTGGTATCATGCAATTTTTTGAAGCCGTCGAAAAAGTTTTCTGCTAACAACAACAAGACATAAACAATGGCTGTAGCGATCACACCGCTGAGGGCTCCGTTTGCAATGGCTCTGATATCAAGTGGCTTCGCAATGAACCACCGGGTTGCTCCTACCATTTGCATGGTTTTTATCAAAAAGCGATTGCTAAACATGGCGAGGCGGATGGTATTATCGATCAGGATGATCACCATCACGGCGATCAGGATAGCTACTACACCCAGGACGATCCCAATATTTCTAAAATTTTTCATCATTGAATTCACGACTGCGCTGGGAAAACGTACTTCATCAACGATAGGATTTTGGGCAATGTCAGCCTGTATGCTGACCAGTTGAGCAGAATCAACGAATTCATTTTTTAATGTAAAATCAATACTCGGCGGCAGCAGGCTGTTATCGATGAATTCCGTAAAATCTTCTCCCCCCGCTTTTTACCCATTCTTTTTTGGCCGTTTCTTTATCAGTATACTTTATGCTTTTTGTGTAAGGTTTCGAAGCAATATAATTCTGCAGGTTGATGCGTGAGGTATCCTTAATATTTTGTTTGAGGAACACATGCACTTCGACGCTTTCTTTAATGTTTTGAATCAGCTTTCTTCCATTAATGGTTAACAGGCCGATCAGTCCGAACAGGCACAACACAATGGTGACCCCTAAAATGGCCATGAAGTAAGAGGGCTTTCCGCGTTTGATCGATGCTTTTCCAGCTTGACTCATGCTATAGAATTTTGTCCGAAGAGCTCTCCAACGGAGTCCGTTCACCTTCGGAGAATTTTTATGGGTTGGGCCCGCCCGGATAAATACTAATAAAATGAACTATTACTACGATTCCGTTCGGACGGGCAAAAATAGCAGATTTAAAATATTTAAAGGGGCAATCCGTATTTTTGTCACTCCCAAAAACGAAGGCATTGATATTATATTGCCGGATATGAGCAAAGAAATTAAAGTTGGATTTTTTTTAAATCTTCTTTCACATCCCGTCTGCCGACAAGCAGGCTATATTCGGCTGATATTGCGACTGTGCCTTCGCGAAGTTTCGGCGAAGCAAGGCGCTCCGTTTATCTTTCTGTTCTTTGTGCATCTTTATTTGAACCACAATACGCGAAGGGCACAAAGTTCACTAAGAATTTCTTTAGCCCAAAAGACTTACAGGTGTTGAAGAGTCCGACGCAAGGGACGATGAGGGTGATACATGACTGGAAACATAAATAGTCGTAAGAATACAGAATATAGAATATAGAATATAGGATCTGGTATGGAATACAAATTCAGGGATATCGAAAAGAGATGGCAGCAATGGTGGAAGGATAATGATGTTTATAAAGTAAGCAACCCTTCGGCAAGCCCAGGGCAGGTACCGAAGCCGAAGTATTATGCACTGGATATGTTTCCGTATCCAAGCGGTGCCGGGCTACATGTGGGACATCCACTGGGGTATATTGCCAGTGATATTTATGCACGGTTCAAGCGCCTGAAAGGCTTTAATGTGTTGCATCCAATGGGGTATGATGCGTTTGGTCTTGCCGGCTGAACAATATGCTATTGAACACGGTATTCATCCTGCGGTTTCAACTGAGAACAAACATCAATAACTTTCGCAAACAACTTGATAATATCGGTTTCAGTTTTGACTGGAGCCGCGAAGTGCGGACCAGCGATCCGAAATTTTACAAATGGACACAATGGATCTTTCTGCAGTTATTTAAAAGTTTTTATAACCGAAATACCGATAAAGCAGAAACGATCGATAATTTGATCGCTGCATTTGAAAAAGAAGGAAATAAGAATCATCCTGTGCCGGATGCAAAATTCGAGATACGAAATCCCGATTTTGAAATACTGCAGGGAAAATTTTCTGCTGATCAATGGAAAGCTTTTGGCGAGAAAACGAAGCATGATATTTTAATGGAATATCGCCTGGCTTATTGCGGTTATGGTGAAGTAAACTGGTGCGAAGCATTGGGGACAGTGCTGGCAAATGATGAAGTGATCAACGGTGTAAGTGAACGCGGTGGCTATCCTGTTGTGAAAAAGAGATTGCGTCAATGGTATTTGCGGATAACAGAGTATGCCGATCGCCTGCTGGAAGGCTTGCTGGCAGTGGATTTCAGCGAATCGATGAAAGAAATGCAGACAAACTGGATCGGGAAGAGTGAGGGAGCCGAGATCAGCTTTCGGATTAAAGCCCCATCCCGGCCTTCCCCTGAGGGGAAGGAGAGCCAACCCGCAGAGCCTCGATATCGCACAGCGCAACCATCTTTGTATCACTTAACAAAAGAGCTAGCTGAAGAAAAAAGAAAAAATCCCACACATGAAGAAATGCTGATGTGGGAAAGATTGAGAAATAATCAAACTGGATTTCACATTCGCCGGCAACATATCATTGATTCTTACCTGGTAGATTTTGCCTGTTTGGACAAATTGGTAACAATAGAAATTGACGGGGATTATCACAGCGATCCGGAAATAAAAAAATATGATGAATCAAGGACGCAATTTCTAAAGGAAAATGGTTTTACAGAGTTTAGGTATACAAATAAAGAAGTAAGAGATGATATTGGAAAAGTGATTGATGATATCATTGATAAATTAAGAAGCCTCTCCCCAGTTGCCAAAAAATCAGGGTCTTTGAAAGTCTCCCCCTTAGGGGGAGATTTAGAGGGGGCCTCTATTACTGTGTATACTACCCGCCCCGATACAATTTTCGGAGTTGACTTCATGGTCATCGCGCCGGAGCATGAATTGGTGGAACAAATAGCAACTGCGGAACAAAAGCAGGCTGTTGAAGAATACATTATTTATGTAAAGAGCCGCAGTGAAAGAGAACGGATGGCGGAGAAAAAGATCAGCGGCGTTTTTACGGGAGCTTATTGTCTTCATCCATTCAGCGGAAAAGAAATCCCGGTCTGGATCAGTGAATATGTATTGATCGGTTATGGAACGGGAGCGATCATGGCAGTGCC
Organism: uncultured Bacteroidota bacterium; assembly: GCA_963737475.1. GTDB lineage: Bacteria > Bacteroidota > Bacteroidia > Chitinophagales > Chitinophagaceae > VBAU01. The sequence goes on from CAVTSY010000019.1 coordinate 17,522, forward strand.
CTGCGGTGATGAACGTGACCACAAGTTTGCGAAGCATTTTGGGTTGGAGATCACGAACATCATTGGTTCGCATTATAATGGTGATGAAGCGAATCCTACCAAGGATGCTGTTTTGGAAAATTCAGATTTTTTGAATGGCATGGTGATGAAAGACGCGATAGGAGTGGTCATTCAAAAATTAGAGGAGTCAGGTATTGGTGAACGAAAAATAAATTATAAAATGCGTGATGCGGCATTCAGTCGGCAACGCTATTGGGGAGAACCATTTCCCATTATCTGGAAAGATGGGATGGCTTATCCACTTGATGAAAAGGAATTGCCGCTGGAGTTACCCCACGTTGAATCCTACCAGCCGGGACCCGAAGGTGAAGGCCCCTTAGCAAATATTGGAGATTGGATAAATCTCCCCTCTCCGGGAGGAGAGGGGCAGGGGGTGAGGCGTGAAAGCTCCACCATGCCCGGTTATGCAGGCTCATCCTGGTACTTTCTTCGCTACATGGATCCGCATAACGAAAAAGAATTTTGCGAGAGAAAAGTTTCTGACTATTGGGGGCAGGTTGATCTTTATATAGGGGGCACGGAACATGCAGTAGGGCATTTATTATACAGCCGCATGTGGACAAAGTTTTTGTACGACCGTGGATGGATCGGTCATGAAGAGCCTTATAAAAGACTGGTGAACCAGGGGATGATACAGGGGGTTTCACAGGTAGCCTACGTTAGAAAGGGGGATTTTGAAGAAGAAGTTTCGCGTGGAGGAAGCAATACCGTGTTTGTACCAATGTTTTCAAATCCAGCAAGCACGCCTTTGCCCAAGCTGCAAATATATTCTGCAGATTTAATTAATGAGAACAACAAGGACCATTTTAAACCCATCAATATTCCAATTGAATTAGTTACTCGTAATATCATGGAAGAGGCAAAAAATGTATTAGATATCAGGTTAGGGATAGATAGATATCCCCAAAGATTGGATGCTATCTATGTCACATTCGATGCATTTTTTTACGAAGGACATTGGAGAACCTGGAATGATGAGGAGCGTACTTGGTTTGTTACCAATGATCGAACATTTTATACAAAGGACGAAGTTGAAAAGATGTCAAAATCAAAGTTCAACGTCATAAGCCCAGATGAATTGTGCGAAAAATACGGCGCCGACACTTTCCGCATGTATGAAATGTTTATCGGCCCTGTAGAAATGAGTAAACCCTGGGACACAAAAGGCATTGAAGGTGTTCATCGGTTCTTAAAAAAATTCTGGCGCTTGTTTGCTGATGAAGAAAAAGGATTTAATGTGACAGATGAACCGCCAACGAATGAAGAATTGAAAGTGCTCCATAAAGCCATTAAAAAGATAGAAGAAGATACAGAGCGTTTTGCTTTCAATACCGGTGTAAGTGCCTTCATGATCGCCACGAACGAGCTGACTGATCTGAAATGTCATAAGCGTTCTATCCTTGAACCCCTGGTAATTTTATTAGCTCCTTATGCGCCACATATTGCAGAAGAGCTTTACCAACAATTGAGATCTTCCAAAATCTCCCCCTCCGGGGGAGATTCAGAGGGGGCCTTAGAGGGGGCTTCCTCTGTTGTCGATGCAGCTTATCCAGCCTTTGAAGAAAAATATGTAAAAGAATCTTCTAAAACTTATCCTGTCGCCATCAACGGTAAAACAAGGACCGAGTTGAACATTGCCCTGGATGCCACGCAAGAACAGGTAGAAGAAATGGTGCTGGCCAATGAGGTGGTAAAAAAATGGATGGAAGGAAGATCACCAAAGAAAGTTATCTATGTGAAGAATAAAATGGTCAACGTTGTAGTATAAAACTCTTATGAAGAAAATTATATACTGCTTTTTTGCTTCTTTGCTTTTTATCTCCTGCGAAGTAAAGGTCAATACTCCCACAGCCGAAGGGAGTGGAGGCAAAATTCGAAATGGTATTCAGTTAAAAGAAAATGGCCTGATCGCAGAACAGGCTTTCCTGCTTTTTGAGGATGGCAAACTGGTGCCTCCCGGTAATAAAATTGACGTGGGCCAGTGGGTTGGCCTCCGGTTAATTTTAAACGGCTGGCAAAAGCAGGCCGGAAAAGTATTTGTTGATGCAGAAGAGCAGATCACTACAAGTGATGGAAAACGATTGCTTGACCAAAGGAATTTATTTAAAGACTATGCAGAGGGTCTAAGCAGTGAAGACGCAAAGGCCCTTACACTGAGTGCAAGAATAACGGCCATCGACAAGTTGTATGATTACTTCACAGTCACCTTCCGGGTTTGGGACAAGCAAAATCAAAATGAGATATCAGGCTCCTATAAGCTTTACCTGAAATAGCAATTAACCTAGGGATCCTTTTTTACAAGTTTGATCATCGCGCTACTGTTTTCTGTGCTCGCTAATTGAGCATCATAACGTTTTTCCCCAACAAGAGCGATCATATAAGAAGTATTGGGAGGAATAGCTCCGAGATTTTCTGCAACCATGATCAATTCATTACTCTGCTGCAGATCACTTAAGGGCAATTTCACTTTGTAGGCCTTTTCCGTGAGGCGAACATGCTCAAAAATGAGCTTGCCATTCAGAAACAGGGAAATAGAATCTCCATCAATTTCTGCATTGTCATAAAAGTCCAGTTCAATGGAATCACCGCTTACAGGAATTTCCTTGGTGAAGATCTTTTCGCGGCTTGTAAACTTTTGTTCAATAGTTGGTGGAGTAATATTTGTTTCCACCTTATTTTCCTGCTTAGCAACAGGTACACTGATGATTTCTTTTTTAACGGGTTCTTCATTTTTGGTAATTGGATTTGAGATCGTTTTTGTTTTTTCCTCATTGATCGTTTCCGCAGGCTTTTCAATAGTGACAGGTTTTTGCGCGACCTGGGAAACACTGTCGATCATATCAGGATCATTTGTTCCTACCGTATAATTTTCGATAACATCATCCCATTCATCTTTGAATGATGCCTTATCAACTTTGCTGAGATGCACATCTCCTTCCGGCTTCTGCTGGTCCTCGTCGGTGTACATTTTTCCATCAAGCATCATCGCTCCACCACCCGGGCAATTAAAATCTGCCCTTGATGAATTTTGTTTGTTCCTTGAAAAAAGATTCAATCCTTTTGTCTTGTCTTCCAGCAATTGATCGTCCCACCACACAACACTATTGTCGGTTTCATCCAGGTATCCTTTTATGCTATAACGGCGGTACCGTGTTGGAGATTCAAAATAATAGGCAGTTCCCGCCAGGCTATCGCCATTTTGAACCATTTTCACTTCCACTTTTTGTTTATCTATTTTACCATGCCATATGCCGGTTACCATTTGCGCCTGCAAAAAGTGAAAGGGTAAAAGTAAAAATGAAAAAAAGGCTAAGCGAAGACAGTTTTTTTGATAGTGCATGCAGGGTAACAGTTCACCTGTAAAACGTTTTTCCGGTTAATTTATTTCAGAAAAACTCCTAAGGAAAAGTCAAGGGTTTTTTTTTAAAAAAAGGCTGACTCAAAAGGCCACTTTAGATGGGTCACAAAGACTCAAAGACACAAAGTTTTAACCTTAAGTTCTATTTTCTTTGCGTCCCTGCCTACCGGCAGGCAGGTTGGTGCCTTAGTAGCACAATAACAGTTACGAGACAGCCTCTGGGAAAGTTCTTAGAAGCTCTTTTTGTTTTTTATCGCGTCCTGCATTTCTTTTACGGCCCTCTCCAGCTGAGGGTCTTTGCCACTCAATACAGATTTATAATCATTGGGAACTTTAATATCAGGCTCCAGCTGCATATTTTCTGTTGGCCTGCCTTCTTTGCCAATGGTGGCGATCATGGGAATACCAAATACCAGCGTAGGATCGATCTGTGTTTCCCACCAAACCGCAGTTCCCGTTCCCGGCACAGGCATGCCGATCAATTTTCCAATTCCTAAACTATGATAAGCGTAAGGAAAAATAAATGCATCTGAATAATTGCTTTCACTCATTATTACCGTTGAGGGACCCACCCATTTATTTCGTGGCTCTCCCGATGTCGGTGTTACACCCTGCGGTGAAAAGTTCAAATAATTTTTGCCATTCAAAAAAGTTACAAGATCATCATGCAGCCATCCTCCGCCATTGAAACGCGTGTCAACGATCAATGCATCCTTGCCGGCAGCTTTTCCAAGTACATCTTCATACACGGTGCGATAACTTCCATCATTCATTCCCTGTATATGAACATAACCAATTTTACCTCCTGACATTTCATCCACTTTCTTCCTGTTATTTCTCACCCAACGATCGTACATCAAACGCTGCTCCTCATTCTGTGTGATCGGTTTGGCTGTTTCGTCCCATCTTGTTTTTGTTTCAGGGTCATATAAGCTCAGCAAAACATTTTTTCCTGCCTTGCGATTCAGTAGCCTTGACCAATCCATATTTTCAGTTATGGCTTCATCGTCTATTTTTTCGATGAGCACTCCTTTTTTGATCTTTGTTTTTGCATTGGTAAACGGTCCACCTTCCAGTACTTCCATCACTTTAACTCCATTGCCATCATACATTTCATCATACAACAAACCAAGGCTGGCAGTAGCATCTGTGTTTTCCTGTGGTCTTGCATAACGACCTCCCGTATGAGATGCATTCAACTCACCTAAAAATTCACTCAGCAGCTCCTGGAAGTCGTAATTATTATTGATGTGTGGAAGAAATCTTGCGTAAGTTTCGTGATACTTATCCCAATCCACTCCCTGCAATTTTGGATCAAAGAATTTCTTTTTCACCTGCCTCCATGCATGATCGAATATATATGCTCTTTCAGCAGCAGCCTGTAAAACCATTTCCCCATTCACTGTTACAGGATTTATTTTTCCGCTTTCGGCATCCACTTTTACAATTTTCCCATCACTCACCACAAACAAACTCTTTCCATCTTTTGAAATATTCATACCTGCTGGTCCGCCATCTAATTTGGCAACGAGCTTTGTTTCTTTTGTTCTTGGATTTGTCATCCACAGATCATAACCTTTTTCCATTCTTGCAGCGAAGAATAGCTTGTCTCCATCATTGTTTAAAATATAATCGGAAATGTTCCCGGAATTGATCGTGAGGCGGATCTTACGGGTTTCAATTCCTGTAAACAAAGGTTCCCAGTTTTTATTCGGCGGACTGATCTTTAAGCTGGTGTCTTTCTTTGCATCTTCTTTGTCTTTATCTTCTTTTTCCTTCACCAATGCAAATTCATCTTTAGTCAGTTTGAAACGATCAAAAGCATCCTGGTCAAAGAACATGGCATAGATATCTACTTCTCTTGCACCCTGGAAGGCCAGCGGTTTTTTCCCGTCACGGTCTGTTGTCCACAGCAGGGCTTTACCACCAAATGCCCATTTAGCGCTACCATCAAAAAATCCACTTTGCGTAAGATTCATTCTTTCACCCGAGCCATCGGCTTTCATTACGGCCACTTCACTGGAACCCCATCGGCCTTCATTGGAATTAAATGCAAGCCATTTTCCATCCGGCGACCAGGTGTAATATTGATCACCATCTGAATAGGAAAAATTGGTTCCTTTTGGAACAATGATGTGGCTTTTCTTTGAAGCGATGTTATATACTTTCAAAATATTTCTCTCATCGAGATAAGCGATCTCTTTTCCATCGGGAGAAACCTCCGGCTGAAATTCATCATCATCCGTTGCTATCAATGGCTCTTCTTTTACAACAGTTGAGGCATAGAAGTAAGGTTCCTCTTTTCGTTCAATATATGCACGATAAATATCCCAACTGCTGCCGCGTTCGGATGCGTAATAAAGAGAGCGGCCATCAGGACTGAACTCGACCGATCTTTCCTGCTGCGGCGTATTGGTGATCCGTTTGGTAAGACCACCCTCAACAGAGGTAACAAAAACTTCTCCCCTTACTACGAAAGCAATTTCTTTTCCATTGGGAGAAAGTGCGGTTTGCGTGATGCCTGTGTTTACCGGAAGGATTTTTTCATCGTTGGTTCTGCTGTCTGTGTTAATGATGATATTTACTTTTTCGGGAGAACCATTTTCTTTCATGGTATATATCTCCCCGTTGTTTGTAAAGCAAAATGTTCCATCACTGGCGCGGCTTAGAAAACGAACAGGGTTATCTTTGAATTTGGTAAGCTCTGTCACGCTGCTTTGTCCGCCGATCGTTCCTTTATAAATATTTTGAGCGCCGCCATCTCTTTCGCTTAAATAATAAAATGTGTTATCATCACTGCCCCATACGGGTTCCCGGTCTTCACCTTCGTATGATGAAACCTGTATGTATTCATCTTTCTTTGTGTCATACACCCAAATGTCTCTTGTTACTGAAGAAGTATGATGTTTTCGATATGCGTCTTCATAACCCTTGCGGTCCTGGAAGATGATCTTGTCGCCTTTGCTGTTAAAGTGTGCAAACTCAGAACCGGCCGACAAGAACATCACAGAACGGCCTCCTTCAACAGGCACTTTGTACAATTTTTGAAACAAATTTCTTTGGGGAAATCTTGCGCTGGTGTAAATGTCATTGCGAGTGGTTCCAAAAAGCACGTACTTCCCGTCAGGTGTAAAATCATAAGGCAGGTCGGTAGCGGAATGATAAGTGAGTCGTTTTGCTTCACCACCACCGGCCGGCATTACATACACATCAAAATTTCCATAGCGGTCACTGGCGAAGGCAAGCCATTTACCATCGCGACTAAAAACGGGCATGTAATCATATGCCTCATGGATAGTAAGTGGCACGGCTTCACCACCGCTGCCAGCCACCTTATACAGGTCACCTTTGTAGCTAAAGACTATCGTTTTTCCATCGGGTGAAATGGCAGGATATCGCAGCCATAATGGATTGTTTTGGGCAGTAAGTTGTAAGGTTATAATTAAGGCAAGAGCCAATGGCAATGGAGATTTTTTCATAAACATAAATTTGCAGGACATTAAAGTTACCGACAAAAGCCATGTGCCGACCACCGCCTGTAAAACTGTTGCGATGTGGCTTACCGGATTAATTCTGCTGCAAAGCAAAATATCGTCTTTGCTTAAATATTGTAAAAAATGCCGGGAGTTTTTTGCTGATAACCTATTGAAGAAATAGGAAATTTAAAAAATGTATAAATTAATTTTCAGGTTATTGTTGTTCGCTTTTCTAAGAAAAAGCAAAATAGTATTTAAGTCCGTATTAATATCTCCGTTGTCAGTCAAAAATTTGTTAGCACGGGTAAGTATTTCCGCATTTTTGTTTTGTTTTCCATACTGGATCAAAGACTGCTTGAGTTCAAAAAGGAATTTTGAATAATCATCCAATCCGAGATCTGCAATAGTAGAACCGGTAGAAACATATTGGTGCCCAAAACTTCTTTCGCTTTGGGCATTTGCCGCGATTATTTTTTCATTCCATGCAAGGGCATTCTCCACCGAAGCAATAATATTTTCGAGATTGATCCCCGCTTCACTTTTGGCTTCTTCGTGCAACCAGTCCTTTCGCTTCAATTCAAAATTCCTTCCCAGGTAAAGTTTTCTTACCTGTTCGTCGTCAGCCAATTCTTCTGCAGTTCCCTGTTTAAAGATCTTTCCCTCGATCAATAAATAAGCCCTGTCACAGATAGACAGCGTTTCCGTTACGTTATGATCGGTAATAAGAATGCCGATGTTTTTGTATTTCAGTTTAGCGACGATGGATTGAATATCTTCAACGGCAATGGGATCGATGCCTGCGAAAGGCTCATCCAGCAATATGAACTTAGGATCAACCGCCAGGGCTCTTGCAATTTCCGTTCTTCTTCTTTCACCCCCGCTTAGAAGATCCCCATTGTTTTTCCGTACATGATGAAGACGGAACTCATCCAGCAGGGTTTCTATTTTTTCTTTTTGCTCTGCTTTACTAAGGTCTGACATTTCAAGTACGGCAGCGATATTGTTTTCCACGCTTAACTTTCTAAAAACCGAAGCCTCCTGCGGTAAATAACCTATGCCCATCCTGGCCCGTTTATACATCGGCAGGCCGGTAATGTTTTGCTCATTCAAAAAAACATCACCTTCATCCGGTTTTATTAATCCCACTACCTGGTAAAATGTGGTGGTCTTTCCCGCTCCATTGGGACCGAGCAAACCAACGATTTCTCCCTGGTTCACTTCAATGGACACGTGGTTCACTACTGTACGACTGTGATAGCGTTTTACAAGATCCCGGGTAGAAATAGTGATGCTCAATGAAACGATTTGAGCAAAAGTACCGGAACATATTTGATTGATGAAGTTGTAGCTATAAGTTTTGCAAAACAACAACGGTGGATCGGAAACGTGTCCGAAGGAGTCCTCGGAGAGACGTGAAACTTGAGATGTACTGTCTTGGCAATTGACGATTCACGTTATTTACAGGTCTTCTTTGCTCGTTTTTAAATGAGCATTGAAAATTGAGCATTGAGAATTGAACATTTGCGTCTCACGTTTCACGTCTGACGTTTGACGTCTCACGAAAATCACAGATCCTCCTTGCTGGCCCTTTTCAATAGCTCTTTTTCTTCTTCTGTCAAGTGGCTGTAGCCCTTCTGGTTGATCTTATCAAGTATTTCATCAACTTTTTGCTGAGTAAGATTAGGTGTTTTTGTGAAGGGCTGCGTTTTGGATTTATAAAATAGTTCCTTTTTTATTTTTTTCCCTCTTGCCGGTTTGGATGGATTAAAGAGGTTATTGAACCAATCGTAAAAATTGTTCATCCATTCACTTCCGTCAAAGCCTTTGCGTAGTGTATAAATAAACAGGTAACCTGCCAAGGCCCCGGCAAGATGTGCAATATGACCGCCCGAATTGGCGCCCGGTATGGTAGCAAGATCAATGATCAAAAATATCATGGTCAGTACCCAGAGGGGAATGCCGCCATTGAGCATGGGGAAAATTCTATAACCCGGAGCGATGGTCGTCGTTGCAATTGCTATTGCCATGATACCGGCGGATGCTCCTACCGCATTGGCATTATCAATATGGTCCTTCAAAGTGGGAATTACATGGAATGCCGCTATGAAAGCAATGGCGCCGGCCAAAGCTCCGTAGATATAAACGGGAATAATTTTTCTGCTGCCGGTCAGATCCTGGAAAATGTATCCAAATGCCCAAAGCCAGAGCATGTTACTGATGATATGCCACACGCTGTAGTGGTAAAACATGTGGGTGATCAATGTCCAGGGCTTTTTTACAAGTTCATGAAGGCTGGCAGGTAAAGCGAGATTGTTATAAATATCGCTGCCAAAATTTGCATCGGCGGCAGGCTGATCATAGCTGAAATAATAGATGACCTTAACAAAAGAAAACAAAACGAAAATGACCAGGTTAATTGCGATCAACATCACTAAAGCGTTGCCGTCCTGGCCAAGAGATAAACGGCGTTTGTATTCTTTTTCGTAATAACTCATGCTTGTTTCAGGTTTCTTGTTGCTAGTTTCTTGTTCCTGATCGTACCCGCAGAATCATTTTCTCTTACTCAGAATTTAGTTTGACTAACCGATAACAGGCAACGAACAACCAGTGACCAGCAACCAATAACTAATATAACGTTTTGCGATTGGTTTTGTTCCAAATAAATACAATAATAAAGCCAGTAATAGCGCCCCCGAGGTGCGCGAAATGAGCCACGTTGTCACTGCTTGAGAAACCTCCAAAAAGATCAAGTCCCACCATGATCAGAACCATCCATTTTGCTTTTATCGGAAAGGGAATAAATAAAAAGATCAATTCCGTATTTGGGAATAAAAAGGCAAAGGCCGCGAACAGACCCATGATGGCACCTGAAGCGCCCAGGGCGGGGGCTATGGCCCCAAAAATTTTTGCAGGAGGAACGGGATTGCCTGCCGCTATGCTCTGCCATACCTGTTCGCACCTGTAATACTGCATAGCTAAATGCAGTGCCGCCGCTCCTATGCCACTGGCCAGGTAAAAAAATAAAAAACGTTTTGGGCCCCACACATTTTCCAGTATTCTTCCAAACATCCAAAGGGCAAACATATTGAACAGGATGTGGGCAAACATCGTTGGTGAATGAGAGAACAGGTGGGTAAATATCTGGTAGGGTTGAAATTTCTGGTAATCATCCAGCGCATTCTGCTCCGTTAACCAGCTCCGCAAACCAGCCGGCATGATAGGATAGAGCATTAATCTTTCTGTGAGATGATCGATCGTCAGCTGTCCTATAAAAACCAGTACATTGATGATAATAAGATTTTTAACAACGGGGGGAAAATTACTTGGCCTGTAATATCTAAAGTCGCTCATGCGGTAAAGTTAATAGTTATGATGTTATTGTCGGAAGAGTTTGGGTTCTTTAAAATTTTTATAACTTGAAGCGCATTTTATTTTATTCCATGAGAATTCAACTTGCCTGCTGCCTTCTTGCTGTATTGTTTTATTCCTGCGTAAAAAAGTATTCTGGATGTCCGAAGGAAGGATACGAATACATTAACGAAACGTCTTTTTGTAAGTATAATCCTATCTCGGACAGTATACGTTTGGGGGATATAATCACATTAGAGGCTTCAATACCAAAAACATTTGTTGATGCGGCAAGTAATACGACTGTTACCAATACAGCATCAATTGTAGAAGGCCCTCTTGGCGTAGTAATGATTTATCCAACATATCAAGCAGCTGTCGATAGCTTTGAACTAACTGCTCAAATTGGCAAAGTAATAAAAGATACCGTACAATTTTCAGAAGGTATTCTCAAAGGTTTTAGAACTATCCAGTGGGATGGAAATCTCATCGATAGTTTCAAGATAAAATTATCGATTAAAGCTCTCGCGAGGGGTATTTACGCAGTTGCGCTCAGACAACAAAGTGCTAAGGACGAGGATTGCGCTCTTTATAAATATTTTTTAAGACCCGGCAATGGAGATCAACATCTTGATTATTGGATGGATGCCTTTGGAAATGTTAGCGATGAAGTTTCTTTTTTTACTTATTGTTTTAAAGTTTATTAAAAATGCAAAAATTCTGGATCCTAATATTTTGTCTGCTATTTACCGGTACTGCTTTCTCGCAAAAAAGACCAAATCCAAAAATTGGTAAGAATGAGACCGAAGTGAGTGCTTTCATATTGGCGGATGATTACCCGGCATTTGGAGGACAATTTATTTACAGGCTCTCCGTAATAAAAAAATTAAAGATCGGTGCAGGAATCCTGTATGGAGCTAATCACCAGGAGCCTTATGAATCTGATTTTTATGGTTATGGGGCGGTGTTTGCAGACGCTTTACAAATGCTCGGTTATCGTGAGAAATGGAGTTTTGGGGGGCAGATTGGGCATGGCATTTATAACTCTAAACGCACCGGGTTAAAGGCAGGCATCTATTATTCTCTCTCATGTAATTACCGAGCAATCGTTTCAAAGAAAATATTGTTTACAACTTCTCTGGCTATGGGCAAACGAAATTTTGTTTATGAGAGTGGAGGACCGGCTCCAGGTAACTCGGGTTTCATTGGATTGAGGTTTGGAGTTGTTTTTTAATTCATTCATCATTTTGATGAGAGCAAGTCATGCCACGGTTATAAGATACAAACACGGGCAAAGAATTGTTAAACCGTGGCATGACTCGTTGTATCATTTCAATTTCAGCTGTACCACGTTCTCGATATGATGCGTATGAGGGAACATATCCACCGGTTGAATTTTTGTTACTGCATATTTTTCGTCAAGCAGACGCAGATCTCTCGCCTGTGTGGCAGGGTTGCAGCTTACGTATACAACTATCGGTGCTGTAATATCAAGGATCTTTTTTACCAGCTTTTCATGCATGCCTGCCCGCGGAGGATCGGTAATGATCACATCGGGTTTGCCATGTTGCGCAAAAAATTCATCAATACAGATGTCAATTACGTCACCAGAGTAAAATTCAGTGGATAGCGACAGATTGTTCAACGCCGCATTTTCTTTTGCATCCTTCACTGCAGCTTCGATCATTTCAACACCAATAATTTTTTTTGCTTTCCTGCTTAAGAAGATCCCAATGCTTCCGGTTCCGCAATAAAGATCATAGACTATTTCGTTTCCTGTTAACTCTGCAAATTCTCTTGCCATTTTATACAATTGCTCACCCTGTCTTGTATTGGTTTGAAAAAAAGAGGTCGGACCAATTTTGAATTCAAAGTCCTCTAACTTTTCGATCACATGACCCTTTCCATGATAAGCTACCGGAACAAGATCATTTAAACTATCATTCCATTTTAGATTGATGGTATATAACAAGGTTGTGATGCCCGGAAATTTCTCTAAAACAAAATCCAGCAGGCGTTTTATTTTTTCCTGCTCATCATAGCCAAAAACTATATTTACCATCACTTCGCCAGTGGTACATATCCTCAATTGCATGGTCCGCAAAAGACCCTGGTGATTTTTTATATCATAAAAAGAATAACCGTTCGATCTCGCAAATTCTTTTACTGCAAGACGAATGGCATTGGTAGGCTCACCCTGTAAATAACAGGTCTTAATGTCAATGACCTTATCAAAAATTCCTTTGGCATGAAAACCGACAGCCCCCTCCGGCTCCCCCGAAGGGGGAGTGATCAATGAAACCTCGCTTGGTTGAGGGCCAGGTATATCGAATGTATTTTGATTAAGCAAGGGCTGTGTGTTGGGCTTTCCCCCTTTGGGGGAATAGAAGGGGGCCGGTATGAATTCCCTATTGCTAAAAGTATATTCAAGTTTATTCCTGTAAAACTTATCCTCGTCAGCTCCAACAATAGGCATTAATGGCGGCAGCTCTACTTTTCCAATGCGTTTTAAATTATCTTCAACCTGTCTTTGCTTGTACTCCAGTTGTTTATCTATACGGCAGCATTTGCCACTGACATCCTCCGCAAACGCCAAAATGAGAGCAGAATGGTTCTACCCGTTCTTTTGAATATTCGTGAAACTTGATAGGATAACCCTCCGCCCAATCCTTTTTGTTCTTGAAAAGCTTTACATCAACTACATCACCGGGAACCGTGCTTTCAATAAAGACCACCTTTCCGTCCACTTTCGCGAGAGATTTTCCTTCTGCGGCATAGTCGTTGACCATCACCCTTTCTAATATTATATTTTTTCTTTTTCTCACGGCGCAAAGCTAAAAGTTTCAGAAGTTCAAACGTTGCAAAGTTTTACGAGTTGATTGCAACGATTTTTTGACTTATAACATCTTTGATGCGGTTCGACCATCCTCTGGAACCTATTGAACCTTTGGAACCTATAAAACCCGTTGCCCTATAAAATAACCTTAAACCTCAGACGTTTATTAAGAGCCTTTGAATATCTTAAATATCTTTGTCGCTTATTCAAGCCTCATGAAACGAGTTGTACTGTTATCTGCTTTATTCATTTCCATTTGTTCCATTGCTCAAAAGCCAGGGTATGAGATCCGGGTCGTCTTTAAACCCTTCAAAAATCAGTATATCTATCTGGGACATTATGAGGGTAAACAATTACCGGTTATTGATTCGGCCTTAGTGAATGATAACAGTGAAACCGTATTCAGAGGTTCAAAAGCCTTACCGGGGGGAGTCTATTTGATCGGCTATCCCAACAAGCAGGGATTTTTTGAATTTTTACTGGGCAAGGACCAATATTTTTCTATAAAGGCCGATACCACAAATCTTCAGCATGTCAGTTTTACCAATTCACCCGATAATGATCTTTTTATCGGCTACCAGCAATACATGGCAGTGAATGGAAGGAAAGTTGACAGTGCACAGCGGGCTCTGCCGTCTGCGAAAACTAAGCAAGATTCAAGTGCGTTAATGGATTTTATTGTAAAAACCAATAAGCAAATAAGAGAACACAGGAGTGACATAATAAAGCAACATCCGGATGCTACGCTGACCTTTCTTTTAAAAATGTTGCGGGAGCCGGAAATTCCGCCGGCATCACAACAACCGGGAGGTAAATATGATTCCACGTACGCCTGGCAGTACTATAAATCTCATTACTGGGACGGGATCAATTTTTATGACGAACGGCTTGTACGGACTCCGATCTTTGAGGGTAAACTTGATAAATATTTTGACCAGGTGGTTTATCCTAACCCTGATTCAGTAAACAAAGAGATAGACTGGATGCTGGGGTATGCGAGTATTAATGAAGATAACCAGCGATTCCTGTTGACGAAATTCGTGAACCGATATCTGAATATGAAGTACATGTGGGAAGACGCGGTGTTTGTCCATTTGTATGAAAGATATTTTTCTCAAAAGACCTATCCATGGCTTACTGACAAAGGCGTAAAGACAATACAGGACAGGGCGTATAGTTTAATGTCGAATATACTGGGCAACCCCGCGGCCGATATTGAGTTGCCCGACACATCGGGAAAGAATATCACGCTCTATGGTTTGAATTCTCCGTATACTATTGTTGTGATCTGGGACCCGACTTGCGGTCATTGCAAAGAGATCGTACCAAAAGTCGACTCTCTGTATGAACGAAAATGGAAAGCAGAAGGTGTAAGGATCTTTGCAATGGCCAAAGAAACGGATGGTACAAAAAATGACTGGCTGAATTTTATTCGTCAGCATCACATTGGTGACTGGGCCAATGTGTACTATTCAAAAGCGGCTGAGAAAGCGAGAGTGGATGCCGGCATTCCCGGTTATTCCCAGCTGTACGATGTGCTGAGTTTTCCTACATTATATTTGTTAGACAAAGACAAGCGAATTGTTGCCAAGAAGTTGAGCTTTGATCAGATCGATGAAGTGCTTCAACAAAAAATAAAACGCCAATAATTCCTGATAAAATTCAAACTATGAGCAAAAACTGGCCACTTCTCCTCATTGCCTGTTTCATTATGGCAGTGGCTTCCTCTCAAACCTTATTTACTTACGGAGACTATTCTGCAGATGCAAAGGATTTTTTACGCGCCTTCAATAAAAACAACACGGCTAGTACTGCAAACAAGACCCAGGCGATGAGAGATTATCTTGATCTCTACATCACTTCACGCCTTAAGATCCGGGAAGCATATGACAGGCGTTACGATACATTACCGCAAATAAAAACAGATATTGAAAATCTCCGTTCACAGATCATAGAAAATTATCTGAATGACCCCGAGCTGTCAGATAAACTTTTAAAAGAAGCATTTCGTCGCAGCCAAAAAGATATTCATACAGGGCATATTTTTATCAGCTTTGTTAATAAGGTAGGCTCCATCGATACTGCAGCCGCAGGAAAAATGATAAACGAAGTATATGAAAAATTAAAAAAAGGAGAGGATTTTTTCAAGCTGGCGCAACAATATTCTTCTGACCCGGCTGCTAAAACAAACAATGGCGATATTGGATTCATCACTGTCTTTACGCTACCTTACGAGTTTGAAAATATCCTCTACACTACACCACCCGGCAAATTTTCTGCGCCGTATAAATCAAAGATCGGGTATCACATTTTCAAAAACCTTGGTGAACGAAAAGCCCTCGGCAAAATAAAAGCGGCACAAATATTATTGGCATTTCCTCCCGGTGCTAATGATGCTTACAAGAAAAAGACCGCCAAACTTGCTGACTCACTATACCAGAGATTGATGAAGGGAGATGATATGGCAAAGCTGGCCTCGCAATTCAGTAATGACTATGTCTCTGCAGCATCAAAGGGAATGATACCTGATTTTGGCGTAGGTCAATACGATCCCCAGTTCGAAAAAATAGTTTTTGGGTTGAAAAGCGGGCAGGTAAGTAAACCATTTCTTACCTCTCATGGATATCATATTGTGAAAAGAATTGGCTCTGTGCCGGTGGTCACTGATGCAAAAAATAAAGCCAACATGGACGAGCTCAGATCAAAACTGAATACAAGCGATCGAATGCAGGCCGCAAAAAACTACGTTATTCAAAAAGCACTGAAACAAATTCCAATAAAAAAATATTCTTACTCTGACAGGGAATTAATGATACTATCGGATAGCTTACTGGATAACAAACGTCTCACTGCACCCATTACCATCACAAAACACACCCCATTATTTTCCATTGGCGACGAAACATACACCGCAGAGGATTACATAACTTATGCGCAGACGTGGCGGTACAGGCCTGATGGTACCGGGGCTAAACCTTATCAGCAGGTAATGGACGAATTTATACATCACCAGTCCGAACAATATTATCGTTCTCATCTTGAAGATTTCAATCCCGATTTCCGCACACAGATGGAAGAATTTAAAGACGGTAATTTATTTTTTGAGATCATGCAAAGAGAGATCTGGGGAAAAGCTCAGAATGATTCGACTGCATTGGAAGCGTATTATGCTCAAAACAAAACCCGCTACAACTGGAAGAAAAGCGCCGACGCGATCGTATTTTTTTGCAGTGATGAAGGCAGTGAAAAAGCCTTATATGGCCAGGTAAAGAAAAATCCTTCAGCATGGAAAACAGCTTCTGATGCACTGGCCGAAAAAGTGGTTGCGGATTCATCCCGTTATGAGCTGGAGCAAATTCCAAATGCAGCTACTACATCGACGCAGGCAGGAATGATAACTACACCGGTCAAAAATAAAACAGATGGCAGTGTCTCCTTTGCCTATATATTAAAAACTTATCCCACCAATATGCCCCGCAATTATTCAGAGGCAAAAGGGCTTGTGATCAGTGACTACCAGGTCGAGCTGGAAAAAAAATGGGTTGCCGAATTAAAGAAAAAGTACCCCGTAAAAATCGATGAAAAGGTTTTTCAGCAAATAGCGAGATAAAATATTGATGCTAAGGGATATGCCACGCTGCTTAAACAATCAGAGTAATCAGTGATCACTATTTTAGCGCTCTCATTTACCGCTTATCCATTCCTTTCTGAATATTGGAAATTGCCAGGTGGGTTTTTTCGAAAATACTGGTGTGGCTTAAACTGTTTTTTTTCTTTTTGAGTTTCCGTTTAACAGGCTTCAGCAATAATTGGCTATCCTTTATCATTTTGTTTTCCCGGAATGGGGTGCCAGTGATAGAGTTTCGCTTGTTACAGCAGGCAGAAGAAAATAAATTAGTTGTGGTTATTGATTCTTCACTTTAAAAGTATAGCAATGAAAAAAATAATTTTTATTCTAACAACGATGCTTGCATCTGCAACATTATTTGCCACTGCACCACCTGAAGTAAATCAAAAAGTTTTAAGGGCTTTTGCGGAAACATTTAAACAGCCAAAGGATGTAGTATGGCATGAATATGAGCACTTTTACGAAGTAGACTTTAAGCAGGGTGAAATTAAAACGTTAGTCAGGTACGACAGCGATGGAAATATTACAGGAACTACGCGTTATTATTTTGAAAGTGAGTTACCTCCCATCATTGTGTCCAGGCTAAAACAGAAATACCCCGGCCGTTCAGTGTATGGTGTAACTGAGATATATACTGAATCCGATCTTGCATACTATGTCACTATGGAGGATGAAAAGAATTGGTATACTGTAAAATCAAATGCATTGGGCAATCTTGAACAAACAGAAAAATTTAAGAAAGCCCCTACTAAATGACGTTTTGCTTTCCGAAACAAAACGGGCCGTCCCGCCTTAGGCGAGACGGCCCTTTTGTTGTTTAAAGTTTCAGGTGATGAAGGTTTGGCAGTGGCAGCAATAAAAAGCAGGCTGATTAGAAAACCGCCTGCGTGGTCATAATTGACCGTTCACATGAGAAAACTATGTAGGGATATAAACTTTTCAATTGTACTCCGTATAAATTTACGCTGTCAAAGACTTTGTTTCCGAACTTCTTTACCGAACCATGAAATTGTGTTACTGAATTACTCCCGTCGCTTGTTCCAAATGTTTTAAATAAATTACAGTACAATTTCTTTCAATGGATACGCAATACGAATTTGGAATGGTTGGTTTAGGAACCATGGGTTGTAATCTTTTATTAAATATGGCCGACAATCATTTTGCAGTGATCGGCTTTGATATCAATCGTGCAAAGGCTGAGGAATTTGAAGCCTCTGCAAATCCTGGTACGATCGTAAAAGGTGTTTATGAATTGGCGTCAATGGTACATCAGTTGAAAAAACCGAGAAAGATCATGATGCTGGTACCTGCGGGAAAGCCGGTTGATGACGTGATCGGTCATTTAGTTCCCTTGCTGGAAAAAAATGATATAGTCATTGATGGAGGAAATTCTCACTTTACGGACACATTGGTCAGAATAAAATTTTTGCAGGAAAAAGAGATCCATTTCATGGGCGTTGGGATTTCAGGTGGAGAAATGGGAGCAAGAACCGGCCCCAGCATTATGCCTGGTGGCGATGAAATAGCGTGGAAGCAGGTGAAACCAATATTGGAAGCAGTGTCTGCGAAAGTTGACGGCCAGCCCTGCGTGGCTTATATGGGTAAATGGGCGGCGGGTCATTATGTAAAGATGGTGCACAACGGAATTGAATACGCCATTATGCAATTGATCAGTGAAGTGTATGACATTTTAAAAAGAGGAGCCGGGTTGAATAATGATGAGTTGCATGAAGTATTTAAAAAATGGAATGAAGGTGATATGCAATCTTTTCTCCTGGAAATTACTGCCGATATTTTCACTCACAAGGATCCAGACACGGGCCAGGCAATTGTTGATGTCATCCTTGATAAAGCGGGCGCAAAAGGAACAGGAAAATGGACCTCACAGAACTCGATGGATCTTGCGGTGCCAATACCAACGATCGATGCCGCTGTAACGGCACGTGAAATTTCTGCTTATAAAGATGAAAGGATCGCGGCCTCAGAATTATATAAAAACAATACTAAGAGAGCTAATCTTGATAAAGAAAAATTCATTCATCAATTGCATGATGCTTTATACTTTGCCACTATTATATGCTATACCCAGGGATTTGCCCTGTTGCACAATGCATCATCGGAGTTGGATATGGATGTTCCACTGCCTGATGTGGTAAAGATCTGGAGAGGAGGTTGCATCATTCGGTCAGCATTGCTGAATGATTTTTACAAAGTGTATAAGAAAAATCATCAATTGCCAAATCTGCTATTGGATAAAAGGATCGCCAGGATGATCAGGAATAGGGAAAAGAAATTGAGAATGATCATCAAACAGGCGACGGCATCGAAAATTCCAATTCCTGGTTTCAGCTCCGCATTAGCATATTTTGATGCTTATTGCAGTAGCCAGTTACCGACAAACCTGATACAGGCACAACGTGATTTTTTTGGCGCTCACATGTATCAGCGAATTGATAAAGCAGGAATGTTTCACAATGAATGGCAGCCTTTACCTGAACACAAGAAAGAAGAGGTGGAGCACAAACCGTGAACCCCCAAACCCCCTAAAGGGGGCTTTGTGAAAACACAATAAAAATGACTATTAAGTAGAAGTTGAAATGCTTAATTACTTTAGTTAAAATAAAAAACAAAAGCCCGGCCTCTCCCGATGAATCGGGAGAACGAGGGTGAGAAATATGAAAGCTCAGAAAAAACTTCCCCCTACCATTATGATCATCTTCGGTGGCAGCGGCGATTTGACAAGTCGCAAACTGATGCCGGCCTTGTTCAATCTTTTTATTGATGATTATTTGCCCGGAGAATTTGCGGTAGCGGGGATTGGTCGTACAGATTACGGAGGCGATGAGAAATATCGTGAACATTTGCTGCACGGAATAAAAGAATTTTCCCGGCGCAACGATGGCGATGGAGACTGGAAGAAATTTTCTGAAAAAGTTTTTTACCTGGCTCTTGATATAAAAGACGATGCTGCGTTTGAAAAAATAGGAAAATGGATCAGCGAAACAAGCAGCGGTTGGAAGGAACATCCCAGGATAATTTATTACATGGCCGTTGCGCCGCAACTGGCTCCGGATATTGCGAAGAAACTATCAGGTCAGAAGCTTTGCTCCGATCCTAAACATACAAGAATTGTTTTTGAAAAACCATTCGGCCATGATCTTGAAAGTGCACAGGAGCTGAATAAATTATTAGGCGGTATGTTTGAAGAGGACCAGATCTACCGCATCGATCATTATCTCGGCAAAGAAACGGTACAAAATATTCTCGCGTTGCGATTTGCTAATGCTTTATTTGAGCCGATCTGGAACAGCAACTATATTGATCATGTTCAGATCACGGCCGCGGAAACAGTTGGTGTAGAAGACCGCGGTGATTATTACGAACAGGCGGGTGCATTAAGAGATATGGTACAAAATCATATCCTGCAGTTGTTGTGTATGATCGCCATGGAGGCACCTGTTTCCTTTGATGCCAACGAAATAAGAAATAAAAAAGTGGATGTATTGAACGCCATCAGGAAGTTTACAACAGAAGACGTTCATGCGCATGCGGTGCGTGGACAATATTCCGGGGGCTGGATGAGATCGGAAAAGGTGGTGGGTTATCGCCAGGAAAAAAATGTTGACAAAAATTCACCCGTAGAAACTTTTGCTGCCGTAAAATTTTTCGTGGATCACTGGCGCTGGCAGAATGTTCCGTTTTATGTGCGTACTGGGAAATATCTGCATGAGAAGACAACGCTGATCACCGTTCAATTCAAACCGGCGCCGGATTACGCATTTCCTGAAGAGGCTTCCGATACGTGGAGGGCCAATCGTCTTACCATCAGTATTCAGCCTGATATGGATATCCGTCTTCGCTTCCAGGCAAAACGTCCCGGCCCGAGCATGATATTGAGTCCCGTTGACATGGTGTTCAGTTATGCGGAAGCTTACCACGAGGAAGAACCCGAGGCGTATGAAACCCTGCTCGAGGATATCATGGAAGGTGACCCAACCTTATTTATGCGGGCTGACCAGGTAGAAGCGGCATGGCGTGTCATCACTCCCATCATGGACGCATGGCAGCATCGCAAACCGGTCGATTTTCCAAATTATGCTCCTGGCAGTTGGGGACCCGAAGATGCGGAAGCACTCGTGGCAAAGTATGGACATCATTGGGTAACGCTGCCAACGAAAGAGAAGGAGTAAAATTTTTATGTTGCCAGCTTTAGTAACTCCGATTGATCTTCGGTTGCGTCGCACTCTTCAACGTCTGGAATTGCTATTTAATTTTTTAGCCACAAAGGCACAGAGTCGCAAGGTATCACGAAGACTTTGTGATACTTGGTGCCTTAGCGCCTTAGTGGTTCAAAAAAAATTTCACGCCACGGCGCAAAGTGAGCAACAGGACGTAAACTTCGTAACTTTTGCTTTCGTCGCATAAAAACATGTCTGTCATAATCTCAAAAAATATTGAAGCATTAAGTCAGAATGCAGCTGAATGGATGGTTGATTTCATTCATAAGACATTACAATTGCAGGATCGTTTTACCATTGCTTTATCCGGCGGCAGCACCCCCAGGAAATTACATTTGTTATTGGCATCCGATCAGTTCAAAAATAGAATTGACTGGCAAAAGCTGCATATATTCTGGGGTGATGAACGATACGTTCCGTTCACCGACGATCGCAACAATGCAAAAATGGCTTTTGACACATTGCTTGATCATGTACCGGTTCCAAAATCACAGATCCATATTATGAGAACAGATATTGATCCGGAAGAATCAGCAAAGGAGTATGAGACTATTTTAAGAGAATATTTTCCGGAAGCTGCAAGCAATCTCACGTCTCACGTTTCACGTTTCACGACTTTTGACCTTGTCCTTCTCGGTCTCGGCGATAATGCCCATACACTATCCTTATTTCCCGGTGAAGAAGTGGTTCACGAAAAAGATCACTGGGTGCGATCGGTGTTTGTAAAAGAAATCAATATGCAGCGAATTACTTTAACTGCCCCGGTTGTAAATCTTTCAAAACGCATTGCATTTTTAGTTAGTGGGCAGGATAAAGCTGATGCAGTAGCGCACATTTTTTCAGATAATTATAACCCTGATCTATATCCGGCGCAAGTTATAAAACCAATATATGGAGAACTGTTTTGGTTTTTGGATGAAGCGGCAGGAATTAGAGTACAAAAATAATTTTATGGCTTTGTTACTTCAAATGTTATCGGAGCCTTAACCCACCATGTAATTTTTCCTCCAAAAAAGGTTGCAGGTTTCCAGAGTGGAGATTCATTAACGACCCTTAATGCTTCCTCTGCTAATTTCGGATGTACTTCTTTTTTATTTCTTACCTCTGCCGATACAACTTTTCCATTTTCATTTACTAAAAACATAACGATTACCTGCTGTGAGACTGTTTCTTCTCCTTTCGGAATTTTGAGGTATTTCGCCGCTATCTTGCCATCTAGATTTGTTCCAGCGTATTTTTGCCACCCGCCGCTTCTTGTAAATTCAGGCTTAACAACCAGCTCCTCAGCGGAAAATTTCTTCCGCGGCAGAGCAGGCAAATCAAAGACAGAATCATTGACAGCGGTTTGTTGCACGCGGACACAATTTTCAGATAGAGAATAAGACTTATTTTCTTCTTCAAAACCGAGATATAAAGATGAGGTTTCCTTTGCAAAGACGTCATATCTGCCGATCGTATTATTCTTATCATAGTCGGGGCTCATGTAAATGGAAGGAGCATAGTAATACTTTCTTGTAATGGAACCCAATTTTACAGTCAGCAGCTTGCATTCCATCCCGGCAAGATTTCTTTTTTCATCAGATTTTGAAACCTGTGTTATCGTAGTTGTATCTGAGTTATAGTCCAAATAGTATAAAGTATCAACCCCCTTAAACCTTAGATACACCTTTTGATCTTTTGAGATAAAATATGAATCAGTAATACCTGAAATTTGGCGATAGTTCCCATGCTTTATAGCAATTGTCATCGTATTGCCGGTAGCAAGCATGTTCATGATCGCCCGGTTGCTTATTAGTTCAGATTTTGATTGAATCTCTATTTTATAGGTCATTATTCCTTCAAAATCTTTTTGCTGCGCAAATACAGTTGAACACACCATATGGAACATTATGGTTGTGGTAATTTTTCTCATTTTAGTTGAAATGATTAAGGGTGTTGCTTATTATCTAGTCATTCCGTTTTCTGAACAAATGAAAACTATATGAGAACCTGAAGCCAACTGAGCTGACAGTTGTTTTTGCTCCTGCAAGGTCTGATTCATACTTAAGCCCGAAATTTAAGGTGTTTGCCTGTTGTCCCACTTCAAGGCTGTAACCTGCTTCAACTGCCAGGGCAACTCCATCTCCGTAAAGTGTTTCTCCATCATCCCTGTCTTCGCTGCTGACTACCCTGCAATAACCTAATGAAGGTTCAATATAAAAACCAGTTTTTGTTTCTTCACTAAAAATGTATTTGTATCCGGCTTTAATTGAAAGATAACCGATAACAGAATTGATCTCCGAATGTTTCCGGGGAAAATATGAAAAATCCATCAGCTCAAGCATTATATTCCTGTTTCCAATATCATTAACTGGAATTTCCCAATTCCAAAAAACTCCAAATCCAATATTAGAGTTGCCGGAATTTTTGCCGACCATTTTCACAAGAGCAACCTGCGAATAAAGCGAAGAAGAGAGGGCGAAGAGAAAAAGAAGTAAAAGGATTTTTCTACAGGAATTTTTTCCCGTGGATCTCTTTGAAAAAGAGTACGTGGTGACTTGCATGAGTGAGTTTATTGATAGAGCTCTAAAATAATAAAGGTTTTGATCGATTCAAATAGCGGAACCCAACAATTGAAATTGACCACGATCCATAAGGGCTATTAATTAATTTATTTTAAGGTTTTCAACCAATCGCTTACCCCCAAATAAATTTTCTGTGCAACGAGTTTATGAAATTTGGGATCCCGGATTTTCTTTTCATCTTCCCTGTTACTTAAATAACCGACTTCCACCAGACAATTGGGATACTCTGTTGGCCCGCTTAATGCAAAATTGAAAGCACCTACATTTCCCCATTCTTTCAATTTTAACTCCTGCATTCTTTTCAGTATAGCTTGTGACAAAGAACGAAAACCAATGTAGCGATAATAAGTACTTACGCCTTTTACAGTATCACTGTTAGCGGAATTTAAATGAATGCTGATCAGGATATCCGGATCTTCCTTCCTTAACATCAATATCCGGTCAGGCATGGTCAGGTCGGTATCATGCGTTCTTGTCATGAATGTTTTTATTTTCTGTGCTTTGAAATATTTATCAACTTCTTTTGCAATTCTCAGCGTGTAATCTTTCTCGGCGATGCCAGATGTTGCGCCACCGGCACCTGTATTACTTCCTCCATGCCCGGCATCAATAGCAACCAATAATTTTTGTGGTGTTAATATTTTCGGTTGCCTTTTGACTCTCACCACAAGAGAAGTGGATGTACTGTCATAATAAATAAAATAACCCCAATGTTGCCGATGTTTCAATTCAATGATCACCCGGAACACATCATCTTCTGTCTGCTCGTAATAAGCATTTTTAATTTCTCTTGCTGTAGAAAGTTGAGTGATCCAGTTGGTATTACTGGTCACTCCAAATACATCCACAATAATTCTTGAAGGATCTATTTCCTGGATACTTCTGTAGGGCAAGCGCTCATCAAGTGATACCGTAACATAGTCATATTTATCATCGCCGTACACCTTCCAGTTGCCGGTTAAATGATAGGGTGGAATGCGTGTAAAACTATCTTGTTTAAAACTTGTCTTAGCGAGCCATGCCGAATGATAAGTAGATAGTTGTACTTTGTAATCGTCCTTAACGCTATCCACCACTTTCATCACAATATTACTGTCGAGGTAAGTCATTTTTGCGCCACCCAGCCTGTCGTCTCCCAGCCCGTATTCAAGAAAAGGCAGCAGCCCGGTCGTTCTCCCGGTTAAAAAACCATGCTGGGACATTGAATTTATTGATAGTAAAAGGCAAAAAAAAACGAGAAATCTATTCATAAATGAAAGATAGCATAAAAACACTTGAACAGACCGACCGTAGATTTACCGTGGCATTTGCGATTTCACTGAATTTGGTCTGAAAGCTTTCGAAACATACACTATGTCAATTTTTTGTGGCGTTATTAGCCGATAGCTAGGTTAGTGGTTATTCCTTATCCTAAGTAAACCTTTACATATGAATTCGCACTCCCTGCTGGGGATCATATCGTCGATTGCTTTGTTTGTACCCGTTGCTCTTATTCTTATCCTGAAATTATTTTCAAATCGCAGTTTTTTAGCTTTAGCCGTATGTTATTTCATTGTCGGCGCTCAAAACCTGATGAGACAAGGTGTATTTGGTGTTCCCAAATGGATCTACCAGTCCATTGGCCTTGTGGATAACATTTTAGATGCCCCTCTCATGCTGTTATTTCTCACTTTCTTCAGCACTTCTGTATTAATGACCAAACGGATAAAGACCTGTATCTATATTTTTCTTGGTTTCGAAACAATTATTTTGGTGGTTTTTGGATTTAACGTGAAGGCGATCAGAATAATATTAGGGCCTGATATAGCCCTGATAGTAGCGATCAGTTTTTCTTTTTTTATGAGATATGTTCGCTTGTCTGTTTCTAATCCCAAAAGCATAGGTAAGGCCGTACTGGCTTCTGCGGTTTTTATTTCGTATGGTATTTTTAGTATAGTATATGTTTTTTACTACCTGGTAAAGAACGAACAATACCGGGGTGACGCTGAATTGATATATTACCTTGTGAGTGTTTTATCAACTATGCTAATGGCGATCGGAATTCTAATTGAAAATAAAAGATTCAAAAAGCTTGATGAACTACGACACACACGAAAGGAGTTAGCCACCATTTATGGAGAGAAAAAAGTGGCTGCCTTTAAAAAAGACAGCCGCTTTCTCAATTCTTAATGAATTAATAGCAGTACTTGTTCTCTGCGATCATTTTATCAGCGATAGTTCTCCTCGCTTCCTTTGAGTTAAAAGGCTCTGCCTTTGTAAAACGTTTTAATCCCATTAAGATCATTCTCTGTTCATCGCCGCTTGCAAATGCATTGATCGCATCTTTCCCGCTTTTATTTATTCTGTCAGCAGCATCATATAAATAAGTTCGCATAATATCCAGGTGAAGCCCGCAATTGTCTTCGCCCCTTTGATCAACCATCTTCATTACTCTTAACAGCACACTTTCCGCATTGAACGTTTCAATTGCCATATCAGCAATATCCATCAGTATTTCC
Organism: uncultured Bacteroidota bacterium; assembly: GCA_963737475.1. Taxonomy (GTDB): domain Bacteria; phylum Bacteroidota; class Bacteroidia; order Chitinophagales; family Chitinophagaceae; genus VBAU01. The sequence goes on from CAVTSY010000019.1 coordinate 43,528, forward strand.
TGCTCCTTGTCGATCTTCATCATTAGTTTTTGCACTGCTGCTCCCGCGGTCATCAATATGGCCTTTTTAAGATTTGCCACGAGTTTTTTTTCTTTGGTGAATAGTCCTTCCTCCTCATTTCCAAAATCAGGAATGCTCATTAGTTCTTTTTGTACTTCAGTTGCGGGGCCCATCAAATTCAACCTTCCCTGCATGGCTCTTTTTAATGTCATATCAAGAATGAGGAGGCGGTTGATCTCATTCGTTCCTTCGTAAATACGATTGATCCGGCTGTCCCGGTAAGCACGTGAAATTTCATATTCGGCACTGAAGCCATTACCTCCATGTATCTGTACCCCCTCATCAACAACAAAATCCAGGGTCTCACTGCCATATACTTTCAATGCAGCACACTCAATGGCGTACTCCTCTGCTGCGCCCAATAATGCTTCATTAAACGGCTTGCCGGCAGCAAGCAATTCATTTTCTTTTTCGTCGATCCAGTTTGCCGTGCGATACAATGCACTCTCAGCGACAAAAACTTTAATGGCCATTTCCGCCAGCTTATGTTTGATAGCGCCGAAATTGGAAATGGGTTGTTTGAATTGCTCTCTCGTGACTGCATATTGAACTGAGGTGGTAACAGCCCTTCTGGCACCTCCCGTGGCCGCTGCACATAATTTTAATCTTCCAATGTTGAGTATGTTAAAAGCAATTTTGTGCCCCTTGCCAATTTCGCCAAGCACATTTTCAACAGGCACTTTGCAATCCTGGAAATACAATTGAACGGTTGAAGAACCCTTGATCCCCATTTTGTGTTCTTCGGGTCCCTGTGTAAACCCTTCAGTTCCTCTTTCAACAATAAAAGCTGTGAATTTATCTCCATCCACTTTTGCAAATACTGTATATACATCAGCAAAACCGCCATTGGTGATCCAGCATTTTTGGCCGTTGAGTAAATAATGTTTCCCATCAGCACTGAGCTTTGCTGTTGTTTTGGCTCCCAGTGCGTCACTGCCGCTGTTGGGTTCTGTTAGACCGTAAGACCCGATCCATTCACCGCTGATGAGTTTGGGAATATATTTTTGTTTTTGTTCCGGTGTGCCGAAATATAAGATCGGTAAGGTGCCAATTCCGGTATGTGCCGCAATGGCTACAGAAAAAGAATGACCGGCGCCGAGGTATTCATTGACGATCGTTGACGTTACAAAATCTTTTCCTAATCCTCCGTATTCTTCAGGAAAGGAGACGGCCAACAACCCCTGCTCACCGGTTTTTTGTACCAATGATCTCATTAAGCCAGGTTCAAGCGCATCGATGCGGTCAAGGATGGGCATCACTTCTGTGTCCAGGAACTGGTTGCACATATCACGGATCATCATTTGTTCTTCGGAAAAATCTTCGGGGATAAACATATCAGCCCCTGTTGATTCTTTTATCAGCCATTCTCCGCCCTTTAGTACGGATTTGCTTTTTACTTCGGGAGTCATATAAGTTTAAGGTTTAGTTTATTTATTTTTTTAACTGCTTACCATATCTGCAATGCTGGTTTTACCTGAGATTATCGTACACGATCTGCAAAACCTGTTTGCAAACTTCAATTTGTTCTGTCGGCACACCTCTCAATGCTTCGTTCAAAGTTTCTTCTGCCATTGTCATTGCCTGCTCTTCCATTTTTTGTCCCTGCCGGGTAAGATAGATCCGATTGATCCTCCTGTCATTTTCCGATGCAACACGTTTCACCAGGTTCAGTTTTTCAAGGTTATCGACGAGCCTTGTAATACTTGGTTTGTCACGAAACGTTGCATTACACAATTCCTGTTGGCTCAACCCTTCTTTTTTCCATAGTTGATATAAAACACTCCACTGCTCGATCGTGAGATTCAAACCGCGGGCATTGATCTTTTTTTGAAGCCGCCGGGCGATCGCAGTAGAAGCCTTGCCCGTGATAAAACTGTATAATTCTCCTTTTTTAAATTGGTTGTTTGGCATACAGTTGTTTATACAACCATTCAAAAATAATAATTTTTTTTGATTGGCAGGGAGTGTTTTTTGGATCATTTTTTCAAAGCGTATGTTTACAATGGTTTAGTTTTGTTGAGAGCATGATCATCCTTTATATCGTCATATTTCTTTTCCTGGGATATAGTTGTTTGATCATTTATTACTGGTTGAGCTGGAGATCGATCCCTAGAATATAGTCCGGCCGCTGAAAAGCCAAATACGGGGTTCACTGTTGTTATTCCTGCACGGAATGAGGAGAAAAATATCATCGGCTGCCTGGAATCCGTTTGCAGCCAGCATTATCCTTCGGAGTTATTTCAAATAATTGCAATTGACGATTGCTCAACAGATATGACCTGGGACCTGCTACGGCATTTTCATCCTGGTGGTAACGTGGTCAACAGTACCCGGCTGGCCGAAGTGGAAGATGGCGAGTTTTCAGCGCACAAAAAAAGAGCGATAGAGACTGGTATTGCCATGTCGCATAACAATGTCATTGTTACTACAGATGCCGATTGTAAACATCCCCTGACATGGCTGAAGACAATCGCTTCGTTTTATGAAGAAAAAAGATCAGCATTTATTGCGGCACCCGTAGCGTTACAAAACGACTCTTCTGTTCTTCAAATTTTCCAGGCCCTTGATTTTTTGGTTTTGCAGGGAATTACAGGTGCTTCTGTTCATAAGAAAATTCATTCCATGTGCAACGGAGCCAATCTTGCTTATGAAAAAAGAATTTTCAATGAAGTTGCTGGCTTTGCAGGCATTGATAACATCGCTTCTGGTGACGATATGCTGTTGATGCATAAGATCAGCAGTAAATATCCGGACAGGATTCACTATTTAAAGTCAAAACAGGCGATTGTTGCTTCTTTGCCTATGCAAACCTGGAAAGATTTCTTTGATCAACGCATCCGCTGGAGTAGCAAAGCAAGATTTTATGATGATAGAAGAATATTTTGGGTACTGTTGTTGGTATATCTCTTTAACGTTTCGTTCCTGGTGCTGCTGGTTGCTGGTTTCTGGTTTCATGTTTTATGGATATACGCAGGAATTTTGTGGATCGCAAAAACAATTATTGAATTTCCTTTTGTGTATTCGGTCGCCAGGTTTTTTGATAAAACCCCGCTTTTAAAATATTTCTTCTTTTTTCAACCTTTGCATATTGTATATACCATCATGGCCGGTTTGCTCGGGCAATTCGGAAAGTATGAGTGGAAGGGAAGGAGGGTGAGATAGGCGATGGGCAATAGGCGATGAGGAATATGCAATTATTTATTTATTTATTGATTTAATGTCTTTATGTCCTTTTTGTCAATTGCGTATTGCCTATTGTTCTATATCTTCCCTTTATGTCCTCAACTTCTTTCTCGTTTCAACACGCTGCATGGCGCAGGCTTAGGAAGAATAAAGGAGCTATGTTTGGACTTGTTGTGATCATTCTTTCTGTGTTGCTGGCCATTTTTGCCTACTTCATTTCTCCCGATCCCTCTCCATATGCTAATCGAATCATTCTTGAAGTGGCGAGACAGAAACCGGGTCATCGACAAATGTTTTTGAAAGTGAAAAAAGGAAAGAACGTCACAAGTCCCGGATTTTTTAAACAATTGTTATCGGGCAAAGAAGATAAATATTATTATGTTCCGATAACGAGTTCCCAAACGGCGCATGATAGCATCATTGTTCAAAAGTTTATTGATGAAGGGTTGACCGAACGACAGTCATATGCTGTTTCACAAACAGATTCCAGGGAGCCAGTCATAGCAAAAACATTTTGGCTGGGGACAGATACCTATGGCAGGGATATCTTAAGCCGGTTGATCGTGGGTGTAAGGGTTAGCCTCGGAGTTGGGTTAGTCACTGTTATTATTTCCCTCACTATTGGCTTATCTCTTGGCTCCCTGGCCGGCTATTTCAGGGGACGGGCAGATGACATTATAACCTGGTTTATGAATATTATTTGGGGCATTCCAACCTTATTATTGGTGTTTGCTATCACACTTGTTCTTGGTAAAGGTTTTTGGCAGGTATTCATCGCTGTGGGCTTAACGATGTGGGTAAGTGTAGCAAGACTGGTTCGCGGGCAGATACTGAATGTTAGAGAATTGGAATATGTCGAAGCAGCAAAGGCTTTGGGTTTTTCGAACACCAGGATCATTGCCAGTCATATCATTCCAAATATCATCGGGCCGGTAATGGTTATTGCAGCCTCTAATTTTGCGTCGGCGATCGTCATTGAAGCTGGCCTTAGTTTTTTGGGAGTTGGAGTTCAACCGCCGCAACCAAGCTGGGGGCTTATGGTAAAAGAGAACTATAATTTTATCATTACACAAAATCCTATGCTTGCCCTTGCGCCGGGCTTTGCTATTATGCTGTTGGTTCTCGCATTTAATTTATTGGGAAATGGTCTTCGGGATGCCTTAAACGTAAGAGGAAGAATTTAGTTAATAAATAAACTCGTCAGATCTTTAATCCAAATAGCTCGATAGTACTATTCCGTCCTTTTAACTCAATAGCGCCAAGACTTTCGGCCTGCCAGTCTTTAAGTTGGATCCTGTCAAGAAAATCTTTGGAAATAATAAATTTTTGATTGAACTCATTACACGCGGTTCTTATCCGGGCTGTGGTATTCATAGTGTCACCACTCATCACCAGGTCTTTTTTAATAATCCCGATTTCACCTATTGTCACTTCACCAACATGAACCCCTACTTTATACTCGGGAACCACACCATAGGTGCGTTGAAATTTGTTCACTTGTTTATTTAATGATTTTCTTGCTTCGATCAGTGCATAGATACATTTTTTTGCATTTCGTCTTGTGTCCGGCCATGACACTACAATTTCATCACCCACATATTGATAGATACGGCCTCCATATTCCATGAGCCCTGTAGATATGTAATAAATGAAATCACGAATGAATTTGAAATATTCTTTGTGCCCCAGTTTTTCGGCGATAGTTGTTGAATCCCTCAGATCAATGAACGCGATGATCCTTCTTTCATCCTTTGGTTGTACATATTTTCCGAGTATTATATCGAAAAATACTCCCGGGGAATATTTTTCATTGATCTCGATGATCAGTTGGGTAAGTATGAACAATATGATCCATTCCGGGATTTTTTGAATGAGCCAGGGGGTTTCAAAAGTGTTCCGGTAAAAACTTTTTAAAGCGTAAGACGCCGGTTGCCTGGCAATCAGTGTAGCGTAGGTAAAATGGATGAAAAAATTTATGATAAAAGCAACGGCGATTAAGGTAATTGCCTTCAAAAGCATATTGATCCAAAGCGATGACGTTCTGAAAAAGTTTTTCATAAAAAAGACGAGGAAATAAGCTGATAGCATGGCCAGGAAAAAAACATTCAATTCGCGCAGCAGTATCGTCTGCGTATTGAGCTTTTGGAACAATGAATATTTTGAAGGTATCGGTTGTTCCGTGAGACGCAGAATATAAAACAGGGAGTCAATAATAGTCCACGAAGCCGCAACAATCAGGATCATTCTAAGTTTATATCGTTTGATCACTGAAAAGCCGGTTGATATAGGGCGGATCGGTTTCATTGCTCTCTGATGTAATTGTAAATGCTTTGCTGCGCATTCACGGGATTCCCGTTTGTTCCCGGTTTTATTTGTTGCATGTTTTCATCAAGAAATACCGACTTATCATTGTCACTCCATTGCAGTTCGAAATAATCGATCAGCTCCTTTTTACATGCAGCATCGTCAATGGGAACGCAAACTTCGATCCTGCGATGCAGGTTCCTGTTCATCCAGTCGGCAGACCCGATCATAACTTCGCAGTCATCTTCCGTTCCGAATATAAAGATCCTGGAATGTTCCAGGTACCTGTCAACAATTCTCTTTACAATAATATTCTCACTGAGACCTTTTAAAGAAGGTATAATGCAACAAATGCCCCGGACGATCAGTTGGATTTTTACTCCTTCCCGGCTTGCCTTATAAAGACTATTAATCATTCCCTGTTCTTCAAGATTATTTAGTTTTATTCGTATCAATGCAGGCATCCCCGTTTTTTGCTTTTTGATCTCTTTTTCGATTAGCCTGTTAAATCTTTCCGTCATATTGAACTGGGATACCAACAGCTTTTTGAATTTTAATTCGTTCGCACTTAATGGTAATCTTCTTTTTCCCAGGAAATTAAAAAGGCGCTGCAGCTCATTGCCAATGGTTGCATTTGTTGTCAGCAATACATGATCGGTATAAAACTTTGCTGTTGTTTCATTGAAATTTCCGGTGCTCAATACTGAGTAGCGTATAACATTTTCTTTGTTTTGTTTTTTTACCAGGGCAATTTTTGAATGAACCTTTATTCCCGGGATGCTGTATATTAACTTCACCCCGGCCTCTTTCATTTTTTTGCTCCATTGAATATTGTTGTATTCATCAAACCGGGCCTTTAATTCAAGAAATGCAGTAACTTTTTTTCCATTCCTGGCAGCACTTATCAGCGCGTTGGCAATGTGTGATTCGGAAGCGACGCGATACAATGCGATATATATTTCCGAAACGTCAGGGTCAATAGCTGCCTGGTTGAAAAAAGACAGGATCGTGTTGTAGGAATGATAGGGAAAATGCAGTAATACGTCTTTCGACAAAATGAGATTAAAAATGTCTCCGTTCCTGACGAGCTTTTTGTGGATCGGTTCAAGGGCATTATACGATAATTTTTTTCCGAAGGCAGGAAGTGTAATGAGATCTTTCAAATTGTGATAGTGACCACCGGCGAACATTTCATCAAGTTCCAGATCAAGAACAGAAGCAAAGAATAATTGTATGTTCAGAGGCATCGTCTTTTCAAAGAGGAATCTCGAGGGCTGACCGAAGTTTCTTTTGTTAAGTTGTCGTTCTATTTTTTTTAAGACATCCGCATGGTATTCTTCTTCAAAATCCAATTCGGCATCCCGGTTGATTTTAAAACTATAAATGCCAAGTATTTCAAAACCCGGGAAAATGATCTGCATGTTTTCGCGCATAATATCATCAATAAATACGACATGGTTCATACCTTCATCGGGCGACAGGACAAAAAATCGGGGAAGCTTTTCAGATGGAATATTCACAACAGCATGCCTTATCAGGTCTTCTTTATTTTTCTTTAAGGAGATAGCAAAATACAATTGGTTATTGGCAGGATTGAATTTGTTTTTGCCATCAAGCAACAAGGGCTGAATAAACGATAGTACCTGCGACAGGAAGATATCGCTGGCCTCTTGTTCATGAATTTCTTTTATAGGCTCGCCATAGTATAGGTGAATACCGTTATTTCTAAGCTCCGGTAAAACCTCGTCTAAAACGCTTCCAAACCCAAGCAACTGGCGGGTTATTTCCTCATGGATCTGTTCTATTAATTCACCGGGGCTTTCGGCCGTAATTTGCTTTTGTGTTTTCTTTTTCAAAGATGACAAAGCAAGTACTGCGGGATACCGGACACGGAAAAATTCATCCAGGTTGGAAGAAAAAATAGAGAGAAATTTTAGTCGTTCAAATAGGGGAACTGAAGACGAGGCAGCTTCCTGCAACACCCTGTAATTAAAACCGAGCCAGCTTAATTCCCTGTTGTAAAACATAGATCCATCGTTTATAACGGCGATTTCGTTGGTGATGTAATCACCGTGGTGCTTTCGGGGCTTTTCGTAAATACTGCGATCGTAAATGCAACAACAGAGATCACAACACCGACCATAAAAATATTATAGGCTATTCGCAGCAACCTGTATTTTTTACCGAGTACTACACCTAAAAAGTACACATCCTTGATCAGGGATCCATATAAGTATTCCGGGTCCCGCATCATAATACCCATGCCCCATCTAAAATCTTCGAGCGAGGCTTTATAGAAATTCCCAAAAAATAAAAGATTTACTTTTTTGGCCGTAATATCTTCTTTGGAGAATTTGCCACCAGTGATCGTAGGCCTCGTTGCCAGTATTGACAGAACAATGGTAATGACTGACGATGTTAAAAAAATAATCGTTGGCACGACAAGAAAAGGATCGGTTTCAAATTTTCGGAAAAGAACCGATATGCTGACTGAGATGATGATCGCATTTACGGATATAAGAATGTTTGCTTTCCTGTCAGCCATTTCACTCAGCCGTAAATTATTTTGTGAGGCCAGCCGAAGCATGGTCTGAATGCCTTTTGAAATAAGGCTGCTGGTTTGCTTGCTTATTTTTGGATCACTCTCTTTTTCACCACCAAAAAGTGTATTGTCATCATCATTAACCGCGTAGTCAGCAATTTTGTGCCTCAGCTTTTTTATATTTTCTTCTTTTCCCTTGTTCAGCAATTCGATACAGTAGGATGTATAGTATTTGTGATTTTCGAGGAAGTCCAGCGTTTTTATATCGAACTCTTCTTTTGGCATTTCCTTGTCCATTGATATTTCTTTTCTTACCTGTTTGTTTGTTCTTTTAAACTCTTTTGTTCCCAGATGGTAAGTGTCGGCGTCGCTGAGTATTTGCTGGAGGAGATTAGCAGGCGTAACAGATCGTTTAGTGGCCAGTATGCATCCTTCTATAATTTGTATTAATTCCGTTTCCGGGCAATTGATCTGCATAAATGATTTCATGAGCTCAACACTTTTTTCTTCATGGTTTTCAGGGCCTGTAAAAATGCGGCCTGTATCATGAAACCATGCAGCAATATAAACGGCAAGCATTTCTTTTTCACTGAGCTTATAGTGTGCTGCAATTTCTTCGGCCCTTTTAAGTGTTTCCTGTGTGTGCTCTAATGTGTGGTAAAAGAGTTTGGGCTTATTTGTATCAAACAAATTGGTTACATGCTGTTCGACAAGTTTATAAATATTGTTCGCCATATTTCAACTTTAAAAAGTTAGGTTCAGTTTTGTTCCCAAAGAAAAATTGAAAAGCCTCTCTTCTTCCGAAAATGCGATAGTAGCAGAAATAATAACCAATTTAAATGGTATAAAATAAAAACCTCCACCAAGCGCATCATGCCATTTAGTGGATGATTCGTTCTTTATCCAAACCCTTCCCACGTCATTAAATACCACTACACCCAATGTCCCCGGAAATAGATATGACTTTACATTGACTAATTTTATCCGGGCCTCAAAACTGTTGTAAGCCACTGATGAACCCGAAAATCTTGTTTTACGGAAACCGCGTAAAAAATTATTGGCTCCCAGGTTCAATGCCTGGAAGTATTCAAACTTTTTGCTGAAAATATGTCCGCCACCAAAACGGGCAACCATGATAAGATTGGCAGCTTCGCTTACGCTTGCATAGACACTCATGTCTGAAGTAAGGCTTGTGAAATTATTGGCAGTTTTGGTGAGCCCCGCCATTGAAACAAACTCTGTATTCCATTGCACGCCTCTTGTGGGGAAGAGTTCATTGTTCAAATTATTGAAATTGACGGCAAACTTCCCGCCCAGGTAATTTTTTTTCGAATATACGCTTGCAGAATCAAGGCCGATGAGTGAAGGGTTTTCCAAAATTTTACCGGCATTGTCTGATTGGTTATTCCAGTAATTATAAGCGACCGGTCCCAGTATTACGTGCAGTTTTTCATAAAACCGGCGACGAAAAAGAATTTCCGCTTCTGCATAGTTATAGCGTGTACGATAAAAATCGATGTGGTGTTGTTCATCCAGTTTTGTCTTATTGCCAAATCCGAAAAAATTGTCCAGGGTTGGATTTACATAGTTAATATTAATCAACAAATCATTGTTCCTGAAAAAATGATTGAACTCTCCCCTATACTTTATCTGGTAAGCATGTTGTGCCAGGGCGAACAAAGTAGCTAACCGCTGGTCTGTTGCATAGGGCAAATTTCTAAAGCCATAGGTTCTTCTGAAAAATCCCACGCCGGCAAGCACCCCATCTTCTGCATTATAACCAAGACCCACTTTGGGAAAACGGGTTACCGGATAATTAAATCCTAAAATGTTATAATAATTAACAGGAGGCTCACTTGAAAAGAGAATTCTTGTGCGGCGTTTGTGTTCAATAAAATTTTTTTCGGTTTTAAGATCATAGAGATAATTAATGACACGGCCCTTCATGTTGAAAGTATCATTTCCTTTACCACCGATAACAAGCAACCTGATCTTCGATCGTGCCGTTGAGTCTATCTCAAATTTATCATCGCCATTTAATCCGTATAGCCTGAGATCTTTTGTGTCGTGGTGATCAAAGATCCTATCGTACATCACAAAACTTGTATCATTGTTATCTTTTCTTGCATACACTTGTACCCTTAGTTGTTTTCCAGTTCCTGTTACTTTGAAATATTCTTTTTCATTGCTGCCGATAATATTTACTTTTCTTGAAAGAAAGTGATAATATTTCATTCCCGCCTTCTCCAGGATGTTTCTCCGGCTGATAAGCCTTTTTACCAGGAAGGCGCTGTCTATTTTAAAAATTTTGGGGGGTAATCTTTGCACGGAAGAGATGATCATTGAATCGGTAACCGTTTTTTGAAAATCGGCAATTCCTTTTTTCCATTCATCAGCGTCAAGATCGGTCAAAAATAACCGGTCAAAATCCCTGGCTGCCCAGGCTAACCAATTTACTCTGGGAATGGTATATTGAAAACCTTTCAACATCGGCAATGCTCTTTCCGCCGTGAGTGCGATGATCACACCATTGGATCTGAAGAAAGCCTGGTCCCTGTCCTTTGGAACGGGATAGTAAAGTTTTCCCTTGCCTGTATCTGTTGTGACCCATCTCCACTGGTCAAAATGCCGGTCAAAGTCCCCAATAAGAATGTCAAGCAACCTTGCACGCAACACAAATGGCTGGTCAACGCGGTGTTTATTTTCCTCGATCAGCTGGTCAAAAATTTTGAACGTGCTTTTGGTTTCCTCTCCGTCAGGGGAAGGATCTTTTTCTTCAAGAGTACAAACAGTATTGGCAAATAGTGGCCTGTAGAAACCAAATGCAGGATCATCAGGAACGAAAAATAAATCAGGATGCGCAGTTTCAATGCCAAGCCCTGTTGCAAGCGAGGGAATTGTAAGAGGAGCATAAGGGTGTGAGGCCGAAATAAAATCCTGAACAATATCTGACTCAAGTGTGTTTCTGAAATTTTCAGGAATGGCATTCGTTGGATTTTTGTCGATCGTTCTCAATTTCCATTCTTTCCCATTGGGATCAACAAGTGTTAATGATTTGGTTTGTTTTCCTCCTCCAAGACTTACAATTTTCAGACCACCCTTCTCCTTTTGAATGTTGAGCACCTTCATGTTAATGGGAGTTGACCATTCCTTGCGGTAATTTGTACCTACCATCATTCTCCTTGCCCAGCCGGCGCTGTCGTATTTTTCACTCCCTGAAATAGTGATCGTGTCTTTGTATTTGGCAACTGATTCATTTTCTATTTTCCTTGTTGAAGAATCAGCGATAGGTTTTGGTATTTTAGAGAAATTCTGAATCACCTCTGAATAAGCCATTTTTAATGAATCCTCGACAGTGTAAAAACTTACTCTAACATTTTTATTGGTGGAGACCTCCAGGACGGCAAAACCATTGGAAGTAGTAGCAAAGGGAGTTCTCTTATTCGTAGAAACCCTGTTGTGTTTTGAACCTCCACCACTGACAATATAATTATAACTACTGTCTTTTATCAGCTGCAAACTGTGTTCATGACCGCCGGTAAAAATAATATTCGGATATTTTTTTGCAACCTTCTCTACGGCGTTGATCATTTCTGCATAAAGAGGGTGTTTCAGATCCTGGGGTGTTCCAAAAACGCTCCTGGCAATGGGGTAGATAGAACCTATCACCGGTAAGGGGATGTAGAGATTTGGCGAGATGTCCGTGAAGGGAAAAATGTGTTGCTTTAATTTAAAATAACCGCCGTGAACACCACTACTTTTGAAAGTATGGTGCCCTGCTAAAATGATCAATTTTTTTGAATTGTGACTGAAGATGTCATCAAGTTCTGTAAGCACTTCGTCTTTTGTTTTATAATCACAGTCAGACTCAATTTCAGGTTTATCGTAGGGATGTATCCACCATTGAGTGTCAAACATAACAAGTACTACATCCGGCGCTAAAGAAACTTCAACGGGACCGGGGCAACCATTCTCAGGATAAAACTTGACATTTTTCTTACCTAATTGGTCAACATATTGTTGTTCGCGGATAACGGTCTCCCAACCACCTGGCTTACCATTTTCCCAGTCATGATTACCAGGTATCATATAAATTTTTGCAGGGGTGTTATCGGCAATTGACAATTCTGTATCCAGCACACTCCGGGATGCCATATAATAACTGTATTGCTCGTCGGGTAAACCTGATCTGTATAGGTTATCTCCTAAGTAAAGTACCGTTGTTTTCTCATCCAAAGGGATCAATTGCTTTACAGCATCCACGACAGGATGGTGGCCATTGGTTAATTGACCCGCATCCCCAATTAAAACGATCCTGGCATCGATGGTATCCTTTTGCCCTCGTGCAGTGATCGAAACAAAAAAAGGAATTGCCAAAATCCAAAAAAATCTCATTGCCCCTTATTTAGTTTATTGTACTTAAAAAATAATATTTCTGCCGCTCCTCTATCGGCCACTTCATTTGAAATGATCAGGTCGCCTTTTGGCGTAAATGTTAGTCCTTCCGGCTGTTTAAATAAACGAGGATCGATCTTGTAGGCATTTTTTACGCTGTGATCTTTATTCAGGATCACCAGGATGTGGTTCACAGACGCTATAACATATAACTCACCCGTCAAGGGATGAATCGCAGCAGCGGAAGGTTTAAATCTGAATTTGTCATCTTCGCCCAATTCTTCTCTGATCGCTGCTGTTTCAATTTCAAATGACGAAGAGAAAGTGTTGCTGGAGGTATCAAAAGCAAAACTGCTTACTTCTTTTCTTGTGTCTTGCTCGCAATTTTTGCAAATTGCTATCAACCGATGTATTGTGCTATCGTAGTACAAAGTTTCAAATTCATTTTTTCCTTCACCAAACCTAAAAGATTCCAGGGAAACAGACTCAGGTGTAGCAAATCTGAATTTTTCAACAATGCCTTTGCTTTTCAAAACAAAAAAAGCGCTGTCCACCAGTGAAAGGTCTTCATAATCGGCGCCATTTGAAAATTTCCATTTCTCAATTTGCAACGGTTTTTTTAAATGGATCTTGAATAACCATCCTTTCTCATCCTGGATGGCAAATATGCCGGAATCTTTTGGATAATAAACCAGGCCAGAGATCTCATCCAGGGTCGTAGGTAATTTATAAATGTAAGGTTTGCTGAAGTTATATCCGGGTGGATCAGCATAAGAATTGGAATTACGAGAAGAACAAGACTCATGGAAAACGATAAGGCTTGAAAAAACCATGGCAGGCAGATAATAATAAGTAAAATTTTTGAACCAAAGTAGAGGTAACCCGGTGTTCATATTTCCAAATCTTCTATTCGTAATGCCATAAGTTACACAAAAGTTCTGCCAAAGCAATAATTAGTTGCTTTTCAGAATACGCACGAATTATAAACGATTATTTCCGCAGGATGGTCGTAGAAAACAGGACACGAAGCTCTGGGTGAGCAATATTTTCCCTGCACTCCAGGTGTATTGCTCCTCTATCTATCACCGATCAATTGACCTGATGTAACTGAGGATAACTGTATGTCATGATCAGCATTGTAATTTATTTCGACCCGAAGAGCTTTTAATCCAATTACGCCCTGTAGTTCCTCAAGCTCAAGTATTTCAATTCCGGACTTTAATAATTGCCGTGTTTGTAAAAATTCTATGTACTCCTCATATTCCGCGGCTTCCTTTGGTAAAGAGTAAACGATCGCAATTTTTCCAGGCTGGGTCAGTCTTTCCTTTGTACCCTTTATACGAACCTTATCAATTCTTTTCTTGATGATCTCGTAGCGGCTATTGTATGCACCATCAACGTCAAATTTTCTTTCCGAGGTCCTGAAGCTGATACTTATCGGGATGCTATGCGCAAGTATAAGCTGAGTAGTGGTAAGTATATGAGGCAACTTAGTTTTAAGCTCATGAACCAAAGCGGCAGCTCTCGTGAGCACTTCAAGTTGCCAGATCTTCATGTTCCGCAGATATAGCTCATCAAATTTTTGTGTTGGGGCAATTGATTGACCAATATAGATATTAAAATCAACGCCGTCGGTTACATAACGTTCAAAATAATGAGGGAAAACTTTTTGAGCCTCTGCCTGCTCACGATCGACAAGAGCGGCTAAAGCATCATTAAGCATATTAATGCTTTCCTCAAAATGATGCCGATGGCGATAAACAAGATTTTTCTGGGGGTCAAGAGCGGCGAAATACTGATCGATGTCTTTTTTCAATGAAGGTTTTGTAATAGCAAGGTGATGCAAAATTTCGGTTACATGAGTTTGCAGAAAATCATATACCTGTAATTCATCTTCTGATAAAAGGATGTCAGTGATGGAATTGATATATTTATCCGTTTTAAAGGCTATATTTTCCAGCAGTGGGAATTTAATTTCTGTCAGTGCTTTTTTCACAACATCCTGCACCAACTGTAATTGCTCTATCAGGTCAAGTTGGATAACCTGCATTCTTTCTACCGATGAATTCCTTATATCAATACAACCGTATAATGGATAGACATCATTAAAACTAACCCGTTCTATTTTTTCTGTTTTCCCGGATTCTTTTGCCAGAATATAAGAAAACGCCGCCTCTGTAAATTTCCATTCTACGGCAGGTTGTATAGCCGTGAAATTCTCTTTGATCACTTTGTCGATCTGAATATCCAGGTTCTCAAGTGTTTTCCCGACAGCCAACGTAAACAGGGAAATAACTTTTTCAATTTTGTAAATGTGATGGTTCGTTAATTTTCCGGGTGAGTCAGACATTATTTCCAATAACCCGATCAACTGGCCGTTTTCTTTTAACGGACAAAGAATGAGACTTCTGACTCCCAATTCATGATATAGTTTTAAGGCTTCGGATTCTATTATATTTTTTTTGTCGAGTTCTTCATAAACTACAGGTTGGTTGTAGTCTTTGAGAAGATCTTTGAAACATTGACTTGTTTTATTTATTTCTTTTACCGCCCCGGCATGTTTAAAGATTATACTGTTGCTATTATCCATGGCCGAGTAGATGTAATGATTGTTCATTTGAAAGAATGGAGTGATGCCTACTTTTGTATCTGACATTCCCAAAAGACTTTGCATGGAGGATTGCAATTTTTCATACCCTGAAGCATCGGTAAAACTGTGAAGGCCTAAAAGCGCATTCTTTATTTGTGAAATGATCTCTTCTTCAGTTACGTCATTAATTTGAATGATCACCAACCCATCAAATATGAATTTCTCAAGAGGCAGCCTCTGTCTCAATTCTTCCAGCGGCATCAAACGGTTGGTTTTTTTGCAAATGGCGTTTTCAGGAACGGGGGGTAAATCGCCAACCAGGCTTACGTCTACAAAGCGCGTATCAAGATTTAATTCAAGATACCTGGTTACGTTTGTCACTGGGTCGGCATATGGATAAACCACACGTGACGAATCCTGGGCCTGGTATCCAAAGAATTTTTTGAAAATAAGTCTATAAGCAATTTGTAATTTCTGGGTATTAATATTGCGACCAATCGTACTGTCAGGGATAGCAATTTCATGTGAACCCGGTTTTAAGAACATGTGCTGGAAAAGGCGCGACGAATAAATTGCTTTGAATTTAAAAGGGATTGAAATTGCGTAAAGATCTTCCTTTTCCGACAAGGACGGGGGAAACAATGTTGCCAATAGCATTTCAATTATTTCCTCGTAAGGCACTGCCGTTGATAGATCTGAAAAGGGTTGAAGAAGTTCGGGAATGGCTTCGATCTTTTCGATCAGCTCACCGTATAATTTTTTCGCACCAGGCTTACCCTCGTTTATGTTTTTCTTTAAGGTATCCAATAGCGGTTGAAATGACAACCGGCTATTAAAGAGCGAGTCATCGAACTCTACGTTTTTCTTTGCCATGTTATTTTTTTAACCGGTCCGGCGGTGAATCCAAAATTACAAAGCTGGTGTTACTGTTTGGGACTGGGGACGAATAAGATCCGTTAATATTTTATTTTGTTGGGTGAACGGTGAAATGATGTCGGTGAACGGGATGTCTGTCAGGGTCAATGATCCCGCTGGGCATAATTTTTTTTGAAATATTTACAGGCGGGTTTTAGACCACAAACCCCGCATCGCGGAGTTCTTGCTATGCAAATGTATCGTCCATGTAAGATGAGCCAGTGATGAGCTTTATGTATATATTCTTAGGAATGTTTTTTATTAGTTCTTTTTCTACTGCAAGAGGTGTCGTCGCCGATATTGGAACCAGGCCGACTCGTTTACTTACCCTGAAAACATGAGTATCAACTGCCATGTTTGGCTGCTGATCAATAACGGATGTAATTACGTTGGCCGTTTTTCTTCCTACCCCCGGTAGTTGAATTAATTCTTCAATGGTCATTGGAATTTTTCCCTTGAATTTTTCGACTATGGCTTTCGCCATCCCGATAAGATGTTTTGTTTTATTGTTGGGATAAGAAATGCTTTTGATGTAAGGAAATAATTCTTCAAAACTTGCTTTACTGAGGGCCTGGACATCCGGATATTTTTCAAAAATAGCGGGAGTGGTCATATTCACCCGTTTATCTGTACACTGAGCAGAAAGGATAACAGCTACTAATAACTGGAAAGGGTCATCATAAATCAATTCTGTTCCTGCATCGGGATTGTGCTTTTCAAAATAGTCAATGACAAATTGGTAACGCTGCCTGGAGGTCATAATATGCAAAGTAAAGGAACAAGTCCTGACAATTACCGGGCGATGCGCAGGACCGGGGTTGTGGAACAAATAAAAAGCATCCCGAAAGCTATCAGGATGCCAATGAGTTGCCGAGTAGCGATTGAAACAGTACAAGAATCATCAAGGCTGGCGACAAGATTACTTCACCATCTCGTTTTTCTTTCTTGCATAATTCAAAACATTCAAAATGGCACGGGTGCTTGGGGATTTTTTGATCCCGTCCAGCCTTTCTAAGGATGTTTTTAAAACAGCAAGTTTTTCACGCAGGGTCCAATCCTGCTTTAAAGCACTTTCAATTGCGGTTGTTTGCTCTTCCGAGGTTTCCTTGTATAAATACAATAGAAGGTCCTCTGGGGTAAGATTTGCCATTTGCAAGTGTTAATGTCCAATAATTGTGTGTCCTGATAGGATATGTGAAACGTCCTACTATATAAACGGTTCCAAAACTCCCTTATTGTATAAAAAGAAAAATCAATTGTCCTGTTTCTCAGGGATTAAGAAAAGGTCCTCATTATCACGCTTCATATAGTACTTTTCCCGTGCATATTTTTCGAGGGTGGCGGCAGTTTTGAGATTTTCCAGCTCGGTTTTTTCTTTATTTATCTGGTCGGTATAATACTTCCTGCTCTGCTGGAGCTCCCTTAATTCCTGGCGGTGATGCCGCATCGTAAAAATGTCTCTTTCATCAAAAAAAAGCATCCATACAGCAAAAGCAGCAACAGCGATAAAAAATTTATTCCGAAGCCAGGCCGGTAATTGGGTTAGCAATTTCATCGAATGGATTTGCAATAAAGTTAATCATTTTTGCTTTCGGCAACCAGGCTTAGCAATTTTTCTTTTGTTTGAGACCATTCATCGTCGATAATGCTATACACTACCGTATGTCTTATTGAACCATCGTTGCGATATCCGTGCTTACGCAATACACCTTCCTTAATAGCTCCTATCTTTTCTACCGCTTTTTGTGATCGCAGATTTTGATGAGCCACTCTTAATTCGGCCCGGTTAAATTTCATCTCCTCGAAAATGTATTGAAGCAGGAGTAGTTTACACTCCTTATTATATACCTTACCCCATACTGCAGGAATGTACCAGGTGTAGCCGATAAGCACGGTTTTTTCTTTTGGATTGATCTCATAAAGACGGGTCATCCCGATAACAGAACTGTTTTCTGTTTTTTTTATGACGAAGGTTTGTTGTCCGCCCAATGCGTTTTTATCAAGTGCGTCGTTGAAATAATCATCGTACGCAGCATCGTAGCCAGCGTCAGTTGGGAGCATTTTATTAAACTCCCAAATGAGCTCATTTTTTGCAAGAAGGCGGAGGGTTTCACGATGACCGGGGGACAGAAATTCCAGGCAGGCATAGTTGCCTCTCAGTTTCGCTATGTCAATATCCATTTCTATTTATAAAATTTGATCTTTCCTTTTGGATAGACTGCGGAGAACCCCAGCAATTCTTCGATCCGCAGTAGCTGGTTGTATTTCGCCATACGATCAGTGCGGCTGGCACTTCCGGTTTTTATTTGTCCGCAATTCAATGCCACGGCCAGGTCAGCAATAGTTGTGTCTTCGGTTTCGCCACTGCGATGGCTAATGATAGTATTGTAACCATTATGCTGCGCCAGCGTAACCGCATTAATGGTTTCAGTTATTGTTCCGATCTGGTTTACTTTTACCAGCAATCCATTGGCGATGCCTTTGTCAATTCCTTGTTGCAGGCGGGTCACGTTGGTCACAAATATATCATCGCCTACCAACTGGCACTTATTGCCGAGGGCTTTAGTGAGGTTGGCCCAACCGGTCCAGTCATCTTCTGCCATACCGTCTTCAAGTGAAATGATAGGATATTCCTTTACCCATTTTTCCCAGAATTTAACCAGCTGATCACTGCTTAGTTCTTTCCCGGTACTCTTATGAAATACATATTTTTTCTTCTTTGCATCCCACAACTCACTGTTGGCGGCATCCATTGCGATCACAATTTGAGAACCTGTTTTATACCCAGCGGCACCAATGGCTGTCAACACTGTTTCAATGGCTTCTTCATTGCTTTGAATGTTCGGGGCAAATCCACCCTCGTCTCCTACATTCGTGCTGTACCCTTTTTTCTTCAAAACAGATTTCAGTACATGAAATACATCGACTCCCCATTGCAATCCTTCACTGAAACTTTCGGCACCCACAGGCATCACCATAAATTCCTGGAAGTCGATCTTGTTGTCTGCATGTGCGCCGCCATTCAGGATATTCATCATCGGTATCGGTAGTGTTTTAGCATTCGTGCCGCCCAAATAGCGAAACAAAGGAAGACGGGCTTCTTCCGCAGCCGCTTTTGCCACAGCCATGCTTACTGCAAGGATGGCATTAGCTCCCAGGTTGCCTTTATTGGTGGTGCCATCCAACCGTATCATCATTTCATCAATGCCTGTTTGATCAGCCACATCATATCCCAATAATTTTGGTGCAATGATTTCATTCACATTTTTTATCGCTTTCAGAACTCCTTTGCCACCAAATTTTTTCTTATCACCATCACGAAGCTCAACAGCTTCATGAGCGCCTGTACTGGCGCCGCTTGGTACTGCTGCGCGTCCCAACGCACCTTCGTCAGTTAATACATCTGCTTCTACTGTTGGATTGCCGCGGCTGTCTAATATTTGTCTTGCGAAAATTTCGGAAATGTAGCTCATGATATTAGTTTATAGTTTTGTTGTTTGTTCCCAAGGTCTCTTCGGAAAAATTTGTTTGGTAGCAAGCTTTCGCAGTTCTATTTGACTTTCGTTGTGTCACACCCTTGTGCGTTCAGTCCCGAAGGGATCCCTTTGGGATAATTTTATTCGGCTTTTTGAGTAAGTGACCTGAACACTTCTTCAAGACTTTGGTTTTCGCTTTGCAAAGAAACGATGTTGAGGTTATTCTGCAAGGAGATTTCCAGGATTTGTTTCCTTACCGATTCGGGATTTGAAGTTTGAATCCGATAGCTATCGGATTTGAAGTTCGTGGTTTGTCCCAATGGACTCCCCTGGAGTAGTTGTTCAATAGAATCTGCATCATTTATCCTGTCAAGTAAAGCTTTATCAACAGGTTCTTTAAAACTTACAACGACTATGTGTTTATCCTCGTTCCTCTTTTGCAGGTTGCTTAACTTGTCATTGGCCACAATTTCGCCTTTATTAATAATGATCACCCTGTCGCAAATGGCTTCTACTTCCTGTAAAATATGAGATGAAAATAAGACGGTTTTGTCCTTTCCCTGTTGCCTGATCACCTCTCTTATCTCAACGATCTGGTTTGGGTCAAGCCCGCTTGTTGGTTCATCAAGGATCAACACTTCCGGGTCATGTATCAGGGCAGCGGCCAAACCGACCCTTTGTTTATAACCTTTTGAAAGTTGCCCTATTTTTTTCTTTGATTCAGGAGTTAACCCGACCATGTCAATTACTTTGCCAACTGCTAACTGCCGACTGCCGATTGAATGAACTTCAGCAATAAAGCCAAGGTATTCCCTCACATACATGTCGTAATACAATGCATTTGCTTCGGGCAAATAGCCAATTTTCTTTTTTGTTGTCAATGGTTCCTTTGTCACGCTGACATTCGAAACAAACGCCTCCCCGCTATCCTGTTGCAGGTAGCCCGTAATTATTTTCATTGTAGTGGATTTGCCGGCTCCGTTAGGTCCAAGAAAACCAACGATCTCACCTTTATCAACTTTGAATGAAATATTATTTACGGCTTTTTGCTCACCATAAACTTTTAAAAGATTTTTTACTTCGATGGACATAAAACAAAAGTAATAGCTCTGTATGAAAATAGCACAATAACCTAAAGTTAATTGAGGCGGGTAGGCCGGGACACAACACGCCACGCATTAAAATATCCTGCGCTTCTGTGTTTCAGTGGCGTTTATATACTTTTTTAGATTGCCACAGAATAACAGAAACACAGAAAAAAAGTCTGCGTTTATCTTTCTGGGTAGTCATTTTTTTCAATTCGCATTACTTCACTGCGACTGCGATCTTTGAATCGGCTGTTCCATAATAAAGGAACCATCGATCCTTATAATTCACTAATCCCTCCAGAAAACAAACGCGATTCACTTGTCCTGATATTTCATATGGTTTATCAGGTTTGATGAAACAGGTGTCCATTCTTTGCAACACTCTTGAGGGATCCTTTTTATCCAGCAGGATCTGTGATGCCGCATAAGTTCCTTCAGGCAAACTGCTGTCTCCTTTCGACGGCACGTTGCGACTGTTGTACATCAACACTATTCCCTCATCAGTTAACATCGCTGGTGGTCCGGGTTCCACGAGGTCGCTATCAAATTTCCCCTTGCGTGGGCCAAAGACACTTAATAACATGTTGTCATTGCTTTCAACAGGTACCCAGTGAATGAGATCATCAGAAGAAGCAAGAAAAATATTTGTGTCTCCCCAATACATCCAGTACTTACCATTAATTTTTACCGCCATAGCTTTTCCATTCCCGTATTTACAAACAATAGAACCGGATTTGCTCCATTCATTAACATACTTACCATTATAAGCATCGGCGAATGCAAGACCATGTTTGATCCAATGAAACAGATCGGCTGATGAAGCCACCATCAGCCTCGCCTTGTCTCCATCATACGCTGTGTAAGTGAGATAATAGGTACCCTGATCATCTTCCACGATGCGTGGATCCTCACAACCACCTTCCCATTCGTATTTTTTTAAAGAGTCGTTATCCGGATATAAAACCGGCCAAGGATTTCTCGTAAAATGCAAGGCGTCAGTGCTCCAGGCTAACCCAATTCTCGAGGTACCGGCAAATTTTCCAATTTTATCTTCAGCTCTGTATAAAAGGAAAACGGTGTCATTTCGGACGATGGCGGCTGGATTAAAAACATCTTTCTCTTCCCATTTTAATTTTTCTTTTTTTACCGGGCAGAAAAATTCCGTTGTCGAATCAGGAACAAGAACAGGATTTACTTCATCAGCCTTAATAAATTGCAATAAAGCCCAGTCTAGTGTTCTTTCCTCACTCTTATTATCCTGTGAAGAATTTTTACACGAAAAAAAGCCAAGGGTAATTAAAATAAAAATGTTAAATCGCATAGGATTAAAGCTTTTCATATTTATAAAGCGGATCAATGGGCGAGCCGGCCTTCATTTCAAACACCGGTTTGAGGATCCCATCTTTCAGGCCGTACACCCAACCGTGGAGGTCGGGTCTTTTTTCTTTTTCCCAGCATCGCTGAATGATAGTTGTTTTTGCCAGGTTATACACCTGCTCCTGGACGTTTAACTCCACCAACCTGTCGAGACGATTTTCCTCATTGTTTATATTCTCCAATTCATCCCTGTGATGCCGCATCACGTCCTTGATATTCCGCAACCACATATTCAACACAGGGCGGTAATCTGTTTTTGTTGCTGCGGCCTTTATCCCTCCGCATCCATAATGACCGCAGACAATAACATGCTTTACCCGTAAATGAGTGACTGCGAAATCCAAAACAGCAAGCAAATTCACATCTGTATTCACAACCAGGTTAGCTACATTGCGATGTACAAAGATCTCACCTGGCTGCGTCCCCGTGATCTCATTGGCCGGTACGCGACTATCACTGCAGCCGATCCATAGAAATTCCGGCGCCTGCAAATGAGACAATCTTTCAAAATATTCTGGATCTTCTGATGTTTTTTCCGCTGCCCACGCCTTATTTTCTAACAATAATTTTTCGTATGAATGCATATATCCGTCTTTAAAATTATAAAATTAAGATTCTTCGCCTTTCAGAATTTGATAAGTATGGATTTTCGCGTCACGGTTGATCAATAGCCTGTTCTTAAAACCCTGGCTTTTGTACCGGCTTTTCTTCAATTCTGCGCGTATGTTTTTAAGTGGTGCGTGCAGCATGAAGTCCTCGATAACTTCTATAATATCCTTGTCAATAAAATCTGCCCGGGTTGTATCGATCAGTACAGATGAGTCTTCCGGGACCTCCTCTAATTTATTTTTCAGGGCTGGTTTATTTAGAAAGGATACGTCCTTTCGCAACCTGAATAAATACTTGTTATGGTCATGAACAATAAAGACAGACGTTTTAAAATTGCTTCGAATAACAAAAAACAATCCGACGCCTATTCCTATTAAAATTCCGATCAGCAGATCGGTTAGCAATATCGCTGCAATAGTTATCACAAATGGAAAAAATTGATCCCAGCCTTTTTTGTAATGTGCCTTGAAAAGAGATGGTTTTGCAAGTTTGTAACCCGTATAAATTAAAACGGCCGCCAGTGAGGCTTTTGGGACCAGGTTAAGGATACCGGGAATAAATGCAACACAAACCAGCAATAGGATGCCATGGTATATGGCTGACATCCTGGTTTTTGCGCCAGCATTTACATTGGCCGATGAACGCACAATGACGGAGGTGACAGGCAACCCACCGATAAGCCCTGAGATCATATTGCCAATTCCCTGTGCTTTTAATTCCCTTTCCTTGTTGGTAACTCGCTGGTATGGGTCGAGGTCATCAACTGCTTCAACACTCAATAACGTTTCGAGGCTGGCCACCATTGCAAGGGTGATGCCTGTGATCCAAACGTCCTTGTTTAAAAAGCTATTGAAATCGGGAAGAGTGAAAAATGAAAGGAACCCGTAGGCTGACTCAGCAACCGGAATAGAAACCATGTGTTTTGGATCTATGGCATATTCAGCTCCATTGTTTTTAAAAAACTCATTGATAAGTACGCCAGTTGACACTACAATTAAAGGCGCGGGGATCAATTTTACAAATCCTTTTTTATTTGCCGTAAATTTTTCCCAGGATATTTGAAACAATAAACCGATCACGCCGATCAACACTGCAACCGGGGTGATGAATCTGAAGGCATGAATGATCCCCGAAAAAGTATTTTCATCATTGATCTGTTTAAAACTTTCGTCGCCTTCAAAATTTGCATCGTAACCAATGAGGTGAGGAAATTGTTTTAAGATCAGGATCAGCCCAATTGCGGCCAGCATCCCTTTGATCACGCAATTGGGAATATAGTCACCAACAACGCCGGCTTTGATAGAACCCAGTATTATTTGCAGGACGCCGCAGATAAGAACAGATAAAAGAAAAGCGTCAAAGGCGGGCAATTTTAAGATGGCAACGGACACAATCGCTGTCAATCCCGCTGCAGGACCGCTAACACTTAATTGCGACCCGCTCAATGAACCAATAACTATTCCACCGATAATACCCGCAATGATTCCGCTAAATAATGGCGCATTGGAAGCCAGCGCGATCCCAAGGCACAATGGCAACGCCACGAGGAAAACAACGATGGACGCAGGAAGGTCCGATCCTATACTTTTCAAATAGAAATTTGCACGTTTCATATATAATTAGTTTAAATGAATAAATAAATGCTTGCCTGGAGACTTGTTTGTTCAACGGCAAAAACGATGACAAAAAATAAACGCAGTAACTAATTATACTTCGGGAGGAGGAGAAAGCAGTTCAGGATGATAGGCATAATACAAATCAGAAGTATGGCACTTGTAGATCCTTGTAAGCACTACAAAATGTTGATTCATTGAATTCAGATCGTGCAGATATTCAGAAAGGGTGCTTACACTACTTTCATTTTTTTCCTCTGTGGTGGTTGAAAAAGGATTTTTGTCTGTCACTGCCTGTTTCTGAATTTCCTTTTGCTGAGCTTGTTGCGATGCAAATACAAAAGGAGTGCTTACTGTTAACCACAATAAAGCTATTACCATGAACAGGCTCGAAATGACAGACTTTACTGAAAACATTTTATCCTTAAGGTCTGCAAAAGTAAGGTGAATAGCCTTTAATTAACTATACCCTGGAAAAATTAAGATGAATTAATGCAGATTTAAGATATTCATTGATCTTAATCGGTTATGTCCGCCGAGCTGTCCGGTAAATGATCATATTCACCTTTGATAGCATAAAAACCAAATATGATAATTCCAATAGCTATCGGCATGAAAACGATCACGAATACGGCCCATTGAATTTTTGTATCAATTACCGGTCTTTTGTTTATCTCACTAATAGCAGTTCTGACGAGGTAATAAATAGCCAGGGGTCCGGCAATTATCCACAGTATTCCTGCGATCCTTTTTAATGCATTCATTGAACTGAATTTTTAAAATTTAATCATTCACATCCTTATCAATCCTATTTCTTAAATATAAGAGACCGATCAGAAAGCTGAGTCCGGCCACTATTATTGAATAATGAAGCCCGATCAATTTATCACCTGTGTAAATAGTAGTCAGCAGCAGGGCAATGAATGGCGTCAATCCTCCGAAAATTCCATTTCCAATATGATAAGGCAGAGACATAGAGGTATAACGGATCTTGGTCGGAAACAATTCAACTAAAAATGCAGCGATCGGTCCGTATACCATAGTCACATAGAGGATCATAACGAATACGATGGCAACCATCAACCAGTAGTTGCTCGCCGGAAGCAGTTTGGAAACTTTTATATCGGGCTTCAGAGTAGTCTTCCCTGCGTCCGCATATACGGTATCTGTTCTTGTTTCAGTTAACAGTGTACCATCATCAAAAAAGTGTTTAGTTTCGATGGTTCTTAATGAATTCCCCACATCGACAATGGGCTTAATAGTCGTGTTGATTTGCTTTTTATCAAACACCTCGGTTTTATTTTTTTCGTCCGCAATGGAAAATAGTTTCCCAAATAATGGGCGATAGGTGATAACAGCCAACAGCATGCCTGCCAGCATGATCCATTTTCTTCCAATTTTATCACTCCAGTTTCCGAATACTACAAAAAAAGGAGTTGCAAATAAGATAGCCCATATCAAGATGGTCCTTGATTGTTCAAAATCCACTTTGCAACTGTTTTCAATGAATGATTGCGCATAGAACTGACCCGTGTACCAAACGACACCTTGCCCCATGGTAGCTCCAAACAAAGCCAGTAATACCATTTTTAAATTGGAACGATGCGTAAAACTTTCTTTCAGCGGATTTGTGGAAGTCTTTCCTTCAGTTTTCAGTTTTGCATACAAAGGCGATTCTTTCATCCTCAGTCGTATATACACCGAGATGATAACAAGAAAAATAGAAACAAGAAAAGGAATACGCCAGCCCCACTCGTTGAATTTGCCAATTGATCTTACCCTGTCGGCATCGAGGCTGTGACGTGTAATTAAAATAATACCTAAGGATAGAAATAAACCAAGAGTTGCTGTTGTCTGTATCCACGAAGTAAAAAACCCTCTTCGGTGAGGTGGTGAATGTTCTGCAACATAGGTTGCGGCGCCCCCATATTCACCTCCCAATGCCAGTCCTTGCAGCAGCCGAAGGATTAATACAATGATCGGCGCGGCAAAACCGATAGTTTGATAGCCCGGCACGAGACCAATTGCAAATGTAGAACTGCCCATAATAATGAGCGTTAGAAGAAAAGTGTATTTGCGGCCGATGAGGTCTCCTAATCTTCCAAATACCAGGGCGCCAAAAGGGCGTACAATAAAACCCGCTGCAAATGTGGCTAAAGTGGAAAGCAAGGCGGCTGTAGGATTTGTTTTCGGGAAAAACTGGCTGGCAATAACAGTGGCAAGACTTCCAAAAATGTAAAAATCATACCACTCAATTAAGGTACCAACCGAAGAAGCAGTAATGATTTTACGGATACTCTGGATTTCGTTAGCTGGTTGATTCATAGATTTAAGATAGATAAAAATCAGGAACCAAAATCAGGAATCAGGAACCAAATAGATTTCAAATCTTAAATTTGAAATTCAAAATTGATTTTTACTTTTTGATTTATTTGGCTTTTGGTTCTTGGTTCTTGTAACTTATGCAACTCATAACTCTTAACTCGTAACCGATTCGCTATGTCATATTCCTTTAAGATCACTTCGTTTGATGAATACAAAAGAGCATATAAAAAAAGTGTTGATGATCCCGAAGGTTTTTGGGCAGAAGTAGCTTCCAGTTTCCTGTGGAAAAAGAAATGGGACAAAGTACTGGAATGGAATTTCAAAGAGCCGAGAATAAAATGGCTCATCAATGCGAAGCTTAATATTACCGAGAATTGTCTTGACAGGCATTTGGGAACACTTGGTAATCAACCTGCGATAATCTGGGAACCTAACGACCCCGAAGAGCATCATCGCGTTCTCACTTATCGTGATCTGCATTTTAAAGTAATGCAATTTGCCAATGTGCTAAAAAATAATGGAGTAAAAAAAGGTGACCGTGTTTGTATTTACATGGGCATGGTCCCTGAATTGCCCATTGCTATTTTAGCATGTGCAAGAATTGGTGCTATTCATTCTGTCATATTTGGCGGCTTTAGTGCACAAAGCATCGCTGATCGCCTGCAGGATGCCAATGCAGAATTTATCATTACCTGTGACGGAGCATTTCGTGGCAGTAAGGAGATCCCCTTAAAGGAGGTGATTGATGACGCCCTTGTACAATGCAAGTTTGTAAAAAAAGTAATTGTATTAACAAGAACGAGGACACCTGTAAGCATGATCAAGGGCCGTGATGTGTGGTGGGAAGATGAAATAAAAAAAGTAGAAACCATGGGTAATCCGGATTGTCCGGCAGAAGAAATGGATGCGGAAGATATGCTTTTCATTCTGTACACTTCAGGTTCTACGGGTAAACCTAAAGGAGTTGTTCATACTTGTGGTGGCTATATGGTTTGGACAACTTACACTTTTGTAAATGTTTTTCAATATAACCCTGGCGACGTTCATTTCTGTACAGCCGATATTGGATGGATAACCGGGCACAGCTATATTGTTTACGGACCCCTTAGTGCGGGGGCTATTTCCTTAATGTTTGAAGGGATGCCAACCTGGCCCGATGCAGGAAGATTTTGGGATATCGTCGATAAATATAAGGTCAATATACTTTACACTGCTCCTACAGCCATTCGTTCCTTAATGGGTTTTGGTACGAATCCTCTGGAGGGAAAAAAGCTTAATTCATTAAAGGTTCTGGGAACGGTAGGCGAGCCCATCAATGAAGAAGCCTGGCATTGGTACGATGAAAATGTTGGAAAAAAAAGATGTCCTGTTGTAGATACATGGTGGCAAACTGAAACCGGGGGAGCCCTTATTTCCAATCTTGCCGGCGTGACACCTGCGAAGCCTACCTATGCAACCTTGCCTTTACCGGGAGTGCAACTAGTGATCGTGGATGAAAATGGAAAAATAAATGAGAACACTGAGGCTGCCGGGAATCTCTGCATTAAATTCCCCTGGCCTGGAATTTTAAGAACAACCTATGGTGATCACGAACGTTGCCGCTTAAATTATTTTGCTGCTTACGACAATTTATATTTTACCGGGGACGGATGCTTAAGGGATTCAGAAGGCAATTATCGCATTACCGGTCGCGTTGACGACGTTTTAAATGTGAGCGGTCACCGAATTGGTACAGCCGAAGTAGAGAATGCCATCAATATGCATGCTGGTGTGGTGGAAAGTGCGGTGGTCGGATACCATCATGATATAAAGGGACAGGGGATCTACGCGTATGTGATCGCCAATTCTGTTCATGGGGACCAGGACCTGACAAGGAAGGACATTGCTCTTACTGTCTCACGAATCATAGGTCCTATCGCAAAACCAGATAAAATTCAATTTGTAACCGGGCTTCCCAAAACACGAAGTGGTAAGATAATGAGAAGAATTCTCAGGAAGATCGCTGAAGGTGAAACCAGTAATTTAGGTGATACCACTACATTACTTGACCCGGCTGTTGTGGAAGAAATTAAAAATGGAAGATTATAACTGTTATCAAATTAAAAAGCAGCTTAAGGGATAAAGCTGCTTTAAAAGGTTTTTCTCAATATGTTCAGAACAAACTGTTCCAAATCAGCAAAATTCATACCTCTTATTAATTTTCTATTAAAAAAGTAAAAAATATTTTCTTGCAGACTCAAAACATCTTTAAAATTGCAGTTCAGGCCATTTAACGAACAAACCAATATGCGCAAAGGACTGAGATCCGTATTCCGATGGATATTATGGGCATTCCTGGCTCAATTTGTATTGATCAATATTAGCGGGATCATTTACGGATATAAACTCACTCATTTTTATGAACCGACGGCCAATGACGAAACTCCGTCGGGGAATGTTTTTGTAAAAACATGGAGACTTTTCAAGGGGCCGGCATATCGTAAAATAACTAACGAAGAGTCTCCTGGGTTTCCTTATCAAACGGTTCACCTTTTCACAAAAGATAGCCTGTCATTGGAAGCATGGTATGTCCATGTTGATTCATCGAAGGGCACTGTTATTCTTTTTCATGGCCTCGGTGGAAATAAATCCAACGTCCTCAAACAGGCCTATGAATTCAGATATTTGGGATTTAACGTAATGCTTGTTGACCTGCGTGCTCATGGCAGGAGCAATGGAAATGTAACAACAATGGGTTTCCGCGAATCAGAAGATGTAAAACTTGCCTATGAATACATTTTAAAAAAGGGGGAGAAAAATATTATTCTCTATGGCATTTCTTTAGGCTCAATTGTGATAGCGAAGGCCTTTTACGATTATAATATATCGCCTTCGCGGATCATTCTTGAAATACCCTTTAGCAACATGAAAAGGCTCATTGGAGTGAGAGGAAAAATGCTGGGGTTTCCTGAAAAACCCTTTGGTGGTTTTGTAACATTTTGGGCAAGTATTGAACAAGGATTTAATGGCTTCAAACAGGAAACGTACAAATACGCTCAGAAAATA
Source organism: uncultured Bacteroidota bacterium (assembly GCA_963737475.1). Lineage (GTDB taxonomy): Bacteria > Bacteroidota > Bacteroidia > Chitinophagales > Chitinophagaceae > VBAU01. The sequence continues at coordinate 73,050 of CAVTSY010000019.1, forward strand.
AATTGTCCCGTGTTGATGCAATGTGGCGCAGCCGACATGTTCGCTTCCCCGGCAGAGCGGGATGTTATTTTTCAGAACATTCCTGCATCCGAAAAAAAGTTGGTGATCTATGAAAATGCGGTTCATCAGCCTTTATTAAATGCAGATCCACTGAAATGGAGACAGGAAGTAAGTGAATTTGTTTCTAAATGAACTATTGGCGGATCGTTACGCTTGTCCCGACAGGAAGGTAGCTATACAGGTCTTCCACGTCATTATTTTTCATAGAAATACAGCCATTCGTCCAGTTCTTATATCGATCTATAATATAATCATCATTTGGCCAGGTGCCATGAATACCGACGCCGCCGCCAATTCTTGCATTTGCAGGTATTTCGCCCCGTAACTTTCTTTCCCTGAATTTTTCGTAACTGTCTTTTGTGGGGTAATCAAGGGCTATAAAACGATCCCACTTGTTATGAATTTTTTTAGATATGATATGAAAATTTCCCTCCGGTGTACAGCGGTCACCTTCCATTCTTTTATCCCCAAGACTATTGTTTCCAAATACTACAGGATATGTGGCGAACCAGCCTTTATCATCATATACATTGAGTTCATAATCCGATTTATCAATCACCAGGTAGACAGTACCTATCGGAAGTATTTCCCCGTTCCCTGCTACAATTCTCTTTTTGGATTCTGCCGGAAACTTGTTCGCGTCGAACATAGTGCTAGTGGAAGACAGGCTGCTTCCAAGAAATAGGGACATGAGTAGGATAGGTAGTTTCATAAGTTATGTCCTTTGACCGTACAGATTCAACGCAAACCTTTTCGATTTTATTTTTCCTGTGAAGATATTTTAACGATGTTTTCAAAGCTAAAGCAAAGGAACAATTTCCATGACTTAAGTTAAAATACTTTCACAAAAGATTGGGCAAAGGCTTCCGTAAATTTATTAACAACAATAAAAACCGGCATCATTTACGATACCGGTTATGCAAATTTACATGAGAGAAATCCCGCTATCAGTATGAAAAGCGAAGGCCCACTGTGTATGGCGTCTGATCCAATCCCTTTTCCCACATGCTTTGGGTAGCATAGCTCCCATACAATTTTACAGGCCCTAGCAGTATTTCACCTACATATGATATTTTCCATGTTCTAAGATTAAAATCGTCATGCGTTTTGCTTACATCTCCGCCATTTTTCACCTTCTGTCTTGAACTGTATAACAGACCTGCACTTACACCGAAGCTGACTCCAAACCCCCTTTCACGGCCTGGAGTGAAATTAAAGTTGACCATCAGTGGCACGGTAAGGTAATCGGCGGCAAGTTTGTTTTTATCAAGACTTGCAAACGCGGTATCGAAAATGATTGTGGCAGGGTCGGTAGGGTTTTTTAGAAGGTGCACCCGCACATCATCATAGAAATAATTATTCAATTCTAATCCAAATCCATATTTTAAATTCACCACATGTTGGATCATATTTAGTCTTTGCATAAAGAGCCAGATATTCATGTTTCGGGATTTCCAGGTTTTTATCTTCAATGACTCTTTAGAACTTCCGGGTGCAAAACTCTGCGCTTCGGGGGACGAATAATCTGTTTGCTCGTTATAATTTGAAAAACCGAAATCTATTATCCACCAGTTGGTACTGAGGTTAGATGATTTGTAATGGTAGTGATGAGTTTCGCTTTTTTCCTTTTTATTGTGTATAATTTCATTTTCACCGTGTTTACGAATAATGATCATTCCGCCCACTTTTATAGTATCAGGTTCATTATCTTGTTTTCCTGTTGTGTCGGTCTGAGCAAAACCCATCAGTGCAGTGCATAAGATTATACTAAGGGTCAATATCCTTTTCATAATTATTATCGTTTTATTTTGAAATTATTTTAGATTAATGGCCATTCCACCGATCAGCACTTTATCATCCTCGGCCGCGTTGATGTTTGTAGTGCGTTCAATGAGTCGTGTCGCTTTCCGGAAAAATCCACGAAACTTTTTGTTCTCAGCGGTGTTGGCGTATTGTACAGCATCATCAGATGTGCTACTCTTGTCAGGCGTTTCTACATCAGTTTTTGTTACAGGATCGGCGTTAATATTTTCTTTACGCATTTTATAATCAAAGACAATATCATCCTTTATTGTTGGTTTTTCAATATTTGCTTTATCGATTTCGACGGTAGTGGGTTGCTGTACATCAGTTACATTTTCGTTTGGTGGATTGTATGCCAATTGCTCACTATTTTCCTGCTTGTCTTGACTTTGTTGTTCTTTTTCCTTGTTTAATTCTTTGTCGGCAGCAATTGTAGCTGTCTTCTGCTCTGTTTCTTCTTTAACAGGTGGAGTTTGTTCTTTTTTAGTTGGTGAAGTAGTATTTCTGGAAGCTGGCACCTGCTCTTTTTTAGCAATGCCATCCGGAGTAATTCCTTTGTTGCTGTTCTTATTGAAAATTGAATACAGTGTAATACCAGCCGCAATAATCAATACAGCCGCCGCAGCTACTCTCCACCACTGTATACTAATAACCCGTACTGTTTTTTCTCTTCTGTATAATATTTCTTTATCCGGGAAGACAATTTCTTCAGCCTGCAACTTCGTTTGCTGAAATAATTCAAGCTCCTGCCGGACGTGCTCGTGGGCCAAGGCAAATCTTTCAACGGCCAATTTTTCCCCCGCACTTAATTCATCATCCACATACATGATCAGCCATTGTTCATAATTATTCAAATTGATGAAAGAATGATTAGAAGAATGCGGCGTATGTTCATCTTTCATCAGTAAATGCTTTTTATCAAATACAATAGAATCATCAGGAACTAATCGCGATTGCTTCAGCATTACCAACTCTTCTTCCAGGTCGGGATTTTCCTGCACAAACAGCTCAACCTGCTTTTTCTGGTCAACGCTTAATTCGTTGTCGATGTAAAGCAGGAAATACTCTTCGTAATTATGACGATCAATATTCATGTTTCTTAGCTCGTGCTTTCTAAATCACATTTTCAGGTTTCACTAAATAATTTTTCAGCTGAACTCTTGCCCTGTGCAGGTAAACCTTTACCTGGCTTTCATTCAATCCCGTTATCCTGCCGATCTCCTCATAGCTATAGCCTTCGTAATCTTTCAGCATGACAAGGCTTCGCTGTGTTTCACTCAGGCGGCTCAGCGCTTCCTCCAGTATCTTTTTGGCATTGTGCATCGGCCGGTGAACGACCTTCGTTTCCTCTTTAAATTCTTCCTTTAATTGTATCCTCTTTATTTTGCGTAAGTGGTCGATCATTTGATGATAGGCTACTGTAAACAAATATGACTTACTTTTTTCGGCGTCAATGCCTTCCCTGTTACGCCACATCTTTTCGAAAGCGCTCTGCACCACATCTCTTGCGTCCTCTTCATGACGAAGATTCTTCACAATGAAACGATACACATTGTCTGCATACTCAGTGACACATAAATTATACTCTTTTTCAGTCATAAACAGCCGATAAAAGGCCAAAATTAGCCGTAAAAGCCGGGATTTATGAGTAATACGGCTGAATTGGTTAAAATGTTACATGACCTGGCTATTTTACCCAGCCAGGGGTCCATGGGGCCCTGGCTCCAGCCGTCAACCCGTTATATTTGCGTTTTAATTTCAGATCATGAATGAAAGTTTTGTAAACAGGATAGGGAAGGATATTGAGGAAATAAAAGCCTCCGGCCTCTATAAAACAGAAAGGATCATTACCAGCCCACAGGGCGCAGAGATCATAGTAAACGGCAAAACCGTTCTGAACTTTTGCGCCAATAATTATCTCGGGCTTTCCTCCCATCCCAAAGTGATCGAAGCGGCACATGCTGCCATCGAATCGCATGGGTATGGAATGAGCAGCGTCCGGTTCATTTGCGGTACGCAGGATATTCATAAAGAACTTGAGCAGAAGATCGCTCAATTTCTGGGTACCGAGGATTCCATTTTATATGCCGCTTGCTTTGATGCGAATGGTGGCATATTCGAACCTTTGTTCAATGAAAATGACGCGATCATTTCTGACGCGTTAAACCATGCCTCGATAATTGATGGAGTTCGCTTATGCAAGGCGCAACGTTTTCGGTATGAACACAACAATATGGAAGACCTGGAAGCGAAGTTGAAAGAGGCCGCTGGTTTACGTAGTCGAATAATCGTAACGGATGGCGTATTCAGCATGGATGGCACCATTGCCCAATTGGATAAAATTTGTGACCTCGCCGATAAGCACGATGCCATCGTAATGATCGATGAATGTCATGCCTCAGGTTTTATGGGGAAAACGGGCCGGGGTACGCATGAATACAGGGGTGTCATGGGAAGGATTGATATTATTACCGGTACTTTGGGAAAGGCTCTTGGTGGCGCCAGCGGCGGCTTTACCAGTGGCAGGAAGGAAATCATTGACCTGCTACGGCAGCGGTCCCGTCCCTATTTGTTCAGCAATACGCTTGCTCCATCCATCACCGGGGCCTCTATTGCCGTACTTAATATGCTAAGTGAAACCACGGAGCTGCGTGATAAATTAGAGAGGAATACAAAATATTTCAGAACGAAAATGACGGAAGCAGGATTTGATATCAAACCTGGTGAACACCCGATCGTTCCTATTATGTTATACGATGCTGTGGTAGCACAAAACTTTGCTGCTGAACTTTTGAATGAAGGGACTTATGTAATTGGCTTCTTCTTTCCAGTGGTACCGAAAGGCCAGGCCCGAATACGAGTACAGTTAAGCGCAGCCCATGAGCAAAAACACTTAGACAAGGCGATTGCCGCGTTTACCAAAATTGGGAAAAAACTAAATGTCCTGAAATGAAAAAATAGACCAATTAAAGTTGGGTTAGTTTACTTTTAAATTAAGACCCTCGGCAGTTTGTTTCACAGCATCCAGCCCGGTTTTTTCGCCTTTCACAGTTACCAGTAGCCTGTCAGAAGCCACATAGGTTAGTTCATAACGATCACTGCCTTTTTCATATGTTTCTACTGCTTTGCCGCCATTAAAATCGACGGTCTTAGTATAGCCATTGTCACTTTCTGACTGCATGCTCATTTTTGTCCAATAGCTAAGGGAGTAAACACCAGCTCCCGCCTCTCCCGCACAATCAAAAATGTTAAGTTCAATCTCCTTATCGTCGTTCTCATTTTTATACTTTGCTTCGGCCGAAGCAAAGCCCATCATACTATTTGCATTAAAACTGGAACGTTTCATGCCCATAATTTGCTCAGGCAACATCGTTTTTAATTGATCAGTAGTAAGTGGAGTAAGCTTTTTTAACTCTTCCATTTTCTTTTGCATATCGTCGCTTGCTGCGGCTGCACTATTTACATCGACTGATACCTTACTCTTCCCATCCTCACTTGTGATGGTCATTGTCTTCGGCTTATTGTTTTTACATGCAACTATGGAAAATGTTGCCATAAACAAGCATAAAATAATCGCTTTCATATAAAATTAGTTTTGGTTAATGCCTTGATACCTAAATTTATTGAAATAAATAGGAAAATTACCAAGCTGGGCAAAAAATAATAAAACTGTCTTATATTCGTTTTCCTTCTGATGAACCAATTTTACCGATCCTTCCTTTGATTTACCGCTATTAATTCACCCCGGACAAAAATTGTATGAAAAAGATTTTCCTTTTCCTTTTGATAGGAATTATTATAGCATCTGTCTTCGCGTCCTGTACATCGATGAAGAAAGATTGCCAGGGAAGAAGGCATTATCGTTTAAGTAATGGCATTTATCTCTAAATGCCTTATGGCCAAAGAAGAATCCCGCTGCTGCGGGATTTCTCATTTTTTAGAAAAGAACATTTTCAGCCCCAGGCTGAATAGTATCAATCCGGTTATTTTCTCCTGCCAGTTCCAGATCGCCGTATTCTTCTGCAATATGTTTTTGAAGGCACCCACAGCACAGGCAACAACGATCAATGTTACAGTTCCCTGCACATCAAACCATAATCCCAGGAAAGCAATTTGCTCCTTCAAATAACTTGACTGCGGATCAATGAACTGCGGTAAAAAGGACAAAAAGAAAATAGCCACCTTGGGGTTTAAAATATTTGTCAGCATACCCTGGAAAAAAATTTTCCGACTGGTCAATATGGGTAGAGTGTCAATTTCCTTTTTAGTCTTTTTCTTGTTCAAAAACGACCGAATGCCAAGGTATATCAGGTAGGCAGCGCCTGCATATTTGATAATGGAAAAAAGTAAAACGGATTCCTCGATGACCTTTGAGAGTCCAAAAACAGCGGCTGTAATATGAAACAGGCAGCCAACAAAGATCCCAAGTGCTGAAAATACACCGGCCTTGATCCCCTGCGATAAGCTTCGTGCAGCGGTATAGATCATGTCGGGACCAGGTGAAAGATTGATCAGGATGCTTACAGTCAGGAATAAATAGAAGTTGTCAATATCAAACATCAGTAATGATTAAACTAAAGCGGCACAATTTGCAATTTACTATTCTCAATTCCTTTTTCCCGCACTTACCTTTGCAAAAATTTTGAAATGAAACTTTTTACATGTTGCTTGTTGCTGATCGCCTGTTTAAATGCCTGCTCTCCCAATAATGTAAAAATTGACAATAGCCTGGAACATTTCTTCGATGAAAATCACGTGAACGGAACTTTTGCTTTGTTCAATAATGGCACCGGCGAATTCACGGTTTATAATCTAAAGCGCTACCGGGACAGTGCTTTCTTGCCGGCTTCTACTTTTAAGATCGTAAACTCATTGATCGGCCTGCAGACAGGTAAAATAACAAACGACAGCATGATCATAAGATGGGATGGCATTGAAAGACCGGTCAAAGAATGGAACAAAGATTTGACCATGTATGAAGCTTTCCGTGTGTCAGCAGTTCCTTACTACCAGGAGATAGCCAGGAGAATTGGCAAAGACACCATGCAATTTTGGCTGGATAGTATTTCTTATGGCACAAAAAGGATCACTACGAGAATTGATACGTTTTGGCTCGATAATTCATTAAAAATAACTCCTGATGAAGAACTGGGCCTTGTGAAACGGCTTTATTTCCGTCAACTTCCTTTTTTTGATACCTATGAAGATATCGTAAAAAGGGCGATGTTGTTTGAAGATAATTCAAATTATAAATTGAGTTATAAAACAGGATGGGGGCAAAATGAAAAAGGAAACCAGCTGGCCTGGATTGTCGGTTGGATCGAAGAAAATAAGCATCCCTACTTTTTCGTTTTAAATTTCGAAAGTGCTGATGCCAACGCTGATATACCGGCCATTCGTATGAAAATACTAAAGGGTATCCTGAAGCAGTTGGGATTTATGGAAGGTAAGATGTAGGGTTTGGTTTAATTCTTGATAATCTATTGCCCATTGAACTTTCAATTTCAATACAAAGGGTTTTTATTACTGTTCTCTGCACTGGTGGTTTTTGTATTGCTTTTCCTTTTTTTATTAAAATGGAAAAAAAGAACGATAAAAAAGATCGGCGACAGCGGGTTAGTGCAACAGCTCATTAAAAATTTCTCCCCGCAGTTATTTACCGGCAAGTTCGTTTTGTTTTCATTAGCCTTTGCTTTGGGTGTTGTAGCAGTGGCTAATCTCCGAAGACCGGGCAGCGCCGAAAATATTTCCAGGAAGGGGATCGATGTGGTGATCGCACTGGATGTAAGTAAGAGTATGCTCGCAACCGACCTTTCGCCCAATCGTCTTGAAAGAGCAAAACAAATGATCCTGAAGCTAATGGACCAGATGCCAAATGACAGGATCGCGCTGGTTTTGTTTGCGGGTAAGGCGTATATGCAAATGCCATTGACAATTGATCATGGAGCGGCAGCTATTTTTGTTTCATCCGCTACCCCTGATGCAATACCGGCGCAGGGAACAGTTTTCAGTGATGCGTTACAAATGAGTGCAAGGGCCTTTAACACAAAAGAAGGAAGGTTTAAGTCAATCATTCTCATTTCTGACGGCGAAGACCATGATGAGGATGCGCTGAAAACGGCTGAGAGTATCTCACAACAAGGGATAATGGTTTGCACGGTTGGCATTGGTTCACCCGAAGGTTCACAAATCCCCGACATCGCCACCAACGATTACAAAAGAGATGCAATGGGCAACATTGTCATTTCAAAATTGAATGAAGATGAGTTGAAAGAAATTGCTGAAAAAACCAATGGTATTTATGTGCACTTTGAAAGCAGTGATCAAACTATAAATGAATTAATGCAACAGTTGTCGCAGGTAGAAAAAAAGACATTTACTGATGTCTCATTGTTAAATTATACAACCTATTACCTGTGGTTTGCCGGGCTTATGTTCCTGTTACTGGTACTCGAGTTCATTGTTCCTGAAAGAAAAAGAAAAATTGCATGAGGGTATCTGTCATCATATCAATATTGAGTCTTACCAGCGAATTTTTGCTGGCCCAGGGCCTCAATAAAAATATTGAGACAGGAAATAATTACTACCGGCAGCAGCAATATGACAAAGCCGAATCTGAATACAGGAAAGTTTTGGAAACCTCTGCCAGCGACAGAACTGCAAAATTTAATTTGGCTGATGCATTGATAAAACAAAATAAAGCGGATGATGCCGTTAAATTACTGAGAATACTGAATGTTAAAGACAATGACAATGATTTTCGTTCAAAAGCGGTCTATAACCAGGCGGTCATACTTACTCAGCAAAAGAAATTGGAAGAAAGCATTGAAGCATATAAGGAAACGTTGCGGTTAAATCCCGGCGACCAGGAAGCGAGAGAAAACCTTCAGAAAGCCTTGCTCGAATTGAAAAAGAAAAACCCGCCTAAAAAACAAGAGGAGAAAAAAAAGCAAGAGCAGCAAAAACAACAACCCAAACCAAAGATTTCGCCACGTGACGCCGAACAGCAACTAAAATTGCTTGAACAAAAGGAAAAGCAGGTTCAGGAGCGTCTTCAAAAGAATTCAAGAACAGGGAACGCTCAACCGAAGGACTGGTAATTGATTTTTATATTTTTCATTGCAGAGTTTAGATTTTTAATAAAAACCTGCGCACTGAATGTCGTTACCTTTGCAAAATCTGAAATCTAAGATCGTAAATCCAAAATTGGTGATGCAGTCGTATTGCGAATCACTTACAGAATATAAGCGATTGCCGACACGTGAAGTAAAGATCGGTGACCTCGTACTTGGTAACCCCAACGGCTATCGGGTCCATCCCATTCGTGTGCAAACGATGACCACTACAGATACGATGGATACATTGGCAACAGTCGAACAATCGATCCGCTGTATCGAAGCCGGTTCGGAATTGATCCGTATCACGGCTCCGTCAAAAAGAGAAGCAGAGAATTTACTAAATATAAAAAACGAATTGAGGAAGCGGGGATATAATACTCCGATCGTAGCCGATATTCATTTTACTCCCAATGCTGCCGAAATTGCGGCAAGGATCGTTGAAAAAGTAAGGGTCAATCCCGGCAATTATATTGACAAGAAAAAATTTGAGATCATCGAATACAGCGATGCTGAATACCACGATGAAATTGACCGCATTCGTGAACGATTTACTCCGCTCGTAAAGATTTGCAAGGAGTATGGAACAGCTATGCGCATTGGAACCAATCATGGCTCGTTGAGCGATCGTATCATGAGTCGTTATGGCGATACGCCAATCGGAATGGTAGAAAGTGCCATGGAATTTTTACGCATAGCCAGGGATGAGAATTATCACCAGGTTGTGTTGAGCATGAAGAGCAGTAATCCACAAGTGATGGTGCATGCATATCGCTTGTTAGTTAAAACAATGTTTGACGAATTTGGCGAATGTTATCCGTTGCATTTAGGAGTTACGGAGGCCGGTGATGGCGAGGACGGAAGAATAAAAAGTTCGATCGGTATTGGAACTTTGTTGGAAGATGGCCTTGGAGATACGATAAGGGTTTCATTGACTGAAGATCCTGAATTGGAGATCCCCGTATGTAAGAATTTGGTGAAGAGATATGAGGATCGGCAGGTGGCAGTCGGCAGCCAGCAGCCGGCAGTTGCGGCTCAAAACTCCACCAGGCTTCCTTATGATCCGTTCAATTATCAACGAAGGGAAACATTTGCTGTAGATAACATAGGTGGTAAGCATGTACCGGTTGTGATTGCCGATCTTAGTAAGGTTGAAAAAATAACAAGAGAAGACTTAAAAAGCGTCGGGTATACTTATGATGCTGACCTGGATAAATGGAATATAAGCGATACGGCCGCCGACTATATTTTTACTGCCGACCAGGAAACGGGCTTTGCTTTACCCGGTACGCTAAGGGTCATCATGTATCATAAAGCGTGGCTGAACACTCCTGACAAAGAAAAATACTTTCCCATTCTTGAAGCCGAGCAGTATATAGAGAAAAACTGTCCCGCATCTTCACGCATCAATTTTATAATGGTTGATTGTTTTTCTGAAGGACATTCTCAATCTTCTTTGGATCACTTACTCACCAGGCTGAAGAATGATCCGACAGCTGTTGTGTGTTTGAGTTCAACCAACAAAAATGCTGTGCAAAGCATTCGGAGAATGTTTGTGGAACTGGAAAACAACCAAATAAAAAACCCGGCGATTGTGATTTGTGACAGTAATCATGACAGTATGGACGAAAGCTTAATTCACTATTCAGTTGAATCCGGCGCATTGTTATTGGATGGTTTTTGTGATGGCATTTGCCTGGGCCATCATTTCATGAACAAAAATATTCATACTGATTACCGGCTAATGAATTCTGTTGCCTTTAGCATTTTACAAGCCGCAAGAACAAGGATATCAAAAACAGAATATATTTCTTGTCCCAGTTGCGGAAGAACTTTATTTGATCTGCAGGACACGACGGCAAGGATCAGGGCTGTCACCAATCATTTAAAAGGCGTGAAGATCGCTATCATGGGTTGCATCGTAAATGGCCCGGGTGAAATGGCTGATGCTGATTTTGGTTATGTAGGAAGCGGACCGGGAAAAATAACTTTGTATAAAGGAAAAGAAATTGTCAAACGGAATGTGAACAGCGATGTTGCTGTAGATGAGTTGATCGGCCTCTTAAAGGAAAATGAAGCCTGGGTTGAACCATGAGTGTGCAGGATCCTGAATAAAAGAATATTCAGCCAACTAAAAGTAACTGGATGAAAAAAACGATCTGGATAATTCTGTTTGCCCTGGTGCTGCTTATTGATCTTGTTGCGGTTTATTTAAATAATGAATCCCTCCGGTTCATCACAAAGCCTTTGTTAATGCCGTTGCTGGCAATCTATCTTTTCCTACAGACCGCGCTCTGCAACATCTGGTTTGAAAGCCTGGATCTTCCTGGCTTTATTTTTTTCATGGGTAGGGGATATATTGCTGCTATTTGAACAGAGAGGATCAAATTTCTTTTTATTTGGATTATCGGCATTCCTGGTCGCCCAGGTTTTTTATATCGTTTTCTTTCATAACATTCGCATGAGGGAATATATCCGGGGCAATGCATTGCTGCTGCTTTTGGTCATTGTGTATTATAGCATTTTGGTCAGCGTCCTTTCGCCCTATCTTGGTAATATGAGATTACCGGTACGTATTTATGGAGTTGTTCTCAGTTTTATGGTGATGTTGGCCATGCATACCATGCTTGGTAAAAATAAAAAAGCGGCTGTATGGATGATGACGGGAGCCATCTTATTTGTGGCATCGGATTCACTTCTTGCATTTAATAAATTTTTTTCGGCATTTAATTATGCAGGATTGATAATTATGCTGACCTATGGCTTAGCGCAGTTATTTATCACAGAAGGTGCAGTGAAGTATATCAACTCAGAAAAATCTAAATAGAGTTCAGAACAGTAACCAAAATTGAGATACAAGAATGCAAACAGATTTTTTGGTGATAGGCTCAGGAATTGCAGGATTAAGTTATGCGTTAAAGGTTGCGGAAAAATTTCCTGGTAAGAAAATAATTATCCTCACAAAAACCACTGCCGATGAGACCAATACCAAATATGCGCAGGGCGGAGTGGCTGTCGTCAATGACCCGGAACATGATAGTTTCGACAAACATATTGAGGATACGCTTATTGCAGGTGATGGATTATGTAACGAGCACATTGTGGAGATCGTGGTAAAGGAAGGCCCGGACCGCGTCAACGAAGTGATCGAATGGGGTGCAAAATTTGATAAAGAATCCTGATGGTGATTACAAATTGGGAAAGGAGGGAGGCCATTCTGCTTTCCGGATACTTCATCACAAAGACATTACAGGAAAAGAGATCGAAAGGGCTTTGCTGGCAGCGATCAGCAGGTCTTCAAATATCCGGCTCATCAATCACTGTTTTGTTGTTGATATTATTACCCAACATCATCTTGGCTACCTTGTCACAAAATCGACTCCAGATATAGAATGTTACGGTGTATATGTGTTGAACCTGCAAACAAATTCGATTGAAAAAATTTTGGCGAAAATAACATTGCTCGCAACGGGAGGCAATGGACAGGTATATCGAACTACTACCAATCCTTCTATTGCTACGGGCGACGGAGTGGCCATAGTGTATCGGGCAAAAGGAAGAATAGAGAATATGGAATTCATCCAGTTCCATCCTACCGCGTTGTACGAGCCGGGTGTACGAGGGCAGGCATTTTTAATAACCGAGGCGGTTCGTGGTGATGGTGGTATTCTTCGCAATAAAAACGGGGAAGCATTCATGGAGGAATATGATTCCCGGAAAGACCTGGCGCCAAGGGATATTGTAGCGAGAGCAATTGATAGTGAAATGAAACAAACGGGTACGGAAAACGTGTGCCTCGATTGCAGACATATCGGCAAGGGGAAATTTACTGGAACATTTTCCGAATATCTATGAGAAATGTTTATCGATTGGGATTGACATTACCAAAGACATGATACCGGTCGCCCCGGCTGCGCATTATAGTTGCGGTGGAATTAAGACTGATGAATGGGGAAGAAGTTCAATAAAAAATCTATATGCTTGTGGTGAATGTGCGAGCACAGGACTACATGGTGCCAACAGGCTGGCAAGTAATTCGCTGCTTGAAGCAATTGTATTTGCTCATCGTTGCTATATAGACGCCACCGAAAACATTCAGTCTATTTCCTTAAAAGAAAATATTCCTGATTGGAATGCCCGTGGTACTTCCAGGCCAAAAGAAATGATCCTTATCACTCAAAGTCTAAAAGAATTGCAGCTGGTGATGAGTGATTACATTGGTATTGTTCGAAACGACATTCGTTTGCAGAGAGCTATGCGACGCATCGATCTGCTTTGGGAAGAGACCGAACAATTGTATCAAACGAGTACTTTATCCCCACAATTGCTCGAGCTGCGTAATTTGATCAGTGTGGGCTACCTGATCGTAAAGGGTGCTACATTCAGAAAAGAAAGTCGCGGACTTCACTATAACACGGATTATCCTGATAAAAGTGACCTGGTCCAGAATATTGTATTGTAGCAGTAATATTTAAAAAGATTATTTATAACAGCACTATTTTTGAATTTAATTTGTGAATTTTTTAATTAAAACCTCCTGGTTTGTATTACATCGTTTACGGATCTCTTTACCTCGTATCACTTCTTCCCTTAAGAGTTTTATATGTGTTTTCCGATTTCACCTGCTTTATTCTTTACTATATAATTGGATACCGCAAAAAGGTTGTTTTCTCAAATTTGAAACAGGCTTTTCCTGGACGATCGGAAAGAGAAAGAAAAAAAATTGCCAGGAAATTCTACCGGAACTTTACAGATAATTTTATTGAATTTATTAAACTCCTTTCCGCATCGCCGGCTTGTATCAAAAGACACTTCGGAGGAGACTATTCAATACCATTAGGACTTTCTGACCAGGGAAAACGTTGCCAGGTATTATTAGCGCATAACTTTAACTGGGAATGGGGTTGCCTGGCTGTTGCTTTAAATGTGAAGCACATTTTTTTAGTGGTGTATATGCCCATTAGCAATAAAATTGTGGACAAGATCTTTATTAAGGTAAGGTCAAAAACCGGGGGAGTAATGTTGCCTGCTACGGACATGCGAAAAGCTATTATCCCGTACAGGAGTTCAACATACATGCTGGCATTGGTAGCCGATCAAAATCCCGGTGATCCGGCAAATGCCTTTTGGTTCAATTTTTTTGGGAAGGCTACTCCCTTTGTCAGGGCGCCGGAGAGCGGAGCACGAAGAGGAAATATTCCTGTCCTGTTTTGTAAAATAATAAAAGAGCGACGTGGTTATTATAAAATATTTTTTGAAATGCTTGAAGAAAACCCCGCCACATTAAAAGAAGGTGAACTAACTGAAAAATACGTTGATCATCTTCAGAAGTTTATCTCTGAATACCCCGAAATGTGGCTTTGGAGTCACCGGAGATGGAAATGGGATTGGAAGGAAGCCTATAGCCAGGTAATAAAGTGATCCATGGGTAATGGCCAATGGGCACTACGTGGGGTCAATTTAAAATACTTTTCTCTTTTACTATGTCTATTTTCTCAAGTTCCTTTATTTTATTCCACCCCCAAAGAACATTTCGGAGGTTATGAATACCCTGTCGTTTTAAGAGTGAGGCCGCAATAACACTTCTGTAACCGGCAGAGCATTGGATATAAAGGTTATCGTCTTCCTTTATTTGGGCCATGCTGCCCGGATCTGCCATATCACTCAACGGAATATTTATAGCACCTGTAATGTGCCCTTCAGCAAATTCATTTGGTTTACGAACATCAATAACTACCAGGTTATCATCAAAGGGGAGATCCATTGCCAGTTCGTCCGGCTCAACATTGATGATCATGTCAATTTCTTCTCCTGCTTTTCTCCAGTTGTCAAATCCTCCCTGCAAACAGCCTGAAATTTTATCAAATCCAACTCTCGCCAACCTTATAACTGATTCCTTTTCCTTGCCTGCTTCCGTTACCATAATAATTGTATTGTCAAAGGGGAGAAGACTTCCGGCCCACTCTGCAAATCTCCCTTCCAGTCCTATGTTGATCGAACCCGGAACAAAACCCTGGGTGAAGACAGTGGCGTCCCTGGTGTCAAGGATTGTAGCCCCCTGCTCCGCAAATTTCTTGAATTCTTTTATTGACAATTGTTTTGTTCCTTTTGTCACCAATTCATCGATGCTGTCATATCCTTCTTTATTTATGCGGGCGTTGATCGGAAAATAATCGGGAGGAGCCTCCAGGCCATCTGTAACCGCCTTCACAAAATCTGCTTTTGTTTTTTGTTGCAGTGCATAATTGAATTTCTTTTCTTCACCTATTGTGCTGAATGTTTCAGGACCCAGATTTTTTCCACAGGAACTCCCGGCACCATGGGCGGGATAAACAATAACATCGTCTGCCAGGGGGATTATCTTTTTTTGAAGACTGTCATACATCAGGCCTGCCAGGTCATTCATGGTAAGTTCATCTGTTTTTTGGGCAAGATCAGGTCGGCCTACATCACCAACAAATAAAGTATCACCTGTAAATATGCAGTGGTCTTTTCCATTTTCATCTTTTAATAAGTAACAGGAAGACTCGAGAGTGTGGCCGGGAGTATGGAGAACCTCAATCGCTAAGGCCCCTATCTTAAAAACTTCTCCATCCCTGGCAATATGCACCGGAAATTTCGTTTGTGTACCAGGTCCAAATACAATAGTGGCGCCGGTAACTTTACCCAGATCAAGGTGGCCACTCACAAAATCTGCGTGAAAATGAGTCTCAAAAATGTATTTGATTGTCGTTTTTCTTTCGGAAGCAATCTCAAGATAATCGTCAATATCGCGCAGAGGGTCTATAATGGCAGCCTCTCCATTACTCTCGATATAATAAGCAGCTTCACTCAGGCAGCCCGTGTATAATTGTTTAACGAACATCTGGGGAAATTTACCGACAAAATTAGCCTATAAAAAATAAATACCTGCTTTCTGAATAAGAGTGGGATAAAAAATTGCCGCCTTCAGTTTTTTCTTAAAAAATACTAACTATATTTATAGCAGTCTGATTTATGCCTCATCTGTGAAACTTCTCGTCGGTTTCAAATTTTTTATTCCAACCTTATAGAACTCACATTCGGCTTAGTGCGTTTGCATACAATTTCTAGACTCTTAATACAACTATAGGAAGCTGTTGAAAGATATTCTTGGACCTGAAAAACCTCTGCAAAAGGGCTGTTTTTAAAAGCAGCCCTTTAGCGTAATGGCTTAACCAACAAGATCCTTCACAAATTTGTTCAGCTCTTCAAGTCTTTCCGAACTCACTGAATAGTAAATAAACTTGCCATCACGTTCTGTTTTTACAAAACCTGCTTTGCGCAAAATGGCAAGATGTTGAGACGCCACAGATTGCTCAAGCCTGAGTTTTACATAAATCTCCGTTACGGTCATTTTGCCATTCTCATCAATGAGTTTAAGAACTTGCTGCCTCAACTTGTGATTAATGGCACGAAGTACCATTGCAGCTTTTTTTAGATTGTGCAAATCGACATTTAGTGAGGAAAAATTTTCCATTGACGGCGCGGTTGATATTTCAAGTTCATCCATAAAAATTCAAACGGTTAAGGTGTTTAAAAATGTTTATGTTCAAGTCTTCAGGGAAACCAGGCGATCAGCGCTTGCTTTTCCCCGGTTCGGGTTGTTTCGTAAAGAACTCTTTAAGGTAGATAGGTTCCGCATAGGCAAGGGTAGCAAAATTATTGCCAATAAAATTTTTATATGTGAGTGCAGGAAGAGCGAAAGGGTTTAAAGCCAGTTTTTTAAATATCGCATTGGCATTTTGGCAGACCTGATGAAATTTTATACTTCCATTCCCCAAAAAAAGCATTTTTTGCCTCCTTAACAGCTCGTCAAATGCTAAAGCATCCAAAATACGCGAATGAGGTTCATAAATTTCCATTAGGGATGAATTGTAAACAGCAGTGAAAACCTCCATTCTCCTTGCATCTATCATTGGACAGACGAATAAATTCCGGCTAAAAAGATCCGGGTCATGTGTTTTAATGTCATCTATTGCCGAGAAAGCCATTATTTCCAAGGTGTTTATTGTGATCAAGGGAATTCTAAGAGCAAAGCATAGGCCTTTTGCTGTAGAAAGACCAATTCTCAATCCCGTATAGGATCCGGGACCAATGCTAACCCCGATGGCATTCAGTTCCGCAATTCTGCATCCTGATTCCTTCATCAACATATAAATAGCCGGATGCATCCAGGCGGCGTGATCTTTCGTGGTTTCATTAATGGCATAGCCGAGGCTCGTCTCATTTTCTGCTAAGGAAATATAGGCATTGTCAAGTGCAGTATCAATATTTAAAATAAGGGCCATCAGGCGATCACTTGTTTCTTCATCAATTCAGCAGGCCGATACCTGGAATTGGTTTTATTTAATTTATCCAGTAATGCGTAAATATTTCTCAAGCCAATTTGGTTTCCCCATTCAAAAGGGCCATAAGGATAATTTGTTCCTAATTTCATGGCAGTGTCTATCTCCCCTTTTGTACTTATCCCCTCTTCCAGTGCAAACCAGGCTTCATTGATGATCATTGCAATTACCCTGGCAGTAATAAAACCCGGCTCATCAGGAACCCATTCTGTTTTTTTATCCAGGCCGTTAAGAATTCTTTCGGCCTTTTCTTTTAAAGTTTTGCTATTATAACTTGCTTCAACTACCGGCCTTTTTAAAAACCCCGGCCATGCATTAATGCGAATAAAGGGTGCATTGATTTCCCTCAGCGTATCGATAACCGAATTTACGATCACAGGCTGCAATGAAAAATTTTTCAGCAACTCAATTCTTTTTTTGGTGTTGTCAAATAACAGGTCAATGCATCCATCCGCGTTTTCCTGATATGCGAATTCATCAACATCATCGATCCATATTATCTCTGCATCCCGGGTTACTCCATTGCTTAATAGTTCTTTTTTTAACATTTCGTCAGCCAGCACTACCAATCGCATAACTAATTTTTTGCAAAGAAAACGTATAAAGCTAAATTCGTTCGCTGAATTTTAATTCACTTGTCCTGGAGAAGCAAATCATAAATACAAGCAATGCTCCTGTACCCATTGGCCCTTACAACCAGGCAATACAGGTTGGCAACCCCGTTGGGTCGGGACAAGTTATGCTTTTTATTTCCGGACAGGTTTGTATTGATCCTTCCACCGGCGAATTAAGAAACAAAGACCTGCAGGAGGAGACTCACCAGGTGATGCATAATCTAAAGGCCATTTTACAACAGGCCGGTATGGATTTCAGTAACGTAGTAAAGACAACTATTTTTCTTACGGATATGAATCGCTTTTCTGAGATGAACGAGGTGTATGGAAAATATTTTGATGATAACTTTCCGGCGCGGGAAACTGTACAGGTCTCTGCATTGCCCAAATTTGTAAACGTAGAGATCAGCATGATCGCAGTCAAATAGCTTGTCGGTTGCGATGCGTTGATGCCACTCCCTCTTGAAGTCCGTTTGGTAATTCTTTTTAGCTAATGCGAAAAATTTTGCAGGTTATATTACTCAAACCGGTTTTATGGTTTGCTGGTAAATTTTCCTCGCGGCCGGTTCCAAAAAGGATATTCAAAGCTTTGTCCAAACTAAAGAGACAGATCCAAAAACAACCGTCAAAGAAAGGCCCTCTTATTTCATTTGATGATCACGGCAAGTTCATCGTTTTTTCAGACCAACACAAGGGTGCGAAAGATGGCGCCGATGATTTTATGTTTTGTGAACCCAATTATCTTTCCGCACTGGATCATTATGATAAGAATAATTTTTTCTTTATAAGTCTTGGTGATAGCGATGAACTCTGGGAAAACCGGTGGCCGTCGGTAAAAAGGAATAATGCTGCTTCATTTGAGCGCGAAAAGAAATTCATTGAAAGAAAGGCTTTCATAAAAATTTTCGGCAATCATGATCTTGCCTGGAGCACAGATATAACCACAGGGTTGGAAATGGAAAAGATATATGATCAGAAGATCAGCGTTTATGAAGGACTGATCCTACAATCAAAAATAAATGGGCACCTGCTCTCTATTTTTCTGACTCATGGTCACCAGGGCGACGCACAAAGCGATGGCAACTGGTTCAGTAAATTTTTTGTGGCCCATATTTGGGCGCCGTTACAGGCTTTTCTGAAAGTGAATCCTAATACACCGGCCTATAATACCACAAAGAAAACTTTGCACAACAGGATCATGTACGAATGGTCAGCCAGACAAAAAAACACTTTATTGATAACAGGCCATACCCATCAACCTGTGTTTGAATCCCTGACCCATCTCGAAAGGTTATACCGAAGTCTGCTTAAGGCAGAGAAAGAAAAGGATGCTGATAAAACAGAAGAGATAAAGAAAGAGATCAGGTTAAGAGAGCCACAGTTTACGGCTGTCTCTCCCGATTATCTTAAAATGAAACCGTCTTATTTCAATAGTGGTTGCTGTTGTTTCAGTGATGGTGATATCACGGGAATCGAAATTGAAAATGGATCGATCAGGCTTATAAAATGGACATCCATCGATCATCAGCCGCAAAGATGCGTGCTGGAAGAGAAAAGTCTGAAAGAATTGATCTAAAACTGGAGGTTCTAAATAAGACTCTCACCCTTCAATTCTGACCTGTGCATTGTCGCTTATTGCGTACGGGCATCAAGAAAGGGAACTATCATTGACACCAGCCAATCCTTCTGAGGGCGTCAATTAAAGGGTGAAAAGCGTCAAATGATCATGTACCAAAATTCCGCCGATGCCCGTAACTCTTTTCATACTATTTCTTTTTTCTTGTTGACGTTAAAGAACTATGCTGCGAAAAAACAACTCAGAAGATAAGTATTACAACTAGCCCGTTTGAAGAAATTTATTTTTTATGATCGGTGATGTTGATTCTTTCCCGGCAAAACCTGTACTCAATCTCATCATTACTGCTTACGATCACAAGGCGTTTATTACAGTATTGATCTATTAACTGATGGTATAATTCAATCCCGGTAGTGTCAAGATTTGTGCAAGGTTCGTCTAGCAATAAAAAGGGAGTATCAGAAAAAACAGCTTGTGCCAGCTTTACTCTTTGTTTCATACCACTTGAATAATAGCGGATCTGCTTATTGACCGCGTCCTGCAGCCCTATGATTGAAATAATATTGTCAATCGAAAGAGAGGATAGCAGTGGCTTAAAGTGATGATGAAATTCGAGGAATTCTTTTGAGGTCATTTCTTCCACTACCTCCAAATAGGGAGCACAAAGTGAGACCTGTTTATAAACTTCCTCGTTTGCCAGCTGACCATTTCCGGCTGACCATTGACCATTTCCTTCACTCAATTGCATTGATCCACTCAATACCTGCAATAAAGTACTTTTCCCGGAACCATTGGGGCCAGTGATAGCATAAGAATTACCTTTTTCAAAAGTGTAAGTAAAATGGCGAAAGATCCAGTCGCGGTTGAAGCGTTTGCCGGCATCAGTCAACGATACCTTCATCGCCGTTGGTTTTTGAGAAGCGTTTGATAATACCCCTTTGCGAGGCACGGATAAATTGAACTATTTCATCCCTTTCATCCGTGGCAGGAAATTCTTCTTCAAGATATTCCACCGCCTGGGAAATGTTCAAACCTTTTCCATAGATCACCCTGTATATTTCAAGGATGTGATTGATCTTTTCTACTGTAAATCCTCTCCGCTTCATCCCAATAGAATTTACACCGGCGTAAGACAACGGGTTCCGGGCAGCTTTGATATAAGGGGGAACATCTTTGCCAACCAATGAACCTCCACTCAGCATAGAATGCGATCCAATATTTACAAATTGGTGTATTGCGCACATACCGCCCAAAATAGCCCAATCGCCAATGGTGACGTGTCCAGCTACCTGGGTATTATTGCTCATGATGCAGTTATCACCCACGATGCAGTCATGTGCAAGATGGCAATAGGCCATTATGAGACAGTTTTTCCCGATCACCGTCTTTTCTCTCACCTTTGTTCCCCTGTTGACAGTTACGTATTCGCGGATCGTTGTATTGTCTCCGATGCATACAGTAGAATATTCGCCCTGGAATTTCATATCCTGGGGTATTGCTGCGATGACAGCTCCCGGAAAAACGCGGCAATTTTTTCCAATGCGTGCGCCTTCCATGATCGTCACATTCGAACTGATCCATGTTCCCTCACCAATTTCGACGTCCTGGTGAATAACGGTAAATGGATCCACCTTCACATTCGTTGCCAGCCTGGCATTTGGATGAATATAAGTATGCGGGTGAATCATGAAGGTCGTTTACAAAAAAGTCACGTTATTAACGTGACGTGCAAAAATAGGCGGATTTGACTAATTGCTGTTAGTTTTTTTATTGTTTTGCAAACACCTGTAATTCTGTTAATCTATCGTTTGACATCGCGTTCCCGAAGGCTTGGGTCATGCTCTCTTACATCATTGTCATTATTAAGCTTTCTATTGATCGGAGCTAAGCAGGGTCAGAGAACCCGATGACATAATCTTGACCTTTGTCATGATAAAGATTCAATGTTGCGACGTAAATTTGCTCCCTCAATGCACAGTCCGCCCGATATATTATCATTGGCCTATAAACAGGCGCCTATGCAGGGTCAATGGCATTTGCTTTACAACAAGGAACAACAAATACCAGGCTCCGTTAATTATACCATCAAAAGATACCATCGTAATTCGCAGTGGAATATTGAAGACACGGGAATGATGGTGTATCATTATGAAAAGGCAGACCCTAAAGAAAATTACCTGGAATTAAAATTCTGTGTTACGGGAAATGTTTATTGTAAAGAAAAGGACAGCGAGTGTGATCTGTGTAAGTTCAATAGTTCAGAAAACTGTAGTAAAAGAGTAGAAAGTATTGATGTATTGAGCTTTCAATTCTCACCTGTTCATCTTTCGCAGTTCATCAAGCCAAAGATCAACGATACGCTTACTGATAATATCCTCAACTTTAAGCATTCTTCATCATTTACCAAGATCCTTCCACTCTGTGGCAAAACACGAATGGTCATCGAGGCTTTATTAAATCATAGCTATAAAGACAGTTTTGAAAATATCTACATTAATGCGCAGATGCAAATGCTTTTGCTTTACAGCCTTGATTGTATGGTAGGAGAGAAAGAGCTTGATGTAATAAATTGTAAGTTCCTGGCTAATGAGGCGGATCGTGAAAAAATTTCAAAAGCAAGGGAGGTTTTGATCGAACATATTGGTGAACCTATCACAATCAGAGAACTTAGCCGCAAAGTGGCGATGAACGAATGCTATTTAAAGAAAGGATTCAAAGAAATGTTCGGCACTACAATTTTTGATTTTTACCAGGGCCAGAGAATGGAACATGCACGCTACCTGCTCTATGAAAAAGGACTTAGCGTAACAGAGGTTTCATTGATGCTGGGCTATTCTTCCATTTCGCATTTTTCCACTGCCTTTAAAAAACACACAGGTCTTAAGCCCTGCGAACTTCTTCTTCGGTAAAATCGGTTTTCTCTTAAATTTTATTTTTAAAGCCTTGTGTCTTGCTAACTAAAAAAAGGAAACAATGTTGTTTTGCTCCTCTCATTCAAATCGTTTTTTGATTTTATAATTTATAAGAAACTGTTGCCACGAACTGACGCGGCGGTAATGGATTTATGCTGTAGTTCTCGTGAACATAATAGTTGAGTGTATTCATAATGTTAGAGAGCTTGGCCATTACAGATAGCTTTTTATAGCAATAACCTGCACTCACGTCCACTACAGTATAACCGTCGACCGGGATCACTCTTGAATAAGTTTGTGTTTGTCCCACAGTATTGTTGTTTCCACCAAGGCGATCGCCAATATAAAGGGCGGTGGCACCAAATCTAAAACCTCTTAATCTACCTTTATTGAATGTATAAAAGATGCTCGCATTAGCAGTATTGCCGGGGTTATTGACCAGTTTTTCACCTTCTATGAAACTGCCTTTGGTTGTATCCGTTTTCGCATAACGGGCATTGTTATAACTATAGCCAGCCAAAATGGAAAGACCCGCTGATTGGTTGGGTGGCGACATCAAGCTCAACTCCATCACTTTTTGTTTGGCCGGACAAAACTTTGATCGACGTATTGCTATTTTGATTTCCGTTGTTATCAAATGGCGCTGTTTGTGCAAGGTTATTATTTACGATATGATAAAGGGTAAGATTAACGGAGAGCACGCCTTCAAAGAAATCATTTTTTATTCCCGCTTCATATTGATCGATAGTGGAAGGAGGCAATGAGCTACCATAGATATTCGTGCCCGTGTTTACCGAAAATGAGCTGGCATAGCTTGCAAATAAGGAGGTGGACTTAGCGGCTCTATAAACTAACCCAAAACGGGGCGAGAATGCATTGTCCTTCCTAGTCGCGCCCTTTGTCTTTGCACCTGTCAGAAAATTTGTTGAGTCAATGCCCACTGTTTGCACATAGGACCATCTTACACCGGCAAGAAAATTAAACTTTGATGACAGCCTTATCAGATCTTGTCCATAGAGTCCGAAACGATTTATCGGAGCTTCCCTTTTTCTTATTTGGGTGACGTCAGGAATGTCAGTCCGCGCAACAAATTTTTTGGGATCATAAACATTGATCTGATCGTAGCTTCCAGCTGGCAATCCGGCTACCCCGGGAAAACTGAAATCATTGTTTGTCGTAAAAGATCTGTCAGCATCGGCTCCCGCCAATAGGGTATGTTGAATTGACCTGGTTCTGAGCTTACCCGTCAAATTAACCTGTGCAGCATAAAAATTTTCTCGTGCATTTATTTTGCCTAAGGGTCTTACCCAATCTCCGTTGGCTGCCGCCTGTATTCTTTCCGTAGAATAATAATCTCTTTTATAAAGCTGGTAAGAGGTCGAAGCATCCAGGGTCCAGACAGAATTAAACTGATGGTTTAAAGAAACAGTTGCAGTTGTCTGCTGTGTGGTGTTATATTGCCAATCAGTTCCAAGAAATTTTGAACGTGGAAGATCAGGGATCTTTGTATTATCGACTGTTCCAATTCCGAAATCCGGTGTGAAGTCATGTTTTAAATAATCGCCCTCAACTAATAATTGGGTACGTTGCCCCAGTTTAAATAACAGGGAAGGATTTATGTAATAACGTTTGTAGTGAACAACATCACGGAAACTGTGTGCCGTTTCAAATGTTCCATTTACGCGGTATGCTATCGAAGAACTCACCGGCCCATAAATATCGAAGGAAGGTTTATAAAGATCATAACTGCCGGCAAGCATGGAAACTTCACCCCCGAATTGAAATTTCGGTTGCTTCGTAACCATGTTTAAGATGCCACCAGGTGCAACCTGTCCGTATAAAATAGCAGCGCTTCCTTTGAGAATTTCCACTTTTTCAAGTGAACTCACTTCAGGCATGATGCCTGAATTGATTCGGAAGCCATCCTTAAACAAGTTAGTGCTGGAGAAAGCATAGCCACGGGCCGCAAAACTCTCCTGTACGCTGCCTCTTGAAGTTGTCATGTAAACTCCATTTACATTCTTAACAATATCACTTAACCGTAATGCCTGCTGGTTTTTAATTGTAGTTTGACTGATCGTTGCAATACTTTGAGGGAGATCCATTGGATCGATTGATATTTTCCCAATGGAGACCGGTTTATCATTCAGGGTTCTCCTTGCTACAATGGTCACGGCAGCCAGCTGTTGTGCATCCTCTTC
The DNA here is from genome assembly GCA_963737475.1 of uncultured Bacteroidota bacterium. Classification (GTDB taxonomy): domain Bacteria; phylum Bacteroidota; class Bacteroidia; order Chitinophagales; family Chitinophagaceae; genus VBAU01. The sequence goes on from CAVTSY010000019.1 coordinate 97,697, forward strand.
AAGGGTGATCGTGATGATCGTTTCCTGGTCTTTTTTTATTTCAACAGGTTTTTCAATTGCCCTTAAACCCACCATCGAAATTTCAAGAGTATAGACACCTTCCTTTATGTTCTTAAGAGTGAAGTTCCCATTTTCATCAGTGATTGAATACTTGTTCGTGCCCCTGAGGACCACACTCACATAGGCGGCGGGTTTATGATCAATTGTCGTCACATTACCGGTAACAGAACCAACGGGCACTTCAGGGTCACTATTAAAAGATGAACTTACTGCCATTTCAGTTTGAGTAAATCCTTTAAGACCGAAAGCCAGTAAAATGAACAGGTATATTTTTCTCATAATTGTAGCCGTATTTTTTTGCAAAGAGACTAGAGAGTCCCCTTTTGAACATGCCGTATCGGGAAAATGAATTACGGAAAAGGGAAAAGCAGTTTAGAGTTGCTTCGTAAACTGTTCAGCGGCGCTGATTGTCTTGTCGATGTCATTTTTAGATAGCGCATGAGAAACAAACCAGGTTTCAAAAGCTGAAGGCGGAAGATAGATGCCTCGGTCCAGCATAGCATGAAAGAATTTATTGAAGGTTTGAGTATCAGAAGAAACTGAAGTCGCGAAATCAATGACTGGCTTTTCGCTGAAATGAATACTGATCATAGAACCAACCTGGTTGACCACCACCGGGATCCTTTTTCCATGAAAGACGTTCTTTAAGCCATTGTGCAGGTAATTCGTTTTTTCTTCGAGTTCCGAATAAATGGATGGATTTTCTTTTAAGGTTTTTAATAGAGTGTAACCGGCAATCATCGCGACTGGATTACCACTTAATGTCCCTGCCTGGTAAACATTTCCAAGGGGGGCAATATGTTGCATGATCTCCTTCTTTCCGCCAAATGCGCCCACTGGCATTCCACCTCCAATTACTTTTCCGTAAGTAACGAGATCGGCATTTATCTTCAATCGTTCCTGCGCGCCGCCTTGCGCCAATCGAAAACCCGTCATGACTTCATCAAAAATGAGAACAATCTTTTCTTCATCACAAATTTTTCGTAGGCCCTCCAGGTAACCGGGCAGCGGAGGAATACATCCCATGTTTCCAGCGACAGGTTCAATGATGATGGCAGCAATTTCCTTTTTATTTTCATTGACCAATTTTTCTACTGCGGCAAGGTCATTAAATGGAGCGGCCAATGTATCATTCGAAATGCTTGCAGTAACTCCGGGGACAGTTTGAATATTAAAAGTGGCCACACCGCTGCCTGCTTTTACCAAAAAAGCATCAGCGTGACCATGGTAACATCCTTCAAACTTGACGAATTTATTTCTTCCGGTATACCCTCTTGCTAGTCTTATTGCACTCATACAGGCTTCCGTGCCGCTGCTCACCATTCTAATCAAGTCAATGTTGGGGCACATGCTTTTGATCAACTCAGCCATTTCAACTTCTAATTCCGTCGGTGCGCCAAATGAAGTGGAATCCAGAACTTTTTCCTGTATTGCTTTTGTCAATGGTTCATAAGCATGACCAAGGATCATCGGTCCCCATGAATTGATATAATCAATGTATTTATTTCCATCTGCATCGTAGAGATAAGCGCCTTTTGCTTTTTGAATAAAGATCGGAGTTCCACCAACAGATTTAAATGCCCTTACCGGTGAGTTTACACCGCCGGGAATGCTTAATTGGGCTTTGTTGAAAAGTTCTTCACTTTTGGTGATGTTCATATTTGTGGTTTGATCACCACACAGGCACATAGGAGAAATATAGATTCACATAGGATTTCTATGTGTGAACTTTCTATTGTGATCGATGTGTCTATGTGGTTCAAGAATTAAATTTTATTCTGCTTGCTGAATAGAATTGGTACAAGTACAAGTGTGCGACGCAACAGAAGCTTAATAGTAGCCGTATGGCTAAGTACATATTAACTGAATCATACTCATCACTCATCCCAACAACTTCACGGCATCTTTTGCAAAATAAGTAGCGATAAGATCTGCACCGGCTCGTTTCATCGATGTCAGTGTTTCAATAATGGCTTTGTCCTCATCGATCCAACCCATTTTCGCGGCTGCTTTGATCATCGCATATTCACCACTGATGTTATATGCACTTACCGGTACATGTACAGCATTTTTTACTTCACGAATTACATCGAGATAGCTCAGAGCAGGTTTTACCATTACGATGTCGGCTCCCTCCTCTACATCAATGATGGTTTCTTTGATGGCTTCAATACGATTATGATAATCCATCTGGTAAGTCTTTTTATCTCCAAAGCCAGGAGCAGAATCAAGCGCATCGCGAAATGGACCGTAAAAACATGAAGCGTATTTGGCGCTATAACTCATGATGCCTGTTTTTGTAAATCCATTTTCTTCCAAAGCTTTCCTGATGGCACCAATGCGGCCATCCATCATATCACTGGGGGCTACAAAATCGGCACCAGCCTGTGCATGGCTCACACTCATTTTCGCAAGCACTTCCACCGTTGCGTCATTGACGATCTCTTTGCCTTCGACAATTCCATCATGACCATAAGATGAAAAAGGATCAAGTGCCACATCCGTCATGACAAGCATTTCAGGAACTGCATCCTTAATGGCCTTAATACTTCGTTGCATCAACCCGTTTGGATTCAACGCCTCAGTTCCTTTATTATCTTTTAATTCGTCCTTGCATTTTATGAACAATAAAACCGATTTCAGTCCCATGCCCCAAAGCTCTCTTACTTCTTTTACAGTCAGATCCAAGCTTCTCCGATAGTAATTGGGCATGGACGAGATCTCTGTCAGAATATTTTCTCCTTCATCAATGAACAGGGGAACAATAAAATCATTGGAAGTTAAATGCGTTTCTGCAACTAACGAACGAACCGATTGTGATTGTCTCAGAATTCTGTTTCTTTTTTGTAGATACATAAAATATCTGATCTCTGATTTTTAGATGTCTGATTTCTTGATATTTGATTTAGCCGTTTTATCTGTTGCTGCAAATATTGCTGTCAATTCATTGGCTTCTTTTATTAATTCGTGTAACAGAGGTACGTCTAACAGATCCGAATCCCTGATTGCCGTTAACCAATAGTGGGATTCATCAGCTTCTTCAAGAACTATTTCAATTTTGTAAATAAAGTCAGGAGTTGATTTAGCTCTTTTTGAAGATCGATAATTGGCAGCAACTGAACCGGCTGATCTTATTAGTTGCCTGGCAATTTCATAGACTGCAACATTTTTTGGAGCATAGAGCAAAGCTTGATCTTATTAATGTGAAATTGTTTAGTTCGATCTTCTAATATTTTTCTGTCCATAAAATTCTTGACGAAATAAATCAGCGATCAGACATCCAAGCATCAGACATTATCCCATTCTCGCGGGTTCAAACAAACCTGCAATAATTTATCTTCCTCGCTGCCGGGCTCCGGTTGATAATTGTATTCAAATCTGACTGTTGGTGGAAGGCTCATCAAAATACTTTCAGTTCTTCCACTTGTTTTCAGTCCAAACAAAGTTCCCCGGTCATGAATTAAATTGAACTCAACATACCTGCCTCTTCTTATTTCCTGCCAGTGTTTATTTTTTTCAGTGTATAAGGTGTTCTTTCTTTTTTCTACGATAGGGAGATAAGCCCTGGTGAATGCATTGCCACAGGATTTTGCAAAATTCATCCAAAAATCCAGGCTGTGATTTTCATCTTCCCGCTGGTGATCATAAAATATTCCACCGATCCCCCTTCTTTCATTATTGCGATGCTTGTTTACAAAATAATCATCGCATTCTTTTTTAAATGCGGGATACAATGAAGGATCGAATTCATCACAAACTTCCTTATAAGTATGATGAAAATGTTTTGCATCTTCTTCAAACAAATAATAAGGGGTCAGGTCAGTTCCTCCCCCAAACCACCTGTCTGCAAGCATATCTTCTTCATTATATAATTCAAACATCCGGTAATTACAGTGTACTGTTGGAACAAAAGGATTCACGGGGTGAATGACCAAACTGAGACCTGCTGCAAACCATTTGGCTAGCCCCCTCCCAACCTCCCCGTGCAGGGGAGGAGTTAAGTTTAATTGCGTGCGCATTTTGTCACTTACATGTCCATAAACAACAGAAGTATTCACACCACCCTTTTCAAATACATTTCCATTTTGAATGACTCTTGTTAATCCTCCACCACCCTTACCCTCTGCTCTTTGCCAGGCGTCCTCTACAAACAAAGCTTTTCCATCTATTTCTTCGAGTGTCTTACAGATCTTATCCTGTAAATGATAAATGAATTCCATCCATTCACCCCTCGCCTCTTTTGTTTCTGTTTTATGAATCATAATGATGAATTATGAGTGATCAGTAATGATAAAATGACCATGGGGGAGATCATTCATCACTCATCACTGATTCCTTCTTCCATTCTTTCACTGTTTCTACAAATGCCTTAGCATGGTCAACGGGTGTATTGGGCAAAATGCCATGTCCAAGATTTGCAATGTGCCGTTGTCCTCCAAAATCACTTAGCATTTTTTTCACTTCCTTTTTGATGACAGGAATAGGTGATAGTAACTTCGCAGGATCAAAATTTCCCTGCAGTGTGATCTTATTGCCTGCCAGTTCCCGTGCCCACTGCGGTGAAATGCACCAGTCAATACCCAGTCCCTGCGCGCCTGTTTTACTCATACTTGCCAATGAATGCCATGCTCCCTTTGCAAAGATGATCGTGAGCACTTCATCCTTTAAGGCATCTATGATCTGCCTGGTATATTTCAGAGAAATGTTTTCAAAATCATCGGGGCCTAACAAACCGCCCCATGAGTCAAAAACCTGGATCACGTCAACACCCGACTTCACCTGCTGCTTCAAATAGGCGATCGTTGTATCTGTGATCATCTGCAACAAACGATGCGCCATGGCCGGTTGGGTATAACAAAATGCCTTTGCTTCATCAAACGTTTTTGATCCTTTCCCTTGTACCATATAACATAAAATGGTCCACGGCGCACCCGCAAAGCCAATTAAAGGAACGCGACCGTTCAATTCCTTTTTTGTGAGTTCGATGGCGTCAAAGACATATTTGAGTGTTTCGTTTACATCAGGTACTCTTATTCGTATCAAAATCACGGAGAGTTTTTATAGGTTCGGGAAGAATGGGTCCCTTTGATTCCACCAGTTCACACCTCCAGTCCCATTGCCTGGGGCACAACCAGGATATCAGAAAATAAGATCGCAGCATCCACACCAATAATATCCACAGGCTGCAAAGTTATTTCGCAAGCTAATTCAGGCGCCTGGCAACGTTCAAAGAAGCCGTACTTTTCACGCAGTGCCATGTATTCAGGCAAATATCTTCCTGCCTGGCGCATCATCCATACGGGCGGACGTTCAACCTTTTCGCCCCGGAGAACCCTTAACAGAATATCGTTTTTTAAATGACTCATGCTTGTGAATGGTGACCCGATAGCTATCGGGTGGTCAATGGTGAATTGGATTTGTTTCAAAATAGCTGATTACCTTTTCCAAGAGGGTTCTTGTTTTGGGTTCATCGCCGACCTCAATTTTATTTTTCGAAAATTTTTTTACTTCATCTGCTGTTGTATTGCCGATCGCAAATAAAATAGTTTGATCGTCCAATTTATTTTCCTGGAAAAAACTTTTTACTGCGCTCGGACTGAAAAATAAGATCCCGTCATATTTTTTTTGGATCTTTTGAGGAGTAGCTATCGTTTTATAAACTACGATCTCCTTTACCTCGATGTTATTTTTCTTCAGCAATCCCGGCAATTCATCCCTGCGCTGATCTCCACAAAAGAAAATTACTTCGCCCGCATTTGCATCAAGGATTGCATTAGCCAGTTCTTTTGCATTGTCTGCAACTCCTGTAATAGATCTTTCTCCAAAATATTTTATGACAGATTGTTTAGTTGCGTAACCGATACAAAAAATGTTCCACCCGGTAGCTAGCTGGTTTTGTTTTTTACCATTTATTTTTTGTACGACAGCTTCCACTGCATTTACACTTGTAAAAACAATTGTCGCCTGTATCATCAACGCCCTTTCAATTTTACGTTGTGTTTCTGTTGAGGAAATAAATTCCGTTTTAATAAATGGCAATACATCTATCAAAACACTTTTTGTGTCAGCTTCACGAATTAATTCAGCATCCAGTAATCTTGTCGATAATATGGCGATCTTATTTTGTTGCATTCTTCATGTTGTCTAGGATAGCTTGCGCCCCACTCTTTAAAATAGTTTTTGCTGCCTTAAAACCTGTATCATTTGCATCTTTTAACTGGTCTGTTGCACTGCATTCTGCAATTTGCTTGCCGTCAGGACTCAGAATATTTCCTTTGAAATACACTTCTTCACCTCTCACTTCTGCCAAAGCAGAAATAGGAGTAGAGCATCCGCCCATCAACGCACTTAAAAAATCTCTTTCAATTTTTGTACACAACGCCGTTTCTTCATGATTCAATGGCAAGCAACATTCAAATGTTTTTTCATCATCTTTCCTGCAAACAACCATGATAGTACCTTGTGCAGGCGCCGGCAACATCCAGTCAAGATCAATTGCATTTTCAGGACGAAGACCAATTCTTTCCAAGCCAGCAGCAGCGAAAACCGCTCCCTGCCAGTTACTTTCCTTTAACTTCCGCAAGCGGGTATTGACATTGCCTCTCAGGTTTTCAATTTTGTGATGGGGATATCTCCTTGACCATTGTGCGATGCGCCGGATAGAACTTGTAGCAATAACAGCATCTACTTTGTCTCCGGTATCTTCATAAGATGTCTCAGTGTGTTCTGTCTTTTTGGAGCCCTGTTGCGTGAGGGTAATCTTATGACTTGTAAGCATGCCTCGTCCAAAGATTTTGTTTATGTCATCGAGATTGGGATGAGGAACAAAAATATCTTTATGTGAACCTCTTTTTAAAACAGCAGCCTGTCTTATTCCTTTGGCTAATTGAACCGGTACATCTTTCATGGAATGTACAGCGACATCAATTTTGTTACTTAGCAATGCTGCATCAAGACTTCTTGTAAATATTCCCTGCACGCCAATTTCATATAATGGAGTCACAAGGTCAATATCGCCTTCGCTTTTTATGAACACCAACTCGCTTTCAAAGCCATGCCGGGCCAGCAACTCCTTTACCTGTGTCGCCTGCCAAATGGCTAATTGACTCTCTCTTGTCCCTATCCTGATTTTCCCCATTATCATGAATTAGTACCTGTAGCGATGAATTCGTTGATGGCTTCAATGTAGTGACAACCTTTTTGATTTTGTCCTTTCATTTTGTAAGCCATTCCATTGATAACCCGTTGAATTTTTTCTTCGGCGTGTGTGGAATTGTATAAAGGTATAAATAATGGGTTGTTATGAATTTCTTCGAGTTTAGTTTTTACAGCTTTTAATACGGGCACATGTTTACGATGCTCGTGCCATTCGATAAATTCCGCAATATGTTCAGCTATAATTGCTCTTGCTTTTGGAACATCCGCTTCACGTTTGGCAAGAGTTTCATCCCGCATTTTAGAAAGCTCATCTACATTTATTACAGTAATGTATGGAAGGCGTTGAACTGCCTGTTCAACATTAAATGGAACTGATAGGTCAAGAATTAATTTATTGGAATGCTTTTCAAGATGTGACAGGAGAATAGTTGGTTCAGTAGCATCAGTGGCGACAAGTATAATGTCAGACTCCGAAATGTGCCTTTGCAATTCACTTATTGGCGCATGTTTCAGACCAAGCTCTTTTGCCAGCTCAGCCGCTTTCTCCTCCGTGCGATTAATAAGAGTGATATTCTTTGTTTTGAGATAATGAACGAGATTTTTGCTTGTGCTCTTTCCTATTTTCCCGGTGCCAAGCAAAAGAATCTTCTTATCAGCAACGGCCTTTACATGTTCCCGTATGTATTGAATGGCGGCAAATGAAACTGATATTGTACCTCCGCTTAATTCAGTTTGATTTTTTATCGCTTTTGATGCTTGAAGAACAGTGTTGATCAATCTCTCAAGCATTACATTTATGCAACCATGGTTTTTTGCAAACTTTGCCGCAGCCTTTATCTGGCCAATGATCTCATAATCTCCTAAGATTTGCGAGTCAAGTCCTGCGCTGACATTAAACAGATGCGTAATCGCCTCATGACCATTCTTTATATATGCAGAGGATAAAAATGTCTCTTTACTTCCAGCAGTCTGATCACATAATAAACTGATCAGTTGAGAGGCACTATCCGCAAACCCATATATCTCTGTGCGGTTGCAGGTAGAGAGTACAAAGACCTCATCCAAATTATTTGCCAGTGCTTTTTCAAGAAGGCGGGCATGCTGATCATTTTGAATGGCAAACTGCCCTCTTGTTGCGGCATCGGCCTTTTTATAGTTGATCCCGGCGATCCAAAACCTCGATAAGTCATTTAAATTTTTCACCTGTATAAAATTGTCAGTGCTATATCGAGTCCAAAAGTAATTTCGATAGCCTCCACCACCTAAAAATAATGTCATTCCATTGTCATTTCGACTGATGATTGTTGTCAAGTGTAGTCATGACGTATCTCAACTGTTATATTTAGTAGTTGAAGTGTTGAGAAAAAAAATTAGAATAAATCGAGTGCCGGTTTCAATTTTTTAGTTTTTTAGTTTTTGCTTCTTCTACATTTGTGAATCATTTTGATTTGTTTATGAAACGTGGAATTATATTGATGAACCTGGGTTCGCCCGATTCGACTGAAGTGAAGGATGTGAGGCGATACCTTGGTGAGTTTTTAATGGATGAACGGGTAATTGATTATCCTTACTTGTTGCGCTTGGTATTAGTGAAAGGGATCATCGTTCCTTTCAGAGCCCCAGGATCTGCCGAAGCCTACAAATCGATTTGGTCAAAAGAAGGGTCACCGCTGATAGTTTTTACAAAGCAATTGCAGGAAAGCTTACAGAAACAAATTGCTGAACCTGTGGAAATAGCTATGCGTTATGGAAATCCTGCTCCACAAAAAGCTTATGATAACTTATTGAAAAAAATTCCAGCACTGGAAGAAGTGATCCTGATGCCCCTGTATCCGCATTATGCAATGAGCAGCTATGAAACTGCAGTTGAATACATGAAAAAGGTTCATAAAAAAAATAGATACCCATTCAAATTAACAACGATCGAACCTTACTATGATAATGAAGACTATATACGCGCATTATCTGAAAGCATAAAACCCTATCTGCAGAATGATTTTGATAAACTTTTGTTCAGCTATCACGGAGTTCCCGAGCGCCATATTCTCAAAGGCGATATCACCGGGAACCATTGCCTGAAAAGTCCTGATTGTTGTGAAATTGATTCACCCGCTCACAAATATTGTTACAGGCACCAATGCTTCCGAACGACCGCCCTTGTAACAAATGAACTTCAAATTCCGAAAGAGAAATTTGAGCTGTCCTTTCAATCAAGATTGGGAAGAGATAAATGGCTCACTCCTTACACGGCTCAGCGCCTGGGTGAATTGCCGAAAGAAGGGGTGAAAAAATTACTCATAGCTTGTCCTGCGTTTGTCAGTGACTGCCTGGAAACACTCGAAGAAATTGCGAAGGAGGGAAAAGAAATTTTTTTGCACGCCGGGGGCGAGTCGTTTACGATGATCCCCTGTTTAAATACCCATCCGCTTTGGGTAAGTGCAATTGCGAAATTGTTGCCCGCACGCCGTGAGTAAACGAAACCTAAATATGAAAAAGAATTTCACAATTATTCGAATCATAAGAACGAATACATTTATCACACAACTCAAAACACCCCTTTAGGGGATGGGGGTATGTACCTCTACATAAAAGCACTCCATATCATTTTTATCGTCACCTGGTTTGCGGGAATGTTTTACATGCCCCGGCTTTTTATTTACAATACTGAAGCTTCAGAAAAATCTCAACCTGAAAAGAATATTTTGCAAAGACAATTCGGAGTCATGATGCGGCGCTTGTGGTTTGGTATAACATGGCCATCTGCTATTCTTACATTGATCTTTGGCTCCTGGATGTGGTATTTGTTAGGAAGTTTCCCTCAGTGGCTGATGATCAAACTATGCTTTGTCGCAGGTCTGTATGTTTATCATTTTACCCTGCATAGTATCTATAGACAACAAATAAAAGGAATGTTCAACTATTCATCGCAACAACTAAGAATATGGAATGAAGTAGCGACTATTTTTTTGGTTGCTATTGTCATGCTTGCAGTGGTGAAGCAAAACATAAGTGCAGTCTGGGGGGTAGTTGGATTGATCGCTTTTGTGATATTGTTGATGAGTGCTATCAGGGTTTATAAACTTATCAGACAAAAAAAGGTTGATAAGAGCCAGGATGGATAATTTTTAATACCAGCTTCACGTCTATGCTCAGCTCCTGTTGCGTCGCTCCCGATAGCTATCGGGACCTTCATCGTTTAGTAACCCGGGTGAGCATGTAGGAAAAGGCTTATTCTACTCTTTTCAAGCCCGTCGTTTTCCCTTAACTTTGCCCACTTTTCAAGTCAGCTATGGGCGTCAAATACAAAGAGTTTTCTCAACTAAATCTTCCTTCTATCGAAAAAGAGATCCTTAAGAAATGGGAGGCTGAGCAGGCTTTTGAAAAAAGTGTCGAGTTAAGAGAGGGAGCCACACCCTTTGTATTTTATGAGGGCCCGCCCAGCGCCAATGGAATGCCCGGCATTCATCACGTTATTTCCCGCACCTTAAAAGACCTTGTTTGCCGGTACAAAACGATGAAGGGATTCCAGGTAAAACGAAAAGGTGGCTGGGATACACATGGCCTGCCGGTGGAATTGGGAGTTGAAAAAGAATTAGGAATTACCAAAGAAGATATAGGTAAGAAAATTTCCATTGAAGACTATAACCAGAAATGTCGCGAGGCGGTTCTTCGCTACAAGGATAAATGGGATGAACTGACGATGAAGATGGGATATTGGGTCGATCTCAATCATCCTTATATCACTTTCGATAATAAATATATTGAGACGCTGTGGTGGTTATTGAAAAAGTTGTATGAAAAAGGATTATTGTATGAAAGTGTAAGCATACAGCCGTATTCTCCTGCTGCAGGTACAGGATTAAGCTCACACGAATTAAACATGCCGGGTTGCTATAAGGATGTAAAGGATACGAGTTGCGTAGCGATGTTTAAGGCGGCCCCCCTTAATCCCCCCAAAGAGGGCAAATTAGCATCCACACAAAGCCAACTTTTCGAAGTTCAAAAGAATGGTGGTGAAGTTTTTTTCCTTGCATGGACGACGACTCCATGGACACTTCCCTCAAATCTTGGGCTAACTGTCGGTAGCAATATTACTTATCAGTTAATAAAAACAAAGAATCCTTATACGAAAGCAGTAGTAAATGTAATTTTAGCGAAAGAAAGATTTAAGAGTTATTTCGATTATGAAATGAATGTTGAAGTTGGATGGAAAACTGAGATCTCAGTTGAAGATTGGCCAGATGAAGGAGTTCTTAACAATTTTAATCATAGAATTACACCTTACGAAGTAGTTGCTGAGTTCAAGGGAAAAGATCTCGAAGGAATTTCTTACGAGCAATTACTTCCCTTCGAGGCAAACAAAACTGAAAACCCAAATGCCTTTAAAGTTTTGCTCGGCGATTTTGTAACAACTGAAGATGGTACCGGTATTGTTCATACAGCTCCTGCCTTTGGTGCTGATGATTTTCGTGTTGGTAAGAAATATGACATCGGGATATTAACGATGGTCGACAGGCAGGGAAAGTTCATTGATGGGCTGGGTGAATTCAGTAACCGCTATGTAAAAAATTATACGGATGATCCGAAATATGTTGACGTGAATGTTGACATTGCTGTGAAGTTGAAAAAAGAAAACCGTGCATTCAAGGTGGAGAAGTACGAGCACAGTTATCCTCACTGCTGGAGAACTGATAAACCCGTTCTTTATTATCCTCTCGATGCCTGGTTCATAAAAACTACAGCCATTAAGGACAGGATGGTTGAGCTGAACAAAACCATCAACTGGAAACCCAAATCGACCGGTGAAGGACGATTTGGAAACTGGTTGGAAAATATGGTGGACTGGAATTTGAGCCGCAGCCGTTTTTGGGGAACACCATTACCTGTTTGGAAAACCGAAGATGGCGAAGAAGAAGTTTGCATTGGCAACATTGAAGAACTGAATGAAGGGATTCGAAATGCAAATAATATTTTAGATGGTGATATAAACAAGAATTACTTACACCAGGGTATTCTTGATCTTCACAAACCTTTTGTTGATGAGATCATATTGGTCAGCAAGAGCGGAAAACCAATGAAACGTGTTCCCGATCTTATCGACGTTTGGTTTGACAGCGGAGCTATGCCTTATGCTCAATGGGGCTTGGACTATAACAAAATTAAAAAAGGCAACCCCTTCCCCTTTGGAGAAGGATGGGATGGGGCCTTTCCGGCAGATTTTATTGCCGAAGGCGTTGACCAGACAAGAGGTTGGTTCTATACCCTGCATGCTATTGCCGCACTCATTTTTGATTCTGTTGCCTACAAAACCTGCGTATCAAATGGATTGGTGCTTGACAGGAACGGAAATAAAATGAGTAAGCGGCTCGGTAATGTTGTAAATCCGTTTGACACCATTGAGAAATTCGGCGCTGATGCCACACGTTGGTATCTTATCACAAATGCCTCGCCCTGGGACAATTTGAAATTTGATATTGAGGGGATCAAAGAAGTTCAAAGAAAATTTTTCGGCACACTATATAATACGTACCAGTTTTTTGCACTCTATGCTAATGTAGATGGGTTTTCGTTCAGAGAAGATTATGTCCCTCTGGAACAAAGGCCAGAGATAGATCGCTGGATACTTTCTTCATTGAATACTTTAATTGAGGAAGTAAATGAAGCAATGGACGAATATGAGCCCACCATTGCGGGTCGCCTGATCGAAGAATTTGTTGATGAACATTTAAGCAACTGGTACGTTCGATTATGCAGAAGAAGGTTTTGGAAAGGAGAATATGAGCAGGATAAAATTTGTGCTTACCAAACTCTGTATGAATGCCTGGAAACGGTGGTACAGTTAATGGCACCGGTTTCACCATTTTTTAGCGATGCCATCTTTCAGAATCTTAATTCGGTGACTCATCGTTTTGAGGTCGCCTCTGTACATCATTCCAATTTCCCCGTTTCAAACTCGGTCCTCATTGATGAAGCGCTGGAGGAGAGGATGCAACTGGCACAGGATGCTTCTTCGCTGATCTTGTCGTTAAGAAAAAAGGTGAATATAAAAGTTCGTCAGCCCTTGCAAAAAGTGCTTATACCGGTTGCGGGTAAATCTATGGAAGAGCAGTTAAGAAAAGTTGAAGATCTCATTAAAACCGAGGTAAATGTAAAAGAAGTTCAATATTTATCTGACACTGGAGGTTTCATTAAAAAAAGGATCAAACCCAATTTCATGGCTTTAGGTAAAAAATTGGGGCCAAAAATGAAGGCAGTGTCTTCAGCACTGGCTGCCTTTACACAGGAAGATATTTTAAAAATTGAAAAAGAAGGTCAATATAGTTTGCCAATTGATGGCGAAGCCGTAACCTTGCACCTTTTCGAAGTTGAAATAACCAACGAAGATATTCCCGGGTGGACGGTAGCCAATAAAGGAGCATTAACAGTGGCTCTCGATATAACGGTAACTCCTGAACTGGAAAATGAGGGTAACGCCAGGGAATTTGTAAACCGGATTCAGAAGATCCGGAAGGAAAGTGGATTTGAGCTCACAGACAGGATAGTAGTAAAAGTGGCAGCCAGCAATGGTTTAAAGAATTCGCTGGCTCAGTTTAATGACTATATTTGCGCCGAAATTCTGGCAGATAAGCTGGAATTAGTGCCCGAAATCGAGGATGGTACTGAAATTGAGATCAATGATACTTCTTTGAAAGTGATTGTTTTAAAAAAAGGGTAATAGTATGCCAACTAAGAAGCCTGCCCGTCCAAAAGGCGGGAGATCAGCCACCAAAAAACCTGTCCACGCGGCAGGTAAGGCTAAGCCGGCAAAAAAAGCAGTGAAAAAAACGATTGCAAAAAAGCCAGCGAAACCTGTATCTAAGAAAGGAGCAGCCAAAAAGCCTGCAAAAAAAATAGCAGTGAACAAGCCTGTAGCAAAGGCCATTGCAAGGAAAGTTACTCCGGTGAGCAAACCGGTCGCAAAAGAGCATGCAGCTCCCAAAAAACATGAAGTGCCTGCAAAGTCTCTTGTTTCGGTAAAACATACAACTAAACCCATTGTGAAAAAAGAACCTCCCAAGCCTACGAAAGTAGTAATACCAAAAACAACAACACGATCAGTAAAAAAATATGAACCAGAATTTACAAAATCTGTTTTAGATACGCCTATGAATGAAAATTTTGGCCCGACACAGCGTTATTCTGATGCTGACCTCGCAGAGTTCAGAGAGTTGATCACCAAAAAATTGGATGCGGCAAAAAAAGAGCTGGCCTACTTACAGGGTTTGATAACCCGAAAGGATGAAACTGGTGATATGGAAGATGCCCGTTACATGACTATGGAGGATGGTAGTGTAAGCATGGAAAGAGAGCAACTGAGTCAAATGGCGAGCCGTCAAATTCAATTCATTGACCACCTGGAAAAGGCGATGATGCGGATCGAAAATAAAACCTATGGCATTTGTCGTGTTACCGGAAAATTGATAGATAAAGCACGCCTTCGTGCTGTGCCCCACGCTACATTAAGTATAGAGGCAAAACAAATGATGAATAAATAATTTTTTTAGAATACCGGCTGCTCAGCCGGTATTTTATCGATATTCATTTCCCCGTTATGGCTTGCTTCATAGAAAACAGTCTGCGCTACTGAAGAGCTAGGCATTATACTTTTTCCCCGAATAAAACGTTAAGTATTTTTACGATTAAATTTAATCTTATGAAATACCGCAAATTCACTCTGGCCTCCTTGTTCCCGCTTGTAGTTCTATTACTGGGTGTTTTACAATTCAGTTGTTCCAAAGATGGTTCTGCCGGGCCACAAGGTGCTACTGGTGCTCAAGGTCCCGCTGGCCCTGCCGGTTCTGCTGGCCCCGCAGGCTCTGCTAACGTAATATATTCTGCCTGGTTTTTAACTGGCTCTGCAGGTTGGGATACCGTTACGAATGCCCCCAATTATGGGGCTTACGCAACTTATGATAAGGCTGCTGCTGGTGTCACACAAGCCATTATTGACAATGGGATTGTTCTTGCATATATGAAAGGCGATCCTACGACAGGCCTTGCCGATGACGTCTTCCCATTGCCTTACACCATTGGTCCTGGTTTTGGTTTTACAGATCATTGGGATTTTGTTTTGAATACGGCCGGAAATATTCGCTTCTTGTATAAAAGTGATTTTCCATGGACACCAACAGAACTTGGAGGTATTTCGTTCCGTTACGTAATCGTACCGGGTGGTGTTGCCGGTGGCAAGATGCGTGATCCGAGAAAGATGACCTATGATGAGGTTTGTGACGCCTATGGTATTCCGAAATAATTTTTATAAAAATACTCTTACTCTGGATATGAAGAAAGAGTAGGAATTTTTCGGTTTGAGCGATGATGAAGCCGATGACCATTTCATTCAGCTACGATAAACGACAAGTGTTGCAGGCTTTGCGTTATCATTTTATCAGCCGTCCTGAGATAAGGATCATGATCATTTTGGTAAACATTTTTGCGCTGGTTTGTGTTGTGCTGTATTATTTTAAGAAAATTGCAGCCTTTGCAGTGGTAACAGGATCATGTATGTGGTTTTTCCTGATGATCAGTTTTTGGTTTGCCATGCCAGCAATGGTTTATCGGCGGGCTGCTACCTTTAAGGACAGTTTTACCATGAAATTTGAAGAGGAAGGATTTTCCCTTGGTAATGAAAGAGGCTCAAAAGCATGGCCATGGAAAGCATTGAGTACGTTTATGGAGAGCCCTAATTTTTTTCATTTATACTTTGATAGTCGTTCATTTTTCCTGGTGCCGAAAAATGGTTTTAGTGATCGCGATGCGATTTATGAAATGCGACAATTGTTGAAAGCAAAAGTGAAAAAATAGAGCGATGAATCTGGGCGGTTGAGAAAAAGAGGAAATTGCTTTTTATAATTCTTTTTCCATTTCATAGTGAGCAATAGATACTTCCTGGAATTCTTCACCTTTCACTTTATATCCCATTTTTTCATAGAAGCCCACAGCATTTTTACGGGCATGCATGGTCAACACTTTATAGCCATGATCCCTTGCAAGGTTTTCAGCAAATTGCATCAATGCCCTTCCGATCCCTTTTCCCTGCAATGCATTAAGAACCGCCATTTGCCTCAATTTGACCACTCCTGAATTTTCTTCTACCAACATACAGCAACCAAGCATGCTGTCATCTTCAAAGGCGCCGATCAGCAAATTTTTTTTCTCATCCTCCAATTCTCCAGGTTCAAAAGTTAGCCCTAAAGGTTTACGCAAAATATCATCACGCAGCTTTATCATTTGCTGATATTCCTTTGTACCATGATCTATGATTTTCAGTGCCATTCCTGTCAATTTTCTGAGCGCTTTCAATTTACAAATATCTGGTTATACTGCCAACCGTTAGTAGCGTTATTTATTTCGTCCGGAATTCCGCTTTTTATCGCTTCAACAAGCCACTCATAGGGAATGCAGAAAAAAATTATGCAGATGCTGTGATTAATTCAAAAAACATATTTTTGCAGCCACTAAACTTTTACGACATGTCAGACATTGCATCAAGAGTAAAAAAGATCATTGTAGACAAACTAGGTGTTGACGAAGCTGAAGTTACTAATGAAGCTTCTTTCACTAATGATTTAGGCGCCGATTCATTAGACACTGTTGAACTGATCATGGAATTCGAAAAAGAATTCAATATTTCCATTCCTGATGAGCAGGCTGAAACCATTACTACAGTTGGCCAGGCTATTGCTTACCTGGAAGAACATGCAAAGTAATCCCTTGATTATTCGGCTATAACCGGAATGCCTGCCGTCGCAGGCAGGGAATAAACTACTCCGCCTTCTACTGTTAATTGATTACAGCGAAGGCGGTTTTACTTATACTGCCTAGCTTTGCTTAAAAAAGTAGTTGTTTTTGTGAAATAGTATCTTTAACCAAATTCATTCGTTGATATGGAATTAAAACGGGTTGTAGTAACTGGCATGGGCGTTCTCACACCACTTGGCAATAATGTAAAAGATTATTGGGATCGTTTAGTAAATGGGGTGTCAGGAGCGGATATGATCACCCTCTTTGATGCCTCAAAATTTAAGACCCGTTTTGCCTGTGAAATAAAAGGATTTGAACCCACCAATTTTCTCGACCGTAAGGAGTCAAGAAAAATAGATCGCTTTGCACAAATTGCGTTAGTAGCAAGCGACCAGGCAGTGATGGATGCGGGAATTTCAAAAGATAATGTTGATACTAATAGAGTAGGAGTTGTGTTTGCCAGCGGCATTGGTGGTCTTATTACATTCCAGGAAGAAGTAATGAATTTTGCAAAAGGTGATGGCACGCCACGCTTCAATCCTTTCTTTATTCCAAAAATGATCCTTGACATTGCTGCAGGGCATATCTCCATGCGTCATGGTTTTCGCGGACCAAATTTTGCAGTGGTGAGCGCCTGCGCTTCCTCTACGAATGCCATCATGGAAGCATACAATTTAATTCGTCTTGGAAAGGCAGATATAATTTTAGCTGGTGGAACCGAAAGCGTGATAAGCGAAGCAGGTGTTGGGGGATTTAATGCGATGAAGGCTTTGAGCGAAAGAAATGAAGATCCCAAAACAGCAAGTCGTCCTTATGACAAGGACCGTGACGGATTTGTAATGGGTGAAGCTGCCGGCGTTATCATACTGGAAGACCTTGAACATGCTGTTAAACGGAGGAGCAAAAATCTATTGCGAAATAGCAGGTGCCGGAGCCACTGCCGATGCCTACCATATCACTGCTCCGCATCCCGAAGGCCTGGGAGCAAAAAATGTAATGCTTGCTGCTTTGGATGATGCAGGAATGAAACCTGGAGATATTGATTATATAAATACTCATGGTACTTCAACACCACTTGGTGATATAGCAGAAGTAAAAGCAATTGCCGATGTTTTTGGTGAACATGCTTATACCTTAAATATCAGTTCAACCAAATCAATGACGGGGCATTGCCTTGGTGCAGCAGGTGTGATTGAGGCGATTGCCTGTGTAATGAGCGTAAAATCATGATTGCATTCCGCCTACCATTAATCATTTTACTGATGATCCGGAGCTTAGATACCGGCTTAATTTTACTTTTAACAAATCACAGCAACGCACTGTAAGAGCTGCTTTGAGTAATACATTTGGTTTCGGAGGACACAATGCCTGCGTGATTGTGAAAAAATATGTTTGATCAGGAATTATTTATTTCTGATGAATAAAAATTTTGTAGCTTAAACATTGTGGATATTTTTAAGCAGTTTTTTCCGAAGGAAACAGGTTCTTCTTTTAAGAAACATCTAAAAAATATACTGGGTTTTAGCTCCGGGGAATATTGCTTTATATAAAACTGCTTTAACTCACCGTTCTGTAAGAGAAGCGTCAGATGAAAATAATGAGCGACTTGAATACCTGGGTGATGCAATTCTTAGCGCTTTAATAGCCGATTATTTATTTAAACGTTATCCCTATAAAGAAGAAGGATTTCTGACAGAAATGCGAAGCAAGATGGTGAATCGTCAACAATTGAATGAAATTGCTTTGCGAATGGGATTAAAAAAGGTTACCCTTTATAATAAATCGGATGGCTCGTTAAAGGTGAGCCAGATATTTGGTAATACGCTGGAGGCCCTTGTGGGTGCCATTTATCTTGATAAAGGCTATAAGAAAACAAGCAAATGGGTGGCGGAAAGGATCATCCTTCCTCACATGTATATGGAAGATCTTGAACTGCTGGAGATCAATCATAAAAACAAATTGTATGGCTGGGCCAATAAAAATGGCAAGGTCCTCGAGTTTGAAACGATCAGTGAGAACATGGAAAATGGAAGACGGCTTTTTACAATAGCTGCTGTTGTAGATGGGCAGGCGGTGGCCGAAGGAAAAGCTTTCAATAAAAAAGATGCAAGCCAGATAGCTGCGCAACTTGCGGTTGAGAAGTTAAGTATCGGAAAAGAAACGGAAGAAACTGAGTGAATAAACATTCTTTGAATGCTCCGATCCGTTTATGGATGTTACTAAACCTGGCATAATGCCGGATTTTATTTTTTTGATTTTTGCTCCTGGCAAAGTTCTATAAGAACTCCATTGCTGCTTTTGGGATGAACAAAGCAAATGAGTTTATTATCAGCTCCTTTTTTTGGAGTTTCATTGAGGATAGTGAATCCTTCTTTTTTTAAGCGGTCTATCTCTGATGCAAGATCATTTACTTCAAAGGCAATGTGATGGATCCCTTCTCCTGTTTTGCCAATGAATTTTGAGATCACTCCATCTGCTTCCTGGCTCTCCAGCAACTCAATTTTAGTTTCTCCTATTTGGAAAAATGCTGTAGTTACCATTTCACTTTCTACATTTTCTATTTTATAGCAGGAGCTGTTCAAAAGTTTTTCAAATAGCGGAATAGACGCAGACAATGATCTTACGGCAATGCCTATGTGCTCAACTTTTTTCATGGAATAATCTACAAGGATTGTGAGAACTTGCGTCAGGCAAGGTATGAAAATGGTGTAATTGCTCAATGATCCGGTCAACAAATCAGTGCAGAACCTTTTGTTTAATTTTGCGTTATTAAGACGAACAAAGTATCATACAGATGATAAAACTTCCTGTTTACCTTGATCATAATGCCACAACGCCCTGCGATCCCAGGGTTTTGGAAGCTATGCTGCCATATTATACAGAGAATTTTGGAAATGCTGCGAGCAGAAATCACGCTTATGGATGGCAGGCCGAAGAAGCAGTGAAATATGCCCGTGAACAGGTGGCAAAACTGATCGGTGCGGAATCGCAGGAGATCATTTTTACCTCGGGAGCAACTGAATCCGATAACCTTGCCTTAAAGGGTGTGTTTGAGACTTATGGCGGTAAAGGAAATCATATCATCACCTGCAATATCGAACACAGGGCAGTACTTGATCCATGCCGGCACCTGGAAAAACTGGGAGCTGAGATAACTTATTTGAAAGTTAAGAACGATGGACTGATCGACCTGGATGAATTGGAGAGATCGTTTAAGACCAACAACCGTTCTTGTTGCCATCATGTATGCAAACAATGAGATCGGGACTATAATGCCCATAAAAGAAATTAGCGCAATAGCAAAGAAAAAAGGAGCATTGGTTTTTACAGATGCAACACAAGCTGTTGGAAAAATACCTGTGAATATAAGTGAAGATGGGATCGACCTGATGGCTTTCAATGCTCATAAAATTTACGGACCAAAAGGTGTGGGTGCTTTATATGTCCGAAGAAAAAACCCAAGAGTAAAACTGGCGGCCCAGATAGATGGTGGCGGACATGAAAGGGGAATGAGAAGCGGAACGTTGAATGTACCGGGTATTGTTGGTTTTGGACAGGCTTGTGAAATTTGCATGAATGAAATGGGCAACGACGCAGAAAGAATAAGCAGGCTCAGAGATAAACTTGAAATTGCATTATCAGATATTGAGGGCACTTGTGTAAACGGAAATAAAGATCATCGTTTACCGCATGTTACTAATATATCCTTTAAGCACGCAGAGAGCGAAGGGCTCATGGCGGCATGCAACAAGGATATTGCGGTGTCATCCGGCTCGGCCTGCATGTCGGCTTCATTGGAACCATCGTATGTGCTCAAGGCACTCGGATTAAGAGATGATATGGCACGCAGTTCATTGCGCTTTAGTTTGGGGCGATATACAACAGATGATGAAATAGACTATACCATTGAAAAAGTTGCAAACACGGTGAATCAATTAAGAGAAATGAGTACTCATCTTGAAAAATAAAAAATTTGACTATGAATGCAGCAATTGAAAATGGCATTTATATAAGTGATAAAGCAAAAAATAAAGTTGAGGAATTAATGCAACAGGCAGGAATTGATCCTTCTTCTTATTTTCTTCGCGTAGGCGTTGTAGGTGGAGGCTGCTCCGGGTTGAGTTATAAACTTGATTTTGATAACGAGCAAAAACCCACGGACCAGGTGTTTGAGGATAATGGTGTCAAGATCGTTACGGATCTGAAAAGTTTTTTGTACCTGGTGAATACTACGCTTGATTTTTCTGATGGACTGAACGGTAAAGGATTTCATTTTATTAACCCTAATGCCAGCCGCACTTGTGGTTGTGGCGAAAGTTTCGCAGTATAAATTGCTTCATTGTTTTTCCCATCGGGGAGCTGTCTCAAAAGCTTTGATTTCTCGCAAAGGCGCAACGTCGCAAAGAATATTATATTGGTTTTCAAATGTTGCGTTCGTAGCGCCGTAGCGTGAAATCTGTTTTTTTGATGTTTTGGGATACGTCTTTATTTTTAGATCGTTTGCTTCTTCTTTTTGTATGGAGGAGAGGGAGGTGGTGGAGGAGGCAACGGCTGGCCAGGAGCATTGGATGATATTTTCGGAGGAGGTGGTGGCGGTGGTGGCGGTGCAGGTTTTTCTTCAATCATTGAATTAATTTTTGGAGGCGGCGGTGGAGGCAGTTTTTTCTTTTGAGAAAAACTAGTTGTTGAAATGAAAACTGTAATAACAAGTAGTGGACAGGCAGGAAATTAATCTTTCTCATAAAAAAATTTTGATTGGGATGCCGGCAAGTTCAGATTTCCATAATTTTTTTAAGAAAATACGATAGGATCTTGCCATTAAAGAAAGATCAAATGTTATTAGTTTACCTTATTTTGCACCCATCTTCATCCACATGTGGTCAGTTTGTAAAAAAGAACTCAGACAATTCTTCAGTAGTCTTACCGGTTATATTGCGATCATTGTTTTTTTACTGGTGAACGGACTAATGCTGTTTGTTTTTGAAAATAATATTTTCGATTTTGGCTATGCCACATTGGACCGCTTTTTTCAACTCTCACCCTGGATATTATTATTGCTTATCCCTGCTATCACCATGCGCAGTTTTGCCGATGAATTTAAGGCTGGTACTTATGAAATTCTTCAAACACGACCCCTTAGCCGCAGCCAGGTCATCGCCGGGAAATACTTTGGTAGTTTAATAGTTGTGTTGATAGCATTGCTGCCAACGATCATTTATATTTTTTCTGTTCAAAAATTGTCTTCTAATGAAGGAATTGATATTGGGGCAACGATCGGCTCTTATATAGGGTTGGTTTTTTTGGCTTCGGTTTTTACGGCTGTAGGAATTTGTTCCAGCAGTTTTACCAATAATTCCGTTGTGGCTTTTATTGTAAGCCTTATTGGATGCGTATTGTTGTATTATGGATTTAGCGCTATCAGCCGCTTGCCCGGATTAAGCGGGGGCGCGGATTATTATGTTGAGATGGCAGGAATTGATTTTCATTATCGCAGTATAAGCCGGGGTGTAATTGATACACGGGATGTCATTTATTTCACCACTGTTATTATCTTATTTCTTTCGATAACCAACCGTAACCTCTTAAAGCGTTAAACTGCAGATGAAAAAAAACCTCTCCTCAAATTTTAATCTGCTTGTTTTATTACTGGTCTTATTCGGTATTAACTTGCTTGCATCTGTTTTTCATTCCCGGATTGACCTGACAAAAGAAAAAAGATATACGCTGAGTAAAGCGACGGAGGAATGCTAGGAAATTTAGATGATGTAGTTAAGGATAGATGTTTTTTTAAAAGGCAATTACCCGGCAGGGATTTAAAAAGATCGTCAAAGAGTACAGGAATTTTTACAGGATAAAAGATCCGTGAATATCTCCAACATGGAAATATTAATAGTCAGGGAAACGGAAAATGAAAAGGAAACTTATGCAAGACTCTTTGGCCGGCCGATTTGGCAGACTCAATCGATAATTCTTATGGATGAGGCCAAATACAATACAGGCGCCTTCAAAGGTGGGAGATGAAATGAATATTAAGCAAGTACTTCCGTGCGCGTTATTCATTATAAGGATAGCAGCATTGGTGTTAATTTATTCAGGGAATAAGAAATTATGGCACAACAAGAGCAATTGGCCGCCCTGTACAATGATGTGGAAGCAACATTGGAATACAAATTTGCCAGTGCCATTCAAAAGATTACCAGTACTTCAAAGCCGTTAGTGGCTATACTCTATGGGAATGGTGAACAACGGGGCCTGAAATATACGATCTTCAACAGACGCTAAGTACAGCTACCAATTATTTATACTATCAATCTCGAAGCACAAAAGCTTATATCCCTGACACATTTAGCGCCCTCATCATTGTGAAACCATACTAAGCCTTTTAGTGATCAGGAAAAATTAAAGATTGATCAATATGTAATGCACGGAGGAAGAGTTTTCTATGATCGATCAACATGTATGCGAGTTGATAGTCTTTTTAAATCCCAGGATTTATTGCATTCGATAGGGGGCTTAATATGGAAGATATATTATTTCGATATGGCGTTCGCCTCAATGAAAATCTTCTGCAGGACATGCGATTATATAAATCTGTTGTTGGCGGTAACGACACCAAAACTCCGCAAACACGGTATGTGGATTGGCCTTTCTTCCAATATTAAATTCAGACAAACAATCCAATTAGTAGAAAACCTGGATGAATTGAAGAGTCAATTTTCCCAAATACATGGATACAGTTAAGGCTGACAGGTATCAAAAAAACAATATTACTCAGTTCTTCGGCAAATGCAAGATTATTGATACACCCGCCCAAATTATTTTGAATGAAAATACAAATAGCCCCAGATATAAAAGAATTTACAGTTAATGACATTTCCGTTGCCGCGTTACTGGAAGGGAAGTTCATCTCTTATAAAGGTCGAATTCCAAAAGCGAAAAGGATGATTCAATGAATGAATACCAGTTCCTGTAAAAGATATCTTCCGATACAAAATAATAAGATGATCGTAGTGGCAGATGGTGATATTGCATTAAATGATTTGTAGCCAGCAATATGGACCCATGCCCATGGGGCTAAATATTTTACATCATAACCATAATACAGTTATCCAACAAAGGGATTTCTCACCAATTGTTTAGAATATTTGTCAATCCACCAGGCATTATTGAAAGCGAAGCAAAAGATTTTACGCTTCGCCTACTGGATTTAAAAGAGTAAAGGAGCAAAAGACAACGTGGCAATTCATCAATATTGCCCTCCCTGTTTTAATAGTTATTTTGTTTGGATTTATTTACCAGCAGTTTCGAAGAAAAAAATATGCAGCCTGAACATTAAACCAATGTCTTAAAGAGCCTATGAACAATTCAGACACCGAACACAGACTATCTTTGCTTACTTAAGCAGCATGGATGAACACTACAGAGATCAGCTATCTTGTTTTTGGCGTTGTTTTGTTACTGGCAGTTGGCTTTGATCTGGGCCTGCTCAGCAAAAAAGGTTCTCCTGTGACTATCCGGAAGGCTCTCTGGCAAACGATCTTCTGGGTAGCACTCGCCTTCGGTTTCTTTGGGTTTATCTGGATGTTAAAAGGACATACCCGCGCATTAGAATATATCAGCGCTTATTTAATGGAATGGAGCCTGAGCATTGACAATATTTTTGTTTTCATTCTCATTTTTACCTTTTTCAATGTACAACAGAAAGATTATGCAAGAGTGTTGCTCATTGGCATCTTGCTTGCCATTGTTTTCCGCATTTTATTTATTACGATCGGTGTTGCCCTTGTGGCAAGGTTTGAATGGATATTGTACATTTTTGGCGGCATACTTGTACTAACGGGAATAAAAATTTTTACCGCAAAAAAAGAAACCGAATACGACCCGACGCGAAATATTGTTTATCGCCTGATAAAGAGAATTTTACCCATTCATGCTAAGGACGTGAGCGGGAAATTCACAGTGGTTGAAAATGGAAAGCGGTATTTCACAGCGATCTTCGTTGTTGTCGTTTTGCTGGCGAGTACGGATATTGTTTTTGCATTGGACAGCATACCTGCGGTGTTTGCGATTTCACAGAACAGGTTGGTAATCTACACCAGTAACATTTTTGCTGTGCTCGGGTTACGTTCACTGTTTTTTCTTTTGCAGGGAGCAGTCAACCAGTTTGAATATCTTCAGCAGGGGATCGCTATTGTGCTCATCTTTATAGGTCTTAAAATGCTTGCTGAGGCGGTGCATATTTATATACCCGTGTGGGTTTCATTGATGGTTATCGTGGTTTGTCTTTTCGGATCGATCTTATATTCTTTGCAGAACGCCGAAAAAGAAAAGGAATGATGGAGTACAACATTAAAAATATTGCAGCGATCGTTGATGGTAAGGTTCTGCAACTTTACCGGGAGACGATGATCGAACACCTGCTGATCGATAGTCGAAAAGTTTATTCCTTATCGACATCCGTGTTTTTTGCTTTAAAAGGTTCCCGTCGCGACGGTCATCAATTTATTGCTGAATTGTATAAGAGAGGTATTCAGAATTTTATCATCAGTGAAGTGGTGAGGGTTACCGACTACCCGGAAGCTAACTTTATTTTAGTCGGTGATACTCTTGAGGCACTTCAACGGTTAGCCGGTTTTCACAGAAAACAATTCAATATACCCGTCATCGGCATTACAGGCAGCAATGGAAAAACGATCGTAAAAGAATGGTTGTACCAGTTGCTTCACGGGAATTTTAATATCGTTCGTAGTCCTAAGAGTTATAATTCCCAAATAGGAGTTCCGCTGAGCATATGGCAAATGAATTCGCATCATGAGCTTGCCATCTTTGAGGCAGGCATTTCAAAACCCGGGGAAATGGAAAAACTCGAAAAGATCATTCAACCCACTATTGGCATCCTTACAAATATTGGCGAAGCGCATAGCGAGAATTTTCCAAACAGGGAAGAAAAATTAAAAGAGAAACTCAAACTTTTTGCTCATGCAAGCAAGGTGATCTCCAAAGGAGATGATGCATGGATCACCAGGCAAATGATGAGGCTCGAAAGAAATAATTTCTTCTGGGGCCGGAATATAAGTTCAGATCTGCAGGTGATTTCTGTAGGACGGGAGGATTTTCAAACAGAGATAACCCTGAGCTTCAGGCATGAAACCTTCAATTTTTCAATTCCTTTTGTAGATGAAGGATCAATTGAAAATGCCATTACTTGTTGTAGCCTTATGCTGGTGGCAGGAATAGACCGATCTTTTATCCAGAACAAAATGCAGCAACTGCAACCAGTCAGTATGCGGTTGGAATTGAAGAAAGCGATCAATCAATGCTCGATAATAAACGATAGCTATAGTGCAGACCTCAGCTCGCTGACAATTGCTTTGAATTTTCTTGACCAGCAGGCAGCCGGCGGCAAACGAACTGTAATTCTTTCTGATTTTTTACAAACAGGATTGACAGAAGAAAAATTATACGATGAAATTGCTTCCTTGCTCCGCCAGCATCGTACCAGCAAAGTGATAGGCATCGGCAAAAATATTTCAACTTATTTAAAGACCGATGGTAAGGCGGCTTACCAGTTTTATAACTCAACAGAAGACTTTCTTCAGCAATTCCGATCCTCACAATTTAAAGATGAAACTATTTTAATAAAAGGTGCAAGGATATTTGAATTCGAAAAAATTGCGCATGCACTTGAAGAAAAAGTTCACCAGACCGTGCTGGAAATAAACCTCAACGCCATTGTACACAATTTAAAGGCATACCAGAATTTTTTGCACCCCTCAACCAAAGTAATGGCCATGGTGAAAGCTTTCGCTTATGGTAGTGGTGGAGCAGAAATAGCAGGCATTCTTCAATATCATAAAGTGGATTACCTGGGAGTGGCTTATGCTGATGAGGGGGTGGAGCTACGAAAAGCCGGTATTCATCTTCCTATTATGATCATGAACCCGGAAGAATCAACATTTGACGCCATTGTTGAAAATGATCTTGAGCCGGATATTTATTCTTTTGAATTGCTGCATCAGTTTGACGCTTATTTAAAGCGGCTTGGAATACAGCAATATCCCGTTCATATCGAAATTGAGACCGGTATGAACAGGCTTGGTTTTGATGTAGCCGACGTAAAAAAATTGGGCGTAGTATTAAATCAAACAGATAGTTTTAAAATAAGATCTGTTTTTTCTCATTTAGCGGGCAGTGAAGATCCGGCAGAAGATGATTTTACACTTCAACAACATGCGAAATTTATCAGTGCAAGCAATGAACTGGAAAAAATGCTTGACTATTCCTTTATAAAGCATATAGCCAATTCGGCAGCGATCATACGGCATCCTTTATTACAAATGGATATGGTAAGATTGGGCATTGGAATGTATGGAGTAGATGCCGCTAATACAAGATCACTGGAGCTACAACCTGTAGCTACGTTGAAGTCTACAATTGCTCAAATAAAACATTTAAAGAAAGGTGAATCTGTAAGCTATAACCGGAAAGGCATTGTAACAAGAGATTCAGTAATTGCAACTATTCGCATAGGCTATGCAGACGGATATTCTCGTTTGTTGGGTAATGGTGAGGGAAAAATGCTGATCAATCATCAACTGGTCCCTGTCATTGGCGCAGTATGTATGGACATGACAATGGTAGACATAACAGGTATTCCGGATGTAAATGAAGGTGATGAAGTAATAGTTTTCGGCAACGAACTATCGATTCAGCAAATTGCGGAATGGGCTGATACTATTCCTTACGAAATAATGACGGGCATCTCACAACGGGTGAAAAGGGTTTATTTTGAAGAATAGGGCCAATCAAATTTTAAGATTACAATGACTTTTGCGCCCGGTATGACCAACTGAGTTTCCCTATCTTTGACCTTCAAATTTTCAACAGTGAAGCTTCGAAGCGTTGTTTTTATTATTGTTTTAATAATTATTGTAGACCAGGCGCTGAAGATCTGGATCAAGACAACTTATCCTACAGGTCATGTTGCAGATGTTATGGGCACGAAATTTCAATTGTACTTTGTTGAGAATTCAGGCATGGCATGGGGTTGGAAATTTGGGAACGAAATTGGAAAGATCGTACTGACATTATTCAGGTTGGGAGCCGTCATATTCGGAACATGGTATCTCGGCCGTATTGTAAAAAATAATTATCACAGAGGATTTGTTGTTTGCGCTGCCTTAATTTATGCCGGTGCTTTAGGAAACCTCATTGACAGCATGTTTTACGGAGTGATCTTTGACAAGGGCATGCATTATGACTCGGCTATTAAAGATTTTATTGGGTACAGCGGGGTAGCTGGTTTTTCTACTCCGGGTTATAGCTCTTTTTTGCATGGAAGCGTTGTTGACATGTTATATTTTCCTATTGTAAGATCTAATTTTCCTCAATGGCTCCCGTTGGTGGGAGGAAAAGAGTTTGAATTTTTCAGCCCGATCTTTAACATTGCTGATGCCTCCATCTCAGTGGGAGTTATCACTCTTTTAGTTTTTCAAAAGCGTTTTTTTAAACGATATCGCAATACTCCGGTCCATTCTACCGTTGAAACAAATACAGAAGTTAGTGATAAGGTGCAGGTTTCCTGATTTTCAATCATTTCCCGTTCAATTATTCACAGCTAAGGTTCCTATAAAAATGGTATTTTGCATTTATCCTAAAGTATCAAAATGAAAGCAAACAAATCCCTGCTTTGCCTGGTATTGTTGACAGCATTTGTAATGTCCTGCAAAAAGGAATACAGCTATGAAAAGGGCGTAAGTAATCCGTCTTCAGGCTCGCTTCAATCGGGTACAACCGGCGATTGCCTTGGTAGTGTGGTAGGGGGAACGTATAAGGCAGATGTCTCCTTAGGTGATTCAAATTATGCGGATGTAAAAGTTGATGTAACCACTGCAGGTTACTACACGGTCAGCACCGATACCATAAATGGTTTTTATTTTTCAGCGGCGGGTTCATTTACAGCTACGGGCGAAAATACTGTTCGCTTGCAGGGAAACGGAAAGCCACTGACTGTGGGGACGAATATTTTTACCGTCACTTATGACAGCACTGTATGCACATTTTCTGTAACAACACTTCCGGGGGGCAGTGGTGGCACTGCAGTGTATGCATTGCAGGGAGCACCAAACAATTGTAACCCCGGATCAACACAGGGCACATATGCTGCCGGTGTTGCCACCAATTCGTCAAATACAGCCACGGTAAATGTAGATGTAACCACTGTGGGCACATATTCCATTGTTACTACAGCCGTTAATGGAGTTACATTCAGCGCATCGGGAACTTTCTCCGGTACAGGGGCGCAAGCTATCGTTCTAAATGCAAGCGGCACGCCGACAGCAGAGGGATCGTTTACTATCCCTGTCACCGTTGGATCAACCACCTGTTCATTTCCTCTCACGGTAGTGAGTGGAGCAATAGATTATTTTCCCCGGACGACCAACAGTAACTGGAGTTACGAGTTTGATAGTAACCCCATGGATACCTTGTTCCAAAATGTTATTTCCCAAACTCAGTCAGCACTGGGAAATACATACAATGTATTTATGTATAATGATGGGTCAGGAGCCGATACCCTGGGTTATTTCAGAAAAGCATCAAGTGATTACTATCAATACCTGGATGTGGGATTTTTCTTTGGGCTTGATCATGATGTGTGGGGCGAATATATTTTTCTGAAAGACAATGCGGCAGCCGGTACCTCGTGGACGTCAGGTGCCTTCACTGATACATACACGGATACTACTTCTGGCACAACAGTGCCGATCAGTGTACGATTTAAAGAAACAATTCAGCAAAAGGACGTTGCAGTTACAGTGCAGGGTACAACTTACCAAAACACCATTGTTGTACTTGAAGAATATGAATATTCTTTTGACGGTGGCGCAACCTGGAGCCCATTGCCATTTAGTTCAACAAATTACTATGCAAGGAATGTGGGTTTAATAAAGCTGGATTTTGTTGATAGTTCGGGAAGCGGAAACAGCTATTTGCAGGAGTTGACCCGGTCCGAGGTATTTTAACCTTACTTGTCAGATTATGCAGTATGCAAAAAAAAATCTCCTTCACGAGGAGATTTTTTTTCATTTTATTACTCAAGGTTTCTCATTCGTAACTAATGAACCAGTTCTTATCGCCGGGTTGCACGGTCGCTGGTATGTTTATTTTGTTGATCGAAGTGGTCTTTAGGTAAGAATTTTCTGTTGGCGATACCCTCTGTCGATTGATAGCCCGTGAAAACTGTTTATTGCGGCTTTTGGCAGGTGCCGAAGACGAATTCAATGCATTTAAAGAATAACCCGCAAAGTACGGTGTAGACTTAATAGTTAGTTTCATAGTACCAGATTTTTTGAGTTCGGAATTCATACAATATTGGAACGACAAAATAGAAAAATTATGCTGCAAGTCGCAAATCTTTACCGAATAAAAAGCAGGCCATTGGTTTACTCCTAACCGGCTATTCGTAAGTTTACGACGTCAGTTCCCGATTTTTCCCACCATCTTCCCGGGTATTACCCATTCGTCAAATTGTTCAGGTGTCAGGTATCCAAGTTTCACAGCCATTTCCTTTAAAGTAGTCCCTTCCTTATGTGCTTTTTGTGCAATTTCAGCGGCTTTGTAGTAGCCGATCTTTGTATTAAGGGCCGTAACAAGCATCAGGGAATTATCAACATGTTTTTTGATATTCGCTTCGATCGGTTCAATGCCCACAGCGCACTTATCATTAAAAGAGACGCAACCATCTCCGATTAACCTGGCGCTGTGCAGGAAATTATAGATCATCATTGGTTTAAAAACATTCAATTCAAAATGCCCCGTGGCACCACCGATATTTATGGCTACATCGTTTCCCATCACCTGTGCTGCGATCATTGTCAGTGCTTCACATTGAGTTGGATTCACTTTGCCAGGCATGATGGATGATCCTGGTTCATTGTCGGGAATGTGAATTTCGCCGATCCCACTTCTCGGCCCTGAAGAAAGCATCCTGATATCGTTGGCGATCTTCATTAAACTTACGGCAACAGTTTTTAATGCGCCATGTGCTTCCACAATGGCATCGTGTGAAGCCAGTGCTTCAAATTTATTTTCGGCTGTTTTAAATGGTAAACCTGTTAATGAGGAAATGTGCCCCGCAACATTCTCCGAATAATTTGGGGGAGTATTGATACCCGTTCCAACGGCAGTCCCTCCCAGGGCCAATTCACTTAAATGAGGCAAGGTATTTTTAATAGCTTTTAATCCGTGTTCCAGCTGTGACACATAACCACTGAATTCCTGTCCTAGTGTAAGCGGCGTTGCATCCATAAAATGCGTGCGGCCAATTTTCACCACTTTCATGAATTGCTTACTTTTCCCGGCTAACGTTTCTTTTAATTTTTCAATTCCGGGAATCGTTGTTTCAGTTAAAATTTTATAGGCGGCGATATGCATGGCTGTTGGAAATGTATCGTTGGACGATTGTGATTTGTTCACGTCATCATTCGGATGCAAAAATTTTTCTTTGTCATTAAGCTGGCCTCCGTTTATTACATGGCCCCGGTAAGCGATCACTTCATTTACATTCATATTGCTTTGTGTTCCGCTTCCTGTTTGCCATACGACAAGCGGAAAATAGTCATCGAGCTTTCCTTCCATGATTTCATCACAAACCTTTCCAATAAGATCAGATTTTTCTTTTGATAAAACACCGGCTTCAAAATTGGTAATAGCAGCTGCCTTTTTCAGATACGCAAAGGCACGAATGATTTCCTTAGGCATTCTGTTAATGTCCTGGGCGATTTTAAAGTTATCAATGCTGCGCTGAGTCTGTGCCCCATAATATGCATTTTCAGGAACCTTTACCTCTCCCATTGTGTCCTTTTCTATTCTATACTTCATAATAGTTTTTTTGAAATGCAAAGGTAATCAGCAAATACCCTCAGCGGAAGAAAACCTTGTTACACTAACGTTTGCGCATGATTTCTTTATTTGAAAAACGTGAATAATTGTAACTTTAACACCTAACCATTGCTGATGAATTTCCTTTCGAAGAAGATACTTTTTGTTCTTGCCCCAATCGTTGCGGTCATCATTTTTTTTGTCTTTAGTTCCCGCCAGGCAACTATTGACTTTAATACCCAGGTTAAGCCCATATTCAATAAAAAATGTATAGCCTGTCATGGAGGAGTAAGACGAAAATCAAACTTCAGCCTGTTGTTCCGCGTAGATGCGCTTGCAAAAAATAAATCCGGTAAACCTGCCATCATTCCGGGAGATCCAGATCATAGTGAAATGATCAGGAGGCTAACCGTCAACGACCCTGATGAAAGAATGCCTTATAAACACGATCCATTAAGCAAAGAGGAAATTGAAATTTTGCGCAAATGGATCAAACAGGGTGCAAAATGGGGTGATCACTGGGCATATGTTTCAGTAAAACCTGTTGAAGTTCCGAAGGTAGAAACGGATCCTATGGCTACCGGATGGGTAAAGAATGAGATCGACCGGTTTATTTATAAAAAGCTTGATGAAGAGAAATTGAAACCTTCAGCAGAAGCAGACAAGCCGACATTACTTCGAAGGGCAAGTCTTGATCTTATTGGCATGTTGCCATCGAAGAAAATTGCTGATCAGTACCTGGGTGATCATTCGCCAGGTGCTTATGAAACTCTGGTTGATTCACTGCTGGCATCCAGTCATTTTGGTGAAAAATGGGCTGCTATGTGGCTTGACCTTGCGCGATATGCTGACACCAAGGGATATGAAAGAGATGACAGCAGACGCATATGGCGTTACCGGGATTGGCTCATTAAAGCGTTTAATCGCGACGAACCCTATGATCAATTCTTAACGGAACAAATAGCGGGTGACCTGTTGCCCAATCCCACAGATGATCAGTACGTGGCGACCGCCTTTCAACGCAATACGATGACAAACGATGAAGGAGGAACTGATAATGAAGAATTCAGAACAGCCGCTGTGATCGACAGGGTGAATACAACCTGGCAGGCACTATTGGGGACCACATTTGCCTGCGTACAATGTCATACCCATCCATATGACCCATTTACCCATGACGAGTATTACAAATTCATGGCATTTTATAATGATACGCGTGACGAAGACACTTACGATGATTATCCCCTGCTGAGGCATTTCAATGATTCCATGCACCAGGAGCTAAATTCGTTGACCGAGTGGTTGGAGGAAAATGTTTCGGCGGAAAAAGCAAAAGAGATAAACCGCTTTCTCAGGACGTGGCAGCCCTCTATTAATTCGTTAACGGCAGACCAGTTTGTCAATAGTGAATTAGCGGATACTAAATTTCTCATATTTCGCAATCATGCCGTTGCGAGACTCAAGCATGTTGATCTTGAAAACAAGAATTTGCTTATCTACAGGTATGTATGTTGGCTAAAGGATGGAGCCTGGGCGATCCATTTGGATAGTGCTGGTGGGCCGATATTGAAGACCATCTTACCTGACACTGCAAATGATTGGAAGATTGCCGAGAGTGAAATTCCTTTGGGCACGGGCATACACGATATTTATTTCACTTACTATAATCCTCATTTGAAGAATGCGGTTGATAATGGTCAGCAAATGGACTGGTTTTATTTTACCCAGGAATTTCCAGGCAAGGGCAAACCAGGCTATGAAGCAAATAAAAAGATTTTTTGGTCACTTCTTACTACAAAGGTCCCCACCACCCCGATCATGATGGATAATCCGTCAGACATGCATCGCTCAACCAATATTTTTGAAAGAGGAAATTGGCTTGTAAAAGGAGATGTAGTTACACCTGCGGTTCCACATGCTTTGAATCCGATGCCAAAGAATGCTCCCAACAATCGCCTTGGCATGGCCATGTGGTTAACAAGTAACGAAAATCCGTTGACAGCACGGACAATGGTAAATCGTGCGTGGGAGCAATTGTTTGGGAACGGTCTGGCCGAAACATTGGAAGACCTGGGAACGCAGGGCATTCCGCCCACTCACCAGGAATTACTTGATTGGCTTTCCTGGAAATTTATGAATGATTATAAATGGAGTGTAAAAAGATTGCTGAAAGAAATTGTAATGTCTGCTACATACCGGCAAGACTCAAAGTTGACACCCGAATCATTGGAGAAAGATCCTTCAAACAAATTATATGGTCGTGGTGCAAGAGTAAGACTATCTGCAGAACAAGTGCGTGACCAGGGATTATGCATCAGTGGGTTGATCTGCGAAAAAATGTATGGCCCAAGTGTATTTCCCTACCAGCCAAAAGGGATTTGGTTATCGCCCTGGAACGGTGCAGATTGGGTAAAGAGTGAAGGTAATGAACAGTATCGCCGTGCCTTGTATACCTATTGGAAAAGAACGGCTCCTTATCCTTCTATGATGACATTTGACGGGGTTGCAAGAGAAGTTTGTACAGCAAGGCGGATCCGTACCAATACGCCATTGCAGGCGCTGGTTACATTAAATGATGAGGCCTACCTTGATATGGCAAGATATTATGCATACAGAATGCAGGGAGTAGGAAAAGATGTGAGACAGCAAATAAGTAAAGGATACGAAATAGCTTTATACAAACCAATTCCATCCGATAAATTATCTGTGCTGGTGAAATTGTATGATGGATCATTGCAAAAGTTTAAAAAAGATAAGGAAAAGACCTGCGAGATGATAGGAGTGGATGATCAGCACAATAGTCCTGAAACCGCGGCAATGGTAGTAGTGGCAAATGCAATTTTGAATTTAGACGAAGTGATCACGAAGAATTAGAGCCCCCTGTCCCCCGAAGGGGGCACTTAGGTCGGAAAAACTTTAATTGGTGGGCTTTAATGAAGTTGAAATGGAAGATTTGAAGTTTGGTTTTATTCCAAGAACCGCTCCCTCTCTACCGGAGAGGGAGAAGGAGGATAGGCCCAATAGCGAACAGAAAGTCCAAGTGAGTGACACAACAGGTGATGATAAGAGTTACGGGTGCTGGCTACATAAAAATGATGATTGAAAAGATAATAATCATAGGTCAATACTGAAATTCATTTATAAAACTAAAGCTTAGCCTCTCCTCTCCAACAGGAGAGGAGACCGAGAGGTGAGGCGTCATGACAAAAAAGGATCTTCATAATCAGAAACTCGTTGAAGAGGCAAACCGTGCTCATCTTCATTTTCATACACGCCGGCATTTTTTGAAGGAGAGTGCAATGGGTTTAGGAGCGCTGGCATTGGGTTCATTGCTGGGATGCCGGTCACGATCATACGATGCTTCAAATATTTTATTTGACCCTGCACATCCATTAGCACCAAAGCTTCCTCCATTTCCTGGCAAGGCGAAGGCTGTGATTTACCTGCACATGGCAGGGGCGCCATCACAACTGGAATTATTCGACTATAAGCCGGCATTGATGAAATTGGACGGACAAGATTGTCCTCAATCATTGCTGGAAGGAAAACGGTTTGCATTCATTCGTGGTGTTCCGAAGATGTTGGGACCACAGGCAAAGTTTGCGCAGCACGGTGAAAGTCGTGCATGGGTGAGTGAACACTTGCCTCATTTCTCAACGATCGTTGATGAAGTAAGTTTTTTAAAAGCAGTGACCACCGATCAATTCAACCATGCGCCTGCACAATTGCTTGTACATACGGGCTCGCCACGGCTTGGGCGGCCAAGTATGGGGTCATGGGTTACTTATGGCTTAGGAACGGAGAATCAAAATTTGCCGGGCTTTGTTGTGCTGACATCGGGCGGAAAATTTCCCGATGCAGGTAAAAGTGTTTGGGGTAGCGGATTTTTGCCGTCAGTCTACCAGGGAGTGCAATGCAGAAGTGAAGGAGACCCGGTTTTATTTATCAAAGATCCCGAAGGGATGGGTCGTGATCTGCGCAAAGCTTCTATCGATGCCATTAATGAGATCAACAAAAAAGAATACGAAGAATACAAAGACCCGGAAATTCTTTCACGCATCTCCCAATATGAAATGGCTTACCGCATGCAGATCTCTGTGCCCGAGGTGATGAATATAAATGATGAGCCGGACTATATCCACGAGATGTACGGCACAAAGCCAAATGTGGCTTGCTTTGCAAATAATGTTTTGCTTGCGAGAAAATTGATCGAAAAAGGTGTTCGGTTTGTTCAACTGTTTGACTGGGGCTGGGATAGTCATGGCACAGACGCAAGTCTTGCCATTGATGTTGGCTTCATTAACAAATGCCGCCAGGTTGATAAGGCAATGACTGCATTGGTCCTGGATCTGAAACAAAGAGGACTGCTTGAAGAGACATTGGTAATATGGGGAGGAGAATTTGGTAGAACACCGATGCAGGAAAACCGCGAAGGCAAACAAAATATTTTTAAAGGAAGAGATCATCATACCGAAGCATTTACCATTTGGATGGCTGGTGCAGGCATAAAAAAAGGCGGAAGCTATGGAGAAACAGATGAAATAGGCTATAGTGCCATCAGTGGCAAAGTAGAACCATTCGACATACAAGCTACTGTTTTAGATCAATTGGGATTTGACCATGAAAAATTTA
Source organism: uncultured Bacteroidota bacterium (assembly GCA_963737475.1). Classification (GTDB taxonomy): domain Bacteria; phylum Bacteroidota; class Bacteroidia; order Chitinophagales; family Chitinophagaceae; genus VBAU01. Next base: position 134,210 of record CAVTSY010000019.1, read on the forward strand.
CTTACCAGTTCCAGGGACGGCCATTCAGATTAACGGATGTGAAGGGAAGAGTGATCGATGAGATACTGGCGTAATTCTTTGAACATTGAATATTGAACATTGAACATTGATTGTTCTTTTTAAAATGTTCAATATTCAACTCTGAATGTTCAATATTCAATTCATTTTACAATAAAAATAAATTTTGAACCGTAGAAATTTTTTAGAACTTGGCGCATCCTCAACAGTTGCCCTGATGTTCTCATCTCTTGACTCCTTTTCTTCCACAAATAAACCTGCATTCACCATGAACAAGAATTTTGAATTAAAGATTTTGGCTACCAACTGGGGCTTTGGAGGAACGATCGATGAGTATTGTTCCAAAGTAAAGCATGACGGCTATGACGGCATTGAAATCTGGTGGCCTTCGGAAAAAAAAGACCAGGACGCTTTATTTGCAGCCCTGAAAAAAAATAACCTTGAAGTAGGTTTTTTGACCGCAGGTCATGAGAGCAATTATGACGAACATTTCAATACATTTAAAAACATGGTTAATGCAGCGGCGAAGAATACGGTGCAAAGACCTTTATATATCAACTGCCATTCTGGAAGAGATTATTTCTCTTATGAACAAAACAAAACCTTTATTGATCATACCATTCAATTAGCAAAAGAAACGGGACTAAAAATCTGTCATGAAACACATCGTTCACGGATGCTGTTTGCTGCACCTGTTGCCAGGCAATACTTTGATAAAATTCCTGATTTGAGGATCACCTACGATGTATCACACTGGTGCAATGTGAGCGAAAGCTTATTGCAGGATCAACCAGAAACGGTCAATATCGCTTTACAGCGGGTAGATCATATTCATGCACGTATTGGTCATCCTGAAGGCCCACAGGTGAATGATCCAAGAGCACCCGAATGGGATGAAACCATGAAAGCCCATTTTGCGTGGTGGGATAAAATAGTTGAGTTGAAAAAACAGCAAGGAGACCGTTTAACAATACTAACCGAATTTGGTCCTCCCACCTATATGCCCACTTTGCCTTACACACAACAACCATTGGCTGATCAATGGGCCATCAATGTCCACATGATGGAGCTGTTGAGAAAAAGATATGGTTAGCTGCGAGCTTTGAGCGATGAGCTATGAGCGTAAATCGCATATTTTCTTTATTCAAATAAACTAAGCTTATGAAAAATTTTAAAGAACTCAAAATATGGCAGAGAGGATTTGACATTGCAGTAAAGTCCTTTGCTCTGGTCGATACGTTTCCGAAGGAACAGAAATTTGGCATTTCGTCACAAATAACCAAGTCTGCTGTATCAATTCCTTCCAATATTGCCGAAGGAAGCAGCAGGTTTAGCGAAAAGGATTATTGTAGATTCATTGAAATATCATTGGGCTCAACATTCGAACTGGAAACACAATTGCTGATCGCTAAGGCTGCTAATTTCGGCAATCGTGAATTGAGAGATGAAATCTTAAATGGTTTGGATGAAGAGGAAAAAATGCTTATTAGCTTCATGAATAAATTAAATAAGTAAACTTTTTACTCAAAGCTCAAAGCTCGCAGCTCAAAGCTCGCCTCATGTCAGAATTCTTTGGTCACTTCCACGTTGTACTCGTCCATTTACCCATTGGCATTTTGTTGCTTGCCTGTGTATTTCAATGGCTGGAGAGAAAGCCAAAATTTTCTTCTTTGCATGCTGCCACAAATATTGCATTGCTGATTGGAATGATCTGCGCTATTCTTTCTGCCGTTACCGGTTATTTATTGTCGTTCAGCGGTGATTATGATGAAGGTTTGGTGATCACTCATCAGTGGTTTGGGATCAGTGTCGCTGCCGGAAGCATTGCGATGTTTTATTATCACAACAAAGCTGCCTCATTTAAAACACAGGTTTCGATCAGCATTTTGTTATTTGTATTAATAGTTATAACGGGTCACCTGGGTGGATCATTGACTCATGGCTCAGACTATCTCACAAAATCATGGAGTCGTCACTTCCGACACGGTTGCCCGGCGAAAACCAATTCCCAATGTGCAGGAAGCAATGGTTTATCCGGACATTATCCAGCCCATATTACAAACGAGATGTTATTCCTGTCATGGAAAAAATAAACAAAAAGGAAAATTGAGGATGGATGATAGCTTAAGATTAATGAAAGGTGGAAAAGATGGTCCTGTGATCATACCCGGCAACACCGAAAAGAGTGAAATGGCAAAAAGGATATCATTGCCACGTGAGGATGATGATCACATGCCACCAAAGGAAAAACCACAACCGACCGAACAGGAAATTGCATTGATCCACTGGTGGATCAAATCCGGTGCATGGTTTGATAAAAAAGTGAAACAACTGGATCAGCCCGAAGAGATAAAACCGGCCTTGCTCGCATTACAGCATGTGCAGGAGAAAAAGATCATTGCTCCGGAAATTCCTGCTAAACCAGTTGTGAAGGCAAATGGCGAAGCGATAAAAAAATTAAAAGACATCGGGGCAGTAGTCGAACCGGTAGCTCAGAATACAAATTACATATCGGCGAATTTTGTGACAGTAACAAATCCGGGCGATAAGGACGTTCAATTGTTGCTGCCCTTAAAAGAACAGCTCATTGAATTAAAGCTTGGGAGCACTTCAATTACTGACTCCGCCTTACTGGTCATTTCTCAATTTAAAAATTTGATGAGATTGCAGTTGGATCATACAAAGATCACAGACAAGGGGCTGGCAAATTTGAAAGCATTGGAAAATCTCAGGTATCTCAATTTGGTTGGGACTGTTGTAACAGAACAGGGTGTTATGCAATTAAAAGAGTTGAAAAACATTCATTCCATCTATCTTTATCAGACCGGCGTAAAAAAATCAGGGTGGAAGGATCTGAAAAAAGCATTTCCAGGAGCTTTGATCGATTCTGGCGGATATACAGTTCCGTTTTTACCTACAGATACAATAGTAGTAAAACCGCCAAAGACAATTAAACAATAAACGATGAAATGGTTGCCACTTCTGTCTTTTCTTATTTCAGTCAATTGTTTTTCACAACCAAAAAACATCAACAACCCTGTTCCGACAAAGCAGCAACTGGCATGGCACGAAATGGAATTTTATCTTTTTGCGCATTTTGGCCCGAACACATTTACCGATAAAGAATGGGGCGAAGGAACAGAGTCGGAAGATATTTTCAATCCCACCAATTTAGATTGCCGCCAGTGGTGCCGTATAGCAAAGGCTGCAGGTGCAAAAGGAATTATTATTACCGCCAAACATCATGATGGATTTTGTTTATGGCCAAGTAAATATTCCACGCATACAGTTCGTGAAAGCAAATGGAAGAATGGGAAGGGAGATGTGCTGAAAGAATTGTCGCAGGCCTGTAAAGAATATGGACTAAAATTCGGAGTGTATATTTCTCCCTGGGATCGCAATCACCCGAAGTATGGAACACCGGAATACAATGATGTGTTTGTAAACATGATGAAAGAGATCTTTACAAATTATAGCCCCATTTGGGAGTTGTGGTGGGACGGAGCCAATGGTGAAGGTCCGAATGGAAAAAAGCAAGTATATGATTGGGATCGGTTCAAAAAGACCGTTCGCAAGCTATCTCCAAACACAGTTATTTTTAGTGATGTGGGTCCTGATATCCGCTGGTGCGGAAATGAAAAGGGAATTGCAGGTGAAACGAACTGGAATTATTTGGATACAGCAGGATTTACGCCCGGTGCCGGTGCGCCACTTGTTGATACGCTGAACCGGGGAAATGAATATGGTCAAAGTTGGATACCTGCCGAATGTGACGTAAGTATTCGTCCAGGCTGGTTTTACCATGAAGGAGAAAATGATAAGGTAAAATCTCCCGAGCAATTATTCCAGTTGTATCTGAAATCAGTCGGTCGTGGTGCGAATTTATTATTGAATGTACCTCCTGACAAAAAAGGGCGGATCGGTGAACAAGATTCGGCTGCGTTGATCGGTTTCAGGAGGTTAAGAGATCAAAGTTTCAACAAAGTTTTTGTGGAATGTGATAGTGATAGCGTTGTGATCAATTTTGAGAAGCCTACGAGGACGAATTGCATAGTGCTGAAGGAATCATTGAATCATGGCCAAAGAGTGAGTCGCTTTCGCATCCACCTGATCGACATCAATAATAACACTGTAGACTTGATTGGAACAACGATCGGCAGTAAAAGAATAATTACTTTTTCAACACGAGTGCTCAGGCGTCTTTATCTGGTCATTGATAACTATAAAATCGGATTAGTGCCTAAAGTGAGCGTGTCCGAGTGTTTAATTCCTGAAAACCTTACTGAAAAATAATCATGGGAGGGCTATTAAAATTTTTACGTGATATGACTCTTCAAAAAATGTTTCACGCTAAGGCGCAAAGAAACGCAAAGAAAATACAAATCCACTTCGCCTTTGCAAACTTCGCGGCTTTGCGTGAAACCAAACTTTTGCATTACCTGTTTTTGCTGATATTTCTTTCTATTTTAAATCTCAGCTCATTTAGTCAACAAACCAAATCCGAAACAAAAGCGCAGAAAGAACAGAGAATGAAATGGTGGAAGGATGCAAGATTTGGCTTGTTTATTCATTGGGGGTTGTATTCAGTACCAGCCGGAGAATGGAAAGGAGATACTACTCATGCTGAATGGATAAGAACAACAGCACAGATACCGATCAACGAGTACGAAAAATTTGTTCAGCAATTTGATCCTGAAAAATTTAATGCCGAAGAATGGGTGAAGATGGCAAAAGCTGCCGGTATGAAATACATTGTTATTACTTCCAAACATCATGACGGCTTTTGCATGTTCGATACAAAGCAGACCGATTTTGATATCATGTCCACACCATTTCATCGCGACGTGATGAAGGAATTGGCGGCAGCCTGCAAAAAAGAAGGAATTCAGCTTTGTTTTTATCATTCCATTATGGACTGGCACCAGCCTTATTACTTCCCCCGGAGAGAATGGGAAAAAGACAGACCAGGGACCGGAGACAATTTTGATACCTATGTTTCGTACATGAAAAACCAGTTAAGAGAGTTACTCACTAACTATGGGAAGATCGGGGTTCTTTGGTTTGATGGTCAATGGGAAAATACATGGACGCATGAGAGAGGGAAAGATCTTTATGAATATGTTCGAAGTCTTCAGCCATCGATTATTGTCAACAATCGCGTTGATGTGGGGAGAGGAGACGTGGGGCAGACAAAAGCAGGATTCGCGGGTGATTTTGGTACTCCTGAGCAGGAAATTCCTGCAACGGGTATTCCTGGTGCAGATTGGGAAAGTTGCATGACGATGAATGATCATTGGGGTTATAACAGTCATGACAATAACTGGAAATCATCTGAAGACCTTGTTCGAAAATTGATCGACATTGCTTCCAAAGGAGGAAATTTTTTATTGAACGTCGGGCCCACTGCTGAAGGGTTGTTTCCTCAAGCTTCGATTGAACGATTAAAGGACATTGGTTCATGGATGAGTGTGAATCATGAGTCTATTTATGGGACAAAGGCGAGCCCGTTCAAAGAACTTTCATGGGGACGGTGCACACAAAAATCAATCGCCGGCGGAACAAGATTGTATTTGCACGTTTTTGACTGGCCTTCAGATGGGAAACTAATCGTACCCAATTTGGGTAGCCCGGTAACAAGTTGCTATAGCCTCGCCGGTAAAAAGAAATTAAAAGCTGTAAGAACCGGTAGTGATTATGTGATTGACATCTCAGGTATAGAACAAAAGGAATATGCCACGGTAATTGTCATGGACATAAAGGGTGAACCAGTGATCTATGAGGCACCTGAAATAAGATCTTCATCAAATATTTTCATTGATCAAATACCGGTTACACTCAGCACTCAAATTCCCAACGCCGTTATCCGGTATACAACCAATGGGGATGAGCCTGCAACGAGTTCGCCTGCAGCAATGAAAACCTTATTGCTTAAGGAATCGACTACTGTCAAGGCAAGATCATTTTTGTATAACAAACCGGTCACTGAAACATCGAGTGCCAGTTTTCAAAAAGTAGTGCCTTCACCTGCTATGAATGTTTCTGCTCCATCGCCTGGAATTAACTATTCTGTTTGTGAAGGTGAGTGGTCAAAGCTGCCGGACTTTAATAGTCTGAAACCAACTTCGTCGGGCATCATCAAAGATTTTGATATCAGTTCAAAGCAAGGGAGCGATAATTATGGGTTTGTTTTCGATGGTTTAATACTTATACCGTCTGATGGAATTTATAATTTTTATATCTCATCAGATGATGGCAGCAAATTATTTCTTGATGATAAGATATTAGTTGATAACGATGGATTACATGGTATAGTGGAGAAAAGCAACGAGATCCCTCTCGCAAAAGGCTATCATGCTATCAAAGTTTTATTTTTTGAAAGAAGCGGCGGTGATGCCCTGCAGGTTCAATGGAAAGGGCCGGGATTTACTGAGCAAATCATACCAGCTTCGGTTTTATTCAGGAAATAAGTGTCTGACCGCTTTAAGCGGTTTGGCACCTACCTGCCCTTAAACCTTGGTTTTCTTTTTTCTAAAAATGCAGAGGCACCTTCCTTTGCATCTTCGGTGGCAAAGCATTCGCCGAACTTTTTCATTTCAAGATCATAACCCGGTTGAGTATGATCAAAATTATTTACACACTCGATCACTTTTGAAACAGCAACCGGCGCTTTACTTTGTATGAGCGATAGAATTTCCTTTGTCTTTGGTAATAATTCTTCTGCAGAAAAAACTTTATTAACTACGCCGTGATCCATTGCCTCCTTTGCGGAGATCATATTCCCGCTCATTAATAATTCCATAGCCAGGTTTCTTCCCACCAACTGCGTTAGTCGTTGCGTACCGCCATAGCCGGGTATCAACCCAAGATTTACTTCGGGCTGACCAAATTTTGCATTTTCACTTGCATAAATAAAATGACAGGCGAGAGCTAATTCACAACCGCCACCCAGGGCGAAACCATTTACTGCGGCAACAATAGGTTTTGGCGAATTTTCAATTTTATCAAACACTTTATGGCCCCGGGCTGAAAGCTCAGTTGCTTCTGATACATCAAGCTCTAAAAATTCACTGATATCTGCACCGGCAACAAATGCTTTATTCCCTGCACCCGTAATAATTGCCGATTTTATTTCACGATTTTGATAAATTTCGTCAACAACCTCATCAAGGTCGTTGAATACTTCTTTATTTAACGCATTCAGTTTGTCCGGGCGATTGATGGTAATAGTGTAGATGGCATTTTCCAACGAAGTCAAAATTGTTTGATACATATAATTTTTTTAATCATCGACCAAAGATCGATCTGCTTTTTTTACATATTCTCTGAACTTCTTTTTATCGGCGCAGAGATCATGAATATATTTTGCAAGCCTTAACTGATCGGATCTTGTTTTAAGATTTGCCCAGAAAGTCCCGGCTTCTGAATCAAAATCAACAACAATGTTCAACTTGTCCATTTTGATAAACTGCTTTACCAGCCCTTCCCATGTATAGCCATTTCCTGAATACTCAAATTCATCCCATATACTTTTGAAATCAACGGAAGTTGCGTCAGATATCTGTACCGTGTAGGTTCCGTCATTAGAAGTAAGAGTGCACGGATAATATTTTTTGTCTTGTGAGAATGATAATTGGTTTATTGTGAGAAGGAACAAAATGAAGATATTTTTTTTCATGTCTAAAAGTTCCTGTTTTCTTTGACCCAGCCTTTAATATAATCAGCGATCTCAGAAGTGGATACTCCGGGTGCAAATAAACTACCAACCCCTAATGATCGCAATTTCTTCATATCTTCTTCGGGGATGATCCCTCCGCCCGTGAGCAGCACATCGTTCATTTCTTTTTCTTTCATCAGTTGCAACACTTTTGGAAATACGGTCATGTGGGCGCCCGATAAGCTGCTGATGCCGATCGCATCCACGTCTTCCTGCAGAGCAGCATTCACAACCATTTCAGGAGTTTGACGAAGACCCGTATAGATCACTTCCATGCCGGCATCCCGCAGCGCCGTAGCAATTACTTTTGCTCCGCGGTCATGACCATCCAATCCAACTTTTGCAACTAAAACACGAATGGGTCTGCTCATAGATCAAAAATAAACAATCCTCAACGCATAAATTGACTCTTAAGCTTAGCGACACCTTTTTCTATCAAACTATTTAATGAATCATTTCCGTTTTCATATAAAAAGATCCGCATGCCTGTTTCTCTAAATAGCGGCATGACAAGGGAATCTTTGATAGCCATTGTTTTGAATTGCTGAAAAACGATATCGTCTTTGTCCGGGATATTGTGCGCTACCAAGATCAGGTTATTGATCTTATAATGATCGGGCATCCAGAATAGAAAGGAAGCATTATCACTGTATACCTCGGGTAAACCTGCCTTTTTTTTGTAATAATTTAAAGCGCCTGCAGTAAAGTAACCTCTGCAATACACAAATGTTTTATTCCTTTCTCCTGGTGATAAACTATTGTATACTGCACCGGTTTTTTGGGCCAGCTCTCTCCATCCGATCATATCACCAAAATCCTGCGGTAGTGGATGCAGCTTTTGATCTTCCCATTTGAATGTTCTGTTCATTCCTGTAACCTCATAATATTTTGCTAAGGCATCTGGTTTGGCGATTGGTAAAATGAGCGGAAATCCGAAAAGTCCAAATGCAATTGAGAAGATCATCATCGCATATCTCAGCCCTTTGAATCTTGCAGAAGTAATTTGCTCAAGATGAAAAGCGCCGAAGGCAAATAATACAGGATAAGCGCCCAATGCATAATAGTCTTTGCCACGTAATACGATCAATAAAATAATTAGAAAAAAATAGGCCCAGCCAAATGTCCTGAATGATCTTATTTGCTTGAAACGGAATACAAAGAATAGTCCTGCTATCCAGATGTAGACACAGGGAAAATTCATCAATAACTGGCTAATGATAAAGCCAACGGCACTATTGTACTTTAGTTGTTCCTCCTGCAATTCACCCATGTGGTGAACAATGGGAAAACGATGATTGTATTGCCAAATAATGTTAGGCAAAAAGATCAGCAGTCCAATTCCACACGCATAATAGAAATGTTTATTCAAAAAGATCTTTCTCTCCCTGGTCATCAAAACGCCGCCCAGCAAACTCAGAGCATAAAACGCGACAGAGTATTTGCCCATCATCCCCAGGCCGGCACTGATCCCAAAGAAATAAAGCCATTTGGTTTGATGAGTTTGGACATAGTTGAAAAGTGTAAACGCCATAAGGGTCCAGAAGAAGACATCAAGGAAGTTGGGATGGAACAGATAAAACAAACGCATGTAGCCGTCAATGACAAATGGTAGCCACGCAAGCATCAGCGCAAACAGGTTGCCTTTTAGTGAAAGAACAATTTTCCCAACCAATAAAAAAGTAAGTGAACCAAAAAGGGCAGGCCACATTTTCACCCAGAAAGACCCGGCACCAAACAAATTAGTGATCCATGCCAGTACACTTAACATTGGCGGCACTTCCATAAAACCCCAGGCCAAATGTTTTCCTTCAGCCAAATAGAGATATTCATCCCGGTGTAGCTGGTAAAAACTATTTTGCAGAATAAACGGCAGGATGAATTTTAAAAAGGCTAGCAGAAAAAGAATTCTTCTAAGACGGCCAGGGTTATACATCAGGTCAAGTTAATTATTTTTTCATCTATAAATTGCAACATGCAATACAGGAAATTCGGAAATACCAATATGCTGGTTAGTGAGATCGGTTTTGGCGCCTGGGCTATTGGCGGTGGTGCAATGATCGGCAATACATCTATCGGATGGGGCGATGCAGATGATGCGGTTTCCATGCGAGCCATCCAGGCAGCATTAGATGCCGGGATTAATTTTTTTGACACGGCCGATATTTATGGGTTGGGTCATTCGGAAGAACTCCTCGGCAAAGCTGTAGGACATGACCGAAACGTTATCATCGCAACCAAGGTGGGTAATGTGGCAAGGAATGATCAGTTCACTGTTGATTATTCCAAAGAATATATTCACAAGGCCTGCGAGCAAAGTTTAAAAAGATTAAAAAGAGAAACGATCGATTATTACCAGCTGCATTCAGCAAGAGTTGAACACTTGCAAAATGGCGAATGTATTGAAGCAATGGAGGAATTACAAAAGCAGGGAAAGATCCGTTACTGGGGCTTATCCCTGAATACGTTTGACCCCTTCCCCGAAGCTGAGCTTTTAATGAAACGTCATCTGGGAGAGCCCGCCCGGATGATTTGGTCGGACGGGGATTTCAGCTGGTATTGAATATTCTCAATCAAAGAGCCCTGCCAATTCTTGTAAAAGCAAGTAAGAACGGTTATGGTGTCATTGCACGAATGCCTCTTCAATTTGGGTTGCTGACAGGGAAATTTGATATTAACTCGTCCTTTGCTGTGAACGATCACCGTCATAACAGGTTAACAAAAGAAGTGATCTCAAATTCAAACGAGGCATTGAAACCGGTTTGGGAATTCTGTAAAAAATATGGCATGACAAAGACTCAGCTTGCATTAAGCTATGTGTTAAGTTATCCCGGGGTCTCAACTATTATTCCCGGCATACGAACACCGGAGCATGTTTTGCAGAACACAATGGGCTTGACCAGGCTTGACGATGCGGATATGAAAATGATCGAAGACCTGGGAAAAGCAGATCTTGTGTCTGTGATGGAGTTGATACAGAAACAAGGTTAAGAAAAAGCAATGACAGCCTTTTGAATTCTTTGGATAGTTTCTCCTTTCCCTAATATAGCAGCAATATCGAAAACCGGTGGTCCAAATTTTCCACCCACTAACATAATGCGAAAAGGTAGTTGCAATTCGCCGGGTTTAATATCCTGCATCATCGCAAGCTTTTTAAAACCGTCTTCAATGAATGCAGATTCCCAAATATCCGTTGCCCTGATCTCTTCAATGAATGATTCAAAAAATCTTTTTTTGCCCTCACTCCATTTGGGTTTTACTGCATTCAGATCATATTGCCCGGGAGACCTGAAGAAAAAATGAGATTGGTCGTAAAAATCAGTAAGCAGAGTGCAACGATCTTTTACAAGTTCTAATATTTTTAGAAAATGATGGTCATCATTTATAACGATCCCATGCTGCCCAAAAATTTTTCTGACCTGCAATTCGTAGCTGGCGACCGGCAACTGCTTTATCCATTCATGATTGAACCATTTTGCTTTTTCATAGTCAAATTTTGCACCACCGCTATGCACCCTTTCGATAGAAAATTTTTGGATCAATTCCTCCAGCGTAAAAACTTCCTGCTCGGTCCCATCATTCCAGCCCAGCAATGCAAGGAAATTTATAAATGCTTCGGGCAAAAATCCCTTCTCTCTGAATCCTTCAGTCAATTCGCCTGTTTTGGGGTCGGTCCAATTTGTAGCAAAAACGGGGAATCCATACTTTAATGCATCACGTTTGCTCAGTTTGCCATTTGGTCCAAGTATCAACGGCAAGTGTGCCCACCGCGGCATATCCTTTTGCCAGCCCAGGTATTTCCAAAGCAGCAAATGAACCGGCGCGCTGGGTAACCATTCTTCACCGCGAAAGGCATGAGTGATCTTCATTAGATAATCATCAACTACAACGGCAAGATGGTAAGTGGGCATTCCATCTCCTTTTAAAAGGACTTTGTCGTCTACAATGCCGGTATTAAAATGCACTTCGCCACGTATCAGATCCTTAAACGAAATATTCTCATTTTCCGGCACTTTAATTCTTATTACGTGCCTTGTATTTGTATGCAGTAATTTTTTTACTTCGGCTTCTTCCAGCGTTAATGAATTTTTCATCTTCAAACGGACAATGTGATCGTATTGGGGTGATGGATTTTGCTCGGTTTTGAAATTATGTCGCATTTTTTCCAATTCTTCCGGCGTATCAAAAGCATAGTACGCAAAGCCATCCCTTACCAGCTGCTCTGCATATTGCCTGTAAATTTCTTTTCGCTCGCTCTGTCTGTATGGTCCATATTCGCCACCGATCAAAGGGCTTTCATCAGGTTTAAGGCCGCACCACTCAAGGCAATCAAAAATGTATTCTTCCGCGCCGGGCACATACCTGGTTTGATCAGTATCCTCAATGCGCAATACGAAATCGCCGTTATGTTGACGGGCAAATAAATAATTGTATAGAATTGTTCTGATCCCTCCTAGATGCAAGCCACCTGTTGGACTGGGTGCAAAGCGAACACGGACTTTCTTCATAAGCTTACAAAGATAGAATAGAAGGCACAAGGTTCAAGGAACAGGGCACAAGGCGAAATGCCGGGCATTAATAATTATTGATTACTGATTATTACATTCTAATCCGGGTCATCTTAAATAATTAATAATTCAAGAATCAATAATTTCTTGTTTCTTGTACCTTGTATCTTATATGAAGTATTTTGTAAAAACTCCCTGGTGGTTAAAAAAAATTTATTCTTCTTATACCTGGAGTATTCCTACAAAAGAGAAGATCATATACCTGACTTTTGATGATGGACCGCATCCTGCGATCACGCCATTTGTTTTGAAAGAATTGAAAAATTACAATGCACTTGCAACTTTTTTTTGTATCGGCAAAAACGTCCTGGCCTATCCTGATGTCTACAAACAAATATTAGATGAAGGACATGGTGTAGGTAATCATACACAAAATCATGTTAACGGGTGGAAGACCTCTAATAATGCTTATATGAAGGATATTGCCGAAGCAGCGAATTATATAGATTCAAATTTATTTCGACCGCCTTATGGTAAGATCACTTTATTCCAGGCAAAAAATTTACGTGCAGCGATGAAAGGCAAAAAACCGAAAGTGATCATGTGGGATGTGTTGAGTGCAGATTTTGATGACAGAATTACGAAAGAACGGAGTTTACAATTTGTGATATTAAAGTCTTTACCAGGTTCGATCGTTGTTTTTCACGACAGTGAAAAGGCTTTTGAGAAGTTATGCTATGTACTTCCAAAAGTTCTTCATCATTTTTCTGAAAAGGGGTTCAAATTTTTGTCTTTAGAAGCAAGTTAGAATTAAAAAACGCTCTCTTAGAATTGAATTTATGGTTATAAAAAGTTAGGGCCTGGGTAGAAACCCTGGCCCGTTTTTAATCCGTACCCTATGAAAACTGGTTTAAAGGTATAATTATTTTTTAATTATCTCAAAGTAATTTCATACTTAATACCATTGATGGTCAGAGTTGCACGATTGTCGCAATTTCCGAGTCCATAGTCCAGAACACCAAACCACTGTGAGTTTGATGCGAGATTTTCCCGGCCGGTTTTTATCACTCCCTGGGATATCCAGCGACAGGTGAATTTTTTAATGAAGGGCTCGGTGATCTCAGCTTTCCAGGCTACTATGAGGTCATTTCTTTTGGTTTTGCCTGATGCTTTTCCTTCAATTTTTAGTACGTCATCGAGAGGGGTGGATGTGAGGTTTCCTTCCGTCCTGGAAATTATTTTGTGGCTATACCATTCACTGTAATTTCCATTTGGTTTTGAGAGTTTTGCATTTGCATCGACGGTGAATTGTAAATTGTCCTGGGTGCCGGTGTTGGTGATGGTGTAAGTTGCAGAATTATCGATAGCAATGCTGTCTATTTGGAAATCTTCAAATCTCACAGAGGCCGCTGCCCCCGGGATCAATAAGCGATTTGAATAATCAATGACGATCTTTCCTTTTCGCCAATGTCCATCATCCGCAGCACAGCCGGTACTTCCAAAATCAAAGGTTATCGTGACAGGAAAAGAATTTGGTGTTTGTTGCACTATGATAATATTGAGGCAGGGGGGGAGAAGATTGGTATTGTCGATCCGGCCGTCAGCGTAACTTGTTGCGTTATTAGCGCCCGCGTTCCGGCCAAAAATTCCTGTGCCACCCATTCCTACGTTGGTATTTACTCCCAATACATCGTCAAAAACTCCATTGAATACATCTTCTGCCTCGGCATTTGATTCGGTGGCGGAAATATTGGCCAGTGCTTCGTCCTGGGCGCTTGTATCGCTAGTTTCTTTTTTGCACGAAAAGATAGTAACGAATAGAAATAATGTAAGCAAGAGTTGGGTCGGGTTACTCAGAAACTTCATAAACGTAGTTTTTGTAAACAGTATCTAAACGGTATTAAGATGAGAATTATTGAAAAAAGTTTAACTGTTTCTTACAATTTTTTCGTGAGTTTTGCCTGATTATGAGCCTGATAGATACTCATTGTCATATTTATTCTTCAGAATTTGATGCTGACCGCCAGGAAATGCTTAGCCGTGCTGAATATGAAGGTATTACAAAAATGCTCATGCCTGCCATCGACATTTCCACTCATGTGCAAATGCTCAGTCTCGAAAATGAATTTCCCGGCAAGTGTTTAAGCATGATGGGTCTTCACCCTTGCTCGGTAAAAGAAAATTATGTTGATGAATTGACGGTGGTAGAACAGCATTTTGAAAAAAGGTCCTTTGTAGCAGTTGGAGAGACAGGACTTGATTTTTATTGGGATACTACTTATGCAGAGCAACAATACCAGGTATTTCAAAGACAAATCGAGCTTGCCTTGCAATACAACATTCCCATTGTCATTCATTCACGCAATTCTATTGACGAATGCATTAAACTTGTCGAAAAGAATCAAAAAGGAAAATTAAAAGGAGTGTTTCATTGTTTTTCCGGTTCCATCGAGCAGGCGCTTAAGATCACTGATCTTAATTTCTATTTAGGTATCGGTGGGGTGCTGACTTTTAAAAAATCGGGGCTTGATACTGTGCTTGAACAAATGGTCCTTGATCATATCGTTTTGGAAACCGACGCGCCTTACCTGGCTCCTGTTCCGTTCAGGGGCAAACGAAATGAATGTAGTTATTTGAAATATGTGGCGGAGAAATTAGCTGGAATAAAGAATGTGACAGTAGAAGAGATCGCTGAGATAACGACAGCAAACGCTAAAGAACTTTTTGACCTTTGATCCAATTCATAGGAATTAAAGAAGCAAGCGGTACTTGCTCAAATATATACCGCTTGCAAAAAGAAAGAGGCATAACTGAGCGTAGAAGGTTGGTTTGTTTCAACTGAAACTTTTTCCATGTCTTGCTTTTGCTCTGTAGTTCCTTTTTCAGTTCTTGTCAATTCGGTGAACATGATCACCGGAAATGCTACCAGGATCGTTATGAACCTGATCGTAAATTTTAATTTTTCCATTTTTTTAATTTTTAGTTGTTGATAAATATGACGACACAAAGATGCTGCAGGTTACAGCGCAGAAAAAGGGTAATGGTAATGAATTGAAGTGTTCTTTGAATGAATTGAATTGAAGGAGCGAATGAAGGCTCCTGATTTAGTTGAGACGATTTTTTATTGTATATGAAATTTTGAAATGCGATTAAAATTGAGAATCTGGGAAGGTCTTTTTAACAAATCAGGCCATATAAACCCATTTGTCAATTCATCCCGGAAAAACAGCAGTTCATACGTAAAAATGACAATTCATTGGGGCACCACCGTGTATTAATCGTCGATCAGTTAACTTACATTAAGGCATGAGCAAAACCGACACGGAAATACGACCGTTTTCATATTCAAAAAAAGAAGGTCTCATCGCGGCGATCTTTTTGCCCCCCTTTGCGTTCCTGTTAAACTATGTAATGTTTGGCCGTAATTACTTCTCCAGCCTGAAGAATTTCCTCCTTGCTACTATCCTTACGTTCGCCATCATTTTGCTCACTTATGTAAGTTGTGGTATGATCGCCAGTGTACTAAACAATCGTTATCCTAAATACAGCCAGACCTTTAAAAGAATATCGATCGGACTTATGGTGTATGTAGCAATTATGGCGGCAGCTATTAGCATTATTTTTTGGGGTTATGATTACATAGGTTTCCTGGGTTACCAACTCAATCCAAATCAGTATGCCTGGTGCCTGATCATCGGTATCTTTTGTAATATACTGGCGACAAGTTTAAATGAGGGAGCCGCTTTTTATGATAAATGGAGACAAACAGTAGATGAGGCTGAGAACTTAAAAAAAGAAAATTTACAGAGTCAGCTGGAAGGGTTAAAAGACCAGGTGAATCCTCATTTTTTATTTAACAGTTTGAATTCTTTGTCATCGCTGATCAACGAAGATCCCCAAAAGGCAGAGAAGTTTCTGGACGAAATGAGTAAGGTGTACAGATACTTATTAAGAACAAATGAGGAGGGTTTGACTACTCTGGATTCTGAGATGCATTTTATTCAGTCTTATTTTCATATGCTGAAGACTAGGTATGGAGACGGAGTATGCATGGAAACGCAAATCGACGATCATTATTTGAGCTATCAACTTCCCCCTCTTACTTTACAAATGCTGGTAGAAAATGCAGTAAAGCATAACATGATCTTAAAGGATAGCCCTTTGAAAATATTGATCATGACTACTAATAGCGGGAGATTAATAGTTAGCAACAATCTTCAAAGAAAGGACAGGATGGTTGCGTCCAATAAGATCGGGCTGGCTAACATTGTGAATAAGTACCGCCTGATGAAAAAAGAAGAAATAAGCATAAGAGATGACGGAAAGGAGTTTGCCGTTGTAGTACCATTGATTCAACCATAGACAATTCGGTCGTTAAAATTTGCAATTCATGCAGGTATCACAACAAACCAGATAGAAAGAAATATGAAGATTGAGGGTGATAAAGTAATTTACATTAAAATGAACCAATAAACACCCCTTTAGGGGATAGGGGCACCTTTATGAAAGTATTCATCGTTGAAGACGAAGAACTCGCAGTAAAAAAGTTGCGCAAAACTTTAGAGGCTGTTGACAATACAGCGGAAATTGTCGGGGTGGCCGAAAGTATTCGTGCGTCAGTAAATTGGCTTCAGAATAATCCCGCTCCTGATCTTATCCTGATGGATATTGAGCTTTGCGACGGCCAGAGTTTTGAGATCTTTGATAAGGTAGATGTAAAAAGTACTGTCATCTTTACAACCTCTTATGACGAGTACGCACTTAGAGCTTTTAAGGTCAATAGTATCGACTACCTGTTAAAGCCGGTTCAGAAAGAGGATCTTAAGGCTGCGCTGAACAAATTGCAGAATCTAAAATCAATGTATGCGGGTCAAAATAGTCCCGTTTCATTAAATCTTGAAGGCCTGGTAAAAGAACTGCAATCAAAGTTTCAACCCAAAGAGTTCCGGAGACGTTTCCTGGTAAAACATGCTCAGAAACTCGTGAGTGTTGATGTTGATGAAATTGCTTACTTCTATAGTGACGGCAGGCTAAACTTCTTCAAAACTTATGATAACAGGAAGTTTGTAGTTGATTATACTATGGATGAATTGGAAGAAATGCTTGACCCCACAAGATATTTTCGCATCAGTCGCTCGTTTTATGTTTCGATTAATAGCATTGATCAGATACATGACTACTTTGGAAATCGCTTATTACTTAATCTTAAACCTGCTGTAGATAAAGAGTCTATTGTTAGCCGCGAAAAAGTAACTGAGTTTAAACAGTGGATGGGCAAGTAGTTAGCGGTTGCAGTAACTCTTAACTCATAACCCATAACTCGTAACTACTACACCGGCATCTCCAGCTTTACGATTGTTCCTGTATTTTTTTCTGACTCTATATAAAGAGAAGCTTTAATAGCTTCGGCTCTGCGTTTCATGTCATTTATTCCTCTTCCCATGCTTGCTTTTCCGGGATCAAACCCTTTGCCATCGTCTTCAACAAGCATGTAAAACCTTGAATTCTTTAACCGCAAGCTTACCTGCACATTTCTTGCGTCAGCATGTTTTACAATATTAGACACAGCTTCCTTGAAGACAGATAATAACTCATAGCGGTGAGCCATATCCAGCTTGAGATCAGCCGCTGCTTCTTCAATGTCGAACAGAATATCTATGTTATGAAGACTCTCTGTTTCAACTGCAAAACTTTTCATCCGCTCGATCGTATCAAGCATTGTGTCATTTTTCGGATCAATACTCCAGACCATATCATACATTGCCTGTACCATACGGTTGCTCGTATCACTGATCTGTGCGATATATTCTTTTGTTCGTTCTTTGTCGGTGTCTACTTTGGTTTTTGCAAGCTCACTGGAAATATTAATGCTGCTTAATGAATTGCTCATATCTTCAGTAAGGCTGGTTGCAATTCTCGTTCTGATACTTTCGGTCGCTCTTAATTTTTGCATGCGTAACTTATCAAGCCAGAACAACAAACCGACTACCGCAAAAACGCTCAAACCAAGAAACCACCATGTTTTCCAAAAAGGCGGCCTTACATTGATAACTAATCTTGTAATGTCTTTTGAAGGGTGGCCTTCTGCATCTTCACTTTTTGCAAGGAAAGTATATCTGCCAGGGGGTAAATAGGAATACACCGCCTGGTTCGTCTTGTCCGATCTCATCCATGTTTTGTCTAATCCTTCTAACTGATAAGCGATACTATAAGTTCCACTATAACTAAGGCCGGAAAATTCGATGGTGACAGAGTTGTCGTCAGGTCCCAGTTCGATCCGGTCGCGTTTTAAGAGTGAATCTATAAGCAAGGATCGGTTTGTTAACTTAAAACCAGTGATCGTTACATCGGGGGCAGGTGCATTGATCCTCACCAGCTCAGGATCGAAAACAACAAATTGGTTGTCGGCCCCGAACATGATTCTCCCATCAGGCAATACATAAGAAGCGGCTGGGATGAAATAGTCGTTGGCAATGCCGTCGGTTCTGTCGAATTGAATAAAAATTTTATTCTTTGGATTTAATCTTAATATGCCGTTTGTTGTAGATATCCATAAATAGCCATTTCCATCTTTTTCCACGGCGGCGATCAGGCCGGGTAGAGTTTCCGGCAATTTAATATAGCTTGAAATTCTTTGTTGACGGATGTTGTACAGGTATATACCATTCGCGGCGATCACCATAGTGGTATCGTCGTATTGTAAGGCAGCAGCGGTTCCATTCCAGGTGAGTTTTCGTTCAGGAGGTTCTTCCGTGCCAAAATGAAGCATTACCTTGTCAATGGCGGGGTCGATCATATATACACCAGATGATGAGGTCGCCACCCATATATATCCGTTTCTATCAATCGCGATTTTTATTATCAGTGTAACCGGCACACCCTTGAATTGTGAAACTCCAGCATCAAATTTTTTCCTGCCTTTTGCTGCACTCCATTTAAAAACTCCAAGACTTTGCGTCCCCATCCAAAGATTACCGTATTTATCTTCCACGATTTGCCTGACCGTTCTGTTTTGCATGACGGGAGGATTGTGATAGGTAGCAGTACGTGTAGTTTGATTGATGGCATAAATTCCTGGCTGCGCACCCATCCAAATCGTGTTGCTATCTTGCGAAAATGAGAGACACCAGGCAAATGGGTTTCCTATGATGCCGCGAATTCCCAGGGGGATCATATTGTAATTCTTGTCGAATTCATAGAAGCCATCATTCCAGGTACCGACCAGGAGGGTACCTTGCCTCGTCTGAATAAAAGACATTACACTGCCGTCACCTGGTCGGCCACTGATCCTGTTTATCTGCCTGACATTTGTAAAGAATTGAGAAGAGGGCTTGAATTGATATAAACCATTTGTATTTGTGGACACCCAAATATTTTCTTCCCTGTCTTCAAAAAGGTTATCAACTCTTGCATAAGAAATGCTTTGCTCGTTTTCATAACCATTATACACCAGCTGAAACTCTTTTTCCTTTTCAAGATAGCGGCCAAACACTCCAAGCCCACGCACCCACACAGTTCCATTTTTCTGTTCAAGGAAACCACCTATTTCAAAATAATTTTTTATCAGGTCGCCAAGATTATATTTTTCGACTACTAATTCATTTTTTTGCAGATCATAGGCATAAATAAGAGGCATTCCTATAAACCAACTAAAGAACCAGAGGCGATCCTTAGAGTCAATTAAAAAACCCCTGGCAAGGGGAATGCTGCCAAGCTTTTCAATGAACTGATTTTTTTCCGGGTTATGCCCGCTGTAGTTTAGTTGTCTTGTTTGACGATCATATATGCCGGTACCGGTGTAAGTTCCTATCCAATATTTTTTTGTTCCCGGCTCCTGGATAATGTCGACGATCCTCCAATCATCTGGTACGGCAATAAAATTGTAATCGGCGGAGAACTCCCGTTTATTTTCGCTCCAGGTTAAAAAGCCGGCATCCACAAATAACAAAAGAAGGTTCCCTTGTTCATCACAGATCAGCCTCCTTCCATGATTCAGAATTGCCGGGTCCCTGACCTTTACTTTTATTTCATGATAAACAAAATTTTTGGTGTCAAAGATCCCTATCTTTTGATCTGCAGTAATTAACCACAAATTATTTTTCTTGTCAAATAGTATTTGCGCAATATTATTATTAGGAATAGATGTAGAGTCATCCTTCCTGGAACGAAAGGTTTTGTAACGGGTTCCGTCAAAACGCTGCAGGCCATTATTTGTCCCGATCCATATATAGCCAGTCTCATCCTGGTATGCATTGGTCACTTCATTTGATGCAAGCCCGGTTGACAGACCGTAATGCATAAATGAGAAGCGTTTTACCAGCTGCGCCCCGGATGGATAGTACAGCAGAACGAAAAAGACAATGGATAGATACCTTACCAAGCAACAAATTTGAGTTACTCAAATATAGCCATTGACTGCGCAAAATGTTTTTTTTCGGGAATGAACCGCCAGGCGGGTGGATGAATTGATGAAATCTGTTAATGAATTGTAAGGCAAATTTCAACGGATTCTTCATTGTCCTCTCGCTCTGAAAAGACATTTCCGGCACCTGGTGCACTTTGAATTATTTAATCAACCCGTTTTCTCAATTCATCCGGTAAACATCACAACTCATTTCATTCAATCTTGAAATCAATTCATCAATGTCGCATCTTCACAGCAGAAAAATGACCATTAAACCAACGACCTAAAATCTAAACAAATCCATTAAACCTTATTTATGAAATCAAGAAAAATTCTGTTTGCCAATTTCCCCGGTGACGGGCATTTTAATCCATTAACAAGCCTTGCCATTCACCTTAAAAATTCGGGACACGATGTAAGGTGGTACACCGGGAGTAAGTATGAAGCAAAGATCAAAAGTCTCGGCTTCACCTATTATCCTCTCAAAAAAGCTGTTGATTTTTCTATTGGGGAGCCAGACCAGGTATTTCCTGAAAGAAAGGATTACAAAGGACAGATCGCTAAATTAAAATTTGACATCAGGCATGCGTTTGTTTTGCGCGGACCCGAATTTTATGAAGATATCAGTGAGATCAATGAATCATTCCCTTTTGATATTATGATAGCCGATAATTGTTTTACAGGGATCCCTTTTGTAAGACAATTACTCGCGAAGCCGGTGATCGCCATTGGCGTGGTGCCCCTGATGGAAACATCAAAGGATCTGCCACCGATGGGCCTTGGTCTTACTCCTTCTTCAACTTTTTTTGGCAAACTCACGCAGAATGTCATGCGCTTCTTTACAGATAAATTCATCTTCAATGATTCAAAAAAGTTAACCGATAAAATTTTTTCCGAATATGGAATGAAGACAAGCAAAGGAAACATATTTGACATAGTAAGTAAAGAAGCAGACCTGTTGCTGCAGAGTGGAACACCAGGCTTTGAATACCGGCGCAGTGATCTTAGAAAAAATATACATTTCATCGGTCCATTGCTCCCCTCTTCTCAGAAGCGGAATGACCATTACCAAATTCCGGATCAGTACAAACATTTCCAAGGAAAAATACTTGTAACACAGGGTACCGTTGAAACCGATGTTGAAAAGATCATTGTACCAACCCTGGAAGCTTTTAAGGATACAGATATATTGATTGTTGCAACAACCGGCGGCTCCCGCACACAAGAGTTGAGAACCCGCTATCCTTACGCAAATATTTTGATTGAAGATTTTATTCCGTTCAATGATATCATGGCCCAGGTTGATGCCTATGTGACGAACGGAGGATATGGTGGAGTACTCCTCGGTATTCAAAATAAATTACCGATGGTAGTTGCAGGTGTTCATGAAGGAAAGAATGAGATCAATGCCCGGATCGGGTATTTTAAACTCGGCATTGATCTTAAAACAGAAAAGCCTTCGCCTTCCCAAATAAAAGAAAGCGTGGAAATTATTTTGCGGAACCGGCTCTATAGAATTAATGTCACCAGGCTGGCCAAAGAATTTGAAGACTACGATCCTGCATGGTTATGTGAGAAATATGTAGATGAGATCATTTCAAAGCAGGAGAGAAGTACACGAGGGACCTTTTTGCGAATGATAAGAAAACACGCGGAAGAAAAAGTGTATTGATAGAATAGAGAATACAGAATGCAGAATACAGAATGTCCTGAATTCAGGATATAGTAACAGGTAAACAATTAACCTTAATTTAAATACAACCTTAAATCTTATGTCTATGCGCTATAACACTTTTTACCAGGTGCACAAAGCCCTGAGAGCTATGCTTTATGAAACGGCAATTGAATTACAGCGTACCGATTTTAACATCGGGGAAGAAGTAACATCATTGCTCGCAAATATTACAACGGTCGTCGATGTTTTTGACAAACATGCTTATAATGAAGATCATTTTGTGTTTCCTGCAGTGGAACAATATGAGCCTTCTGTAGTGGATAGCTTTGAGCAGGAGCATGTAAAAGATCATGAGCTGTCGACACAACTCAGAACCCTTATCAATATATATAGTTCACTTGAAACGGATGAACAGAGGATCCAGTTAGGATCTGCTGTACGAAAAGCTTTTGTGGATTTTCTTGCCTTTAACCTTGTGCACATGGCAAAGGAAGAGGATATCATCAACAATTTATTATGGCGCTATTACACCGACGAGCAGATCCGCGCCATTGAGAAACAGATCATAGCAATCCAAACGCCCGAGTCAACCGCTGTTGTCTGGAAATGGATGCTACGGGGCTTGAGCAACAGGGAAATTATCAATTGGCTGAGAGCGGTAGAGAAAAGTGTACCAGAGTTTGTTTTTAATAATTTGGTCGCAACCGCAGAGAAAGAATTACCCAGCAACCGCTTTCAGCAGGTGACTGGAGAACTGACCGAACATCGAAGAAGAGCCTGATAAAAGCCTGGTTTATGTCTCTGGATGCATCGAAGAAATAGAAAGTTCTTGGTTTCCGATTTCCAGCCGAGTCCCTTCGGAGACTCGGCTGAAAAGAAATGTCTCCGGGGATTTGCGTCGGCAAAATTTCACAATGACCTATTTATTCCAATAGTCCTGCCATTTTGTTCCTCTTGCCGGGCGGTCTTTCAATGAAATATCAACATAGATAATAGTGTCTGCTTTATCTCCGTAAGGTGCCTGTAACACTTCTTTGCCTCCGGGAGCATATACCAACGAACTGCCTATGCAGTTCCAGTCTTTCCATGGCCCGGCTTCTATTTTTCCGACATTGCTTACGCCTACAACCCAGAGATCAAACTTTTCACTCACTGGTCGATAAACATTTCTCCACGTGTCACCATAAGGTGTGGCGTTATTGTCAAAACCAGGTGGCACCGCCCATGCGCACGGAGAGAGAATTATGTCAGCGCCCATATAGCCAAGAGAATTGGAAAGAACATTTCCCTGTGCAGTCGCATCGGCGCAGATATAAAGGCCTAGTGTTCCTAATGGTGTGTGAACCACATTGAGTTTGTCGCCCTGGGCGTAAAGATCATGAGCAATATCCAGTTCATTCAATTTACGATGTGTCAGTATGACTTTGCCAGACGGATCAATGATAACAGCGGCATTGTAGATTTTGTCTTTATCTTTTTCAACGATACCGGCACATACATAAATATTGTTTTTAAGGGCCGCGTCTCTCAGCCGCCGGCACGTTTTTCCATCGGGGATCTCGTATGCCATGGTTTTAGCAGAAGGATCCGTCCATCCCAGGTCCATGACTTCCGGCAATAAAACTAATTTAGCTCCTTTTGCAGCTGCTTCGCCAATTCTCTTTGTAGCGCGATCGAGGTTGGCATCTGGTCGTCCTGCTTCCACCATCATTTGTGCCATAGCCAGCTTGTAGTTTCTCAAAGGTGTTTGACTGGTCATGTTTCCTTTCTTTTGTGAACAGGAAATAAATAATATCCCCGGAAAAAAAATTAAAAATGCGGAAGTGAGTATTCGCCTCATTAGTTTCAGGAAGTTCACATTTAAAGTTAACAAAAACATTATTACATCATGGAGGAGTGATTTGAATCTCCAGGGTGCACCGAAAAAATAGAAAATCTCTGCTTGCTAATTTGCGCCGAGTCCCTTCGGAGACTCGGCTGGGAAGAAATGCAACATCAATCAGTTTTACTTTTTTGCCCGAAACAAAAAAGGTTTATGGCATTTCTAAACTATAACTCTCTCCTCTATTATCAAATTCCACGATCATAGGAAATATTCCCGAGGGTTTATCGGTTGGATACCAGTTGCGATGCTCAGGCACGATAACGAATAATCCTTCATCATCACCCATGGCCCTGAACTTTGGTAAAGGTGGCTGCTTATCGAAATAAGACAGCGAATACGATTTCTCAAGATGCATTATTTCTTTTTCAAAATTTTCGACGCTAAAAACCAAACCCACTTCATTTACTGAAAGAAATTGACTGGAAGAGAATGTTTCGCTGGCATTATTGTCCAGATCAAAGCGTGCAATGAGTTCAACGATGTTCCCTGCAGGATCATAAAAATAAACCGACTTGGCCCGCCAGGTGACAAAATCAGCAATATCGTTCTGGTAGTCTTCCATCCAGAGCAGCCTGACCTTTTTGCTTAGCCAGTCTTTTGCTTCTTCAATTTTATTCGAAGGAATATTAATAGCAAAGTGATAAAATGCTTCTGCCGTTGTTGTTTCGGTAAAGGCAAGGTCGCTATCGCCGATCTTTATATTTATTTTCCTTTCGTCTGGTGATTGAACAGGTAGTTCAAGAATAGAAGAATAAAACTCCTGTAAGGTTTTTAAGTAAGCTGTTTGTAAGCTAAGTTTTTTGATCTTCATTTCTGTTTAGTTAGATAGTATGCACTTGTACATCATCATCTTTGTGGACTTTGTGTTCCCGATAGCTATCGGGACGTCGTGCGCTTTGTGACCGGAATTCTGGTCACAAAGGACACTAAGAAGACACACAGGACACAATGAAAGGCAAGAAAATAGAGTTCGATTTAAAAACATAGATTGTCAATTAAAAAAATTTATTCCTTATCTGGTCAATTGCCTGATCGCTGCCAGGTGACTGTACAAAACGATCATCACAATGAAACAGGGTAACCAGGTAAATGGGAAATAAAGTATGGCGACGTTTGGCTGATCAAATGCAAATTGCTGAAATGGGAATGGCGCTGACAGCAGGGCATTGATAACAATATTCAACAACAAGCCCAGGCAAATAAAATTCCATATTAACAGTAGTCTCCTGTTTTTTAATTCTGAATTTTTAAAACATACAAAATACACAATGGGTGCTGTTATGCCCGAAAGGATGTCAAAGTTCCTCCCTGCAAAGGTCATCAGTTCGGGAATTAGTTTATGTGTGCAGAGCATGAATAATATAATTTCTACAGGAATGCGAACAATATGCACGAGTGTTAATTTCCTGACGTCGATGTTATCCGTAAATCTTTTTCCGCTTTTGGTGATCAATAAAAGAACTATGAAAAGAATAGCCGGAGCTATAATTATCATTAACCTTGGTGGAATTGTCGAAGTATCCTGGAACACTTTCTGAAATGAAAGAATGCCGGTCACTGCCAGCCAAATAACCAATACGATCGCCGCAGTCGATTTATTTTTTACAGCGTTGATAAATAACAAAAAGGTCAGAATAACAGTCAGTAAAAAAATTACGATAAGACTGTCGGGAAGATTGGTGAGCATATGTATGATTTAAGATGTTACCCAGATTTTAAAGCGGCTGTCTCAAAAGTCTACTTTAGTAGATAGGCCGCAAAGGCGCTAAGTAGCGTCTAAGGATCTTTGCGGGACTTTGTGCCTTTGTGGTCTTGGCGGCATAATAACAGTTTTGAGACAGCCACATTGAAAGATTAGTTTTTTACCCGGTAAAATTTTACAGGCTCCATTTGGCCACAGACAGCTGACTGGCCAAGGAGCAGGGAATCGGTAACGATCCCTTCTATAAAACAACTTCCTTTTGAATCAAGCAAGACTTTTATTTTGTCCTGACTGAATTGGACAATAACCGGTTGATCATAGAGTTGCTGGTCAGGTATATCCAATTTTCCTGTGAAATAACCTTCAGCCATTTGAATGTGGAGCACAGCTGGTTCACATTTTTTTCCTGTTGTATCAAGTACCCAGGTACCCGCAATATCTTTTTCCTTCGGCAAGAAGAAAGCGGATCCTGTGGCCAGCGTAACGATCAAAATTAGTAGTTTCATAATTTAAGGTTTGAGTTTATGATTAGAATCTGTAACCGATGAATAATTGAAGAATGCCGTTCTTCAAATTTGTCGTGGAAGGATCAAAGGGTAACGGATAAAGAGTAGTCGCTGTTTGTTCATATTGCTTATACATTTTTCCAAGCCCCAGGTTATAACGGGTGCCGATGATCAATCCTTTGAACGGATAAACTTCAACACCGCCGGCAAAACCATAATCAAAACGGTTCATTAGATCAGTGATCGAACTGTCTTTGCCGCCGCTGGATTTTTTTGCATTCAGGAGAACGCCTACCTGCGCGCCTGCTTGTATCTGCACAACCTTAGCAATGGTGTAGGTCATCAAATGCGGCATGTAGAGGTAATCGTTCATTACGTCTGTATTTTTTCCGCCATCATCAAAACTGTATCCCTGTTTTGAATATACCAGTTCACTCCTGTAGCCAAAGCCGTTTTTGACGGTAGGTGCAAAAGCGACGGACACCATATAACCGTTGTTGTGTTTCGGATCGAAAGATGACTGACTGCCGACAACATTGGAGAAATTGTAACCTGCTTTTATGCCAATTTTTGACTTTGATTCTTTAGAAGATTGAGCAGAAACTGAAATTGCTGCAATTACAATGATCGCGAGGAGAGAGATCTTTTTCATAATTAAAAGGTTTAAAGGTTCTGTTTTGGTTATTATTTGTTAACTATTTTCTCTGATTTTACAGGCTTTGTTGATCTTAAAAAATTATAGATCGCTTTTAATTCATCATCACTCATTCTCCTGAATGAATTCCATGGCATCGGGCTGTTAGGATAAAGTTTACCCATGCGAAAACGATCTATAAAATTTTGTTGGTTCCAGTTATATATCCTTCCGCTTGGATCGGGAGTAAGATTTGGAGTGATGAATCCTTCGATCTCGTTACCGCCGGCAAATGGTTCGCCCACGTACTTGCCTGTCATATCTCTTTTTGTATGGCAGCCGTTGCATTCGGCTACACTAACAGCGAGATATCTTCCGTAAGATGCCGTTGTATCAGGTTTAACAGCCTTCGGTACTTCACCGTCAGGTCCCACAGGTTTTACCATGAATGCTTTCACTACTTTTCCCATTACAGTAAAACTGTTTTCCGGAATTTCATTTTTTACCGGTTTTTGTGCACGCAGGTAGGAAATGATCGCTGTAAGATCTTCATCGCTTGTGTTGTGAAAAGGCATGAAATCAAGTACAGCGGCGCCATTAGGATGGACACCATAGCGAAGCACCCTGGCAATTTCTCCATCGGTGTACCTGCCGATACCAGTTTTTTTATCGGGCGTGATATTCTTTGAATATATTTTCGCAATGCCAACATCAAATAAAACTCCGCCGCTTAAAGGCACATCCTGTCCCAGCGCTACTAATGAGTCAGGATTAGTCGTGCTGTGGCAATTAATACAATGAGCGGAACTAAAGATCAGGTGCTTACCTCTTGCGACCACAGCGCTGTCTGCAGACGCATGGATGTTGGGATAAGGAGCATCATATGTTAAGTTTTGCCTGGCCATGACCACTACGGTCAGACCCGTGATCAAGACCAGCAAAATGCTTGCTATCCATTTCAGAATTTTTTTGAATCGTCTCATAAAAAAACAGGGTTTATAGTTCTTAATTCTAAAGCAAATTAGTTTTGGAAACTTCTGCCGTCAATTGAGAAATGATTGAGTTGAATGAAAAGGTGGATGAACTGTTGGATCGTCAAACGTCAAACGTGTGCGAAGGACTCTCCAACGGAGTCCTGTCGGACCTTCAGAGAGACGTGAAAATCTCACTTGCTCAGGACTATTTCACCGGTGCAGCCACATTTGTTTTATCCAGTCCGTCTTCTTCAACAAAATATTCTCTTAAAAAGATCTTCTCAATGGCTGAAGCATGTTGTCAAAGACAAAGAGTGAGTTGCTGAAAACAAAAAAGCAACCCAAAGATTGCTTTTTAGAAAATTCATTTTTTATTTCACGATCACCACAACAGTTTGCCCTGGTAGTAATCCAGAACTTTTGTTCGCAATACATAGTCATACCTGGAAGTGATCATATTAATGTTTGACCGGTCCAGGTTATTTTTTGCTGTCAGGTAATCGATCGAAGTACCAACGCCACTGTTAAAACGGATCTCGGCTGCATGGAATGATTCAGTGTATGCGCTTACCTGGTCGAGCAGGGTTTTATAGCGATTGGCCGCTGACACCATATTTACATAAGCTTGTTCTATCGATTGCTGCAATTGTGTTTTTGTCGTTTGTGCAACAAGATCCGCATTCTTTACATTGATTTTTGCGATCTTCACCTGGTTGCGCTGGTACAATTGATTAAAGATCGGGATGCGGAGATTCAGGCTAAAATCATTGTAACGATTATTGTTAAGTTGTGTACGGTAAGGGATCTTTTCTGAATTATAATTGTCTTGCGGATGAATGACCGGGTTTTTTACGCCACTTTGGATCACATAATCTGAAGTTGCTACATCGGTTGTGTTGAGAAAGACGTTTTGATTGGCAGCGCTTGAGTAATTTGTATTGAAATTGGCGTTAAAGCTTAACAAAGGATACAATTGACCTCTTGCCACCTTCACTGCTTTTTCCGCGCTTTGCCTACGGAAGTCGACCGCTTTCACCTGTGCAAATTGTTTTAATGCTGTCTGGTAAATTTCATCGGGTTTGGATTCATACTTAACGGCAACCGATTCAGGATTTATTTTTTCCAGTTGCATATTTTCATCATAAGGTATATTCATCAGCTGGCAAAGGTTTATTTTAGAAGTTTCCAAAGCTGTTTTGCTGTTGATCATTGCTAACTGGTCATTTGCATACTGACCTTTCAGATCGGTAAGATCAGAAGGTGGGATCGCCCCTTGTTGATTTAACAGTTCCAGGCGTTCTACCTGCCTTAGACTGTAGACAGACTGGCTATCTGCCTGTGCCAGCTGGTCTTCATTGCTCAATACCTGCAAGTAAGCAAGAATGACCCCGATGGTAGCATTGTCCTTTGCTTGTTGCCAATCCATTTGCGAGGCCTGGTAATTCAGTGATGTTTGCTTTATTAAATTCTGTGCTGCCAAACCCTGGAACAGGGTAATACCGCTGCTCAGGCCATAGCTGGCAAAATCATATTGCTCATTTGTGTATGAGTTAGTAAACGGATCAATGCTACGTCCCCGGCTGACACCATTGCTGGCCGAGCCGTTCAGATTAGGCAGCAAATTTAGCTTTGCCTGTTTCCAGTTTACTTCAGCCGTTTGCGATTGCAGGCCATTTTGTTGTACAAGAAAATTATTTCTTAATGCCGTGTCCACGCATTGCTGAAGAGTTAGCATTTTTTGCTGTGCAGCGACAAGTAAGTACATAATCAAAAAAGACACGCTTAAAGATATTTTTTTCATCAAATTTTATGTTTTAGACCTCACCCTTAATCCCTCTCCTTTTGGAGAGGGAGACCAGGCTGTAGATTTTTTAATTAAGTTTAGGTAGTTAAGCACTTCCGCGTTTATAGTTATATTCATCTTCTTATTAATAAAAATATTCGCCCTAGGTCTCCCATTTAGGGGGACAGGGGGTTTGCGATCATTCCATCCAGCAGGTTGACAATTCTTGAGCCATAAGCGGCATTTTTTTCGGAGTGGGTGACCTGTATGATCGTTACTCCTTCATTGTTCATTTCCTTGAAGAGTCCCATGATCTCTTCACCCTGTCTTGAGTTCAGGTTCCCTGTTGGTTCATCAGCCAGTATCAATTTTGGCTTTGCGATCAATGCCCGCGCAATACCAACCAGTTGTTGCTGCCCACCGGAAAGCTGCGTAGGAAAAAGATCCTTCTTTCCCACGATCTGGAAGCGATCAAGAATATCGGCTACCATTGCTTTGCGTTCTGAAGTTTTTATATTCTGGTAGATCAAAGGTGTTTCAATGTTCTCATACACCGTCAGTTCATCGATCAGGTGATAAGCCTGGAATACAAAGCCGATGTATTGTTTGTACAATGCGGACCTCTGTTTCTCTTTTAGTTTGTGCACTGATTCATGCAAAAAATGGTATTCCCCTTCATTGAAATCATCCAGCATGCCAACAATATTCAGCAGGGTTGATTTACCGGAACCTGAAGGTCCCATGATAGAAATAAACTCTCCCTGTTTTACTGAAAGGTCAACGTCTTTTAAAATAAAGGTTCGGTTTACACCCGTATTTACCCATTTGTAGATCCCTTTTAATTCTAGCATTTGTTTATTTTTTTATTCCAACAATAGTAATTCTATTCATCGTCTCTTGTGTCACTCTCTTCAGCGTTCTGTAATTCTATTCGGCTTTTTTTTTCACGCAAAGACGCAAAGATTAAAACAAAAGTCGCCACGGTTTAACCTGGATTTCATTACAATCCTTCACAACCCTGTTGATCGTGGTTCTATTCCGTTCTCAAAACTCTTTTTAAGAGCCATAGCACTATTCGGTGCGAAGGCTCTTCACCGGGTTAGCAACCCCTGCCTTTATTGCCTGGAAGCCCACTGTCATTACTGCAATAAGCAGTGCCATGACTCCCGATACAAAAAATATCCACCAGCTGATCGATACCCGGTACGCAAAGTCTTCAAGCCATTTATGCATGGCCCACCATGCAATGGGAAATGCGATCACAGAAGAGATAAGCACCAGCTTTAAAAAGTCTATTGACAACATCCGTGCAATATTATTGACAGATGCTCCTAATACTTTGCGGATGCCTATTTCTCTTACGCGTTGCTCTGCTGCGTAAGTGATCAGGCCAAACAAACCCAGGCAGGCAATAACAATGGCCAGTACTGCAAATGTTATGAATATCTGTCCTGTTCTCTGCTCTGTAGTATACCACCTGTTAAAATCTTCGTCCATAAAAGAATAATCAAAAGGTTGCGACGGCGCAATGGCTTTCCACTTATTCTTTATCTGCGCAACAACATTCGGGATATCCGTTGAGCCAATGCGCACCGAAATATTTCCATTGTCTTTTCCCAGGAAAAAAGCCAGCGGTGTTACTACATCGCGCAAAGAACTGAAGTTGAAATTTTTCATTATCCCGATGATGTGATATTCTAACAGGGTCTTTGCCTGGATGTCATTCAGGGTGTATAGCTTCTTATTCAGCAGATCTTTTGTAGCGAGAAAATTTGCGGCTGCTTCATTGATGATGATCGCTGTCGAATCTGTGGCGAATTGAGAAGAAAAATTCCTCCCTTGTAAGACTTTTATACCCAGTGTTGAAATATAATTTTCATCGACCGTCCAGCTTTGCATGGACATTCCCGTTCTTGGGTCGAGCGCAGGAGAGGTGAAATATGCATTATTGCTCCTGTTGTAATTAACAGGTAAAAAGCCGCTCATGGTCGCATTTTGCACACCGCTTATTTGCAATAACTCGTTTCGAAAAGTGACAGCCTGGTTCCCCAGTGCATCGGTATGATTGATGGTCAGCACCCGGTTGCGATTAAATCCAATGTCTTTTTTGTGGATATAGTTGAGCTGGTTGTAGATAACAACGGTTCCGAAAATAAGGACGATAGAAATAACAAACTGGAAAACAACCAGCGCATTTCGCAGCCATGATCTTTTAAATCCTGCTGACAGTTTTCCTTTAAGCACAGCAATGGGCTGGAATGATGACAGGTAAAATGCCGGGTAGCTGCCTGCAAGCAAGCCGACAATTAACATGAGTGCGAAGAGGGATAATATCATCGTCGGTTGAAACAGGGAAGAAAGATGGATATTTTTTCCGGCAAGTTGATTGAAATAAGGCAGCAAAAGCCATGAAATAAGAATTGCAAAGGCAAGCGCGATCAAACTTATCAGGACAGACTCCGTTAAAAATTGCTGGATAAGATTTTTTTTCAGTGAACCCAATACCTTTCTAACGCCAACTTCTTTTGCACGATTGGATGAACGTGCCGTTGAGAGATTCATAAAGTTAACGCAGGCGATCAGCAGGATCAGTAATGCAATGGCTGAAAAAATATAAACATATTGGGAGCTGCCGTTCCCGTCGATCTCGGCCACTTTGTTTGAGTGCAGGTGAATATCCAGTAAAGGAGTAAAGCTTGCCCTTATATATCCACCGTCCTTCTTAAATTCATCCATACTTTGGTGAGTAACACTTTGAAGCAGGGGAGCTGAATATTTTTCCATGAATGAATTCAATTGAGATTCGAGCTTTTTAGCATCGGCATCTTTCCTTAATAAAATATAAGTATTCCAATTTTCACTTAGCCAGTTGTCGTCATTACTTCCGGAATTTTCCCGCATTGGAACAAAAATGTCGAAGTTGAAATGCGACTGGGTTGGGATATTTTGAATGACAGCAGTCACCTTGTAATTCCCGGTGTCATTAATGAGCATGCTTTTCCCAACCACATCTGTGGTATTAAAATATTTTTTGGCGATTTTTTCAGTGATCACCAGGGAATGTGGTTCTGCCAGTGCAGTTTTTGGATCGCCTTCAATAACAGGCAATGTGAATACATCAAATAAAGTAGAATCTGCAAAGCCCACCCTTCCTTCCTGGATATTTTCATTTCCTTTTTTTACAAGGAAACTCCCGTACCAGCGAATGCGTGTGTATTGCTTCACCTCTGGAAAATCACGAACCATTGTTGAGCCCAGCAGTGCAGGGGAAACCGCGAGGTCAAAATAATTACCTCCAAATTTTACTTCATTGTTTACCCTGTAGATCCTTTTTGCATTTACATTGTATTTATCATAACTCAGTTCATCCAGCACGTATAAGATTATAAGGAAACAGGTGGCAAGCCCAATGGCCAAACCAACGACGTTGATCAGGGTGTAAAACTTATTCCTTGATAAGTTCCTCAACGCGGTTTTAAAATAATTTCTTAACATATACTCCAGTTTTAGCTATCTGTATGACGCCTTGAATTTTTTTATGTTACCTTCTTCAGCATTTGCCGCTTAAACCATTAACAGTGAATTGCCGATAGAAGTCTTGGCCAAAGGGATCCCTATTCACCATTGACCACTCACCATTTCATTCCGTTCTCAAGCTCTTCACCGGGTTAGCAACGGCCGATCGTATTGTTTGAATGCTCAAAGTCAACAGTGCGACCATCAACATCAATCCACCGCTTATGGCAAATATCCACCAGCTAAATGTTGTCCTGTAAGCAAAATCCTCCAGCCATTTGTTCATCGCCCACCATGCAAGCGGCGCAGCAATCACAAATGCCAAGAGCACCAGGGTTATGAAATCTTTTGAAAGCAATGAAACGATCTGCGATACAGATGCTCCCAGTACTTTGCGAACTCCAATTTCTTTTGTTCTTTGCGTTGTTGTATAAATTACCAGACCAAGAAGTCCAAGGCAACTTATAAAAATGGCAAGCCCGGTGCTCCAGTTGAGCAGGTTAGCTGTGTCCTGTTCCTTTTTATAAAATTTTGCAATGCTTTCATCGAGGAACTCATAATTAAATTGTTCTTCGGGATAAATTTCTTTCCATGCGCCTCCAATGCCTGCTATTGTTTTTTTCCAGTTGTCGGTGTTCTCTCCTTTTGGGGCCAGGGCAATATGAAAGATGTAATGTTCTTTTGCCTCGCTGCAAAAGGCAAGAGGCTGGATAGGAGAGTGCAATGATTTGCTATGAATGTCAGCCAATACACCGACGATCGGTATTTTCCCGTCACCGTGATCCAATGTTTGTCCAATGATAGCGGAAGGATCTTTATATCCCAGGATCCTGGAATAGGTTTCATTGATCACGTATTCTTTTGTAGTATCACTTTGCTGAAGATTTCTGCCGGCAACCAGTTTCATTTTATACAGATCAAAATAATTTGTATCGGCCTGCCTCACTTCTACGGAGCTTTCGATCTCTTTGCCATTTTTACCGATCATTTTCAGGGTGGAAATATTATATCCCTGGTAAGCCGGTGGCGGCCCTGCAAGGCTTAACTTTTGTATGCCTGGAATTGATCTTAATTTTTGCTGCAGTACAAACTGCTTGTTGTCGGGATGCTGATAATTGTAGGGAGTTCTGAAAGTGATGATGGCGTCTTTTTTAAAGCCCATGTCTTTGTTTAATGAAAAACGGATTTGCTTACTTACCATCATTGTTGCGATAATGAAAAATTGTGCGATGACGAATTGTGTTACGGTCAATGTTTTCCTTATCCATACTCTGCGGCTTTGGGTTGTATTTGCGCCAGCCAGGTTTTTCAAAACAAGAGCAGGCTTATAACCAGACAGGATCAAAGCGGGATAGAAACCAGATAGTATACTGACGGCAAGAATTAATGAAATGACAAAAGCAAAAACATCAGGCTGATTGAAACTACCAAAACGTAATCCTTCAGGTATATATGCGGAAAATATCTTTAGTAGTGACGGAGTCAATAAAATGGATACGACCGTTGCCAATGTGGTCATTAAAATAGTTTCAATGAGAAATTGGATAACGAGTTGTTTCCTTGAACTGCCCATCGTTTTTCGAATGCCGATCTCTTTAGCTCTTTGCGAAGCCTGCGCCGTGGTAAGGTTGATGAAGTTGATGCATCCTAATATTAAAAGAAATGCAGCAACCGCCAGCAGGCCATATAAAGTTGGTTTATGTCCCTGGCGATGACCGAAAGTATCAAAGTCCGAATTAAAATGAATATCATTAAGAGCCTGCACAAAATGATCTGTTGCGAGATAGGCATGTTTTTCATTTTTTTTCCGAACCACCGCCAATTGTTTATTTACCTGGGAACTGTCTACCCCTTTTTTTAATTGAATAAAAAATTGCGAAGCGGCATTCACACTTCCCCATTCACTCCATCCATGTAATTTTCTTAGCTCTTCACTGAAGGTAGAAAGCGAAATAAATTCCTTAAATGTAAAATCAGTGACGTCACTGAGATCTTTCACAATACCGGCAACAGTGGCTCTTACAGAGTCATCATAAACGATGGTTTGTCCAATGGCATTAGTGATGTCCGGATAACTGAAATAGGTCCTGGCCCTGCTTTCCGTTAACACAACTTTGTTGGGGCCATTTAAGGAATTACCAGGCGAACCTCCGAGCCACTGGTAATTGAAAAAATGGAAATACTGGTCATCAGCATAAATGATATCTTCTTGTTTTTTGAATTCATTTTTATTGTCAACGTTCGAAGGAATATCAACTCTCATTGCCTTAGCCGCCCAAAAAACGGTGGATTTTTCAATTCCGGGTATTTCACTACGGACCGCATCGGGAAGCGGCCCCGGGGCACCCGCATTTTTAAAATCCTGTTCCGGGAAATGCATGTTTGTTACAACCCTGTAGATCCGGTCTCCATCCCTTTGAAATTTCTCATAGCTGAATTCGTGATGGACGATCAGGTAAATGACCAGGGAGGCGCTGATCCCAATGGCCAGACCGGCAATGTTGATCAGGGAGAAAACCTTATTTCTCCAGAAATTTCTAAGCGCAATAAGGAGATAATTTTTGATCATAAAACCAATGAGTATGTCCAAATTTTCAACCCTTGTGCCAATCACCGAACTGGTTGTAAAGCAAGGCCTCAGCCATATTTTTTTATCAAAGGTGTCCGAAAACGGACAGTATACGTACATTTTCGTACACGTGAATGTAAGGCTTTCTGAAGTTTAGAAATTGCCCTTTGCACTTTATTACAGGAAAGGTTTACCGGCTCCCGGGCGGAAAGATCAATAGGCCTAAGAGATCTTTAGAGAAAAGAATCGGTTGACTGATTGTCCTAATGACAACCTGCCTTTTCTGTGTCGCTCTTTTTAGCTGAAACGACAATCCTCAGGAATACTAACAGACTCGCTCTAACAATAGCATTAATCTTTGTATGTTCTTCAAATTGACAGCACAAAAGCAAACAGATTACATGAATTATCATCGGGATGTTCTCAGTGCTGAAGAACTAGTAATAAACGAAAAATATTCAGATGCACTTTTAATATTTGAGAAAGTTTTTGATTCGTACGAATATATCTTTCTGAGAGATTATAAAGTTGCAGCACAATTGGCACTATTCATAGAAGATGAGACAAGAGCATTCAACTTTATGCGATTAGGAATTTCAGGTGGTTGGAACTAAAGGATAGGTCAGAATGCTAAAGAACGATATGCACTCAGGAAATCCAGCCAAATAATGAAAAGCAAATAGCAAGACTGAATGAGATTTTAAACGAATATGGATATCCAGGAGAAAAACTAATTGGAAATAACATATGCATATTGACGCCCGGCCTCGCGGCGTTTTAAGATAAGTTACGCCGCTCGGCCTGCGAACATTCACTAAATTCGATGTGCGCCGTGGCGGTAAGCCGTAAGTCGCTACGTTATCGGCGATTTTAAAAACTCACGTTGCAATTAATGGACATTGCCTTGATACTTCAAAATGTTGGCAAGCATATTCACCTCAGCAAAACTGAAGCAGACTATTTTGTTTCTTTGCTACAGCGCAAGACACTCAAACGGAAAGAACACCTGCTTAAAGAAGGTGATGTATGCAAAACAGAAAATTTTGTTACTAAAGGTTGTTTGAGAACTTACACGATAGACGAAAATGGAGTTGAGCACACAATCATGTTCGCTATTGAGGACTGGTGGATAGGAGACCTTCATGGTTTTTGGACACAAACTCCCTCAACCCATTTTATTGATGCTTTGGAGAATTCCGAACTTTTACAAATTTCAAAACCCAACCTTGACAAACTTTTTGAAACGGTACCCAAGTTTGAACGCTTTTACCGGATAATTTTTCAAAATGCATTGATCGCCGAACGTCAGCGCATCAATCAAAATCTTTCTTTCACCGCAGAACAACGCTACCTGAATTTTATTGAAAAGTATCCAAAAATGGGACAACGCATTTCTCAAAAGCATATAGCTGCATTTCTCGGTATTACTCCCGAATTCTTAAGCATGATCAGAAATAAAATTACAAAGGGCTGATTTCTTAAATTAGTTTATTTGAGGATTGCGGCTTCTGTATGTGCTTTGCAGCATGAAAAGGAATCCAGCTTTGCTATTTTCATTTGCCCTGTTTATATTCTCCAAATCAATAACGGCGCAGGTTACACAACTTGAATTAACGACGGGATTTTATAAAAGCGACTTCAGCTCGTTAACCATCAAATCCCTGGATGACAAAAATAAGTTCTCTATATCGACACTTGCATTCTTTCAAAAATTCTATCGCAAAGAAGATTTTCTATTTGACGAAACGGGCGTGCAGGCTTCTGTCTATTGGAATTTTACGAAAAATCTGAGTGTTGGCCCCTCACTTTATTATAATAGCGTTTCCGGTTTTTCTGAAAGACTTTCATTTCGCATTTTTATAGGCGGAAGCCACCTTGTATTTGTCGCTATTCCCGCCATCTTTCATACTGAAAATGATGGCAGTATAAATGGTGGCCTATTCTTTCAGTTAGAATATATGAAGCGCATAAAGCGTGAGTGGAATTTTTGGGCGAACACGCAAATACTTACTGAGTGGAATAGATTTTCAACTCATTCGCGGAGTTTCCAGCAGGTAAGAATTGGTCTTGCTTATAAGAATAACCAATTTGGCGCGGCTGCAGATCTCGATGCGTATGGTCATCCGCAAATTTGGAAAAAATCTATAGGAATATTTGTGCGAAAGTTCTTCCCGGAAAAATGATTTCTTAAACTATTTTATTTTTCAGCAGAGGCGGCGCTCTCAACTTTACAGGATCAGATAATCAAGCAATTAAACATCATAAGATATGAAGAATGTATTACTGTTTGCGGCAAGCAACAACCCGGAATCAATTAATGGCAAGCTCATCAACTACACAGCCGGTTTATTTAAAAAGCATAAAACTAATGTTCTTCGGCTAGACGATTATCCTCTTCCCGTTTACTCGCCTGTAACTGAAGCGGAGCACGGCATTCCAAAAAATGCTATGTTGTTTAAGGATCAAATTGTGCGCCACGACGCTTTTGTCATTTCAGTTGCCGAACACAACCGTTCTGTAACCGCGGCATTCAAAAACACATTGGATTGGCTTTCCCGAACCGATAAAGACTACAGTAAGCTGTTGTCTGGAAAAACAATTTTACTTATCAGCACTTCTCCTTCGCCGGGAGGTGCACGAACTGCGTTGGCAAATGCTGAAACTATGCTGAGAGCATTCGGAGCGACCCTTTTTACCGGCACTATTTCTTTAGTAAACTATTTCGAAAATGTTTCATTCACCAGCTCCGGAATGCAAATCAAAGAAAAAAACTTTTCCGATAACCTGAAAAAATCTGTAGATCAATTAGAAAAATAATTTATCATCCATTAGCGGTCGTCGCGGTATTCTAAAAACAAAACGAAATGAAAAATAAAATATTCAACACAACCAACGACTGGACAGGTTTAGTAACCCGTCTTTCGATTGGTTTAATCTTATTTCCTCATGGTGCTCAACAAATGTTGGGCATATTTGGTGGTTATGGTTTTGCTGGCACAATGGGTTTTTTAACGGACACATTGCACCTGCCTCGGCTAATTGCCTTCCTGGTTATTACTGTTGAATTTTTTGGCTCTATCTCCCTGGTTACTGGCTTTGCCTCGCGACTCTGGTCAATAGCTATAGTTGTGATTTTTATCGGAACAATTTTTACAGCACATATTGATAACGGTTTTTTTATGAACTGGTATGGCACTCAAAAAGGGGAAGGATTTGAATATGCTTTGCTGGTTATCGGGTTATCAATTGCAACGCTGATAAATGGAAGCGGTAAATATTCTATTGACAGTATCGTATTTAAAGGCTAAAAGCTTCAATAAAACTCTTTAAAAACTTAATCGTAGACTCAAACAAAATTGGCGGATAAACCCCGAGGGGCATCAGCATTCCACAAAGGCCTGTGAATCGGTTTGAGACATTTATATGAAAGTGGAGTTTCTCGAATTAATCATACCATAGTCAAGAAAGAAGTACCATGCGGAAAGGGTGAATTTATAAGTATTGGGTTGCTTCTATTTTGCACCCTTTAACCACTTAAGTTTTATACCCTTATATTCAAACAGGACGCAATTGCCTTTGTCATCATAGCTGATCTGTGGAAGCCATTTAAATACTCTTTTTTGGTCCGCCGGATCTGAAATCCCGGAAGAGTTAACGTTCAAATGTGTTGACTAAAGATAGAAAGGGCATTTATAAATTCTTTAGGGTTACTTGCTTAAAAGGAAATTATTGACATGACACAGTTAAATGCAATACGAAACATTTATTCCGCCCTCACAGGATATTCTTTTCTCGCATATCCGAAAACTGCCTGCAAGGGGTCTGCGCAGCAATCCTCGCCATGAATTCTATCACATAAACCGAAAATCAAACGGCTTATACTTTTTTATCACGGCTAATTCATAAAATGATGCACTGATGCTCAATTTTCTTTGCGTCTTGGCGCCTTGGTGGCAAAATAACAGTTTTGAGACAGTCTCATTGAATTAAATTTAAGCATGCAAACAAATGAAATCAGTAACAGGTACAGAAATTATGTTCTGATGATGCTGACACTTGTTTACGTTTTCAATTTTATTGACCGGCAGCTCCTTGTCATTCTCCAGGAATCAATAAAAAAAGAATTGCACTTTCTGATACCCAACTTGGTATGCTTTCCGGTTTTACATTTGCCATATTTTATGTTACACTGGGTATTCCGATTGCCCGGTTTGCAGATAAAACGAACCGAAGAAATACCGTCGCCGTATCCCTGGGTTTATGGAGCATAATGACAGCCTTCTCGGGACTTGCACAAAATTTTATCCAATTATTGTTGGCGCGTATCGGTGTAGGTGTTGGTGAAGCAGGCGGAAGCCCCCCGGCACATGCAATGATCTCCGATTATTTTCCACCTCGAAAAACGATCACGGCACTTTCATTTATTCAACTGGAATTTATTTCGGTGTATTGATCGGTTTTTTAATGGGTGGTTATTTGAACCAGCATCTTGGATGGCGAACTGCATTTTTTGTTGTTGGCATTCCAGGTATAATTTTTTCAATAGTTTTTTATGCTTCGTCAAAGAACCGCGAAGGGGTGCAACTGATGTGAATGCAACATCAGCAACCGGGAATCTTTCGTTGGTAAAGTGTTTAGAGCACTTGTATTCAACCAATACTTTTGTTTACCTGGCATTGGCTACTGCGTCTGCATGTGTTTTGCATTTATGGACTTATTAATTGGGCGCCATCTTTCCTCTCAAGGCTTCATGGAATGAAGAATTCCGAAATAGGTGCTTTGCTGGGTCTGATCTTATGGCATCGGTGGTGCAATTGGATCATTCGCCGGCGGCTTCCTGACCGATCATTTTGGAAAAAAAGATAAACGTTGGTACCTGAAAGTTCCTGCTTATGCAATCATCTTATCGGCATTTTCTTCGCGGCCGGGGCTATATTTCTTCACAATACAACTTTTTCGTTGATTTGTTTAGGGTTGCTGTGCTATCTCTGCAAAGCATGTATCTGGGGCCGTGCAATTGCTGTGGCGCATAGCCTGGTTCCGGCGTCGATGCGGGCACTTACTTCTGCTATTTTATTTTTTGTGATTAATCTTGATTGGCCTTGGGTTTCGGTCCATTGGTTGTCGGTATAATCAGCGATGAACTTGCTCCTGCTCTTGGTAATGAATCCCTGCGATGGGCCTGTCAATTATAATAGTGATAGTGTTGTATCAGCAGCATTCTTTTTTATTGCCGCAAAAAAAATGGCGATAGATTTAAAGCTAACTGCGGAAAAAAATGTTGACGGAATGGATCTGAAAAATTACCTGCTCGCTCCGCCATCGATAGTTAAACAAATTCCGCTGACAAACGATGCTTCATCTGAAGCAAGATAAAGATAACCATTTGCAATATCTTCGGGAACTCCCCATTTACCAAGTGGTATAGTGTGGGATACTTTGTTTACGAACTTCTTCAGGCATCAGGTCAGTCATGGCAGTTGTAATAAATCCCGGGGCAATACAATTGACTGTGATGTTATAGCGACCGAGTTCCATCGCCCATACTTTGGTCATTCCAATGATCGCCGATTTAGTTGCAACATAATTGGTTTGTCCAAAGTTTCCGCGAATAGCAACATTGGAAGATGCAGAAACAATGCGTCCATAATTTTGTTCTTTCATAATTGGAGCAACTGCCTGTGTGCAATTAAAAACTCCTGTGAGATTTACTGCAATCACATCATCCCATTCCTGCTTTCGACATTTTAAGTAAGGTTCTGTCTTTGGTAATGCCGGCATTGTTGATCAGAATATCGATACGTCCAAAATACGACATGGCTTCAGCAACAGCTTTTTGCACTTCATCCTCATTTGTTACAGATACTTTTTTAAAGATAATCATCGTGTCCATCTTTTTTTAATCGCTCTGCCACTTCATTTCCTTTATCAGATACATCCCACAAAATAATTTTTGCGCCTTCTTTGGCAAAGCGTTCTGTGGTGGCAAGGCCTATTCCATTAGCGCCGCCGGTGATCAAAGCAATTTTGTCTTTTAATCTCATTGCGTTGTGATTTTATTTTGGTTGCATCGCCACCGAAAATAAGGCACATAAGCGCCAGTAGTCCCGATAGCCATCGGGCTCACATAGGAGTCTATGTGTTATCTATGTTTCTATGTGTTTATGTGGTTCAAAAGTTTTCAAACTGGAGCATGCATTTAGTCGCAGCTTTACCTATAAACTATTCCTCCCATATCAAATATAACGGGTAAAATGATGAAGCTAAGAACTCTTATCGATAAATTTAATTTTTATATTTGATAAAACTAACTAAACAACTCATGAATCGATCTGTAACAATTATTCTGATGCTGTTTGTATTTTTGTCTATGCAAACCCTGCCCAAACACAACCAAAAGTCTTAATGAAGCGCCCCTGGTGCTGGTGGATTTTCCGCCACACGTCTTGCACGTCTTGATTCCGGCATGAACGACTGGGTAAAAAATAAATGGATAAATGGTGCAGTTGCCTTATTGCCCGCAACGGAAAAATTGTTTTTGATAAAGCTTATGGGTATAATGATGTGAGATACAAAAGCGCCGCTTGATAAAAACGGGATTTTTCGAATTGCATCACAAACAAAAGCCGTTACCAAGTTGGCAGCAATGATGTTATGGGAAGAAGGAAAATTTTCACTGGACGATCCTGTTTCCAAATATATTCCATCTTTTGCCAATGAACAGGTGATAGCAACTTTCAATCCCAAAGACACAACGTACACAACTGTTCCTGCAAAACGACCTGTTACTATTCGTGACTTGCTTACGCATACGTCGGGTCTTGGATATCCTGCAATCGGGACACCGGAAGAAAATGCTATTTATGCAAAAAATAATATCACGGGAGGCGTTGGCATAAGAGGTCAAAAAATTTCTGATGCA
This sequence comes from uncultured Bacteroidota bacterium, assembly GCA_963737475.1. Classification (GTDB taxonomy): domain Bacteria; phylum Bacteroidota; class Bacteroidia; order Chitinophagales; family Chitinophagaceae; genus VBAU01. The sequence goes on from CAVTSY010000019.1 coordinate 177,017, forward strand.
ATGAATCGCCTGGGCAGCTTGCCGCTTTTTTTTCAACCGGGTGAAAAGTGGAAGTATGGATTGAATGCAGACGTGCTGGGATACTTATACAAATGTGGTCTGGCATGTCACTGGAAGATTTTTTTGCAAAGCGGATTTTTAAACCTCTTGGCATGAAGGACACTTATTTTAATATGCCAATGGAAAAAGCTTCAAGGCTGGTAAATTTCTTTTTACAGGACTCTACAGGAGCAATAAAAAACAGGACAAGGTTTTTGGTGGAGCTCTTGATATGAATTACCCACTTAAAAAAACCGATTATTTTTCCGGCGGCGGCGGCCTGGTTATCTACCATTTATGATTATGCGGTTTTTTTCCAGATGTTGTTAAATGGCGGGGAATACAATGGCGTCGGCTGCTGGCTCCCAATACAGTGCGAATGATGACGATGAACCAGATTGGGGATCTGACTGTGAATATTGGCGACAGTGCAGGATACTAAATTTGGGTTTGGCCTTGCAATTGTCAGCTGAAAATGGAAGCAGGTTTACTCCAAGCCAGGCAGGTACTTATGCATGGGGTGGTGTATTTTCAACTACTTATTGGGTGGATCCAAAGGAACAATGATCGTGATGCTATACGAGCAAATGTGGGGACCGCATGTTCCTGATACACAAAAAATATTCCAGGCGCTCGTGTACCAGGCGATCAATGATTGATAATTGTTGAAATGAAAAATTTCGCCGCGTTTCGTGGGTCGTTAAACGTCAGACGTGAGACGTGAAACGTCAGACGTGATCATTTGTGTTCTTTAAGATATCTTTCCCTCAGAGCGGATTTTAAAAATTTGCCCACCGAAGTTTTAGGAATGGCATCAATTACATCGTATCCATCAGGGATCCAGAATTTTGCAAACCTAGCAGCGAGAAATTCGTTTAGCTCAACAGCTGAAAAGTTCTTTCCTTTCTAATACTAATGTATGCAAAGGGACGTTCTATCCATTTTTCATCAGGAATGCCAATCACTGCCGCTTCTAATATCGAAGGATGACCCATCAGTGCATTTTCCAGTGCTAAAGAACTGATCCATTCGCCTCCTGATTTGATAACATCTTTGCTTCTGTCTTTTATTTCAATACATCCATCTTCACTGATAGTGACAATATCCCCGGTTTTAAGCCAGCCATCATCAGTAAATTTTCCTTGATGTTCTGTATCGTTGAAGTATGCAGCAGCAACCCAAGGACCACGTACTTCCAATTCTCCCATCGTGGTTCCGTCCCAGGGAATGAGTCCAAATTCATTTCTTCCGCGGATCTCCACAAACGGGAACAGGGAACCCCTGCTTTATCAAATGGTCATACTTGTTCCTCTTCGGAAACATCCTTTGTGTTTACTGGTAAAAACTGCAGTGCTCCCAGTGGAGAGATTTCAGTCATCCCCCAGGTATTGAGCACTTTTATACCATAGCGTTCGTCAAAAGATTTAATTAAAAAAGGCGGCACGACGAACCACCCACCACTATTGTCCGCAAGAAAAGTTTGTATTTATGTGGGTCGGCGTCAAGTTTATTCAGGATGCTTATCATTATTGTAGGCACGCCAGCCGTTAGTGTTACTTTTTCGGTCTCGAAAAGCTGGAGAAGACTTTCCGCATCAAGGTAAGGTCCGGGAAACACTTGCGTGGCTCCAACAAAAGTGCAGATATATGGAAATCCCCAGGCGCTGGCATGAAACATAGGAACAACAGGGAGCAAGACATCCCTTTCGGTAATGCCCATCCCGCCACAATGTTAACAAAGACGACATGGTATGAAGCATAATTGAACGATGAGAGTACAATATACCTTTCGGTTTTCCAGTCGTTCCTGAAGTGTAGCACATAAAAGCAGCGGTATGTTCATCTCCTTCAAAAGGTTCGAATAATGATTCATCACCGCCCGCAACTACGTCTTCATAATTTAAATATTCGTTCCGGCAGCGCCTCTTCAGTTTGAGGAATGACAATGACTATGTGAAACATTTATTCCTGATTTGAATTTTTCAAACAAAGGCAATAATACCTGGTCAACAATAATGATCTTGTCTCCGGCATGATTGATAGTATAAGTCAAGATCATCAGGACTAAACCGGATATTGAGCGGATGTACAATTGCGCCTATACATGGAATGGCAAAATATGCCTCGAGATGCTGATAATGATTCCAGCTGAGTGTGGCCACGCGGTCTCCCTGGCGAATACCCAACTCTATAGAGCTACAGCTAATTTTTTTGCTTGTCTTGCAAGATCATAATAAGTGTAGCGATGAATACTTTTATTGGGAAGACGACTTACAATTTCTTTTTTTCCAAATAGGGTTTCTGCCCTTCGCAGGATGGTGGGAAGTGTAAGCTGGTATTCCATCATTAAGCCTTTCATATGGGAGATGGGAGCGAAAACAATTGATAAATTATCTACCTGTCGTAAGGTAATAAAAAAATCAAACTAGCCAGGGAGTGGAATGTTACAGAGATTGCTTCAATCCAGTGTACGACGGATCCCTCATGGGTTTCCTTATTGGGATGCATTCTTAAATTCGTGAGGAGACCCGTCGGGGAAGGGAATTCTTTCTGAACATAATTGCAAGCATCAGCATTGCCAACGGTGCTGTAATTCCCCAAGGAAAACCAAGAAAGAGCAACTTTTCTGAATAGATGGGAAAGAAATATACGAATGTAATCAATGGCGTAACAATGGCATTAGCTAAAAAAGAAATTCTAACCCATTTCTGAAAACCATGCTTCTCAAATACAGGAACAGCTATCAGCATTGCTATTCCCATAAATATATACCCTAACGCATCAAAGTCCCAAAACAAAGAGTGAGGTGTTTGTTCAAGAATGCGGACTTCATCGGCAGCACCTTTTAGCTTCTTAGGAATTACTGTGGCTAATTGAACAACATAATTTGCCGTAACGAACACGGAATAGATACTGGAAAAGATGACAGCGGCATGGCTCCAAAACTTTTTTCCGTCAGGTGCTACATAATGCAGTACAAGGATTTCAAGGACAAAAGGGACAACAATGCACAGTGAAGTCCCATAGATTAGAATTTCATCCAAAGGATAGGAAAGGACGCCGATGACCTGTAATAACTGAACAATAACGTAAGCAGTTGTTGAAGCAAAGGCAATAAGTCCTGACCAAAAACCTACTTTGTTAATAGTTGTATTCACACTTGTCTCTTTGAAGTAAAGACATTTGCAATCTTGAACGCCGTGTCCACAAAATAGCCGCTAACGTCAGTTTGTCCAAAAACTTCGGTTGCTCTTCAAATATAAACCAATCAGAAGTTATTTGAAAGCAAGGGATAGAATGAGCCGCAAAACTTTGTTTAGAAAAATGAGGGGTTTATTTTGGAGATAAAACGTTTTAGCGGAAGGAAAAGGTTTACCCTTACCATATATTTCATAATAAATTTTTGTTCCGTCAACATCAATATAGTGACCGGCTGCGGGGTTGTTGCCATATGGAATGTCCTGGGAAAAGCTTTTTCCAAACGAAAAAAGGAACAATAAGATCAGGTCGATCAGAGTACATAATTTTTTGCGTGCAATATTTCTCACATTAGGCTTTAAATAATTCCTGAGCATAAAAGAGCTTTAGGTTTTATTTATTCCCTCCGCTATTCCATATATTTAACGCCAAGGCGCAAAGATTAAAACAAAAGTCGCCACGTTTAATGGAATTCATCGCATTCAAAAGGAACTCGTCTCATCCCTATTTCCTTTGAATCCTTTATAATCCTGTTAATCGTGGTTCTTCATTCTGTCCTTAGGCTCTTTACAGGATTGCGAACACCTGCTCTTACCGCCTGCAGACCAACCGTGAATAATGCGATCGTTAATCCGAAAATTCCCGTGACGACAAAAACGATCCAGCTGATATTGATCCGGTAAGCAAAATCCTGCAACCACTTGTGCATAAAATACCAGGCAAGCGGTGTAGCAACAAGCAATGCGATAGTCACCAGTTTCAAAAAATCTTTTGAAAGTAAGCCGACAATATTGGAAACAGATGCACCCAACACTTTCCTGATACCAATTTCTTTTGTTCTGTTTACGGCAGCCAGCGCAGCCAATCCAAACAAACCGAGACAAGCCAGGAAAATTGAAATGCCGCCTGCCCAGCCAACGATACTACTCCACCTCGTTTCTGATTTGTAAAACCGATCCAGGCTCTCGTCAACAAAATCATATTTGAGAGGCAGATCGGAAACAGCACCCGTCCATGCCCTTTTAATAGCACTTAATGCAACAGAGGGATCACCAGCCCTTATTTTTACAAAATATTTATACGATGAATAATCATGGAACTGATGAAACATCTGCGGCTCAACTTTTTCACTGAAAGGACGAAAATGAAAATTCTTTACAACACCGATGACAACCGGGGTAAGGCGCTCTGAATAGCCTTTCAATTGTTGACCCACTGCATTGTCAAGTGTCCATCCAAAATCATTTAACATGGCTTCATTAATGATGACAGAAGTCATCGTATCTGACGCGATCTTTGGATCAAAATCTCTGCCCGCGATCAATTTCATCCCCATGAGTTTGATGTAATCTGCGTCAACAAAATATTCATATACATCTTTGTGTTTACCGTTGTATTCAAATCCTGATCTGCTCCACCCTGTTCCTTCACCCAATCCCAACTCGGATGCTGCAACTCCCACGATCGAAGATTGTGAGATCAATTCCTGCTTGAACAGCGGATAAACTTTTTTTGTATCTGTTCCTTCTGCATCTACCATCACTATGTTTTCTTTATTGAACCCCGGGTTTTTGTTTTGCATGAACTTCAGCTGTTGCAAAATTATCACTGTGGAAATAATTAAGCCAATGGAAAGAATAAACTGAACCGTTACCAATGATCTTGTGAAAATATTTGAGCCGCCAACCTTGATCTTACTTTTTAGAACTTCAATAGGTTTGAATCGCGAAAGTATCAATGCAGGATAACTCCCTGCAAGCAAACCCACCAAAAGCACAAGCCCGATTAGCATCCAGGCCATTTCCGGGTATTGGGAAAACGACAAACTCAATTGCCTGTCCGAAAGTTGATTAAAATAGGGCAATAAAAGTTTTACAAGTAATAAACCCAACAGTGCAGATAAAACGCTTAACAAAATTGCTTCCGCCAAAAACTGCCATATCAATTGTCTTTTGCCGCTCCCGATCACTTTCCGTACGCCTACCTCTTTTGCCCGGCCTGCTGAGCGGCCAATAGCCAATGTAGTAAAATTGATACAGGCAATCAGCAATACACCAAATGCAATTGACAATACGATCCAGATATTTTTTGGATTTACCGCCTCGACTCCTCCGCCTGGAATTTTGATGTATGTATGCATGTCTCTCAAGGGCTGCAAACCATAAGTAATGGGCGAGCCTTTCGCTGTCCATTGCCCGGCCTTTTTTATTTCGGCTTCGTCATCGGGATGATATTTACTCCAGAATTTTCTGAATTGCTGTGAGCCATTTGCGAGTTTGCTTCCGGGTCTCAATTGTATATACGTCATGTAACCGGAGCGATGCCAATTGTTAGCGCCCCACTTGCCTCCCGGGGTGTTCATGTAATATTCAAAGCTTCCAAGTATATCAAAAGCAATAGTAGAATTGGCGGGAATATTTTCTGCAACGGCCGTGACAGTAAACGGGTCAAACTTATCATCTGTTTTTATTTCAATTGTTTTGCCTACTACATTTGTTTCGCCAAATAACTGTAACGCTTTTTTTCTTGTGATCACGATATTGCGTGGATCTTTCAAGGCAGTTTTTCCATTGCCATGGATTATTTTAAATGAAAACATGGAAAAGAACTGGGGATCTGCAAATGATACTTTGATCCTTTTTACTTTATCGTCTGCTTTTACAAATGACTCCTGCCATGAATCCCTGAACCTTGCATAATTCTCTACTTCGGGAAAATCCTGTTTCATGGCCGGGCCAAGTGGCATGGGCAGGTAACAACTCTCACTCTCGTCCATGCCATTGATAGCATTCAAATGAATGTATGCTCTGTAAAGGTTCTCTTTGTTCTTATGAAAGCGATCAAAGCTGAACTCATTTACGGCAAACAGTAAAAACAAAATAAAACAGGCCAGTCCTACGGAAAGACCAAACACATTAATGAATGCAAGCGCTTTTTGCTTGAACAGGTTTCGCACCGCGATCTTGAAATAATGTTTTATCATGGCTGTTTATTTTTATTGGTCGACGTTTAGATTTCTATTCGACTTTTGTTGTGTCACTCCCTTGTACGTTCTGCTCGCTATTCAGCGTTTTTATTTCACGCGAAGGCGCTAAGATTAAAAACAAAAGCCGCAAAGTTTTTCTAATCTCTATTTCCTTTAAATCCTTTACAATCCTGTTAATCGTGGTTCTCTACTCCACTCCCTTGTACGTTCTGCGCGCTATTCAGCATTTTTATTTCACGCGAAGGCGCAAAGATCAAAACAAAAGCTGCAAAGTTTTTCTAACCCCTATTTCCTTTAAATCCTTAACAATCCTGATAATCGTGGTTCTCGTGGTTCTCTATTCTGTCCTTAAGCTCTTCACAGGGTTCATCAACGCCGCTCTCATAGCATGATAGCCTACCGTGCAAAGGGCAATGAGAGATGTAACGATGGCCGTGGCAATAAACACGTAAGCCTGCACAGGAATTCGAAAAGCAAAATCCTGCAACCATTTATTACCGGCCCACCAGGCAAGCGGAACGGCAATAAGAATAGCAAGGCCGACCAATTTTAAAAAATTCTTTGCTACTAACAACGTAATGCTGCCAATGTTTGCCCCCAGTACTCTTCTTATGCCAATTTCTTTTGTGCGCTGAACCGTTGTAAATGCAGCCAATCCAAATAAACCAAGACAGGCAAGAATAATCGCAAGGACAGCTGCAACACCGAATAGTGCAGATGAGCGCTCCTCAGATTGATAAAGTTTATTGTAGTCTTCATCAAGAAAATGATAATTAAAAGGCCTGTCAGTTATTCGCTGTTTCCAAACCATTTCAATCCGGCCAATTGTTGATTGCAGATCGTTGCCATCAATGCGGATCATAAAATCCCGGGAAAAATCGCGGCCCAGAATAATAACAAGAGGGCCGATCGGATCATGAAGGCTGCTGAAATTGAAGTTTTTTATAACACCCACGACAGGTCCGTCGACACCTTTATTGATCGTTCTGCCAATGGCCTGCTGAGGTGTCCACCCGATCTTATTTGCCAGTGCTTCATTGATAATATATGGTTGGTGATAATTCTCATTATTATTTGTTGTGTCCATCATTGAAAAATCTGATTCCTGGAAATCGCGGCCGGCGATCAATTGCATTTTCATCGTCTTTGTAAAATCAAGATCAACAGGCATTGCATTCAATGAAATTTCATGTTTGCCTTTTTCATCAATGGCTGTGATGCCATCGCCCCACTCCACGAATTCCGGTGTTTCATAAGACGCAGTAACACCTTCTACTCCGCGCACCTGTTGAAAGGCATCTTTCAGTGTTTTAAAATTTGGCAACATGCTTCCGCCGATCGGTAGTACTAAAACGTGGTCTTTATCATATCCCAGGTTCTTTGTTTGCATATAGCGCATTTGCTGCATGATGATCACCGTGTAAATGATCAGGAATACCGAAATTCCAAACTGGGCAACGATCAGGGTTTTACGCAACATGTTTCTGCCACCGGTAAATGAAAAACCTTTTTTCAGCACATTCAGAACTTGCGTTCCTGACAAGATCAGGGCAGGATATAGACCGGCAAAAAAACTTACAAGCACTGAAAATATTACCAGCGAAATGATGGGCAGAGGCTGCAACATGGTGGCCGCAGTAAATTGTTTCCCTGAAATATTGTTGAAATAGGGAATAAGGAAAATGCTCATCGCAAATGCCAGGATGGCTGCAATAAAAGTTATCACAAAAGATTCCCCGATGAACTGTCCGAAGACCTGGGGTTTTGATGCTCCCATTACTTTTCGCATTCCGATTTCGGCGCTGCGGCCCGCAGATTGCGCCGTGGCGAGATTGGTATAGTTAGCGCAGGCAATGATTAAAATGAGAAATGCGATAGCTGCGAAAATATAAATGTACCTGATGTTGCCATTTGGCTCAAAGCCGGCTAATGAAGAATACAGGTGTACTTTGGTAAGGGGCTCTATTTTGATGGTAAGGTAGTCGTCTTTGTTTTCGATCCGTGCCTCAGTTCTTACTTCCGCTGTATTCATGTATTCGGCAGCCTGGTGTTGCAATTGCGGAATGCTCTTTTTATCTCTCAATAAAAAATAAGTGATCCAGTTTGCATTCCAGTAAACTTCCTCTTTTACATTGTTACCAAGATTTAAGAATTGCGTTGCAAAATCAAATTTTAACTGTGAGTTTTGGGGAATATCTTCGCAAACAGCAGACACCCTTAAATTTTTCTTTCCCGTATTAATGATCTTATTGAGTGGGTCCTCATCACCAAAGTATTTTTTTGCCATGGATCGGGTGAGTACGATATTATCAGGAGCATCGAGTGCGGTTGCCGCATTTCCTTTGATCAAATGAAAAGAAAACACTTTAAAGAAAGCCGGGTCCGCATATAAAATGCGCGGCTCGTCAAACATCTTATTTTCGGTTTGTACCACGTTGTGACTGATGAATGTTCTTACATATTCTTCGATAGAAGGAAAGATCCTCTTAAATTGCGGGCCCACTTTTGTTCCGGTAGTAGCCGTAGAATTCAGCGTTCCTGAAAATTTGTATTCCATGGTGGCACGCACGATACGACCGGCATTCTTATTGAATTTATCATAGCTCAGTTCATGATCGATGTAAACACCGATCAGTAAACATGCTGCAAGTCCGACCGTCAATCCAAAAATGTTGATGGCAGAATACAATTTGTTTTTCCGCAGGTTGCGAAAAGCTGTTTTTAGATAATTTCTGAACATAAGCCCCTCCTTACCTCCCCGAAGGGGAGGGATATGATGTTAATAATAGATGGAATATTCCTTTATATTTTGAACTTCCCAAAGCCCCTCCTTCGGAGGGGTTGGGGAGGCTTCATTCTGTTCGCAAAGATTTCACGGGGTTCGCGATCGCAGCTTTAATCGATTCATAGCTTACGGTTAACCATGCTATCGCCAGGGCTGCCAACGATGCAATGAGAAAGATCATCCAGTCGGCATGTACCCTATATGCAAAACTTTTCAGCCAGCTATTAATAGCAAACCAGGCAAGAGGCACAGCGATCACCACGGCAATTAATATCAATTTTGTAAAACCGGTCGACAATAAATAAACTACTTTGAATACGGATGCGCCCAAGACCTTTCTCACACCGATCTCTTTTGTACGTTGTTCAGCCATGAATGCAGACAGGCCATACAATCCCATGCAGGAAATAAAGATAGCAAGTATAGCAAATACATTGAACAGGCTTCCCATACGTTGTTCGCCTTTATACTGGTTGGAAAGATCCTGGTCAAAAAAACCGTACGAAAAAGGATAAGAAGGATTCAGATCGGCACTGATCTTTCCCAAAGCTTTTATCGTTGCTTCCGTTTTGCCGGGTTGTGTTTTCACAACTGCCGTACCGCCCCACCTGTTCAGACCAATGATCATGGGTTCAATGGATTGTTGAATCGGTTTGTAATTAAAATCTTTTACTACACCGATAATGGTTCCTTTATTGCCCCACAGCGTCAGCGGTTTGCCAACGGCATTGGATACTTTCATGCCCATCACCCGCACAGCTTTTTCATTGAGAATATAATTTCCTGAATCGGATTTGAATTCAGGTGAGAAGGCCCTTCCGCTTAATATCTTCATTTGAAAAACATCAAAGAAACCTTCATCGACAAAAAGTGTGGGAAAAACGATCTGTGATTTCGGATCCTTTCCTTCCCATTGCACATTCACCGTTCCACTTGTAAGATCAATAGGAAGGTCATTGGTGATCGTATAATTGGCGGTAAGAGGATTTTCTTTGAGCTCAGCTTTGAAAGCCTGTTGTTTGTTCCACATCTCGCCCGCCATGGGCAGATACAGCAAATTGGATCTGTCAAATCCCAGGTTCATATTTTTTATAAAGTTGAGTTGCCGGTATACGATAGCAGTACCTGCCAGCAATACTATCGAAACAACAAATTGAATAACGACCAACCCATTGCGGAAGATCAAATTGCCTCCCATTGTTTTCATATTTCCTTTCAGCACTTTTACCGGTTGGAACCCTGAAAGAAACAAAGCGGGATAGCTGCCGGAAATAAGTCCTGTCGCCAATGCGATCGCTACAAGAATGGCGATGATCTTTTTATCCAACAAATGAATGGAAAGTTTTTTACCTGCGAGGTCATTAAACAGAGGGAGCAGTAACCATACAATGCCGACAGCAATGATCAGGGAAAGAAATGATATCAGCATAGATTCTCCAAGAAACTGTCCGACCAATTGTTTGCGGCCAGCACCGACGACCTTCCGTAACCCAACTTCTTTTGCCCGTCTTGCTGATCTTGCCGTGGCCAGGTTCATGAAATTGATGCAGGCTACAGCCAGTATGAACAGGGCGACTACAAAGAATATATTTACATACTGTATATTTCCATGCCCCGGCAGATCGATCTGGTAATTGGAGTGAAGGTGAATAGCAGTGAGGGGTTGTAACCAGAAATTGACTTTTAATACTTTTTCGGAAATATGTGTTTTATAGATATCCTCCATCTGTTTATTGAATTTCGGCAATGTTAGCAGCAGATGGAGTCGAAAGTTTTATCAAGCTGGATATAAGCGTAGAAATCAAAATTGTCCCAGACCTGGTTCTTGATATTGTCATTTGTCTGGGCAATGGACGACATAGGTAAAATAAAATCAAACTGCAGGTGAGAATTGGAAGGAACGTTGGCCAGGACCCCTGTCACGATCACATTGTTTTTATTGTCTTTCGTAAAACTTTTCCCAACGCGTCGTCGTTACCAAAATATTTTTTTGCCATGTCTTCCGTGATCAGCGCTGCATCCGGCCTGCTCATGGCTGTGGCGCGGTCTCCCTTTACCAATGTGTAAGAAAATACCTGGAGAAAAGTTGAATCGGCATAAAAAACTCTTTTTTCTTCAAACTTCCTGTCGCCGACTTCGAATACATTGGTGGATTGTTGCGTTAACCTGACTGTATTTTTTATTACTGGCATTTTTGCCTGGAGGTCAGCCACCATGGGCGCAGGATTAATGGCCGCTTTAAAATCACCGGCCCGCGCTGCAATGCGATAGATCTCGTTCGCATTTTTATTAAAACGGTCATAACTCAATTCATTCTGTACCCAAAGCAAAATGAAAATACTGCATGCCATGCCAATAGCCAGCCCTGCAATATTGATCGCGGCAAACGCCTTATGGCGAATGATATTCCGGAATGCGATTTTGAGATAATTTTTTATCATACAGTTCAGTTTCCACTAAGACGCTTCAGGCGGTTTTATGTTACTGCCGGAATAAAATGAGTGATCAGTAATGAGTAATGAGTTTGAGCCCACTCATCACTGATCACTCATTCCGATATTTGATAAAAGCAAGAACTTTTTGCCTGAATAGACTTCGAATTGCAATGTTGAAATAATGTTTGATCATGAGCCCCTCCTAACCTCCCCGAAGGGGAGGATATGATGTTAATAATAGATGGAATGTTCCTTTATATTTTGAACTTCCCAAAAGCCCCTCCTTCGGAGGGGTTGGGGAGGCTTTATTCTGTTCGCAAAGATTTCACAGGGTTCGCGATCGCCGCTTTGATGGCCTGGAAGCTAATTGTCGCCAATGCAATAAAAATAGCAAGTATCCCGGCTCCCAAAAATATCCACCAGCTAATGTTGATACGATAAGCAAAATCCTGCAGCCAGTTGTGCATGATCCACCATGCCACAGGCGATGCAATAACAAAAGCGATAATGACGAGCTTGATAAAGTCTTTTGAAAGCAATGTAACAATATTGGAAACGGAAGCTCCCAATACTTTGCGTACACCGATCTCTTTTGTGCGTTGAGTGGTGGCAAAAAGTGATAAGCCCAATAAACCAAGGCATGCTATAAAAATGGCAAAACCGGAAAACAATGCGAACACCTTTCCGAACAACTGGTCATTGCGATATTGCGCATTGAAGCGGTCATCAGCGAATGAGTAGTCGAATAAATTACCGGGAAAGAATGCGCCATATTTCTCTTTAATGGCCGCAATGGTAGCAGGAAGATTTTGCGGTTTTACTTTTACCGAGATGTAACTGTTGGTACTGTATGCCGGGAAGATCATTGTAGGTTCAATAGGGTAACGCAGTGATTTTTGATGATAATCATTGATAACTCCGATCACATCCCATTTTTTATCGTACCGTAATATCGTTTTTCCAATTGCATCTGCGGGTGAAGAATAACCTAAGAATTTAACGGCGCTGTTATTGATCAAAAGATTGTGCACTTTATCAAAATTTGGATTGAAATCGGTAGTTACGAAATCTCTTCCTGAAATAACTTTTATCTTGTACACATCAAGATAACCCAGGCTAATGGCTGTGTGCCTCATTGTAAGATGCGTAGTGGCATCCTGGTCGCTTCTGCGCACATTAAAACTTCGCCCGGTTTCTCCACCAACACGGTTCCATGATGTAGCGGCGCCTTCAACGCCAGGAAGCCGTTTCAGTTCTTCCGTAAATGTATTTTCTTTATCAATAAAAGTGGAATCCCAGTCGGTAAGCTCCGGCGGGCGCACAAGCATCACCTGCGATAAATTGAAACCAAGGTTTTGCTCGTTTACATACCTGATCTGCTTATATACCACGAAAGAACCAATGATAAGAATTACGGTAATTGCAAACTGGCCTATCACCAATGCTTTGCGTAAAACAATTCCTTTACCGGACGTGGTGAATTTTCCTTTTAAAACGAGAATGGGTTTAAACGATGATAATACAAAGGCAGGGTAAAAACCTGAAATAAATATTCCGGCGAGAATGGACGCGATCAAAGCAAAAGGGATACTATAACCGTTTAATCCCTTTTGAAATAAATATGACAAGGATAGTTTGTGTTGTATTAAGTTGTTGAAGCTGCCTTGTACAAGTACTACAATCACCATGGCTGCAATTAGTGCTATGATATTTATGATCAGCGATTCGGTAAGAAACTGCCTGACCAATTGGGTTTTGTAGCCCCCGAAACTTTTCTGACGCCTACTTCCTTTGCACGTTCCGTTGCACGGGAGGTAGCGAGATTAATATAGTTAACCCACGCAATTATTATAATAAGCGCTGCAATGATCAGCAGACCCCATACTACAACAGCGCTATCTGTATTCGCGATCTCATATTCGAAGTCGGAATATAAATGTGCTTTTGATAGAGGCTGCAGGTAAAACTTTTCATCATTCCCTGAGATCTTATTTCCCTGGAAATGCCGCTGGCTGAATGCGGGCAGTTTTGCCTCTAGTGCTTTGTAATCAGTGCCGGGTTTTAACTGTATATAATGCCAGAAATCAGAATCAGTAAAATCATAATCCGCTTGCTTCCATGAATCAGAACCAGTATACAGTGTGACATAGGAAGCCAGAATATCAAAACCCAGGTGCGAATTTTCAGGAACATCTTTGCAAATGGCAGTGACTTTATAGGGGGTTGAATCCCTGCCCATGATCACAAGCCTGCCAGGGAGCGAAGCAAAGTTATTGTCATGCATGCCGAAAATTTTTTTCGCCGAAGTTTCTGATAATACCAGCGTATGCGCCTCCGTCAGTGCGCTCTTTGCATCACCCGCTACTAAAGGATAGGAAAACATGTGGAGGAAAGAATTGTCAACAAATAATACCTCCTGCTCAATTTTGTTGTTTTTGTAAGTAATGATATTTCCTCCCGATGGTTCTACACGGGTATGATCAATTATTTCAGGAAAATCATCATGCATGGCTTTGCTGACTCCGGAATAAGTAATGGTGCCATGTTGGATCAATTTACCGTCTTCATACCGGTCGTTATATACACGGTATAGATCAGGAGCATTTTTATTGAACTGGTCATAGCTCAACTGGAAACTTACATATTGAAGAATAAGCAGGCAGGCTGCCATCCCGATAGAAAGACCGGCAATATTGATGAATGAAAATGTTTTGTTCTTCATCATATTGCGGAATGCAGTTTTGAAATAGTTCTTGATCATAAAGCCCCCTAACCCCCTAAAGGGGGAATTTAGAATTTCTAATGAGCTTTTGAGCAATGCTCACCAGTAAAATAATTGTTGAATAAGAACTATGTTGAACAGAATTACTTTAGCCAAAAGCCCCTTTAGGGGTTTGGGGTTCACTCTGTTCGTAATGATTTCACCGGGTTCATCATCGCGGCTTTCAGGGCCTGCGTGCTGATGGTGACAAATGCGATCACAATAGAAACGATCGCTGCAACCGCAAACACCCACCAACTGATACTGGTGCGGTAAGCAAAATCAGCTAGCCATTTATTCATAGCCCACCAGGCGACCGGGAATGCGATCAAAGCGGCAATAACGATCAGTAACAGGAAATCTTTCGATAATAATTTCACTAACTGTACAGCGTTTGCCCCGAGAACTTTTCTTATGCCTATCTCTTTGGTGCGCCGGGTTACTGTCAGCGTAGCTAACCCGAACAGGCCCATGCAGGCAATAAAAATGGATAAGCCTGATGCGATCTTTACAACAGTTGCGCTTTTTTGTTCCTGCTCGTAGGCTGACGCCAGGCTTTCATCTAGGAAATGATATTCAAAATCCTGGTTTGGCGCTACGGCCAGCCATGCCTTTTTCAATATATTAATATGGTCTTGCAGATTTCCGGCTTTAATTCGCACAGAAATACGGGGCTGGGCTGAGTTGGGAAAAGAGATATCACTGGATTGCCTCGCCATGGTATCCAGTTTTAAAGAAAGAACTAATGGTTCTATTTTCTTGTGCAATGATTCATAATTGAAATCCTTTGTTACGCCTACGATCTGTTGTGAGTATTTACCGAACCGTTTTCCAATTGGATCTTTTATGCCATATTCTTTTACGAGCGTTTCATTTACGATGATGCTATTATTTGTATCAGCAGGGTTTTGCGGCTGAAAACTTCTGCCCTGTACGATCGGTATTTGCATGGTTTCGAAGAAAGAGGCGTCCACCTCATTGTATTGAAAACTATGATAGTTCTTTTTATCATCGGAATAACCAAGATTTACCCAGGGAGTTTCAGAAAAACTGAATATGGATGCACTTACGCCAAGTATCTCCGGATATTTTGATAATTCTATTTTATATAACCGGGCCAATGGATAAGCTTCGGCTCTTTTTTTACTGGTCGGTACAATGATCACCTGGTCTTTTTTATAACCCAGGTCTTTATGGTGCAGGTAATTCATTTGCTTACTGATCAGGATCGTGCAAATGATCATGATAATGGAGGCCACAAATTGTCCAACGATCAATCCTTTCCTGAGCAGCCCGGCGCTCTCCTTCGTCTTCAATTTTCCTTTCAGTACTTCAATGGGATTGAAACCGGAAAGAATAATGGCTGGATAGATACCCGCTATTAATGCAATCATAACGATCAGTAAAATAAAGAACAGTATGAACAAAGGATCAAAATGAAAGACAAGATGCCTGTTGATGAGCTGGTTAAATGGTTTGATCAATGCAAAAGCTACTATTAGCCCGACAACTACCGATACTAATGTCACCAGCAAAGCCTCACCCCAAAACTGTCTTATCAATTGTTTCCTTTCTGCACCTAACGTTTTTCTTACTCCCACCTCTAATGCTCTTGTTGTAGAGCGGCCGACGGACAGTGTTATAAAGTTTATGCAGGCAACAAGCAGGATCAAAATGCCGATCGTCGCCAGTATATAAGAATATTTTGGGTTGCTGATAGGTTGATTTCCTGCAGGCAAAGAATTATCCAGGTGGATAGCCGTTAAAGGTTGCAGATACATATTGAATTCTTCGCTGCCATAATCTTCACCCAGTTGTTGTTTAAGCATGGGTTGAAATTTTTTTTCAAGACCTGGCAACGATACATCTTTACGCAGCAGCACATAAGTTTCATTGAAAATATTGAACCAGGTATGCAACACTCTTTCAGAGAAGATCAACTTATCATTTGAATAGGGGATCAGTATATCATATTTAATGCTTGATTCTTCAGGTGCCTGCGCCGCTATGCCTGCAATCGTAAACAACTGTTTTGTATCTCCCAGCTGTATCTCAAAACTTTTACCCATCGGGTCAGCATTGCCAAAATATTTTTTTGCAATTTTCGGAGTAACGATCACCGAATTGCTGGTGGGGAATGGATCAGCGCGGTTACCCTGGATCAGTTTAAAATCAAAAATTCCGAACAAGGTGGAATCCACCATGGTGTAACTCTCATTAAAGGAATTGTTATTGACCTTTATGAGAGTATTTGAAGAGAAAATACGGCACATGGCCTCCACTTCGGGAAAACTACTTTGCATGGCAGGCCCCATCGGGATCGAGGTAATTGTGTTTTTTAATTCCTGTCCCTGGAATTTTTCGTCCTGCCACATCCTGTAGATGCGATCTGCTTTTGTATGGAAGTGATCATAGCTAAATTCGCTTCTTACAAACAGCATGATAAGCACGCAGCATGTAATGCCAACGGCTAGTCCTAAAACATTGATAGCGGTGTACGTTTTGTACCGCAATAGATAGCGCAGTGAAATTTTCAAATAGTTTTTAAACATAGAAGCCCCCCTCCATCTCCCCCGAAGGGGGAGGGTTTTAAAGTGCGATTTAATTTTAACGTTGTTCATATTTATGAGCCATTTACTAAGCCCCTCCTCCGGAGGGGTTTGGGGAGGCTCTTTACTCCGTCCTTAAACTCTTTACCGGGTTAGCGACAGCTGCCCTAAGAGCCTGGATACCGATCGTCAGCAAGGCGATCAATATGGCCAGTACTCCGGCAATCACAAAAACCCATATTTGTATACCGATCCTGTAAGCAAAGTCCTGCAACCAGTTGTGCATGATAAACCATGTTACCGGGACTGCAATGATGAACGCTATCAGGACAAGTGTGATAAAATCTTTTGAAAGGATATAAAGAACATTTTGTACGGATGCACCGAGGACTTTACGTATACCTATTTCTTTTGTGCGTTGCAAAACATTATAGGCAGACAAACCCAGTAACCCAAAACAGGCAATGATAATAGCAAGAAAAGCGAACAATCCAAAGATCTTTCCAAAACGCTGATCAGCCTTATACTGTTGATCAAAAAGTTCATCGAGGAAATAATAATTGAATGGGTCAGCGGGAAAAAATTTGTTCCAGGTTTTTTGTACTGAAGCAATCGTCGCGGGTAAATTCGATGTTTTGATCTTTAATGAATAGGCTTGCCTTGCATTTGGCCTTAGACGAAAGATCATGGGATCAATAGCCTTTTGTAATCCCTGGTGATGATAGTTATTTACAATACCGACCAACGTCACCGTATCACCTGCCGAGAAGAATTTTTCATTGATGGCTTTGTTGAAATCTTCAAATCCAAGCAGCTTCGCTGCCGATTCGTTCAGCAGCACCCCTTTTTCATCCGTGGGAAAATCTTTTGAAAAATTTCTCCCGGCCTTTAACTTGAGGTCAAAAGAAGGAAGAAAATCATAATCGACACCTATATTATATAGTGTAACATTCTTTGCTTCTGGAGTTAACTTTTTACTGCCATTGGTCCAATAGATCTCTTTTCCCATGACGCTGGTGGAGGAAGAAGCGGTTTGTATTCCGGGTAGTTGTAACAGAGCCGTTTTGAATGGCTGGAAAACGTTTTGATACAGTGAATCGGGAAGAGACTGCGCTCCGTCGACGACAAGTGTCTGGTTGATATTAACACCCAAACTTTGGTTGCGCATATAATTTACCTGCTGAAATACGATGATGGTGCCAGCGATCAACACCACTGAAGTTGCAAATTGCATGATGATAAGTCCCTTTCTGAGTAAATACCCACTCGCCGTGTTCTTGAATAAACCTTTTAAAACAGCCACCGGCTTAAAGCCCGACAATACAAAGGCAGGGTAGAGGCCGGATAAAATACTTCCTGCCAAGAAACATTATCAAAAACAACATCCAATACTTTGAGAAAATAAAACCTGTGGTGCCTGTCCCTTCCGTCAATTGATTGAACCAGGGCGTCAGGACAAAGACGATGATACCGGCTACGATCAGAGCTACCAAATTGAGCATAAAACTTTCAACCATGAATTGAATGATAAGGTCTTTTCTTATTGCGCCCGCAACTTTTCGTATCCCTACTTCCCGTGCACGTTCCAGTGACCGGGCCGTTGCGAGATTGATATAATTGATCCAGGCAATGCCAATGATAAGGAAGGAGATCAGGAACAAAAAGGCAACTGATTGTCCATTGCCATTTACTTCTGCTTCCTGGTTAAAGTTGGAATAAAGATGAATATCCCTTAATGGAATAACATAAAGTTCATCACGGACATTATTCTTTTTTTGCCAATCCCCGCTGTTAATGTATTTATCACAATACGCAGGGAGCTTGGATTCAAATTTTTTAAGATCGGTTCCCTGTTTCATTTGCAGGTAAGTATAGAAATCATACCATCCAAAATTTGTTTCGGTTGCATTGGTTGTATCGCCCTCCTGGCGGAGCCTGCTGCCTAATGAGCTATACGAGACGAGATGATTGATGATGAGATGGGAATTGGACGGGAATTCTTTGAATATACCGGTTACTTCAAAGGCTGTTGTGTATTCAGCGTCCCGGTAAACCAATCGTTTGCCCATTGCTTCATCATTGCCAAAATATTTCTTTGCGGTTTTTTCCGAGAGCAAAATTTTCCCAGGTGCATTCAGCGCCGTCTTTGGGTTACCTTTTATTAACTGCAAATTGAACATGGAAAGAAAGGAAGGGTCAGCATAGTATCCTTTTTCTTCGTAGAATTTTACATTTCGCTCTTCATTACTTAACAGGAGATCTGCATCGATCAGCCGGCAATAATCTTCCACTTCCGGGAAATCTTTTTTTAGCGTGGGTCCGAACGCGGGGTACGAAGTTGCGGACTGCCATGCAAGTTTTCCCTGCTGGTATGAATCCAGCCGCAATCGAACAATCTGATCTGCTTTTTCAGGGAAACTATCATAGCTTCTTTCATAAGCAACATACTGAAAGATCAATATGCAGCAGGCAATGCCAATGGCTAGTCCCAGTATATTCAACAGCGCATAACCTTTGCGCTTAAATAAATTGCGAAAGGCAATTTTTAGATGATTTCTGATCATGAAATTTAAGTCTGTTTTTAATAATTATTAATTAATAATTATTATTATCGGTTCACTCCGTTCGTAAAGATTTAATAGGGTTAGCCGCCGCTGTCCTAAATGCCTGTGCACTGATCGTGATCCAGGCAATGAAGACGGTAATGATTGCAGCGATCAGAAACACCCACCAGTGAATATTAATTCTGTAGGCGAAGTCCTGCAGCCATTTGTTCATCGCAAACCAGGCAACAGGGACGGCAACGATCAATGCAATGATCACCAGCTTCAGAAAATCTTTTGAAAGCAAACCGATAAGGTTACTTACTGATGCCCCCAATACTTTGCGAATGCCGATCTCTTTTACCCGCTGTTGTGCAGCAAATGTGGCAAGGCCAAACAATCCAAGGCAGGCAATGATGATCCCAAGTACAACAAGACTGATAAACACTTTTTGAAAGCGGCTCTCGGATTGATAAAGACCCGCATAGGTCTCATCCAAAAAATTATATTCAAACGGGCGGTCTGCTGAAAACTTCTTCCATGTATTTTCTAATTGTGCCAGGCTTTGCTTAATATTATCAGTTGACAATTTAATAGTGAAATTGGCTACTCGTTGGGGTATATTGACAAAGGCAAAGGGTTTTATCTGGTTGCGAAGTGAAGTGAAATGAAAATCCTTTGCGACCCCAACTACAGTAACATAGTACATCGTATCACCATCACTACCCCAAAGGACTTGCTTGCCTACGGCGGGTTCGGGAATACCGAGATCTTTGACCGCCGTTTCATTTAATATGGTACCGCCGATATTTTGATCAAGAGGGCCTTTGGGAATTCCATTGTTCATAGTATCAGCGGGAAATGTTGACGAAAAATTTCTGCCCTCTTTTATCTGTATTCCCAGCACATCCAAAAAATCATAACTCACCGAAAGAAAATTCATCAATTGAGAATTCTGAGACCCCTTCAGCCTCATTCCATTTGTCCAGTTTTGCCCACCAACAACGCCATTGACATAGCGATTTTTTTGGCCCCCGGAATTTGCAATACCGAATTTTTAAATGCATCCCTGTCAGTCCTTGATAAAAAGCCCGCATTCTTCACCACAACAACCTGGTCTTTATTCAAACCCAGTTTTGCCGACTGGATAAAATGCATTTGCTGTGAAATGATCAACGCACCAATGATCAATACAGTGGAAATAGTGAATTGAACAATTACCAGTGCCTTGCGCAGATTCAAGGTCCCCTTTTCAGAAAACTTTAATCCCTTTAAAACGAGTATCGGTTTGAACGATGAAAGATAAACAGCCGGGAAGAAACCGGCAACAATTCCAAGAAACAGCGCAGCCACGATCATATATACAAGTACAGAAGGATTCCCGATAACTGTCAGGTGCTTTAAGGTTAAGCCATTGACAACGGGTAATAATAATTGAGCAATTATTATGGCCAGAGCAGCAGCAATAAGACAGGTAATGATCGATTCAATTAAAAATTGATTCACCAATGAAGAACGAAATGCACCAGCAACCTTCCTGACGCCAACTTCCTTTGCTCTTACATGAGGCCTTTGCTGTTGAAAGATTGACATAATTAATGCCCGCAATTAGAATAATGAAAATGGCAATGATGGTAAATACATACACATACAGCTTATCACTGTTTGGTTCTAATTCCCATTTGAGATTGGAGGATAAATGAATTCCCGTTAAAGGTTGAACGTAAAAAATATTCTTACCTTCTTCATCATTACGTTTGTAGAGCCCTTCTATTTTCTTGTCGAGGGCGGCAATGTTAGCCGGGGAATTTAGTTTTACATAAGTATAAAAATTATACCATCCCCAGTTCGCATCGATATTACCTGAAAATTTCCTGGTGGATATCAAAAAGTCAAAATGAAAATGTGAATTATAAGGAACATCTTTCAATACTCCCTTCACCATCATGTCTCCTAACTGATCTACTTGCAGCGTTTTTCCCATTGGATCCTCGTTGCCAAAATATCTTTTGGCAGCTGATTCTGTGATCACGATAGAATTGATGTCCTTAAAAGCATCTTTCGCATTGCCATGAATAAACGGAAAAGTAAAAACATCAAAAAAACTACTGTCAACCCTGTACAGTTTTTCTTCGGTTATTTTTTTGTCGCCATATTTGATCAGAAAATTACCTCCCCAGTTGGGAAATACCCTTGTTACGTGAGCCACTCCGGGGATATCTCTTTGCATGGCGGGAGCAAGGCCAGGAGGCGTAGTAGCATCCGGTAGCCGGCTGCCATCATCATTCACAAAATCTTTTACTACGCGGTAAATGTTCTCCGCATTTTTATGAAACCGGTCATAGCTGATTTCGTCTTTTACAAATAGAAAGATCAGCAGGCTGCAGGCCATTCCCGTGGCAAGACCAAAAATATTGATGAATGAAAATCCTTTGTATCGCAAAAGATTCCGAAAGGCGATCTTAAAATAATTTTTGATCATAAAAGAAGCTTTTAGCGTTTAGCTGTGAGCTGTAAGCTAGGAGCTACGAGCTCATGGCTCATAGCCCGCAGCTTGTTCATTCTGTTCGTAGCGATTTCACAGGATTCGAGAGGGCCGCTTTTATCGATTGGAAACTTACCGTTATTAATGTAATAGCAATAGATAACGCGACAATAAGAATAAAAACTCCGAAACCAATACTGATCTTATATTGATAATTTTTCAGCCATTCATTCATAGAGTACCAGGCAATAGGAGTAGCTATGGCACAAGCAATCAAAACCAGGATGACAAAATCCTTTGAAAGCAATTTCCACAAATTGAAAACGCTTGCCCCAAGCACTTTTCGTACGCCGATCTCTTTAACGCGTTGTTCCGCCGTAAACGAAGCCAATCCAAAAAGTCCAAGGCACGAAATGAAAATGGCCAGTACGGCGATGATCGCTGCAAGGTGTCCTACCAGTTCTTCATAATTAAATTTCTTAGCGTATTGCTCATCTGCAAATTGATATTCGAAAGGAAAGGCCGGGTTGTATTTATCAAAAATGGGTTTCATGAGGCTGATCGCTTTTGATGCCGACATGTTTGGGTTTATGCGCACGTCTACATAGCTTACCCAGTCCTTATTAAATATGATCGTCAAAGGTGAGATCGGTCGAAAAGGCGACTCCATTTGTATATCAGGTATTACTCCGATGACAACCATAGGCCGGTCGTTCCATTTCAGCATTTCTCCAACGGGTTGTTTAAGTCCCATGCGTTTTACCGCGGCTTGGTTCAGTATAACTGCATTTGAGTCTGCAAAATCTCTTGAGAAGTCTCTGCCTTCAATGATCTTAATTCCCAAAGTTTTTGTGTAATCATATTCAGTCGTAATGGTTGAGAATATAACTGATTTTTCTACCGGCAAACTATTCTTCCATTCCCAGCCATTGTTGTTGCTATATATTTGTGATGGAGGAGAATTACTTTGAGAAACTGAAAATGCAGCACCCGAACTCAACAGCTCCTGCTTAAGCGCCGCATAATGTTTAGCAATATCATCCGACCAGTTTACTGAGATCAATCCTTTATTGTTAAAACCGATAGGCCGGTCTTTACCATGTTGTATTTGCTGGTAAATGATAGTTGTCCCGATCATTAATATCACTGAACTCGCAAACTGCACGACAACCAAAATCTTGCGCGGTAGGGAACTGCTCCTGCCTGCTTTCAGGTTGCCTTTAAGCACACGCACCGGGTTGAACGAAGAAAGATAAAATGCAGGGTAACTACCCGCCAACAGACCTGTAACGACAGTGAATGCAATCATGATTCCCCAAAACAAAGGATTTGCTATCTGTAAACTCATTGCCTTGTCTGTAAGTTTATTGAAGTATGGTAAGGCGATTGCTACCAGTAATAATGCAAACAAGAATGCCAATGCAGAGATCAGCATTGATTCACTCAGGAATTGCCTGATGAGTTGCTTTCTTCCTGAACCAACCGCTTTTCGGACACCCACTTCTTTTGCTCTTTTTTCCGAACGGGCAGTACTTAAATTCATAAAATTTATACAGGCAATTATGAGAACGATAAGTCCTAAGATCCCGAACATCCTCACATACTTAATAAAACCCCCGGTGTTTTTGCCATTCTCAAAGTCACTGTACAAACGCCATTTTGCCATGGGATGAATGAAAACTTCAGGAATTACACTCTTCAACATATTCTCATCGGTGAAGTGCGACAGCACTACATTTTTTATCTTGGCATTTATCGTCTTTGCATCTCGCATTGTCATTCAATTGTACAAAAGTCTGCCAGGAATTGTTCCCCCAATTTGTTTTGTGATATTGTTTGATATAAGAGTAGAGGATTTCTTCCAATTGAAAAGGGATCAGGTAGTCAAAGCTGAGTGAACTGCTTTTAGGCTGTTTCGGAACTATTGCCGTAACCTTCAAATTGGTTGCATTGTCCATCTTTACTATTTTACCAACCGGGTTCTCCGTTCCGAAAAGTATTTTGGCTGTTTCATCAGTCAGCACAATCGAGTAAGGCTCATGCAAAGGATTTTTGTCGCCATTGAGTATGTTCAATGAAAACATATTGACTGCTTCTTCACCAATAAAATGTCCGTACTTACTGATTTTTTTATCTCCATAGATCAGGGAATGATTATTCCCCC
This sequence comes from uncultured Bacteroidota bacterium, assembly GCA_963737475.1. Taxonomy (GTDB): domain Bacteria; phylum Bacteroidota; class Bacteroidia; order Chitinophagales; family Chitinophagaceae; genus VBAU01. The sequence continues at coordinate 200,961 of CAVTSY010000019.1, forward strand.
AATCACACATGGCCACTCCTTTGAAGTCAGGGTACTTAGCTTTCAGTTCCTCGCCCAGGGGGAAAGGCAAAGCCTGCTGCGTGCCTCGCTTTCCATCAAAGGTCTGGTGCATCATTACCTGGTAAAGTGTACTATAGTTTTTAAAATGCTTATTCGCTGAAACCTCATCATATATCCACAGGGCAATGATCATTGCCACAGCCATTCCTGTAGCCAGGCCGGCAACATTGATAAATGAATAGATCTTATTTTTTACCAGGTTTCTCCACGCAATTTTGAAATAATTTTTGATCATAGGCCCCTCCTAACCTCCCCGAAGGGGAGGGATTTTTATCTTTAAAATTTGTATCTACAATTCACGTCTCACGTCTCACGTTTGACGTCTCACGATATTTATCGCAAACTCAAAGAAATTTTTCCGCTTCCGGCATCGACTCTTACCGGCACTCCACCTCCATTCAATTTTCCATTTACATTATCATCATCCATTTTGCCGTTGAAATTGCTAAGCTGATCTGTTTTTATTTTACTGGCAGAAAGATCCAGGTCAAGTCCTTTATCTTTAGGAAGTGTTAGATCAATATTGCCAGCTGAATTACTGATCTTAATATACTTTCCGAGTGCTTTCATTGACACAGCAATATTGCCGCCACTGGTTGACGTTTCAAGACTGCACGCAAGGTCGTTGAAATGAATGCTTCCCCCGGAAGTATGTGCGATCAACTCACCTTCAATATCGCTCCCGTGAATGCCTCCGCCACTGGTAGTTGCTCTTATATCACCTTTCAGATCTTTCAGGTCAAGCGAGCCGCCGGAAGTGGAAAGTCTCAATTTCCCCTCGCAGTTTTTTGCGTCGATGCTTCCCCCGCTCGTTGAAAGTTCAATATCATCCTTTGAATTTCTGAGATCGATACTGCCTCCGCTGGTTCTTCCATCAACATTGCCACTTACATTGTCAAGATCCAGGCTGCCCCCACTGGTTGAAAATTTCAATTGGCCTGATAAATTATTTAAGCTGATACTCCCACCGCTTGTGGACAGATCAGTAGAAACGTTCTTTGGAACAAATACTTTGAAAGAAATGTTCAGCGCTTTTTTCCAGTCATTTATTTTTTCTTTCTGTCTTGCAATCGCGGTCAGTTTGTTGTTTGCAACCGAAACATCCAGATTGTATTTGTCGTTCAGCCTTTGCTGTATCTCTTCGTTAGTAAGCTCTTTGTTGTTGTTTGACGTGATATATACTTCAACCCGTGCTTCCGTAACAGCTACCCCGGAAACGGAGATACTGCCTCCAGATGTTTCTACTTCCACATCCTTAATAGATTCATTGCTTAATGATTTTGTCATGAACGGTTTGCCTGACTTTTGCGCGTTTAGTGATAACTGTAAAACGGCGATCAAAAAAAATAACAGATACTTTTTCATTGGTTCTTTTTTTATTTTATTTATAAAATTTATTTAGCCGACATTATTAATTCTATTCATCGCCTGTTGTGTCACTCTCCGAAGGAGTCCTTTGGACACTTCATCTTTCAAAACCCTGTTCGTCTTTTTAAACCACAAAGACGCGAAGACACGAAGGAGCACAAAGTCTTGGTGAACCTTAGTGTCTTAGTGCCTTCGTGGCATTAATAGGTCCGGTGGAAGTTTTAACCACAAAGGCGCTAAGGCACAAAGTTGAACAAAGAACAACGCGAATCCTGCGAATAAAAATTTTCCTAATAATCCTTTCAATCCCATAAATCATGGTTCTTTATTCTGTCCTCAAGCTCTTCACAGGGTTTGCGACCGATGATTTTATTGCCTGGAAACTCACAGTCAGCAGCGCAATGATCAGCGCAAACAATCCTGCAACCACGAATATGCTCCAGGTAATATCTATCCTGTATTGATAATCCTGCAACCATTTATTCATGGCGATCCATGCAATGGGAGAAGCAATTGCCAGGGCTATGAGAACAAGGAGTAAGAACTCCCTGGAAAGCAAGCTGAATAAAATTCCCGGGCTTGCACCCAGCACTTTCCTTATTCCAAATTCTTTGGTTCGTTGTTCTGCACTAAACATGACCAAACCCAGCAAACCAAGACATGAAATGAAAATGGCAAGGACTGAAAAATAATTCGACAACTGATTCACCACTTGCTCGCTTGCATATAAGTTCTGGTATTCTTCATCAGAGAATTTATAGGTGAACGGAAATTTCGGATTGAGCTCTTTGCAAACTTTTTCAAGACTCGCCAGGGCTTGTTTAGTTTGACCGGCTTTTGTTCTTACCAGTGCTTCACCCCATGTAATATCTTCCCCCAAACTAAGCACCAATGGATTGATGGGCGTATGCACCGAATTGAAGTGAAAATCTTTCAGCACGCCGATTATTGTTCCTTTCTTATCCCAGAACGTAAATGGTTTTCCGATCGGGTTCTTATATCCCGTTATTTTTAATGCCGTTTCATTTAAGAATATATCCAACCGAATCTGTCGGAAAATCCTTTGAGAAATCCCTGCCCTGGATCAATTGAGTATGCAATGTTCTCGCAAAATCATATCCCACCATTGACCACGTAAATTCAATCCCGGAGGCCGGGTTTTTTCCTTCCCAATCAACGCCACCTGTTCCATTTTCGATCTGTGTAGGATTTTGCGTCATGCGGGTGACACCCTGTATACCAGCCATATTCTGCACCTGGTTCTTAAACAGCTCATACTTGCCCGACAGATCACCTTCCAGCGGAAGGTAAATAAGATTCTCCCTGTCATAACCAAGGTTCATTGTTTGAATATAGCGTACCTGCTCTTTTACAACTATTGTTCCTATGATAAGGATGATCGAAAGCATGAACTGAAATACAACCAAACCCTTCCTGAACCATAATGCGGTTTTTGAAAATTTTGGTAAACCCTTTAAAACACGAACAGGTTTGAATGATGATAAATACAATGCCGGGTAACTGCCCGAAATAAATCCTGTTACTAATAACAATCCTGCAATACTTAACCAGAATAATGGATTGGAAACCGGGATCGAGATATGCTTACCTGTGAACTGGTTGAACCGGGGCAGCACCACCATCGTGACCAGCAACGCAACGATTACCGATAACATTACGGTTACCAATGCTTCACCCAAAAATTGGCGTATTAACGCATAGCGTATTGCACCTACAACTTTTCTAATACCGATTTCTTTCGCACGTTTTACAGAACGGGCAGTGGTGAGATTCATAAAGTTGATGCAGGCGATCAATAAAATGAATACAGCAACAATACTGAACAACCGCACATACTGGATCCTTCCTCCTGAGATATTTCCGTTCTTGTCAAAGTTGGAGTGCAGGTAAACGTCACCATAGCGTTCAATGCCAAGCCTGATGTAATTGTTAGGGGTTTGTTCTTTATTGTATTTGTCGAGGAACCGTACGATCTTAGCCCCAAACGCTTTTGGGTCCGCATCCTTGCGGAGCATGATATAACATGCAGGCCCATTATTCGTCCAATCCTTTGCCCAGGAATTGTTTTCCAGGAATGACTGCCAGTTAAGGATGTAATCAAATTTTGCAGTACTGTTTTGCGGAACGTCATGAAACACCGCAGTTATTTTGAAATCGGTTTTGTTTTGGCAACGGATTGTTTTGCCAATTGCTTCCGCCGGTGACCCAAAAAAATCCTCTGCCATCTTTTTTGAAATGGCAATGTCCGACGGAGCTTGCAATGCTGTTATTGGATTACCCTCGAGCAATGGATAGGAAAACATCTTAAAGAAATCCTGCCCCGCATGGTTACCGTTTTGTTTTAAGATCTTGTTATTTGCTTCAAAAGTATTTAGTTCATTCCATGCAAAATTTGTAGCATACTGTACTTCGGGCAATACACGTTTCATTTCATCGGCCATGATACCGGGCGAGCCATGAAAAGCAGACCATTGCCCGTCGTGGTTCTGACGTTCATATACGCTGTACAATTGTGATCCATTCTTGTGGAATGCATCTATATTGTACTCATCTTTTACCCATAGCATGATCAAAAGGCTGCAGGCTAATCCCAATGCAAGTCCCATGATATTGATCAGGGAGAATGCTTTATTCTTCGTTAGGTTCCTGAATGCGGTTTTTAGATAATTTTTTATCATGGGCCCCTCCTAACCTCCCCGAAGAGGAGGAATTAAGTTAATAATAGATTCAATGTTCCTTTATATTTTGAGCTTCCCAAAAGCCCCTCCTTTGGAGGGGTTGGGGAGGCCTTATTCTGTTCTCAAACTCTTCACAGGATTTGCAATGGCTGCTTTTATCGCCTGGAAACTAACGGTGAACATTGCGATCAGCAATGCAATAGCTCCTGCCGAAGCAAAGACCCACCAACCAATACTTATGCGATACGCAAAATCCTGCAACCACTTATTCCCCGCCCACCATGCAACAGGTGAGGCGATGAGAATAGCAATGCCAACCAGTTTTATAAAATCCTTTGATAATAATCTGACAACGCCAGTCACAGAGGCTCCAAGCACCTTACGGATACCTATTTCTTTGGTGCGTTGTTTGGCCGTGTAAATACTTAAACCAAACAAACCAATGCAGGCAATAATAATGGCAAGCGTTGCAAAAATAGTGATCACGTTAAGCAATCGCTGATCTGACTGGTAAAACTTATTCAACTGTTCATCCATAAAAAAATAATCGAAGGGGAACTCATCATCAAACTGTTTCCACTGTTTTTGAATGGCGCTGAGAGTGGTTTGGGTCGCACCGGCTTTCAATTTTATCGAAACGTAAAGAGGGATTATCATTGAGTATAATGGCGAGCGGTTGGATCTTCTCACGAAGGGATGCAAAGTTGAAGTCTTTCATCACACCAATGATCGATCCTTTTCTTGCTTCATAAATTTCCAGCTTTTTTCCTACGGGGTCCTTCCAACCCAGGTATTGAGCCATGGCTTCATTGATCACAATTGAATTGGCGGTATCGGTCGTGAGCTTCGGATCGAAGAATCTTCCCTGTGATAATTTAATATTATAGGCAGAAGCAAAATCAGCATCTGTTTCAAGAACATTGGCAAGCAGGTGTTCATCGAGTGTATGGCCCTCGGGTACAATTCCATAGCCATTGAAGCTCTGTCCGGGGACGCGATTGCTTGCAGAGACTGAAACAACGCCTGCATTTTGTTTTAATGCAGAAATGAATGCAGCCGACTTGTGCTTCATCTCGAGATTCGTATTGGCAAGCTGGATGACAGCAACCCTGTCCGTATTGAAACCAAGATCTTTTGAAACAAGAAAATTTGTTTGCTTGTTCACGACAATAGTTGCAATGATCAGAAGAATTGACATGGCAAATTGGGTGGTGACCATAGATTGACGTAGCCAATTATTCTTGCCTGCCCTGGTAACGTTTCTGAAAACATCTGTTGATCTGAATCGTGAAAGAAATATAGCAGGATACAATCCGGCAATGATGCTGATGGTCACCAATAATGCCGATAAACTCAATACTACATTCCATTGTAACAACAATGAGGTTTGCAGGTTCGCATTAGTCAGCTGATTAAAGAATGGCAATATGATCATTACAAAGAATACAGCAATTGCGAGTGACATCAAACAAAGGAGAAAGGACTCGCCAAAAAATTTTCTTACCAATTGCCATTGGTTTGCACCCAGCACTTTTTGTACGCCGGTTTCTTTCGCCCGGCCCAATGCGCCTGCTGTGGTAAGGTTGATGAAATTGAAACAGCCTATCAATAAAATGAACGCAGCAATGATGAGAAGGGTATAAACGATCTTGGCGCTGTTTGTGTGAAATTGTTCGGCATACTGAATGTCTGACGAGTGCAGGTGAATATCATCAAGGGGCTGAAGGAAGATCCTGTACGCAAATTCCTTTTCATCGCGGTACTTGTGTTCAAGAGCGGAGATCTTTTCTCCTGCCTTTTCTGCATTGGAATTTTCCTTTAATTGGACAAAACTGTAAACAACATTTGTTGTCTGGTTATTCATCCAGAAAAAATAATCTTTGTTGGCAACCACCGTCCCCCATGAAATGAGCATGGTAAATTGCAAAGAGGATTGAGACGGAACATCCCTCGCGATCGCAGTTATTTTTACGGGAATATTATTGAGCGTCATCAATGTTTTCCCGACGGCGTCTTCATTTTTAAAATATTTTTTTGCGGTTGATTCGGTGATCACAACCGTGTTTGGCTCGGCCAACGCCGTTTTTCGGTCGCCTTCTTTCACTGGAAAATCAAACACCTGTAAAAAACCAGCGTCCGTGTAAACTACATCATCCAATTTAATATGTATGCTATCATAGCTTACCAACATTTCAGTGAACCATGGTCTGAACCGTGTTGCTGCAGCCACTTCGGGAATTTGTTTTGGCAGCTCATCTGCAAGCGCGCCGGGTGTGACGGCATCTTTATATCCTTCTTTGCCTTTTTCGTTGGTTATTTTATCGAGGCGATAGATCTGGCTGTGATGAGTGTTGAACTTGTCAAATGATAATTCATTAAAGGCGTACAATCCGATCATGATACAGCTGGCTAGGCCGATCGAAAGACCGATAATGTTGATAAAGGAAAACGTTTTGTGACGAGACAGGTTTCGAAAAGCCAATTTTAAATTGTAGTACAGCATAAAGTTCTTTTAAATGGACTATAAATTTTGCCTTCTACATGTGATGCCAGTTTTAGCTTTTAGCTGTGAGCTGTCAGCTGTGAGCTCATGGCTCGCAGCTCATAGCTTGCTTATTCTGTTCTCAAACTCTTTTTAAGAGCCATAGCACTACTCAGTGCGAAGGCTCTTCACCGGGTTTGCAATTGCAGCCTTTATTGCCTGGAAACTGATCGTTGCCAATGCAATAATTATTGCAGCAAGCCCGCCTGCAGCAAATAACCACCAACTGATGTTGATGCGATAAGCATAATCTTGCAACCATTTATTCATGAAATACCATGCAAGAGGCGTGGCAATTAAAAATGCAATTGAAATAAGTATGATGAACTCTTTTGAGAACAGGTAAACGATATTGCCAGCTGTTGCGCCAAGCACTTTTCGAATGCCCACTTCTTTTATTCTCTGCACTGCCATGAATGAGGCTAAACCATACAACCCAAGACAGCTAAGGAATATCGCGATGGCTGCAAAAATTTTATACAACTGCGATAACTGGGTTTCCTGTTTGTAAAAACCTGCGATTTTGTCATCCAGGAACCTGTATTCATAAACATAATCGGGAAATGTTTGCTCCCAGATTTTTTTAACAGATTGCATGGTAGAAGAAATGTTTGTCGTTGCCAGTTTTATGGAAGCCTGGCGGTACATGGTAACGTTTGTGGCAATAAGCAATGGCGCCAGGTCCTGGCGCAAAGACCTGTCATTAAAATCTTTCAATACACCCACAACAGGACATTTTATCAGGCCACCCATTATACTTATTTCCTTGTTCAATATGTCTTCCGGTTTTTTAAGTCCTAAACTTTTCACGAACGATTCATTCACTAAAAATTCTGTTGTAGGACCGGAAGGTTGCAAATTTCTTCCGGCTACCAATTGTAATTTATAAGTCGGCACATAGTCATTGTCGGCGAATTTGACAATAGCCTGGAAATCTTCATCCTTTATTGCATGGTCAAATTTGAATGAGGTAAACATATTATTACCATCTTCAACCGGGGTGTTGGAACAGAAGCTTACTGCCTGCACACCGTTTGATAATAACTGCTGCTTTAAATAATCCGTCAGCTTGCTACCAGTACGATCCGGGCGATAAGGAACGTTTACAATGGCATCTTTATCGAAGCCCAGCGGTTGATCCATAAAATAATTCATTTGCGTTACAATGACGAGTGTTCCGATGATCAATGCCTGTGCAATGATGAACTGGAACACTACCAACCCTCGTCTTAATGAAATTCCCTTTGAGGTATTTGCTGTGAGTTTACTCTTTAAAGCATTAACAGGATTGAAACGTGACAAAACAATGGAAGGATAAAAACCGGCAAGGACGGTTACAGCCATTGTTACAGCCAAAAGAAATAAAATAATGGCAGGATTGGTTAGTATGTTCAATGAAAGCGAAAGTTCTAACAATTGATTTACATAGGGCAATGCAAGAAGTGTAATCACTGCTGCAAGTATTACAGCAATTGTAACTATCAAAAATGTTTCAACGATGAACTGGATCTGCAATTGAGATTTATTACTTCCCAAAACTTTTCGTACGCCAACTTCCTTTGCCCGGTTAACAGCTTGTGCAGTGGATAGGTTGATAAAGTTTACGCAGGCGATTAACAGTATGAATGCCGCAATCAGCCACAATACATTGATCAGGCGGTGGCTGATTATTTTGTTGCTGTAATTGCCTGCTTTGGCATCGTAATGCACAGCGCTTAATGGTTGGACAATATAGCTATCCTTGTTGTCGGCAGATTGTACCTTTCGTGCGTATGCGCTTAATTGTTGATTAAAATTGTCAACAGAAATATTCGGCGGCAACAAGACATAACAACCAAAATCAGGCGCTGATTGATTCCACTGGGGTTGTTGAAATCCGTATTCTTTATCTCCTGTAAAATCTGTTCCCCAGGCAACCACCAATTTTAGCTGAAAGTCTGTATTTGCCGGTATTGTTGCGAGAATGCCTGAAACTTTCAGCGCTGTTGCCGGGAACTGGAACAATCCTGCACCCATGCTATAGTATCCTGTTATTTTAATGGTTCTGCCGATTGCTGTTTTCCAGTCGCCGAAATAAGTTTCTGCGATCTCTTTTGTAAGCAATACATTGTTCGGGTCTTTTAATGATTCGTATGAACCTGCTAGCAGCGGGAAATTAAACATGTTAAAGAAGGAAGGTGATGTATAAAATACACCGCTTTGCTCTTTAAAATTTTTTACGGGCGCTCCGTTACCATCAAGTACCTGTAACTCATCATTGTGGCTTGCATAAATCGGAGCTACCTGTTCCAGTTGAGGAAAAGCTGTTTTCAAATTTTCAGGCATTGGAAAAGGAACATTTTTCGCGTAAGTAATAGTTGCTGCGTCTGCATGATGAGACTCTGTTAATACGCGATAGACGCGATCTTTCTTTGAATGAAAATCATCAAAGCTTGTTTGAAATTGTATAATGATAAAGATCATCATACAAACGGCGATACCAACAGCCAACCCGGCAATGTTGATAATAGTATAGTTCCTGTTACGGATCAGACTTCTGAGTGCGGTTTTGAAATAATTTTTAAACATAGAAGGATATTTCTGATTTATGATTTTTTGATGTCTGATTTTAACTCACTACTCACCTCCCGATAGCTATCGGGACACCACTGACATTCATTATTCCGTTCTCAAACTCGGTTATTACTTTACTCTTTGCCATAGATCTTTGTTGAATGCAAGAACCTGTATTACGTTTCCGGTTCCGTCCTTAATAAATTTCAATGGAAATGATTGCTCTTTACAAAAGAACTCCACGTTTGATTTCGGTACAAAATTTATTTCTTTTCCGTCCCATAGCTGTTTGAGGGTGATATGATCTGCGGCAGCAGTAAGTTGTATGTAAGAATCTTCACCTTTTTCACGTTGAAATGTATATTTTCCCTCAAACGGTTTCAGTTGGTCAGGACTTAGATGGATCTCTGTGTTGAGTACAGGTTTATAATTTTTTACTTTGTTCCATACGTCCCTGTCAAATGCGGTAACCTGGGTGATGACGCCATTTTGATCGCTACTGAATTTGAGAGGGAATGAATATTCCTCGTTTAAAAACTCCAAATCAGATTTTCGTTCAAAATTTATTTCTTTGCCATCCCATAATTGATGGAGAATTAAATTATTTCCCTGTGAAGTAATTTGAAGATAGGTGCTTGTATCGTTTGTAAGCTGATAGTAGCCTTCAAACTTTTTCAGAGGCTGCTGCTGACTATGAACCTGTGTTGAGTATACAAAACTGAATACCCCGAGCAGAATGAATTTGTAATCGATGATCTTATTCATATAATAAAATTTTTTTAGTATCTATTCCGTTCTCAAACTCTTTTTAAGAGCCGTAGCACTACTCCGTGCGAAGGCTCTTCACCGGGTTCGCTACTGCTGCTTTGATCGCCTGGAAGCTTACAGTTATCAATGCGATGGCGATAGCTGCTGCGCCGCCGGCAATAAATAGCCACCAGCTTATATCGATCCGATACACATAATCCTGCAGCCATTTATGCATGAAGTACCAGGCAATAGGAGTGGCGATGGCAAAAGCAATCCCGATCAGTATGATAAATTCTTTTGAAAAAAGATACACTACACTACCAACTGACGCTCCCAGCACTTTTCTTATTCCAACTTCTTTTATTCTTTGAACAGCCATGAACGAAGCAAGGCCGTACAGACCAAGACAACTTAGAAAAATAGCGATGACCGCAAAAATTTGATACAGGCTTGATAACTGGTTCTCCTGTTTGTAAAAGCTCTCAATTTTATCATCGAGAAATTTATACTCAAAAACGAATTCAGGAAATGTACCGCCCCAGGTCTTTTCAATTGATCGCATGGCAGGGGATACATCTGCTGTTGCGAATTTTATTGATGCCTGGTTATAAAACCTTTTTGAAGTTGTAATAAGAACAGGAGCAAGATCACGCCGGAAAGACCGGTTGTTGTAATCTTTCACAACACCTACTATCCGGCCATTCATAACATCCCACAGATTTATTTCTTTGTTCAGTACGTCCTGTGGATTTTTAATTCCCAGGTTTTTTACAAGCATTTCGCTTACTAAAAATTCCCTGGCTGTGTCAGAAGGCTGGAGATTTCTTCCTGCTACAAGAGGCAATTTGTAAGTGGGCAGAAATTGATCATCCGCAAACTTGGTAATGGCATAGAAATCGGTTTCTTTCTCGGCGTGATCATATTTGAACGTGCTCCACATATCATTATCATCTTCAACAGGTGTGTTTGAACTGAAGCTTACGCTTTGAATGTTTTTGATGTCCGCCAGTTGTGTGCGCAGGTAATCAAGCTTACTCGTACCAACACTATCACCGGGAAAAGGAACATTTACAATTGCTGTTTTATCAAAGCCCAATGGCTGGTGAGTGAAATAATTCATTTGCTTTATTATGATCAGTGTGCCGATGATCAATGCCTGGGCAATGACAAACTGGAAAACAACAAGACCCCTGCGTAATGAAATTCCTTTTGTAGCCTTGCCTGCTACTTTATTTTTTAAGGCAGTGATCGGGTTAAACCTTGACAGCACAATGGAGGGGTAAAAACCGGCCAGCGCCGTAACAACAATAGTTAATGCTACAAGAAATAAAGCAATAGCCGGGTAATCAGCTGTGTGAAATGAAATTGGCTTTGCCAAAACTTTGCCGATAAAGGGTACTCCAAAAATGGCAATGATGACCGCCAGGAAAACGGACATTAAAACGATCAGGAATGTTTCAGTAATAAATTGGAATTTAAGATTGACCTTGTTACTTCCTAAAACTTTTCTTATGCCAACTTCCTTTGAGCGATTAACAGCCTGAGCAGTAGAAAGATTTATAAAATTCACACAGGCTATCAGAAGGATGAAAGCCCCGATCATCCACAATGCCCTGAGCAATGCAGGGCTTATGGTCCTGTTGCTAAAATCACCTGTGTGCGTATCGTAGTGTATTTTACTCAACGGTTGTATGATGTGACTATCCTTATTCTCAGGTGATTTCATTTTTTTTGCAAAAGCTCGTAACTGCGTGTTAAATGATGCTGCAGTAATATTACGCGGTAGCAAAACATAGCATCCATAAGTGGTATTCGTTCCATCCCAGTTTGTGGATCTTGCATACTGAGCAGTAGAACCAGTGCCAAATGTGATGACAACTTTAAATTGCAGATCGGTATTCTCCGGGATGTCTGCTAAAATGCCTGTTATTTTTAAAGGATCCTGGTTGTTCCATTTAATTGTTTTACCAATAGCAAACTGCCAGTCGCCAAAATATTTTTCAGCTATTGTTTTTGTGAGGACTGCCGAGTTAAGATTTTTTAATGAAGCCGGGCTTCCTGCCAGCCATTTGAAATCAAATATGTCAAACAATGAGGGTTCGGTAAAAAATACTCCATGTTCTTCTTTGAATTTTTTCACCGGCTGACCGTTATCATCCAAAACCTGTACCTGGTCGTTTCCTTCTGAATAGATAACGGCCACTTTTTCTGCTTGCGGAAAATTCGTTTTCAAGGCTACAGGTAAAGGTGCAGGAACTCCCTTGCCATAAAAAATATCGGGTGAGTCTGCATGATGATACTCGGTAAGCACACGATAGATCCTGTCTTTTTTCTCGTGATAATTATCAAAACTCATTTCATACCGTATCACCAGGAATAATACAAGACAGATAGCAATGCCTGCTGCTAAGCCAGCTATATTAATAATGGTATAATTCTTCCGGCGAACTAAATTTCTAAAGGCAGTTTTGAGATAGTTTTCAAGCATAAACCCTCCGTCTCCCTAAAGGGGGTGTTTAATATTTCTAATGAGCTTTTGAATAAGTGCTCATCAGCTAATTAATACTGTTGAACTAAAGAGCTATTTGATTTTGTCAATCGCGGTTCTGATTTTATTCCGTTCTCAAACTCTTCACAGGGTTTGTAAGTGCTGCTTTAACAGATTGAAACCCGATGGTGATCATAGCGATGATCACAGCGATAATTCCACCCAGTAGCAGTATCCACCACGAAACACTGACCCGGTACACAAAATCCTGCAACCAGCTATGCATATAATACCACGCAAAAGGTGCTGCAATGACGAACGCAATAGCAATGAGTATTAAAAACTCCTTTGAGAACAGCACGATGATATTCCTTACCGATGCACCAAGCACTTTTCTTATGCCTACTTCTTTTGTTTTTTGCACAGCCATGAAAGAAGCGAGCCCGTAAAGACCAAGACAGCTTAAGAAAATAGCAAGCGCTGCGAAAATTTTATATAAATGCGAAAGCCTGTTTTCCTGGGAATAAAAACTTTCGATCTTTGCATCGAGAAATTTTGGCTCATACACATAATCAGGATACACTTCATTCCACAGGCTCTCTATTTTTTTCAATACGGAAGGAATTTTTGCCGTTTCCATTTTTACACCGGCCTTTGCATAAAATTCTTTTTGCGTAGTCGCCAATACCGGTTCTATTGCCTTGCGCAAATTCAGCGAATTAAAATCTTTCATTACTCCTACTATGGACCCTTTCATTTCTCCTTCCCACAGATCGATCTCTTTATTTAAAATATCTTCCGGCTTGATAAAGCCCAACCGCTTTACAAAATTTTCACTTACAAGAAATTCTCTTACGGTATCCGAAGGATAAAGATTACGGCCTGCAACCAATGGAATTCCGTAAGTTTTTAAATAATCTGCATCCGCCCATTTTAAGTTAGTGTTCCAGTCTGTTTCTTTCTCAGCATGATCAAAACGCAGGTTGGACCGCCAGTTACCATTATCGGCCGGGCTGGCATAACTGAGACTTACTGAACTTACCCCGTCAATAGCAAGCAATTTATTTTTGAGGTAATCAAGTTTCGTTTTTGCCACGCTGTCTTCGGGAAATGCTACATTCACGATAGCCTGTTTATCGAATCCCATGGGCCTGTTGTGGAAATAATCCATTTGTTTTACAATGACCAAAGTGCCAATGATCAGCGCCTGCGCTACGATGAATTGAAAAACGACTAATCCACGGCGAAGAGAAACGCCTTTTGTTTTCCCTGCAGCTAATTTGCTTTTTAACGCCGTAACAGGATTGAACCTGGATAATACGATGGCGGGATAAAAACCTGCCATGAGTATAATGATCAAGGCTGTGACCGAAAGAAATAATACAATAACGGGATTGTGTTTCACATCGAACGTAACCGGCAATTTCAAAATAGTATTTAAATAGGGAAGGGCGACGAGGGTGATAATTACAGCCAGCGCAATGGCAAAGAAAGTAATGATCGTTGTTTCACTGAAGAATTGAAGCCGTAGTTGAGATCTGTTTCCACCCAGTACTTTTCTTACAGCTACTTCTTTAGCACGGTTAATGGCCTGGGCTGTTGACAGGTTGACGAAATTGACGCAGGCAATTAACAGAATAAAACCTGCAATGAGCCAGAGCACATTGATCAGTTTTTTTGAAATGGTTCTTCCAAGAAAATTCCCTGCCTCTTCATCATAATGTACCTGTGATAAAGACTGGAGATATTCTCGTTGCCCTGAAGCATCGTCCTTCAGATATTTTTTGATGAACGATTTGAATTGCTGATTGACAGAAAAAGCACTGATATTTTTCGGTAACAAAACATAACAACTATAATTGTTTGCCACACTTTGCCAATCGGTGCTGGAAGTAAAGTTTTTTAAAGTAGTGTAAGAAGCAACCATTTTGATCTGGAAATCGGTGTTTTCAGGTATAGTTCCCAGTATTCCTGTCACTTTATAGAGATTACTGTTCTTCCCGAAAAAATTATTTCCATTTATTTTGATCGGTCTGTTGATAGCCTGGTGCCAATCGCCAAAATAGCGTTCCGCCATTTCTTTTGTTATAACCACAGTATTCGGATCTTTTAATGACCTATAATCGCCTGCCAGCAGGGGAAAGTCAAAGATTTCAAAGAAAGTGGGTTCAGCATAAAACACACCGTCCTCCTCCTTGAATTTTTTCAGAGTAACACCACTCGTTTCATTTGGTATTATTATTTGATCATCACCCGCGGAATAAACAGCCGATGATTTCAGTGAAGGAAAATCGTTGTGCATAGCGATGGGTAAAGGAAAGGGCACGCCGCGATTGTAACGAATGCCATCGGCATTATGTATTTCAGTCAATATCCTGTAGATCCTGCTTTTGTTTTTATGAAAATTGTCAAAGCTTAATTCAAATTGTATAATGAGAAAAATGGCAAGACACACTGCAATACCCACAGCCAGGCCCGTGATATTAATGAATGTGAAGATTTTGTTTCTTCTCAAATTCCTGAATGCTGTTTTAAAATAATTTTTGAACATGAGCCCTCCTAACCTCCCCAACACTTGCGCTAAAACTTGTGCCTTCGCTGAAGCTTCGGCGACACGGGGACAGCGCCGGCGCAAAGGGGAGAAATTGAATATCTAAAATTTATTTTTCCAATGATCTTATTAAATCCATACATCGTGGTTCTTTATTCCGTTCTTAAACTCTTCACAGGATTTGCAACCGCGGCTTTTGCAGCTTGCGTACACACAGTCATCAACGCAATAAATATTGCAATCAATCCCGGCAATAAAAACATCCACCATTGTATATTTATTCTGTATGCAAAATCCTGCAGCCATTTGTTCATAGCAAACCATGCAACAGGAATCGCAATAATGGTCGCAATGGCAACTAACTTGCATAAAATCTTTGCCCAGCATAACGATAACAGAAGTTACAGAAGCGCCTAAAACTTTTCTTATGCCTATTTCTTTTGTGCGTTGTACTGTTGTAAAAATTACAAGGCCAAGTAAACCGAGACATGCAATAATGAAAGCTAAGAATGGTAAATACAAGAGATAGTTGTTCCTGCTTTTGTTCTGCCGCATATTGCCTTGCAAAATTCTCATCAAGAAAATGAAAATCGGCTGTGTTCTTGTTATCAAAATTTGTATAAGTATGTTTAAGGTAAGCTAATGCCTTCTGCTGTTTTTCCTTTTGCAAGTTTTACATATAAATTGTCCTGTTCGTTAACAGCTTGGCGGCAACAGCATTACCATAGGCTCAATTTTATGTTGCAGTGAATAACATGAAAGTCTTTCACCACACCTATAATTGTTCTGTGGCTTATTTCTGTAAACTGGTTTGCCTGGTACTGCATTTTTTTCCCAACAGCATTTGTATAGCCAAGCTTTTTCATCAATGTTTCATTAATGATGAACTGCGTCGTACTTTATCCGTCTGCATATCTTTTGAAAAGTTTCTTCCCTGAAGCAAATGAACATCCATTGTTTTCAAAAAATCTTCATCAACAAATAGCTGTTTTGCCATTTGCGATGATTGCTGCATACCGCCATTCTTTTCAAAACGAAAGCCATTTCCATCCAAATCATTGTTACCGATCGGGTTGCCGGCAACAGCAACGCCTTCAATCAATGGACTTTGCAATAATGCATGTTTTAATGCAGATATTTCACTGCGTACTTTTATATCATCAATATGAAATGTAAGTACCTGTTCTTTATTAAAGCCAAGATCTTTTTATGATACATACTGCATTTGTTTGTAAATAATATATGATCCGCTGATAAGACAATACAGCAATAACAAACTGGAAAACTACAAGTGATTTCCGAAGCAATGCACCTGCTTGCATGTTTCCCAATTGGCCTTTTAGGGATGGGATCATTTTAAAACGGGAAAGAAATAATGCAGGATAACTGCCGCTGAGAAAGCCTGTTAGCAATGCAAATAAAATAATAAATACAATGGTGTTTAATGTTCCAAAACGCCAGATAATAAGATTCTTCCCTGATAACTGGTTGAAGAAGGGCAGGCTCACCTGTACTAACAAAACTCCAATAAAAGCAGCAATGAAAGCTACAAGTAGTGCTTCTGAAATAAATAAGCCAACAAGGTTGCTTGCTGATGAACCAATTACTTTTCTTATCCCAATTTCCTTTACACGAATTGCAGAACGAGCAGTTGATAAGATTCATGTAGTTGATCAATGCGATCAGTAATATTAATGCACCAATTGCAATGAACATGTACACCCTGCTAATGCTGCTGTTGCTGCTGAATTCATAATCCAAATTAGAATGTAAATGAATGGAAGCAAGTGCCTGCAACTCCATGTGATAATCTTTAATACCCATTTCCTTGGCAGTTGTTTTCATTCCAAAAGCAGTCAGCTTTTTTTCAAATGCTTTTATATCGGCTCCCTTCTTTAAAATAATATATGTATAGAGATAAACATTTTTCCAACTGTTATTGTCAAAGCAGCACCAAATGACCGTATACCGCTGAACTGCAAATGGGAGTTTTTGGCATATCTTTTATAACACCGGTAATTTTATTTGGCTGGTTATTGTCCAAAATATATTGTTTGATCAAGAGCAGCAGCAGCATCGCCAAAAATTTTCTTTGCAAGACCTTCTGTAATTACAACGGATTGTGGTTGTATTAAAGCAGTTGATGCATCGCCGTATAAGAAACTGATAATCAAATATTTTGAAGAAAGAATTATCTGAAAAACAGATATCATTTTGCTTGATTACCTTATCGCCATATTTTATTACACCACCACCTTCTATATCAATTCGTGCGGCTTGTTCGACTTCAGTAAAATTCGCAGTTAAAGCAGGCGCAAGGGGCGGTGCGCTTAAAGGAGTATTCAAACTGCCGCCTTCCCAATTAGCATGTTCGGCAACGCGGTAAATTCTGTTTGCATTTGTAAAAAAACGGTCATAACTCAATTCATCTCCAACATATAAAGCAATTAGCCAGAAAGCCGCCAGGCCAATAGCAATCCCCGCAATATTAATAGCTGTATATACCTTGTTTCTCTTTAAGTTTCTCCAGGCTGTTTTAAAATAATTTCTAAGCATAAAAAAAGCTTTTAGCTATAGGCTATAACCTTACAGCTTTGTGATTTATTCTGTTCGTAAAGATTTCACAGGGTTTGCAATGGCAGCCTTGATTGCCTGGTAGCTTACCGTCAACAAGGTGATCAGTACGGCGACTGTTCCCGCGACAAAAAAAATGATCCAGTCAAGATGTACTTTATATGCAAAATTCTCCAGCCATTTATTCATGAAATACCAGGCAACCGGAAATGCAATAAGCATGGCAATGACAATAAGCTTTACAAAGCTTCCGGACAACATTGCCGTAATTTGCACGACTGATGCACCAAGAACCTTTCTTACGCCAATTTCTTTTGTGCGCTGCACCGCCGTGAACGTTGCCAGGCCAAACAAACCAAGACAGGAAATAAATATGGCAAGAAAAGCGAAGTAATTGGAAAGCTTGCTAACTATCGCCTCGCTTTTATACAATTTGGAAAATTCACTGTCTGAGAATTGATATGTGAAAGGGAATTTTGGATTCATCGCTTCGCATAATTTTTCGAGTCCTGAAAGAACTTCTTTTGTATTACCTGCCTTCATACGAACGAGGATAGTTCCCCAATTCCAGTTTTCATCCAGTCGAAGAATTAATGGTTCAATGGATTGATGCATGGAACTAAAATGGAAATCTTTCAAAACACCAATGACCTTACCGGGATGATTTCCCCATGTTACAGTTTCTCCAATCGGATTATTCAGGCCCATCTTATTCACAGCTGTTTCATTCAATAGGAATCCAACTGAATCTGTACCGAATTCTTCGGAAAAATCCCGGCCTTCTTTTAATTGTAGTTTCATGGTTTTTACAAAATCATACCCAACCACGCCATCTGCGAATGATACTGTGAGATCTGGATCTTTACCGGGCCAGCTTATACTTCCTGTGTGATGCTCTATAACAGTAGGTGAGTTCCTCATCTTGGAGATATTCAATACACCGGGTATTCCTGCTGCTTGTTGTTTAAATAAAATATATTTATTCGCAAGCTCTCCCTCAATTGGAACATATAAAAGATTATCCCTGTCGTATCCAAGATTCTTGCTTTGGATATAATCCACCTGGCGATAGGTAACGATCATCCCAACAATGAGAATTATAGAGAGGGTAAACTGGAAGACCACTAACCCCTGTCTTAAAAAAGTACTGCCCGAACGAAACTTTAAGCCGGTTTTTAAAACTTTTACAGGATTGAGTGAAGAAAGAAAAAGTGCGGGGTAACTACCTGCCACAAAGCCTGTGATGATCATTAATGCCGTTATCGCCAGCCAAAATAATGGTTGTGTAAAAGGGATGGATAATTGCTTTCCCGTAAGTCCATTAAAGGCTGGTAAGAGAGTAGCTGATAGAACGATCGCGATAGTAATGGCAAATAGTGTTAAAAGCAGTGCCTCACCAATAAACTGTTTAACAAGTGAAGAGCGGGCTGCACCGACAACCTTGCGCAGGCCAACTTCTTTAGCACGTTTTGCAGATTGAGCGGTAGCAAGGTTCATGAAATTGATACAAGCGATAAGAAGAATAAAAACAGCAACGATCATGAACAGGTTAACATACTCAATGCGACCACCATCAACATAACCATTTTTAAATGAAGAATGCAAATATCTTTCGGGATAAGGTTGCAATGCCAGTTCAGTGCGGAATGAATTATCTTTTTGCCGGTACTTGTAAATGAAATCTTTGATCTTTGATTCTACTTTTAAAGGATCGGCGTCCTTGCGCAATTGAACAAATGTGGACGGGTCTGTATTCCCCAGTTATGTACCCAATCATTTTCTTTTACGAAATCATACCAGGTTCTTAAGAAATCAAATTGCTGGGATGAATTGCCGGGGACGTTTTCAAAAACAGCGGTTATCTTTAATTCATCCTTGTTTTCAAAGCGGATCAATTGCCCGATTGCTTTTTCAGCACTGCCGAAGAAATTCTCCGCCATTTTTTTTGAAATAGCTATTCCGCCAGGAGAACTTAACGCAGTTTGAGGAGTTCCCTGTAAAAGTGGATAAGTGAACATGCTGAAGAAATCCATGCCAGCATACAAGCCACCCATTTTGTTCACCTTATTATTAGCCTCAAAGGTGCTGAGTGTTCCCGGTGCGGAGGCGTATTCAAAACCACTTGCATATTGTACTTCGGGTATTACTTTTTTTAGTTCTTCAGCAAGCAGGCCCTGGGTAGGATAACTGGCATCAACTTTACCATCATAATAATTACGTTCATATACCTGGTACAGGAACTTGCCATTTTTATGAAAGCCGTCCACGCTTCGCTCATCCCGTATCCAAAGAATAATTAGCAAACTGCAGGTAAGGCCAAGTGCGAGTCCTGAAATATTGATCACTGAGAAAGCCTTATTTCGAAGCAGGTTTCGCCACGCAGTTTTAAAATAATTTTTGATCATGGCTATACTTTATTGATGCAGCAAATGGTTGATCGTAGATTGAGAATATCAGGATCAATACTCTTCTGAAAAAAAAATGCCGGAACAGCATGTAAATGATTTACAATGCAATAGTTATATTGTAAATACGAAATTGTTCGTTTATGTTACAGGGACTGTCCGATTTTGATACAGTGCAATCCTCCTTGTTGACGTTAAAATGGGTGAGCGGTTATTAGTTTGACCTTGAAATTGAAATACAGGAAATATTCAATGATCAATTCTCAATATTCAATGATCAATGCTCAATGGAGGAGCCTGGTTAAACGGAAAAGGGTCAATAGCGGATTAATTCACCATTGACCACCCGAGAGCTATTGGGTCACCATTCACAGTATTATTAATCCATTTTATTTATTACCATATCACCAAAATGAAGGCCCCTGTCAATTACGGGATTGCCTTTATAATGCAGTTGTGCCTCGCCATACGACGTTATTTTGATCCTGTCTGCCACATTTAATTTGAATTCGGCTCTGCCGTAAGCTGTAACACGGCCTGTACTGCTATTAATACCCATACTGTTTACCTTGCTTTCGCCATAAGAGGTATATTTCTGATCTTTTACCGATCCTGCTTTTATTTCAAGCGTGCCTTCACCATATAAAGTAGCGGAGAGTTGCTGCAAATTCATTTCATTGAAAGTGACGTTTGTTTCGCCGTAGATCTTTAAGACAAACTTATCACCTTTGATGGGACTCTTGCAAAACTGGTCTTCTTCGCCACGAAAAGAAAGTGCTTCGAGTGTTTTATAGGTTATCGTTGCCACTACAGAAGTATTCCTGTATAAGGGATGGGTTTCCTTATATCCGCTTGAATAATCTTTTTCATAAGCGGGAAAATCTTTAGCACCTTCCAGGTAGATACGCAGTGTTTTATCGTGTACTTCAATGTGCAGTTTGCCCGTATCCACATGCATTTCATTTACCGTTACGCTTTCCTGGTCTCCCTGCACTAAAGTAACCTGGATGTATGGGCTAACAATTATCTTATTAAAAGGAGATATCATTTTTGTTTGTGCAAATGCCGCTACGCCGATCAGCGAGAACAATACTGGCAATAAAATTTTAAAGCGCCTCATAATTATTTCTATTAATATGGTAATTTAAAAAATGTAATCATGTAAAACGGATATCATGCCCATATGTTACAGGCAAATAGGAAATTTCTGAAATAAGACCTGGTTCATGGGCCCCTCCTAACCTCTTTCAAAGGGGAGTGATTTTAGTTTCATTATTAATTGTTATGTACGCATATTTTTAAACTTCCTAAAAGCCCCTCCTTTGGAGGGGTTGGGGAGGCCCTATTCCGTTCTCAGGCTCTTCGCCGGGTTAGCAATGGCAGATTTTATCGCCTGGAAGCTGACTGTTATCAGTGCAATTAGTATCGCAGCCGCACCAGCTATGATAAATGCAGCCCAGCCAATATGGATCCGGTATGCAAAATCCTGCAACCATTTATGTATGCCCAGCCATGCCAATGGGGCAGCGATAACAATTGAAATGAGAACAAGAACAATAAAATCCTTTGTGAGCAGCGAAACAATATCAGGTACAGATGCTCCCAATACTTTTCTTACCCCAATTTCTTTTACCCTCCGTTGTGCTGCAAATGTTATCAATCCCCACAAACCAAGACAGGATATAAGCATTGCCAATGTTGAAAAGATCTTAAAAAGGCTATACAACCTTACTTCTGATCTATACAGTGCATCCAATTGCTGATCTAAGAAATTAAATTCAAATATTCCTGATGGGTATGCTTTCTTATAACCTTCGTTGATCTTGCTGATGACCGCTTGAATATCTGAGCCTGCTTGTATCTTAATTCCGACCTTTTCACAAAAAGGAAGGAATTGCGTGATCAAAGTTGGCCTGATGGCTTCATGTAATGAGCCAATATTGAAGTCTGCCACTACTCCCACTATTTCGGCGTTCCAGCCGTTCAATCCTATCCAGAATCTTTTTCCTAATGCAGCTTCTGATGACTGAAAGCCTAACTCCTCTACCAACTTTTCGTTCACTACACATTTGGGAAAGCGTTGCCCATCTGGTACTAACTCGGAAACGGCACTTGTATCCGTAATATTAAAAAATCTTCCGGCCTTTAGCTTCAATCCATACACCGAACAGAATTTATCATCCGTCATGATCGTTGTTACACCTTTTTGATTTGGGTCCGATTGTCCAATTACACTCATTACAGTTCCCCAATGTATTCCATCCGCACCGCTGGGAGGACTTGTAGAGAATGACCATCCTTTAACGCCGGGGATATTTCTTAATTCATTGTCGAATAGTAATTTCTTCTTTGGGTCTTCTTCAAACGGTACAGAGACCATAACAATATTATCCTTGTCAAAACCGAGATCTTTGCGCTGCATGTAATTCATTTGTTTGCCGATAAGCAGCAAACCGATCAAAAGACAAACAGATATACTGAATTGAGTTACTACCAGTCCTTTTCTCAGCCATGCTGACTGGGGGGTAGCATTTACGGAGCCGGTTTTTAAAGTAGTTGCGGGATGAAACCTCGTAATAATAAACGCGGGGTAAATGCCCGCCATGAGTGCCGTTAAAAATATTCCAACCAATAATGAAAGAAAAAGCGACGGAGAATGTAAAATGTCAAATGAGATCTGTTTTTCTGCCAGGTCATTAATATAGGGCAATGAAAGTTTTGTAATGACCACTGCAAGCAGGGCGGAAAATGTCACGAGTGCAAATGCTTCATTCAGAAACTGGGTGATCAACTGAAATCTTCCTGCGCCCACTGATTTACGAACGCCGATCTCTTTTGCGCGCCCAAGCGCCTGTGCCGTTGAAAGATTAACAAAGTTGATACAGGCTAAGATCAGCACGGCCAGGCCAACGCTTCCAAAAAACCAAAGCCAACTGGTATTGATCGCTTTCACCCATTCTCCGCCGCCAGCATATTTGGAATTAAAATGGACATCACTCAACGGCTGCAGTTCCGCTTCTTCACGATGATCTTTTCCCGCCCATTTCTGATTATTTGCAAACCTGTCATAGATACTTTGAATGGCTGTTTTTAAACCGCTTCCGGGCCTGGTGCCTTTTGGTAAAACAATAAATGTGGATCCGCCTGAAACGGAACCATAATGAGTGGTACTTGTTCCGACATATTTTTCTTTGTCGGAGAACGAAAGCAACATGGACGCTGGCAAATGTGTGTTGCCTGGAAAATCTTTTATTACGCCACCAACGGTAATATTGAAACTGTCATTGAAGATGAACGTTTTTCCAAGGGCGTCTTCGTTGCCAAAAAATTTTTTGGCTGTGGTTTCTGTTAGTAAAGCCTGGTACGGTTTGCGTAATGCTTCATAAGCGTTGCCCTCAACCACTTTCACATCAAACACATCTAAAAATTCAGGATCGGTCATCATTACATGATCCTGTTTGAAACGTTTCGTGGGATTTATTTCAATAATGGATTGAAAGGGATGATGAACTTTGGTTACATACTCCAAGCCGGGAACATCTTTCCGTATTTGATCAGCGAGGGGAAAAGGAGTAGAATAATGAAAATTCTTTTTACCAAAATCTACCCATACCTGGTTGATGCGATAAGTCCTGTCTGCTTTAGTCTCATAAGCGTCAAAACTTAGTTCATATTGAATAAATAAACCTATGAGCAGGCACACTGTGATGCCTAAGGTGAGACCTACAATATGTAATGATGTGGTCAGTTTTTGGCGGAAAAATCTCCGCAGGATGATTGAAAGGTTTTTGAAGATCATAGCTATAGTTTTAAGTCAAAAGGAAAAAGTAAAAATAGAAGAACTTTTAGCTGTCAGTTCATAGCTTTTTATTATTCTGCCTGTGGTTTTTAAAATAATTTTTAAACATGAAAGAAGGCTTAAGTTTTTGTTTTATAATTTTTTTATGACCCCGGGTGATGCAATTCTGGTCATTCCGGTCACTTCTTGTCTGACCTGGTAATTTTAAGATTTGCAAAACTTCCTCCCGAATTGTTCCCTAACCACAAGGCGAAACTGCCATGCGTGTTTGTATTTAATTTCTCAACTTCTAAGGATGCCTGCTGTGAGTTATTTACAAATACAGAGATCCGTTTATCATCGATAATTATTTTCACATGGAACCAATCATCCGGACCGGGAGGAGATACTATTTGATTTTCATATTTCCCCGGAAATTGGTTGCGCAATTTTTCCCAATCATAAGCGGGCATCGAGATGTATTGCACAGCATGCGATCGACGCACGGGATCATCGCTTTTGAAATTAAATGGACGAAAGTAAATGGCATCGTAAGTGTTGACATCTTGAACATGAAAGGCAAATCCAACAAAGCTTTGTTGCATTTTATCATTGCCTTTTATATCCAATTCTACCGTGGCATTATAGAAATCGGAACTTTTAAACAACAACAACCCATTGCCTGCGATTTCGTTAAAGCGGATCACCTTCTTTCCATCTTCATTCGCAGGCTCCGCAGTTCTATTGAAAACTTTCCATTGCGAGGTGTCATGTAATTCCGGCTCGATCACCTGGCCATACAACGTATATTGAACAAGAGCTAACACAACTGGCAACGAATATCTCATTTTCATACTTTTTATATTATTCAGTTCTCAGACTTTTAACAGGATTTGCGATGGCTGCTCTTATCGATTGAAAACTTACAGTTATCACGGCAATGGCTACAATGGCAATAAACGGCAATACAAAAAATGTCCATTGCAAACCGATACGGAACGCATAACCCTGCAACCATTTTGATGTTGTCAGCCAGGCAATAGGAACAGCTATTACAAATGCGATCAGCAACAAGATCGCAAATTCGCGAAACAGCAATCTTAAAATATTGGTAACAGAAGCGCCTAACACTTTTCTTATACCGATCTCTTTTGTTCTCTGCAGTGTGGTGAATGATGCAAGACCAAATAATCCAAGACAGGCTACCAAGATGGCAAGACTTGTAAATAATGTAAACACTTGCCCAAAGCGTTGGTCAGCTTTGTATTGTTCATCAAAATGATCGTCAAGGAAAAAATAATCAAACGTATTGCCCGGGAAAAATTTTTTCCATTCGGCTTTTACTAAATCGATCGTTTGACCTGCGCTCGCCGATTTTGTTTTTACTGAAAGATAACCATTCACATCAGGGATCAAACGAAGAATGAGTGGTTCATAGGCTTCACGCAGCGATTGCTGGTGAAAATTTTCTGTTACTCCTTCGATAGTATATTGATCTCCCCAGAAATCAATTTTTTTGCCAAGTGCTTCCGCCGGATTATTAAAGCCCAATTGTTCAATTCCTTTTTTGTTAAATATTACGGAGTGTTTGTCAGAACCGTAATCTTTTGAGAATGGTCTGCCCGCGATTAGTTTGAGACCATATGTTTTTAGGTAATCATAATCCACACCGATCACCCGGTATTGGTTTTGTGTCGATTCGTCTGCGCCTACAAGTTTTATTCCTCCTGCATTCCAGCCCACTGCTTCGCCGGGAATGCTTGTCGATACTGTAATATCACGAATTGAAGATTGCTGTTGCAATTCCTGCTTGAAACTGGTCATCTTTTGCAGAAAAGTGGAATCAATGCCAACCATCGGAGGCGGTATGACCAATGTTTGATCGATCTTTATTCCCAACGCTTGTTTACGCATGTACTGTATCTGCCGGTAAACAGTTACAGTGCCGATCAATAGAAACAACGAAGCGGTAAATTGGAAAACCACCAGGGATTTTCTTAATAAGGAGCCCTGGTTCGTGGTACCCATTTTCCCCTTGAGTACATCAATAGGTTTAAAACCTGATAATACGAAAGCAGGATATAAGCCCGAAAAAAATACACCTACAAGAAACAAACCGATAAGCCCGATCCAGAAATCAGTTTCTCCAAAAAGAGAGAAACTAAGATGTTGACCAGAGAGACGGTTGAACCCAGGAATAGCGAGTAAGACGATCAGGATCGCCATCAATAAAGCAAAGCCGTTTAGCAAAGCTGATTCGGAAAGAAACTGAAGAATAAGTTGACGTCGTTGGGAACCAACTGCTTTGCGTACTCCGACCTCTCTTGCTCTTGTAATAGCTCGTGCAGTCGCAAGATTGATATAATTTACCCATGCAATGATGACAATGAAAAATGCAATGCCCAATAAAAGATATACTGTTTTCCCATCACCATTTTCACCAGGTTCCATCATATAATGAGAATAGAGATGAATATCTGTCAATGGCTGCAAATGATAGATCACTGCCGCATTGAATTTCTTCATGTCTTCATGGGTAAACTTGTCTACGATGGGTACAAATTTTTTTTCAACCACTGCCGGATCAGTTCCTTTTCGCAATAACAAATAAGTAAGACAGCCATCCCATTCCCATGCAGTTTCAGGTCCGTTACCGCTTGAATCAGTAGTCCACTTCAAATAAGTTGCATAAGACAACAACATATCAGGCTTAAGTTGTGTGTTTGAAGGCGCATCTTTATAAACAGCGGTTATCTTGTAATTACTGTTGCGATTTAATTCCAGCGGCTTGCCAATAACATTCGTCGTGCCAAATATTTTTTTGGCTGTAGCTTCGGACAGGGCTGCTGTAAACGGTTCTTTTAGTGCATTGTTTTTATTGCCTGCGATCAACGGGTAGGTAAATACATTGAAGAATGAGTTAGTAGCGAAGTATACTTTTTCAATTTTCAGAGGCTGGTTGTTGACCTCTGTGGTCACTCTTCCGTTTTGCACAACTTTTACATAATCCTCTATTTCAGGTATGGCATCTTTAAAAGAATTTCCAACTGCATAAGCACCGGCAGCCCACTGTGTGCTCAATTTCCCCTTGTCGTACCTGTCTTGCTGCACGCGGTAGATCCGGTCCTTGTTGGCCTGGAAATTTTCATAACTCAGTTCATAAGATACATACTGCAAAATGAGCAGGCATGCAGCGATGCCGATTGCAAGTCCAAGAATATTGATCCCTGAATATGCTTTGTGACGCATCATATTGCGCCATGCGATCTTGAGATAATTTCTGATCATAGTGAGCCCTCCATCTCCCTAAAGGGAGTGTTTAATTAATTCTATTAAGTTCTTGAATAATGTTCATCAATAAAATACTAATGTTCAGTAAAAAGAAACATTCAGCCCAAGTTCCCCTTTAGGGGACAGGGGCTCTCACTCCGTTCTTAAACTCTTCGCAGGATTCGCAATGGCCGCTCTTATTGATTGAAAACTGATCGTCACCAACGCAATGATCAATGCCAATAATCCGGCTAATACAAATACCCACCAGCTTATTGTAATGCGGTAAGCATAATTCTGCAACCATTTGTGCATGAACCACCATGAAAGTGGAAATGCAATAATGGCTGAGACAAATACCAATCGTAAAAAATCCTTTGACAGCAAACTTGTGATCCCCGTTACAGAAGCACCAAGGACCTTCCTTATTCCTATTTCTTTCGTACGCCGCTCTGCTGTATAAGCTGCCAGTCCAAATAAACCAAGACATGAAATGATAATGGCCAGTAAAGCAAATATTCTTGACAATTTTCCTATCAACATTTCACTTTTGAATTGTTTATCAAATTCATCATCTACAAAAACATAATCGAACGGGTAACCGGGATTATTATTTCTAATGATTGTTTCGATCCGTGCAACTGCTTTTTCGGTATTGCTCCGTGGTTTTGTCCGTATATACATATAGCCAAAATTATCTTCCGGATAACACATAAATACCAGTGGGTCAGCTTTGGCATACATATCTCCAAAAACAAAATCTTTTGTTACTCCAATAATGGTGTAAGCAATTGCTCCCGTTGCTGAAGTATCCCGGTAGAGTAGTTTACCGACAGGATCCTTACCGATCATGTTGGCAAGCGATTCATTGATAATAACGCTCGAACTATCATTCGCGGCGACCGGATGAAAATCCCTGCCTTGTTTGATCTTTATTCCTGTCGTCGAAAGGTATTCAGGTGAAACATAATCCTGCGTGATAAGGATTTTTTTTGCCGGGTCTTTCCCGTCCCACCTGAAATCGTTCGTGCTGCTACCCATATAAAGTTGGTTAAGACTTGACAACGCAGCATTTTCCACATAACCACTGGCCAGCAGATCTTGTTTTACCACCTTGAAGTTCTTATCCATGTTGCCACGCAAACCGGTTTGAATAAGATTGTTTTTATTGTAGCCGAGCTCCCTGTTCTTAATATGCTGGATTTGCTGGTAAATAATGATGGTGCCAATGATAAGAGCTATAGAAATAGTGAATTGCAGGACCACCAATCCTTTCCTGATGATCACAGGAGCTGAACCTTTTATGTTCAAACCCTTAAATACCCTGATGGGATTGAACGATGAAAGATAAATAGCAGGATAACTGCC
The DNA here is from genome assembly GCA_963737475.1 of uncultured Bacteroidota bacterium. Lineage (GTDB taxonomy): Bacteria > Bacteroidota > Bacteroidia > Chitinophagales > Chitinophagaceae > VBAU01. Next base: position 229,367 of record CAVTSY010000019.1, read on the forward strand.
CGCTACCAATCCGCAGATGAGACCAATAGCTACCAGCGAAAAGATATGCGACGGTTCGTTTAAACCAATACTAAGATGTTTTGTAACTACAGTATTGAAAGCAGGAAGAACAAGATACATGATGACGATGGCGATCGCAACGGAAAGAAAAGACATTAATATCGATTCACCGACGAACTGTGCGATCAAATTTCTTTTGCCTGCACCCATTACCTTCCTTACGCCTACTTCTCTCGCTCTCTTTTCAGAGCGTGCGGTAGCCAGGTTCATGAAATTGATGCAACCAATGAGGAGTATGACCCATGCGATAATGCTGAACATACGAACATACTGGATACGACCACCTGTCTGTTTGCCCTCTTCAAAATTGCTGCGTAGTCTCCAGTCGTTCATGCTAAGAAGAAAAGGCCGGGCAATAGCCGAGGTATCTTTTGATTTTATATATCCATCAAGTTTTTTGTTGATGGCTGTTACATCCGCTTTTTTATCCAGTTCCACAAAGGTTTGTATTCCATTGTTTCCCCATTGCTGTAGCCAATCGTTTCTATCCAAAAAAACTTTAAAGGGAGATAGCCAGTCGAATTGCAGGGAAGAATTTTCGGGGAGGTCTTTCATCACTCCGGATATTACGTATTCCTCTTTATTATCCACCTTAAGTGTTTTGCCAACAATATTTTTATTATCACCGTGCGCAGCATCCTGCGGAAAAAACTTCTTCGCCATTTTTTCAGAGATTACCAGGGAATGCAGCTGATCAAAAGCATGGTCTTGTTTCCCCTGAACGAACGGAAGACTGAACATCCTGAAAATGGATGAATCAACATAGAAACCTATTTCATAAATGGCTTTATCATCCTGGCCGAACAACGTGTACTGGTCCCATGTGAACCTGCAGGTATTTTTAACGCCGGGGATCTCTTCCTTCATTGATGGGCCAAGCAGCCCTGGCGTAGCAGCGAATGTGTAAGTTTTTCCTTCATAAGCCTGGTTTTCCAAAACCTGGTAAAGTTGATTTCTTTTAGGGTTGTTATGGTCATAATTTAACTCATCCTCTACCCATAGAAAAATAAAACCTGCACAAGCGATACCAACAGCCAGGCCAAAAATGTTAAGGAAGCTGTACCCTTTCGTTTTCCAGATATTTCTAAACGCTGTTTTTAAATAGTTTTTGATCATAAGAAAAGCTTTTAGCTGCCAGCTGTAAGCTATGAGCCCCTGGCTCGTAGCTCGCAGCTTATTTATTCTGTTCTCAAAGATTTTACCGGGTTTGCAATGGCCGCCTTTATCGATTGGTACAAAACGGTGATCAAAGCAATCACGACGATCAGCACCAATGGCAAAAGGAAAAACCAAAGACCTATTTGAATATGAAATGCATAATCTTTTAACCAGTTTTGTAATAAGATGTAGGCAACCGGCACCGCAACGACGCCTGCGATCAAAATAAGTTTTATGTAGTCTTTTGTAACAAGAGTGATTATTTGTATGGCACTTGCGCCGAGTACCTTTCTTATACTTATTTCTTTCGTTCGCTTTACAACAGTGTAAAGCGATAGGCCAAACAAACCGAGACTTGCCACAATGATGGAAAGTATGGTGAACCACCAAAGTATCGTTGAAAACAGCTTATCATTATTGTACTGTCGATTGAAATATTCGTCAAGAAAGAAAAATTGCAAAGGACTTTGCGGGAATACTGCGCTCCATGTTTTTTTTGCCTGCTCCAATACTTGTGGAAGATTTGTTGTATGAAGTTTTAAAGAAAAACTGGTCATGTTAATATGCTGTTCGGGGTAATAGACTATCGGGTCAAAATTATATTCCAATGATTGCTGATGGTAATCATTCATCACCCCGACGATCCTACAGTGGAAACCTGCGCCGAACACCATTTTATTAATAGCGGCTGCCGGATTATCAAAGCCAAATATTTTGGCGGCAGTTTCATTCACAATGATACTTACCGGTTGGGAGGTGTCCGCACCCGCAGGTTTATCTTTATCAAAATTCCTTCCTGCCAAAACTGTTAAACCAAAATGCGGAATAAAATTTTCGTCAATCCCAAACGTACGGCAACGTTTATCATCATTTGAACTGATCAACCTGAAAGTCGATGAGCTCCCGACTTCGTTACCGGGTACATCGGTAGATGCGGTTACGTATTCAACGCCAGGTATTTTTTGCAGCTCATTGATCACAGCTTCTACTGCATCCATTTTGCTGCTGTCGAGACCTAAAGTTTGTTGCAGCACGAGTGTTTGATCTATATTAATGCCCAGGCTCCTTGTGCTCATGAAACGCAGTTGAGAGTAAAATCCAATTGCTCCCCCAATTAAAATGATCGCCGCCGCGAATTGCAGAACTACCAGTGATTTCCTGAAGAAATTCCTGCTGCTTTTTATACCCGCGAACGCTGCCACTGACTTCAGGCTCTGTAAAGGTTGAAATGATGATAACACAAAAGCAGGATAAAAACCTGCAAGCAAGGTGCTGGTAACAAAAACCAGCGACATCATCATCCAGAATTGCCAACTCGTGGTCTGAATATCTATAACCTTTTGACCAATGAGTTGAGAAAATGGGGGAAGCGACAGTTTGAACAAAAAGAAGCCAACAACAATTCCGATGAGATTCATTAAAAAGGTTTCTGCAAGAAATTGTCTTACCAGCTGAGATCTTGTGGCACCAACTACCTTGCGGACGCCCACTTCTTTCGAACGTTCAAGGGAATGTGCGGTAGAAAGATTGATATAGTTGATAATGGCGATCAGCAAGATGAACAAGGCGGCAATGCCCAGGTATTTTAAATAGTAAAGATTTCCGCTACCCGTCATTTCATAATCATAGGTGGAACGGGTATGGATATCTTTCAACGGCTGGATCTGAAAAGAGGCCGAAAAACCGTCCTTTTTCATAGATGCGCCCATATAGCGATTCGCGAACGCAGGCATCTTTGCCTGCAATGCATTTGCATTTGTTCCGGACTTTAGCAAGAGGTAAGTATAAAAATCACTCCAGCCCCAGCTTGTGTTAGCGTCACCATTTGTTATTTGTATATACTTTTCATAATTGAGAAGAATATGAAATTGCAAATGGGAATTTGCAGGTACATCTTTCAAAACTGCAGTTACAATATAATCTTCGTCATTATAATGAAGCGTTTTACCAATGGGATCTCCGTTGCCAAAATATTTTTCTGCTGTTGAATGTGTGATCACCGCATTATTCAATTGGGTAAAAGCAGTTGCCGCGACGCCCTTTTCGAAAGGGAATGAAAAAACTTTGAACACAGCAGGGTCAACATAATAGATCATACCGTTTTCAACGATCTTCTGTTCGCCGTGTCGCACTACTCCCCATCTTCTTCTGAAGCGTACAGCCTCTTCCACTTCAGGAAAATCTTTTTTCATGGCGGGTGCAAGAGCCGGGTAAGTAAAGGCAAAAGTTTGTGGTTTGCCGCCTGTTTCGGTTATAACCATTGGCACCCGGTAGATGCGATCTTTTTTTACATTGAAATCATCAAAGCTGTATTCGAAACGGAGATAGTTTATTATCAGTAGAAATGCAGCGATGCCAATGGCAAGACCTAAAACATTGATCGTCGAAAATGTTTTATTCTTCAATAGATTTCTCCAGGCGGTTTTAAAATAATTTTTAATCATAAAAAAAGCTTTTAGCTATCGAGCTATGAGCTATGAGCTCTTGGCTCACCGCTCGTAGCTTTATTTATTCTGTTCGTAAAGACTTTACAGGGTTTGCTAACAGCAGCTTTGATCGCCTGGGAACTTATCGTAAAGAATGCTATTAAAATTGCTGAAAGACCTCCCGCGATAAAAACGCCTGTTCCAATATGTATTCTGTATGCAAAATCCTTCAACCATTGATGCATGGCCCACCAGGTAACGGGAACTGAAATAATAAACGCGATGCCCACCAGTAACAAAAAATCTTTTGACACCAACAACAAGACCTGCTGTACAGATGCTCCCAATACTTTTCGAATTCCTATTTCCCTGGTACGTTGTTCGATCACGAATGCTGAAAGTCCAAACAAACCAAGACTCGCAATAATGATCGCCAAAATGGCAAATGCAGAGAATATTTGTTTTGTTCGTTGTTCACTTGCATAAAGTGCGGCAAATTTTTCATCAAGAAAGTTATATTCCAGCGGGCCGGGGGGATTGAACGAATCCCAATGTTTTTTCAGATCAGACAGAAATCCTTTTACATCCTTCGTGTTGATCTTTATTATCAGTCCCCCAAAGTTGCCGCCCAGCATCATCATCAGGGGTGCGACCTTTTGTTTTAACGAAGCATAATTGAAATCTGCAACAACACCTACTACTCTGAATTCCTGCTGGCCCGAGCGAACAATGGTTTTCCCAACCGCATTGTCATTTGTCCATCCCAGTTGTTGCACAGCGGACTCATTGATGACAATGCCTGAAGAATCTGTTGGAAAATCCTTTGAAAAATTTCTGCCCTTTAAAACTTGGATACCCAATGTGCGCAGGTAATCATAATCTACATGAGAAATATTCGCATGGATCTCTGTTCCGTTTGAGTTTTCATTTTTAGGGTAGATCTCGGTTCCGTCCATGATCTGTCCGCCGGGAACCGATCTTGAAATACTTGCTGACAACACGCGATTATCCTGCGATAACTGTTGCTTAAAAGCAGTTTGGTCTTTGCCCAATAGCCTCGCATCAGGCAGAAATAAAACCTGGTCCTTGTCGTACCCTAATTTTTTATTCTGCATGTAATGTAGTTGCTGATAAATGATGACGGTAGCAATGATCAATGCAGTGGAAACAAAAAACTGGAAGACTATCAGGCTGCTGCGCAATGGCTTTTTTTGTGAGCCTTGCATAGAAGCACCTTTCAACACCCTGATCGTATTGAATGATGACAAAAAAAATGCAGGATAAATACCGGCCAATATTCCTGCTAAGAAACTTACAAGGAGAACGGCCAGGATCAGTTTATAATTCAGAAAGAAGTCAAAACTGATATTTTTATTTGCGAGCTGATTGAAATACGGTAGTAACAGGAATATCAAAATATAAGAGAGCAACATGGAAAAGAAGGTAAACAGCACCGATTCGCTAAGAAATTGAACGATCAACTGTTTTTTTACAGAGCCCATTACTTTGCGAATGCCAACTTCCCTGGCACGTTTGATAGCGCGGGCGGTGGAAAGGTTGGTGAAATTTACGCAGGCAAGAAGCAATATAAACAAGGCCAATATTGAAAAAATGTAGACGTATTGTATATCGCCATTTGGCTCCAGTTCAAATTTTGTATTGGAGCGCAAATGAATATCGGTAAGTGGGACTAAAGAGAAGCGAAGCGAGTTCACTGATTTTTGCGCTTCTGCCAGGCTAACACCCATATCATGCTGAATTTCGGGGACAACATACTTCGCAACCAGTTGCGGAAATTTTGCTTCCAGTTTCTTTGGATCGGCATTTTTATTTAAAAGGAGATAGGTGTAATAACCCAGGTTACTCCATGTTTTGTTTGTGTTAGGAAATGTAGACATGCTTAAAAAAGCATCAAAATGAAAATGGGAATTATCAGGCACCTTGTCAATTACCCCGGTCACCTTGTAAATCGCGTTGCGTGTGCCGATCATTAAAGATTTGCCGACTGCTTCATTATCTCCAAAATATTTTTTAGCAAACGATCTTGATATGACCATGCTATTGGGCTGAACAAGTGCATTTGTTGCATTCCCCTCGATCACGGGAATGGAGAATAATTGCAAGAAAATTAGAATCAGCAAACGAAAGATGTTCTTCTTTGAATTGCTTGTCATCATGCTTTACAAAATCACTTACAGAAAAGATCCTTGTTGACGCCTCCACTTCGGGAAATGCATTTTTTATTCCTTCTCCCACGGCTACATCCACATTAGGATAAACTGCCACATCACCATTGCCCGCCACAGATAAATTTACACGGTACATATTTTGAGCATGAGCAGGATATTTGTCATAACTCGATTCATCGATAACAAATACTGCGATCAGAATAAAACAGGTCAGGCCGATGGCGAAGCCCGAAATATTGATAATTGAAAAAACCTTGTTCTTTGACAGGTTACGCCATGCTGCTTTGAAATAGTTTTTAAACATAAGTCCCTCCATCTCCCCTATGGGGAGGGTTTAAGATTTGCGATAAGCCTTTAATAAATGCTCATCAGTTGAATAAAGTTGAAATAAGAACTACAATCGAACAGAATTACTTTAGCCTGAAGTCCCCTTAGGGGATTTAGGGCTTTATTCTGTTCTTAAACTCTTCACAGGATTTGCAACTGCCGCTTTTATTGCCTGGAAGCTTACTAGTTATTAATGCGATAGCGATAGCAATAATCCCTGCAAGTAAAAATATTCCCCAGCAAATATTAATCCGGTACGTATAATCCTGCAACCAGTTATGCATAACATACCACGAAAGCGGAACAGCAATGACAAAAGAGATAATAACCAAGTCTAATAAAATCTTTGGAAAGTAAATTCCAAGACACGTGAACACGGATGCTCCCAATACTTTTCGGACTCCAATTTCTTTTTTACGTTGCTCGGCAACAAAGGAGGTTAATCCAAACAAACCAAGACAGGAAATGATAATGGCAAGTATGGCAAAAAAACTTGCCAGCTTACCAATCCGTTCTTCGTCACCGAATTTTTTTGCATACTCATCATCCACAAACTGGTATTCGAAAGGCTGACCCGGATTAAATTTTTTAAATACCGGTTCTATTTTACTCAATGCTTCTTTTGCACTTACCTCCGGATTTATTTTAAGGATCACTAAATTTCCCGGTCTCATTCGATGAGTAATAAATCATCGGCCTTACGGTTCATGATACGGCGATTCCATCACCATATCATTTATCACACCAATCACATTATAATGGTTCTATCCCACCACGTGATCGTTTCTCCGACCGGATTTTTCAGACCCATATAATGTACGGCCGCTTCATTCAGAATAACGGCTGAACTGAATCGGTAGAAAAATCTTTTGAAAAATCCCTGCCTTCTTTAATTTGCCAGCCAATGGTTTTACCAAAATCATCCGAGACACTTACCATTCCGAAATCGATCGAAGAGATTTGGATCCTTTCCTTTCCAGCTAAAGCCACTGGTACTGCTCCATATGACTGTTGTAGGGCTCTCCGACTCTGCAACAGAAGCTAATTGTTCCTGTTTGCATCAGTTCATCTTTCACTGCATTAAAATGTTCATGAATTGAAGAGTCAGCAGTTGGTATGGTGATAAGACCTTCACGTGTATAACCAACCGGCCGGTTCTTTGCAAATTGAATTTGCCTGGTAAACTATAATGGTTCCGATGATCAATGTAACGGAAACGGTGAATTGAAACAACAACCAGCACTTTGCGCGGAATGGCCGCAAACCGCCCCGCCTTAAAAGTTCCTTTTAAAACTTTTACAGGATTGAAAGGAGGATAAATAAAATGCAGGATAACTGCCTGCGACTAAACGCGGTAAAAAATGTAAATCCAATACTCAATCAACCAAAACGATGGATTGCTCCACAGAATAGACATTTGTTTATCCGGCAACTTCATTGAAAAAGGAAAGTGATAAGCTGTACCAACAATAATGAGAATAAAAATGCAAACCCTACGTAAATATTGATTCACTAAAAAATTGATATACCAGTTGCCTGCGAAGAGAGCCAACGGTTTTACGGATGCCTACTTCCTTTGCACGTTTTTCGCTACGTGCGGTACTCAGGTTCATAAAATTGATGCAGGCCAGCAATAAAACAAACACACCGATAATTCCAAACATCCAGACATATTGTATGGCTCCGCCTGTATTGACGCCATTTTTAAATTCTGAATATAAATGCCATTTACTCATCGGCTGTAAAAACAATGCAGGCTTCTTTTTTGAAGTTGCGGATTTACTTTTTTTAGCTTTGCATCTTTGATCCTTTCAGAGACTTTAGCAAAATCTGCGTTATCATTCAATTGTACAAACAGGTGAAACGAAATTGGGCCTCCAGGGATCTTGCCATTGTTCTCAAACCGTTCATCATTGTTATAAAGAAAATCCCAGGTTGAAATAAAATTTAAACCGGTAAAAGTGGAGTTGTTTGGAAAATCTTTATAAACACCTGTGACTTTTACAACCGGTTTATCATCTATTTTTATCATTTTATTCAGCAGGGTCTTCATTTCCAAACTAGGCTTTGGCCGCAGATTCAGAAAGAAAGATCGATGAAGGTTCATTGAGTGCCTTGCCATGTGCCATTAAGCATTTTAAACGAAAACATTTCGGGAGCATCTTTTTCAAAATATCCTCCTGTCTGTTTTAATTTTTTTCTCATTGTAACTCAGATAGGTGATCGTCCCCATGATACGGCCATTACAATATGTTTAAAATCGCTTCCATAGTTTTTCCGAAGTTCGTCGGCAAGCGGATAAGGAACGCTTCTCCATGTTTGCACTTCTCCATTATTCGTTACATTCTGGATCACCTGCGCAATACGGTCATAATTTTTAAAATTTTTATCGAATGAAAGTTCATCGTACATCCAAAGCCCGATCAGTATGGCTACCGCCATCCCAATGGATAATCCGGCAATATTGATAAACGAATGCATCTTGCTCTTTCCAAGATTACGCCAGGCTGATTTAAAATAATTTTTAAACATAGAGCTCTCTCCTAACCTCCCCGGAAGGGGAGCATTTTGTTGCAACTCTTAATCTTTGTTCACTTGTCAAGACATGAAACGTTTCATCCATCTTGTATACGATCTTTTTTCAAAGAACTTAATAATTTCTTACTCCTTTCAAATTTGGGTAAGGCCTGCCGACAGGTCAGGTCTTCGGAGGGATTCAGAAAGGCTTCACTCCGTTCTCAAACTCTTTACCGGGTTCGCCAATGCTGCCTTTATCGATTGAAAACTTATTGTCAATAATGCTATCGCGATCGCCAGCAGACCGGCAAGCACAAACACAAACCAGCCGATATTAATTTTATACGCAAAATCCTGCAGCCATTTGTTCATGAAGTACCATGAAGCAGGGGTTGCAATGAGAATGGCGACGACAACAAGCTTCATAAAATCGAAAGCCAGCAGGCGCAGAATGCCTGCTACACTTGATCCTAATACTTTACGAACACCAATCTCACGGGTGCGCATCTGGGCAGTATAGGCAGCCAGGCCCAACAAACCAAGGCAGGAAATAAAAATGGCAATACCGGAAAAAATATCAAAGAGTACGCCGGTGCGTTGCTCGGACTCATACAAACTTTTGAACCTGTCGTCCAAAAAATTATATTCAAATGGGAAACCAGGATTATATTTTTTCCATTCTGATCCTGCAGCGGCTATTGCTTCGGGCACATTTTTACCTGTCGTTTTTATATAGATCTGTCCATAATTTTTTGACTGGCAATAAAAAATTGCCGGTTGTATTTTTTGCCTCATCGATGAAAAATGAAAATCTTTTACAACACCAACGATAGTTCCCTCGGTTTTCCAAAGCCTGAATTTCTTTCCAATGGGATCCTCCAGGCGTGCAGCCTTTACCGCTGTCTCGTTTAAAATGAAATGCATTGAATCAGCAGCAGCTCCTGTGAAGCCTGATCCTTGCAGCAATTGCATTTTAAAGAATGGAATAAAATCTTTATCGACATTCATCGGGCTTAACATCAGTGTTTCACCGTTCTCTTTTCCATCCCATGAATTATCTCCCGTTTGCCCGCCATAATTGATAATGTTCACACTTGCCCAAGTAACGTTTGAAATACCGGGTTGCTTTAACAGCTCCGCCTTTATGGCGTCGAAATGAGAAGCCATATTGATCGTCCACAATGACAAAACATTTTCTTTGTCATAACCCAATTGCTTTGACCGGATATATTTTAGCTGGTTCCCAATGACGATAGTTCCCGTGATCAGGATAACGGAAAATGCAAACTGTATCACAACGAGGACTTTTCTGAAAGTGGCATTAGTGATGCCTGCAGAGATCTTTCCCTTTAACGCGTTGATAGGCTGAAATGATGAAAGCAAAACAGCCGGGTAAATGCTGGATACGACCAGGGTGCCTGCAATAGTGAGCGATATGACCTTCCAGATGCGATGATCAAAAAAATTAACTGTGATATTCTTTGACGAGACCTGGTTGAACAGAGGCATTAAGAAATAGACAAGTGTTAATGCCAATGTAACTGCTAAAAGAAATAATAACGTCGTCTCGACAATGAACTGCATAAACAACTGCCATCTTGCGGCACCAACAATTTTTCGCAGGCTGACTTCTTTTGCGCGAAGCATAGAACGCGCAGTAGAGAGATTTATATAATTGATGCATGCAATGGCCAAAATGAGTATGGCAACTATAATGAACATTCTTATGATCCCTATTCCTCCGTCACTGCCATCAGCATGATACAAATGAATTTTTTCAAGTGGCAGCCAAACATAGCCGATATCAGTATCGTCTGATTTAATGCTTAAATGAATGTCGCGTAATTTTTTTGCAAAACCATCAAAAGAAAAACCTGGCCGTAACAGGAGATAAGTGTCGTAATCGAATTGAATAAAATCATTTTCAATATTCCTTCCCTCGGTATTTCCTGAATATCTTTTTTGAGCAAGCAAGCTCATGGGAAAGAACATATTGCCCTGTATGCTGGAATTTTTAGGGAAATCATTGATAACCCCCGTCACTTTGAAATTGACACTATCATCTGCTACAATGATCTTCCCGATCGGATCTTCATTTCCAAAATATTTTTCTGCGGTGCTTTGCGTAATAACGATTGAATTGTTATCGGGGAAAGGATTCGCTTTGTCGCCCTTGATGATATTAAAATCAAACATTGAAAAGAACGATGCGTCAGTAAAATGATTTTTTTGTTCATTGAATATTTTATTACCGTATTTGAATAATCCGTAAAACGGGTTATAAGTTATACGCACGACATCTTCCACGCCGGGAATTTGTTTTTTTGCCAGCACACCGATCGGGGCGGTTGTTTCCGTCCACAATTGCCGGCTGGGTCCGGTGCCCACCATGTTTTCAAGCTTATAAATGTGAGCGGAATTTTTATGAAAGCTGTCATAACTAAATTCATCCTGTATCCAAAGCAACAATAATATACCGATCGTGAGGCCCACTGAAAGACCGCCTATATTAATGAGCGTATAAAACCTGCTTTTTGACAGGTTGCGCCAGGCGGTTTTGAAATAGTTTTTGATCATAAGCCCTCCAGCTCCCTAAAGGGAGTGTTTTATTAATTCTAATGAGCTGTTGAATAAAGCTCATCAGTAGAATACTAATGTTTAGTAAAGAACTTCTAACAAAGGAACCTTCGACCTAAGTTCCCCCTTTAGGGGGACAGGGGGTTCATTCTGTTCTCAAACTTTTTACAGGATTAGCCATAGCTGCTTTTATAGCCTGGATACTTATTGTCGCCAGGGCAATAACCATTGCAAGAAATCCTGCCAGTAAAAACATCCACCAGCTTATGTTGATACGATAAGCAAAACCTGTTAACCAATTGTTCGCTGCCCACCATGCAATCGGTGAAGCAATAACAAATGCAATGAACACGAGCACTAAAAAGTCCTTTGACAATAGTCCAAACACCGATGCAGTGGTTGCTCCAAGCACTTTGCGTATGCCGATCTCTTTGATGCGCTGCTCTGCCGTAAACATAACAAGACCAAGCAGACCAAGACAGCAGATAAAAATGGCAATAAAGGCAAAATACCCCGAGAGTTTGTTTATCATTTGCTCGCTGGTATATAAACTATTGTATGCTTCATCCAGGAATTGGTATGTAAAAGGAAATTTTGGATTGAACTCTCTTGATAATGCATCAAGACTTCGCAATGCCTGTTGTGTTTTGGCAGGCTCAATCCTTACGAGCGCATTTGCAAAGCTCTCATTTTCACGCATGCGAAGAATTAATGGTTGAATAGGATCATGCAGTGAATTAAAATGGAAATCCTTTATAACACCAATAATCGTTCCCTGCTTTCCCCAAAAAGTAAATTGCTTACCGATAGGGTCCTTATAATTGATGACCCTTAAAGCTGATTCATTCAGTAAATAACCCGAAGAATCAGTAGGGTAGTCCTTTGAGAAATCGCGTCCCTGGAGCATTTGGAGATCCAGAGTTTTCACAAAATCATACCCCACAGAAGCCCAGACGAATAAATTCTTTTCGTCCGGTTTTTTATTTTGCCAGTCAACATCAGATGTTCCGCTCGTAAGTTTTGTAGGAATTTGCGTGATGCGAGTAACGACTTTAATGCCGGGAATATTTGCTGCCTCCTGCTTAAATGTAGTGTACTTATTGAGCAAGTTTCCCTGCAGGGGGATACTGATCACATTGTCTTTGTCATAGCCTAAATTCTTCGTTTGTATGTAATTGATCTGCTTCGAAACGACGATCGTTCCAATGATCAGCACGATGGAAAGTGTAAACTGGAATACAACAAGTGCCTTGCGGAAGAATGCAGCCCGCGGTCCCGCTTTTATTGACCCCTTCAAAACTTTTATCGGGTCAAATGAAGATAGGAATACGGCGGGGTAGCTTCCAGCAATTAAACCTGTAAGAAAAGCCAGGATTAAAATAATGAACCAGAATGAAGGATCGACGACGGGCAATGAAATATGTTTCTGTGTAAGATCATTAAACATGGGGAGCAACAACACCACGATGGCCAATGCAGCGATCATTGAAAAGAAAGCGATCAGGATTGCTTCGCCGATAAACTGTTTGATCAATGATAGCCGGATAGCGCCTGCCACCTTTCTGATGCCGATCTCTTTTGCTCTTTTCATAAAACGTGCGGTCGTCAGGTTCATAAAATTTACACAGGCGATCACTAAAATGAAAAGAGCAATGATGCTAAAGAGTTTTACATATTCAATTCGCCCGCCATCAACTTGCCCGTTTTTAAAATGTGAGTGCAGGTACATCTCATCAAAACGCTGAATGCCGAGTTCAATATGAAATCCTGAACGTTGTTCTTTATAATAGCTATGTAAAAAATCCCGGGCCCTTGCTGCGAATCCATTTGCATTGGCTCCGGGTCGCAGTGCAACAAAAGTTTTTGGTCCGTCATTTATGTTGATGCTCCAGTCTTTGAGCCACTGGTTGTCGTCAAGATAGGCGTACCAGTTGATGAGGTAATCTACA
>CAVTSY010000020.1:0-252158 GCA_963737475.1 uncultured Bacteroidota bacterium
CCCCCCCCCCCCCCCCCCCCCCCCCCCCCCCCCCACCACGCCGCCGCCAAAAAAAAACAATGAAAGAACGGTGTATGCACTTTGGCAGACAGTATTCAGGGAAAGGGACAATATGTGGGAACCTATCTTGCATGGGGAGTACACAACAACGGTTGGTGGGGAGAGGGTGAAATAAAATTTTACATGGATGGAGACACGCAGTTCCCAACCATTAACGGCACAGGCACGGAAGACTATTTTTGCGGCTCTTATGATTTTGATACGAGAAAGAAAAATGACGCTGGTGGTGAGACAACTAATTACACAGAATTTTCTACTGCTTATACAGGACTACCACAGGTGATCCGTGGTGATGGCCATTACAACATAATGCAACGTTTTGGTTTGTATCGCTGGCACATCATGGATCCTGTTCGCTTTGAAAAAAATCTAAAGGTCACCATTCAGGATCTCGGGTGGAGAAGTGGTGGTCGTTATCTCGTTCAGCAATCGGATATCAGTTCGGTCGTGTATTGGTATCAGACCGAACCTCATCATAGTTTTCCAAAACTTCCATCAAAGGATGAACTCGAAGAAAATTGATCTCATACACTAACCTGCAACAATGAAATTCATCATTATAATTTTTCTCATGGCAGCATCAGTAACTACTTTTTCGCAGGGAAAAAACCAAAGAGCAAGAGACATCGGGATCCCTTTTGATGGAACCCCCGGAAAATATAATGCGATCACAGATGTTGCCGGTGTTGAAGTGGGTCACACGACGCTGATCGAAGGCAGCGGGAAATTAGAAAAAGGAAAAGGCCCTGTCAGAACAGGTGTCACGGCTATTTTTCCTGCGGGAAAAAGATATGCGCCGGTTTTTGCCAACTGGCATATGTTAAATGGAAATGGCGATATGACGGGTACACACTGGATCACTGAGTCAGGTTTTCTGGAAACACCCATCTTAATTACGAACACAAGTAGTGTAGGTACTGTTCGTGACGCAGCGCTGAAATGGATGGATGAACACAAATACTATGATACAACGCAAGGATTGTTTTGGTATTCGTATCCCGTAGTGGCGGAAACCTGGGATGGAGTATTGAATGACATCAACGGTTTTCATGTAAAACCCGAACATGTATGGCAGGCCTTAGAAAAAGCATCTTCCGGTTTTGTGGAAGAAGGAGCAGTGGGTGGAGGAACGGGAATGATCTGCCTCGGTTTCAAAGGAGGTATCGGTACTTCATCAAGAGTGATTGATAAACAATGCGGGGGATATACGGTGGGCGTGCTGGTGCAATACGAATTTTGGAGTCAAATCACAACTTACCATTGCAGGAGTAGCCGTAGGAAAAGAACTTGCCGACACATTGAATATAAAAATTTATGATGAGCCATCCGCTGATAACAGCGCTGATAGCTATCGGGAGAAAACCGAATGGTCAGAACAGGGTTCCATTATTGTTGTGGTGGCGACAGATGCACCATTGCTTCCGCACCAATTAAAACGGATCGCGCAAAGAGTTTCGCTTGGCGTCGGAAAAGTGGGCGGTATTGGAGGCAATGGATCCGGTGATATTTTTATCGCTTTCTCAACAGCAAATAAAAACTCGTTCAGCCGAACAAAAGAAACAACGGCAACCATATTTTCAAATGACCAGATGGGAGCGTTATTCAATGCTACAATACAGGCAACTGAAGAAGCGATCGTCAATGCCCTGGTAGCCGGCACTACTACGAAGGGAATTAATGATAATACTGTATATGGTCTGCCGCATGATGCAGTGATCAAAATTTTGAAAAAATATAACCGCGTTAAATAATTTTTTACGATAAATTTTCTGATAAATATCCAGGTTATGAAAAGTTTGAAATTTCATAGGTCAATAAAAGTCTTACTGGGCGCATTATCATTTTTGATAACAAACTGTGATGCGCAAAATACGTCCCGCGGATCAATACTTGCGCTTTCAAAAGCTGATCATACATTGGCGATCGTAGATCCTGTTACATTAAATATTATCGCCCGCATTCCTGTTGGAACGATCCGCACGAGGTGATCGCTTCAGCAGATGGAAAGACCGCTTACGTTTCCATTTATGGCGGTGGTAGTTTACATGAGCTGAACGTAATTGACCTCGTTGCGAAAAAACCTTTAACGAACATTGACACAAGGCCATTGTTTGGTCCTCATGGGTTAATGTTTGCCAATGGAAAAGTGTGGTTCTCTGCGGAAGGTTCCAAAGCTGTTGGTAGTTATGATCCCACAACAGGAAAACTGGACTGGAGCATGGGAACGGGCCAGGACAGGACCCACATGATCTACGTTACCAACGATGGAAAAAGAATTTACACAACAAACGTTTCTTCCGGAACCGTCAGCATTCTTGTTGATACATTGATCCCCCCGGGAAGCTCTGCACCGGCCGGTGCTAAACCACGGGAAGATTGGATCCAAACAGTCGTCCCGGTGACAAGGGGTTCCGAAGGATTTGACGTATCACCAGACAGTAGTGAGTTATGGACCGCATCAGCTGAGGACGGAACGATCTCTATCATTGACCTTGCAGAAAAAAAATTGACAGCCAAAATTGATGCAAAGGTTTTAGGTGCTAACCGACTGAAATTTACGCTGGATGGCAAGATGGTCTTCATTGCAAGTCTTCAATCGGGCGAATTGACCATTTATGATCACCGTTCACATGCGGAATTAAAGCGATTAAAAATTGGTCATGGCGCAGCAGGGATCCTGATGGACCCGGATGGTTCACGTGCCTTTGTTGCCTGCTCACCGGACAATTATGTGGCTATTATAGATCTCAAAACTTTAGAGGTCACCCGCCACATTGATGTTGGCGGAGTACCGGACGGTCTTGCATGGGCGGTGCAACATTAAAATTTTGAATACAAAAAAAAATCATTGGGTTCAATTTCTGCGAACTGAACGGTCTAATTAGCAAATAGTGCTGATAAGAACCTATCCAGGTCATTTCCCCGCAGGTTTCGTGCAATCACAATTTTATTTTTATCGATAAGAATATTCATAGGAACATTATTAATGCCCAGTTCATCGCAGACCTCACTTTTTCCCCAGCCCTTCAGGTCTGATATATTCAACCAGCTTATGCCATCATTTTTTATGGCTCGCATCCAATTCTCCTTATCATCATCGAGTGAAAAACCAACTATTTCAAAGCCTTTGTTCTGGTATTTCCTGTACACTTCTTTTAAATGCGGATTTTCTTTCCGGCAGGGAAGACACCAGCTTGCCCAAAAGTCAATCAATATATAAGAAGCCTGCATGTTACCAATGGAAACAGATCTCCCTTCCGGATCCTGAGCAATAAAATCCTTCAATTCTTTACCGATGCTGCTTTTATCAGTCGTTTCATAAAGCTCTTTTACCTTTCTGCCGTAGTAGCTTTGTCTTACATGATTTGTGAGCTTGTCGTACAGTTCTTTTATTTCCGCACTTGCAGCATTATAATAATTGTCGGCGACTGCCCAGGCTCCCACCAGGGAATTGTCATGATCATTTACGTAGCCCGATATTCTCCTTTTTAACTCTTTCTGAAGAGACAGGTACAGGTCGTATGTGCTATCTCTTACCGCTCCTGCATCAAGATTCCAATATGTGTTATAAGTTTTGCTCATCACAGGCAAAACATCCCGCACGCTTGCAATAAAAGCCTTGTATTCTGCCTGCGTTGGACCTCCCTGTATTTCAGGAGGGCTTCCAAAAGACAGATCAAGATTGCTTGTACCAGGATCGATAAAAAAATTGATCGCCAAAGGCCTGTTTTTGATTCTTATAGTTGCCAAAACAGGTTCAGCGATCCTATCCGAAAAAGTGAAAGCCCCTTCTTTTAACGTTGCTGAATCTGTTAGTAAGCTGTCATCTCTTATATAAGAGAGATAAACTACGCCATTGGAAATGCCTTCAATTCTTCCCTTTACCAAAAAGTTATTTTGACTGAAGGAAGAAATATGCATCGCGCTAAATACTACTGAATATATAAACAAACGCATATGGTCTGAAACGAAAATAAAGTCATTTTACTCCCCGCACTATGTATTAAATGGACAATTTTCCGGTTTACAAAAAATCAAAACCGCTATTCACGCTATTCATCCTTGCATAAAAAAGTGACGCCGAAATGCAATGATCCTTTCTACATTAAACTATGATATTGAAAGAGTTTTTTAACCACCATCACTTTCCAAACAAATACAAATTTTTTTCCCCGCCGAAAGAAGTTGCACCCTTTATTGAATGCCTTTGGGAAACAAATTTTGAAACTGATGCAGCCAGGGGATCTTTCTTATTCAGGGATCAGATCTTCCCTTCTGTTGGCACTTCAATTATCATTAATCTCGGGAATGAATTCAAAATTTACTGTTTTGGAGAAAAACATACAGTCACTTCGGATCTTGCCTATTCAAGACATCATCTCATTACCTCCACTCACTATGCAGGCAATCTCATTTTTGGGATAAGAATGCGAAGCAATATTTTTTTGGACCATTCTGATATTGATCTTTGTAAAAACCAACCATTCGTAGCAGCAACTAAAGTTTTAACACCGCTGGCAATTACTAAAATAAAACAAGCTTCTTCGTTTGAAGAGCGGTGCGATATCGTATTAAATTATCTTTTCGATATCGTACAGCAGCAGAAAAAATTTCGCTTCATTGCAAAAAACATCAGTGATTCTCTTAAATTTTTCGAATCGGCATTTGGTGAAAAAATATCCATGGCGTCCGTTGCCAAAGAACTTTTTTGTTCAAAAAAGACATTGCAACGTCATTTCGAGAAATATGTCGGTGGAACACCAAAGAAGTGTTTCAGGATATTGAGGTTCCGGCGATCATTAGAGCACTATTGCCTTGATCCGAAAACCTTCTCTATTTTTTGCTACGGTTATTTTGACCATAGTCATTTTTACAGGGAAGTAAAAGAGTTTACAGGATATAATATCGGCGCCCTTAAACATGAGAATGCTACCTGAAGAAAATTGCGGAAACACTCCCCGCGATCAGCGAAGAAACTATCTTTTCAATAAATAAATCCCTATTGTTTCTCCTTTTTGCCTGTTGAATATGATTTCACCGGTGACAGGATGAACAGATAGCCGTCCGTCGCGTAAAGGAGATTTAGTTGCAGTTAAACGCCTAAGATCGGTTCCATTGATATTTTCAGCGTACAAATTAAAAGTACCGGAAGAATCGGAACTGAATACTATAGCCTCGTTTCCGGACCAGCAGGGCCACCCTTCAGCTGAAATCGATTGGGTAATATTCTTTGTTTTTCCGCTTGCTACATCCATCACAAATACTTCGTCATTGCGGAGTGCGATGTCGCCCCGGAGGTAAACAATTTTTTTCATGTCACGGGAATAACGGGCGCAGGTCTCTTCATCGGGAGTTTGCGTGATCCTTTTTAAACCTGATCCGTCCGGGTTCATTTCATAAATATCAAGATTGCGGCCATCACCGTCCCTGTCTGAATTGAAAAGTATCTTTTTAGAATCTGGAGAGAAATAGGGATGAATATCTCTCCCTGCATTTTGTGTGAGTCTCTTCATTGCCGACCCATCAATATTCATGATATAGATCTCCTGGTTTCCATCACGATCTGAAACAAATGCAACTTTGTCTCCACCCGGTGAGACATCTACATAATTATTGTTGAATGAATCATTGGTAATTCTTTTTAAATTTTGCCCGTTCTTATCAATGGAATATAACTGCCAGTTTCCCGTCCTGTTTGACTGGAATAGTATTTTATTTGTTGATCCTATCCATCTTGGATATGCCGATTGAACACCATCTTCCTGGAAAATAACTTTAGCTGAGTTGTCAGAAAAATCGTTCACAGTTTTTTTTACCGGTTGACCAAGGTTTTTGATCCAATCAATTGTTATTTTGCCGGCTGCGTCATTATAGATGCCATTATTATACATGGCGGTCTGAATTGAAGTTGCGGTGAAAAGTTCGTGCGTACTTCCCGGCACCTTTATAAATACCCCTTTCCCTTTATGGTATTGATTGACGACGGATGCAAGAATCTCATGATCAGATTCGTCAGCTATGATATCAAATTCACCCCAAAGTGATAAAACATTACCATTAAATTTTTCCCATATTCCGGGAATATCCAGGGACGCTAATTGCTGCCAATATTTTCTGTTTCTGAATGCCAGCGTCTCGACTATCTCACGGCAATCGGGATGAGTCGTGAGCAGGCGACTGGTTGAATCATTTGAATAGAAATATAATGGAGCGCATTTAGTCCATGTTCTCATAAAAGTTTCAGACTCATCCGCCGCCAGTTCCATGGCGCTTGTTTGTCGTCGTCTCGATTCAATAAAATATTCCGGGGCGGACTTCACAATTGTTCCATAAACAATTATCCCTTTCACGTTAGCATTCTCTGCATCCATCGGGGCCATTACTCCACCCATGCTATGACCGAAAATGAAGATATTATTTGTGTCAACGGAAGGATTTTGCCTAAGTGCGATCAGCCCTTCTTTATAGCCGTTCATTTCTGTAAAGAAATCCGTTTCTGAACAATCAGCGCCTTTGCTGTCTCCCACGCCGGGTTTTTCAACCCGGAATGTGACGAATCCCGCATTTGAAAATTGCCTTATGAGTTTGAACTGCGAATTGGATGTA
Source organism: uncultured Bacteroidota bacterium (assembly GCA_963737475.1). Classification (GTDB taxonomy): domain Bacteria; phylum Bacteroidota; class Bacteroidia; order Chitinophagales; family Chitinophagaceae; genus VBAU01. The sequence goes on from CAVTSY010000020.1 coordinate 6,667, forward strand.
TCTAAACCAAAATCTACCGACCCGCAACCTGTACCCTGTATGAAAAATATCGCGGGCTTTTTTCCCGGAACGTGCGGCACAGTTGTTATTGTTCTGAGTAGTGATCCTCCCGACTGAATTTGACCATATATTGTTGAAGCTTTATTTATCCGTTCTTCCGGGAATCGCTCGGGCGTTACTTTTACTTCATGCGTTACGCCTTGCCGCCAATAAACGATGGTCATAGGTCCCCCCGGTTGCCGCTTCAATATCTGGATTACATCAGGTGGACCCGCAACATCGCTATCATTCAATTTTACCAAAATGTCATTTGAGTTTAATTTCGCTTTTGCACCAGTCGAACCCGGCAGTACATTCTGAACCAACACTCCATTATTTCCGCGATAATTTAATTTCACTTTCATTTCGTCAACCAGCGGTGCCATTATAATTCCCAGGAAAGGCCTGCGGGGTAGATCCTGCGAGCGGGCATTGTTTGTGAATAATGTTAGTATAAGACAAGGCAGGAATCGCATATTGTTACACTTGCATTAATATTTGCTGCAGTAAAAGAAAAACAATTATTTTTTTAAAGCTTTCCTTCTATCAAAATGTCCTTTTTATACATAGGAAGTCCACGCAAACTAAACCGCCAACCCTAAAAACGGACCTTGTGCTGCAAATCAAATAACTTCACAAGCGCAGTGCTTTTAGACCGACGATTATGAAAGACATAACGACAACATGGAAAAGATAATCGAGGTACTCAACAATATCGCCCCGCTTAATGATAAAGATCGCCACAGCTTAAACGAGATATTGAATACCCTATGCCTGAACAAGGGAGAATACTGGATCAGGGCAGGTAAAAAAAATTATGACATCGCCTTTATTGATAAGGGTTATTTGCGAAAGTTTTATTTAAATGACGGTAACGAGATAACTGATTTCTTTTATTTTGAAGGCGACTTTAGTGCAGACCTGCCATCTATATTGGGAGGAACAATTCCGGCGGCAAGCATCGTCGCTATGCAGAAGACAACATTAAGTACTTTTTCATATCATGCCTTCAATGAGTTGTGCAAACAATCTCCAGCGATCGAGCATTTGCACCGGCTGATCATTGAATCTACATTTCTGCGTTTTTATAAACGATCCGTGTCTTTCATTTTACAAACACCCAAAGAGCGATACGATGAATTAATGGATTCTTGTCCAAAAGTATTTCAAAAGGCTGCCCAGTATCATATAGCATCCTACCTGGGAATCAGCCCGCAACATCTCAGCAGGCTTAGAGGGCAAAAGACCATTTCTTAGCAAATGTGAACGATTTTTCATTTTGAATGACATTTCTTTGCTCTCAAAATTATTATGGCAATTGATTGCCTGGAAAAAGTGCTGATCAACGATTCGGAGCAATGGATCCTTGTCCGCGGACAAAGTTCAGAGGCCCCTCTTATTATTCATGTACAGGCAGGACCAGGCTTTCCTATGATTCCGGAAGCCCATGCAATGGACACGAATTTGCATCTTGAAAACGATTATTTAGTTGCATACTGGGATCAAAGGGCTTGTGGAAAATCTTTTACCAAAAAAACAGATCCAAAAACAATCAATTTCTCGCAGTTAACTGACGATATCATTTGTTGCACCAAATATCTCCTCGGAAAATATCGAAAAGAGAAGGCAATCATTATCGGATATTCAATGGGCGCAACGCTGGGGCTCATGGCTGCATCACAAGACAAAAGTATTTTCGATCGCTTGTTTTTAGTTGGAATGGACATTGACCTGCCGACAGCTAATAAGTATGCTATTGAGTTTGCCATGTCAAAAGCCACTGAAAAAAACAAGGAAGCCTTATTAAGGCAGACTATTGATCTGAATAAAGTCCCAATCAGCAATGCCAAACAATTTCAGAAACGCGCAAAGCTGCTTACTAATTTGGGCGGAATAAAAAGAGGCACCAGTTATAATCAATTGTTGATGGCAACGATCTCAAATATGATCTCCAGTAAAGCATACCGGCTAAATGACATACCAAAAACAATAAAAGGAATGGAGTTTTGTCAAAATGCTTTGCTTCCGGAGTTCAATACCGTTAACCTGTTTCACCGGATCGAAGGCGTTGATGTTCCTGTCCATTTTATCCAGGGCAGGCAAGATGGCGTCGCCCCGTATCAAACCGCCGTCGAATATTATGAGTATCTCCATGCTACCAGGAAAACATTTACTGCCTTTGACAATTCTGCACACATGCCTCATTACGACGAACCCGAAAAATTTGCTAAGCTTTTACGAGATAAAATAAGCAACCGGATTGAATGAATACTTCTCACACATCCACCGAATCATACACAACCACTTTCTTCCAAAGCATGGAACATTCTTCAACAAATTTTAAGTGAATGGGATCGGTTTGGTAACTGTCCTGGTCAGCAGGATTGTTAAAAAATAAAAGCCAGGAAACAGAGTACGATCTTTCAATGACATCGCGGTTGGTAGCAGCAGGCACACCGATATAAAATTTTTTGATGGTGTTTACTTTCGAAAGTTTTTTTAATCCTTCTATCAACTTTGCCTTGTCTCCTTCATTACCAGTATTCGTTAGCCAGAAATAAACATGATGTACAAACATTGGTCTTATATTTTATATCAATATGGTATGACAATCGTGAAACGCAATGACGGGAACATAATAGTTGCAAAAAGGATAAGGACAAGGCGAGTCATGGTTTTATGAGTCCCGGCAATAAATTCTTTCATGGCGGTTAACAACAAAATTAAGATACCCTTGTTATGAATTATCACATCTGCATCTAAATAAACCGGAACTTTGGAATCTTAAATAACGAAAAAGAATGTCTTCCCTGGTTCAAAATATTTCTGACACGGCAAAATGGGTTGCTGTTTTCAGGGCCGAAGAAAGTGAAAGACCTGATGCGGTTTTTCATGACCCTTTTGCCAGGAAGCTGGCTGGTGAAAAAGGTGAGCAGATCGCTAACGCTATTGCGTTTGGTAAAGACAATAGCTGGTCGTTCATTGCAAGAACGTTTTTATTTGACGAGTTTATTATGCGGCATGTAAGAGAGGGTTATGATATGGTCCTTAACCTTGCCGCCGGACTTGATGCCCGGCCTTACAGAATGGATCTGCCTCGATCACTTCAGTGGGTAGAAGTTGATCTTCCCGGAATTATTGAAGAGAAAGAAAAAGTGCTGAACAATGAAATCCCGAGGTGTAATTTAACAAGAATCAAGTTAGACCTGGCCAATCAAAAGGCAAGGATGGAGTTGTTCAAAAAATTGAATAGCAAAGCCAGCAAGATCCTGGTCATGACGGAGGGATTGATCATTTATCTTACAAGTGCACAAGTTGCTGCATTTGCGAGTGACTTATCGTCGCAAAAGAATTTTAAGCGATGGGTGTTTGACATGGTTTCCCCGGCACTGTTAAAAATGATACAGGAAAAAATGGGGCCGGCGCTTGGGGGCAGCGGTGCAGAATTTCAATTTGCTCCTGAAGAAGGCGAAGAATTCTTTCTGCAGTATGGGTGGAAGAGCCTTGAATCGAGATCGGCACTAAAAACAGCCGCTTCACTAAACAGGCTAAATGAAGAAATGTTGAAAGTTGCCACCATCCCTGAACCTGAGGGGTCAAGGGCACAATACCCGTGGACGGGTGTTTGCCTTTTTGAGAACATCAACGGATAAGGATTTTTTCTATCGTAAATACAAAGGAACTTTTCCACTCTTAAGTTGTTGTTAAACCAATATTGACAGCGATAAAAATTGTAAATTGCTTTATTGTCAAACTATGTTAGGACATCATTTTAATAAGTTCGACCCGAATGAGCAGGGCAAAACGAAATTCGAGCAGTTGCTGGATGTGTTCATGCAGTTGCTTACCTACACCAGCGGTGATGTTTCTGAAGCTTTGCAATGGTTGAATCAACTGGATCGTGAATACGATATGACAGATGACGAATACGGTATTGGTGATTTCATTGATGAGCTGAAAGAAAAAGGATATATCACCGAAGAGCAGCAGACTGGTCAGATAAAGATCACCCCAAAAACAGAACAGGGTATCCGCAAAAGAAGCCTTGAAGAAATATTTGGAAAGCTTAAGAAAACAAAACAAGGTGATCATCACACTTTCAAACCGGGGCAAGGCGATGAAGTAAATCCTGAAACAAGACAATTCCAGTTTGGTGACATGCTGGAGCAGATTGATTTCACTGAATCTATTCGCAATGCGCAGATCAACCATGGCATTGAAAGCTTTAATATGCAGGAAGACGACCTGGCGATCAGGGAAACCGACTTCAAATCGCAGACGTCCACAGTGCTTATGATCGATATTTCTCACTCGATGATATTGTATGGAGAGGACCGGATCACCCCCGCAAAAAAAGTGGCCATGGCCTTGAGCGAGCTGATCACAACAAAATATCCAAAAGATACCCTGGATATAGTAGTTTTCGGGAATGACGCCTGGCCGGTCGAAATAAAAGATCTTCCATACCTGCAGGTGGGACCTTATCATACAAACACGGTTGCGGGACTGGAATTAGCGATGGATATTTTGCGAAGAAGAAAGAATCCCAACAAACAAATTTTTATGGTGACCGATGGAAAACCAACTTGTTTAAAAATGGGAAAGCGCTATTATAAGAATAGCTTTGGATTGGACAGGAAGATAACAAGTCGTTGTCTGAATTTGGCTGCACAATGCAAGCGCCTGAAAATTCCGATCACAACATTTATGATCGCAACAGATCCTTACCTGCAGCGGTTTGTGCAGGAGTTTACAGAAACAAACAATGGCAAGGCCTTCTTTGCCTCATTGGATAAATTAGGAGCATTTATTTTTAAAGATTTTGAAAGCGGGAAACGCAAAACAGTATATTAAGTCTCACGCAAAGTCGCCAAGTTTCGCAAAGACGCAAACATGTATGTCGCGTCTTTTGTATTTTTTCTTTGCGCCTTCGCGTGAAATAAAAAGTTGAATAGAATTGTTGCAGCACAAGAGTGCGACGCAACCGAAGCTAAATAGAAATCAAAAAGCTGATGACAAAAATGAATATACCCAACATAAAAACCCTTGGTGAGTTAAAAGCAAGTGGCTACAAAAGCAAAAGCATTAAAGAAGAATTGAGACAGAATCTTATCCGTAAACTAAAAGACAACGAAGTAACCTTTCGCGGCATCATCGGATATGAGGATAGTGTGATACCGGATGTGGAACGGGCATTGCTAAGCAAGCATAACATCTTGTTCCTGGGTTTGCGGGGACAGGCAAAGACAAGGATGGCAAGACAGATGATTGACCTTCTTGACGAATATATCCCAATGATCGCAGGCAGCGAGATCAATGATGATCCTTTGAAGCCCATTTCAAAATATTCTTTTGATCAAATTGCTGCACATGGTGACGAAACACCGATACACTGGGTACACAGGAGCGAACGCTATGCAGAAAAACTGGCAACGCCTGATGTAAGCGTAGCTGACCTGATCGGTGACGTGGATCCGATCAAAGCGGCCAATTTGAAATTAAGTTTTGCCGATGAACGTGTGATACACTATGGCATCATTCCAAAAAGTAACCGCGGCATTTTCGTGATCAATGAATTGCCCGACCTCCAGGCAAGGATACAGGTAGCATTGTTCAATATTCTTGAAGAGGGTGATGTACAGATCCGGGGATTCAAATTGCGATTGCCACTTGATATATTATTCGTTTTTACCGCAAATCCTGAAGACTATACCAACCGCGGTGCCATCGTCACACCATTAAAAGACCGCATCGAAAGCCAGATATTGACGCATTATCCAAAAGATCTTGATACGGCGCTTGCGATCACTGAACAGGAGGCTGAGGTCGATGATGAACAAAAGGCAGTGGTGAAAGTGAGTGATCTTGTCAAGCGCTTAATAGAACAAGTTGCATTTGAAGCAAGAGGCAGTGAGTTTGTGGACAAGAAAAGTGGTGTAAGTGCAAGGCTTACAATTTCTGCTTTTGAAAATGCAATCAGCGCTGCAGAAAGAAGAGCTATTGTTAACAACGAAAAACAAACACAGGTTTGGATCAGCGATCTTGTTGGAATCATTCCTTCTATAACCGGAAAAATTGAATTGGTGTATGAAGGCGAACAGGAAGGTCCTTACCAGGTAGCGATGAATTTGCTTGATAAATCTATTCGTTCACAATTTGCTCAATATTTTCCGAACCCTGATCAGTTAAAAAAGCGGAAAACAGAAGCCAAAGATGAAAATCCCTATCGTTCCATCATTACGTGGTTTGACAAAGGCAACCATGTGAATCTTTTCTTCAACATTAAAGATGAAGAGAAAGTCCTGAATTTATATAAAGTAGATGGGCTGCAGGCCCTCGTTAAAAAATATTTTAAAGGAGCGAATGATAAAGAAGCCGCGCTGCTTATGGAATTTGTACTACATGGACTGGCTGCCTATTCATTGATCAGTAAGAAAGTGATCGAAGGAAAGATCGAATTCAAGGACCTGATGGGCTCTATGCTGAATCTAGGCCATAATTATGAAGAAGAGTTTGATGAAGAGGCTTAGAGAACTACGATTAGGTTAAAGAACCGCGATTGCAGGATTAATAGTGCGGCAGGGATTAAAAGGAAAGTAAGAAACTTCAACTACGAACTTAATCAAAACTTTAACATCTTACATCGATTTCAGCATTAATTCCTACGATTACAATCCTGCAAATCATGGTTCTTCTAATCCTATAAAATCGTGGTTCTTTCTATTTTACCAGCCATCCCAGTTTGAGACCAAACGTGAGTGAAAAGCCTGGGCTATTACCTGCTCTCGCATTGGCATAATTAAAAGCAGCGGTGCCATTAGTAATCATCATAGTAACCTGTTCCGGGATCATATTGATAAGCATCTTTTTTATTATCAGCGCCATAACCAAAGCCCCAATAAAGATCAAGTAAAAATTTATCACTAAACACCCATTGATGCCCAAGTTCAATCTGCAATGCGCCAAACGTCACGTTCTGCTCTCCGACCTCATAAGTACTGTTTCCCTTTTCGACAATCTGGTTTTCTTTATAATGCACCAAAGTAAAAATGGGCTTGGCATAAGTACCTTGCATCAGATGTGTCATTTTTGTTTTTCCAAAAATGATAAAGTCAGGAAGCTTGCCAAATTTGTAACCACCGGAGATGAATACACCTGCTTGTCCTTTTTTTACAGTCTCCAATTGGTTGTGTAATATTCAAGCTGTTCAGATTTTCCAAGACCAATAATTCCAAGCGAAAACTCAAATCCCTTTCCAACCCCGGTACTTTTTTCAAAGCCGATTTCTGTATAGCCATAGAGAGGAGACAGGAAATTTAATTTGAGCGCTTTATTCAATTGCCCGGCATAGCGTTCAGGATCTTTAAGATTATCATTAAACTGCTGAGAAGTGCCGTTTGCGAAAACGATCTTCTTGATCTTATCGGTCTCCAAAATGTAAATGGGTCCGTCGGGATTGCTAAACTCTTTGTATTTGATCTCGTCACTGCCGATCTCAAGGATCTTAGCTTCGACAACTTTGCCGTTGTTTCTGTAGATCTTATCTTGCGACCGGGATGAAGAAAACATAAGAAGTAAGAACGATAAGGAATAATGTTGGTTTCATAAATCCAGGTTTTTGTTTATGATGTTTACAATGACAACAACCTTAAATGAATTGATGCACTGACAATGTTAAAATACTATTTAAAACCGGTAACCAGCACTCCCACCGCCCCAAAACTTAACTGGAAAATCTTTTTGAAACAAAGGGGAAACAAACAACCGGTAAGTCATTCCTTTTTTGTGCAAGCGCTGATACCTGTATCCAACTGAAGTAAACCAATAGGCTTCAGTCTCTTCACTGAAAAAATTTTTCTCCATGTCGGTGCATAAGAGTTTAGTTCCTGACATAAATAAGAAAACCCCACCTCCCGCCACTTCAAATAAATGCTTTCCCTTGCCGGCGAGATAATTTATTCCAATGGGAAAGCTGTTCAATGAACCGCTGTTGCATGCGTCTTTTAGCCACCCAAGTGGAGTGATCCCGATACCGGCCCTGAAGCCAATTCCATTTTCTGTTTTTGTCAACCGGGAATCTATATTAAAGCTGGAAGAGGCACCAGGTCCTAAAAATTCCAGCTGAAGTTGAAAAGCATGAGTTGTTGAATGTGGTTGTGAGAAACTTTTTATTGCAAATAGAAATGCAGCAAGTGAAAAAAAAACTTTCATAAGCAATTTGGTTTATCGTTGCAATCTATTTCTTAGGAATCCTTTTTATAATCCCATAAATCGCGGTTCTAAATAATATTCACCTCCCGTTCCAATTCCACACCGAATTTTTTGATCACAGACTGCCTGATCCCTTCACTCAAATCATAGATATCGCTTCCTGTTGCGTTTCCATAGTTCACAAGAACGAGTGCCTGTTTCTCGTAACAACCGGCATCTCCTTTACGAAACCCTTTCCACCCGCAATGTTCGATTAACCAACCCGCCGCAAGTTTAATTGTTCCATCAGAATTTTCGTAACCGCCAATATCTTGGAATTGAGTTTTTAGATCTTCGAATTTTTCTTTTGACACAGATGGGTTTTTAAAAAAACTCCCGGCATTGCCGATCGCAGCAGGATCCGGTAGTTTCGATGTCCTGATATTAATGATAGCCTGGGATATAGCCGCTATGCTGAGGTCTTTCACCTTCATTTGCTCCAATTCTTTTTCTACGGCGCCGTAACTTGTATTATATCCCGGGATTTTATTGAGCCGGTATATTACGTCAAGGATGACAAACTGATCCTTGTATTTCCTCTTGAAGACACTTTCGCGGTATCCAAATTCACAGTCAACCAGGTTAAATTTATGAGTGCTCTTCTCTTGAAGATGAAAGGCATTCAATTCGAGAAAAACATCCCTGATCTCTACACCATAAGCGCCTATATTTTGCATGGGAGAAGCGCCGACGTTTCCCGGGATGAGCGAAAGGTTTTCAACCCCCTGCCAATTGTTCTGGATGCAGAACAAAACGAATTGATGCCAGTTCTCCCCTGCCCCCACTTTTACGTATACATATTCGTCGTCCTCATTTATTTTTGTAATTCCCCTGATATCATTTTTCAAAACATGTCCGTCAAAATCTTTTATAAATAAGATATTGCTGCCGCCGCCGAGGATAAAAGTCGTGAGTCGTGCCCCGATAGCTATCGGGACGTGAGTTGTGAGTTCTTTAAGCTGTTCAATATCCGAAAATGCTGAAAAATATTTTGCCCTGGCATCAATGCCGAAGGTATTATAAGGTTTAAGAGAAAAATTTTTCTGAATTTGCATTTGCCCCATAGTTTCCTGGAGCACCAAGAACACGAAGAAACCACGACGGACACAAAGGTGACCTTTAACCCTTTCTTTGTGACCTTTGTGAAGCTTTGTGAACTTTGTGTCCCTGCCTTAAGCAAAATAACATTAAAATCATGAGTGAAAAAATAGCAACGTTGATCGGCGCTACCGGCTTGGTTGGAGGGGAGCTGCTGAGTCTTTTGCTGGATGATGATCATTTTAAGAAAGTGAGAATCCTCATACGAAGGCCCTTTACGATGAGTCACCCAAAACTCGAAAGAAAACTGGTTGACTTCAATGATGCGGACTCTCTGCTGGTAGCTCTCGATGAAAGCGATGCCATTTTTTGTGCTGTCGGCACGACACTTAAAAAAGTGAAGGGCGATAAGGAGCTTTACAGAAAAGTAGATTACGATATCCCGGTGCACATGGCACAGTATTGCGAAATAATGAACTGCAAAACCTATATACTTGTCTCGTCGGTCGGTGCCGATAGCAAGAGCAGAAATTTCTATTTAAAACTAAAAGGTGAAGTGGAAGATATTGTAAAGAAGGTTGGAATTGAAAGCACGTATATCATGCGGCCCTCTGTGCTGTTGGGAAAGAGAAATGAATCCAGGTTTGGAGAACGGATAGCGACTCCACTGATCAAAAAAATCGCCTTTTTACTTCCTTCAAAATATAAACCTATAGAGGCAAAAGATGTGGCAAAAGCAATGCTGGCAGCTGCAAAAAGACATGAGAAAGGTTATTTTGTCTGTGAGTATAAGAGAATGAAGAAGCTTGGAAGGGAGCAAATTTTTTAGATTTTATTTCAAGTGTTATGCTAACCATAATAATGCGCATAAACTTTGCCACAGAAAACACAGAAACACAGAGAGAAATCAATTAATAATCAGTGTTTCTGTGTATCAGTGGCGACAAAATACAATTAACTTGTTTGCATTGGCTGATCATAAAAAATGAAGAAACTTGCAAGGAAGAAAATTTTTTAGAAGTCTCCCTTTACGTAGGCACAAGCTTTAGCGCACGCGGTTAGCGCAAGCGTCAGGGAGATTTAGAGGACATCTACATCAGGCACTATCACCACACTTTTAAAGCTTCTCTCATTGTGCAATACGGCGATCTGCTGAAGAATATCGTGTTTACATTGGGTGATCAATTTTGTGTCTCTTGGCAATTTCAAAAGCAACTCCATTAAAAATAAATTACGGATCTTGTTGATCACAGGTTCAGCAGGCCCTACAATATAATTTCCATACTTGCCTCTTAAATTGTTTGCAAACTGATGTGCTCCTCTTTCTACCACATCTTTCATTTTATGCTTAAAAGTCAAATGAATAAGCCTGGAGAATGGAGGATAAAAGAATTGCCTGCGGCTTTCGATCTCCGCATCGTACATGGCCTTATAATCGTGCCGCTGTATTATTTGCAAAAGCGGGTGTTGTGGCTGCATCGTTTGTAATATTACTTTCCCTATGCCATCCCGTCTGCCTGCCCGCCCGCTCACTTGCTCCATTAACTGAAAGGCCCGTTCGTTCACCCTGAAATCCGCAAAATGCAATAGCCCGTCTGCATCTAAAATTCCAACCAGGTCCACATTGTCAAAATCCAAACCTTTTACTACCATTTGTGTCCCTACCAAAATATCAATTTTTCTCTGTTCAAATTGTTGTATCAACACATCATGTGCATTTTTTCCCCGCACGGTATCTACATCCATGCGTGCAATTTTAAAAGAAGGAAATTCTTCCAGTAATTGTTCTTCGATTTTTTCCGTTCCAAAATTTCTTTGCATGAAATGGTGATTGCCACAGGCCGGGCATATTGTGACGGGCGGATAAGTAGTGCCGCAATAATGACAAATAAGTTTATTTGAAAATTTATGATAGGTGAGCGACACATCACAGTATTTACATTGAGGGATCCATCCGCAAACCTGGCAAACCTGGTAAGGAGAATAACCACGGCGGTTTTGAAAAAGAATGACCTGCTTATCCCTTTCAACAGTTTTGTTGATCTCTTCTATCAACTGCGGCGAAAGCATCACTTTCGACCTGTCCACAGAATTCTTCGAATCTTTTTGAATTACTTTTTTTGTGTCAATGATCTCAATTGATGGCAAATGCACATCACCATAGCGTTGCATCAATTCAACTAATCCATACTTTCCGGTTGTGGCATTATAATAACTTTCCAATGAAGGCGTGGCGCTGCCTAATAAAACATTCGCATTAAACAATGAAGCAAAATAAACCGCCGCGTCACGTCCATTATAACGTGGTGCAGGATCCTGTTGTTTGAACGAAGTATCATGTTCTTCATCGCAAATGATCAAACCCAGGTTATTATAAGGAAGAAAAATGGAAGATCTTGCACCTAACACGACCTTTAATTCTCTGTTCTTTACCTTGTTCCATATTTCTACCCGTTCGTTCTGATTGAATTTGGAATGATATATCCCGATATATCCGCCAAAATGTTTTTGAAGGCGCCGGATGACCTGGGACGTTAAGGCAATTTCCGGCAACATGTACAAAACCTGCTTGCCTTGCGAAATAGACTGCTCAATGAGTTTGATGTATATGTGTGTTTTGCCGCTGGAGGTAACTCCGTGCAAAAGGCAAACCGGTTTTTCTAAAAAAGAGCTCTTAATTTTTTCGAATGCATCCTGCTGGCAGTGTTGATAACTCAAAATCGATCTGCATGTTTTTTGGCAGGTATGGTAAACGGTCTACACTCCTTTTTTCTACGATCAAAATATTCTTGTCAACCAGGCCTTTTAATTGCGTATCGGATGCCCCTGATTTTTTCAGTAACTCCGACTTAGTGACCTCACCGATCGTTTTTATAAAATGCAGATAGCTTAAAAGTAATTCCATTTGCTTCGGTGCCCTTGACCAGTTATTCAACAGATCCGAAAGCTTTTCCTCGTTGTTGTATTCGGGATTTAGTAAAACATAAATTTCCTTTTTGGGAGAATACCCTTGTTTCAAAGCCTCCCATACATAGCAAACTTTTTTCTGAATTAGTCTATTGATAACAGGATAGACGTGCGATGAATCCAGCACCTGTTGCACTTCACTAAGTTTTAATTCCTTTTTTATCAACAAAGCTTCTGCCACCAGGTATTCATCATGATCCAGGGCAGAAAAGTCATCACCATATTCCTCGTTAAAAACGACAATGGTTTCACTTGATAACTTAAAATGTGAAGGAAGCGCGGCCGACATTACTTCCCCCTCACTGCACATATAATAAGAAGCCATCCATTCCCACAATTGCAATTGCTCCTCATACACTACGGGTTCGGTGTCGAGTACATTCAGTATTTCCTTCGGCTCAAAAAATTCCGGTCTCTCATTGTGCAACCTCTTTACAATACCCGCATATTTTTTATTCTTGCCAAGATTAACCTCAACGCGACATCCTAGCCTTACAACATCCAGCACCTGTTCCGGAATAAGCCATGTATAATTTTTAGGGAGAGCGAGCGGTATGATGATCTCTGCATACAGCACCCCAACCCCTAAAGGGGCACTGTGAAAAATATTTTCCTTGTTGTTATTTTCCATTGTAAAATCAAAGTGAAGATAAAGACAGATTCATTACTCCCCTTTAGGGGATGGGGGCGCCTTATATTCCCCCAGTTTTCTTTCCATGACCTCATAAACTTTCCATTTCAGGTCTTCGGTATCACTGGTCCTTAATCCTGTCACAGGGATCTCGTCAAGGAAGACAATCCTGCATCGGCCAGGATTTAATGAAAAAACATTTTGATGACGCATCCTTTCGTAAGTATCCAGGAACAAAACAGGCTTCAGCGGTGTTTGAGTTTCAATCGCTACTCTGAAAGCACCGCTATAAAAACTTTTCAACGGCAATTTTGTTTCATTATAAGTTCCCTCCGGGAAAAACAGAACCGAGATCCCTTTACCGATGATCGATTTTAAGATCCGGATACTCTGTGCACGATTAGTGGCATCGCCCCTGTCAACTGTAACGATCGCCTTCCGGTAAATAAATCCAAACACAGGTACCCTGGCCGTCTCAATTTTTCCCAGTGGCCGGACCGGTTGATGAAATGCTTTTGGAAGAAGGGCAGCGTCGAGCAAAGAACTATGATTGATCACAAAAATGTATGGCTTTGATCTATCGTGCGGCGTTTCGAAGGACCGCCTGGGAAAAATAAATACCAAAGGGAACCAAAGGTCTGCCCACACCATGCAGATTCTGAAGATCGCATTCCCACCCCGTATCCCTCCAAAAAATGAAGCGATGATAACAAACGGAAAAAGAAACAGCATGATCGCGACAAACAGTATAAAGGCATATATGCAATAGAGCCAACGCAGCGGTGCTAAAATGAACTGCATCAGTTATTTTTTTGTGATGAGCTATAAGGGTTATTTTCATCGCCCGGACAATTGCACTCAAATTCCTTGTGAAGATTATAACAGGTTATCACTTTCGTTTCATCATTACACTGAGCAAAGATCACTCTCACATTCTCATGTTCTTTTGTAAAACCCTGCAGTGCATAAGTGGGGCAAGGCCTGTCATTCATATTAGTTTTGTTTAAAAAAATAATTCCCGATCGCATAATTTCATCAATATCGCCTTTGCTGATATGCCTGCAATCCATACGGCACAGCGCATGATGAGTATACACCAAATGTGAAGGATGCCGGTTGAACGGTTCTTTTCTATGCGACTCCAGCACATACCATCTGAGCGCCGCATAAAAAATGATGACAAGAATGATAATTAATGTAGCAGTTGCATTCTTTGATCTCATCTGCTAAAGTTATGAGTATAATTTTTTTACTAAGCTTCAATACTGCTATTAAGCTTTCGTTGTGTCTCCGAAGGAGTCCTTCGGACACTCACTGCATCGTCCGGAATTCTTCTATACAAGTTCTCACAGATGCCACACCTGCCAGCTCCAAAGGAGTCCTTCGGACCGGCAGGCAGGGATTCTCACAGATCTTTTCTGTGTATATCCGTGAAATCTGTGAGAGCCAAATTTGTTGCCGACAAAATATGAGTCACTCATTGGCAAACTGTTCTACAAACCACGTCCTTCTTATTACTCTCCATCAGTAGAGGTAACGGTGCTTTGCTGCAATGCCCGATAATTGTTCTTCCGCATAGGGAATAAATAATTTCTGAGCAGGGAGATATTGTCGATTTGTCATTACAAAACTGAGGCTAATAAAAAACCTCATTCCAATATCTTGAAAACTTTGTTCCCCATTTTACCTGTAATTCATCATCACTGATAGGCAAATTCAACTCCTGTTTTATGGCAAGCACAGGCAAATTAATTCCAGCGCCTAATCCTGCCACGATCGTCCCCTGTACCCTTGGATTTATTTCAATGATCAAAGCTTTTCCTGCTGAAGATCTTTTTACCTGGATGCCAATATTGCCATGCAACTGGAGTTCCTTAATAATTTCTGAACAATATGTAATGATGTCTTTGTCGTTCACAAATTCCCCTTCTACCGAAATTCCATTGATCATTTTAGTACGCAGGCGCGGAATGATCAATTTGACTTCACCATGATTGGCCAGGCAATCAACCGAATATTCCTCACCGGGCAGATACTCTGTAACGAGCAATTCAGGAAATGGTTTTAATGACAGAATGCGCAGGGCATCGTCAAAAGACATGTAAGTGGAGTTCGGTTTTTCATTGAATAAAAGATCATGTTCATCAATATCACTTGCAATAACCCGAAAGCCACGGCTCCCATTGGACACGGAAGGTTTGAAGCAAACACGCTTCGCCCCGGCGCCTAGTTCTTCAACGGCCGGCTTAAATTGATCAATATTTTCAACGACCTTATATTTTGGCACATCAATCCCTCTCCATTCCAGGAACTGGTAGAGGCGGCTCTTATTGTTGGCAATTTCCAGCGAATCAACATTGCTTACTAAGACTTTTGTTTCCTGTTCCTCAAATTCTTTTTTATGCTGTGCTAAAAGGAGGAGTTCTTTTGTGACGAGTGGAAGGAGAACATGAATATTTCTTCTCCCGCAAATTGAAAGCAGTTGTTCAACAAAATTCTCTGCCTGTGCAAGTGGAATTTTTTCAAACTCAGAATGCAGCCAGCGTCCTACTGCATTTGAATTTGCATCTGCAGCGATAACCTTAAAATCAGAATTTAACTGCAAGCATTTTAATATTCCAGCAGCACCAGGTGCACCAGCACCGGTCATGAGTACATTGATGCCCCCTGTCCCCCTAAAGGGGGAACTTAGATCGGAATTTTCTTTATCTGCAGTCATTAACTGAATTCGAAGTAAAAAATAATTTTATCAAAAAGATCCTACGGCAGCCTCTTCACCATATAGTTGGTCCTTAAATTTCAATGAAGGCGAAGAAATAAACTTTCCAATTCCCAGGTCATTCCATTTTGCATCAACTGCTTTTATAGTTGCATCATCAGCAACAATGATATTGGGCCAGTCGCGATGAAAATCATCAAACTCTTTTGTCTTTCTTGTTCCGTCAAAACCCATGCAAGCCGAAGGTTTGACGTTTGACGTTTGTCCGAGAGGACTCCTTTGGAGACGTTTGTCCGAAAGGACTCCCTTGGAGACGTTTATTCCTTTCACGCTCCCCTCTGTCCCAGGCCCCACCTCGCAAAGCATGTGATCTCTCTTCGGGTCGAGGTTATTACAAAAACGCCACAATGCGGTGGGCAGATCATTGGCATCAACGGTGTGCTCTACATACAAAATCATTTTAATTCCTTCCATCTCCTCTAACTCACAAATCTGTTCATGCAATTCCCTGATATGTCCCTTCCTGTTTTTTTCAACCGAAATGATCAAACATGGAATTTCTTTTTTAACCAGCGCGGTATTCACTTCATAAATTTCCTGAAACTTATTTCTGAAAAATTCTTCATTCAGCTCATTGCTCACAGCCCTAAGCTCATAGCTTTCCTCCCGTTCCTCCTCGAACTTCATCGTTCCATCAATACACATCTTTCCTCCAAATCCGAGTTTGCTGCAGCTATGATCCAGCACATCCATCGGCCCTTGTGAAAAATAAATATCAGTGGCAGGATTTAAATTTTTGAAAACATATTTTGCCAATGCCTCATAATCCTAATCTTTATTTGTTCATCCGCAAGAACCAGTATTTTATTGAACATCATTTGTCCCGCGCCCCACATTGCATTCATGACCTTTTGCCCTTGTCCTGCAAAATCTTTTTTGATCTTTACTACTACCAAATTATGAAACACACCTTCTACCGGCATATCCATGTCAATGATCTCGGGGACCATTGTCATTTTTATGGGTGCTAAAAAGATCCTTTCAGTGGCTTTTCCCAGCCATGCATCTTCCTGTGGTGGAATACCAACAATGGTGGCCGGGTAAACCGGGTTTTTTTTGTGAGTGATAGCAGTGATATGAAAACGTGGATACCAATCAGGCAGTGAATAGTAACCTGTATGATCACCAAACGGACCTTCCCAGATCATTTCATCATTGGGATCAACATAACCCTCAATAATAAAATCTGCGTCAGCAGGAACTTCCACTTCGGGTTGCGTGATGCATTTTACCAACTCCACTTTTTTCTTTCGTAAAAATCCGGCCAGCATGTATTCATCCACATTTTCCGGAAGAGGAGCTGTGGCAGAATACGCATATACGGGATCACCGCCTAGTGCCACAGCAACAGGCATTCTTTTACCAAGCTTTTTGTACTCACTAAAATGCTTTGCAGAAACTTTATGTTTATGCCAGTGCATGGCAGTAAGTGTTGGGCCAAATACCTGCATACGGTACATGCCTACATTACGTGTACCTGTGTTCGGGTCCTTTGTGTGAATGACAGGAAGCGTTACAAATGGCCCACCATCCTTCGGCCAACAAGTGATGACAGGAAGCTTAGTAATATCAGGAGGCCCACCCAACAAACCCCTCCCGAAGGGAGGGGCTTTTCGGTCATTACAATTTCCTGGCACTCTCCCCGACCGCTCTTTACCTTCGGCATCCATGAAGCGAACTGGTTGAGTTTGGGAAGTAATTTTAATTTATCAATGATCCCTTCTTTTGGTGAAGCCAGTAATTTAAAAAGCTCCTCGATCTGTTTTGCCACATCATCCAAATGCGCAACACCGAGAGCCATGCACATTCTCTTTTCGCTGCCATAAGCATTCATGATCACAGGAAAGTCATAACCTGTATTTTCAAACAACAATGCCTTACCACCGCCGGGTTCTTTACTCATCCTGTCGGTGATCTCCGCCATCTCCAGTTTAGGATTTACGTAAGCCTTTATGCGAATTAATTCCCCTGCTTTTTCTAATGCTTCAATAAATTGTTGCTGGTTTTTGTAAGCCATGATGGACAAAGGTAGGGCAATACAAAAATTGGAATAGTCTCCGAATGTTCGCCGGCAATAAATTTGGTTCTCACAGATTGGGGAACGATGAACGGATTGCGACGCAATCCCGCCATTTGGCGGGACTATGAAAAACTGAAGCCGGTAACTAAATGAACAATGTTGAATAGAAAGACATTCAATATTCAAGATGCTTCGAGAATTAGTGAACCGAAGGACATCCATACCCCTTTTTCTTTCCTCCAAGGAAATTGCCGCCGCCAAAAACACCGCTCCTGTTGCTGTTTTCACCGGTACCAAGTCTATATGTAAGATGAAGTCCTAGAAAGTAATAACTATCCTTATGTTTTACACCACCGCGTTGGGCACCCTTTGCAGGATAATTGGGATTACCTCCGGGCAATTCATCACCACGGTAAGACATGTCAACGGCTAACTGTCCCCTGTCTGCTAAGAGATCCGCCGGGTCAACATACCTGGCACTTACGTCGTCAAGGTAATCGGTAAATAATTTTCGTATTCCCAATTCGAGGCCGAGGCGCACCCTGTCATTGAAAGCATACTTGACACCTGCACCAAATGGCAATGCCAATTGGGTAAGAGCATAGGGTTTACGATCC
Source organism: uncultured Bacteroidota bacterium (assembly GCA_963737475.1). Lineage (GTDB taxonomy): Bacteria > Bacteroidota > Bacteroidia > Chitinophagales > Chitinophagaceae > VBAU01. Next base: position 25,008 of record CAVTSY010000020.1, read on the forward strand.
GGATAAGCTGAAAGCCCTTCCCCTTCCGTACTCAATGGTTTTAAAAAGATCTTGTCTGTCGTTCCGTTGTATGCATAAGGGTTGAAATGAAAAATGGCTAAGCCTCCAAAGACATAAGGTGAAAACTTCTGTTCGTCGAGGTTGAAAAAATAATACTCACCGATAGCGCTGAATTCAGTGATATGGGTTTCAAAAGCAAGATTGCGTGCAAGCATTGAATCATCGCTGGCAAAGCGATCAGCACCACCTACAATTGAATACGTGAAACCACCGCGAAGCATGATCTGCGGTGTTAGTTCATAATTGACCGTGACCCCGATGGCTCCATTGGTAACTTTTTTCGGAATTATTTTGTCAGTAAGGTCGCCCTGGTATGCGGCAAGTCCACCAAAAATACCTACGTGGACATTTTGAGAGAATGCAACCGATCCAACACACACCAGGCCAACCAACAAACGAATTTTTATCATAACGTGAAGGTTTAGATTTCCATGCAAAATTAAAGCCAGTTAGATACTTTTCTAACAACGAAAAAAAATCAAAATAAGTATCTGGAAGGGGACAGAAAATCAATGACTAAAGCCCAGGCATCCGCACCTCTAAACTTAGTGCCCTTTGTGCCGCCGTGGTGTTCTTTGTGACCAACAATTAGGTCACTATGAGCATTAAGTTTCCACAAAGAACGCAATGAAGTACGCAGAGATCAAACTCACACGATTGACGACTCACGATTTACGATCAGTCAAAGATTGAGCTAAAACCAACTATAGTCTCTCCGTTTCGTAGCAGGATAGGGAGTCTTCCCGGTTTTTTTATTTCTCTTAAAAAGTTTTTTCCACCTCACCCCTTCTCCAGTTTTCAATTTGAAGATTCTACTTCCCCTCTCCATATGGAGAGGGGCGAGGACATGTTCGATTGTCGGAGTGATGAAGGGGTGAGGTTGTATTGTAGTCACAAAGAACACAATGAAAATCAAAAAATAAAATTTGGTTTATGACCCCGAAGATCATTTAATATCATCCAACTGTCAATTTCATAAGGCCAATAATGCCGATTTAATTATATTTATCGCTATTTAAACCCAATAATATGCGATCTCAAGTTTTATACCTCGCAGCGATGACTGTCGTTGTGATCAGTTCCTGCAATACAAAAGACAAAAGCACATCAGCAAAAAAAGATTTCTTAACAGACAATCTCGATACCACCATGTCACCGGCCCAGGATTTTTTTCAGTATGCCAATGGCGGTTGGATCAAGAAGAACCCGATACCCAACGACCAGGCGGCGTGGGGAATCGGCAACCTGGTGAATGAAGAAAATTTGAACCGGCTGAAAAGTATCAATGAAAAAGCTGCGACTACTCAAGCCGCAAAGGGAACAGCTGATCAAAAGATCGGTGATTTCTGGAAGACTGCAATGGATAGCGGCAAGATCGAACAACTTGGTTTGAAACCATTACAACCCTGGTTTGACAAGATCAATGCTATTACTGATGTAAAATCATTGGTTACAACAGTAGCTGAATTAAAAAAGATAGGCTCTTCAACATTATTCTCCGATTTTGTTGCACAGGATGATAAGAACAGCGAGGTGATGGCTTACAAACTCTGGCAAGGCGGCATCGGTCTGCCGGAGAGAGATTATTATTTCAATAATGATCCCTCTGTTGCAAACATTCGCAACGAGTATGTAAAATACATTGGCAAAATATTGACCATGGCCGGTGATGACAGTGTAACCGCAGGCGCCACAGCGAAAAATATCATGACGCTGGAAACAAGACTGGCCAAATCATCACGCAAACTGGAAGACCTGAGAGATGATTACAGGAACTATAACAAAATGGCTGTTGCAGATCTGCCGAAGCTTTCAACCAATATTGACTGGACAAATTATTTCGGCATCTCGGATGTAAAGAATATTGATTCCGTGATCGTGGGACAACCAGAATTTTTTACAACCCTGAACCAGGAATTGAAATCAACCCCGATCGGTGTTTGGAAAAGTTATGTAAGGTTCAATCTCATCAATGATTTTGCAGGCGCATTGCCCGATCAATTCGGGATCGAAGCATTCAATTTTAATAAACTGTTTAGCGGCGCGAAAGAGAGAAGACCAAGGTGGAAAAGGGTTTTGCAGAATGAGAACAGCCTGATGGGAGAATTATTGGGCCAGCTGTATGTAAAAGAATTTTTCAGTGAAGCTGCCAAGAAAAGATATGGAGATATGGTGGAAGCAATTCGTGACGCGTTGAAAGATCACATCACTGAATTGACATGGATGAGTGACAGTACGAAGCAAAAAGCCTTTGCCAAATTAGCGGCCATGAAGAAAAAAGTTGGTTATCCTGATAAATGGAAAGATTTTTCTGACATGGAGACCGGCACGGAAAGTTATGTGCAGAATGTGATCAACGCCCACACATGGTGGCATAATTATAACTATAGCAAATTAGGCAAACCTGTAGATCGTAATGAATGGGATATGAGTCCGCAAACTTATAACGCCTATTACAATCCGTCCAATAATGAAATCGTTTTGCCGGCAGGAATATTTACCGTGCCGGGATATATGGACGATGAACTGGATGATGCATTGGTATATGGTTATGCTGCTGCTTCAACAATAGGCCATGAGATCACTCACGGTTTTGATGACCAGGGGAGAAAGTTTGATGCAACGGGAAATCTTTCAAAATGGTGGACAGATAAAGACTCAATTGAATTTTCCAACAGGGCTCAACTGATCATCAAACAGTTTAGTGAGTTTGAACCGGTAAAAGGATTTCACATCAATGGCAATGCAACACAGGGTGAAAACATTGCTGATCTTGGTGGAATTGTACTAGGTCTTGAAGCCTTCAAAAAAACAGAGCAATACAAAAAAGGAGAAAAGATCAATGGTCTTACGCCTGTGCAGAGATATTTTCTTGGCTATGCATTGGGTTGGTTAGGACAGGAACGTGAAGAGGTTTTGCGCAACCAGGTAATGACCGATGTTCACTCCCCTGCTAAGTATAGAGTCAATGGTCCCTTTGCCGATGTAGATGAATTTTATACCGCATTCAACGTAAAGCCCGGAGACAAAATGTACAGGGCCGATAGTTTGAGAGTGCGGATCTGGTAACACGGATTACACGAATTGAAACGAATTGCAGGAAAGCGCCGGCATTGTCGGAGGATGTTGAGTGGTGAATGTTGAATATTGAATATTGAATATTGAACATTGAACATTGAATATTGAACATTGAATATTGAGTGTTGAGTGTTAACTGACGCTCCGTTCAGGGGTTTGTTCGTTTTTGAGCATTGAATATCGGCCGTTGCGTGATAAAATAAAAGCTCGCCTGCTCCAAAGGTCCGACAGGACTCCGTTGGAGAGTCCTTCGGACCGTGTAGGCAGGTAGCTATCGGGATCAGTTTTCATCTTTTACTTTTCACATAGTAACCCCACTTAGTATGAATAACGATTAGAGACGGATTTCTGCTTAAATCGCACTTCTCTTCCTAATAAAACAAAGCGGCTGTTGCAATTTCAGTTTCCGATTTGCTACTTTGGATCATCCAATAATCCTTGCACTTATGGTAAAAAAAACCCTTAAGATCACTGGCATAAGTCTACTCGCTTTGCTTGGCTTGGCCTTCGCCGCTCCATTTGTTTTCAAAAACCAGATCACGACGCTTATAAAAAAGCAGATCAATAAAAGCCTCAACGCAAAGGTTGAATTTAATGAAGTAAGCCTTTCCCTGTTTCGGCATTTTCCAAGGGTGACCATCTCTGTAAGAGATTTGTCAGTTGTTGGAAAAGGTGATTTTGCTTCAGACACCTTGATATCCATAAAGACCCTGGACGCGTCTGCTGACCTGATAAGTGTGATCAAAGGGCGAGAGATAAGTATCTACGGAGTGTTTCTTGAATCGCCGCGTATACACGCACTGGTAAACAAAAATGGAAAAGCAAACTGGGATATTTCCAGACAAGATTCAAATCAGACAACTAACAATGATTCCACCCCGGCCTTTCGTATGCACTTAAAAAAATACAGGATCAGCAACGGTTACTTACAGTATCGGGATGAAACGGCCGGAATAAATACGGAGATCATCGACTTCGATCACGAAGGCAAGGGTGATTTTGCTGCAGATGTTTTTACTCTGTCTACAACGACAAAAGCTACCGACGCCAATTTCATCTATGCGAACATCCCTTATTTAAAAAATGTAAACGCCGCCATCACTGCAGATATTGAGATCGACAATAAAGACAATAAGTACACCTTTCAAACCGATGATATTATTTTGAACGACCTTAAACTTTTCTCCAAGGGTTTTTTCCAGGTTGTGAACGACAGTATGTATGACATGGACATCAGCTTTAATTCTCCCTCCAATGATTTCAAACATATCCTGTCTTTGATTCCCGCGGTCTACCAGAAAGATTTCGACAAAATAAAAGCCGGTGGAAAAGCAGTGTTTAAAGGTTTTGTAAGAGGCACGTATAGCCCCACGGAAATGCCTGCATACAACATTAACCTGGAGGTGGAAGACGGCTTCTTTCAAAACCCGGATCTACCAAAGCAGGTTAAAAATATACAGCTTGCTTTACTGGTGAACAACCCGGATGGAATTACAGATCATACGACTATTACCATTCCGTCGGGACACTTCGAACTCGACAATGAGCCATTTGATTTTAGATTTCTTCTGAAAAATCCTGTGACAGCCCGATTCATCGATGCGGCTGCGAAAGGAAGAATCGACCTGGCAAAAGTTTCAAAATTGATCAAACTCGAGGAAGGCACAAAACTCTCCGGGCTGGTGTGGGCGGATGCTTTTGCAAGAGGAAATCTTTCTGCCATCGAAAATCATTCAGGTCCTTTTGCGGCCGGGGGATTTCTCGATATCCAGGACCTGTTTTATTCATCGAAACAATTTGCGCAACCTGTGCATCATGGCAATATGAAGATAGAAATCGAGAATAGCGATGGGATAGCCGACAAGACGTTCATAAATATTACTTCCGGCCACATAGAAGTAGGAGAAGATCCGGTTGATTTCTCTTTGTCAGTTCGTAACCCGGTTTCAACTGTTGATTTCGCGGGACATGCCAGAGGCCGGTTGACCCTGGATAATCTCAAACAGTTCGTGAAATTGGATCCCGGCACTTCTCTCGGTGGAATTATGAACGCCGATCTCAACTTCAGCGGGTATAAAGCGGCGATTGAAAGATCTGAATACGATAAGATCACGACGAATGGAAGTGTGGATCTCCGCAATGTGAAATACATCTCCAAAGCCTATCCCACCGGCATTAACATCATAAAAACAGCGCTTGATTTCAACGGAAATGACGTCACACTGAATGCACTCGCGGGTAATTACCTAAATACAAACTTTACTGCCGATGGAGTGTTGAATAACCTGATCGGGTATGCACTGAAAAATCAATCCTTGAGTGGCACTCTCAATTTGACAGCCGACAAAATGAATCTCAATGAATGGATTGGTGAAGATACGGTCACGGCCACGACAACTCATTCGGATCCGTTTGCTGTTCCTGCCAACGTCAATTTCCTCATCAATGCTAAAATGGATCAAGTAAAATATGACAAAGTCATTTACAAAAACATCAAGGGTTCATTGATCGTGAATGATGAAACAGTTAAGCTGCAAAATGTGAGAACGGAGGCTTTGGACGGTGTGATCAATTTTAGCGGTTCCTACTCTACCAAAACCGATAAGAAGCAACCTGACATCGCTCTTAGCTATGACGTGCAAAACATTGATGTACAAAAAGCATTTTATTCGTTCAATACGGTTCAAAAGCTCATGCCCATTGGTCAATTCCTTGCGGGCAAGCTTTCTTCTCGGCTCGCGATGACCGGAAAGCTGAACGGCGATATGATGCCAGATTTTAGCAGCCTCACCGGCAATGGCAATTTATTATTGCTGCAAGGCATTTTGAAAAAATTTGCCCCACTGGAGAAATTAGCGAACACGCTTCAAATTGATGAGCTAAAAGAGGTGAGCGTAAAAGACATTAAAAACTACATTGAATTTGCTAATGGAAAAGTTTTGGTAAAACCGTTCAGCGTAAAAGTGAAAGACATCGAAATGTTGATCGGCGGAACGCATGGCTTTGATCAGTCACTTGATTACCTGGTTCAGATGAAATTGCCCCGCAAGTATCTGGGAACGCAGGGAAATGCCCTTGTGAACAACCTCGTAACACAGGCGTCCAATAAGGGTGTGCCGATTACCATCGGTGATGTGGTCAACCTGAAAATCACCATGCGCGGAAATTTAAATGATCCTACGATTAAAACAGACCTTAAAGAATCGACCGGGGATGTTACAGCTGAATTAAGCCAACAGGCAGTTGATTTCGCTAAGGCAAAAGTCGACAGCACAAAACGTGCGGTAAGAGACTCGGTGAGTGTGATCAAAAAAGAAGTAGCAGCAAATCTAAAGCAGGAAGCCACCAAACAATTATTTGGAAGCAACGATTCGACCAGTTCTAAACCATCCATCGATGAAACGAAAAAGAAAGCAGAATCTACGATAAAAAATACCTTGGGCGGTCTTCTGAAAAAAAAGAAGAAATCATAAGATGCCTGGTCGATAATCCCGGGCAAAACATCCGGCAAGTCCCGCCCTCTTTACCTCGATAATAATTTGTAAATTCAGATCACAAAGATATTCTCATGAAAAGCGACCGGTTGTTATTGGTCGCCCAGAATTTACATTAAAGAACACAATAATTGATGGCCGGTGTGTTGCTTATACGTTCTTCGGGCCTCTCCGATCCCGCAAATGAACAACTGTCACGACGACTTGTTTCGTGCCCTTACGAAACAATCTCGTTCTTCGATAGTTCTTCGCAGCAACAACTGAACAAAAAAGAAAACTACCTTAGTGAAAACAAGCCATGTCGGAAACTAACCAAACTTCACGCCTGGAAGCTTTTTGCGACGGAGTATTTGCGATCGCATTAACTCTATTGATCATTGATATCAAAATTCCCGCCACAGAAAAGATCAATACCACTGCTGATTTCTGGATTGCACTTAAGCATATTATTCCATCAATATTTGCATTTCTTTTAAGTTTTATAATCATCCTGATAACCTGGGTTAATCATCACAACAGTTTAAAACTCGTAACTAGGTCGTCGTCCGCATTTATTTATGCAAACGGCTTTATGCTGCTTACGGTAGTTTTTATACCGTTCCCCAGCTCCCTGATGGGAGAATATATTTTAACGGATCATGCCGCCCCGGCTGTGGTTCTTTATAATTCGACTTTGGCATTGCAGGCAATAAGTTGGATCCTGGTGACCAGCGCCGCACTTAAGGACCACTTAAGCAGAAATGAAAAGGCAATCCTTACAGTTCGTTCCAACCGGAAATATGGATATTTTGCATTTATACTTTATTCCCTTTGTGCCGTGATTGCTATCTGGTTTCCTTTCACCATTGCCGTCATCACTACCATCACCTGGATCTTTTGGTTGATATGGGGTATCAGGCTCAAGCATGAATAAACGAACCGCGCATAGTTCAGGATAGCATTATTCTTCGCCACAACAATCAAAAATGCGACAACTATCATTCCCATAATTGACAGCCGTCACTGTTTTGAGCAGGTACCATATTGTATCTTGTATTACTCACCAAAGATTAAAACTATGCGACGTCGTTTCCTACTCTATTGCGGCGTGATAGCTTCTTTGCTCTATATCGCCATGAACATCTTTATTCCTTTTTTATATGAAGGATATAATTGGATAACCCGGACAGTCAGTGAATTGTCTGCTATTGATGCACCGACGAGATCTTTATGGGTCGTACTTGGGACCGTTTATACTTTGCTGATTGCTGCTTTCGGCTGGGGAATATTAAAATCAGCTGGTTTCAGGCGGTCTCTGAAGATGGTAGGAATTCTGCTGATCATTCACGGCCTGTTCGGCCTTACGTGGTCACCCATGCACCAGCGTGAAGTGCTTGCGGCAGGCGGCGGGACCCTTACTGATACGTGGCACATCGTTATGAGTGTAGTAACCGTGTTGCTCATGTTTCTTGCGATCGGATTGGGTGCAGCAGCCTTTGGGAAAGGATTTCGGATCTATTCAATCGCCACTCTTCTTGTTTTCATTGTATTTGGAGTTTTGACTTTCTCAGAAGCTCCGAATATAAACAAGAACCTGGCAACACCATTCATCGGGTTGTGGGAACGCATCAACATCGCCGCGTTTATGGTTTGGTTGCTTGTGTTTGCTATTATCCTTTTACGGAAAAAGAACCCTTCATTAAGTCTATCAAGGAGGGATATCATAAAAGAGGACCAGGTGGTCAATAAACAATACATTGAAATAAAAGAAACAGTGCATAAACCAGAATGGCTACTTTAATATTGATCATACAGCTTATCGTTGGGATTGCGGGCTCAATGGCTGCATTGATGAGTATTGTTCTCTTTCTTCAATTCCGCTGGCCTGCTGTCGCTATGTGGGGCCTGAAAGTTTTTGCATCCGCAGTTTCGTCGGTGCTCATGTTTGTTGGTGTGTTAACTCTTGTTGCTGGTGTGGCAACCAATTCTATTTTCATTAGTGCAATCGGCGTCTATGTAACCGTGATCTACCTGGTACATTTTCTAATTGTTACACGCCCCCCGGTGGATGGATTTGAAAAGGTTTTTGGTGCGAAATGGAAAAATCAAATACGGCCTGGACAAACAAAATATTTTCTTCCATCCGCTACTGTCTTGAAATTACCTCCTGTTCCCGAACCACGCTTGAACCAAAACATTGCATTTGCAACTATTCCGGGTACGGATCGAAAACTTCTGTGCGATATATGGCGGCCACACAGATCTGTAAAACCTTCAGGTCTTGCTTTTATTTATATGCATGGGAGTGCATTTTACATTCTTGATAAAGATTTTGGTACTCGTCCATTTTTCAGGCATTTGGCTGCACAGGGACATGTGATCATGGATGTGGCATATCGGCTCGCACCCGAAACAGACCTGGTGGGCATGATACATGATGTAAAAAGGGCCATTGTTTGGATGAAAGAAAACGCAAACAACTATAGGGTTGATCCGGACCGCATTATTCTTGGCGGCGGTTCCGCCGGCGGATATCTTGCGTTGATGGCCGCCTATACCAACGGTGAAGCACCGTTTACTCCAAACGAACTTGAAGGAAGGGATTTTAACTGCCGCGCAGTGATCGCAGAATATCCGGCCACCGACCTGGAAGCATTGTACTATCACACCAATCAACATCTCACGACTCGATCAGGACCTGGCAGACCAAAAAAGAAGGTACCAACTGAAATGCCTGGCTGGATGAAAAAAAAATTGGGGAAAGATCTTCATCGCCTCGGCATGGATAAGGTATTTGAAAATGTCGGGACCATTGCGCTACTGATGGGCGGTCATCCTGATGAATGTCCGGAACGCTATAAATTCTTTTCACCGATCACACATGTAACTTCAGCTTGCCCACCTACGTTGATGATTCAGGGTTGCCATGATATAATGGCGCCAATAAAATCTACTCGTCTTTTATACGATCGCCTGATCAGTAAAAAAGTTCCGGCAATCATGCACATCCTTCCGCAAACTGATCATGGATTTGATCTGCTGTGGCCAAAGATCGCTCCATCGGCCCACAGTGCATTTTATGATGTGGAACGTTTTATGGCGCTAATGGTTCATGCAGAAACTATCAAACACGAGTTCATATCCCATAAGGAGAAAATGAAGGTTTAAAAGTAAACCACTACTGTCATGCTTGACCCGGCATCTATCAATTAAAAATATACTCGCAAATGAAAACCGGCGATCAAGACGGCAACAAATAACTAGTTTTGGTGGCAGGAATAATTGAAATTTTCCAATCATAAGAAGATTATTTCTGAAAATAGACCTGGCATGACAACTTCATCCGACAATCTCGAAAATAAGATCCAGGGAACCTGGTGGCTGTTATCACGTGAGGATCACACAAAGGACGGACAAAAAAGAATTGATCCCATTTTAGGTTCAGACCCTATCGCTATTCTTGTGTATGCAAACAATCACTTTGCCGCACAATTCATGAAAAGGGACAGGAGTGCAGATTCAATCACCCGGGCTACCGGTGCGGGACAAAATAATACGTCCGCCATTGGTGGTTACGATGCCTACTTCGGAACTTATAGGGTTGATGAAGAAACAAACCAGGTTGCGCATACTCTTGTTGGTTCAATAAACCCCGCAAATATTGGTATGACGGTTCATAGAAATCTCCAGGTGGAGGGTGATAACCTGACTATCCAACTCGAGACAACTACACAGGAAGGGGAACCTGTTATAAGAACGCTGACCTGGAAAAGGATCAGCTAGGGTGTGTGATACGATCTCCGTCAAAATCTGCTTCAGTTGTGGTTTTGAAACAATCCAGTAAAATTGATTCCCAGTCCAGGTTCATTGGAATAAATAATTTTTCCATGATCATATTCAATGCCGGTAGCAAGATCTTCTTCAAGAAGTAATGGCCCATCCATATCGGCGTGATCAATTAATGGAAGTAAATGAGCAATGGCAGCAGAACCAACGGTTGATTCATTCATACAACCCACCATGACCTGCATATGCAGCTCCCTGGCCTTTTTTATCATTCGCAATGCGGGAGTAATGCCGCTGCATTTGGTGAGTTTTATGTTGATGCCGTGAAAATGGTCCTTGCATTTTTCAACATCAGCTTCAACTACACAAGCTTCATCGGCAAACAAGGGAAGCGATGATTCTCTATAAAGGATCTTCATGCCTTCCCAATTATCTTTTGCCAGGGGCTGCTCGATAAATTCTACGCCGAGCTCTTTTAATTGAGGAATTAGTTTCAAAGCTGTCTCTATATCCCAGGCTGCATTGGCATCGACTCTCAATATAGCATCTGTATTTTCTCTCATCGCCTTTACGATCGCAATATCATCAGCCGTTCCCACCTTCACCTTGTAAATGGGCCAGGATCTTTCTTTCATCTTTGCGATCATCTTTTCAACGCTGTCAATTCCGATGGTATAGTCCGTCAGTGGATTTTCCCTTGGAGAAACACCGTCATTCCAGAATTCATAAAGTTTTTTTCTTTTCATTTTTCCATAAAAATCCCAAGCGGCCATATCCAATGCACAAACCAAAAAAGAATTTTGAGGAAAGAGATGATGCAAATAATGCCAGTAACGATCAGGGTCAGTGAAAGCAAATTTTTCAACAAAGGTTTTTTTTCTCTCAAGGTCTTCGATCATTTTTTCAACAGGAATGTTGTAGTAACTGATAGCAGGCGCCTCGCCATAACCTTTCCATCCAAAACCTTGCCTGCCGGCAGGCAGGTTTTCCAATTCAACAATAAATGTGGGTTGATGGGTTTTTGTTCCTTTGGAAATCGTAAAAGGATGACGGAATTTGAGATCGTATTTCCAATAATTCACTTTCATAAATGCAAAGAAAAATGTTTCGAACGTTTCACGCAAAGGCGCAAAGATGAAAATTCAAAGGCGCAAAGCTCTTTATGTCTTCGTGAACCATTGCGTCTTTGCGTGAACTAAAAAGCTGAATAAAGATAAAAATGTACAAGTGTGCGACGCAAGGAACGATGATAATAGCAATAAAGCCAATTACAAAATAAACTACCGGCCCGAGTGAATGACATACCCCTTCAACTCTTCATTGAAGTCGTTTTGTTTCAACAGCTCTTCAAGGGTGAGATGCATCCTGTATCTCCAGTAATATTTTGGAATAGCGGGAACATTGATCCGTTCGTCGTTTGGATTCTGCCGGCGCAGTTTTTCGCTCATGCCCAATATATCCTGCAACTGGAAAATGCTCCACATAGCAGGGCAATACAAATGCTGCAATACAACAGCACGATTGATCCAGGCTTCGCAGAAATAAGGAGCACTGCCGTGCTGGCCCAGGATATTATTAAAAAAGCGTTGCGTACGACTGCGATCTTCCTCCCACCATCCACGGATGGTGCTCATGTCATGCGTGGAAGGAGTAACTACTGATAGATAAGGGGCGTCATTGGGATGAAAAAATTCTTTCGTTGTCTCTTTGGGCATTCGCTGAATTTCCAAGCTTAAAATTCCCAATTGCTTCATCACCTCCGGCACACAATGAGGAACCATGCCCAGGTCCTCACCGCAGATCAGCATATTGGTAGCTCTTTTTAAATACGGAAGTTTGTGCATGGCTTCCTTTCTCCAGAAATCATCCTGGCGACGGAAGAAATAATCAACGTAAAGGTCTCTGAGTTTTTGCTGTGTGTTCCATTCAAGATAACGGAATGTCGAAGTGCTGTCCATTCCAAACCGGAAATGAAATTTTTCTGCTTCGGAGTTTTCTTCTTCAAACAAAATGACATTTGAAATGAGATCTGACAAACCTTGCTGAATGGTTCTGTTCTCGTCTGTATTGTCAAGGCTGGCAAAATAATCCTGTACCTGCCGTTGGGTGGCTATTCCCATTTCCAGTTCATAATTCCCCTGTTCGTTGGTAGTTATAAACTCCCTTCTCACCCTGTCAGCATAATTGCCAAATGTGTGATCAAGAATTTCATCATTGATAAATGGTTTGCAATAACGATAGTAGTCAAACCAGATGCCTTTTTCACCGAATTCTCTAACATCCACAGGTATGGCCGGAACAAAATATCCCATAATACCTTCAATAGCATTCGTGGGAATGCTCCATATCCGGAAGAATCCAAGAATATGATCGATGCGGAATGCATCGAAGTAATTGCTCATTTGCTCAAATCGCTGGCGCCACCACGCAAAGCCATCCTGCTGCATTCGCTTCCAATTATATGTGGGGAATCCCCAGTTTTGTCCCTTCACGGCAAAATCATCGGGCGGTGCACCTGCCTGCATACACATGTTGAACAATTCAGGCGCCGTCCATGCATCGCAACCATACCGGTAAATGCCTATGGGAATATCTCCTTTCAGTACTACTCCTTTTTTATGAGCATAGTCAGCCGCTTCCTTTAATTGCAGATGCAGGTGATACTGGATAAAATAATGCAGGGCTACTTGCTTATATGTTTTTGAACCCGCGGCGGATAATTTTTCAATATCGCGGAAATCATATACTCCATTTGTTTTCCATTGTTGAAAATCTGAAGTATCATATTTGTCGCGGAAATAACAAAAACCGGCGTATGGCACAAGCCAATGCTTATTGCTTTCAAAAAATGCCTGGTAATCCTCACTGGCTAAACATTCCGCCCCTGACAATTCATACAATTCTTTCAGCATGCCAGACTTGAACTTCATTACCTGCTCATAATCCAGTTCGGCAAGATCATTTAATTGTTTTTGTTTTCGTTTTAAAGCACGAAGCTTGTCTGCATGTTCCTTACCAGCAACTTTCTCAAGATTTACATAGATGGGGTGCAAAGCAAAAGCCGAAATAGCGGCATAAGGATAAGAATCTGTCCAGGTATGTGTAGCAGTCGTGTCATTTACCGGGAGTATCTGGATCAATTTCAGGCTAACCGTTTTGGCCCAATCAACCAATAATTTCAGATCGGCAAACTCCCCTATTCCAAAACTATTTTTACTCCTCAGGCTAAACACGGGTATCGCAACGCCTGCGCCTTTCCACGTATTATTTGGCAAATGAGCAAATCCATCATGTACGATCGTGATCTTCTTTTTTGCTGATTCGCTGTACAATGACCGGTTCTTGCCATTTTCAAACCGAAGAAATTTTTTTTCCTTTTTGTTGTAAACACCATATTTATAGGCGAGCGGAAAATTTTCTTCAGAAAGATCTGCTCTGATGAGCCACCAGTTTCCCTCTCTGGTCATCAATGAAGGTTTCTCAATGGACCAATCATTCAGAGCTTCTCCGATCCCCGTCAAACACAGCACTTCATTTTTCTCCAGCAATGGAGCTTTCACTTTAAAAATATGTGTGAAATGTTTTGGGCTCTTGGCTTTTACCCCTGAAGTAGTTCCATCCAATAATGTTTTTTGAAAAGGAGCAGTAAAGAAAGCATTTTCGAATTCGCCGGCATGATTCCAGGTATCAATAAATTGCAGTTCGCTGATCCCATCTTTTTGAAGACTCGCTGTGCGGTCATTCCCAAATTCAGGTATGATCTCCCCCCCATTGGTCTTTAAAAGGTATTTATATCGAAGTTGACCCCGTTTTTTCTGCTTCAGGTCAATAGTAGCCACCCAAAACTCGTCATTCAGATAAGTCATGAGCAGGGCGTTTGACAGGTCATCATTGCCTAACTCCCCGGTATTGCCGCTTATTAAAAGACTTTGCCCGTACTCGGTATAAAAACGCAAAAAAAATTGAACCTTCATCAACAAGCTTTATAGTTGGTTTTGCGAAAAAACTTTGTGTTTTTAGAACACATTGGTCAGCGAAAATAAAAAAAAGCTCCATTGAGTGTATTTTTTATTTATCCGGTTGGGTCTAAGATAAGTTGTATAATGGACTCATCAATGATCTATCGGACACCACAGAAAACTTAAACCTAAATAAAAACTGAAATTTAAAATTCAATTTCCTCCCTTATTTTTGCACCGCCTTCGCCGGATCACGGCGGGTAAACGAAAAAACTTTTACCACATGAATCAAAAAAGAAAATATCGTGGCGCCGCGTGGCTTGTATTTTTTATTTCATCAGCTGCATTAGCTCTCGCAATTATCAGCCATTGGCCCTGGTTAACTCTTATCATTCCTTTTGTTGCTACTTCATTCGTCTGGGCAATGGACATCGTGTGACCCGATGATTTTTTAATATAACAGTTCTATCACTCGCAAAATAAAAAATCCCTTCTGTTCATGCAGAAGGGATTAAATTTTCTGGTCGTTTATCAAATGAGAACAACGAGAAAGACAATTGCCAGCCAGATCAGCAAACCGTATAGTGACCAGCGGACGGTATCAGGACCTACGTCACCGGTTTCTTTTAAAATAAGAGCAATGATCACCCCGATCGGTCCTAAAATAAGACCCAATAAAAATCCAAGCAGGTCCATGGAACCCATGTCATCGAATTTTTTCTGAACATCAGCCATGGTGACTACTTCACCTTTCTTCACCATTTTTTTTACTTTATGCTGAAGAACTTTCAATTCCACCTTTTGAGCCAGGTTCAATTTCTTACCGGTAAGCTCCTTATAAGTTTGCGGTGTGAGATCTAAAAATTGTTTGGCACTGATCAGTGATAAGGCATTGGGCTTTGGATCTTTTAAAATAACAGGTGTGGATGGTATTACGACTAAACTTGTAAAAGCATTGGCAGTGTTAAAGGTTAATACGGCAACAGCTCCCAATAAGAGAGTGTACAATGGTTTCATAAACTTTGGTTTTAAATAAAAAAATTTAGGCAAATTTAAGGATGCAGGCAAATAGAAATCCTTTTTTCAGGAAAAAACATGTGCACATAAGTGAATTAATAAGTATATACAAGAAAAAACGAGTCTTATGTAAGACTCGTTAAAAAAATTGATTTTTTTATCTTCTCATCATGCCACTGGCAGACTTTCCGTTTCTCCGGATGTTCCAGAGATCGATCAGGCCAAATGACCTTTTACCATTTTTGTGCAGATCAACAACAGCTATTGTTTCTGTTACTTGTGTTACCAGTTGCTCTAATGTTTCCTGTTCCATCTTTACAAAAGATGGTTTTACATCCAATTTCATAAATATCTCCTTTTTTAAATTATTAATGCTGAGCTACAGAAGAAAATCGTTAGACTATAACAGGCAAGTAAACTCTTCTTTTTTTGTAGATTTCATACAATGCTCAATTGCGGGGCAAATTTACGAAAGAAAAGTTTAATCATGAAATTCCTCAAGGGAACCTCCACATTTTAGTGAACGAAAAAGTCGATTGTATACATTTAAATATTTGCTAAGAATTGTATCTAACCGGGACCAGAATGTGTATCTCATAAAAGGTCTCGTTGGTTGAGGATAAAATTATGATTTGAAACAACAGAAAATTATATTCTTATACTAGCGGCCATGAAGACAAGTAAATGCTGACGTGAAAAAAGCCCGACATTCCTGCAGAGCTAATTCATATCCGTTAAATCCCTTTAAATCTTGTAAATCGTTGCTCCTCTTACTTCACTTCTTCGTAAGGAACATCCTGCACATTGTCTCCAGCATTTGCGCCGGCTCCTTCGTTTTGGTGTCCATTATCGCCGCCTGGTTGTTGGGCACCCTGCTGCGGACCGCCCCCTTGTTGCCCTGCTTTGTATATTTCTTCACTAGCTGCTGTCCATGCATTATTCAATGAAGCCGTCGCTGCATCAATACCTGCGATGTCTTGTTTCTTATGTGCTTCTCTTAACTGCTGTGCTGCATTCTCAATCACCGTTTTCTTATCTGCAGGGATCTTATCACCATATTCCTTCAGTTGTTTTTCAGTTTGGAAAATTAATGCGTCGGCAGAATTCAGCTTGTCGATCTTTTCCTTTTCTGCCTTATCAGTCGCTTCATTTGCCTTTGCATCGTTCTTCATCTTTTCGATCTCTTCTTTTGTCAATCCACTACCGGCTTCAATGCGGATCTTCTGCTCCTTGCCGGTGCCTTTGTCTTTCGCCGTTACATGTAAAATTCCATTCGCATCAATATCGAATGTTACTTCGATCTGCGGAATACCCCTCGGTGCCGGTGGAATTCCATCCAGGTTGAAGATCCCAAGGCTTTTATTGTCCTTTGACATCGAGCGTTCACCCTGTAACACGTGGATCTGAACACCGGGCTGATTATCACTCGCGGTTGAGAATGTTTCTGATTTCTTTGTCGGGATCGTGGTATTGCTTGGGATCAGCGTAGTCATAACACCTCCCAGTGTTTCAATACCCAGCGAAAGAGGAGTAACGTCGAGCAACAATACATCCTTTACTTCACCGGTTAATACTGCCCCTTGTATAGCTGCACCCACTGCAACCACTTCATCCGGGTTAACTCCTTTGTGAGGTTTTTTTCCGAAGAATTTTTCAACGATCTCCTGCACTTTCGGAATACGGGTGCTACCACCCACCAATATCACTTCATCGATCTTTGAAGGCTCATATCCTGCATCTTTCAATGCAGCTTCACAAGGTTTCAAACATCTTTCAAATAAAGAATCAGCTAATTGTTCAAATTTTGCGCGACTCAATTTTTTCACCAGGTGTTTAGGTACACCATCAATTGCCGTTATATAGGGAAGATTAACCTCTGTTTCAGATGAAGAACTTAACTCGATCTTAGCTTTTTCAGCGGCATCCTTCAGGCGCTGCAGGGCCATAGGATCTTTGCGAAGATCAACGGCCTCATCTTTTTTGAACTCAGCAGCCAGCCAATCCATGATCACTTTGTCAAAATCATCGCCACCAAGGTGAGTATCCCCATTGGTCGACTTTACTTCAAATACTCCGTCACCAAGTTCCAGAACTGAAATATCGAATGTACCTCCACCAAGGTCAAACACTGCGATATGATGATCCTTTCCACCTTTATCAAGCCCATAAGCAAGAGCCGCAGCGGTAGGTTCATTTACAATTCGACGAACATTTAACCCTGCAATTTCGCCGGCTTCTTTTGTAGCCTGGCGTTGCGCATCATTAAAATACGCGGGCACAGTTATCACAGCCTCTGTCACTTCCTGCCCGAGGTAATCCTCGGCGGTCTTCTTCATTTTCTGAAGGATCATTGCACTTATCTCCTGTGGAGTATACAGCCTTCCGTCTATGTCAATTCGTACCGTATTATTGTCACCTTTTACTACTTTATAGCTCCAATGACTGATCTCTTCAGTCACTTCATCGTAGCGACGACCCATAAAACGCTTTACACTCATGATTGTATTATGAGGATTTGTAATGGCCTGGCGCTTGGCAGGATCACCTACTTTACGTTCACCGTTTTTAAGAAAAGCCACTACAGACGGGGTTGTGCGGCGGCCTTCATCATTGGCAATTACAACCGGCTCGTTACCTTCCATAACTGCCACGCAGCTATTGGTTGTTCCTAGATCTATACCTATTATCTTTCCCATATTTTATAGAATTTTCGGGCCTGCCTGACGGTAGGCAGGTTCATTACTTATTCTCAATGATAATGCCATCAGTAAATTGGGTGCAAAATTGACAGAAACTAAATTTTGACCTTCGCACGTCGTTTTTGATCACTGTAACGATTTACAGCTTTGTGAACCTTGAAGCCGCATGGATTTTTGATCATAGCATCCGGGAGGATACAGGAACCCGGCCACGCTTCGAATTGTTTCGGCAATTAAAAAAAAGCCGTGTTTTATACGGCAAAATTAGGGTTGTAATACGGATGTTTTTATCTTTATTATATCTGACATTTGAAAAAGAATTTTTAACTAGGTTTAAAAGGCTCTGAAAGGTTTCTCCCGATCCTTTCCCTTTTGATTACCATTCTCTGCTCCGGAAACTATACTCTAACATTTTAAACCTATTCTATTATGAGTGGCTTCCCCATTTTAGACCTGGTAGTGGGAATAATTTTTATTTATTTCCTGCTAGGCATTATCTGCAGTTCAGCTACCGAATTGTGGTTTTCCATTTTAAAAACAAGGGCAAGGTTGCTCGAGCAGTGGGTAAAACAGATCTTTGATAAACCTGCCCTCGATTCGCAAGGTAACCCTGCCCTAAATGCTGATGGGAGCGTTGTTACCCTGGGACAGTCCATCATAGATCATTGCATGACCACGGCCTTATCACAAAAAGGCAAGTCAACCACGTATATCAGCGCTGAAGATTTTGTATCAGCACTTCTTGATAAGATCACGATCGCACCTGCTGTGGCGGGCGCATCAACCCAATCACCACCGACCGACCTACCCGGCTATGTAACTGCGATCACAAATTCTACCGTTATTTCCGGCGAATTCAAACGCACGATTTTAGCGTATGCAAATGAAGCAAAACAAACTTATGAAGCTCTAAAGACAATCCCAGGCGCAGCGAATACAATCACTCAAGTCAAAAGTGAATTGGATGGGTTTCGTGACAAAATAGAAAGGTGGTATAACACAAATTCAGATCGCCTTAGCGGAAAGCTAAAGCAAACAAAAGTCCTTCCAACAACCGTGGTACTTGCTATTCTCATAACCATTTTTTCAAACGCCGACAGTATCAGGCTCAGCAAATATCTTTTCGATCACAAAGAAAAAGCAAAAGAGTTTGCCGACAAGGCATTGAGCTCCCTCGATAATTATAAAGAGAGGATCGAAAATATAAAAACCATAGATAGCCTGGGTAATGACCATGATACGGTCACTATCGCGAGGCTGCAAACAAATCTTTCCAATGTTCAGCAGGACATAAAAAATATGAAAGAAGAGATCCCCGAGGAACTTCCATGGGGATGGAAAGATCATCCTTTTGATTCTTCTTTCAAATTGCTGAGTATTGTCGGATGGATAGCCACGATACTTGCCATTTGCCTGGGGGCGCCATTTTGGTTTGATATCCTGAATAAAATAGCTAACCTGCGTGGAACAGGACCCAAGCCTCCAACAACTACAACTGAAGGAGGTAAATAAAATAAAATAATGTTGTCGGAAAATGCTGAAATACGACAAATAAACAATTGAGTAAGCACCGGAGAGCCGAAAACGGACAAGAGTAGGCACAAAGAAACCAACTATGTACTTAAGACTATTTAAAAAGCCCTGGATCGTTGCCCTGATGATTTCATTGGTACTGGCAAGTTGCCACGTAATGTTAATAGGAGCTTATGACCAGGTCACGGACGAAAGCATCCAGCAAATACAAACTGAAGTCTCAACACTGCTTGTAAAAATTGAGAAGAATATCGCAGATGGTATTCCCGAGAAAAATAAGTATGAAAATCTAAAAGATGACTACGACGATATAGAGGGCCAGATCAAAAGCTTAAAGATCCGGGTCAATTCACTACCAAAATATAAAATAATCAGTGAGCAGATCAATTTGCTAGAGGCCAATATTGTAGACCTGGAAAAATTCAACAAAATAGGGTTCACTGATATAAAACCTGTCCAGGTGATAGATTCCACTTTCCAGGTACAATTTTCTGCAATGACGGCTCTTCAAAATGGGCTCAAAAGGCAAAAAAATTCTTGATAATAGTTACATAATTTAAAACCAAAATCATGGCACAATTAAATTTTAATTCTCTTCTGAGTGATATGATCGATGCCGCAAAAGATAGTCTTCAGAATAACTGGCCCGCTATAAGTGCTCTTGCTACTACTTCGCTCAAAACCCTGGCCCATAATTTCATCGACATCGAGCAAATGAATATTGCTGGCACGATCAATAAAGAACAGGCAAACCTTTTATTCGATATGCAGAAAAACGCATTAAAAACTGTTCTGCTTTCGGAAAAAGGGCTTGGATTATTGGCGGCTGAAGCCGCAATTAACTCCATATTAGATGCAGTGAAAGCTGCAGTAAATACAGCGCTAGGGTTTGCACTTGTCTGACTTTAGTAAATCGTTGTTTTAAAAACCCGTCGTACTTTAAAAAACAGATTCTATGTCTTACAAAATTCTCTCTCTTGATGGTGGTGGTTCCTGGGCACTTGTCCAGGCCAGGGTGCTTATTGATATTTATGGTGACATCAATGGTCATGAATTGCTGCGGCAATTTGATATGGCCATTGCCAATTCAGGTGGAAGTCTAGTGTTGGCCTGCTTGTGTAATGATATGAAGATCAGTGAAATTATTTCTGTATTCAGAAATGAAGATCTGCGAAAGCAGGTTTTTTCGACGCTGACCTTTTGGGAAAAATTAAAATGGCGTGATATTGCCAGTCTTTTTACCAAGGCGCTTGGACCAAAATACAGCATGGAGAGAAAACTGGAAGGCCTCACAAGAATTTTGAAAGAGAAAGATCATTTATTCAAAGAAAGAAAGATCCCAAAACCAATCATTGAGACTCCCCTCAATGAACTCCCTGCGATCATTAAAAAAGCCAGTTTGCAATTACTGATCGTTGGTTTTGATTATTTCCGTGAAAGAGTAAGCTTTTTTCGCTCTAACGCAAATAGCCAGACCGATAAATTTAATAACGGAAAATTTTTCCAGGTACCTCTCGCTCACGCCATTCATTCTTCAAGCAATGCCCCGGTCAATTATTTTGATGCTCCTGCTGAGATCAGCATTAGTCGCTTAAATGCAAACGATGCAAGAAGAACCTGGTATTGGGACGGAGCTGTTTCAGGTTTTAATAACCCTGTACTGGCAGGATTGGTCGAAGCGATCACCAATAATCATTTATCACCACAGGATTATTGTATCCTGTCGATCGGCACGGGAACCGGGTCAAAAGTCGTATTGACCGATTACCAGTTTTCTACAGATCCGGAGGCTAAGGCCGTCTATGAAAAAAATAAAAACAACAAAGATTTTGCAATCACGGATACATCTTCCGGCTTTGTCATGGATATAAAAAAGATCTCCGGAAGTATATTGGATGATCCTCCTGACTCTGCAACATTTATTGCCTATTCTATCCTTGATCCTTCGTTAAGTGGTAAAGCCAATATTGTGAGAATAAATCCTTGTAGTAAGCCGGAAAAAAATAATGATGGTGTCTATGATGCTCCGACTGTCTATAAAAATATGCCTAACGGCACTCAACGATTTAAAGACTTAATGGAGCTGGGTATGGATGCCGTCAAAAACGAGGAGGTGGATCTGATAGACGAAATGTGCAACAAATTTATTGTAACAGATGGCTCTCCCTGTCTTACCAATCAACTGATCCGTGGTGAAGCGGGAGCGGGTAATTTTCTAGGACAGGGTACATATAAGGAAGCAAAGGAAAAATGGATGAGTTGCAAATGATCGATCTATCTCCGGGTAATCATCTTCATTTATGAAATTTTTTTCCGTAAATAAAAAGCAGTTGCCGGCATTGATGACGTTACTGGTAATTATTTCTTTTGGCTTCATCTATCTTTTTATTTACATACCCCGCAATGAAAAGATCATTCGTGAACAAAGGTTTCGGGTTTTACAGATTATTGATAAGAATGTGCACGAAAAAATTAATAACAGTGTGATCCTGTTAAAGAACCTGCTTACCGCTTATGAGCAATCTTCACTTTTAAAAGAAAACAGCAGATTCACTCCCGGAGTGATCGATGACTACATAAAAAAGAGCCCACCGGTAAATTTCAGCTTCATTCCCCGGAAAATTTATAGAACAGACAGTCTTAAAAAGACAAACGCTATTGCCAGAATAGACAGCCTTGACGATGTATATACATTAAAAATAGATAATAAGACACAACAGATATTTCTTGCCTATTCAAAAAAATATTTTGGACCCGAAGCAGGGATCAGCGCTCATGAGTTGGGGATGAAGTTCCGATTTGACCAGTTTATCAGTTTTCTGTTGCCTCAAAATGTATTTGATGAATATATAGTTTTCAGCAATGGCAAAACAGTCTATGAGACTTTTCCGGCGGGAGTAAGTTACGTGAAAGACGATTCGCTATTGGGAAGTAAAAATGGGATAAATGCGTCTTCAATGCATGCATTTAACATTAGCGGGAAAGAGTACAAACTTTTCCTCCAGCCCATACAATTTACCTCTGAAACAGAGTGGGTGATCGGGGGATTACTTTCAGACAAGCGGTATCAATCAGAAAGAAAACAATTGCCTTTTAGAGCTATCCTGTTATTGATAACACTCGCCTCCTGCCTAATTGTAACAGCACCCTGGATCAAATTATTTCAAATGGGCAACAAAGACAGGCTCACCGTTTTTGATGGTGTTTCTTCATTCCTTGTTTCGATGCTCCTGGTCTCAATGCTCTTTCTCAGTTTTTTTAAATACAATCTCCCGTTCCGAACCGATAACAGCCCCGATTCAAAAAGAAACCTGGCAGACAATATTAGTTCAGCGTTTAAAAAAGAAATTGACAGTGTATCAAAAAAATTATTGAAGTTCAATTCGATCCTAAAAAGCAAAAAAAATCTCGCACAGGATATCGTCTATAAAAAAGGAGCATTTAGTTTTTTCCAGGGTAACCAATTAGACAACAACGATGCATTGTTGCTCGATGAGCTCAGGACAGATTCATCGATCACGCATCTATACTGGCTAAAAGCCAATGGAGATGAGGTTTTCAAATGGACAAAGGACAGCATGATGCCTCCACATGCCAATTTCAGCGCCAGGGAGTATTTTAAAAGGATCCGTGATGGGAAAACTTATTCTTTGAAAAGCCTGAATGATACATCAAAATTTTTCCTTGACCAGGTTGTATCATGGACATCAGGGGCCTTTACATCAATTCTGTCTATGCCATACTCCGAAAACAGTGATACTGTTTCTGCTATCTCATTTAAGGTTACCGGTCTTACTAACACCATTCTGCCAGTAGGTTATCAATTCGCATTCATCGATCAAAATGGGGACGTATTGTATCATTCTCAATCTTCTCATAACCTTAATGAGAATTTTTTAGACAAATTTTCCGCCAACAAAGAATTGCAGAGCTGCCTGAATTCCCACTCTGAAGCAACCTTTCTTACTGATTACCTGGGTAGGAAATACAATGTAAAAGTAAAGCCACTAACTGAGTTACCTTATTTTATTGTGATCTTAAGTGACATCGGATTTAAAGAAACAAGAGACCTGGAAACATACAGTTTCACCTTTACCATGATGGTATTATTCTTTGCCTTTCTTATTCTTGAAATGATGATCATCTTTTTTGCCTCGGCAAGAAGATCTTTTTTTAAGAAACAATTGTTTGATTCAAGCTGGGTGGGTCCAAAACGCTCAGCTCATGGTGATTATCTGCTTTCCGCCCTTTTCAATGTCATTGTACTGACCTCACTGATCATCTTTTTCTCATCTCCCAGTTTCCTCACTTATGGATTTCTCCTGCTATTAGCTGTGAGCTTTCTAACCCTATTTTTAAACCTTCTTTATCTCACCAGGTACCGTATCGGCCAATCCAATAAATATTTATACAAACTGGTTGCAATTATCTGTGTAGCTACCATAATTCTAATTGTAAATTTTGCAGCAGGGAAAATGCTGGAGCGCTCACACTTCTGCATTCTCCTTTTTTGTGAAATGATCTTTATGCTGATCGCGGCCGTTATTTTGCTTTTCAGAAGAAGTTATCTTAAGAGGCAAAAAGAACCTAAAGAGGATGAACTCAATGGCAGAAAGGAAAAAACAAACAGGGCTTTTCTGAACCAGAAATATTATCTCAACAGTTTTACTTTTATGATCCTGACACGGCTGGTGATAACCAGCGGCATCCCGGTTGTGTTTTTTTATATCGGTTCCTACAATTTTGAGCAAAACCTGATCACCAGGTATAAACAGGCAGAATTTGCAAACAAGCTCGCTGAAAGATTACCATCCGACAGTTTAAAAGCAATTGAAATGATCAGGCAACGCCAAGCCATATATGCAGATGGCGCCTGGATCCGAGATTTTGATACTGCCCGTAATTTTTCTTCTATTGGGCGCTCGTCAAAAGAAGACACCATAGCAATGCAATTATTGTCCAATTTTCGTCCCGATGCCACCAATGAAGCGATCATGGAAAAAAGATTTTATCATACTACCGCGACCGATTCGCTGTTGCTTTACAATCCCATAATGAAAGATGCCCGGATACGGGGCGACACGACCGTTATGTACATGAAACCAAATACACCCGGCGTCAATCTCAAAATAATCTCCCGGGGGTTGAACTATAATTTCCCGATACTTTTTCATTATAACAGGGAAACCCTGTTCTGGGTATTTCTGATTCTTACTTATGTAACGTTCTTCTTCCTGATAAAAACGATCATTAAAAAGTTGTTTGCCATCAACATACCAGACCTGGCAAAATGGCAACAACTTGATGAAAACATTCTTTGCGATAACAGGTTAAATCATCTTGCATTTGTTCTTGGCTCCCCGGGATCAAAAAAGAAAAAAAATTTATTGGAAAAGATCGATCGTGGTTACATAACGGGCAGGGATAATAAGAAGTTGATCTACAAAGAAGATCCTCCCTGGGACAATAACGTCTTTGTCGCCGACCTGATAAATATACCGGATTCAGACAAAGATGAAAATGACAATGCAGCCTGGGAAAATTACCGGAAACAAGCTCTTGATGAAAGATACAAGCTGGTCATTGTTAATCATTTTGAGTATAACATGGAAAACCAGACGACAAACCGGATCAAACTTAACTTCCTTGAATCACTTATGGTCAGGGATAAAACCAAGATCATGATCCTGTCAACTATTCATCCCATGGCATTTCTTGATTCAATCTTCTTTAATGAAAAAAGGAAGAATGGCGAGGCATCGATACTCAAAGAAGATCTTGACCGATGGAATATTTTGCTAGGTCATTACCGGATCGTGCTCTTGCCACTTGAGCCCTTTCCGCAAAATGAAACGATCATAAAATCGTCCGGGCAAACTGTGACATTAACACCGCTAAAAGATCACCAAAACGCCAAATATGAATGGACTGTTTTGCCACGCGAGGAAGAAGAAATGGATAACAGGCTCACCACTTCTGATCATCCCCGGCTAATTCTCGAAAACCTTAAGGAAGGTGTGTATGAGTTTGAATTAAAGATCACCGATGATAAGGGAAATGCAGTCAAGGAAAATAAGATCATAACTGTTCATCATGATAAAGAAGGAACAAATGATCCTTTACACCGATTGATCTGCGGTGAAACAGAGAAAACAGAGTTTTTAAATAAGATGAGGTTCAGAGCCATTGCTGCGGCACATTCTGTTGCTGAAACAGAAAATGTCCCTGAGAAAGAATTGAACGCGGATGAATTAGCTTATAAATTACAATTTACCTCGCACTATTTTTATTTGTATATATGGCAGTCTCTCACGAAGGAAGAAAAATTCCTGCTTTATGACCTTGCAGAGGACAATCTTGTTAATTCGTTCGATTCATATAACCTGAGTATGCTCATCGGCAAAGGAATTATTTATCGCGACAAAGAAGGCACATTAAAATTATTCAATAAAGGATTTCGTAATTTCATCTTAATCGCTATTGGCATCTCTGAAGCGATGAAAATAAAAGACAGGATCAGGGACAATGGCAATTGGGGCAAATGGAAGGCACCGTTAATCATTATTCTTATTGCGATACTTATTTTTCTAATGGTTTCACAGGAAGACACATACACCAGATTACTGGCTTATGTAGGTGCCCTGGGCGCTGCCATTCCCGTTTTTCTGAGACTATTGTCATTCCTGGATAGAACCCCGCAAAAATCAGGATGAATTTAGTCCAAATGGTCAAAAGCAAGATCCAATAAAGAAGCTGGTATTTCTTTGTTTACTTTTGAATCAAAGACTTTATGGCGACCTCTACTGCCCAAAAACTAAAAATAAAAGAAAATTTTACGCTGCTCACGATCAATGCGCCTGCTGATTTCAAAAAGAATATCGGTGAATTACCAAAAGGAGTAAAAATTTCGGCGGACTCTAAGAATTACAACCAGGTGCATTGGTTTGTAATGAATAAAGCTCAAATGGATAAAGAGTTGGCCAGGGTATTAAAACTCATTAAAGGTGAGATCACACTTTGGATCTATTATCCGAAAGGAACATCGAAATTGCAGACAGATCTTACCAGGGATAAGGGGTGGGATAATTTACTTAAACACGATGAACTTGGCTGGATCAGTCTGATTTCATTTGATGACACCTGGTCAACATTTGGTTCAAGACTGAAAACAAAGATTGATAAGAAAAGAGAAGAGAAGCCACGCGAACGCCCGATATTTGATTATGTGGACCCGATAACAAAGTCGGTAAGATTGCCAGATGATCTTGCCATCGCTTTGAAAAAAGACAAAAAACAGGAGAATTTCTTTAATACCCTTTCTTTTACAAACAAAAAAGAGTACATAGAATGGATCATCACAGCGAAAAGAGAAGAAACAAGAACTGAAAGGGTAAAAGGAACGATGGAAAGACTTGCCAGGCAGTGGAAGAATCCCCGCAATTTGTGAATACTAAATCAAAAATTTTGATGAACCTCACCAATGATATTTATCAACGGATCGCCACTGCCAAGATCTTCATTGATGAGAATTACTACGAATCCATTGGGCTCGAAGAGATCTCTCAGCAGGCTTTTCTTTCCCGTTTTCACTTTCATCGCTTATTTACAAAAATTTATCGAAGTACTCCTCATCGGTATCTCACACAAAAAAGAATTGAAAAAGCAAAACAATTGCTGGCGGAAAACAAAGCCATTAATGATGTCTGTAGTGAAGTTGGATTTGAAAGCATTGGGTCATTCAGCAGCTTGTTTAAAAAAGAGATCGGTTTTGCGCCGACCCTTTATCGCAATATTGCCTGGTTAAAAAAGCAGGAACAAAAAAAGCAGCCCAAAAAATTCATTCCGCACTGTTTTATTGAATCATATGCTCTTGACAAATAGAGCAAGATCAAAGAAGAAATTTTTATTACAGCTTTCTAGATTTGCCTCCTAAATCAAAAATCATGATCACGAAATTATCTCACTCGTCCTTTTATGTAAGCGACCAGGATAAGGCTTATGACTTTTATGTAAACAAGCTTGGTTTCAAGGTGAATACAGATGTAACCATGGATAATGGTTTCAGATGGCTTACTGTCAATCCGCCTGATCAGCCTGACCTGGAAATTATTCTGTTCCCTGTTAATGGAACAAATGGTTTTGATGAAGAAGCTAACAAGGCTTTAAATCTCCTGTTGGAAAAAGGCGTAATGGGAGCAGGCGCCTTTCATACACCCGATTGCAGGGCAACATACGAAGAATTAAAAGCCAGGGGTGTTGTGTTTAAATCAGAACCAAAAGAGCAATTCTACGGAATTGAGGCGATCATTACTGATGGATGTGGAAACTGGTTCAGCATGACGCAACCAAAAGAAGGATAGTTCCAGTCAACGTTTGCCGTTGTTTTTCACTGACACTATCCTTTTTAGTCTAATGATTAATGGCGAATAATTAATGGAGTCACACGGCAAAGTCTAAATAAATGAAATTGCAAGAATTTTGATCTGCATATTAGTCCTATAATGGCAAGTGTTATCATAATTACGGATTTTTGATGGTTTGAAAATGAGTGGCTTGTAAAAAATTTACTTACTCGTTCAAATTCAATAAATACTTGCCTGGATTGTTAGAAGAAGGTCGAAAAGGATGAGAGCCTGGTAAATGTCTTTTCATAATTGGGTACTTTTGGATTATGTTATAGTGTTTGTCCTTAGGATAAATTGTAGCTCAAAATATGGAATAAAGTTTTGTGTTTGCAATAGGGAAAATACTGTTTTTAATAAGGATTCTGCTTGGGGCATTGAGTATCAATAACAAAATTTTTAAAATTTAATCTCGACCTGTCCGTTTTTAATACTTGAATCTTTACTTTGAAAGGTCATGCTAAACCTGCTTAAGTTCGGCTTAATTTTCGTTTGCGTTATCACTTTTATTTCCTGCTCAAGAAAAATAATTCCCGATAAACCTTCTTTTGGAAAAACAGATTTCAAAATGGATTCCCTGCCTGAATCGGAGATCAATATCCCCATCCAGGTCAACCTGAAGCCTGTTTACAACATGGCTGAAAAAACGGTTGATACCGTTTTTACTTCTCCAAATTGGCCAAACGGATGGGTGCAGGACGAATGTGAAACCAGGTACAAGTATACCTTCCGCAGGGGGCCGTTGCAAATGAAAACCGCCGGCACCAGTCTCGTATTGGGCTTCATCGGTTACTATAAAATTATCGGTTCTACACGGGTTTGTGTCAATGGTACTGCACTTTCTCCCTGGACCCCTTCCTGCCGCTGCGGATACGACGAAGGTGAACGAAGAGTAAATGTGACCTTTCAAAATTCTGTTTTCATTTCACCTGACCTGAAAGCAAAGCTCTCAGTAAAGAGATTGGAGCCGCAGGCTATTGATAAATGCAACGTATGTTTTTGGGGGCAGGATGTCACCGCGGATGTAATGACTGGACTAAAAGAAGAGTTGGACGCTGCAAAGACAGATATGGAAAAAAATTTTGGTCTATATGATCTCCGGCCAAAATTTCAACAGGTATGGGACCAGCTGAACAAAGTATATAGCCTGTATGGTTTAGGCTGGTTGCAGATGAATCCATCGAAGATCCGCATCAATAACTTATTTGCAAGAAATGATTCACTTACTATCTACATCGGCTTAGCTGCAAGGCCGCTAATAAGCTTTGAAAGACCACAAGAGCATTTAACCGTAGTTCCCAACATCAGCGATTTTAGTGATCGTACAGGGTTTAATATTTTCCTTGACGCTGTATTGAATTACGATTCACTGAGCAATATTGTGTCATCACAATTAAAGGATAAAAGATTTGATCTCACTTCATCCAGGCACATTATTATTAAAGATTGCATACTGTATGGAATGGACAATGAGAACCTCGTAATCAAAGTAAGCTTTGAAGGTTCCGAAAAAGGGATATTCTATCTGACCGGGAAACCAGCCTATGATGCCGCCACGAAAATTATCGAACTGAGAGATCTCGACTTTGACATCAGGTCAAAAAATACATTATTAAAGACGGCAGCATGGTTATTCAATAAGCGCATCGTAAACGAGCTAAAAAATTACTCAAGATTTGACCTCACCTCGTACATTAATACTGGGATCACCTCCATTGATCAGCAGTTGAATAAAGAATGGATGAAAGGAATTCAAAGTAATGGAAAGATGGATGAAATGAAGATCGTCAATTTTTATCCGCTCCGCGAACATTTGATCATACGTAGTAATTACAGCGGCACTCTCTCTGTTAAAGTTGATTCCGCAAATTTTAGCTTTTAACAATGCTGGCCACCCGGAATGTGAAATGCTTTTGAGAAAAATAGCTGAACAAAACGACAAGGACTGTCGTGACTATTTTTGATGGCAGTGGCCACCATCCAAATTTGTCTACAAATAATTTCAAAAAAACATAGTTGAGCAATATGCAGCAAAATACCACCGTGACATATTTACTTCCCTGGATCCTTTTGCTTGTTGTTTTTGCGTCAGGGAAGACAATGTATCGCATTAAAACAAATCCGGTAAGCAATGTGACCGGGAATGTGATCATCATGGCAGCGATGTGCGGACTGATGGCAATGTCACCTAAGTGAACGATCGACTTCTGTAAAATATAATTGTAAGTAATAAAATAGAGACAGATGTCAAACAAGCTATTGCTTCCACCACAGGCCGCATAGCGAAAGGTCTGGACGTCGAAAATTCTTTGAAATGGAGGATAGAAAATGTCAATGGTTGAAATGAGAGACTCCCTTACTAAATGTATCCGTTGTTTCATTGAGATGCAAAGTAACTAAAGCAAATCTCAAATAACAAGCATCAACTCTCAATAAATTCTAAAAATTAATCAAACCTCCGGATCACCCGGTGCTTTTCTTTCATGTAAATTCGCAGTTTAATCATTGAAGAACATGAGTATTGCCAGCCAGATAAAACCACTTGTAAAGAAGGCCCTGAAAGAGCTCTATGATCTTGATCTCACTGAGAACGATATTACCGTTAACACCACCAAACCTGAGTTTGAAGGCGACTACACGGTTGTACTGTTTGCGTTTACTAAATCATTAAAAAAACCAGCGGAACAAATTGGAAAAGACCTCGGTGATCACCTGGTAAAACATCATTCAGTTCTTTTTCACTCTTATAATGTGATAAAGGGATTTTTGAACCTGACCATCATCAATAACTACTGGATAAATTTTCTCCAAACAAATTTTTTGGCTGGTCAATTTGGAATAAAGCCCCCGAATGGAGCCAAAGTGGTTGTTGAATATTCTTCACCAAATACAAATAAGCCTCTCCATCTTGGGCATTTAAGGAATATTTTCCTGGGCTGGTCAGTAGCTGAAATTCTTAAAGCAAATGGCTATGAGGTATTTAAAACTTGTGTAGTGAATGACAGGGGCATTCATATCTGTAAAAGCATGATCGCATGGCAGCTGTTTGCGAATGGAGAAACGCCGGAATCGGCGAATATGAAGGGAGACCATTTCGTCGGGAGCTATTATGTACAGTGTGAAAGCATAATAAAAGAAGAAATGGCGTTGCTGAAAGCAAGAACCGAAGAAAGGGATTATAGCGATTTCTCTGAAATGGATAAAGCAAAGCTATCGGCATTGCAGGAAATGATGGCTGCTCTTATTACAGACAACGAAAAAGCCAAAGAAGATCTGAAAAAAATGAAGGAAGACTATAACGAGATATTAAGAGTCAATACTCCCATCATGAAAAAAACCCAGCAGATGCTTTTGGACTGGGAAGCAGGCAAGCCTGATGTGATAGAACTCTGGAGAAAAATGAATGACTGGGTATATAAAGGTTTTGATACTACTTATAAGCGCATAGAGGCTGATTTTGATAAAATATACTACGAAAGCGATACATATTTACTGGGTAAGAAGTTTGTGGAAGACGGATTGAATAAAAAAGTTTTTTTCAAAAAAGATGATGGCAGCGTATGGATAGACCTTTCCGGTGAAGGTCTTGACGAAAAATTGGTGTTAAGAAAGGACGGCACTTCGGTTTACATAACACAGGATCTTGGATTGGCTGACGAGAAATACAAAGACTTCAAATATGATGAAAGCTTTTATGTAATAGCAGACGAACAAAACTATCACATGAAGGTATTGAAGTTAATCCTTGAAAAATTGGAAAAGCCCTATGTCAGGGGCATACATCACTTGAACTATGGAATGGTCGATCTGCCAACCGGAAGAATGAAAAGTCGCGAAGGAACGGTGGTTGATGCTGATGACCTGTTGGACGAGATGCTTTTAGAAGCAGAGAAAAAAACCAAAGAACAGGGAAAAACGGAAGGATTTACTGAAGAGGAGCTAAAGGAATTGTACGAGATCATTGGCACGGGTGGATTAAAATTCTTTCTATTAAAAATTGATCCTAAAAAAAGGATGATATTTAACCCGGAAGAATCGGTAGATCTTCACGGTTTTACTGCGACGCACATTCAATACACCCATGCCCGGATAAAATCTATTTTGAGAAAAGAGAAAGCTGAACCCACCTATAAATTACAATCGGGCACATTAACAGCTAAAGAAAGAGAACTTATTATCATATTAGAGCAGTTTCCAACTATCCTGGAACAAACTGCTGATGAGCACAATCCTTCGGTAATTGCAATTTATGTTTTTAATGTGGCAAAAATATACAACACGTTTTATGCAGAACATTCTGTTATAAATGCTGAATCGCCTGAAAAAAAACAACTTCGTCTTCAGCTTTCCGAACTAACTGCAAATATCATTTCTTCAGGTATGCACTTATTGGGAATTAAAGTGCCGGAAAGAATGTAAAATTAACCGATCGATCTAAAATCCAGTCATTTCCCGCTTTTGTTTATAGGCGGCAAGAGCCGGGTCCATCTGGATGGCCTTATCGCAAAGTTGTGTCCCTTTTCCTTTATCGCCTTTTTTTATGTAACACATACCGATCATGTATAAAGCTGAAGCATTACTCTTATCAAAACCGAGAATGGCATCCCAGTTATTCATTGCATCATCGTATTTGCCATGATCGTAATAAGCTTGCGCCACCATATCGAGAAGGGTAAGATCAGCGGGACGTTTCTTCAGCAGATCATTTAAAATTGAAATTCCCTCTTCAAATTTCCCGGCATCCAAACTGGCAATACCGAGGTTTTGCAGATACCCATTGTCTTTGGGGTAGCCCTTTTCTCCAGCCAGTTGTATGTATTTTAATGCATCCGCATTGTTGTTATTTGCATAACAGATCAATCCCAATTCATAGATCCAGCCATATTTTGAACCATCCTGCTCAATCGCCTTCTGATAATACGGAATAGCCTGTTTATAATTCTGCATATCTGCGTAACTGCGCCCTATCATATATGATACCTCTCCGTTCTGTGGGTCATCCTTTGCTGCCTCATTCAGATATTTTATTGCATCCCCATAATCTTCACGCTCATAATTAATTTTTCCCAGATAATAATTGATCTTTTCTGAGGGAGCGACTTTTTTCAGATCGTTCGCATACAATATTGCTTCATCATACGATCTTAAGTTGAAGCACAGCTGAAGTAACTGTTTGTAATTGTCAGGAGAAGTTTCTCCAAGGTTTACAAGTTTTTTGTAAGTCTCCTTTGCCTGGTAATATTTTCTGAGATCCATATACGCAGAGGCAAGTTCACCCAGCAAGACCTTATTGGAACTGTCATACTTAAAGCTCTTTTCAAAATTTTTCAGGCTCTCCATTCGCCGTCCTTTCTGTTTTTCATCAAGTCCCTTTTGCAAAAAATATTTACTACTGTCAGCCTGGGCACATGCAACTGATGAAATAAGGACAAAAAGCGGCAGAATACAGATGCGTAACATAGGGAATTGTTTTTTAATCGCGATCATGGGGTTTTCATTACTTCCAAAGTACTCAATTCGATAAACAAATGCAAGCAGCACGAATAAGACCTCAAACCGATCCTGATCTTGTCAAAATTGAGGGATCATATAATTAACGCAATGTCCTCTTTGATATTTCAAACATCAACCTTCGAATCTTGGAAAAATTATTATTCGGGCGTTGGCTATCTTCTTTCACCAGATCATTTCAAACTCTTCCTGGAATTCAGAAAACAAAAAAAAGCATGGACTTTTTATTTTAAATGGATCGTTCGTTTTTGAAAAAAGATCTCAATAATTGTCTATTTAATATTCGTTATTGATTGATTGCCAATACATAGAAAAAATATGGCTCTTTCTTAGAACTGTCTGATAAAACTCTTAATTTTGGTGCGATGCTTCGGCTGAGAATTTATTAACCCCTTCCCGGAGTCTCAAAACAACTTCACAAACCCATTTAAATTCTGGCCCATTACCTTCTTGCTTGCAACCCGATTGATTAATTGAATGAACCCAAAAAGGAGGAAGTATGTTTTCCTACGCATTGCTGGAAGCCGGATGTTATTATCTGGTACAGGAAAAAGAAGGCTCAAAGATCAAGTTGATTAAAGTTACGGTTGAAACAGATCACTGTCTGTTTATTAACAGGTATGATGATCCTATGGTGACTGAATGGAAAAGAAAGACTGACACACTTTACGACATTGTTGAATGCCTTACTGATGCGACCGTAAAAGAATGGGAAGCTCATTATCCCAGCAGTGAAGACGCTTACTATGAAGAAGATGATGATTAATTATCTTTAAAGATTTTTGGTCGAACCAAACTCCGGCTATTACAGTACCCACTGTGCCAGCCGGTTTTTTTATTTCTTTTCCGACTCCCTGGTGCTGAAATTAAATAATCGATTAGCATTCATTATGATGCTTTATTATCTTGCTTTTTGAAAACTGTATAATATGAGAGACCTTCAAAAGATTTTTTTTCTTGTGGTTGTGTTTTTTTTTGGTACAGAGCTGGTTTGCGCACAAAAATCTTTCCCGGTTGTTGAAGTGCTTACTTCGGGTACTAAAACAAGCCTGCGTGGTTTAAGCGTAGTAAATGACAACGTTGTTTGGGTAAGCGGAAGTAACGGAACCGTTGGCAAGACAACAAATGGCGGAAAGAATTGGAAATGGTTTACTGTAAACGGCTTTGAAAAAAGAGAATTTCGGGATATAGAAGCGTTTGACGCCACGACAGCGTTGATCATTGCAGTTGATGAACCGGGCTACATTCTAAAAACAAGTGATGGGGGTGAAAGCTGGAAAGTGGTATATGAAAATAAGACAAAGGGAATGTTCCTGGATGCAATGGAGTTTTGGGATGAACGGAACGGCACTGTGTTGGGCGATCCTGTCAATGGAAGGTTTTTCATAACGAGGAGCTCTGATGGCGGCAATACCTGGCAAGATGAGCTTTTGGAGAATTGCCCCAGGGCTGATAGTGGAGAAGCCTGCTTCGCGTCCAGCGGGACTAACATCCGGGCATTAGATGAGCACAAAACGGTTTTTGTCAGTGGAGGAACACGATCAAGAGTATTTAAGGCAAGCTCGGTCATCGATTTGCCGATCATACAGGGAAAAGAATCAACAGGTGCCAATTCAATTGCTGTTTACAATGCTTTCACGGGGAATGGCGGGAGACGAATGATCGTGGTGGGTGGTGATTTCACGGCAGATTCCTCTTATCAAAAAAATTGTTTTTTTACTGATGACGGTGGTAAAACATGGGTCGCACCAAAAATCCCGCCTCACGGTTACAGGAGCTGCGTAGAATATTTATCAAAAAAAGATATTGTGACCTGCGGATTGAACGGAGTTGATTATTCAATTGATGGCGGCAGGACTTTTACCTGGATAAGCAAAGAAGGTTTTCACGTATGTCGTATTGCTAAATATGGTCCAAGCATTTTTTTAGCGGGAAGTAACGGAAAAGTTGCCAAATTAATATGGAATCAATGACAGTAGTTAAATAATGATCATCTTAATCCCGTCAGGTTATCCAAAATGTCTTTCACCGCCGCCTGTTTCTTATAATCCTCGTCAAAAAATCGATATTTAATTTCCCCGTCCTTCCCAATTATATACACGGCAGGTACAGGAAGATAGACAGCATCGGGTTTTTGACCATTGTTGGTCGCCAGGTCAATGCTCGCCATTTTATAACGATCTATTGTTTTAGTGTCCACCTGGTATGCCACATCATACGCTTTCATGATCTTCAATCCATCATCAGTAATAATCGAATAACTCGCCTTTGTCTTTTCGATGGTCTTTGCGATCCCTTCTTGTTTCTCAGGAGTAATGGCGATCAATTGTGCACCCTTTTCTTTTATTAATTGCAGCGAATCTTCGAGCTTCTGTAATTCTTTATTGCAATAAGGGCACCAGTAACCACGGTAAAAGATGACCACCACCGGCCCTTTCTTGCGGAGGTCTTTCAGCACGATCTCATTGGCATTCTGATCCTTCCCTTTGAAGTCAGGTGCCCTGGAATTGATGAATAAGCCTTCGGGTTTTTCCTGTGCCTGGGATCGTAATGCACTTATCAATAATAGAACAGATATAAATTTTATCATGAGTTGAATTATATGTCAAAAATAAAAATTCAGGGGCTCGCTCCAAATCTGGCAGCATAGATATTAACAAAATCTTCTTTTCTTTATATTTACAACTTTTATCAAAACTCGCTTATGGCAAATAAACATTTCAAAAAATGGCTGCTCAAAATGCCTTTAGGGTTCTTATTCATTGCTGCAGGAATTGCAGCGATTATTTATCCTGTCTATAATCGGCCGAATAAAGAATGGCTAATTTGGGGAACCGCCTCGATCGTTTTTTTTATTGTTGGTCTTATGTTTCTTGGCAGTGCCCTTATACACAAAGTAAAATCAGACCTGATAAAAAGAGGAAGGCCAAGGTATAAGATCATCGAGGAAGACGAAGAAGAAAATTAAACCATTTGAGCGTGGAATAAACTTCTTCCCGGCAATTATATAATGTCTTTCAGGCTGCGATCAATTTTCGGCCGCAGCCAAACTTCTAAAGTCAACACTTACCAATTTACTTACCCCGGGTTCCTGCATCGTAACTCCATAAATAACATCTACCGTACTCATGGTCATTTTATTATGGGTAACAATGATGAACTGAGAGTTTTCGCTGAACTGCCTGATCATGTTAGTGAACTTGCCCACGTTGGCGT
Source organism: uncultured Bacteroidota bacterium (assembly GCA_963737475.1). Taxonomy (GTDB): domain Bacteria; phylum Bacteroidota; class Bacteroidia; order Chitinophagales; family Chitinophagaceae; genus VBAU01. The sequence goes on from CAVTSY010000020.1 coordinate 61,742, forward strand.
CATCGAGCGGAGCATCTACTTCATCCAAAATACAGAATGGGGCCGGCTTGATCAGGTAGATAGCAAACAAGAGTGCAGTTGCCGTCAACGTTCTTTCTCCCCCGCTTAGTTGTGTTAGTGAGGTTGGGCGTTTCCCCTTTGGCTTTGCTACAACGTCGATCCCGCTATCAGCAAGATTTTCGGGATTTTCTAAGACAAGATCACACTGATCGTCATCGGTGAACAAAGTTTTAAATACCTTCTGGAAGTTATCACGAACCAAATTAAAAGTTTCCAAAAATTTTTGATTTGCCGTTGCTTCTACTTCTTGTATTGTCTGCAGTAAACAATCCTTTGCAGTTACCAGGTCATTCTTCTGTTCAAGAATGAATTCATATCGCTTTTTCATTTCCTGGAAGGCTTCAATCGCCGTCGGATTCACTTCACCCAGGTTTTCCAATCGCTTCTTCATGCGATCAGCCCTTTCCTGCAATTCTTCTGCACTTGCGTTTCCTGTACGCGGCTGATCCAGGATATCCTCCAATTGAATTTTGAACTCGACGTTCAATCTCTCCCTTGTCCCGGCCAGTTGCAATTTCAGATCATTCAGCCCGTCTTTTATCTCTCCAAGCAAATGTTCTACCTGTTCCCGGTCCCTTATCTTATGCCTGAGCTCACTTTCTTTTTCATTTAGCTGATTTCTGAGATTATAGTAAGCCTGGTCTGCTTCATTCAATTTTCTTTCCGCTTCCTCTTTGCTTTTCATGAGACCGATCAACGACTCCTCCGTTTCTTTCAACGATTCCTCTGAATTCAGGATATTTTCTGCTGTTTCAGAAAGTGAAGCAATATTGGTTTCAATCTGGACCTGCAGATCCTTCAACTGATTATTCTTAAATTCCAGTTCCTGTTTCAATGCACTGATCTTACTCTGTTGCTTTGTTACCTGCAGGTTAAATTCATTGTATTGATTGTTCGCCTCGTTGTAGTTATTTTCCTCCGCTTTGAATGTCTCTTCGGCATCCTTCAGACGATTTGCATTCAACTGTAGTTCCTCATTTAAATGTTGCAGATCGATCCTTACTCCTTCTACCGATCCCTGCGTCTGCTGAAGTTGAAGATTCAGCTCTTCTATACGGTGCTGGCCCTGGCTTTGCATTGCATGCAGGTTCTCCAGTTTATTATGCAATGAAAATACCTGGTTGGTGAGTTGCTGAATTTCGAACTCAGTATCGCTGATCGCACTTTCTCTTAAGTCCTCATTAAAAGCGATCACCTCATTATGCCGTGCCTGTATTTCCTCCTTTAGCTTTTCAACTATATAGTTTTGAGAAGAAATCTCCTCCTGTAGCTTTTCCAGGTTCTTTACACGACCGATCTTTTTCCCTTCAAACAATCCAACGCTTCCACCGGTAAGAGAATATTTGCCTTTTACATATTTTCCATTTTTTTCGATCACCACAAAACCATTGCTGTTCTGCAATGCCTCCTCATTATCGGCAATGAATACGTTTCCTAATAAATGTTCTGCAAGCTTTCTGTATTTCTCCTCAACGTCAATCACACTCAGAGCATGCAATTGCTCCCTCAGGTTTATGCCTTCCAAGATTCCTCTGAATCCGCTAAAATCCTGAAAATCGTGGCCCTGAATTTTATCCAGAAGAAAGAAATTCGCCTTCCCTTTTTTATTTTCATCCAGCAAACGAACAGCCTGCAATCCTTCGTGTAAATTATTTACAACATAATAGCTCAGGTATGGTTCCAGCACATTTTCCAGGGCCGTCCGGTATTCCTCTTTAACATAAATGATATCAGAAAGAATCGGTGCAGTATGATTCCAGCCTGTATTATTATGCAAGAATTTAACACTCTCAGGATACCCTTCCATCGAGTCGATCAGGCTCTTCAGCAGATCATGTTCATTCTTCTTTGCATCCAGTTTTCTGCTTTCCTCGGCCAACTGATTTCGCAATTCTTCAAGAATGGCTTGTGTTTGTAATATCTGGTCCTTGGTGTATTCATGATGTTGTTGCAACTGCTCCAGGTCAGTTTGCTTGATCTTCAGTTCTTTTTCTTTCAGAAAAGCTCATCGGCCAAGTTGCTTACGCTGGAAATCGCGTTGTGTCTTTTCCTCCTCGATCTGTTGAATGACTCTTTGCAGATTTTGAATGGAAGTATCGGCCACAGCCACTTTTTTCTCGGCATCAAACTGGTTGCGCTGTACCTGCTGGAAATCTCGTTCTCAAAACGTTTACAATGGAACGTTTCTCATCCAGGATCGCTCTTTTTCTGTCCACCTCGCTTCGTCAAGTGTTCCAGTTGCGAATGCAGGCCTGTTCAGTTTTCTCTCTTCTTCCTCAATTTGCAATTGGCTAAACCAATGCTTTCTCGATTCCTTTTATTTGGCCTTCTGCTTTTTGCAAAAAATCTTTCAGGCTGGTTTCTTTTTCTTTTAAATATTCCAGTCGTTGTGCCGCAAGATTTTTTTCATTCTCTTTACTTCTTACTGATTGAACCAGTTCATTAAAAGAATGCTGCATGCTCTGCAGTTCTTTTTCTTTTTCAATAAATCCAAGCTTTTCCTGTTCCAGCGCCGCTTCGTCATTAGCAATTTCTGCTTCGATCTTTATTTTCTTATCGGTCTCCGTCTCCTGTTGTTCATTCAGTTCTTTGTAAGTAAGATTAAACCCTTCCAGGGCGGCCTTTGCCAGCTCAATACTTATTTCACGATAATCTTTTTTGATCTCGTAATATTTCTCAGCTTTTTTTGCCTGGCTCTCTAAAGTCTTTAACTGGTTATTTATTTCAAACAAAAGGTCTTCAATCCGGGCAAGATCCTGCTCGGTGGCATCCAGTTTCAATTTTGCTTCTTTTTTCCGGGTTTTATAAATGGAAATTCCCGCGGCCTGTTCCAGCATACGGCGGCGGCTGCCTTCTTTGTCTTTGATCAGATCGTCCACCATTCCCAATTCAATGATGGCATAGCTATCGGTGCTGATACCGGTATCCATAAAAAGATTCTGGATATCTTTCAACCGGCACTGCACATCATTCAGGCGGTATTCGCTTTCACCGCTTTTATAAAATTTCCGGGTAATGGTAACGGTATTGAATTCGGTCGGAAGCAGGTTCCTTGTATTTTCAAAAGTCAGGCTTACTTCGGCAAGACCGCTGGCAGAGCGGGTTTTAGAACCATTGAATACGAGGCTCTCGAGGTTTTCGCTGCGCAGGTGGCTGATCTTTTGTTCACCGATCACCCAGCGGATACTGTCAACGATATTGGATTTACCGCAACCGTTGGGGCCTACGATGCCGGTGATATTCTCATCAAAATTCACAACGGTTTTATCGGCAAAACTTTTAAAACCCTTGATCTCTAGACTTTTTAATCGCACAGTGTACAGGTTTTACTAGCGGCGAATATAGCGAACGCCATTCACAATGAGGATTCGGCAAACAAGCATTTATTCACAAAAACAGGTTAAATGTGGAGAAGAAAATATTGGAATCAGTAAGAGAATTTCTTATCATTTTTTGCGGCAACGCACAGCCTGCAAGCACAGCCTCCAAATATGGCCAACGGTTTAAACCGTTGGCCATATTATCATTTTTGATCTAATTTCACTATGCCCTATCCAGCCCAGCGTTTTAACGATGGCCTGTGCATGCAACATTCAATTCTCGGTTTTAGCGGTTCAAAACAAAATTCAGAATGCCACATTCATTTAACAATTATGATGACACAGCCATAAATGATCACCGGATAACTCTTTTAAAACAAACACCAACGTCGTAAAAATTCTTTATTATCATAAATTGTGGAGCCCTGCAGCGCAATGGAAATAGAACCCTAAAGTTGAAATCAAATTTCATCATTTTGGCAACTATGATTAGAGCTACAGCTTGTCTAAAGTTGGTCACCTGCCGAAAATTTAATAACATTAACTAAGATATGATCGTCCATCTAATCGACGGTACTTATGAACTATTTCGCCACTTTTACGGCTTGCGTAGTTTCAACAAGGGAAAGGATAAACCATTTGGAGCCACAGTTGGTGTTCTGAACGGAGTACTGCAAATGATCGAGGAAGGTGCCACCCACTTGGGTGTGGCGACAGATCATGTCATCGAATCATTTCGCAATGAGCTCTGGGCCGATTACAAAACGGGAGTGGGAATCGACCCGGTGCTACTGGCCCAGTTTCATCCCACTGAGGACGCATTGGCTTCCATGGGTGTTGTCGTTTGGCCAATGATAGAGCTGGAAGCTGATGATGGATTAGCTTCTGCAGCACACCTTGCTGCGAACGATCCTCGCGTTCTAAAAGTGTGCATTTGGACACCGGACAAGGATCTGGCTCAATGTGTTCGCGGAGACCGTGTCGTCCAGATCGATCGCCGAGCCGGTACGATCCGTGACGCCAATGACATAAAAAAAAGGTTTGGTGTGGATCCCAAACTCATCCCAGATTTCCTTGCACTCGTTGGCGATAGTGCAGATGGCTACCCAGGCATTCCCGGCATCGGGAAGATCGGTGCAGCCAGGCTCCTTAATCAGTACGGTCCAATCGAGCGATTTCCAAAGAAGGTACTTGGAGAACAACGACAACAAGCCCTGCTTTTCAAACGCCTTGCCACGTTACGAACAGATGCGCCGCTATTTGATGACGTGGAGGAGCTGAAATGGCGGGGTCCTGCATCGACTTTTGCGAAGTTCACCAAAAAAATAGGTGACCCTCGCTTACTCGACCGGGCAAATGGTTTGGCTGCGAAACTTAAGTAGAAATGATTTAACGTCGTGAGCGATAGATTGGGTCGACAGCAGGAGAATTTCTTATTATGCTCTTAAGTAAGAGTGTCCAGGAATTGGAATTTCTGCTAAGCAAAATTGCTTACACCTTCAATCAAGAAGTATTTATTGGGCAGGCTATTTTTTCATACCTTATGAAAATTATCATTGTCTTTGCAATTAATGCTGCGTGCCGTTCCATATCGTTACCGCGTTCTTGTATTACTTTGTTCTTTAACAACACTCACCTATCTCGACCGCATTTGTATTTCGATCGTTGGTGTAAGAATAAAATCTGAGTTTCACCTGGACAATGAACAATTTGGATGGGTGCTTGCATCATTTGCCCTGGCTTATGCATTATTTGAAATCCCATCCGGGATGCTCGGTGACCGAATTGGACCCCGTGCTGTTTTTATCCGTATCGTTTTGTTCTGGTCATTGTTTACTGCCATGACGGGTTTTGCAACGGGTTTGATATCATTGCTCATTGTTCGTTTCCTGTTTGGAATTGGAGAGTCGGGAACCTACCCCAACTGCTTGATTGCAGTATCGCGCTGGTTCCCTGCAAATGAAACCGGGCGTGCATTGATAGGTGTAGGTATTGGCCAGCAAATTGGTTCTGCCATTGCCCCTCTTATAATTATTCCCCTGGCGATATCTTATGGCTGGCGCATGCCATTTTTTGTAAATGCTGCCATAGGTGTGGTGTGGGTGCTGATCTGTTATTTATGGTTTAAAGATTTTCCCTCGCAAATGAAAAACATTTCCGAAAATGAAAAACAGAAAATAGAATCCGGTTGCCGCTACAGCAAACAACAACATTCCATCCCATTGAAATTCATTTTCAGAAACCGCACGCTCTGGGCCTTGATGCTGATGTATTTCTGTTTTCAGTGGGCAAACTATTTTTTTATTGCCTGGATGCCGGTCTATCTGCAGGAAGAAAGACATTTTTCAGAAGCCCAAACAAAACCGATCATTTTTTCATTATTCGTTGCTGCGATCATTGGCTTACTGGCTGGTGGCTTTGTAGCCGACTGGCTCGTCAAGAAAAAAGGATTGAGGTTTGGAAGACGCCTTATTGGTATGACCGGTATGGGTGGGTGTGGAATGTTGATCCTCACTGCGGCCATCACTCCGCAAAATAATTTAGCTGCCTTCTGTCTTGTTGCAGCAAATGGTTTTTATGGTCTTAGCGTAATGTGTTCTTTTGGAGTATGCTCAGATATTGGTCGCAACAACTCAGGGACGGTTACAGGTGCGATGAATTTTTCCGGGCAGATGGGCGCGTTCTTCCTGGCCATCGTCTTTGGAAAACTTGCCGACGTAACACACAATCTCAACTATCCGCTCTTTGTCGTCACCTTTGTATTGTTGATCGGTTGCCTCCTTTGGTTAGCGATCGACCCGCTGCGGCAATTGACTATCTCCGCAAAAGGGGAAGAGAATGTTAAACAAAAGGCAGCTACTCTTTAATATTAAAGTTGAACCGACTCTCGCCGCATTAAAACAACATAAAGATGAGATATTGCAAAGAGCCATTCAATTTATTGAATCCGGCAGATGATGTCACGCAAAGCCGCCAAGTTACGCAACGACGCAAAGTAGATTTGTATTAACGAACCTATTCTTTGCGCCTTTGCGTGAAATCCAACTTTTTTCGTCATTGCTTCAACAAATATTTTTTCAGCAAGCTAATGCCCTTCGTCACTTCTTCTCTTCCTTTTGATTCAATGCCATACCATCCGCGATAGCCGGAATCATGACTAAGCTGTATCATCTTCGCCGTTAATTCTTCGGTGGGTTGATTCCGATATGACATGCCTTTGGCATACGGTGCGGTTTTTTTTAGATAGGAATAATTATCAAACTCATCAGAGGGATTTCTCCAGTCCGGAAAGGAACCAAGAGCCGGGTTATCTATTTTTTTTATCAGTGATATCATCCAGTCGGGATCGTTCGATACACCGCCATGATTTTCGATCACTATACTGATGTTTGCTGGTTTTGCATACTCTAACAGCATTGTGTATGATTCGGCCGCCCACTCAAGAGCGTCCGTTTTATCAACATTCTCAGGCCCGCGGCAATTGGTACGTATGGCATGGCACCCGAGATAATTTGCAATATCAACCCATTTCCGGTGATTGATCTCAAATTGTTTCCTCCCTTCTTTTGTACCTGCACACCCGTCACCTTCTTCATCCACCATGATCAGTACCATCGTCACGCCATGATCATTTGCATTTTGTTTTAATTTTTTCAGGTACGTTTCCGTAGGTGACTCAAAAAGTGTGTTTACAAATTCAATTCCATTCAGATCAAAATCTTCACGGGCGATGCGGGGGAAATCTAAATTCTTCCATTTGCCTGCGCGGATCTCTTCAACCAATGCCCATTCTGCAAGCGAAATATCATCTTTTGTAAGTTGGCTCATAATGTATATTTATTCTTAATGCGGATCTGTTGAAAGTACGTCAAATCCTTTAAAAATATTTCTCAATGACAATTCCATACGTCATGAGAACATTTTCGCTTTTTGTCCGGCTGACCTTATTATATATAAAGGAGCCTGTAATGCTCAACCATTTTTTAAGTTTTACCGAGATATTGTTGGTTGACGTAATGAGATAATCACTGATATCCTGAAGTGAGGGTTGATAGAAATGAATTCCATCAATGATCAGTCTGTCTTTCAGTGACCAGTGGTACATGAGCCGAAAAGAATTACGGGCAGTATTATAAATAGTGTGAAGGTTGACAGGATCCTTAATGTTTCCATATTCATACAGGATACCGTCGCTGACATTGATCTTTAAGTAAGGACTATCTATAAAATCATATCCTATTCCTGCTCCTGCCTGCACACGATCATTAATTTTTAAAGAAAAACTTTTATCATAATTGACCAGCGCCCAGTAATACAATTTATGTACGTCCTTGCCAAACTCGATATCGGCATGAGCAGAAAAATCATTGTTGGTCAGATCATCATCCTGGATACCATAAAGCCAGGTAGCTCCCGTATTTGTCGCCAGGGTCTTGCCTTTTGTGTTAAATCCCAATTTATTGGCGAATACAGACGATTTGTTGTCATTGGTTCTATTGATGACTCCAGTCGAAGCGAAGCGAAAATAATGATGAGTAGTATCGTCGAACTGTGAAAAACATGAGAGAGATAAAAACAAAAAAAACAAAAGTGTAAAACTTTTTCTCATAATCTAAAATTATATTGCCAAAAATACATTACCGGGAATATCCGTCTTCAACTTAAATGCCAATAGTTATAGTAGTAACTTCATGCTTCAAATGATCAGTTATGACTCAGAAAAAATACAGCAACGAAGAGATCACCGTTGTCTGGAAGCCTGGACTCTGCCGGCATTCAACTAACTGTTGGAGAGGTTTGATCAATGTATTCGATCCACAAAAGAAACCCTGGATAAATATCAATGGTGATACCCCGGAGCGGATCATTGAGCAGGTAAAAAAATGCCCAAGTGGGGCACTTAGTTGTTTTGAAAATTCGAAGCCTCATGCCGAAAGCTAAGCAACTTCAGGGTAACAGTTTATTTGCCCTCATCCAATCAATACAGCTTTTAAACCAATCTTCATTTGTAGTAGCATTGTGCAGCCCGAAACCGTGACCGCCATGTTCATAAAGATGTAGTTCCGCTGGCACCTTGTTTCTTAGCAACGCCTGGTAGAAACGTATGCTGTTTTCAGGATTCACACCATCATCGTCGGACGCATGAACCAGGAATGTTGGAGGCGTTTGAGAGGTCACTTGTTCTTCATTGGAAAATAAATGCACCAATTTCTTGTCAGGATCTTTTCCTAGCAAATTATCCCTTGAACCCATGTGACCAATATCTTCATGAAAGCTGATTACAGGATAAATAAGCATCATAAAATCGGGACGGACATTTGCATTTGCCAGTTCCTTGCGCACCGGATCAAAATGCGTACCCGCCGTGGAAGCCAGGTGCCCACCAGCAGAAAAGCCCATGATACCGATCTTATTTGGATCAATATGATATTGCTGTGCACGACTGCGAACAAAATGAATGGCCTGCTGCGCATCAATTAACGGAACATATTCCTTATGGCTCATGCACTCATCCTTTGGCAAACGATATCGAAGGACAAAGGCAGTTACACCTGCATCACTAAAAACTTTTGCAACGTCTGCGCCTTCGTGACCTGCCGCAATTATACCATAGCCGCCACCCGGGCAAATTATAACAGCCGTTCCGTTTCTTTTTTCCGCTACCGGCTCGAAGACTGTAAGCGTTGGCATCGTAATATGATCAACGACCAGGATGCCTGACTTCATCCAGGAAGTATCGATGAATTCATGATCTTTCTCATTACATGGTTTTGCATTTGGAATTTCACTGTCATACAGTGGTATTACATTTTGTGCATACAGCATGGATGTATTTATCATTAAAAAGACACTGGTTATTATTTTGTCCATGAAAATGTTCTTTTGCAAATCTATATTTTTACGATCGTCGAATTTAAACTAAATCAAAGCATTGATGCAAATGAAGTAACAAAGTAAATTTACAAATTCTTTTGTCTGTCTTTTAGATCAGCTTTAGCTTTATCGGCATTTGGAAAAACATTTCATAGCATAAATCCTAAACAATGAAATTATCGACTGTAGTTATCTTTTTGTTATTGTCCTTTAATATTCTTGCCCAAAAAAAAATCAAACTTAGCTCGCCCGATAAACAATTGACCTTTTCATTTCAGATCAGCAGGGAAGGTGCATTATATAATATATCTTTCAAAAACAAACCCGTCATAAACAATTCTTCGATCAGTCTCGATTTTTCCGGGACAGGTGAGTTCAAAAAAAATATAAAGACCGGCAAACCCATTTTTCGCAAAGGATCTGAAGATTATGAATTGATCGTCGGAAAGACAAGATCAGTCCATGATCCATACAGCGAGGTTCTTATTCCACTGGAAGAAACCAGATCTCCTTTCCGGAAGATCAATTTCGTCGCACGCGCATTTAATGATGGTATTGCCTTCAGGTATGAATTTCCGCAACAGCAAAACTGGACCCAATTTTCTTTAACCGATGAACACACTACTTTCAATCTTGCGGGAGATCCCAAACTGCTCGCCTTGCTTCTTCCCAACTATACAACTTCGCATGAGGGCGAGTACAGCCATCTACTTTTTAGTGAATTGAAAGAAGATACCCTGATGGACATGCCCGCTTTATTTGAATTCCCGGGTTCTGTGTACATGGCCATTACAGAAGCTGGACTGGTAGATTATGCAGGTATGTACCTGGCAAAAGAAAAAAATGTTTTGACATCTAAACTCTCTCCGTTGCCTGGTCAAACGGAAATAAAAGTAAAAGGAAACCTGCCACATAAAACCCCATGGCGCGTATTAATGATCACTGACAGGATCGGTGCTTTAATAGAATCAAATATGTTGACGAGCCTGAATGAGCCTTGCAAATTAAAAGATGTATCCTGGATAAAACCGGGCAAGACAACTTTTCCCTGGTGGAATGGGAATGTAGTGCCTGACACATTAAATGCACCAGGAAACAATTTTGTCACTAATCAATATTATATCGACTTCTGCGCACGCAACGGTTTGGAATATCATTCTGTTGTTGAATACGGTTTGCATCAATGGTATATGGATGACGGTGTAGGCTTCCAGCCGGGTCCTCATGCCGATGTGACCACCCCCGTTCCCGGGTTAGATATGAAAGAGATTTGTGACTATGCAAAAGCGCATGGTGTCAATGTCCGTGTTTGGGTACACTGGGCTGCGTTGTATCCAAAACTCGATACAGCCTTTGCCTTGTTTGAGAAATGGGGGTTAACAGGAATGATGGTTGATTTCATGGATCGTGATGACCAGGAGATGGTAAACATCCAAACCGAGATCCTGCAAAAAGCAGCACAACATCATTTGCATATTCAATTCCACGGTGCTTATAAACCAACGGGAGAAACACGAACATATCCCAATGAATTCACAAGAGAAGGCACATTAAATTATGAAGTGAATAAATGGGACAAACGAATAACTCCCGACCATGACCTCAATATCGTCTTTACGCGGGCACTGGCAGGGCCAACCGACTATCACCTTGGCGGGTTTCGTGCGGTTCCTGATTCATTATTTAGAGTTCAGTATACAAGACCGTTAATGCTGGGCACTCGTTGTCATATGTTAGCGATGTATGTTGTTTTGCAAAATCCGCTTGGAATGGTTTGTGATTACCCGGCTGCCTACGAAGGGCAGCCAGGTTTTGAATTTATAAAAGAGGTCCCCACGAATTGGGACGAAACAAAAGTAATTGACGCAAAGCTGGCAGAGTATGTAGTCATCGCAAGAAAAAGAGAAAATGATTGGTTTGTTGGTTCCATCAATGATCATTCGGCGAGAACGATCAAAGTGCCTCTTTCGTTTTTAGAAGATGGTGAATATACTGCTGAAATTTTTTCCGATGCTGAAGACGTAAACACTGAACCCAATCATTTGAAACAAGAAAACAAGATGGTAAGTAAGAAAGATATTTTAAATATCAATTTAGCAGGAGGCGGCGGCATGGTAATTCATTTGAAAAAAAATTAAGCCGTCGATCAGTTCACTTTTTTCAAATTATTAGGAACGAGGACTGCCAAAGAAATAATTCCGGCCAACGAGAGCACCGAACCATACACAAAGACCGAGGTGTGGCTTACCTTATCCCATAATCCGCCTGCTATGATACTTGCGATCAGCCCGGATAGTCCCACTGCCGCAGAATACCAGCCAATACCACTTGCACGCAAATGGCCGGGAACAAAATCAGCAGCATACGATTTTCCTGATGCCCTGAATATTCCCTGGAACAAACCATAAAAAACAAACAGAAATCCAGTCAGGAGAATATCGGAGCTATAGGCAAACCCTAAATAAGTAATAAGAAAGATAATGAATGAAATAAGCAGTAATGGCTTTCTGCCAAACCGATCAGAGAGTGAACCTGCAGGATAAGATACAAGGGCAGCCACCAAATTATAAAAAGCGTAAACGAATATGGTATTGTGTAATGAAAGACCTTTTTCCCTGATCTCAAGAATGAGAAAGGCATTGCTTGAGTTACCGATTCCAAAAAGGCAGGTTACAAGCAGATATTTCCAGTACGTTTTCGGAAACTGGCTTATGTGCAAGTTCACCTTGGATTTTGCAGCAACATGAACTCTCTTTTCTTTAACAAGCATCACCATTAAAAAAGCTAACAAGCCGGGAATAATAGCGAGATAAAAAATCGTATGGATGTCAAACTGAAGTGAAAAAAATAAAAGTACCGTGATCAGCGGGCCTAAAAACGCTCCGAGATTATCCCCTATTCCTTCCAACCCGAATGCCTTTCCTCTATGTTGAGGCTCTACCGATTCTGCAAGCAATGCATCCCGTGGTGCAGAGCGGCTCCCTGCGCCCACCCTGTCTGAGAACCTTGCAGCCAAAACCATTTGCCATGTACTTGCCAAACCAACAAACGGTTTGGAAACAGCAGAAAGAAAATATCCAACCAACGCGACCGGTCTTCTCTGTTGCAACTTATCAGATAACCATCCGGAAAATCCCTGTATAATATTTTGTGTTGCCTGTGCAATGCCTTCAATCAGACCCACAATAGTTCCGTTGGCCCTGAGATAATCCGTTAGATACATAGGTAAAACGGGGTATAACATTTCGGTTGAAATGTCGGAGAAAAGAGAAGCAAAAGCAAGTAAGACAGAATTTTTTGTGAGACCTGAAAAATATTTTTCAATAAGCGATTTGAACATGTCTTAAACCTTAAGTGTACGCAGCTCCAATCAAAACTTTTAGGCTTCATACATTTTTCGGTTAGAAAGTTAGCGAGAAATGATCAAATAGATTTTCAGACAATAACGATACTAATCAAAATATCGTTTATAGGAAGCCCGGTAACCAAACAGCCAGCCAAAAGGCGTAAGTACTATAAAAAGAATTTTTTGAACAAAAAATGACGGCCTGGACAGCCGAAAGACCTTCGAATATCTGTTTGCCATTAGCAACCTCTGCAAAAGAGAGTTCACCCTCTTTCGCTTTTTTTCGTCGGCAGCAAGCCCAAATACTGTTTCTAAAAAATATTCGGTACTAAGAGCGGGTTGAATTTTCCAGTTGACGACTGACGTACTTCCAGAGTTATTCCACATCGAATGAATAGTACTTGCCGGGATGTGCAAGGTACCCCCTTCGTTGAGAAGTAGAATTTTGCCCTCAATCCTTACAGTCATTTGACCTTTTAATATGATAAAATCTTCTTCCTGGTAAGGAGATAATGTTGCGGCGGTTCCTTTGAATAAGGCCTGTATGAAGCTTCCATTTCGAGTAATTTTCCATCAGTGTCCCTGGCAGTTTGCAAAAATTTAATGTGTTGGCCAACTATGGGATTGGTTATTATCTTATTCTGATATGCCATATGAAGTTCTTTAAAACAAATTTGCTTAATACTTCAGAAAAAATATTTTACATAAAGAATCAATTGCTAAAAATGAAGAACAAACTGTAGCAATTGAAATATGTCTGTCGCTTAATTTGTAATAAAATAAAATTCAACTATCCAAATAAGCGATTCGTCTAAATATAAAATAAGATCCAAAGCGCCGACATAAAATTCAGTTCTAATACGATCCGCCTTCGCCGATTTTTACATTTCATTATCATTATAAGTTCTAATTTTAGACAAATCAAAAAGCACCATATTGCCAATGAAAAAGCCAGCCATTCTCCTCCTCGGTTTTCTTGTGTGTACAGTAACATGGTCCCAAAATCTCACCAGCAAGAAGACGATAATCAATGATTCGCCGGCAAGCGGTCTCCATATAAGTTCAACCGATCTGCCATTTTTTTCTTCGTCTGCCGACGCAGAAAAAATAGTTGCAGGCATCATGGATGCAATGGGACTTGAATCTAAATTCAAAATCAAAGTTGCTAATGTCCCCAATGTTGAGGCGACCATAAAACATCATGAACGCTATATTCTTTATAACCCCGAATTTGTAAACAAAGTGAACGAAGTAACAAAGGATAAATGGGCAAGCATTTTTATTTTAGCCCATGAGGTAGGTCATCATCTCGACGGTCACACGGAAGCTGGCCTGAGAAGTTGCCCCGCCATTGAACTGGAAGCCGACCAGTTTGCAGGATTTGTCCTTTGTAAAATGGGCGCGACACTTCAGCAATCCCAACTCGCCATGTATTACATTTCCAACATGGCATCTTCAAAAACTCACCCTGGCAGACTTGATCGCCTTGCAGCTATTGAAAAGGGATGGAATAAAGCACGGGTGCAAAAAGAATCGGCGTCAAGCTCTGTTTCTCTTCCTAACGATACCCCTCTAACAAATTGAATTACAGGCAGGAATTTACTCCGAATTTGCAAACATCAACGGCCAAAAAACAATTTATATTCTATTCTTGAAAAAAGTAGAATAATTGTGTATGTTTGTGCACTCTCCTATCCCTCTGCAAAAATCACAAAGGTTTTAATTGTCTCTTTCCGTATTCCCGTGGGATTCCTTGACACTATTTTTTAAACAAAAACTTTGTGAATGAAAAAAATTTACACAGCGTTCCAGAATGAGAATGTACAGGCTGCAGTTATTATCGCAACTGTATTTCTGGTCACCGGGTTAGTCTCTCTATTTATTATTTTCAATTAAAAATATCGATAACCCGTATCAATCAACACGCAGAAAAATTTGAAACCGGCAGTGCCGGTTTTTTTGCTTAAAAGGCTAACTTGTAAATTAGCAACAGGCCTGCAGCAAATGAGAAATAGTGAAGAAATAAAAAGACTAATTATTGATGTTGCAAAGAACGACGATAGGGTCAGGGCCGTCCTGCTAAACGGTTCAAGAGCCAACGACAAAATATCTCCCGACAAATACCGGGACTTCGACATTGTCTACATTGTAAATGACATCGAAAGTTTAATTTCAGACAAGAGCTGGACAAGTATTTTTGGCGAGAAATTGATCTGGCAATTGCCGGACCAAATGCTTGTTGGTAAAAAAAGCCCCGAAAAAGCTGGAACATTTGCCTTCCTCATGTTATTCACAGATGGGAACCGGATCGATCTGACGTTGCTGCCTGAAAACGAGATCAGGGCAAATTACAAAGCCGATAGCCTGACAATTGTTTGGCTCGATAAAGACAATATGTTTTCAAATATTGGCTTGCCAAATGACTCAGATTACCTGGTCAAAGAGCCAACTGAAAAAGAATTCCTGGATACCTGTAATGAATTTTGGTGGGTATGCACGTATGTGGCAAAAGCTCTTATGCGAAAAGAGACAATTTATTCGAAGGATATGCTTGAGACAGTAGTGAGACCAATGTTTATGAACGTCATTGCCTGGCATATTGGTATCGAAACGAATTTTTCGGTTTCAATTGGCAAAGGGGGGAAGTTTATAAAAAGCTTTTTAGCTCCCGATCTGTACAACCAAATATTGCAAACATATTCCGATCAGGCATTAGAAAATAACTGGAAAGCCCTGTTTCTAATGATGGATATATTTGGACAATTGGCCCGTATGCTATCAGGCCAATTGAGATTTAAATACATTAGTGCTGACGAAGAGAATGTAGTAGCTTATTTGAATCAGTTATATGAAGAACAAAACCGACCGCAATAAAATATAACGTTACAAGAATTAAGAATAACAGGATATTTTTCGGCCTTTCATTTTTCTTTTTCTGTAATTTCATTAAAACATCGCTGACATGCCATTATTAATAGGGATCGCAATTATCATACTGGTCATCATTTCGATGACCAGCTTATATAACAGGCTTGTGCGACTGCGAAATCGCCGGCAAAATGCTTTTGCCGATATTGATGTTCAACTTCGCCAGCGTCATGATCTTGTTCCTCAATTAGTGGAAACAGTGAAAGGTTATTCCACGCATGAAAAAGAGGTATTGTATCGTGTAACTGAGGCCCGTGCAGCTGCCATGAATGCTACATCCATTAACGACAAGATCCAAACTGAGCAACAACTCACAACCGCTTTGCAGGGATTAAAAGTCTCTTTGGAGGCCTACCCGGACCTGAAGGCTAATCAGAATTTTTTACGGTTGCAGGAAGAATTGAGCGATATTGAAAATAAGCTCGCCGCTTCACGTCGTTTCTTTAATGGTGCTACTACGGAATATAACAATGCTGTTGAATCGTTCCCGGGCAATATGGTGGCCAGGAATTTTGGCTTCCAGAAAGAAATACTCTTTGATCTTGGTACAGAAGGTCGCAGGCAAATGGAAGAGCCGCCCGCAGTTAAATTCTAGACCCCGACTGATTTTATGCAATATATAGGTCTCCAGCACCAGATCAGCCGCAATAACCGTAGCTCATTTCTCCTTCTGATCACCTTTCCATTACTGCTGCTTGGAATGTTGTATATTTTTCTCTTTTTTGCCAACAGGCAAGATGTTGAATCGACAAATCAGCATTTCTTAACAGGAGTTCCTTTTGTCATCATTGGCGTTTGCATTTGGTTTCTGATCGCCTGGACCGGTCATGCGGCTCTTATCCGTCTGGCTACCGGCGCTAACCCATTGCAGAGAACCGAAAACAAGCGGGTCTATAACCTGGTGGAAAATCTTTGTATTCAGCAGGGAATGAAAACGCCTTCTATTTACATTATCGATGACGACTCATTGAATGCTTTTGCCAGTGGCATCAATGAAAAAACATATGCTGTTACTTTATCAAAGGGGATCATTGAAAAGCTAAATGATGAAGAATTGGAAGGAGTGATCGCACATGAATTAACCCATATACGAAACCGCGATACGCGATTGCTGATCATTTCTATCATCTTTGTCGGCATCTTTGCGTTTCTTGCCCAAATGGCTTTACGCAATTTGCGGTTTGGCGGCCGGGGAAAGAAAGGAGGTGGCTATATCATTCTTATCGCGATTGTAGTAACAGCTGTGTGTTATTTCATCTCCCTGTTTCTAAGATTCGGCATTTCTCGTTCAAGAGAATATTTGGCTGATGCAGGTTCGGCTGAATGGACAAAAAAACCTTATGCTCTTGCCAATGCCTTACGAAAAATTGATGATGATCCCTTAATAGAAGCAGTACATAGTAAAGATGTTGCTCAACTTTTTATAGACAATCCACAAGGTCAAAAGAAAAATTTTTTGGATGGATTGTTTAACACTCATCCGCCGATCAAAAAAAGAATACAACTGTTGGAGCAATTTGTATAGCAGATAATTTTTATTTTTTCCCTTCCAGCATTGGCACAAATGAGAACTGATCAAAAACTTCTTCTTTTAATCCGTCATTCTCAAGCTTCGTAACACGCATCATGCGCTGTACCTCGCCGACGCCCAAAGGCAATACCATCATGCCTCCCGGTTTCAGTTGTTTGATCAATTTTGGAGGAACCTCCGGAGCCGCAGCAGTGATAAGTATTTTATCAAATGGCGCATACGTTGGCAAACCCTCAAAACCGTCTCCATAAAAAAATTTAATGCCGGGGAATCTTTTCAAATACCCGAACTTTTTATTTAAGTCAAATAATTTTTTTTGTCGCTCAATGGTATATACCTGGGCTCCCATTAGCGCCAGCACGACTGCCTGGTAAGCGCTGCCGGTGCCAATTTCCAGGACCTTATCAAAAGGCTTTATTTCTAGTAACTGACTTTGGTAGGCTACTGTGTAAGGTTGCGAAATGGTTTGCCCCTCCCCGATCGGGAAGGCACGATCAGCATAGGCCAGTTCATCAAAAGCTGAATCAAGAAAATAATGTCTTGGAATATTGTCAATGGCATTTAATACACGTTCGTCGGTAATTCC
This sequence comes from uncultured Bacteroidota bacterium, assembly GCA_963737475.1. Classification (GTDB taxonomy): domain Bacteria; phylum Bacteroidota; class Bacteroidia; order Chitinophagales; family Chitinophagaceae; genus VBAU01. Next base: position 79,387 of record CAVTSY010000020.1, read on the forward strand.
TTTTTCGCGAATACCTTCTGCCAGTTTTTTCCGTAAGCCTTTGTGGCGATATGTATCTTCCGTTGGTCGCATAAGAGTGCCGCAATTTAAGCAATGGAGGAGGTATTTGATCTTAGTCTCACAAATTCACCGCCAAATATTGCCTGTTGAGCGAAAGAAAATAAAAACCGGCATGCATTCCTCTTAGTTTTGTGTCGCCATAAAAAAAACTACCCAAAAACATAATAGCAAATCTGACTAAGACCATCCACGCAAAGAGGCGGGCACTGATGAAGTGCCTTTTCTTTTTATACTGGATATTCTATCGACCATCCCCTCTTCTTTATAAAGGCAAAAGCCGGTAAATTTGCGGCTCATTAATCATTGCGAATGCGCAGGAAAATAGCTGGAAACCCAATATTTATTTATTAAATGGAATTGACGAAAAATTTTGATCATAAGCCGGCTGAAAGGAAATGGTACGATCACTGGTTAGAAAAAAAATATTTCCATAGTACTGCTGATGACCGTGAGCCATACACCGTTGTAATGCCACCTCCTAATGTGACAGGCATTTTGCACATGGGTCATTGTCTTAATAATACTATCCAGGATATTTTGATCCGTCGGGCAAGAATGCAGGGAAAAAATGCCTGCTGGGTGCCCGGCACAGATCATGCTTCGATCGCCACTGAAGCAAAGGTGGTTCAAATGCTTCGTGAAAAAGGCATTAATAAATCTACACTGACCCGAGATGAATTTTTGAAATATGCATGGGAATGGAAAGAGCAATATGGTGGGATCATTTTGCAGCAATTAAAAAAACTGGGCTGCAGTGCCGACTGGGATCGTACTACTTTCACCATGGATCCGGTTTATTACAATGCTGTCATCAGTGTGTTTGTCGATCTCCATAACAAAGGTTATATCTATCGCGGTAAAAGAATGATCAACTGGGATCCAAAAGCAAGAACTGCTTTGAGTGATGAAGAAGTAATTCGAAAGGAAGTGCAGAGCAAGTTGTATTTTCTTCGATACCAATTATCTGATGAAAAAGGAAATCCTGTTTCTTTCTCCCCTTTAGGGGATGGGGGTATCACCATCGCCACTGTTCGACCGGAAACTATTTTAGGAGATACAGCTATCGCTGTCAATCCAAACGATGAACGATATAAACATCTTCACGGAAAGTTTGCTTTTGTTCCATTGATCAATCGACGCATTCCAATCATTACTGATCAATACGTGGAAATGGATTTTGGAACAGGAGCATTGAAGATCACACCTGCTCATGATAAGAATGATTACCAGATCGGGGAAAAACATGGACTTGAGATCATCGACACTATGAACGACGATGGGACCATGAGTGAAGCGGCGCAGCTGTATGCAGGTGAAGACAGGTTTGAAGTGCGAAAGAAAATTGTAAAAGAATTAGAAGCGAAAGGTCATTTAGTAAAAGTTGAAGAATATACCAACCAGGTCGGGTTCAGTGAAAGGACAGATGTTGTCGTGGAAGATCGCCTTTCGTTGCAATGGTGGGTGGATATGAAAAAACTTTACGAGCCTGCGCTGGCTGCTGTCATCGACGACGAGATAAAATTTTATCCCGCAAAGTTTAAGAATCTCTATCGCAACTGGATGGAAAACATCAGGGACTGGTGCATCAGCCGCCAGCTTTGGTGGGGTCATCGAATACCGGCATGGTATGATGAGGAGGGAAATGTATATGTAGCAAAAGAAAAGCTACATGCTGCAAGCCTTATGCTACAAGCCAAAGGCATTAATGACCCGACTCGCTTACAGCTTGAAGCTTATAGCTTGAAGCTTCACCAGGACGAGGACGTCCTCGACACCTGGTTCTCTTCCTGGCTCTGGCCTTTTGAAGTTTTCAAAGGATACAGTAATCCTGGCAATGCAGATATCAAATATTATTACCCTACAAATACTTTAGTCACCGCTCCGGAAATTATTTTCTTCTGGGTGGCAAGAATGATCATGGCCGGATTTGAATACATGAAAGAAAAGCCTTTCAGCGATGTTTATTTCACCGGGATTGTTCGTGACGAGCTGGGAAGAAAAATGAGCAAGCAACTTGGCAACTCTCCTGATCTGCTTGCACTCATTGATAAATATGGAGCCGATGCGGTGCGGTTTGGGATCATGATCTCCTCTCCCGCGGGTAATGATCTTTTGTTTGATGTAAAGGAAGAAAGTACGCTGAAGCAGGGAAGTTTTTTTATAAATAAGATGTGGAATGCATTGAAGTTGGTAAAAAGTTGGGAGTCGAGAGTTCAGAGTCAGCAGTCAGCAATCGACAGTCGGCAGTTGGCAGTTAGCAGTCAGCAGTCAGCAAATCATTTTGCTGTTGATTGGTTTGAAAACAGATTGAACCAGGTTAAAGAAGAAATTGAAGGATCATACAAGGATTTCAGATTGAGTGAAATTTTGAAAACCATTTATTCTTTGATATGGGATGATTTCTGCAGTTGGTATTTGGAATGGGTTAAGCCTGCCTACGCTAAAGCTTCGGCAGACGAGCCTGGATTTGAAGAATCAATTGATCCCAATGTTTATAATAAAACGGTTGAGTTTTTTGAAGAACTGATGCAGTTGCTTCACCCATTTATGCCCTTTGTAACAGAAGCTATTTATCATGAATTAAAAAAAAGAAAGGAAGGTGATGATATTGTTGTAAAGCAGCTATTATCAGACATTAGTTTTGATGAACAAATTCTGCTTAAAGGAAAAATTCTACGAGATGATATCACGGCTATTAGAGATTCCAGAAAAAAATATGGTATAAAAAATTCTGAGACTATAAAATTCATGGCAGCAGGAGGAACTCAAAGTTTTTATCTAAGCAATCAAAATTTACTATCCTTGTTACAGAAACAAACAAACTTAATATACTCTATACCTGAAAACATAGTAAGAAATTCTCTAAACGAAATCGTAATTAATTCCGACAATCGAACTTTTTTCCTGACCGTCGAAAAATCTATTGATAACTCGGCACAAAAAGAGGAACTTTTAAAAGACCTCGAGTACCTAAAAGGCTTCCTTGCATCGGTCGAAAAAAAACTCAGCAATGAAAGGTTTGTTCAAAATGCAAAGCCCGAAGTGGTGGAAATTGAAAAAAGGAAAAAAGCCGATGCTGAGGCAAAGATCAAAGCGATCAAAGAAAGTTTGAGCCTCATCCCCTAACCCCTTCTCCTGGAGGAGAAGGGGCAGTACTCCGTACAAATCCCGACATTTTGTTTCTCTCACATCAGCGCCAGAATAATGCTCAGCAGTTAGCGAAAGCTGAAATGCCTAATTTCAATGTTGAACTTAATTCTTAGCCGGGTCTCCCTTCCCCTCGGGAAGGGACAAAGGGTTGGGCTATTGTGGGATCACAATAGGGATCAAAATTTCAAACACATTTTTTTGGTTTGATCCTGTCAACTCACTATCGAGTAAATGACTCAAGCGAAAACCAAAAGTCAATGGGTACTCATTCCACCATTTTGTATCCAGGTATATTTCTCCACCCACACTGCGCAGGTCTCTTGTTGCGATCTTATCTTTTGAATAAACTTTCTCAAAATCATAAAATGCATTGCCTCGTATGCGCTGGAAATATAAAATGTTGCCAAAGCCCCAATCGGGATAGACGATCGGGAAATGATAGTTGATACTTGCTCTCCACATCCTGCTCAGGTAATAGTCATCGTAACCTCTTGCATTTGCAAAACTATTACCGAATATGATGTTTGTGGTGTCCCGTTGCTGAAAAGAACCATTGAGGACAATACTATGTGTTGGGAAAAAGCCGGGCAGGTAGATAAAAGCATTCCCGATAAACTGGTAACTGTTGTATAAACTCACTGCATACCGGTAGTTCATGGAAAGGCTATATCCAAGTCTTGGATAAATGTGCTGTACTGCCTGCGGTGTGTAATGGCTCCAGGAAAGATAGTGATGTAAATAGCTGAAATTATTGTCGAGCGAATCACCCCCCTTAAAATTTTGCAGCTCGTACACATAATTTGTACCGATGTTCAGGTTTTTTATCGTGCGCCCATCTGTAAAATCAAAAGGAAGACTTAAACCAATTCTCGCTTCCAGTTTATTAATTTCAAAAGGCGTATTGTTGATGACCACAGGCTGATCAAACGTGTTTTCCACTCCGCCATTTATGAAAGGATAAAATCCTCCATATAAAAAATTCATGCCCACACCATTTGATTTATCATTGCTGTTGTAGTGATAAAAAAGTTCTGCAGAAAAAGTGTTTAAGATATTATCGCTGTAGATCGAATAAGTAAAATCAGGGTCCTCATAGTAAGGGCGCCAGCTGTGAAAACGGAAAAGATGACCGCCTTGCTTATACTTTTCGACACCAAATTTTCTATCGGGAACTTGTTCCAACAAAATATCATGGAGCTCATTTGAGTGGGCAACAGGAAATTCAACCGCTGCATCTTTGATTTCCATTTCATTTATTTCAGTCCATTTTGACTCATCCAAATTCATTTCTTTCAATTGGTAACCTTCAGCCGTAAACCCGCTCCATATCATTTTATTGTTAGTTGCATTTACAAAATAATTTCCCAATGAGGTTCGTGTGATCCTGTAAATTTTTTTGTCACTCAACCGCAATGCATATAATTCATCATTGCCTGAAAAGGAAGCGGTAAAATAAACCATGCCGTTATTTACATTAAGATAACCGATGACTCCATAAGAAGGAGTTGTCAGTCGCTCAACACTTCCGACCGCAATGTTGGCAATAGCCAGTGCCATACGACCATCGTTTAACCGTACCGCTGCGACCAGTGAATGATCGTCAATAAATTTCGGATCAGTGAACAAACTGATCTCGGCGGAATGAAATTGTTGAATGACCTTCCCATCGCCAACGCTCAAAATATGCAACTCACTCTCGCCACCCGGAAATACCTGCACCGCAGCAATTTTATTTCCATCAGGCGAAATGTCGGGCGTAAAATACTTTGTCCGTGGAAACAGTGTCTGTTGCCTTCCATCATTTACGTTCAAAATTCTTATCACACTGAAATTTTTCCATCCCCAACGGGCGTCTGGTTTGTATGCAGCGTATACGATCTTTCCATTTCGGTAACTAAACTGCTGATCGATGGAAATGTCCTTTGTCCGCAGTTTGTGCTCGCCGTTTACATCTCTTATATAAAATGCAGCCAGTTTACGATAGCTGCTTTTCAAATACAATAATGAATCCCCGCCAAGCTGGTATGGGAAATAATAATTCGTAACATACTTTGTATTGAGTGGCGTAATATTGTTGATCCCGTCTTCGCCGGTCCGGTTGACCGTTCCTTGCAACAGTTTATCCCGGCTTGACGGGACTCCGTTCAACTGCAGTGTCTCCGGTTTAGTTTGGTTTGCGGTTCCCCTCTCCGTTGGAGAGGGGCCAGGGGTGAGGTTCTTATAATAATCAAATGCCTCCGCACGAAATGTCTTATAGTCAACACCAGCATATTTTTTAATTGCTTTTTGAAATGGATAAAATAAGCCCTGAAATGCACTGGCATCGTGTGTGACCTTTGACCAGAAATCAAGCCCATATTTCTCTCTGCCATAGTTCACCATTAAGTATCCAAGCGGGTAGTGATCCGGCACATAATCTTTCATGGAATTATTTCGAAGTTTCATCCAACTGTAATTCTTGTTGTATTGCCAGAGGCTTTTATATTGATTCAGGAAAAAAGCAACTCTCCCCCTTCCCTGGTTTGTTGTGATCGTTTCATTGTACACTGCATCACCTTCAAAAAACCAGTCCGGTACTGCCGCATTCATCGCTACCAGCAGTCCCTCATCCCCGAACAAATAATAGGCGAGCTTGCTGATACCATTGCGAAAATTATTGAACTGCTCCACATGCCTGTACTCATGCACGGCCAATTCTTCAGGCCAGTTGATGCTGCCGATATCAAAATTGTCAAGAGGTGGCGTTAGATAATACTCACTCCGGAAAGGAGCTAATGAAACATATCCATTTGCAATAGTGGTTTGTGTTTGCAGCACAATGTTTATTTTATGCAAACGGTTACCCAGTGGAGCAGGGTTATTTCTTGCCAGCCAGTGAACAATGTTCGAGACCCGTTGAGCTGTGGAGTCAATGCCTTCAGGAAAAATAATTCTCGCCGTATCTGTATTGATCTGCTTCCAGTGAATGGATGGAGGATTGCCCCCAAATACCTGTGCTCGCAGCCAACCAGCAATCAACAATATGCAGCAAATGATTAAAACTTTCTTCATGAAGGGAAGATACGGAGGAAAAAATTTTATTGGATTTGTTACCTTCAATAAAGAACTTTCGGCATCCCTCAAAAACATCAATTATGAAGCTTCCTGCACTGCTGCTCGCCATTTGCGTAAATAATATTCTGTTTGCACAAAAACAATGGCCTGTATTAAAACATTATGAAGACAGGTTCATTGAAAAAATTGCAATGCCAGTCGGTGGCATCGGCACGGGTAACATTTCCATTGGCGGGAACGGACAATGGAAGGATGTCGAGATCATGAATAAACCAGGCATGGGTTTTTATGGTTCTGTTACGCCAAAACAAGCGCCTTGCTTTATGGTGTTCACAGAAACATCAGCCGGTGAAAAAAAAGCAAAGGCCCTAATGGGGCCCATACCGCCTCCTGAATATGCCGGTCAACAGGGAAGTGAGGCGCCCAATCATGGATTACCGCGTTTTGAACATGCATCGTTTGACGCAGGCTATCCTTTTGCCGTTGTAAATCTCGGGGATGATGAAATGCCGGTCTCTGCAAAAGCAAAAACATTTAATCCATTTATTCCCGGCGATGAGATCAGCAGTGGGATCCCCATTGCAGTTATACGGTATGAAATAAAAAATAAAACCAACGGAACATTGACGGTAGCGGTGGCCGGTTCATTGGATAATTTTATTGGCATGGACGGATCAAAGGCAGAGTTCAATTCTTTTGACCGAAGTTTGAATTTACTGGGAACAAAAAATAACAGGAATACTTTCAAACAAACGAATACACTTGCAGGCATCTACATGACGTCAGATAGCGTTGATCATGATTCAAACGCCTGGGGCACTATTGCATTAACAACTCCATTGGCCAGTAATGATCATACGATCACTTACCGAACTCAATTCAATCCCAAAGGTTGGAATGCTAACATCACCGATATGTGGGATGATTTTTCTGACGATGGCATGTTCAGGAATTTGTCATTCGCAGATAACGTAAATGATCCGAGAGCTGCCTTATCAGTGCGTTTTCAATTAGCAGCTAATGAAACAAAAGAAATTGAGTTTTTACTGACGTGGGATTTCCCGAACAGAAAAAACTGGGATGACAAAGTAACCATCGGAAATTATTATTCGACGCTTTATACTGATGCCTGGGATGTAGCTGAAAAAACGTTACCTGAACTTTCTTCCCTTGAAGAAAAAACAATTGATTTTGTAGATCTCATCGTTAATAGCAATTACCCGGCAATCGTAAAAGAAGCTGCGTTATTCAACAGCAGCACACTTCGTTCACAAACAGCATTTCGCGACAAGCAGGGTTATTTCTTTGGATGGGAAGGCGTGTTTGCCTCCACCGGTTCATGTTACGGCAATTGCACCCATGTATGGAACTATGAATATGCCACGCCATTTTTATTTGGTGATCTTGCCATGAAGATGCGTGAAGTGGAATATCAATATGGACTTGATGACAGCACAGGCCTTATGAGCTTCAGGGTTTCGTTGCCCTTTGATAAAAAGACGAATTGGAAAGTTGCTGCAGCGGACGGACAAATGGGAACTATTATGAAAACATATCGCGAATGGCAGTTGTCAGGTGACAACGATTTTTTAAAAAAGATCTACCCGGGAATAAAAAAAGCGTTGTCGTTTGCATGGATACCCGAAGGCTGGGATGCAAATAAAGACGGTGTAATGGAAGGATGCCAGCACAATACAATGGACATTGAATATTTCGGACCCAATCCTGAAATTGAATTCTGGTATCTCGGAGCGTTAAAAGCCGCCGCCGCCATGGCTCATTATTTAAATGATAAAGATTTTGAGAAGACATGTACCACACTCTTTAGTAGGGGAAGTAAATGGACCGATGAAAATCTTTTCAATGGGGAATTTTATTTCCAAAAAATTCAGCCGGTTAAAGATCAAAATGATATTGCCAAAGGATTAAGTGCAGGCATGGGAGCAAAAGATGTTTCCAGTCCTGATTTTCAAATTGGTGAAGGATGCCTGGTCGACCAATTAGTTGGACAGAATATGGCATTCATTTGCGGACTTGGATATCTTGCCGATCCTTATCATATAAAGAAAGCATTGCAAAGTATCTGGAAATATAACCATGTAAAAGCATTCGGTGATCATTTCAACAACATGCGTTCTTATGCATTGGGTGACGAAGCTGGTTTAATGCTAACGGCTTATCCTGATCCATCAAAACGGCCAACGATCCCGCTTTCTTATGGATTTGAAGCATGGACAGGCCTTGAATACACTGCTGCAACCGGAATGATCTATGAAGGAATGAGCCAGGAGGCAAATGATGTGATCACTGATGTGCGCAACCGCTATGATGGATACAAACGAAATCCTTTCAACGAGGAAGAATGCGGCAACCACTATGCAAGGGCTATGGCCAGCTGGTCAGCAATTGTGGCATTAAGTGGCTTTCATTATTCGGGAGTGACTCATACATTTACCATTACCTCAGCTTTTGGAAATTATTTTTGGTCGAACGGACAAAGTTGGGGAAATGTAACAGTAAGCAGCAATAAAGCGATAATTGCTGTCCATTATGGTAAGCTGGATGTTCAAACAATTAAATTGAGTAATGGCAAAGAACTAAGGTTGAAAAAGATGATGACCATTCCTGAAAATAATTCATCTGAGTTTACGATCAATTAGTAAAAAAAACATAACAATATCAAAGAACAATAAACAAGTGTTCCAAAAAGTTTACGCCATCAATTAGTAGTTTGGTCAGTAGTTGTATTAATTTTAATTGAGATTTTACTTCCGTCCTTTTCTACTGAATGTTCACATGAGAGTAACGTTAGAAAAAACGATTGCTAATTTCAAAACATTCAAAATGAAAAAGAAGACCAAGATCTTTCTGCTCTTTTCAGTTTTATTATTGCCCTCGCTCGTCTTTGCGCAAACATTGATCACCGGCCGGGTTACGGACGCAGGATCACATCTTCCCCTACAGGGAGTTACCATTTCAGAGCGGGGAACCACCAATGTGAAAGTCACTGACGCGAATGGAGATTTTTCAATTTCCGTCAGGAGTCCGCAGGCAAAACTAGTGATAAGTTCTGTAGGCTATGTGTCACAAACATTAGATGCAAGCAGTAACATGGCCATTAGTCTTGCCGTTGACAATACAAAACTTAGTGAAGTGGTTGTAACTGGACTGGCCAGTTCAGTAAAACGATCAAACCTTGCAAATGCTGTCGCATCTGTTTCGGGAAAGGATCTTGTTGGAACCACGGTTCAATCAACGGTTGACGGAGCTTTGTATGGAAAATTCACCGGAGCAAACATTTCTGCTAATTCAGGTGCTCCCGGTGGAGGCATATCTGTAAAACTTCGGGGGATCACATCACTTGTTGCCAATTCGCAACCCCTCTTCATTGTTGATGGAGTTTATTATGACAACTCTTCGATCAATGCCGGACTGAATACAGTTTCAAAAGCTGCCGGGCAAGGAAGTGTCCTTTTCCAGGATGATCCATCCAACCGTGTTGCTGATCTTGATCCGCAGGACATTGATCGCATTGAAATTTTAAAGGGCGCATCTGCTGCGGCGATCTATGGATCAAGAGCTGCTGGTGGTGTTGTTATTATAACTACAAAAAGAGGAAGGTCAGGTAAACCGAGAATAGAGATAGCTCACTCGATCGGAGTACAGATGCAACTGCGTAAATTGGGTCAGCGTGAATGGGATGATTCAAAGGTCCAGGCTTCGTTTGGTTCAGCAGGCCTGGCATATTATACCGCTAACAACAGGCAAATATATAATTATGAAGATGAGCTTTATGGTAACCATGGCCTGATGAACAACACCAGGCTAAGCATAAGCGGAGGTAACGATAATACAACATACTACGCTGGCTTTACCCGCAAAGATGATGAAGGGATCGTAAAAGGTACCGGCTATCAAAAATCTTCATTTCGATTAAACCTTACTCAAAAAATTGCAAACTCTCTTGATTTGGCAGTGAATGCCAATTATGTCGAGTCAGAAGCTAATCGTGGTTATTTTAATAATGACAACACAAGCACAACGCTCGGCGTCTCGTTTGTATCTACACCATCGTGGGTCAATCTTTATCCTGATGCAAATGGGAACTATCCCGATAATCCCTTCGCTCCTTCCAATTTTATCCAAACAAGAGACCTTGTTACTAATAAAGAAAAAGTCTATCGCACCTTAGTGGGCGGTAACTTAACGTGGAGAGTCTTTAATCATACTAAAAGCGATTTAAGAATAATTGCCAGGGGTGGTATTGATTATTATACACTCAATACTCTTGCGCTATTTCCCCAGGAACTGCAGTTTGAAAAAAATGGCCACGGTACCAATGGGGCGACTATCTATGGAACCACCATCACAAGAAATAGCAATTACAGTTTTTTTGCCGTACATGAATTCAGGCCTAATAACAATATGAGTTTCCGCACACAGGTTGGTTTTACTGAGGAAAATGTGAACATCGATAATGTTGTAAGCACAGCCACTCAATTGATAGGTACCCAGACCAACCTTAACCAGGCTGGTTCTATACAGGTAAACCAAATAAGAACTCTACAACGTGACAGGGGATTTTTTGTACAGGAAGAGTTTAATTACAAGGATATTGCGATCATCACGGCCGGGCTTCGCGGAGATAAATCATCAAGAAATGGTGATGCGAATAAATTATACTACTATCCGAAATTATCCGGGGCATTTAATATTCATCAGCTGCCTTCATGGAGTTCCGATAAGATCAGCCAATTAAAATTAAGAGCCGCTTATGGTCAATCGGGAAACTTTGCGCCTTTCGGAGCCATCTATACACCGCTTCCGCCTGTAGTATTTAACGGTACTACCGGTTCTCTGATAACATTAACAAGAGGAAATGAATCCATAGGACCAGAAAAACAATCTGAACTGGAAACTGGTGCGGACCTGGGTTTTGTGCGCAACAGGGTAACTCTTGAATTGACTTATTATACAAAAAAGGTAGAAGACCTTTTATTGAATGTACAAGTTCCCACGGCTTCCGGGTTCACTTTCGCGTGGAAGAATGTGGCTACGATCAAAAATCAGGGAGTTGAAATAGGATTGAATGCTATTCCTATTGATAAGAATGGTTGGAGATGGACATCAGAGATCAATTTCTGGAAAAACACTGCCAAAGTAACACGCCTGGACGTCCCTGCTTTCAATACAGGAGCTTTTGGCGCATCACTTGGAACGTACAGGATACAACAGGGAAAGAGCCCAACGCAAATAGTTGGTGTGGCCGGGCCGAATGATAAAGTAGATCCCGAATCAGGGCTCGCTGTTTTTGGTGATGCAGAACCTGACTTTCAAATATCGTTCGTGGAAAATCTTACTTATAAAAATTGGGAATTCAACGTGCTCATGCATTGGAAACAGGGTGGAAAGAATATCAATCTTACAACTTTGTTATCTGATCTTTTTGGAACCTCTCCTGATTATGACAAATTTACCCTCGATCCTACAGGAGCACTTTCCAACGGTCCTTACCGGTTGAATTCACCAAGTGCAGCACCCTGGGTGCAGAACTCAAGTTACTTCAGGGTTCGTGAAATAGGATTGAGATATCATTTACCAAAAGAATGGTTTAAGAACATCGCCGATGTGAGAGTTGGCTTCTCAGGTCGCAATCTTATCAACGTATTTAAGTATAATGGTTATGACCCGGAAGTAAGCAATTTTGGAACCAATGCCATTTCGAGTAATGTTGATGTTACTCCATTCCCGTCTGCAAAGAGTTTCAATTTTGATATAAGCATCAATTTTTAATGAAGATGAAATCACATTCTCTAATTCACAAACAAAAAAATATGAAACGCTTTTCTAAATATATACTCAGCATCATTCTTATACCGGTTCTTCCATTGATATTTTTTTCTTCGTGTAAGATAGAACCATTCCCTGATCCAAATAACCCTGGTGCTGATGCTATCTCAGCAAATCCCACACCCGGGGAAATTCAAAACCTGGTCACAGGTATTGAATCAGGCATGAGAGATAATATTAATTTTTATCTTGACGATGCAGGCGTGATCGGTCGAGAAATCTATCGTTTTTCAAGCTCCGATCCAAGATTCACGTCGGACTTGCTGGGCAAAGGAACATCCGTTCTTGACAACAACACATTTTATATCACAAATCCCTTTGCTGCAAGATACCGCGTGGTAAAAAACATCAATATCCTGCTGGATGGCCTCACAAATACAACGTCTGCGAGCATCGATGCAGTAGCCCGCACAATTGGTAAGGCTTATGCCAACACAGTGAAGGCACATGAGTTGCTGATGGTATTCAATCTTGAGTATAGTAATGGTATTCGTGTCGATGTCGCCAATCCCGATGCATTGGGCCCTTTTTTAAGCAAAGAAGAATCACTTAATGCCATTAATGATCTTTTGAATTCAGCTTATACTGATCTCGCCGCGAATGCTTCTGCAACTTTTCCTTTTTCTACAACACTTTATAGTAACACAGCCGGTGAATTTGCCAAATTCAACAGGGCACTCGCCGCAAGAGTTGCAGTTTACCGGGAAGACTGGACCGGAGCGCTTACGGCTTTGGACAATTCTTTCTTTGACATCGATGGAGACCTGAATGCTGGTGCATTTTATCTTTTTTCAAATGCAGGCGGCGATCAATTGAATCCTATGTTCTTCCCACAAAACTCAAGTGGCGAGACAAGAGTTGTTCAGCCTTCGTTTATTACAGATGCTGCGGCCGGAGATACACGACTTTCCAAAGCACCGCAAAGAGCAGCACCCACTACATTGGATGGGTTGACCAGCAATTACGATTTTTTTGTTTACAAAACCAACGTGGACAAAATACCCATTGTACGAAACGAAGAATTGTTATTGATATATGCAGAAGCAAAAGCACAACTGGGTGGTGCAGCTAACCTGGATGACGCGGTTACGGCGATCAACAATGTCCGCCATGCTGCAAATTTGCCAAGCTACAGTGGCGCCGTTACACAACCTGCTATCATTGATGAAATGCTGAACCAAAGGAGGTACTCGTTGTTTGGAGAAGGTCATCGTTGGATCGATATGCGACGTTACAATAGACTGAACACGTTACCTATCGACCGGCCCGGGGACGATGTCTGGGAAGAATTTCCAATACCCGCTACAGAGTAAAAAATTTATGATAAGAAAAAAGCCCTTTCATATTTTTGAAAGGGCTTTAAAATTTAAAATATTCGTAAATGGACCTAATACCCATTAGTGAACATATTGAAGACAACACTGAGTTTACTGACAATCCGCTTTGCCAGGAAACTATTTACATGACTATCGATTTTTTTAAGAGAGTTGGGTACAGCAAGCCATGGATCAGTTATTACGCAATGAAAAATGGCGGCCTGGTAGGTTGCGGTGCGTTTAAGGGAGCACCTCAAAATGGAGCGGTAGAAATTGCTTATGGAACATTTGAACCATACAGGCAAAAAGGAATTGGAACAGAAATTTGCAAACTACTCGTTGAGCTTTCGCTAAGAACGGATCCGTCTGTTACAATTACAGCCCGCACACTACCGCAAAAAAATTTTTCCACAAGGATCCTGGAAAAGAATGGATTTATTTTTTCAGGCACTGTAAACGATCCTGAAGACGGAGATGTTTGGGAATGGGTGTATCCAAAAAAATAAATGATTGAAGGATATCTTTGCCGCATGTCAGAAGATCTGAATATAATCGCCGGTACAAAAGCCGGGCAGTACGAGTCATTGATACCACAAATAAAAGGACTGCTGGAAGGTGAACCTGATATCGTTGCTAATCTTGCCAATATTGTCGCTGCACTAAAAGAGCAATTTGATTGGCTATGGGTCGGATTTTATTTGGTGAAGCCCGCCTTCCCTGAAGCTCCGATGGACAAGTCGCTTCCTCTGAAAATTCCTACTCTGTCAAGGCTTCGTCGGATAAATCGGCGGACAAGGAATTAGTTCTTGGACCATTCCAGGGCCCGGTTGCATGCAACAGGATCAGGAAAGGCAGAGGAGTTTGCGGCACTAGTTGGGAAAAGGCACAAACAATTATAGTTCCTGATGTCGAAAAATTTCCCGGGCATATCGCCTGCAGCAGTTTGTCACGGTCAGAGATCGTAGTTCCTGTTATTAGAAATAATGAAGTGATAGGTGTGCTTGATGTAGATAGTAAAGAATTGGATCAGTTTGATCAAACTGATCAGATTTACCTGGAGAAAATTTTAGAGCTGATCAAATTTTGAACCACAGGCAAGAAATTCTTATAAGGCTCCTCTCAAATACAAGAGGTTGTCAACTGTTATTTTGCCGCCAAGGCACCAGCCTGCCTTCCGGTGGGCAGGGACGCCAAGAAAATAAAACTTGAAGGTCAAAAAACTTTGTGTCTTGAGTCATTGTGGCCTTTTGAGATGGCCTCTTCTTTATTTACTAGTTCTGCGTTTAAGAACTTTTACTTCAACATTTTAAAGTCTACTCTCCTATTGGAGGCGCGTCCTTTAGCTGTTTTATTATCAGCTATTGGTTGGGTTTGACCATAACCGCTAGTGAACAGTCTATCCGCATTGATTCCTTTTTTCACCAGGTATGCTTTCACTGCAGCAGCTCTCTGTTCAGAAAGTTTTTGATTCCCCGCGGCTGAACCCGTATTATCTGTGTGCCCTTCGATAGATATATTTATTGAAGGATATTTTTCTAATATCGCTGCTCCTTTATCCAGCTCAGCCATAGCCGCTTTTGTCAATTGAGCACTCCCCGTTACAAACTGTATCCTACGGGCATCCAGGTTAGGACATCCCAAATTTTCCGGCAATCCCATTTCAGTAGGACATTTATCTTCCTCATCGTTTACGCCATCACCGTCAGTATCAGGAACGGGGCAACCCTGGTAGCGTGCCACGCCAGGCTGGTTGGGGCATTTGTCTTCTTCATCATTGATACCATCTTTATCTGTATCAGGAACGGGGCAACCCTGGTAACGCGCCACTCCCGGAACTGTTGGACATCTGTCTTCTTCATCATTGATGCCATCCCTATCTGAATCGGGAATTGGACAGCCATCGTATTTAGCAGTACCCGGTACATTTGGACACTTATCATTATTATCAATGATGCCATCACCATCCGAATCTTTTGGCACAGCAGCAGGGACCACAGGTACCGCTTTCACCGCTTCCTTTTTGGGACCAATGATGCCATAAATACCCAGGTTATGAAAAAAGTGGTAATTGGAAGTTTCCGGGCTGACGGGTATCCGATACTGTGAATTAATGTTGATTCCAGCCTCATCAAAGAAATTTATTCTGAAACCAATGCCTACCGGTAAAAAAGCTCCATAATAAGATTTATATATACTGCCGCCAATGCCGAGGTCCGCATAAGGTATCACCCAATAATCTTCCGTCACTAATTTGAATTGTGCAGAAGCGTCAATCTCCATTAAGAAATGACTAGTCCCCGTAGCAGGCTTGTCGGGAAACGGATACTCAAGAAAAGTTCCATTGAATGTAGCGGCGATATCTATTTTTGGTAATAGACCTTTATAATAACTAATAGCCAGACCGGGCGACATCTCGCTAACTTTCGCTACCGCTTTATCATTGAGAACACTTGTGAGAGAGGTTGAACGGATACGTTGAGCAGTTATAAAATCAGTAAGGGTATAACTTATTCCAATTGCAGATTGCCTTAAGGGCGCAATGGTTTGGCCATGAGCTGTGATAAGCAAACCAGACAAGGCTATCACAGATGCCAGTAATTTCTTCATAAAGAGTTGTTTGGTTAAGCTAAACAAAAGTAACGGCTAAGTTCAATATCCAAAAAAAATTTATTCGCTTGTTCATTCACTGTACTAAGATGGTTTTTTTCCGAGCGGTTCCACCTTCACCTTTGTCAATCCTCCACCAGTATAACCCATTTTTTTTGCTGCCATTTTTGACAGGTCCACCAGTCTCTTATTCTTGTAATGAAGGCGGTCATTAATTTTTACGACCACAGAACGGCCATTGTACAGATTCGTTACTTTTATCCACGTTCCAAGGGGCAGAACGTTACAGGCCGCTGTCATTTTTTGCTGGCTAAAAACTTCGCCATTGGCTGTAAGTCTTCCTTCAAATTTATTTGCGTAATAACTTGCTGTACCATACAACGCATCGGGAATGTTCTTTGAAGATATCTGTACCCGCTGACTGCCCTGTGCACTGGTTTCTTGAGTATGAAGGATAAGAAAACTGAGAAAGATGACACAGGTAAGAATTTGTTTCATAGTTAACCAGGTTTTTGATAATTAATTTTGCCATCAATTTCATTTCCTTGATTAAGCTTTGGTCGCAGCTTGTCCCGACTTTTAGTCACCGCCGCACTCCAAAGGACTTTGGATTTATAGTATAAAACAGGTATTGTCTTTATTTCCCCGCGAAATATTTTTCTTTCAGTTTACGATCCTCATCATAGATATCATCGTAAAAAACTATTTTTCCATCCCTACCCTCACAGGTAAAATAGCGAATAAATAAGGGAATTCGAAATTTTACCGGAATGAAATGTTTTTCTTTTTTATCCAGCCATTTTGAGACCGAATCCGATTTGGTAAATGAGCCGTTGCTCAGTGACGTTGCATAGGTACTGTCATTCCGAAGAATATAATTACTTAATTTCTGCCACTGCTGTACACGTACGCAGCCGTGACTAAATGCTCTTACTGACTGTGCAAAAAGATATCGCTGGTTCGTGTCATGCAGGTACACAGCGTATTTGTTCGGAAAATTAAATTTCATAATTCCCAGTGCATTATCATCGCCACTACCTTGTACTATTTTATAGGGAATGCCGGTCTTATACCTTGACCAGTCAACAAAATATGGATCGACTTCCTCATTTTTCATATCAAGCAGGCTGAATCCTTTGCTAGCCAGGTAGCCAGGATCCTTTTTCAATGCAGGTAAAAATTCTTTTACAATGATGCTTTGAGGAACGCTCCACTGCGGATAAGTGATCATCTCAGAGATGGAACTCGTTAATTCAGGTGTCCGCGTCAGTGGCTTCCCTATAACGACCCTCGAATTAATTCTTACCGTGTCACTGTCTTTTAATTGCATATAAAATCCTGCGAGATTTACCCACACATACTTCTCAGGCATTTTTGCAGGCAGCATTTTAAACTTATCAAGACTTAAAGCAATGAGGACAAATTTGTCTTTATCCGTTAAGTTCAATGAACGGATCGTTTCACCACCGGCTTTGCCATCCACTTTCAGTTTCATTTTTCGCTGGTATTCTTTTATCGCGTTGGGAACATGCAGTGAATCTGTGAGGGAGTCCAGCAGACCCTCCTCAAACAACCTGGTTCTTAACGCCAGCCTAAACGCAGCTGTATCAGCGACCGGGTAAGGCACATTCGTATAATCTTTGAATTGTGCACTGTCCAGAAAATTTTTTATCCCTTCTTTTAATTCATGATATTCCTTTACTGCGGGCTCCAGTGAGTCAACGATCCTTGTTACAGAAATGGATCGTATTACATTATCCACCTGTTGCTCGTAAAATTCTTTTGTAAGAACTGAATCAGTGCGCAATGTGATACTGTCCTTCTGTAAACGACCCAGTTTTACATCTTTAATGATCTGCAGCAATCCATCAGTCAAAAGCACATCTGCCTTGGACCACCGAACAGCATCTTTTCTTGCCTCAGTATCCGTCTCGAACTGAGGTTGATCGTTGAAATGTTTTCAAAATGGTAGTCTTCCGGAAATAAGCCGTATAGCCGCGCATTTTCAATGAAGTTTATCAGCAAACTACCCACAGGCGTCCACTTCGCCTCCCGGCTCCACCTGGCTTCATTATTGTTTTTGTCATATAGGTACCTGACGACCTCTGGTTGTAAAATAGAAACAGTATCCATTTTATTCCCATTATCTGGCATTTGCCCAACAATTGCCCTGATCACATCAGGAACCGTTTCTTTCATTTGTGCGGCGTTTTTACTATCTCTACCTTTGGGAGGTGCGGCCTTTTGATGGCAGGACAAAAAAATAAAAGGCAGTATAACTGCCGGGAGTAGAATTATTTTACCAGTCAGGTGTGGCGAATGATCATGTGGTGTTTGTGTATAATTTCATCAAGATGTAATGATCCTTATGTTCAACAAAATAACAAATCGTTTAAATACTAAATTACTCATCACGATCATTTTTTCAACAACATCGTTGCCCATTTTATATGCTCAAAAAAATTCTGAGCCTCAGGTTATTAAAGAATATACTCTTTATAAGAAATCATTGAAAAATGATAGCCTGAAAAAAATGGTAGAACTTAAAACAATCGTGCCAAACATTCACTATGACATTCGCTATGCTACCGTTAACAATTTTATGCACCAGCAGGTTTACAAAAAGGGCAGTAATACATTTTTGCGTTTAGTGGTGGCCAGGGCCCTTGCCCGGGTTCAGCAGGAGTTAAATGAGAAAAACCTGTCATTAAAGATATGGGATGCTTACAGACCCTATAGTGTTACCGAAAGAATGTGGGAGATGATAAAAGATGAGCGATATGTAGCTGATCCAAAAAAGGGAAGCGGTCATAATCGTGGAATCGCGGTTGATCTTACCATTATTGACCGGACAACAGGTCAAGAATTGGATATGGGAACCGGATTCGACAATTTTACAGATTCTGCACACCAAAATTTCAAAGATCTGTCACCTGGAATTTTAGATAACAGGGCATTATTAAAAACAGTAATGGAAAAAAATGGTTTCGTCGCGCTCGAAACGGAATGGTGGCATTTTTCCTGGAACAACCCCGATTTCGAATTGCTCGACATTGATCCTGAAAAGTTCAAAAAAAATATAAACTGAAGAATTGTGTTAAATTTTATTCTTCGCTTTGAAGATTGACTTTTGACTATTCACTATATTCGCCGCCTAAAGTTCTTTGCGAACATGATCAATAGAAGAAATATCCGGGTAAAAGTGATGCAAACCCTGTACACGATGACAGCTTTGGAAACAGAAACAAAACCCGGTGATGCAGTAAAGATTTTGCAGAAACATTTTGACCAAACAAGGCAGTTATTTATTTATCTCGTCTATTTTTTGTCAGAGCTTGCGCGTTACGCCGAAACAAATGCTCATAACCGTGCAAGTAAGCATCTGCCTACTTACGAAGACCTTCATGTTAATACAAAACTCTCAGGCAACGAAATACTATTAAAGATCAATGAAGATCCCTCCTTCAAAGAATTTGAAAAAAAAGATCATCCCGAATTATGGCTGGACAAGGAACTGGTAAAAAGAATTTATCATGACCTGGTTGAAACAAAAGAATACAAGACTTATATAGCGAAGCCAAAAAGAGAGAAAAAGGAAGAAAGAGAAATACTCGAGTTTATCCTGGAAAAGTTCATGCTCGAAAAGGAAAATTTTTTATCACATATTGAAGAAAATTTCACCAACTGGGACGATGATGCTGAAATGATAATATTATTGTTGACCAACTATCTGCAAAAGCCGGGCAGTTACAACTTCAAAGAAATGATCAGTGAGGAGAAGTGGAATTTCGCAAAAGATCTTTTGCAAACAGTGCGTGAAAAATCAGAGCATCTTGAAAGCCTGGTCATACCCAAGCTCAAAAACTGGGATCCCGAGCGCATTGCTCTTTTAGATATGATATTGATGAAAATGGGGGTTGCCGAATTTTTATATTTCGAAACTATACCCCCAAAAGTAACCATCAATGAGTACATTGATCTTGCCAAAGAATACAGCACATCCCAAAGCGGCCAGTTTGTAAACGGGATCCTGGATAATATTCATAAAGAACTGGTGCAGCAGGGAAAAATGCATAAGGTAGATTTCAGAAAAGCCTGAAGCAGATAACCAGAAACCAACTACCTTTGCCTCCCGATAATTATCGCGACTCAAAAATATCCCCGACAGCATGAAAAAATTGTTGATCATTCTTACAGCAGCCGCAGGCCTGGTCGCCTGCCAGATGCGAACCTCAAAAACCGCGGGAGAAAAGCAATTAACAGAAGCCGAAAAAAATTACCGGCTCACCGATACGGCCAATTTTACCAGCATTCAATGGATCGATTCGACGTTCCAGGACCTGGGAAATGTAAAGGAGGGTCCGGAGGTAGATATAAGTTTTAATTTTAAAAACACGGGAAATAAAAATCTTATCATAGAAAATGTGACAGCCAGCTGCGGGTGCACTATTGTTGAAAAACCGCAGCAACCCTTCCAGCCCGGTGAAACAGGAAGCATCAAAGCTAAATTTACAACAGAAGGTCATGCTGGCACAAATAATAAATCAATCTACGTAATTGCAAATACCAAAGGAACTACTAGCCAGGAATTAAGATTCCGGATAGTCGTTGAAAAAAGTTAATCACCAAAACAAAAAGAATGAATATTTTTTTATTACAAACCAGCGGCGGTGGCGGAATAGGTCCGCTAATTTTCTTACCCTTAATGATACTTGTTTTTTGGCTTTTCTTTATTCGCCCACAGGCAAAAAAAGCCAAGAATCAGAAAAATTTTGTAGAGAACCTTCAGAAGGGAGACAAAGTAGTTACTATCGCCGGCATCCACGGCACGATCAATAAACTAAATGAGGACGGGACGATAAACCTTGAAACAAGTCCCGGAAGTTATATCAAAATTGAAAAATCTGCCATCAGCATGGATTGGACAAATCAATTGAATAAAGTGGGAACAACGGAAAAGAAATAAACAGAACCACGATTTATAAGATTAGTATGGATTAAAAGGAAATTGGAACGACAGTTTCCTCTTTTTGTTGCAGAACCCAGAACCACGATTAAAGAGATTCTTACGATAAAAAAGGAAATTGAGATTCAGGTATTTTCCTCACAATCGTTTCAAATCCTATTAATCGTGGTTCTTTCTTAACTTTCCTCGCAATCATTTTTTAACCCCATTAACCGTGGTTTTCTTATTTTAAATTCCAATTAATCGTGGTTCTATGATCCGAATCGGACTTACAGGGGGCATTGGCAGTGGCAAAACAACAGTGGCAAAAATTTTTGAACTGTTGGGGATACCCGTGTATTATGCTGATGATGCTGCTAAAAGGATAATGAATGAAGATGAAGAATTGACAACTGCTATTCAGAAACAATTTGGCAAAGAAGCTTATGACAATGGAGAATTGAACAGAGCTTATCTTTCAGCAAAAGTTTTTACTGACCCTTTCCAGTTGGAGATATTAAATTCCCTTGTTCATCCCGCAACAATTCGCGATGCTGCCAAATGGATGACGCGGCAACAAAAGACGGCCTATACCATCAAAGAGGCGGCTTTGATCTTCGAATCAGGATCCGCTGAACTATTGGACTATGTCATTGGCGTGTATGCGCCATCTCAGCTACGCATCAAAAGAACAATGGAAAGAAATCATCTGAGCTATGATGAAGTAAAACAAAGGATGGATAAACAGCTTGATGAAAATATAAAAATGAAACTATGCGATTTTGTTATTTATAATGATGAAGAGCATTTACTGATACCACAGGTCATAGAACTGCATCAAAAGCTACTCAGTTTGTCAAGTCAAAAATGAAATTTCAATAACGTTTTGCATTGTGATTTAATGCAACCAGCCTGTTTCATCATATTCTTTTAAAAATATCACAACATTGGGATAACTGCTGAACTCCCGCAATCTGAATATTCCCTAATAATCATTACATTTATTTTAGAGGAAATTTATGCCATCCAGTCGCCAGCTTTTTGCTATTCTTTTTACAGATATAGAAGGCTACTCTGCGCTTGTCCAGCAGGACGAGCAGATGGGATTGACTATAAGAAATCGCCACAGCGAAATTGTGCAGCAAGAGCATAAACAATTTAACGGCCGCGTCATTCACTATTATGGCGATGGTACATTAAGTATTTTTCAAAGCGCTATTGATGCAGTTCAGTGTGCCATAGCAATGCAACAGGCTTTCTGTCATTCACCACAGGTGCCTGTACGGATGGGTTTACATCTTGGAGATATTATTTTTGAAGATGAACATGTATTTGGCAATGGCGTTAACCTCGCTTCACGGATAGAATCATTAGGAGTAGCTGGTATGCGTATTGATCTCAGCTAAGGTAAATGATGAGATTCAAAATCACCCTGAGTTTAAAACTATCTCAATGGGAGTTTATCAACTCAAAAATATTCAGCAGGAAGTTGAAGTATTTGCACTTGCTCATGAGGGACTAAAAGTACCTTTACCACACTCATTGGAAGGAAAGACCGGGGAAAAAAAATCACCCCTGACAAAGCCGAAAAAAACACGCTTTCGTCATAATTCTATTGCCGTGCTTCCATTTTATAACATCAGCACCGATAATACCATTGAATGGTTAAGCCACGGGTTCACTGAAGAGCTGACAAGTGCTCTTGCCGGAATATCCGGTCTTAAAGTAAAATCTTCAACGGCAATGAGACAATATGAAAACTCTAAAAAGAGTTTTGCTGAGCTGTCGGAAGAGTTGAATGTTGCAAATTTTATAGAAGGTAATGTGCTCAAAGAAGGCGATTATATTGTTATCATCGCTCATCTTATTGAAACAAAAACAGGAGAAATTCTCCGGCCATTCAGATTTAAAAAAGATTTCAGCGAGATCAATTCCATTTATAGCCAAATAGCACGGGAAGTAGCCGATGATCTGAATGTGATCCTGAATCATTCAGAGAAAAACAGACTTCAGCAAATTAACAAAGTGCATGCAGAAGCCCACCAGCTTTATTTGCAAGGCAGGTATAAAGTCCAGAAATTAAACTATACAGAAATTTCAGAAGCCATTACTATTTTTAGCGCCGCTTTACAAAAAGCCCCTGACTATCCACCGGCTCTTGCCGGTCTTGGTCAGTGCTATATTCTTCTTGGATATCTCAATGCAGTATTGCCTGACGAGGCTTTTGAAAAATCAATACCACTGTTAAATAAAGCATTACTACTTGATCCACATCTTGCTTTTGCACATTCTAATCTTGGCTGGGCAAAAATGTGGCTTCGATGGAAATTAAAAGAGGCGGAAGAAGAATTTTTAAAAGGAAACCAACTTGATCCTTCTGACATTAATTGCATCCAGGGAATTTTTTTGTTGAATTTATATTTAGGGGATAATGATAAGGCAAGGGTTTGGCGCGAAAAGGGCCTGGCAGTAGCCTCCCATGATTTTTGGTTAAACCTCTTTTATGGAATATTGTTGTTCTTTGAAAACAAAATTTCCGAATCTATCAGCTTTTTAAAGAATTCTGCAGTTCAATATAATCATCCCTTTTATAAAGCAAGAATCGGATGGATATATACAATAACTGGCCAGTATGATTCGGCAATTGATATTCTTGAAAAAACACTAGAGCAGCACAAAGAAAGAAGGCCGGCACTTTTGGCCAACCTGGCCGCTGCATATTTTCATCATGGGGAAAAGGAAAAAGCTAATGAAATATTGGATGAGCTTGAAAAAAAGATCGATGAAGGCAAAGCCAACCACGCTTTTTATACTGCATCAGCCTACGCATTTACCGGAGATATACACAAGACTTTACATTTTCTTTATAAAGCATATGAGCAGCACGATATTGAACTGCTTTGGCTAAAAAAAGATCCAATGCTTAATTCAGTGAAGGATCTCCCTTTTTGCGTGGAATTAATGAAAAAAGCAGGGTTAGGGTAATACCTGGTTACAAAAGGTAATCGTCTCTTGAAAACAATGAGTGATGAAAAAAATAATTTTATTCTCATTTTTATTGCCGCTTGCATCTATTCTTCATGCACAACAAAAAACAATACATAAGCCGGCGCCAATACCCGTTCAGCCAAAACCCCAACCTCCGGACTCATGGTTGGGAATATTTGGAGGACCTAATTTGAACTATTTAAATTACTCTGACAAGTCAACAACTATTGGAGGAAGTAACACCGGTTTACATGCGGGCATTTTTTTTCAAAAAAATATCAATAAAGAATTTGCTGTTCAGCCTGCGCTGTTATTTTCAGTACGTGGCGGAGAGACCAGGAATGTTGACAGCACAACTAATGCAAGGCTGATGAATATTGAATTACCCATTAATTTTCTGTACATCTATAAGCGCTTCATGTTCGGTGGCGGACCAAATTTTTCTTATGGTTTCAATGGAAAATTAAAAACCAATGACTCAGAAAGAGATGCTTATGATCCGGAAGAATCCTTTGAGCGAACATTAAAGAGATTTGAATTCGGCGGGAACTTTTTGATCGGTTATACTTTTAAGAAAGGGTTCTTTATAACTGCAAATTTCTCACCCGGCTTTACAGATATTTATAAAGGCGATGGCTCCGCCCCATCGAATGTAAAAGCACATACTCAAATGCTAGGGCTTTCATTTGGGTACATGTTCGGGATAATCAGTGATGGGTAATTTATTTGTATTTCACGCAGAGTCGCGAAGGTGCTAAAGTCGCAAAGAATCTTTGCGGCTTTTGTATTATAACCTGGCGTCCTTGCGTGAAATATGATGAATAGCGAACCGAACGTACAAGTGAGTGTCCAAAGGACTCCTTCGGAGACACAACAGACGATGAACAGAATTACTAATGCCTGTTACATAATCCTACTTCAACTTCTTCAACGCTTCTTTAATTCTTGAAAACCCTTTTTCAATATTTTCCATGCTGTTGGCAAATGATATGCGAATGCAATCATTCTCTCCAAAAGCATTTCCTGCTACCGTAGAAACATGAGCCTTGTTAAGAAGATACATACTTACATCAGAAGAATTTTGAATGGTTGTTTCGCCATCACTTTTTCCAAAGAATGATTTTATAATGGGGAAAATATAAAATGCTCCATCGGGTGTTGCACATTCAATACCCGGAATTTCTTTCAACAGTTCCATGACACGCTGACGGCGACGCTCAAATTCATCCACCATTTCTTTGGTAGGCCTCAGGTCAGAGAGCAAAGCTGTAATAGCGGCACGTTGTGTAACCGCATTGGCTCCGCTGGTAAATTGTCCCTGCAATTTTTCACAGGCCTTTGCAACATCGGCCTGCGCTGCGATATACCCAAGACGGTAACCCGTCATGGCATACCCTTTACTCAGGCCATTGATGATGACAACACGGTCTTTTATCTTGTTGAATTGAGCAATGCTTTCATGCTTACCGATAAAATTGATATACTCATATATCTCATCGGAAATAATAAAAACGTTCGGATGCTTTTCAAAGACATCAGCGAGTGCTCTTAGCTCATCTTTTGTGTAAACGGTACCCGTTGGATTGCAGGGAGAGGAAAAAATGAACAGTTTTGTTTTATCTGTAATATTTCTTTCAAGCTCCTGTGGCGATAGTTTATACTTTGTCTCAGCGCAGGTTTTGACCAGTTTTGGTGTGGCATCGCCCAATCGAACTATCTCAGAGTAAGTCACCCAGTAAGGTGTTGGGATGATCACCTCGTCTCCGGCATCCACAATGGCGAGTACGGCGTTGGCAAGGCTTTGTTTTGCGCCCGTTGATACAACAATATTTTCGGGCTTATAGTCAAGATCATTGTCCCTTTTAAGTTTTACGCAAACAGCTTCACGGAGGTCGGGGTAACCGGCGACAGGCGGATAATGGCTCCAGTTTTCATCGACTGCTTTTTTTGCAGCCTCTTTGATATGTTCAGGTGTATTGAAATCAGGTTCGCCCAGGCTGAGGTCGATCACGTCGACTCCTTTTGCTCTTAATTCGCGGCCGAGCTTGGCCATTTTTAAAGTTTCAGGCTCATTAAATCTTTTTAAACGGGGAGATAATTGCATGTATTAAAAATTTCGGACGCAAATGTAAAGCAAAGCAATGAGCAATCGGTTAAAATTCGTTTTTCTATAAGAGATTTTGACCATCGAAAACCCTATCTTTGCCTCCCTTTAAAAACATATAGAGGCCCCCTGTCCCTAGCCAATTGCCAAAAGGAAACGGCCAAAAACAAAAACTAAAATTAGTATGCAACTGAAAGGTCTGGTTCGGTTCTTCACGATTGTTTTGATCCTTGTGTCTGTTTACATGCTTTCGTTTACCTGGTTTGTGCGTAGCCACGAAAATAAACTGCAGGCCCGCGCAAAGAAATATGTACAAACGTTGTATCCGCAGGCAAAAAAGTTCAAGAACCCTGAAGACTATCCTGATTCTATCAAAAATGTTTATGATGCGCGCCTGAAGCGCCTGGAAGACAGTACAAAGGATGTCACTATCACCTATGGAGTTAACGGTGCCATAAGCTATCAGAAAGCAAAAGAAAGTGAATTGAACCTTGGTCTTGATCTGCAGGGAGGAATGAACGTAACGCTTGAAGTGGAAATGACAGGTCTTTTGAAAGCGATGGCAAATAATTCTACTGATCCTACCTTCTTAAAAGCGGTTGCTAACGCCAACAAAAGAAAAGCAAACAGCAGTGCAGACTTTATCACGCTGTTCTATGAAGAATATCAAAAGCTAAATCCAAACGGCAGGCTCGCCTCCATTTTTGCAAATGCCAACCAGGATAAAATAAAGATCACTGACAATAACGCAACAGTGATCTCTGCCATTAAAAAAGAAGCAAGAGATGCATTCGACAGAACTTTTCGTGTATTGAACAATCGTATTGACCAGTTTGGTGTTGCCCAGCCAAGCATTAATCCGGACCCGGATCGCGGAGTCATCAATGTTGAGTTGCCAGGTATCCGTGACCAGGAGCGTGTAAGAAAATATTTGCAGGCTTCTGCCAATCTTCAGTTTTGGGAAGTTTACACACTGGAAAATAAGAACTACGCAAGTGCCTGGCAAAATGGAGTGAAGGTTTTTGAAGACCTTATTAATGGAACTGCTGTTGACACTACTGCAAAAATTGACACCTCGGCCATTGCAAAGACAGATTCAGCAAAGGCAACAAAAATAATAGACTCTCTTAAGAATGTTTCAAAAATTGGACAGAAGAAAATAAGCGACTATTTACAACTGCAGCCGCCTTCACAGGATAATGGAAAGATCTATTACCCGGCAGCGATCGGAACTGTAGCCGTAAAAGATTCTGCTGTTGTTCGCACCTATCTTGAAAATCCCGCTTTCAAATCTCTCTTCCCGTCTGATGTAGTTTGGTTGTATGGAATTCCTAATGCAAATGACAAGACCGGGAGAAAATCGGATCGTATTCCATTATACGCCATCAAAACTTACGGTAAAGAAAAAGCCCGGCTGGAAGGTGATGCCATAAGGGATGCAGGGCAAGATTTTGATCAGTCAACCAATAAGGTTGAAGTGAAAATGACCATGAATACGAGCGGTGCAAAGATCTGGTCGAAAATGACGGAAGAAAATATTGGTAAACCGATTGCCATCGTTCTCGACAACATTGTTTACTCAGCACCGAATGTTATAGGAAAAATTGATGCAGGCAATTCAAGCATCAGTGGCAGTTTCACAACAGAAGAAGCACAGGACCTTGCTAATATCTTGAAATCGGGTAAACTTCCTGCACCCGCGAAAATTGTGCAGGAGCAGGTTGTTGGTCCCACACTGGGTAAAGATGCGATCAACGGTGGTTTGAAAGCATTCGCTATTTCATTTGTGATTATCTTTTTATTGATGCTGGTCTATTACAACACCAGTGGTTGGGTCGCCAATATAGCATTGATCTTAAACTTGCTTTTCACCGTTGGGGTGTTAACAGCATTGGGAGCAACTCTTACTGCACCGGGTATTGCGGGTCTTGTTCTCACCATTGGTATGGCTGTTGATACCAACGTAATTATTTATGAGCGTATCAAAGAAGAGCTTACACGGGGGAAAGGATATATACCCGCCGTGAATGAGGGCTACCGGCGTTCGTTGCCACCAGTACTGGATGCCCACGTCACTGTGTTGTTGACAGCCATTATTCTTTTCTCGTTCGGATTGGGTCCTGTAAAGGGTTTTGCTACTACACAAATTCTTGGTATCCTGCTATCATTATTCTGCGGGATACTAGTGAGCCGCTGGGTTACTGATTGGTTTACCAGCAAAAAACGCCATCTCCAGTATTTTACCGGTATAAGCAAGCGTATTTTTCAACACGCAAATATTAAATTCATTGAATACAGGAAGATCGCTTACGGCATTTCTGTCATTGTATTGATCCTTGGTATTGCTTCTTTCTTCCACGGTTTTGATGAAGGTGTTGAGTTCAAAGGAGGCCGCAGTTTCCAGGTTCGTTTTGCCGAAAAACCTCCCGTCGAAAAAATTCGTGATGAACTTAAAGTAGACCTGGCGGAGTCTCCTACAATAAAAACAGTAGGTGATGTTCGCACACTCGATATCACCACATCATATCTCATTGATGACACGAGACCCGAGGTTGACTCAATGGTGGAAGTAAAACTTTTCCAGGGATTAAAAAATCATCTCCCTCCTGGCCTCACTTATAGTCAATTTGACACAAACTTTAAAGTAGGATCTAAAAAAGTATTACCTACAATTTCGGACGACCTTAAGGATGGAGCAAAAAAGGCGACCATTTTTGCACTGTTAATTATTTCCCTCTACATTTTTATCCGCTTCCGCGACTGGAGA
Organism: uncultured Bacteroidota bacterium; assembly: GCA_963737475.1. Lineage (GTDB taxonomy): Bacteria > Bacteroidota > Bacteroidia > Chitinophagales > Chitinophagaceae > VBAU01. The sequence continues at coordinate 108,228 of CAVTSY010000020.1, forward strand.
TATTCATTGGGAACCATTGTCTCCTTATTACACGACGTGTTGGTTACACTCGCCGTATTTTCATTCGCACGAAGTATTGTTCCTTTCCCGCTGGAAATTGACCAGCATTTTATTGCCGCCGTGTTAACGGTAATAGGGTTCTCGATGAATGACACGGTGATCGTGTTTGACCGTGTACGTGAATATGCAAGAGAGATGACAGGGGCAACGAAAGAGCAGATCATTAACAATGCCATCAATCATACGCTGAGCCGTACGATCATGACATCGCTTACAGTGTTTCTGACCATTCTCATTCTGTTCCTTGTTGGTGGTGAAGTAACAAGAGGCTTTGCGTTCGCGATGCTGATAGGTGTCATTACCGGTACCTACTCTTCCGTGTTTGTGGCTGCGCCGATATTGGTTGACCTTGGCAGGAAAAGACCTTTGGGCAAGGCTGATACTATTGTTGAAGTTAAACAAAAACCTTCTCCAACCCCATCTTCAAAACCGGCTACGGCAAAGTAAGTCAGAACCAGGATTTGGGTGGATTAAAAAGATTTATAGGAAATGAGAAAGCCTCTGAGTTAGAGGCTTTCTTATTTAAAGGTAAGTGCGATCTAAGTTCCCCCTTTAGGGGGACAGGGGGTTTCTTCAGACCGCAAAGCTTGTCCCGCATCCGCAGGTTTTGCTTGCATTGGGGTTTCTGAATGTAAAGCCCCGATTATTTAGCCCATCCTCCCAGTCGATTTCCATTCCATACAAATACATTTCATGTGCTTTGTTCATAATGCAATGAATGTCGCCCAGTTCAAATTCCATATCACCTTCCTGTTTGTGATCAAACCCAAGGACATAACTCAGCCCTGAACATCCACCACCCTTCACTCCTACTCTCAAAAATTGAGTAGGATCAAAGCCAGGATCATCCATTAACTTCTTTATTTGGGTGACAGCACCTCCGGTAAAACTTACAGGTATTGTTTCCATTGTTTGCATTCTGCAAATTTAGTTCATAAACCCGGAAGGCAAAATAGCGACATGTTAAATCACGTTCCAAATATCAAATATCAACCATCTTCAAACCTATCCCTTACTTTTGGCATCAAATAAAACTCTACATGGATACAGCGACTATCAGCCTTGTCATTTCAATTATTGCGTTTATCATTTCGATCTCTATTTTTTTTATTTTGAACAAAAAACAAAAAATTGCGGCGACCGAAGGAGGTGACGGCTATACATCAAGACCACTCCAGCTGCAGGCCTACGAACGCCTGGTGATGTTATCAGAGCGTATCGCTCTTCCGAGCCTGATCAGCCGCGCCAATCAACCCGGACTGACCGCAAAGGAAATGCAACTATTACTACTGGAAAATATAAAGCAGGAATATGAATATAATATGACGCAGCAGATCTATGTAAGTCCTGTGGCATGGGAAGCTGTGAAAAATTTAAAAGAGCAGACCATGCTTATTGTGAACCAGGTCGCTTCCGCTCTTCCTCCTGAATCAACAGGAAATGATCTCAATAAAGTCTTATTGGATGTAATGATGAAACAGCAGAAAGGTCAGTTGCATGCAATTGTACTGGAAGCGCTGAACTATGAGGCGAGAAAACTAATGAGGTGAGCCCCACCAAACCTCTCCGAATGGGAGGCTTTTAATATTCCGAAAGATGAAAGAGTCTTCAAAAAAATATACCGATAGTGGAATTGAAATAAAGAAAGCTTACGATCAGAGTGATCTTCGACAAACTCTCCCCTCGGGGGATGGGGGGCTTGGGGTTTTTCCCTTCACCCGCGGCATTCAGCCGGATATGTATCGCGGCAAACTGTGGACCATGCGACAATATGCGGGGTTCTCTACAGCAGAGGAAAGTAATAAACGATATCATTATTTACTATCACAAGGTGTACATGGACTAAGCATTGCATTTGACCTTCCCACTCAAATTGGGTATGACAGTGACCACGCTCTGGCCGAAGGTGAAGTTGGAAAAGTGGGCGTAGCCATTGATAGTATTCAGGACATGCAGGCACTCTTCAATGGAATAAAATTAGAAGAGGTGACAACTTCGATGACCATTAATGCAACAGCTTTCATTCTTCTCGCCTTATATGTTGCCATTGCAAAACAACAGGGTGCTGACCTGAAAAAGATCTCCGGTACCATTCAAAATGATATTTTGAAAGAGTACGCGGCAAGAGGAACCTATATCTATCCGCCTAAACCTTCTATGCGCATCATTACTGACATCTTTGAATGGTGCAGCCATGAACTGCCTGCATGGAACACCATTTCTATCTCCGGTTATCACATCCGTGAAGCAGGGAGTACAGCTGTGCAGGAGGTTGCATTTACTCTCAGTAATGGAAAAGCGTATGTCAAAGCTGCGCTAGAAAAAGGTTTGGACATAAATATATTTGGAAAGCGGCTTTCGTTCTTTTTTAATTCACACAATAATTTATTCGAGGAAGTAGCCAAGTTTCGTGCAGCCAGAAGAATGTGGGCAAAGATGATGAGAGACCTTGGGGCCACGGACCCGAGATCGATGATGCTTCGCTTTCATGCGCAAACCGGGGGAAGTACTCTTACAGCACAACAACCATTCAATAATATTTCTAGAGTTACGATACAAACATTAGCTGCTGTTCTTGGCGGCACACAATCATTGCATACAAATGGATATGATGAAGCATGGAGTCTGCCGACAGAAGAAGCGGCGAGGATCGCACTGCGCACGCAACAGATCGCTGCTTATGAAAGCGGAATTGCTGATACAGCCGATCCGCTGGGTGGATCGTATTTCATAGAATCATTGACAAATGAAGTAGAAGAAAAAGCCTGGCAGCTCATTGAAAAGATCGATGTGCTGGGTGGCAGCGTTCCTGCGATCGAACAGGGTTTTATTCAAAATGAAATTGCACGCAGCGCTTATGAGTATCAACGGCAAATTGAGAACAATGAAAAAATCATTGTGGGCGTAAATAAATTCCAGGTTGAAGAAGATGGATCTCCTTCTATTTTTCAAAGTGGATGATTCCATCAGGCTGGTACAGATTCAAAAACTCCAACAACTCAAAAACGATCGCAACAATGCCAAAGTAGATCAGTGCCTTCAACTCCTCAACGATAAAGTATCAGGTGGCGAGAATTTAATGCCTGCCGTGATCGAAGCTGTAGAAAATAAAGTAACCCTTGGCGAAATTGCAGACGAACTGAGGAGCATATTTGGAGAACACAAATAGTCTGAACCATGATTTGGGTGGATTAAAATGATTTTCTGGAAGATTCTTGATGTCCTCTTAATCCAAAATCTCCCCAAATCGTGGTTCAGATATGCTATCTTCAAACAAAACTTACTGCATGAAAAAAGCACTTGTCTCTTGTGCCTTGTTCCTTATACCTCTTATAATATTCTCCCAACAAAATAATTCGGCATTGATTGAACAAAAAGCAATGGCTGTTCAATCAAAATTGGTTGAATGGCGACGTTATCTTCATCAGCATCCTGAATTGAGTAACCGTGAATATAAAACAGGAGAATTTGTCGCTGATCATTTAAAAGCGCTTGGTCTTGAAGTAAAATACCCGGTGGCAAAAACTGGTGTGGTTGCTATTTTAAAAGGAGCAAAGCCAGGACCTGTGATCGCTTTACGTGCAGATATGGACGCATTGCCGATAAAAGAAAGGACAAACGTCCCTTTCAAATCAACAGTGATCGCAGAGTTTATGGGAGATTCGGTGCCGGTGATGCATGCCTGCGGACATGACTCACATGTTGCCATGCTGCTCGGTACTGCGGAAGTATTGTCATCCATGAAAGATCAGATCGCAGGCACCATAAAATTTATTTTTCAACCTGCGGAAGAAAGTCCGCCACCCGATGAAGAAGGAGGTGCCCCGCTGATGATAAAGGAGGGCGTCATGGATGATCCGAAGGTTGACGTGATCTTTGGTTTGCATATCGAATCAAAGATCGAAATAGGAAGAATTGAATACAGACCCGGTGCATTTATGGCAAGCAGCGATTGGTTCACTATAAAAGTAAAGGGAAAAGGCTCACATGGCGCTTCACCATGGGCGGGTGTTGATCCGATCGTGGTAAGTGCACAGATCATTAATGGCCTTCAGCAGATCGTTAGCCGCCAGGCGGAACTAACAAAAGCCCCTGTTGTGATCACAGTGGGAAAAATAGCAGGCGGGGTACGCAGTAATATTATCCCAGAGGAATGTGAAATGTATGGCACGATAAGAACACTTGACAGCAAAATGGAAAAAGATGTATTGGAAAGAGTAAAGATCACAGCAGAAAAGATCGCCGAAGCATCAGGAGCAACTGCTGAAGTAAGAATCGACAATAAAACAATGGTTACGTACAATGATACTGCACTTGTAAGAATGATGCTGCCTTCCCTCGCAAAAGCTACCAATGGAAATTTGGCAGAAAGACAATGGGTAACGGGAGCTGAGGATTTTTCTTTCTATGGTACAAAAGCGCCGGCTTTCTTTTTTTATCTCGGCGGAATGCCAAAAGGCACTGATCCTGCAAATGCTCCCGATCACCACACTCCTGATTTTTATATTGATGACAGCATGTTGTATGTGGGAGTAAAAGCATTTTGCAACTTGGTTTTTGACTATGCCGCGATGAAAACTGTAAATGAAAAAAAGAAAAAAGGTTTTTAACAAATCAGGCTGCCATGTATTTCATGAAAAAATCATGGCAGCTTAACACTTCTATCTCTGAAAAATAAAAATCCTGTTTGTCCTCTGTAATAATGCAGTTACACTTGCTTTCCTGTGCTGAATAATATTCCAACCCGTCTTCAAAATCATTCACTTTAGAATTACCTAAACATTTTTTTACAGCAGATACAGTTGCCTCTGCTATTTCAATATGATTGCAAAGAATGCTTATCTTTTGCTTCGCAATTTTAGTTTTATATTTTTTTTCGGCATAATAAAAAGCAATAGCCAGGCAGATCGGTGAAGTATAAATTTGAAATTCTTTGGTATCAGCCAGGCTAAGAATGCGGGAAGAGAGGGTGAACAAAGGATATTCTTTATTCAATACAGAAATTAAAATATTGGCATCCAGAAATACCCTCATTTTTTTGAAGAAAAATATTCTGATTTTGCAGCTTTCCGTGATCTCTTCTTTGAAGTTTGATAAGTGGCTTCACCTTCGGCTACCTGGCTCACCCAATTGGCAATAGGATAATCCTCCAGCGAGTGATAGCCGGAATGCGTAACTTTTTTCAGCAAAAATTCTACCAGCCGTGAAAGACTGATATTGTTATTATCAGCATACTTCTTTGCCTTTTTAATAACATCTTCATCAAAGCTTAATGTGATCTTAGCATCCATGTCTTCTAATTGAAAATCAAATATAATCATTTATACGACATGAAAATAATTTTTATACGTATAATTTATGACCATGATCAAAGATTGAATCAGAACAAAAGCATATAATAAAAAAAGCACCAAAAAATGATGCTTCGAAATCTCCTTTTACGACAATAGATCTGGTTCAAGAATTTTTAGTCCACGAATCTTTCAGTGTAACTGTTCTGTTAAACACAATTCCTTCTCTCACTCGAATCTTTATCGAGAGTAAAATATCCCTTACGCAAAAATTGATACCGTTCATCAAACTTTGCTTTTGCCAAAGAAGGTTCAGCGTAGGCAGCTTTAACGATCTGCAAAGAATCGGGATTGATATAATCTTTAAAATCCCCTGCCCGTCCGGCAGGCGGGCCTCTTCACTTGAAGGGTTCTCTACTTTAAACAACCGGTCATACAAACGAAGTTCGCAGGTTATTGCATGCTTCACACTCACCCAATGCAAAGTTCCTTTCACATGAACACCTGAGGTGTCATTGCCACTTCTGCTTTCAGGAATATAAGAACAACGCAGTTCAGTGATATTTCCTTTATCATCCTTAATGACCTCATCACATTTAATGATGTAGGCTGATTTCAAACGAACCATTTGACCGGGTGCCAAACGAAACCATTTCTTTGCCGGCACTTCCATAAAATCTTCCCGCTCTATGTATAACTCACCACTAAATGGAATGTCGCGATAACCTGCATTTTGCATCTTCAGGATTGTTCTCACTTTGTACCATTTCTTCGTTGCTGGTTATTGGTTGCTCGTTCCGGGTTTCCGCCATTGACCCCTGCTGTCCACCATTCCCCACCCCTTCGTCTAACTTCTCACTTCTATCTCCTGCATTCTCATAATTAGTTATAACAACCCGAAGCGGATCAAACACCACCATCCTTCTCTGCGCTATCTTATTCAAATGTTCACGAACACAAAATTCAAGCAATCCCACATCAGCTAATATCTCTCTTTTGGCGATCCCTACCCTGTCGCAAAAATCACGAATGCTTTCAGGCGTATAGCCGCGACGACGCAAACCCGAGATCGTTGGCATGCGTGGATCATCCCAGCCATCCACATATTTCTCATTCACCAGTTGCAAAAATTTTCTTTTGCTCATCACCGTATAACTAATGTTGCGGCGGGCAAATTCATATTGACGTGATGGAAAAATTTCAAGCTTTTCAATTAACCAGTCATACAATTCACGATGCGGCACAAACTCAAGTGTGCATATCGAATGTGTTACCTTCTCGATAGAATCACTTTGTCCATGCGCCATATCATACATCGGGTAAATGCACCACTCATCACCGGTGCGGTGATGATGCGCATGCTTGATGCGATACAATACGGGATCACGCATCAGCATGTTGGGCGAAGACATATCGATCTTTGCACGAAGCGTACGGCTGCCATCAGGAAATTCTCCTTTCTTCATCCTCTCAAACAGATCCAGGTTTTCTTCGACGCTGCGATCGCGATAAGGACTGTCATTGCCTGGTTCAGTAGGTGTGCCCTTCATTGCAGCTATTTCTTCCGATGTGGAATCATCCACATAAGCCAGCCCTTTCCTGATCAGTTTCACAGCAAATTCATAGAGTTGCGGAAAATAATCGCTGGCATAAAGCTCATGCTTCCATTCAAAACCCAGCCAGTGAACATCATCTTTAATGCTGTCCACATATTCCGTTTCTTCAGTTACGGGGTTGGTATCATCAAACCTCAGGTTTGTATACCCTCCGTATCGCTTTGTCAATCCAAAGTTGAGGCAGATGCTGGTAGCATGGCCAATATGCAAATATCCATTGGGTTCAGGCGGAAAACGGGTGACGATTTGTTTATACTTACCGCTTTTCAAATCCTCTTCTACAATCTCTTCTAAAAAATTATTGCTCTTTTCTTCCGGCATAGTTTGCAAAGATAAGGGCCAGGGGTTTTATGTACTAAGCTGCACTGCTACTGCCAAAATTGACAACACTCGAAGAAAAACTTTGGCACAAACCTGCGCAGCATTTGTATTATTTAGACCACCGTGGCAATCCTTATGGCACATGTCATCATTTAAGATGACTGAAATCATTTTGTGTTTGTCGTGAATTTGTGAATTTGGGTGCTGACACACATTTGCGATGAAGCTGCCATTCAACATTCAGCAATTTCTACAGTTGTTCAGGGACTACAACCTGTCTGTCTTTCCGTTACAAATACTCTTTTATATTTTTGCAGTTGCCATCGTTTATTTGTCCATAAAGAAATTAGTGTGGTCGGATAAGGCGGTTAATTTGATTCTTTCCTTCTTTTGGCTATGGATGGGAGTCGTTTATCATCTCCTGTTTTTTTCAAAAATCAACAAAGCAGCTTATTTGTTCGGTGGGTTATTTATCGTTCAGGGAATATTATTCTTTTATTTTGGCGTTCTTTCAGGAAGGTTAACGTACAAAGTGAAGCCAGACAAACCTGGGCTAACAGGTGCAGTTTTGGTAATGTTTGCACTGGTTATCTACCCTTTATTGGGATATTTTGCTGGACATAGGTATCCCACGTCACCATCTTTTGGTTTACCATGTCCGACAACGATCTTCACCCTGGGTTTTTTCTTATGGAGTGAAAGAAAGGTTCCTTTGCTTATTTTGATCATACCAATTTTGTGGTCAATAATTGGCTTTTCAGCGGCTCTCCAACTTGGTATGCAGGAAGATTTTTCTTTGTTTATTGCGGCAATTACAGTCTCCGTAGTTCTATTGGTTAAAAAAAACATCATCCTTCCAACCTTCACGTCAGTCGCCCGACCAATATGAACGATGAATGACATCTCGCCCCCTTTCCAGCAGTAGAGTTTTATATTTTTGACGTCTGCCCGGGTCTTTTATGCACTTAGCTGCATTGCTACTGTCATCGCCTGTTGTGTCTCCGAAGGAGTCCTTTGGACACTCACTTCAGGGTCCTGTTCACTATTCAGCATTTGTGAATATCTATCATTAAAACTTTCGACCTTTTGCCGTTGTTGGTGTTTAGCAAAGCGTCACCAACAACATTAAATTAAAAAGCTGTTTTGCGGCGCAAACACGAGCAAATTCATAAAACCTTAAACCAAAAATTCGTTTCACCGGTTTTTTCCTATCTTACTGTTGTCTTTTTCTATCGTCATCAATTTATACTCTCTGAATACCTCATATTTAATTATTAAAACCACCAAAAATGAAACGAAGAAATTTTATCCGCGATTCCTCACTTGTTGCTTTTAGTATCGGAGTATTCGGAAAAATAAAATGGGATGGCAAGGCTTATGTTGGCGAAGATCCGACCACCACTGATATTCTCGGTCCTTTTTACCGGCCCGGTGCACCCTCCCGCACAGACCTTGTTCAAGCAGGAACAAAAGGTGAGATACTGCATTTCAGCGGAACTATTTTAGGGAAAGATGGAAAAACCCCCGTAAAAAATGCGCTGGTAGAAATATGGCATTGCAACGAAGACGGTGTCTATGACAACACATCGGATGATTATATCTATCGTTCATCATGGAAAACAGGAGATGATGGAACATATCATTTCAGAACCATTCTGCCGGTTCCGTATAAAGCGGGTGCTACATTAACCAGGCCGGCTCATATTCATATGCGTATTTCCGAAACAACAATGCAGGACCTGGTAACACAAGTTTATTTCAAAGGGGATAAACACATCGCTGAAGATATGAGTTCTTCCGACCCAAAGTCACTACATCGTATTCTTGATATTTCGGTGAATGATAAAAAGGAGAAAGTTGTAAAATTTGATATTGTGCTTAAAGATGAATACACTCTTGACGCCGCAGCTTATAAAAAAATAACAGGCTTGTACGAGATGAATGATAAAACAATGGGTGAGTTTTATAAAGACGGTGATCAGCTTTTTGTAAAAGTAAATGGGCAGATCATGGAGGCAATGGACTATAAAGGAAATAACAGTTTTGAAGGCGGCCTTGGACAAGTGAAAGTACAATTTGAATTACTGGGTAACGGCGGAGTGAAAGCAATAGTGAATTATGAAGGTGACGATCGGAAATGGATCACCGTAGAAGGAACTAAAACTCTTAAATACCCGGGTTAAGCTTCATGTTGTCAAAACTCACGTTGGGGTTGTACCCTGCAAAATAATAATACTACGCCGTTGTTGGTATGCGGCCATGGCTTGAAGCGTGGCGTACCAACAACCAAACTGCATCAACCACCAACAGAAACACATTAATCACGATAATGTGTAAGAAATCCCCAGTTATCAATCCCGGTTTTATAAAGCAACGCTGATGAATATTTATAAGCTTCCGCAAATTGACACAAGCCGGCACGAACAGGATTTTGATGAATGTACTGCAGCTTTTGCGCAAGGACTTTTTCAGACCAGAGATCCACCGACAAAGAATTACGTTCCCAAAATTGGTATTTTCTGTCCTTTGCATTTACAAGATAATCAACCAAACCTTCGGGCTTATGCCTCATCATATCCTCTTGCATTTTTTGAGCAGTATGTTTTAAAAAATCCCGCTGAACGTTTTCTCTCTTCATTCCAGATTGCATTTGCCATATAATGTGAATATGATTTTGCATAATTACAAAGCCATAAATAATGACTCTCTTATCAGTTACTATAAATCTCATGCTATCAACAACAATGTCTTTGTATTTATCTGCAATCAGCAGCAGCTTCCATTCTAAATTAGTAGCAGTAAAAAATTGTGGATATTCAGTAATGATTTGAGGCATGGATGAAATTACAAGAAGTTCGTTAATTGGAGGTTGTTGGTACGCTCATCGCAAACCAGCGCGCTGCATATCAACAACGGCGAAAAGCCATAAATAATGACTCTCTTATCGTTACCATAGATCTCATGCTATCAACAACAATGTCTTTAGTGCAGTAAAAAATTGGAAGTTGTTGGTACGCCCATCGCAGACCAGCGCTGCATACCAACAACGGCGAAAATAATAAATTATGTAGATGACAATCGGAAATGGATCACCGTAGAAGGAACTAAGACTCTTAAATACCCGGGTTAAGCATCATGTCATCAAAACTCACGTGGTGTTTTACGTCCCCGTTGTTCACGTTGGTCGCTCCAAAGGAGTCCTTCGGACCTGACCAACATGAAACAGAAATAGCATCGCAAGAGTAAGGGGTTAATGCTCATTGGTCATTGACCTGCACCACTACGGCACAAGTTCTTGCTGGCACTTTGATCCTTGCAGGCAATGAAACTATCTTATCGCTTTGAAATGGAATGCAGAGTTCTGCTTTTCCATTGCTGACACCCTCAAGATTCACTTCCACATCATCTTCCTTATTGTCGAAATTAACTACAACTACAGCCTTCCTTTTGTTATCATTCATAGGTTCAAAAACAGAAAACCTGGAATTCTCTCCGCATTTTACAATTGCACCAACGGTATCCATAAACCGCCCGGTAAATAAAATGTCTGCATATTTTTTTCTGATACGGATCAGTTCTGCAACATATTTTGATAAAGGCTGAGTTATCACTTCATCAAGAGATGCACTATAATGCCGTGGCGCCATAGCCCATACGAAGCCATATCGCATGCCGTTATTCATGATGTTAAAATCGAAAGGACTTTCGGCAAATATGGTAGATGTCCATTCAGGAAAAGTATACTTCAATGCAGGGTGCATATCGACGTCGTTCATGCGGAGATAGGATACATCCACATATTGAAATGCACGATCCCAGATCAGTTCCGATGCAATCGCCAGGTGTGGGTCAATTTTTCTTCCCTCCTTCAAAACCTGTCCTAACATATCAAAAACGCCCTGTGCCATGGCCCTGTCGGGACTTAAGTTAAGCAAAGGATTAAAATCAACATCGATCGAAGTGGTTTTGTCAAATTGAAAACCATCGGCTCCTGATCTTATCAACTCAAGGAAATAATCCATCAGCATTTTGTTTACTTCCGGATGGGATGGCGTCATTTGCGTCATGTTGTGCCTGCTGATTCCAATCCGGGAACTGATAGTTCCTTCGCCCCATCCTGCAAGCATCAGGTCATCCGCCCAGCGTCCCTTTGTTTCATATTTTTTCAATTTATGATAGTATAAAGGAATATCGGTATCGACCCATTGAATGTTGGCAAAGATGAGCGGGTGCACTCCCATTTTTTTAATGCCATTGAGCGCATTCCTGAAATCTTCCTTTGTTCCAAGTCTTTGATCAGGTTCGTACCCGGGATACCCGCGATCGATCCCTCCCTTGTCCCAGCCTAAAATTTCAAATGTTGTTACTCCGTATTTTTTTGCGTCAGCGGCCAGCTTGGGCAGATCATTAAATTTATAATTGATAACGTCCTCGCCATTTGACATGATAATACTCTGCCATGCCATCTCTTTACGGAGCCATGTGGGTTGACGTTTTACATTATAATGTTTGTCAAACCACTGCCGGTAAATATGGCTTCCCTCATGCCAATCGCCCTGGTGTAATTGAAGCACGACGGGTGCCGAATAAAAAACGCCTCTTTTTGTATAGGGCGTATTCATCCATCCCATGGTAAGGCCGATCGGGGTCCCTTCGGGTACATCTTTTTCCGTTGGCCAGTTATCACCTATCACATTCCCTTTTTCGGAAGGACGCAATTCGTAATAGAAAGCTGCTTTTCGAATGACCGAATCTTGCTGGGCATAATACATCCCGATATTTTCCCTCGTGTTGAAGACCTCGATCCAGCTCATGCTCATACTCCAGCTTGGGTAAGTAATTCCGGCAGCGGAATAGGTGATACCGAGATTACCACCACCATAACCACCACCTGAAAAGCGAGTAAACATTTCTCCATCATTGTTCGTGGTTCCACCGGGAACCAATGTCCGGTTATCGGCACGGTTTCGCAGACCCTTCTGCCCACCAAGAATACCGTATAAGACTTCCGCCAGCGGTTGATCAGTATTATTATTGACGGTAATAGAAAATAACAATTGCCCGTTTTTACTTTCTATTTTGTAATCAACTTTTACATTCAGCGCCTGGCGTCCATTGATCAACTCATCGTAATGGCAGATAACACCATTCTTTATTTTTTCAAAGCGGACTTTTTGATCTGCGCTGATAAAATAATTTGCTTCATAATGCGGTAAAGGCAACAGGATGCGGAAATTTTCCCCCAACCGGCTTTCTTTGATTACTTCCTCGTCGGGATCTTTCCAATGCAATCCTACAAGATTGCCATTGGTCTTATCAAGATGAAGAACGCCTACATCGGTTGTCACCTCCATTGTCTCCTGTGCGAGAGTTATATTTATAAATGAAAAAGCAATAAGGAAACCTAAGATTTTTTTTACTCCCGTTTTCATGTTCATAGCTTTTGGAATGAAACAATACAGCAACAAAATAAGTGACTGAATGAATTAATAGAATAAAAGGTATTAAAATTATGTCAATGGTTCTGAGGCTGCCCGTCGACGACCACCAACCCTCATCATCATGGACTCTATGCAAGCAGGCATTGTTGCAGATCGTACAAGCACCGAAATGAAACCACCTGGATCTTTGACAAGCCAAACATAAGCCCACACTCGCGTCAACGATAACAAAAAAATCATTTGATATTTAAATACCTATCTTTAGAACTCAACCCCATTTTCCAACACCAAAACATCTTGTATGAAAAAACTCTTATTGTTTGCCATTACTGCATTGCTATTAGTAGCCTGTTCTACTAATGAAAAAAAGGAAGACGACACTTCCAAAAAAACTGATGACATGACAGCTCTCTATGAAAAGAACTTAGCTGTGATAAAATCTGGTATTGCTGCCTTTGAAAAAAAGGATATTGAGGGCTGGGCGTCTTCTGTCGCTGACAGCGCGGTATGGAACTCCCCGGTTTATGGTGATACTGTTACCACCAAAGCGCATTGGAAAGAAAGCCTGGCAGCATACATTGGTAACTGGAATGATTTAAAATTGACAAATGCTAACTTCCTGCCGGGTGTTGATTCAACCACCCACCAGCCTGACGGAAGTGTGAGATTTTATGGTGTGTGGGTTGGAACCCATAAATCAGGTAAGCAAACTTCCAGCAAATTTTATGGCAGTTACGATCTTGACAAGGATAATAAAATAATCACTGGTGATGAATATTTTGATGTTGGTGGCTTATTAAATGCAGTGACCCCAAAAAAATAGTTTCGTCTTAGAACTTCTAATCTTCTGCATCGTTTCCAGCTTAGCGATGCAGAATTTTTTTAATTAGTTTTTTTCCATATTTTAAATAGTCGATCCAATTATCGTCCAGGCTATGGATTTGCCATTTTGAGGATCATCGCATAAAACAAGATCATACTGCCGGAATGCGCATACATTTGAAGTAAGTAAATTTTATGGATACACCTAAAGACCTGCGGCTTGCCGTATTGATCGATGCTGATAATATTTCTTATTCCAACATAAAGGCAATGATGGAAGAGATAGCAAAATACGGCACACCAACATTCAAAAGAATTTATGGCGACTGGACAAAGCCTACACTGGTGGGCTGGAAAACAGTGTTGCTTGAAAATGCTATTTCACCGGTACAACAGTACAGTTATACCATCGGCAAGAACTCCTCCGACTCTGCATTGATCATTGATGCAATGGATATTCTTTATTCGGGCCGCGTAGATGGTTTTTGTATAGTGTCAAGTGACAGCGATTTTACAAGGCTGGCTACCCGTCTTCGCGAGGCCGGTATGAAAGTATTCGGCATCGGTGAAAAGAAAACCCCGCCGGCTTTTATAGCCTCCTGCAATAAATTTATTTACCTGGAGATTTTGAAAGAAGAATTACAGCAAGAGCCTCTGAAGCCAACAACGGTAAAAACATCAGCGAAAATAACCAGCCCCACCGTGTCAACAATTGATAGGGGATTGATAAAACTAATAGCTGACAGTATTACTGATATTGCCGAAGAAGACGGCTGGGTTTTTTTAGGAGTGCTGGGCAACCTTATTTTGAAAAAACAACCCGACTTTGATCCGCGCAATTATGGGTACAGAAAACTGATCGACCTCATAAAAAACATTCCCGAGTTTGAAATTGACCGCAGGGCTACCGGGAAAAATAATGTATTCCACATTTATGTTCGTGCAAAAGAAAATTTTTCAGACAACCGCTTCAAAACTCAGAAACAGAGAAGATGATTTTAATGTGAATAAATTTTTTGCGCTATTTTATTTTGCAAAATAACCTCTTATGAAGCCTATCCATTATGCAGCCATTTCTTTTGCCATTTGTTCACTACATGCCTCTATTCTAAATGCCCAGGAGGATACATCGTGGTGCAGGGTCAAAGTGAAAACCCTGGTTGGCGCATACACAGGCGACTGCAAACTTGGGCTGGCAGATGGAAAAGGCGACGCGAAAGGAATTGAACATTACACCGGTAATTTTAAAAATGGCTTCCCCAATGGAAATGGAGTCTACTATTATAATGATACCATGTACCATAGCGGAGGTTTCCAGGACGGATTAAAAGAAGGAAAAGGCGAAACGCATTATTTACGAAAAGGAATGCCTGACAGTGTTATGAAAGGATATTGGAGCGGGGATATATACAGAGGAAAGAAATACGTTACATACAGTTTTAGTACCACCGGACTATTTGACTTTACTGAAATCACGCCATCAAATCACAATGGAAGGACTATAACCATTGAGTTGGGAACTACATCCGGTACTCCTAATGGTTCAGCGCCTTCAGGAGTTGTGTTGTCCCTGGTCAGCCTGGTGTCACCCACCGGGTGTATTTTAAAAATGAGATCGAAAATGGAAAGTTCTTTTAAGTCTTACGCAACATTCGAGCTCGTTAGTTTTCCTTGCAAATTATTTGGCACCCTTTCCAGCAACGAAACCTTTGACCTGGAGCTGTACAAACCAGCCGACTGGAAACTTCGTTTGTTTAAAAATAAATAGAACGCCGTCGATGCCGGTCGCTCCAAAGGAGTCCTTCGGACCTGACCGACATCGACATTGCCCTAATGGTCTCCCCGTCAAAAAAAATTCAATATCTTTCAAGGAATGATCCAGGCAGAAAGATTATTGGACAGCCTCTTAAGCTCTGACAAAACTCCTTCTGTTCATTATATTCATTTCAGTTCGGAAAATGTGCTCTATGAATACTGTCGAGGGTTGGCTGACATAAAAAATGGAATCAAGATCACTGACCGGTCTGTTTTTCACGCATGTTCCGTTACAAAAACTTTTACTGCCCTTGCTATTTTGCAATTGGAACAGGAAGGAAAGTTAAGTATCGAAAAGCCCGTCAGATCTTACTGGCCGGAATTTCCTTACCCGGGCGATATAACCGTTCACCAACTTTTATCGCACACTGCTGGTATTCCCAACCCAATTCCTTTGCGTTGGATCCATCTTGCAGCTGAACACTCAACCTTTGATAAAGATTCCTTTTTCAAATCAATTTTCGACAAATATCGAAGAGTAAAAACAGGGCCTAATGAAAAATTCTTGTACTCGAACCTGGGATATGTTTTGTTGGGCCAGTTGATCGAAAAAATATCAGGCAAAAGCTATGAACAATTTATCACAGACAACATTATTAGCAAACTGGGACCGCTACCAGGTGAATTGGGTTTCACTATAAACAACTTTGCAGATAACGTAACCGGTTACCAAAAGAGCCGGACGCTCATGAATCTGTTGCTGGGTTTTTTTGTTGACAAATCAAAGTTCATGGGACACGCAGAGAAAAAATGGAAACCTTTCAAAGCGTTTTACATTGATGGTTCATCTTACGGAGGCCTGGTTGGTACGGCCAGGGGCTTCCAGGTATATGTGCAGCAACTCTTAAGAACAAATAATTCTCTCATTAATGAAGAATACAAAAAATTGTTGTTTACTGAAAATCACACTAACGACAAGAGATCAACAGGAATGTGCCTGTCATGGTTTTGCGGACAACTGAACGGAAAAAATATTTTGCTCACCCCGGAGGTGGAGGAGGTTATTACTGCGAACTCCGACTGTATCCTGAACTAAGCCGAGGAAGTGTTATCATGTTCAATCGCACGGGTATGTCAAATGAAAAATTTCTTGACCAGGTAGACAAGTCCTTTATTTGAAAACAAGAAGGTAACAGTTAACTGTTAAAATGGAATTGCAATTTTATTAATTTACATGTAGCTTTATCGGGCCGTCAACATGAAAAAGCCACGATCGTCCGCGTTTATTTTGATATCTGTCATCTACCATTTAATTGCGCCACATGCCGGGGCCCAATCTTCACAGGCTTTGTTCGATGCTGTCAAAAACAACGATCTTGAAAAAGCAAGATCATTGCTGGATAATGGTGCAAGCGCCAATAGTTATGACGATGACAGCGACAATGTATTAATGGACGCTGTCCTTTATTCATCGGCAGACATGATGAAACTATTGCTTGAAAAGGGAAGCGATCCCAACGCCGCAAATAAGGCAGGAGAAACAGCTTTGATGTGGTCGGATAATGACATCAATAAAATAAAAATATTGCTGCAACATGGAGCGGATATTAACATAAAAGCAAAATCTGGCAATACTGCTTTACTGGTTGCCAGTATTGGATATGGAAAATATGATATCATAAAATTGTTGCTTGATCATGGTGCCAATGCAAAGGCCATCAATAACAAAAAAGAAAATGCGTTGATGAGGGCAGCTTTGTTTGGCGACACTTCTACCATTTCTTTGCTGCTTAGCAAAGGGTTCGACATCAATGCCCGGGACAATGAAGGTCTGACTGCCCTGATCAATTCTATTTTTAATGTAAACAGGCTTGTCACGATTCAATTGCTGGATAGAGGGGCCGACCCGGACCTGCTAGGTGCATTTAGTTTAACCGCGGTATCCGCAGCTGTTACCTATAATGACACAGAATCAGTGATCGCCATTTTAAAAAAAGCAAAAAATATAGACGCTCCTGACGATGGCGGTCGCACCTCATTGATGTGGGCCGCTTACAATGAACATGATAATGTAGTTATCGTACAAGCTCTGCTAGACAAAGGAGCTGACGTGAACTTAAAAGCAAAAGATGGTTCTACCGCTCTCTCCTGGGCGCTTAAAAAAGGGAATACAGCAACCGTTGCTTTATTAAAAAAAGCGGGTGCGAAATAAACCCGTTAAAAATTTCGGTATGAAAAAATGGTTTATCATTTCGGGAATTGTATTCATTATTGCAGCTTTCACAAAGATCTCTAACGTTACCAACCAGAATGATCCTGCAGAGATCAAAAAGGCCATCAATAAAAGCCTGGCGCTGTTACAACCGAGCAGTCATACTTTCCTGGAAAATGCTGGTGGGTGTCAATCCTGCCATCACACTGATCTGACCGCCGTGAATTTGTCGATCGCAAAAGAAAAAGGATTCACTGTCAATGATACTATTCTCAATGAAGCATTGGATTCCAACATTAATGTGATCAAATACCGGAAAGCTACTCTGTCCGAAAATGACGACCCCACGGCAATTGTTGTGACAGGCGGTTATCAATTATGGGCACTTTGGGCCAACCAATATAAATCCAACAAGGTTATTGAATTGCTTTTGAAAAACCTCATGCGAAGACAAACAGGGGAAGGATGCTGGGTAAGCCCTAATCCGCGACCGCCACTGGAATATTATTCTTTCACTGCCACGGCGCTTGTATTAAAAGCAATGCAGTATTATGCACCATCCTCATGGCAAAACGAAGTTTTGGAAAGGACAAAAAAAGCCTCTTCATGGCTGCGTAATACGATCCCTGAAACCAATGAAGAAAAAGTATTCCAGTTATTGGGCCTGACCTGGACAAATGGTGATAAAGGATTTATTCAACAACAGGCAAAGAAATTACTGGCTACTCAACATGAAGATGGTGGCTGGTCACAACTCGCTAATTTACCCGATGATGCTTATGCAACAGGACAGGCGTTGTACGCATTGTATGAATCAAAACAATTAAGCGCCGATGATCCGGCATATCAAAAAGGCATTACGTTCCTCTTGCGAACACAATTTGAAGACGGATCATGGAAAGTGGAATCACGTTCTTTCCCGACAGTTCCCTTTGTGGACACTGGATTTCCTCACGATAAAAACCAGTTCATTTCTGCAGCGGGTACCAATTGGGCCACCATGTCTTTACTTCTAAGCGTTCACTAATTGTACCTTTATTGTAGTAACGCTTGAATGCAACAAGTTATTTGATGATCCTTTGTTTCACCCCTTCGTTGGTAATGACCACCGGTTTTATAAATCCGTCTTCATCAAAATACATGTGATCAATGCATGTAACGCGTGAATTAGGATCCTTTTCAGTTAGTGGCCTTCGATGATAGACAATGTACCATTCATCTGTTCCCGGCACATTGATCACTGAATGATGGCCTGCACCTGTAGCAATAGCGGGATCCTGTTGAAGAATTTTTCCCACACGTTTGAATGGACCAAAAGGTGTATCACCGATGGCATAAGCAACGCTGTAGCCAGGACCCGTCCAACCTCCCTCAGACCACATGAAGTAATATTTTCCATTTCGATAAAACATAAACGGACCCTCCACGTAACCTTCAGGAGTTATTTCCTTGTAAACGGTGCTATCATTGAAAGGAAGCAAACTGGTGAAATCATTTTTTAACCGAACAATGTTGCAATGCCTCCATCCACCATAGATAAGATAATATGTTCCGTCGCGGTCCCTGAATGCAAACTGATCGATCGGTTGCGCTCCATTGTGAAATGCTGCGATCAATGGATGTCCAAGGTGATCGCGATAAGGACCTGCCGGGTTTTCGGCAACAGCGACTCCTATGCCGCCATATTGCTTATTGCTTTGTATATCATTTGCACCGAAGAAAAAATAATAATGGTCTTTATTCTTTATCACCGATGGAGCCCACATCGCTCTTTTTGCCCATTTGATCGCTGTGGTATCGAGAATGCGAGAATGTTTTGTCCAGTGCACAAGATCGGGGGATGAAAATGCATCAAAGAAAACCTGTTTATCAAACGGCGCAGAATAAGTTGGGTAGATCCAATATTCTTTTCCGAATACCTCGGCTTCCGGATCGGCATACCAACCTGGAAAAACAGGGTTGCCCGAATAAAGGCTATCATTCTTGTGCTGGCCATCTGCAATACAACTTTCAATGATCAAGAATACAGAGATAAAAAAACTTTTCATCAATTTTAATTGGAGATCAATTTATGATTTTATGAAACCAGTACAGAAATACATTTGCTTAGCAAGCGGCGGCCAAAACTCTACCGCACAAATATCTCGGTATAATAAATCGACCCGTGTGCGTCAATTGCGGTGCCAATGCCAGTGTATTTATAATCGCCCAGCATATTTTCCCTGTGACCCTGAGAATTTTTCCATAATGCAACCACCTCTTTCCCCGTAGTTGGGCCATATGCTACATTTTCGGCCATTCCATGAAAAGGTGTGATGATCTTCTGCACTTCTGACTGACGCTGATCATAACCACTGTGTCCAAAACTGCACCGGCCTTTTGCCATATCTTCACTATGCCTGCGGGCAATTTCATTCAGGTCATCTCGCATCTCGAGTGCGGGCAACCGTTTGGATTGACGGAACTTATTCGTGTACTTAAGTATCTCCTCATTCAATCCATCATGAAATTGAACTGCAACGCCGGAAAACAGAAAACAAGCAAGAGAAAAATTAAGAAGGAAGAGCCGGGAGAGAAAGCGGGTTTTTGTCATGGGCCAGAAATTGAGGTCACTAAGTTGCAGGTTTACGCCACCCAAAATACAGCATTCAAGAATAACTTTTACGTCGATATCGCTTATTTAACAAACTCTGAAACTATCATTATAATCCTGGACCCGAAATCTTCCTGGCTCAATGCGCATTTACATTAATTTAAAAAGCAACCTCGTCGATCGCTGCTCCGTCTTCGGTCATATTTTAAAATATGAAAACCAATTGGACACTCGCTTTTCTGTTGACAAGCTTCATATCATGCACTAATAAGGTCTGTCTCCACCGGGTCGAAACTTACCTGAATGCACACACGGCCGAAACAAAAGGAAAGTACATGGCAGAGGACTATCGTTCCTTTTTCATGGAGAAGAAGGGAGAGGGTGAAAACAAAAGACAGGCGCTTCAATCTTTTTTGAACTGGGATGCTCCCCTGCACCCGGACGTTCATATTTTGAATTATACGACGAACGGGAATACCTGGAAAGTAGAATTCAATGAGCAAAATGATTTTTCAAAATTGATTGGCTTCCCCGGCTGGAAGGGAACAGAAATGATCCGCTTCAACTCCAAACAAATGATCGATGAAATGATCTATATACCTGGTGACACGAATCCGAATTATAAAAAATGGCTTCAACCCGCTGTGGACTGGCTTCAGAAAAATAAACCAGATGAATTGACCGAGGTGTACAACGATGGAAAACTTATCCAAACATCCGAAACGGCAAAGAAATGGATAAGCCTGCTACAGTTATGGCGAAAAGAAAGCGGTGGTTCAAACCGATAGCTTAGTGCTGCAGTTTTCTCTACGTATAAGCCCGTTATTGCCTGACGATTCTTACAAATAGTTATCCACCGTTGCTTTAGTCGTATTGTCAGGCGAGTATAAATCTTTTCCTTTCTGTTTATCTTACAACAAATGCAATCCCTATGAAACCGTTGATCCGTGTCTCTTGCATCATAGGCATCGCTGTGCTGTTTGCATCGTGCCGTATTTTTGTTAATAAAAAATCAGCATCTTCCACGCCGGTGCGAACTGAACCTGCCAGGGCGATCTATACATCTTCTTTTACAACCCGGGCAAGTACAGTGAGAAATTATGCACTGGAAAAACACTTTTCGACGATCTATTGCTTCTTTGTCGACATGAGCATTCACAGTGGTCGCAAACGTTTTTTTGTTTATGATCTCGAAACGAATGAAGTGATCATGTCCGGTCTTGTTTCCCACGGCAGCTGCAACGAAACTTTTTTAGACCAGGCAAAATTTTCAAATACACCTGGCGGCAATTGCACCTCGCAAGGGAAATATAAAATAGGAGAAAAATATTGGGGGCAGTATGGCAAATCTTATAAATTATATGGACTTGAAAGCACAAACTCCAATGCCTATAAACGCGCCATTGTGCTGCATAGTTATAGCTGTATTCCGGATGAAGAAATTTATCCAAGGGTTGCCTGCAACAGTTCCGGCTGCGCAGGGGTTTCGTCCGCTTTTTTTGAAAAACTTTCTTCAATTATTGACAAGTCAAAAAATCCGATCGTTTTGTGGATATACAAATGACCTTGCCCGACACACAATTCAGGAGGGTGTTGTAAAAACTGAAAATCATTCCCTTTGAAAGATGATATTTGAATACTGCCGGTGCATGCCAGGATCGATATACTAACGGTTCAGGCGAATTTATAATATCTATAACTGAAGGGACACAAGTAAAAGAATATCTATGGTGGAAGATAGAAAATTATACATATCATTTCTTCGCCAATCCAAAATGATCCCGCTGTAAAAAAAACTCCTTAAATTTATCTCCTTCCTGCAGTCAATTCTAAACCGCAACTATGCGTTGGTATATTTATTTATTTCTGTCTCTTCTGTCATGTAAGGATAAGACCAGCACAATTCAAATTGCGGACATTAGCTCGCTTGACCTGAAGAAAGGAGAAATTATTTCGTGCGGTCCGCAGGATGGTGAAATGTTCGGATCTGTTTCCTTCACTGCTTCTGTTCCTGACAGTCTCAAAAAGGATTTTAATATTGCAATTGCCCTGCTTCATTCTTTTGAATATGATCAGTCAGAAAAAATGTTCGCAAAGATCATTGACCGGTCGCCGGATTGTGCAATGGCCTATTGGGGAGTAGCCATGAGTAATTTTCATACTCTTTGGTCCCCACCTACACAAGCGGAACTGCAGAAGGGGGCAAAGGCTCTTGAACTTGCGCGTTCCATCAATAACAAAACAAAAAGAGAATCGGATTATATCGAAGCTCTTGCGAAATTTTTTGAAAATGCCGGGCAAACAGATCATCACAGCCGTGTATTGAGTTTTGAAACCGCTATGGAAAAACTTTACGAGACTTATCCCGATGATATAGAAGCAGCAATTTTTTACGCATTGGCGTTGGATGCTGCGGCTGATCCAACAGATAAAACCTACACCAAACAAAAAAAGGCCTTCTCTATTCTAAATCCTATTTTTCAAAGGGAGCCTTTGCATCCCGGCATTGCGCACTATATCATACACAATTGTGATTATCCTGCATTGGCAGAGCTTGCGTTACCCGCAGCAAGAAAGTATGCGTCGATCGCACCTGCCTCCGCACATGCACAGCATATGCCTTCGCACATATTCACACGGCTTGGCCTTTGGGATGAGTGTATCCGGTCAAATCTCATTTCTGTCTCTTCGGCCCAGTGTTATGCATCGAAGGCAAAAATAAAAGGCCATTGGGACGAAGAACTTCATGGAATGGATTACCTGGTATATGCTTATTTACAAAAGGGCGATGATGAACACGCCAGCCAGCAGTTAGACTATCTTCATACTATCCATGAAGTAGATGGTGTGAATTTTAAGACAGCTTATGCTTTCGCAGCTATACCGGCACGTTATGCATTGGAAAGGAAAATGTGGAAAGAAGCCGCCGCGCTTTCATTGTATCCAAACACTTTTCCCTGGGAAAAGTTTCCCTGGCAGGAATCGATCATTCATTTTGCAAGATCACTGGGCGCTGTGCATTTGAATGATGTCAGCACAGCAAAGAGAGAACTGGAAAATTTAAAATCGCTTTACGACAAATTAACCAGGCAGGTCGATAAAAAACAGGAAGCCGCACAGGTAGCAATCCAGGTGAAAACAGCAGAGGCCTGGATCGAATACAAACAAAGGAATGATGAGAAAGCTTTAGAACTAATGAAAGAGGCAGCAGATATGGAAGACGGAACTGAAAAACATCCAGTGACACCGGGTGAAGTGATCCCTGCCCGTGAATCCTACGGAGAGATGTTGTTGGAAATGAATAAGCCGGCTTTGGCTCTTGAAAATTTTGAACTGGGTCTGAAAACACATCCCAATCGTTTCAATGGGCTTTATGATGCAGCTATCGCAGCTGAAAAGACAGGCAATAAAGAAAAGGCCATTCTCTACTTTAAAAAATTGGTGGAAATATCCGATCCAAAGAATTGCAAAAGAATGGAACTAAATGATGCGAAATCGTTTCTGTCGCGGCGTAAGTAATTCTTACTTGCAGTTAAGCTTACAGGATCTCCGGCAACGGGCAAATGCATATTGTCGATTAAATTTTTCAGGCAGAATATTTATCTTTATTATTATTGTATCAATTCCATGTTATGGGGAGGTATTTTCGCAAATTCTGTTTTTCATTTGCAATATCGTTTACCATCGCTATTCATGCCTTCTCACAAAATTATTCTCAAAAGGATAAAGGGCTTGTAACCTATAAACTGGGAACTGACACCACCACTGTTCAGTATTTTGAATTTGACAACAAAAAATTTCACACAACCATTTTCACTTTCACCGGTTCAATAACAAGATACGAAGGTGACGGAGAGTTGGATGAAGCGGGCGATCTAAAAAAGGTTTTTTCCAAAGCGTTCAACCTGGATACTTCAGCCAATTGGAAATTGATAAGCGAAGGGACCAATATTTTTAATGGTGATTCCACGGTTTACACAGCCAGGCAGAACGGAAAAGAGCTTCGCCGCGCCGTAGCTTCAAAAGGAATTGTTTTTAATGTTGATCCTGTAAGTTTTTACGTTTTTCCTTATATGGGTTTTTTTGCTCCTTCAAAAAACGGGGACTCCATTATTCATTGCCATTTGACATTCGGGGAATGCAGAACGTTCCGGGTAACAAGGACTGGAAAAAATGAATTGAAAGCGGGCAGCAATGTAATGGGGCACCTAAAATTGTTTGTCGACGATCATGGCAGGATGCAAGGGGCTGATGCCATCGGTTCATCCATTAACCTGGTTGCATCGGTAGAAAGAGAAAATAAAAACTATGATGAATATCTTGAAGCAATGGCAAGAAGGAGATGGACCGCGAAAAATTTTGCTCCAAGAACATTTCGTGATACAGCAAGACTTGTTTTAGAAAATAAAAAAATTGAAGTGGATTACTGGAGACCGTATCGTCGTAACAGGCAAATATTCGGAGAAGTTGTTCCCTGGGACAGGGTGTGGAGAACGGGAGCTAACAATGCGACTCAACTTCGGTCGGATGAGGATCTTGAATTCAACGGAAACAAATTGATCGGTGGAAAATATTCTATCTGGACCTATCCGACAGAAAATGGATGGCAACTTATTTTTAATAAAAAGGCCGATACCTGGGGAACAGAATATGATTCCACGGCTGACTTTTTTAAAGTACCAATGAGCGTTGAAAAAACCGCAGCGCCGGTTGAAATACTAACCATCTCCTTACTTCCTGAAAACAATGATACCGCAAGACTATTGATCGAGTGGGAATATTATAAGGCCTGGGCGGATTTTAAGGTTGATAAGTGAGTTTGACGTGCTGGCAGGTAGTGAAGAAGATAAGAATGAGCTAAGCAACTATTCCTTTTTGAAAATAATATCTTTTACAGTTGGTTCTAAAGGAATTTGAAATGATTGCAAACTGCCGCGCTTATCGAAATGGAACACCACGTCTCCCACTCCATTCTGAGAGGCATTTTCCTCTTCCTGGTAATGACTTGTGAATCGGTGTCCTTCCCTGGGGATCAACACCAGTTTCAGGTCATAATAAGTTAGCAACAGAGCCTTTTTGTAAACTTCAATTTTCAATGGCCCATATCCGGGATTCTGAAACATACCCGTATATTTATCCAGTG
This sequence comes from uncultured Bacteroidota bacterium, assembly GCA_963737475.1. Lineage (GTDB taxonomy): Bacteria > Bacteroidota > Bacteroidia > Chitinophagales > Chitinophagaceae > VBAU01. Next base: position 133,482 of record CAVTSY010000020.1, read on the forward strand.
AGAATTGCGGCTTGCTCGTAATAGTGTCAGCATTTATCTTGGCGAGTTTCTGCTGGCTGCTATCATACTTTTTTCGTCTTTCAACAAAGGCGGAATTTTTATCACGCACAGGAAGGTTGAACGCAAGGTCCGCAATAAAATCAGGAACAAACTGGATCAGAGGGGAGGCATTTTGATTGGCAAGCACGACCACACCCAAACTGTCCAAAGGAAAAAAAGTTACGCTCGAAGAAAACCCATCGATGTCGCCGGTGTGTTGAGCTTCGTAGTGACCACGATAGGAAGACAAAAACCAGCATAGGCCTATATCATAAAAATGCTCATCGGGGAACCGGGGATTTATTGAACCATCAGCAACAAAATGAGACTCGGTTGCTCGTCTTACAAAATCCGTAGGGATGACCTCTTTGCCTTTGTAAACGCCTCCGTTTATCCAAACCTGCAGCCAGCGGGCGAGGTCAGCCGCGGTTGAGTTAATTGAACCGGCCCCAAGAAGATCATCCATCTGTTTAGTCGGTTCCAGTCTGAAGGAATCTTTATACTCATACTTAAGCGCAACATTTGAATAGTCCTGCCGGGAAACGTAACTGCTAAATGTATTTTTCATTTCGAGTGGCTGAAACAATTTTTCGCTGACAAGAGCATTCCATGTTGTGTTGTACAATTTGCCGGCAAGAGCACTCAGGGCAAAAAACATGAAATTGCTGTACTGGAATTCTGTGCGCAAGGGGGCAAAGGGCTCGAGATATTTTAATCTCGCCAGATAGACATCCTTGGTAAAGTTGGTGTTAAACTGCCATGCCCAATCATGCGCCGCTACACCGGTACGATGACAAAGCATATCTTCTGCTGTCACTGTGTTGGTCAACTGATCCGTGTACAATTGAAACTCAGGAAAGTACTGATGGACTGGCATGTTCAATTGTAGTTTGCCGTCCTTTTCGGCAATTCCAATAAGCGCTGTCGTAAAAGTTTTGGAAACAGATGCTATTGGGAAAGAAGTGTTCTCAGTAACCGGCAGTTTATTGAAAAAGTCCCGGTACCCATATCCCTTTGCCATTATTACTGAATCTTTTTTCACGATAGCAACGGCAAGGCCCATAAGATGCCAGTCGTTCATTGCCTTTACAACAAAGCTGTCAAGTTTTTCTGTTTGAAGTTGGGGCGATTGAGCAAATGATGGGTTAGAAAAAATAATCACTCCCGCAAACAAAATACGAAGGCTGTTCATTTTTAATGATTAACTCTTAACAAAAGAATATGCCAAAAGCGAAAGTAGAACTCTTCTCAGCAACCCGGTTATAACATTTATTATAGTGTGAGATTGACATTGGAAATATCTGCAGGGATGGAAATGAATACAAAAATATAAATTGACCTATCTTTAAAGAATAACTTTTCAGTTTTAATCATTGCTTATGAATTCTCGGCTGATATCAGTACGCCCCTGAAAGCATTTGCGCTAACCTTTGACAGGTACGCCCCTATCACTTCATTAAACATTCATCAATGTCAAAAGAAATTTCAACAAAAAGATTTGGCAATCAGCCATCGTTTATTTGGTTCCTGGGATTTATTGGTGCAGCGATCTATTACATTCAACAAGCTACATCTTTCTGGATGGGCGTGTTAGGTTTCTTAAAGGCCATTGTATGGCCTGCTTTTCTTGTTTACAAGTTGCTTGAATTTTTAAAAATGTAGAACCTGGATTCGTTGGCCCCGTTTCAATAAATTGAGAAACTGTAAAATCCATCCGGAGCTGTTCGGGGTGCCATCTCACTGCGGCCGGATCTGGAACTTGCCGAAACAAAATATTCTACCTGATTCTTTGATGTACTGAAGGGAATGTCTGCATAAAAATGTGTACTATCTTCTGTTGATTGCAAGTCAATTTCATTCCAGTTGCTTTCTCCCTTTAATCTCCAATATAGGTTTGTGCTTCGGGCAGCAAGGCCTTTTTTACTATAGTCGATAATGGTAACAAACACTCGGTTGGTTCTCGTCGATGAAACATTTTGATCAATGCGTTTTACAGCCATATAAAGCATGATGGTATCCCATATGGCCCTCGTTCTGCAATGCAAAGCGTCATCATAAGCCCAACCAATCGCTGTATGTCCGTAATGTTCTTTTACTTTATCATTTAAGTGTGGTTCATCTTTCAACGTGAACTCAAATCCTTTGACCCGGTATCCTGGCATTACTTCGGACCAACGTTTTAATGCGATTGAATCCCCGGGTATTCCAAATAGGGGAACATAAATTGTTTTATTCAGAATAAGCGAATTAGTATACGCAGTCAGGATCTCCCGGTGGTTATGCCCAAGATCATAAGGGTAAATCTTAATTCTGAGAATTTGGAAAGGACGGCCGAAAATAGTTCTTAGTTTGGACAGCTCATTCGTAACTATATTTTCGTATACCTGGTGCAATTCATGATCGACCGGGGGCTCGGCAACAAGAATTCTCTCCTCGTCAAGCAGTTTCATAAGACAATCGATATGCTGAATATCATTTTTTGAAAAGTTAGAAACCATGTGATAGTTGTTTATTCCGAGTAATCGTTTATTCAATCCAAAAAATTTTTCAGGCGGGGTGCCGTTAAACTGGTTCTCGTTGGCGAGAATACAGGTAGAAAACGCAGTTCCGAGGCCGTCAGTCAAAACGTTACCTCCTGTGCTTATAAAGGGCAGGTCTAAAACAGGTATGCTCAAAGCTTTGCCAATTTCCACCGTCGCCTGGTCATCTGTGTCCGTTCGTAGTATTTTATTGTCGGCTGTTTTATAAAGAAACCTTAGGCTGTCGTCACATGCAAGACCAGACATTGGTGTAGAATAAATATATTTTCCGTCTGCCAGCTCCATCCTTCCACCTGGAGTAAATACAGCATGAGGCCCCCAATCCCGCACCCACCATGCGTCTTCACCCTGTTTTGCCACAATGAACTTCACTCTTGAAGTGTCTATTCCCCATAATAAATACCATTTAATTGCATCCTGCATGTTTTTTTTATCCGGCACAAGAGTAAACAGTTGGTTGTCCTTTGCTAATTCAATAACAAGTTTGTGAGGCAGTGCCAACGGCCAAACAACCATCACTCCTAATGTTGGCTCCCATTCCGCTGCCATTCGGTTGTGATCAGACTGAGTGTAATAGTTAACTCCATTAATTCCTTCACCAGTCTCTGATCTGTTATTACAAGAAACGCAAATAAAAGCTGAGACAATGAGCAGTAAGTAATTCCTCGGTAGCTTCAAGGACAAAAATATTTTTTCTGGATTCATGTATTGATCATTCGGGTATTCAGTGGTATTGAATGATGTAGATAAAGATAGAGGATCGGAAGCACAGATACAACCTTCGCGCTATTTGCAATGTATGCAAAACCCCCGGCTGTTATCATGCATAAATCTATCTACCTTTAAAGAACAACATCCAGTTAATACCTGCTTTATGAGTTCTCATTTACATCGACGTCAATTTATCCGCAACACTTCTGCCGCGTTAGCTCTTGCTGCCCTGAAGACTCACGGCATGAACATCAGCACTGCTGCATCAAATCGCCGAGTAGCCCTGATCGGTACGGGATGGTACGGCAAGAGTGATCTGTTTCGTTTGATACAAGTTGCGCCGGTTGAAGTAGTGGCTCTTTGTGATGTAGATAAACATCAATTAGAATCTGCGGCTGATATGGTGAGGCAGCGTCAGCAAAATCGCAAGCAACCTGCTTTGTATGGCGATTATAAAAAATTGTTAGCAGACCAAAAGCCTGACATTGTTCTCATCGGCACTCCGGATCACTGGCATGCTTTAATAACTATTGAGGCGATAAGATCTGGCGCACATGTGTATGTACAAAAACCGATCAGCGTTGATGTAATGGAGGGGCAAGCGATGGTTGCTGCTGCACGAAAATATAATCGTGTGGTCCAGGTGGGTACGCAGCGAAGAAGTACACCGCATTTGATCGACGCAAAGAAAAATATTGTCGATGCCGGGCTGCTTGGGAAAGTATCGCATGTGGAGATCTGCTGCTACTACCATATGCGCAATAATGGAAATCCTCCTGTACAACAAGTCCCGGATTTTTTTGATTACGAGATGTGGACGGGACCTGCGCCCTTACGTCCTTATGATGGCTTACCGCACGTACGCTGGTGGCGCGCTTTTATGGAATATGGAAATGGCATCGTGGGCGATATGTGCGTACACATGCTCGACGCGGTGAGATGGCTGCTGAACCTGGGCTGGCCGAAACGCATCACTTCCACAGGTGGTATCTATGTTGATAAAACAGGGAAGAGTAATATCAGCGATACGCAAACCGCCCTTTTCGAATTTGACGAACTGAATTGTGTATGGCAGCATCGGAGCTGGGGAACACCGGCTGATCCGGAATATCCGTGGTCATTTAAACTCTATGGTGATAAAGGAACTTTGTGCGGAAGCACGATGAAATATGATTTTTTCCCTGAAGCCGAAGGACAAAAAACAATACATAAAGATGTCGTGTATGAAAAAGAAAAATATCCCGAAGACCTGAAAGAAAAAGATATTGAGCTAAATGCGGCGCCGGCCACAAGATTGCACATGCTCAACTTCCTCGAAGCCATTGATAAAAATACAAAACCGGTTGCCGATATCGAACAAGGCCACATCTCTACTGCAAGCTGCATCATGGCAAATATATCCATGCAGTTGGGGGGCCGGCCATTGCATTATGACCCCGTAATGCATCAGATCACCGGTGATCCGGATGCTACCCGCCTTTTACAAAGAATTTACCGTCAACCATGGGTACATCCGTCATTGGAAGATCGTTGATCAATTGGAATTGATAAATTGAATTGACGCAATAACAATACGAAATGTATAATATTAGGTCACTGATTATGAAGCCCTGGTTTATTTAAGTTTATTGATATAATACATGAATTTACGTGTTGTGCGTCATGCGATTTAACACTCTAATAATTTGACCAACTATCAATAAATAAATGCCAGACAATACGGACGAAGAACATTTGGATAACCCCAAAAACACTCAGTCGGAAAATCCTCCTCTTGAGATTAATACTAAAGACATTGAGACTATTAACCCAAATCACGAATTAGAAAATATGGAAGTACATCATCATCCCAAAGTTGAAAAGAAAAAATTCAAGGAATACTTTCTTGAATTCTTAATGATATTCCTGGCCGTAACAATGGGCTTTTTTGCAGAAAATATAAGAGAATATTTTTCAAATAACGAAAGGGTAACCCAACTCAGCGAACAACTGGTACAGGAATTAAAAAAAGATACCGCAAGTCTCAATGAAACTATTGCTTATCAAACAGACTTACAGCAAAACGCCGACAGCGTTTTTAAAATACTCCGAAAACCGCCCGATGTAGTTGATTCAAAAAAATTGGAGCATCTTATTGAGAAATGTTTTCGGGTAACCACGTTTACATCCTCGTCAGGAGCCCTCACTTCTATTAAAAATCAATTGAACCTAAAACAATTCTCAGGCTCAGAGATTAGTAATTACATTACTGATTATGAGGGCCAACAAAACCAAGTGAAAACCGCGGAGGCAATCCAGGTACAACTGGTGAAGGAGATCGTGCAAAAATTCATGCAACAGCATTTTACTGCGGATGACTTATATGCATTAAGAATCGATCATTCCGACATCAGCGGAAAACTGAGAAAGACATCGCCTGACGATCTTGAAGACTTCCGGGCCGCTATGGTAAGCATAGAAGATTTTAATACCCTGTTAGTGGGCAGTTATAACGAAAGCAAGGAAAGTGCACTGAAGTTGATGCAGTATGTGTGCAAAGAATATAACATAAAGGACAAATAGGGCTGTGTGAACAAAAGATGAACAGGGCAGATACATCTTGGACTGAAACGCGTAACCAGATAGAACCGCTTAATGGAAGTACATCACGATCCACACGTTGAAAAAGAAAACTTTCAAAGAATATTTTTTGGAATTCTTAATGATATTTCTTGCAGTAGCGTTTGGCTTTTTTTGCAGAATAAATATAGGGAATATTTTGTTAACAGTAAAAAAGAATAAAAAAGAATACGTTTATCAAATACTTGAGGGAAGCACGAACGCACAACAGATGGTTTGGCAATATGTCGGGGCCACGAATATACTCTCAACTTTTTTTCGCTAATCGGCTTCAGTTTCAGCCGACGAATAACGCCGGGCAACAGAATAAACAATGAACTTTTGTATCTTTAATCAGCAGCGGTACGGGCAGACGATATACAAATACCGCCACATCGCCAAGCCGTGTCCGTTAGCAGCCACCCTATCGAACATACCAAATAACTCATGCATACACTTTTCATACCTGACATAGTTCGATTGGAAATTATAGACAAAAAACGGACATCGATGTTCATAGCAAAGATGATGTACTCTCAAAGCCAGAATTAATAGATATGACCGGGATCAATTAAAATTTATTTGGGCATTTACTTGCAAACTTTAAGATCAGTTTCTACTTTAGCATCCATCCCACTCATAGCTTTTGCCACCGTTCTAAAATCCTTAAAGCCTTTAACACGATCATTTGAAGAACCTACATTGAGATGAGGATCTCCGGAAGAAAACTATCCTTGAACAGCTGCATAAAACGTCAAACAAACCCGTAACATGAAAATGCCTTTTATTGAACTGCTGATGTGCAAAATGGGTTTTGCATTGACTTATTATTTTACGAAGGCTCAACGGGCACACTAGCAGGGTATCGGTTTGTAAGAGGAGTCGGATTTGAAGTGAAGCAGTGCCGTTCAAGCTAAGACCTTTTGGACCGTTTCCGGCATCGCGACCCATTGATCCTATGATTTGGCCCTATTATCCCTGATATTCGTGCACAATTTCATTTAAATTGGCAAAGAGTAAGGGGTCATATGAAAACACATAAGGACTTTGGAGTAATTTAGCAATTGCGTTCTGCCGGCCGGGAATCAAAAACTTGTTTGATCATATACAATGTCAAAATTTTGTCTGATAGTGTCCCTGTTATGTATTACATTAATTGGTCGGGCGCAGGCCGACAAGAATGACATTGTAATTAGTTTAGGGGTTTCTTCCGGCTATGGTTATCCAAGCAGCCTCTATAGGGACAATAGTGGTATTCCCGCAATAAATTTAAGCGGTGATTATTCTCTGAACAGGTTGGTCAGTGTGGGATTCTACACAGCATACACCTATACTTTCTACAGGTTCGCATACCCAACCATGCCGGAAACAGAATATAAAGATGTGTGGAAGGGCTGGGATGTGGGGATAAAAAGTACTTTTCATGTCAGCCCGTTTATAATGAAAAATGAAGATTGGGATCTCTATATCGCAGCTTTTTTTGGCTATGCCAATCACTCCCTTGTGTTCGACAGGAAGCACGTTGATAACGGCCATATAAATTATCATGTAGGTGAGATAAATGCCGGAAGTATCCTGGGATTTCGCTATTATCTTTCAAGAAATATCGGGCTGTATGCTGAAGCCGGCGTTTCAAGGAAATTTTTTGCAGGCGGGGGACTTTCGCTTAATATCAATTCTGATAACTAACTATCTCCTCTTCCGAACAGCGTTCACCGCCCCGTAAATTGCTTCAACGCAGAATTTATACTTTCGTTGAAAACTTACGAGATGTCAAATGAAGAAGGCGATCTTTTTCTTTCGCACGTTGAACCCGTTCTTGCAGTTAAAGATGTAACAGAAACAGTTGAGTACTGGCATAAGGTGCTTGGTTTCCCGAACAAATGGACATGGGGCGAGCCACCAAACCATGGAGGTGTTACCTGGCAGGGGGTGTTTATTCAATTTTCCAAACAGCCTAAACTTGCATCAGTTTCACAAGGCAATTCAATTTTTATCAGGGTAAAAAACCTGGAAAACTTTTATCATTTTCATAAAAACAAAAATGCGGAGATCGTTGAACCTCTCGAAAACAAACCATGGGGTTTGGCGGGCTATACCCTCCGCGACATTAATGGTTACTATGTGATCTTTGCCGGGCCGCCCATTCCTGATCAACCAAAAAGCGAATCTACTCCCGAAACAGTGAGAATTATTTCAAGGATCCCGACAGTAAACGAATATATGGCCCTGGTCTCTGCGGTCGGCTGGGATAAATTCTATGATCATTCATTAACCAAAAAAATTTTAGAGGCACCGGTACATGGCGTGGTTGCGGAACATGAAAACGAGGTTATTGGTTGTGCTTTGCTATTGAGTGATGAAGCCAGCTTCTATTATGTAAAGGACGTAATGGTTCATCCTGACTGGCAGTGCAAACATGTAGGGTCGATGCTAATGAAAGAACTAACAGCATGGTTGGATAGCAATGCGCCGGAGAAGGCTTATGTAGGTTTATTTACTGGCGAAAATCTTGCGCCTTTTTACAAACAATTTGACTTTGTCCCGGTTTTTGGAATGCGCAGAAGTATTAGAAAAATTGAGAAATGAAAATAAAATTGCGATTACAGTTTTGATTTTTTAAAATGCTTCACCCAATCCAAAGAACAATCCGCTCGCTCCATATCTTCCTTTAGCAAAATCAATACACATAGTTGTGCGGTTCAGTTTCTGAAAAAGAATTCGCAAGCCAACGCCTCCACCGGGTTCCCATGATTCAAACACTTTTTTATTAAAATCGTCGGAAGCTGTTTGAAGGTTAAAAAAACAAACACCACTTATTAACTTATTATTAGTTATCGGGAATCGCCACTCTGTTTCGAAACAAGCGTACGACGGCCCCTTGAAGCGGGAAAAAGTATAACCTCTTCCGCTTCGACCATATGCATCGGATGCCGTTGATGGCATTTCCAGGTAGGGCAAAACACCGCTCAATTTATAGGCTGCCCAGTGCCAGATGGCGATAACATTTTCAGGATTTCTCTTACTGAGCGACCAATATTTTCTAAAATCATACTGAAGCTGAATTGCATTTTTTGAGCTTCCCATCCATTTTTGATTGAATTGCAAACCCATGTCAGCATAGATACCTCCAAAGGAACGTATCGGGTGTTCTCTTGTGTTATACTGCACGGCGAGGATAAATCCGTTTGCCGAATATTTGTCAGGATCGAAATCATGTCGTAAACTATACCGCTCATGTGGCGTGTTATACGGAGTTGTCTGTTTTATATCGTCAACATTAGAATACATATCGAGTCTTACACCGCCCCCCGCATAAAAATATTTCCCGATCTTCTTGTACGCTTTTTCCGACAGGCGTATGTAAGTGTAGCTAATTGGAAATGCACTATCCGCATTCTTTATCGGGTACTGATCGAAAGAAAATGCTCCGGTCCTGGATTTGAAATTTCCGGTACCCAGACCATAATCAAGCAAGCCATATTTTGCTAATTGCCACTGGCCTTGCCAATTCCACCTGTTTTCTGCGGTGAAAATATTATGCTTCGCCTGGGCGGACAAAATTCCTTTTGTACCATAAAAAAATTCTAAGGCATATACTGAAAGATCAGTATTTGCCGGATCGCCGATTTGCTTACCGCCGGTCAATTTGCCCCCGAAAATAAATCCAAAGCTCGGGTTATAGCTAAGTGTGGGAAGAATTGCGAAATGAAGTTTGGCTTTTGACGCAGCCGCCGGTTCAGGCTTTCCAGACTTATTAAATACTTTTTTTAAGATACCAGTTACATCAACCTCCCTCACTGAATCTTGTTTAAGTAAAATAGTATCCTGGCCAAATAATGAAAAAGAACTTACAAGCATAAATAGGAGGAAAAAGCCTTTTTCTTTTCTTAACCGGAGGGTTCGCATTTCTGAAGTTAGCCGTTTTAAAGCTAATCCCATTTTAAAGTAAATAAATCTGTCTTTATATTATAAGTTATAGCAAAATTTATTTGAACGTGTCTCCGAGATTATGCAAATGCAGCGGTTGTTGCCAGAATTATGGCATGATATTTTAAGTTGCCAGTGTATTCATTAAAAATTTAAACCCTTATTTATGCGAAAAACATTAGGCCTGTTGCTGGCTGCCGCTGCAGCGTTTGGTATATATAAATATTCAAAAATGACCCCTCAGCAAAAAAAGGATTTGAGAGAAAAAGGGAAAGACTTTTTAGATAAAAAAATGCGAATGGGGAATTTATTGGCTAAGAAAAAAACTGTCAGCAACATTTGAGTACCAAAAGATCGCATCGAAAGAAAAGGGCTGTCTCAAAAGTCGTTGATTTCTCGCAAAGCCGCAAAGAAACGCAAAGGAATACAGCGCTCAGCCATGGCGTCTTTTAAAATAGTTCACTTCAACTTTTATTCGACACGGGCTTTGGGCCGTTGCGTGAAACCAAATGCCTCACGCGAAGGCGCAACGTCGCAAAGAATATTATATTGGTTTTCAAACGTTGCGTCGTAGCGCCGTAGCGTGAAATATATTTTTTGATGTTTTGGGACAGCCTCTTTTATATTTTAAGGGGTCTTAATTTTCCGGCACCGGGATATTCTTGCGTTTTAGTCTCAACAAAATAAAAATGGTCGCGGCTATTGCAATTAAATAGCCAAACCAATCACCTAATTGGCTATAAATTGTTTTTGTTGTCACTAAAGGAAATTTCCCGGTAAGTAGCACTCCCTTATTATTTATACTGCTTGCTTCATAAAGAATTTTCCCCCGGTGATCACTAACCGTCAACTCCCCTTGCCTCGCTGTTCTCACTATCGCGTATCCATTTTCTACCCCGCGCAATATAGCCATGCGGGAATGAAGCCAGCCATCCTTTATAAAATCCCAGGCAGGTACATACATGACCAGGATATTATTCTTATCATACTTTCTTATGAATCCTGGATAGTCCATGTCCTTGCAAATTGCAACTCCAGAGGAAACATTGTTAAAATTGAAAACAGAAATACCGTTTCCGGGTATGAACCCGCTTCTTGTCTCGCCTTCAAACAAATTTACTTTTTGATAGTCTGATAACAACTCTCCTTTAGCAGAAATCACCAGTGCCCTGTTCTGCTTAGTGTTATCATTCGTGAACCGGGTATATCCCGCGACAATCGCAATGTGATCGCCGGTTGCTGCATTCAAAAAAATATTTTTTATAGTAGTCTCAGTGGCTGGTATTGTGCTTACAATTTTTTCCGGTAATACAACAACCTGTGCTCCCTGCTGAGCCAACCGGTTTATTTCAGCGGCATACAAATTTGCTGTGTTCATTTCTTTTGTAGTATCGGGATGATCCGTTTCCGAATGAAATTTTTCATCAAGCACCGCCAGACCCGCTGTAAGCTCCGTCCCGTTTGATGATTTAATATTCAACCTTAATATTCCAAATATTATTGAAACAAAAATGAGTAAAAAAGCGATCACTAACGCTCCTTTCATTCTTCGAAACCGGAAATGGGAACCAACAGCAATTGCCGAAGGGAAAAGCGTGACCAAAAAACTGATCCCTAAAATTCCTGTTACTGAAGCTATTTGCACAGCAGGAAGAAAATTTGATTGCGTGTAAGAAATACTTCCGGCTGTTCCATCGGGGGAAAATTTGTACAAAAGAAATTCAAATAAACACCAGAAAACCGGGAACGCAAATACAGACAAGCCGTTTCGATCCCACAAAACAATTTTTCTCGTCAGCAAAACGATCAAAGCAAATATCAAAGGAATCAATACTGTAAAAAACACGGCCAACGGTACAGGTAAAACAGTAAGCAAGTAGGGAAGCCAGCTTAAGCGCCCCAGCAGGTAAGCAATAAAAGTCACTAAAAAAGCCCCTTTAGCTGATGATCGGAATGACGTGATCAATACAGGCACAGGAGCAACCCACAGTAAATACCAATAATTTCCTGAAAGATCATTGGCAAAATACCAGCACAGCCCTGATGTAATGACAGCGCCTGCTACAAAAGCAAATTTCATGAGGAGGCTTGTTTTGGTTCTAAAAGCACGATAAAAGTAACTTATATCGTGAAACGTGAAACGTGAGACGTGAATACAAATTTTCTCACGTCTGACGATTCACGACTCTCGATGGTCGAAGAGTTCTGCTTACAAATTACAGTAGAATTTTGTTAACAGCTCAACACCGGGGGAAATTATAATTGCAGCATATCCCTTCTTCGCTGGTGCTATTGTGAAGAAATACTTTCAGCCATTTGTACTTTCATCTTGTCATTAAAATAAAATACAAATAGGTATTCCTTTTGAACAGGGACCTTCATGTTCTCATGAGATTCGGTCTCAGTGATCGCAAATTTGTGTTTGATAAGAGATGAAAACATCGAACCACCTGCCCTGTTAGTGGTTAACTCCCCGAAAGAAATAGGATGATAGGAAGGGTTTTTAAATAGCTTTTGAGTTACATAGTCCCTGATATTATCTTTTGCAAGCTCAGTTGCTGACCTCTTGAACTGGGCATTTGAAACTGCCGGTATCAACAGTAATAAAAAAAGTATTGTTCTCATACAGATGGTTTAATTATCTGAATGTATTCAAAAAAAATAAATATGCTCTAAGAGTAATGACAGGCGGTCATACAAATTCAGCACTGGAGTTTATTTTGTTTGTTGAATGCAGCCTGGTCTATTGACCAACGGTGTTCACAAGAGTACCGATATTTTCGATGGAAATTTTGACTTCATCCGCTGGTTTCAATGTGAAGTGATCGGGAGGAACGATGCCTGTTCCTGTCATTAAATAAACCCCGTTGGGAAATGAGGTTTCCCTGAATAAATACTCCACCAATTCTTCGTGCTTTCTCTTCATCCGGTTAATGGAGATCTCGCCTGAGAAGATCAACTCAGTTTGTCGTTTGATCTCAAGACGGATCATCGAATCAGGATGAATAGGTGCCTCTGAAATATATAAACAAGGACCAATCGCTGCGGAAGCATTGTATGATTTCGCCTGGGGAAGATATAGTGGATTTTCACCTTCAATATCCCGCGATGACATATCATTACCGATCGTATAACCTTCGATGGTCCCCTGTGAGCAAACAAATAAAGTAAGCTCCGGTTCCGGAACATTCCATTGCGAATCCTTTCTGATCCGGACAATGTCACCATGTCCCACAGTGCGATAAGCGGGTGCTTTGAAAAAAAGTTCAGGACGGTTGGCCTCATATACCTTTGCATAAAAATCTCCTCCGCCCGCATCCTTTGATTCTTCCATCCGGGCTTCACGGCTGCGCAAGTAGGTGACACCCGCGGCCCATATCTCCTGGCCACCTATGGGTGCAGTCAAATTGTTTACTATCATTTCTGACAGATCGCTGTTCGCCTTCAAACCTTTTACGTCATCATTCACCTTCTCAAAAAGATCCTTATGGTTGATAAATTTATCCCAGTCCGATTCTTTCGAAAGGAAAAAATCATTACCCTGGTGAATAACAATTCCTTTACTTGTTTTGTAGATCTTTATCGCTTGCATAATTTCTAAAAACTTCGGCCATTGCTGAAGGCGTGGTATTGGCGCTTTGCCAGACAATAGCTGAAGTCAAATTAAAATACAAAAACTGAAGATAAAAATAAAAGCTCAATAGAGTTGAGTTGCGCCGGATATGTGTCTTAATAGCATTACGTTGACAAACCTTTGCCTGGTGAACTTAGGGAAAAAGGGATTCGACTATTTATACAGTTTGCATTTTTCGTTCGCCGGCCTGTTGCCGCCACATGGCATAGTACAGGCCTTTATTATTCAAAAGTTGTTTATGCGTTCCTGTTTCAGCTATTTTCCCCCGCTCTAATACATAAATGCAGTCTGCGTGCATAATTGTGGACAAGCGATGTGCAATAAGAATTGTAATGCGCTCGTTGCTGTTTGATAACCCCCTGATGGTTTCCGTAATGGATTCTTCTGTGATTGAATCAAGCGCAGAAGTGGCTTCATCAAAAATGAGCAATCTCGGGTTCCTTACTAACGCCCTTGCTATAGATAATCGCTGACGCTCACCGCCGGATAACTTCATGCCACTTTCGCCAAGCCTGGTATAAATTCCTTGTACTGAACGTTGCAAAACCTCGGTGAATGCTGCTTTTCTAAGGGCTTCCCTTATTTCTTCGTCCGTTGCATTGGGCTGTACAAATAACAAATTATCTCTAATGGTTCCTGCAAAAAGCTGCGTATCCTGCGTTACAAATCCAAGCTCTCTTCTGAAAGCATTGTAATGAATGTTTTTACAGAACTGACGTTATTAAAAAGAATTTTTCCCGAAGTCGGTTTGTATAAGCCAACCAATAGCTTTACCAATGTGGATTTGCCCGAACCCGATGGCCCTACAAAGGCAATTGTCTCTCCCTTCCTGGCGGAAAAAGACAAACCATCAATAGAATTGGTAAAGGCTGTTCTATGCCTGAAGGTCACTCCATCAAAACTCAATGTTTGCAATGGACCCAGTATTATTGCATTTTTAGGCTTTCGCTCTACGGGCTTTTGCATCAGTTCATCAAAGGTTTGCAGCGAGGATGTTGTTTCGCGGTACAACAAAATAATATTGCCCAATTCCTGCAATGGTGCAAAGATTGCCGTGGAAATAAATTGCGTGGCAATCAATTCACCCGTGCTTAAAAAATTTCTGAAGATGAGCCATAGTAATATAAAAAGAATAGATTGTTTTAAAATATTCATTGTACTGCCCTGCATAAATGAAAGAGTGCGCACCTGGCGAACTTTGAACATTTCCAGGTCGAATATATCTTTCGTTCTTTCTTTTAAGCGCCTTATTTCAGGAAAGGTTAAACCAAGGCTTTTTACCAGCTCTATATTTCGCAACGATTCCGTTATTAATCCCGCTTGAATATTGGTTTCCTTGTTAATAGACCGTTGTATTGTTTTGATTTTCCTGCTAAGCATTCCCGTTAGGCCACCCAGGAATAATACACCCACTAAAAAAACGGGAATAAGCAACCAGTTTTTGGTAATTGCATACCAAAGCAAAAAACAAATACCCACTATAGATGTAAACAATACACCTACCAGCGATTGCATGAAACGTTGTAAATCGGTTTTTACTTTCTGTAATATGGATAATGTTTCGCCGCTGCGTTGTTCTTCAAATTCCTGGAATGACAACCGAAGTGTTTGTTTCAATCCATCATCAAATACCCGTAAGCCCAGCCTTTGTACCGAATAGCCGGTATAGTAGTCCTGCCCGGCTTTTGCCAATCGGGCAAACATTGCAACGCCAATAGCTATGGCCAGCCATATAGCCACTCCTTTTATTAATTCGTTTTCCTGAGTACCCGGAGATCGTTTGCTATATAGGTCAATGATTCTGCCGAAGATGATAGGGTCAATCATTGACAGCACCTGGCTGATGGCAGCAAACAGGAGCGCTAAGAATATAGTTTTCTGTTGGGGTCGTAAATATTTCAACAACAACTGCATGTTCTTAATCCTCTATCTGCAAAAAAAACTAAAGAAATAATCGATCTCTCTAAGGTTGCGTACGATTTGAAACGCATTGGAAAGTGGCGGCCGAATTTAGTGAATTATCAAATCCAAATGATTCATCGTGAACAAATGTGTATTTCGCTTTTTGTATTACCAGGTTTCGTCAATAGAACTTATCAACTTTCTTAACACATGAGGAAAAAATTAGTTTGATGGAAATCATTTTGTATTGTCGATGGTCAAGGCCCCAATCGTTTTATTGTAACCTTTATAAATTTGTTGTCATGCGCATCTGGTCTATTCATCCAAAATATCTCGACAGCAAAGGCCTGGTAGCTCTTTGGAGGGAGACATTGCTTGCAAAAAATGTTTTGAAAAACAAAACAAAGGGATACAAAAATCATCCGCAACTTACCAGGTTCAGGGAATGCAAAAAAGCAATAGACTGTATTGATCGATACCTGTGGGAAGTATATAAAGAGGCGGAAAAAAGGAATTATAGTTTTAATAAAGAGAAGATCAGTCAAAATTTCAAACCATTGACACTTACGGTAACGACCGGTCAACTGGATTTTGAAATAAATCATTTGAAAAGAAAATTGAAATCGAGGGACAGGGAAAAATTAAAAGAATTAAAAGCCGTGAAAAATTTCGAACCGCATCCTCTGTTTAAGATTATCGAAGGCGAAATAGAATCCTGGGAAAAATTTTGATCATCGTACAGTTTGACGGATCACAATATATATTTGCAGCTAAATTATGCTGCTGCTAAATTTCGATCCCTTTCCTTCCCTTTCAACCGAACGTTCAAACCTGAGAAGGATCTCCGACGAGGACGGAGAAGAGATCTTTTTTCTTCGCTCGGATAAAGAAGTGTTGCAGTTTCTTGACCGTGATCCCGCCCAATCAATTGATGAAGCCAGGCAATGGATACGTGCGATCAATGAAGGGCTTGACGATAATCAATACATTGCCTGGGCCATTGTATTGAAAAATGACCCAGGACTCATTGGAACGATCACCTTCTGGAATATAAAAAAAGAACACTACAGGGCCGAGATCGGCTATGCATTGCATCCGCTGTTCCAGGGAATGGGTCTCATGCAGGAAGCCATGACAGTAGTTCTTGATTATGGTTTTCACACTATTAAACTGCACTCTGTCGAAGCCAATGTAAATCCAAGCAACAAGCGGTCCATCCACCTTCTTGAAAGAAATGGTTTTGTCCGGGAGGCTTATCACAGGGAAAATTATTATTACAACGGCCATTTTCTCGATTCGGCCATTTATTCGCTTATCAATCCTTTTACTAAATCAAAGGACAAACTTTAATGAAAATGGCTACTGCAGAAGGTTTTAGTGTAAAAAAAACACATATCAAACAAAACCTTATTTTTGGTGGCTTTTTCAAAAAAAGGTTGCGATTTTTTGCTTGTCATTTGAGGAAGAAAAGATTTTTTTTAACAAAACAAAATAAGATTTGAAAAAAGCTGAAAAAAAAATAACAAGAATAGGTGTGCTAACTTCAGGCGGAGACGCGCCGGGTATGAATGCAGCGATCAGGGCTGTGGTGCGTACCGGGGTCTACTACGACCTGGAAGTGTACGGTATTATGCGTGGTTACCAGGGAATGATCGAAGATGATATTGCGAAAATGGAATCCCGCTCAGTGGCAAATATCATTCAACGTGGCGGAACCATTTTGAAGACGGCGAGGTGCAAGGAATTCTTTGATTATTCAGGCCGTAAAAAGGCGTATGAGAATTTAAAGAAACGCGGAATTGATGCACTTGTTGTTATAGGTGGAGACGGCTCATTCCGAGGGGCCGTGAAATTTCACGAAGAATTTGGTATCCCCTGTATTGGCCTGGCCGGCACGATCGATAAAGATATCCACGGTACTGATTTTACTATCGGTTTTGATACTGCCGTCAACACCGCAGTGGAAGCCATTGATAAGATAAGAGATACAAT
This sequence comes from uncultured Bacteroidota bacterium, assembly GCA_963737475.1. Taxonomy (GTDB): domain Bacteria; phylum Bacteroidota; class Bacteroidia; order Chitinophagales; family Chitinophagaceae; genus VBAU01. Next base: position 150,828 of record CAVTSY010000020.1, read on the forward strand.
GGATGCTCACGACCGAATTTTTGTGATCGAAGTAATGGGTCGCGATGCCGGCTATATTGCTTTGCACAGCGGAATAGCTACCGGAGCTGAAAATATTTTGATCCCCGAACGAAAGACTGATATTGATGAACTGGTAAAAGGATTGAAGGAAACTAAAAGAAGAAAGAAACTGGTGAATCTTATCGTTGTCGCTGAAGGCGAAAATTCCGGGGGCGCTGGTGAAGTGCAGAAGAAAATACTGGAAGAAATTCCCACGGCCGAGATAAGGGTTTGCATCCTTGGGCATATTCAACGAGGTGGCTCACCATCTTGCCTTGACAGGTTGCTGGCAAGCAGAATGGGCTATCACGCTGTTGAATGTTTAATTGAAGGCAGGTATAATGTATTTGTTGGCATCATGAATAATAAAATGCATTATATACCACTTGAGGATGCAGTGAAAATTAAGGCAAAGATCGGTGACGAGTGGCTGAAGATCGTGAAGATATTAGCCAGTTAAGCCCCTGTCCCCCGAAGGGGGAACTTGGATTGAACAGACTTTATCTCCTGAACAGTTCATAAAAATGATAGTTTAATATTTGTATAACTAACAGAAGTAATTCTATTGCGCTTCTGTTGCGTCGCACACTTGAACGTTTAGAACCTTGATCAACTAATTGAAAATCTAAAAAAATAAACGCACCTCAATGTCGGGGTGCTCGAAAGCCCCCTTTAGGGGGTTTGGGGGATTCATATGACAAGAAATCTAGAAAAGTACCTGCACAAACAAATGGATAAAGAAGCAGGCCTTGAACACACTTTTCATCGTACAAAAATTGTGGCAACCGTTGGTCCGGCCTGTGATACTTATGAAAAACTTCTTGAGCTCGTAAAAGCCGGTGTAAATGTCTTCCGGTTAAATTTTTCTCACGGCTCTCATGATAACAAAAAAAAGATCATTGAACATATTCGCAGGATAAATGACCAGGAGCCTTATAATATATGCATCCTTGGCGACCTGCAGGGACCCAAACTCAGAGTTGGGGAGATCGAAAGTGGAGTGATCGAAATAAAACCGGGCGATGTACTGACCTTCACCAATGAGAAATTAGTGGGTACAAAGGACCGCATCTATGTTTCTTATCCCAATTTTCATAAGGATGTAAAAATTGGGAACACCATTATGATCGATGATGGGAAGCTGGAAGTTAAAGTATCAAAAATTTTGAAGAACAATGACGTACAGGTAGTGGTCACTCTTGGTGGTCCTCTTTCTTCGAAAAAAGGGATCAATCTTCCGGATACGAAAATTTCGTTGCCGGCATTGACAGACAAAGACCTTGTTGACCTTGACTTTATTCTTGAGCAAAAACTGGATTGGGTTGCTCTCTCATTTGTACGCACGGCAAAGGACCTGGTTATCCTGAGAAACAAAGTATCAGAGGCAAAAAGCAAAACCAAGATCATTGCTAAAATTGAGAAACCTGAAGCGTTACAAAATATCAGGGATATTATTGTAGAATCCGACGGCATTATGGTGGCACGTGGCGACCTCGGTGTTGAATTACCTATTGAGCAGGTTCCACTCATTCAGAAACAACTTATTCGCAAATGTCTCCATCGTGCCAAACCTGTTATTGTCGCGACACAAATGATGGAAAGCATGATTGAACGCACAAAGCCAAACCGCAGCGAAATAACGGACGTGGCCAATGCCGTGCTGGAAGGTGCCGATGCAGTAATGCTTAGTGCAGAAACGGCGACCGGTCAGCATCCTACGCTGGTGGTCGAAACCATGAGAAAAATTATCATGGAAGTTGAACGTACAGATTATCGTTATAACCTTGAAGAGGTATTACAACCACAACCGCATTCACCGTCATTTCTGAGTGATGCTATTTGTTACAATGCCTGCAATCTTGCGAAAGATTGTAATGCTGACGCCTTGATCGGGATGACGCAAAGTGGGTATACCGGTTTTATGCTAAGCAGTTATCGTCCAAAAGCTCCCCTGTATATTTTTACCAAAGAACGTTCATTGGTTAACCAGTTAAGTGTAAGTTGGGGTGTCCGTGCTTTTTATTATGACGAAGAAGAAAGCCTGGATGATATTTTCCAGGATCAAATTGATATTCTGAAAGAACGTGGATTTATCAAAACAGGAAATGTAACCGTAAGTACGGGAAGCACCCCTGTACATTTGCATCTGCCGACCAATGTTTTAAAAATTACAAAAGTGGAATAAAAGTTTCAGAGTTCAAAAGTTTACAAGTTCAAAAGTTTTTTGACTCAGGCAGATCTTTTTCCCTGCCACTTGAATAGGTGATGACGAGAACATTCAACATTCAACACTCAACATTCACTCATTACTCATCACTCATTTCCACACTGCAATGATTATCCCTGCAATGACGCAACCAACAATATTGTAAAGACCGTTGATAGCAGAAAGAGCGATTGGTCTCTTCTCATACAAATACGAATTGCAAATAGTAGCTGCGGAAAAACAAACGCCTGCAATTAACCCGATCTTGCATCCTGTCATCCAGCCATTGGAATGAAGCCGCGTAATGATCAGGGCCAGTCCAATACTGGTTATAACGATCGTAATAAAAGAACCGATCATGATACCGGCAAGTCCCTTTCTTGCATTCGGATCATTCATAGTCACGCCGGCGGCTTTGATCCATGCGTTCCTGAATAAAGCGGAGTACCAGATAGCTCCTAAAAAAAAGTAAGCAAGTGCTCCCACGAGTACAGCAAGCCAATTGACCTGCGAGAAAAGATCTGTGTTCATGATGTTGGTTTTGATCCGAAAATTTTTTCGGGGTTTATAAATAGATTGATCACTTCACTCAATCCCGATCATGCACAGTCCTCATATGGGATAAGGGTATACGAAAGATACAAAACTAATCGTGAATCGTTAAATCAAGGATGATACCAGGGATACATTCACTGATGACCGCTGGTGATTTACTACCGACTGCTCACGATTGACGTTTGGCGTTTCACATTTGACGTTTGACGTTTCACGTTCCTACAGTTTTTTGATCATTATGTTGCGGTACCAAACCATACAGTCATGATCCTGTAGATCAATACGACCATTTTTAAACGTTCCAAAGCCCGGCATCGTTTTGAATTTGCTTCCGGCAACCAATTTATTCCAGTTGTCATCCCACATGGTGGTGGATACTACATTTTCCCCGTTAAGATAAAAATCAAGTTTTCCGTTCAGAAGTTTTATTTCAACCTGGTTCCATTCCCCTACGGGTTTTACGGTTTCCTTACTACAGGAGATCAGGTCATAAAGATCCCCGGCCCTGTGTTTTTTGATCTTTCCATCAGGATGTCCATCATTATCCAGCACCTGCATTTCCGGACCGGTTTCATAAGGATATTTATATTTTGTCGTGTCCTCATGCACACAAAACATGATCCCGCTGTTTCCATTCTTTGCTATTTTCCATTCGAGTTTCAGATCAAAATTTCCAAATTCTTCATCTGTCACAATATCCCCGCCATCTCGCTTTCCATTCACCTTTACAGTTGTATCAAGAAAGAGCGTTCCGTCCTGTATTTTCCATCCTGATCCTATAGGGCCACCGCCATATTTATGCCAGCCGGCCGTAGTTTTTCCATCAAATAAAGATATCCATCCGTCATTGGATTGTGAGCCGCTCGGAGGCTTGTGTTGAATCAGTTTTCATGTCTGTTGAATTGGTACTGCTGTTTTGAGAGTTACATGAAAGGATCAAAGCAGAAGCAGAGGCAATCATCAAAAGTTTTTGCATGAATTTATTTTTTCAGTAACAGAATATATTTCACAATCGCTTCAGCATCGGCTTCTGAAAGCGCGGGATGGGGTGTCATTATAATTTCTCCCCAAACGCCGCTCCCTCCGCTGATTACTTTGTTGGCAAGATGAGTTACTATCGTATCAGGCATTCCTGCATATTTATTAGCAACTTGCCGGAAAGGAGGACCCGTCAATTTATCATCTATCGTGTGACAGGTGAAACAATCGTTTGCAGCTTCCAGGGCCAATCCTTTTTGATAATCCGGATTGCTGGAAAGATCATCAGATTTTGCTTCTTCCTTTTTTGGTTCTTCTGTTTTCGAGCTACCGCCTCCACCGCAGGCCATGACAAAAAATAGAACGGGTAATAAAAAAAGTTTTTTCATTTTTAAGTTTGTTTAAGAATTTAAGACTTGTAAAGTTATTTATCCAATCCTAAAATGGAACGATTTAATTTTTCGTCACGGCCGGCACTTGCAAAATCATCAAATGCTTTTTCTGTAACACGGATGATATGATCCCTGATAAAGACTGCTCCTTCCTTTGCCCCGTCTTCCGCATTTTTGATACAACATTCCCACTCCAGCACGGCCCATCCTTTATAATCATATTGCGTCAATTTGCTGAAGATCGATTTAAAATCAACCTGGCCATCCCCCAATGAACGAAATCTACCGGCACGGTCGATCCAACCCTGGTAACCACCATACACTCCTTGTTTACCCGTTGGATTGAATTCCGCATCTTTCACATGAAACATTCTTATCCGTTCATGATAGTTATCTATGTAGTCAAGATAATTGAGGCATTGCAAAACAAAATGAGAAGGATCATACAGCAGGCAGGCTCTTGGATGATTGTTTACTTTTTCCAAAAACATTTCATAACTGATGCCATCATGCAGATCTTCACCCGGATGAATTTCATAACAAACATCTACTCCATTTTCATCAAATACATTTAATATCGGCAACCAGCGATTCGCCAATTCTTTAAATCCTGTTTCGACAAGTCCTGCCGGACGTTGTGGCCAGGGATAAACAGTTTGCCATAACAAAGCACCGCTGAATGTAGCATGCGCATTCAATCCTAAATTTTGCGAAGCTTTGGCTGCCCATTTTAATTGTTGCACTGCCCATTCGGTTCTTGCCTTTGGATTGCCTCGAACATTTGCAGGAGCAAAGCCATCAAACAAACTATCATACGCAGGATGAACAGCTACCAACTGTCCCTGCAGATGCGTAGACAATTCAGTGATCTCCAGGCCACATTCTTTAATGGTACCTTTTAATTCATCAGCATAAGTTTTGCTTTCAGCTGCTTTTTGCAGATCGATGCATCGCGCATCCCAGGTTGGGATTTGTACACCAACAAATCCCAAGCTCTTTAGCCCATTTGCAAATTGATCTCAGATCATTGAATGGTGGCTTCATCACCCATGAACTGCGCAAGAAAGATCGCAGGACCTTTTACTGTAGTCATTATTAATTGTTGAAGTGTTTATAATTTATCAAATGTTCAATTTTCAATGATCAATGTTCAATATTTCATTTAGACCGCCGGTGAGAATTGATCATTGAGTATTGAATATTGAACATTACTGTCTAAATCTTGAACTCCGTCCATTTTTTATCGGACCTGCCTGATGCTATTACACTCTCAATAAATGCCATCCCTCTTACCCCCTCTTCAATGCCGGGAAAGTCGAGCCACTCGGCTTTTGGTTGTTCATTATTCAATTGAGCCTGGATACACAAAGCAAAATTGCGATAGTGATTAGCAAATGCTTCTAAATAACCTTCGGGATGACCGGCAGGAGTACGTGTATTATGTCTTGCATAAGAACTCAGATATCCTGTTCCCGCCCGCCAAACTTCTGCAGGCTTGTCAAGCCATTTCACAATTAATGAATTACAATCCTCCTGCTGCCACTGCACTCCACCTTTTTCGCCATATACTCTTATCTTAATATTGTTTTCTTCACCTGCCGCAATTTGAGTAGCAAATAAAACCCCCGTTGCTCCATTATTAAATTTTAGAAATGCTGCTCCGTCATCATCCAGTTTTCGCCCTTCCACTACAATATTTATGTCGGCGCAAATCTTTGTTACCTGCAATCCACTCACGTACTCTGCCATATTGAATGCATGTGTGCCGATATCACCCATGGCGCCTGCTTCACCGCTGCGCTTTGGGTCAGTTCTCCATGACGCTTGTTTCTGATCACTTGCCTCCAAAAAATCACTCAGCCAACCCTGGGGATATTCAACATATACTTTCCTGATCTTTCCGAATTTTCCACTCAACACCTGTTGTCTTGCTTCCTTGATCATCGGGTAACCTGTATACGTGTGTGTGAGACAAAAATATTTCCCGCTTTTTGCCGCGATCTCCTTCAATTGTTTTGCTTCTGCAAGATCAAATGTCATTGGTTTATCGAGCACCACATGAAAACCACTTTTCTAAAGCGAGTTTTGCTGGTTCGAAATGAACATGATTAGGGGTAACGATGCTCACAAAATCCATCCTGTCGATCAAGGGAAGTTCAGCCTCTCTCCGGATCATTTCTTTATATGAGCCATAAATTCTTTGAATTGGAAGATGTAATATCTCTCCCTGTTTTTTTGATTTATCAGCATCGCTGCTGAAAGCACCGCAAACCAATTCAATTTCACCATCCATATTTGCAGCAATACGATGAACAGCGCCAATGAATGCACCGGGACCTCCCCCGATCATTCCCATTTTTAATTTTCTATTTGCCATAGCAACCGTTTGTGTGGAATAATTTCGTTGATTTGAACCGAGAATGTATTTTTAAAAATAGTACTTTTAGTTTTTCTAACCACATTATTCAATTATAACGATATGCAAGCCATAAACAAAAATCAACTATTCCTCGCCAGCAGGATCGCATTGATCTTCACTGCAATGACCTTTGCCTTCAGAGCTGGGCTTGAGGGTGTATGGAGTACAGAGTTTTCCCTGACCAAAGAACAACTTGGTTGGATATTCTCTCCTGCTTTTTATGGATTTACTTTGGCAATGATATTTGGCGGGCCCCTGTGCGATGTGATAGGAATGAAAAGATTGCTTGTACTTGCATTTGTAGGACATATAGCCGGAGTGGTCGTTTACCTGACCGCAAAAGATGCAACCATGCTTTTTGTCGGCACTTTGTGTATTGGTATAGGAAATGGAATGGTTGAAGCAGCCTGCAATCCACTAACCGTAACATTGTATCCCGATAATAAGACCACGATGCTAAACCGCTTTCATGTTTGGTTTCCCGGGGGCATTGTGATCGGAGGCCTCCTTTCTTATGGCATTATCGATCAACTGCATCTTGACTGGCGGATACTTATTTCCCTGTTATTTATTCCCGCGGCCATCTATGGTTTTATGTTTTTTAAATTGAAATTCCCGCAAACAGAGAGAGTGACAAGCGGTGTCAGCACTGGAAAAATGTTTGCCTCGTGTCTGAACCCTTTGTTCCTAATAATGATTGCCTGCATGTTTTTAACTGCAGCTACGGAGCTTGGAACCAATCAATGGTTAGGCGCATTATTACAAGGTGCAGGTGTTTCGGGCATATTGGTACTTGTATTTATTAATGGATTGATGGCGGTTGGCCGCTCTTTCGCAGGTCCCTTTGTGCACCGGTTCAATCCAAATGGTATGTTAATATTGTCAGCACTTCTGGCAGGGATTGGTTTAGTGTTGCTGAGTAGGGCAACCGGCTATGCCGCTTTTGGTGCTGCTTTCGTTTTTGCTGCAGGTATATGTTTTTTCTGGCCTACCATGTTGGGCTTTGTCTCAGAATACCTACCCAACACCGGAGCCTTAGGTCTTTCATTGATGGGCGGCGCCGGTATGTTCTCTTCATCGCTTGTGATCCCAATGATGGGAAGGTGGTACGACAATTATAAAGCAGCAGCCGTCTCAGCGGGCAGTACTGCCGGACAGGCCGATGCCATTGCAGGCTCAAACACATTTTTAAAAGTTGCAATAATGCCCGCATTAGTGCTGGTTGTATTTATATTAATATATATTGCAAGAAAAAAAGTTTACGCCGCACATAAACAACAACAAGTGGCAGCATAAACCAAAATGAAGTACCTTAACTCTACGGATCGCTGGTAATGAAAAAAACTAATAGAAGAGAAGCCCTGAAACATCTTGCCTTAGGTTCCATCGCCTTAAGTACAGCCGGTAGTTTATCATCCGCTGAAAATGTGAATGAAGACTATAAGCTTAAGGGTAACATCAATCATTCTGTTTGTCAATGGACCTATAATTTTTTACCACTCGACGAACTTTGCCAGGTAGTTAAAAAAATCGGATTCAATGCCATCGACCTGATCGCTCCCAAAGACTGGCCTACACTTCAGAAATACGGCATCTACAGTTCCATGTGTTACATCGGCGGCAAAGTGAGCCTGACAGAAGGCTTTAATGACAAAAAATTTCACGGGCAATTGATAAAAGAATACGAGGATGTCATTCCCCTTATGGTTCAGGCCGGGTATAAAAACGTGATCTGCTTTAGCGGCAATCGCAATGGCATGGACGATGAAACAGGGTTAAAAAATTGCGCAGAAGGAATAAAACAATTCATTGGCCTTGCTGAAAAAAATAATATAATGGTCCAGATGGAATTGCTGAACAGTAAGGTGAATCACAAAGATTATATGTGTGATAAATCGCCCTGGGGTGTAGAATTAGTAAAAAGGATCGGCTCACCGAATTTTAAATTACTCTACGATATTTATCATATGCAGATAGATGAAGGTGATGTGATCAGGACAATAAAAGATAACAAAGACTATATCGGTCATTATCATACAGGGGGAGTGCCGGGAAGAAACATCATTGATGAATCGCAGGAACTATACTATCCTGCTATCATGAAGGCAATTTTGGAAACTGGATTCACAGACTACGTAGCGCAGGAATTTGTACCACTGGGCAATAGCAATGATGAAAAAATTGCTCAATTAAAAAAAGCAGTGAAGATTTGTGATGTATAGGAGCCCCCTCCAACTCCCCCGAAGGGGGAGCGCCCAGCGCACAAACCTCGCTTTTAGAAGACACCGATTATTTTCGGAGCCTTCCAAAAAGTTGAATAGAGAAACAATGTTGATGTGGTAGTTGTGGTGTTCATTAAAGATTTGGAGTACCGCTCCTTCTCCAACCGGAGAAGGAGCAGGAGGATGAGGCCAAAATAGCTGAATAACGAACAGAACGTACAAGTGAGTGACACAACCAAAGCCTAATGGAAATTCAACAGCCAGGTAACAAATAACAACAATAAAAGACAAACTCTCATGCCAGAAAATTATGATGCAATCGTGATCGGCTCAGGTATCAGCGGTGGTTGGGCCGCAAAAGAACTTATGCGAAAAAGGATTAAAAGTATTGATGCTGGAACGCGGCCGGAATATTGAGCATATAACAGACTATGCCGACAGCAACAAACCGTCTGGGAATTTCCTCACCGCGGCAGTCGTACACAACAAATGATAAAAGATTACCCGGTATTGAAAAGAGATTATCCCCTCAATGAAAAAATCTCGATTTTTGGACAAGTGATAAAGAATGTCCTTATACAGAAATAAAAAGATTTGACTGGTTTCGCGGCTATCATGTTGGTGGCCGTTCGCTGATGTGGGGAAGGCAAAGTTATCGTTGGAGTGATCTGGATTTTGAAGCCAATGCCAAAGATGGAATTGGTGTCGACTGGCCGATCCGTTACAAAGACATTGCGCCCTGGTATGATCATGTTGAAAAATTTGCCGGCATCAGCGGATCGATAGAAGGCTTGCCTCAATTGCCGGATGGAAAGTTTTTACCGCCGATGGAAATGAACTGTGTGGAAAAGGATGTGGCTGCAAGAATAAAAGCAAAATATGAAGCACACGGACATTGATCATTGGTCGTAGTGCCAATCTGACAGAAGCAAAACCTGACGGAAGAACGCAATGCCAGTTCAGGAACATGTGCTGGCAATGGTTGTCCGTTTGGCGGCTATTTCAGTACGCAATCGTCTACGCTGCCCGCTGCAATGAAAACCGGCAATCTCAAACGTTCAGACCTTTGCCATCGTCACAAAGATCCTTTATGATAAGGACAAAAAGAAAGCAACAGGTGTAGAAGTACTGGATGCTGAAACCAATAAAACATACTGAATACAATGCAAAAATTATTTTCTCTGAATGCTTCTACGCTCAACTCAGCCTGGATATTGATGAATTCCGCGACGGATATCTGGCCCGATGGTTTGGGCAGCAGCAGCGGTGAACTGGGGCATAATATAATGGATCATCACCTGGGAGTTGGCGCCGGTGGTGACGGTGGAAGGATATGAAGATAAATATTATTACGGGCTGTCGGCCAAATGGTTTTTATATTCCGCGTTTCAGGAATCTACTTTGGCGATAAAAGAGATTATATCCGTGGCTTTGGTTACCAGGGCGGTGCCAGCAGGCAGGGTTGGAGTCGACGAGGTGGCAGAAATGAACATCGGTGCAGATTTTAAAGAAGCCATTTCACGAACCCGGTCATTGGAACATTGGCATGGGCGGTTTTGGCGAAACATTACCTTATCATGATAACAAAGCAACTCTGGATAAAACAAGAAAAGACAAATGGGGATTGAATGTGTTAGCCATCGATTGTGAATTGAAAGAAAATGAACTGAAGATGAGAAAGGACATGATAGCCGACGCCATAGAAATGCTGGAAGCTGCAGGTGTAAAGAATGTAAAAGGTCGTGATGGTGATGGAACCCTGGGACGCGGCATTCATGAAATGGGCACCGCCCGCATGGGTAATGACCCAAAAACTTCTGTACTCAACAAATGGAACCAGGTGTGGGATTGCAAGAATGTATTTGTTACTGATGGTTCGTGCATGGCATCGACAGCTTGTCAGAATCCGTCACTCACCTATATGGCATTAACGGCAAGGGCAGCTGATTATGCAGTAAGTGAATTAAAGAAAAGAAACCTTTAGAAGCCTCCCCAACCCCTCCGAAGGAGGGGCTTGGAACATTTCCAAATTATGACTATGCCAAAAAATAAAACAGTCAAAATTTCTCCCCCACCGGGGGAGCCAGAGGGGGCCTCTTATGCCTAACGATACTACCATAGTAAACATTAATAACAGGGGCGTCGATCAAAACACTTTTGATGCGATCGTCATTGGTTCAGGCATGAGTGGTGGCTGGGCGGCCAAAGAATTATGCGATCATGGATTGAAAACACTGGTTCTTGAAAGAGGCAGGGACGTAAAACATATCAAAGACTATCCGACAACGAATAAAAATCCATGGGACTTTCCTCACCGCGGACGAATGCCGATAAAAACAGAAAAAGAAAATCCAATTGTTGCAAGATGCTATGCGTATGGAGAAGCAACCGATCATTTTTTTGTAAAAGATAAAGAGCATCCTTACGTACAGGAAAAGCCATTTGACTGGATCCGCGGCTACCAGGTCGGCGGTAAATCATTATTGTGGGCAAGGGCTACACAACGCTGGAGTAAATTTGATTTTGAAGGTGCCGTGAGGGATGGAATTGCCGATTGGCCGATCCGGTATGAAGATATTGCTCCCTGGTATTCTCATGTGGAGATATTTGCGGGAATAAGTGGAAATAAAGATGGGCTCGAAACTTTGCCCGATGGTGAGTTTCTGCCTCCATGGGAATTGAATTGTGTTGAAAAAGATATCCAGCAAAAGATCAATGACAATTATAAGGACCGTCATGCGATCATTGGTCGTTGCGCACATTTGACACAACCGAAGGAAATTCATTTACAACAGGGACGTGGAAAATGCCAGGCAAGAGTCGTTTGTGAAAGAGGTTGTCCTTTTGGCGGCTACTTCACTTCCGTTTCTTCTACCCTGCCCTGGGCCGCTAAAACAGGCTACATGACCCTTCGTCCACATTCTGTTGTTCACTCTGTTATTTATGATGATAAAAAAGGAAAAGCAGTAGGCGTAAGAGTGATTGACGCGATAACAAAACAAGCCACTGAATACTTTGCAAAGATCATTTTTGTAAACGCGGCCTGTCTCAATACCAACCTGGTCTTATTGAATTCTACATCCAATCGTTTTCCGAATGGCCTGGGAAATGATAGTGGTATGCTTGGAAAATATGTCGCGTTTCATAATTACAGGGGAACGGTCAACGCCGTCATTGACGGCTACCTGGATAAATATTATTACGGGCAAAAGCCAACAGGTGCAACGATCCCCAACTTCCGGAATGTGTATAAACATGATATGGATTTCCTCCGCGGATACATGATACATTTTAGTGCATCAAGATGGAGTGGTGGCTCTTATAAAGGAGAAGACTTAGGCGGTGCGTATAAGGATGCAATGGGAGAGCCGGGAGGCTGGGGAGTATGGATGATGATGCAGGGTGAAACGATCCCAAAGGAAAAGAATCACGTAAGGTTAAGCAAGGATCAAAAAGATGAATGGGGCATTCCTCAGCTCATTACATCTGTTGACTACGACGACAATGATGAGAAAATATTAAAAGATTTTTTTGAACAGGGAACTGAAATGCTGGAGAAAGCCGGGTGCAAGTATATTTCTACTAACGATAGCAAACAAGCACCGGGACTTGACATACATGAAATGGGTGGAGTGAGAATGGGAAATGATCCAAAGACGTCACTCTTGAATAAATGGAATCAATTGCATCATTGCTCAAATGTGTTTGTCACAGATGGAGCTTGTATGGCTTCAACGAGTACACAAAACCCATCACTGACATTTATGGCAATTACGGCGAGGGCGGCAAATTATGCGGTGAGTGAATTGAAGAAAGGGAACCTTTGATTGAACTGATTTAATGAATTTAATGATGAAGAACAATATTTTTATAACAGTAATATCTCTCAATAAATCGTTACGCCTTTGCGCTTCCCTGCCTGCCGGCAGGCAGGTTTGCGCCTTTGCGTGAAATAAAAAATAAGAAAATGGATAGAAGAGAACTCTTAAAAATGATCGCAGTACTTACCGGTGGCGCCGTTGTGGGCGCCGAGGCATTTCTTACCGGTTGTAAAAACACAGAAACAACAAGCGGCATGGTATTCAGCGAGGAAGATATTCCCTACCTCGATGAGGTGGCAGAAACTATCTTGCCTGCTACCAGTACGCCGGGAGCAAAAGCCGCGAAAGTTGGACAATTCATGACAGTGATCGTAAACGATTGCTATGACGATGGCGATCAAAAAACATTTCATGAGGGCATGAAGCAATTAAATGATGCCTTTGATAAAAAGTACAGCACATCCTTCATGAAAGGTACACCACAGCAACGTCATGATTTTCTGGTTGACCTGGATAAAGAAGCCAAAGAACATCAGAAGAAAAGAGGGGAAGCAAAGGAAAAAAATAAAGATGATAAAACGCCTAATCATTACTTCTCCTTGATGAAACAACTCACATTGTGGGGATACTTTACTTCAAAGGAAGGAATGATGAACGCTCTTCGTTACAATCCCGTGCCCGGCCACTACGAAGGTTGTATTCCTTATACAAAAGGAGAAAAATCTTTTGCCGGCCTGGGTGGTTAAAAAAATTTTATGATCGCAAATTCTCTTTTTAGGTGTGAGTGGTGACCCGATAGCTATCGGGTGGTCAGTTGTGAGTGTTTACAGTCTTTCGATAGGAACTTACCCACTACTCACCGTTGACAAGTCACGGTTAACTTAGTTTGTATTAAAAAAAAGTAAAGAATTACATATGAATCATACACGGAAGGAATTCATTAAGATGGGTAGTAGTCTTGCGGCAAGCCTTGCGCTGGCTCCGCTTGCTGGTAAATTCTTGAATGAAAGCGAAAATGCAAAACTGGACAAGTTCGGCATCCAGCTATGGACAGTGAAAAATGCACTTGGCAAAGATCCGCAGGGTGTATTGAAGCAATTATCAGAAGACGGATATAAACAAATTGAGAGTTTTGAAGGCAGCAAGGGAATTTTTTGGGGAATGAGCAACACCGATTTCAAAAAATATATGGATGACCTGGGGATGACGATCATTTCCAGTCATTGCAACATCAATAAAGATTTTGAAAAGAAGGCCGACGAAGCAGCAGCCATTGGAATGAAATATTTGCTATGTCCTGCCATCGGTGCCCCGAAAAGCGTTGATGATTCAAAGAAAATTACCGATCAGTTCAATCAATGTGGAGAGATCTGCAAAAAAGCGGGAATACGATTCGGTTATCATAATCATGACCATGATTTTAAGATGGTACACAATCAGCCCGCCCTTGATCTTTACATGCAAAACACAGATCCGGCACTTGTAGATTATGAAATGGATATCTACTGGGTGGTAACAGCTAACCAGGATCCCGAAGCCTGGTTGAAAAAATATAAGAACCGATTCCGCTTATGCCATATCAAGGACAGAATAAAAAATACAACAGAAAAAGATGCCTCATGTATTCTTGGTGAAGGCAGCATTGATTATGCGAAGATCGTAAAGACCGCAAAGGACAACGGCATGCAATATTATATTGTAGAACAGGAACGTTACGATAACACTACAGAAATGGACTGCGCCAAAGCTGATGCGGCTTATTTAAAGAAGTTCAAGTTCTAGAACCGCGATTTGGGTGGATTGAAAACGATCATAAGGAAATTAAGAAATGCATCGCCTTGTTTTATGCAAGGCATTTTCATTTGGTTTACTTGCAAACCTTTTTTACTTGCAAAACAACTTTAAAAAAATGTTTTTTAGTTTTGCCTTGAGGGAGACCTTCACTTAACCCGGTTAGGCAATTTTATTGAGGGTTTTTTATTGCGCCTTTGTTCTGAGCCTGCCGAAGAATTCGCGTTCTTTGCGTGAAACTAAATTTCTGTCTTCTTGCTCAAATTTCTCGACATACTCTTTACTATGGCCCATCTTGCCCTGATCGGGTTTAATCTCTTTGGCTGGATATGGCCAAAAACACGAAAGGCTCATTTAATAACGGTGGCGGCTACTGCATTTTCGTGGTTTGTCCTTGGTATCTGGTTTGGCTGGGGCTACTGCCCTATTACAGACTGGCAATGGAAAGTAAAAGAAAAACTGGGTGAAACCGATCTCCCGAACTCTTTTATAAAATATTATGCTGATAAGATCAGTGGAAAAAACATTGATCCGCAAATTACCGACACTGCCACTCTTGTTGTCTTCCTGGTTGTGATAATCCTTACTGTGTTCCTCAATTTTTTTAACAAGCGAAGCAAAACATTGAGCAAACATTATGATTTAAATCACAAATCATAAATACCCGACATTCTTCTGGCAATTATTTTGCAATAGTGATACCAAATTCTCTCCTTATGCAAACTTTCACTCCAGAGATGCGTTTGAAACAGGAACTGGTCAATAGCATCATGCATGGCTTTGGTATATTGTTTGGAATTATCTCAATACCTATTCTCATTACCTTTTCTGCACAAGGCAATAACCTGAATAGTATCGTCGGCTCAAGCATCTATGGCTTTTGCTTTTTGATGGTATTTACTTTTTCCACGTTGTATCACGGATTTCAGCATGAAAAAGTAAAACGGGTATTAAAGGTCCTGGATCATATCAGCATTTATTACCTGATAGCAGGCACATACACCCCGCTGATACTTATTTATAATAATAATGGTTTTGGGATCACTCTTCTTTGTGTTTTGTGGTCATTAACCATACTTGGAACTGTTTTCAAGGTTTTCTATTGCGGCCGTTGGGAAATTATTTCAACTGCTATTTATCTGTTAATGGGCTGGAGTATGCTGGCCGGGGGAAATTCGTTCTTTGAAAGGATGCCCCCCGCTGTTTTGCAAATGGTCATTGCCGGGGGAATCATTTATAGTCTTGGCGTCATTTTTTACCTCTGGGACAGATATTTTTACAGTCATGCGCTCTGGCATCTTTTCGTACTGGCTGCAGCTATTTGCCACTATGTAGCCATATTGCTGTCGGTATAATTGGTCAATTTAATTTAGCTGCCATACTGGCGTTACCGTATGATTTTCGTTACATGCTGGCGTGAATTAAATCATGATTTGGATTCTTCATCCATTCTACCTTTAGTTGATAAAAAATATTTTTATGAACACTCCCGACACAATAGAGCTTCGCAAAGAAGCAAGAGCTAAAGAAAAATCTTATAAAAAACTCGTCTTCTCGTTTTCAGAAGGTGACGGCAAGAACAAACAATTGCTTGGTGGCAAAGGAGCCAACCTCTGCGAAATGACCCAGATCGGATTGAATGTTCCTCCCGGTTTTGTTATTTCGACTGAAGCTTGCCTGAAATATCTTGAAGACCCCAATCGCTCGTTACCAACTGGAGTTCTTACCCAGGTAACTGAGCATATGCAGAAAGTGGAACAAGCAGCAGGGAAAATTTTTGGAGATTTTCAAAAACCATTGCTGGTTTCTGTTCGTTCTGGTTCAGCATTGTCAATGCCGGGTATGATGGATACCATTCTTAACCTGGGATTGAATCAAAAAACACTCCAGGGCCTGGTTATTCAAACCGGGAATGAAAGATTTTGTTACGATGCCTATCGTCGCTTTATACAGCTTTTTGGCAAAGTGGCATTAGGAGTGCCTGATGAACGGTTTGATAAAATATTTGAGGATGTAAAGTATAAGGCCGGTGTCAAACTCGATATCGGTTTGAGCACTGATAATTTAAAAGAGATCAGCCAAAGATTTTTGGACGCCGTAAAAGAACATACCGGTAAGCCATTTCCCGAAGATGTATACGAACAACTTGAAATAGCTATCAAGGCTGTTTTTAATTCATGGATGGGGAAAAGAGCAATTGATTATCGCCGTGAGTTTAACATAACGCCGCAAATGGCAAATGGCACAGCGGTGAATGTCGTAGCCATGGTATTTGGCAATATGGGGAGCGACAGTGCAACGGGAGTTGCTTTTACACGCGACCCCGGAACCGGTGAAAACATTTTGTTTGGTGAGTACCTGGTCAATGCACAGGGTGAAGATGTGGTGGCCGGGATCAGAACGCCCAAAGCTGTCTTGCAGTTGCGTGATGAAATGCCTGGCCTCTATCGCCAGCTTGAAGAACTGCGTGACAGGCTTGAAAGCCATTATAAGGAAGTGCAGGATTTTGAATTCACCATCGAGAAAGGTATACTCTATTGCCTTCAAACCAGGAATGGGAAAATGAATGGCACGGCTATGGTTCGTACGTCTGTGGAAATGGCCCGGGATGGACTGATCACTAAGAAGGAAGCCTTGTTGAGATTAAAACCTGAAATGCTTGAACAATTATTGCATCCGCGTTTGGACAAGTCGCAAAAGACAACACCTCTGGCCCAGGGGCTTCCCGCCTCACCTGGCGCTGCTTCCGGCCAATGTGTATTTGACGCAGACAGAGCAGAATTGCTCGGGCGCTCCGGTCATAAAGTGATCCTTGTTCGCGAGGAAACAAAACCGGAAGATATTCATGGATTTTTTGCCTCCCAGGGGATTTTAACAAGCCGGGGCGGAAAAACTTCGCATGCAGCAGTAGTTGCAAGAGGAATGGGTAAACCTTGTGTTGCAGGGGCTGAAGGAATTCACGTGGATGTAAAACTTCGCCAGGCGATCATTGGTGAAAAAATCTTACACGAAGGTGATTTTATTACAATTGATGGCGGAACCGGTTATGTTTACCAGGGAGTAATTCCCACCTTTGAACCAAGTTTTAGTGATGAGTTAAAAACAGTTCTTCAATGGGCCGATGAAGCGGCAAAAATAAAAGTAATGGCAAATGCCGACACCCCCGATGCTGCGCTAAAAGCACTAAACTATGGAGCAATGGGTATTGGACTATGCCGCACCGAAAGAATGTTCAATGCTCCGGACCGTCTGCCGATAGTAGTTGAAATGATACTTGCCAATAGCGAAGAAGAAAGAACAGTGGCATTAAACCAGCTTTTACCGATTCAACGGAAAGACTTCAAAGACATATTAACCACCATGGCACCACGTCCGGTAACCATTCGTTTACTTGATCCACCGATTCACGAATTTCTGCCTACCCAGGACGAATTGAAAGAAGAGTTAGCGCATTTGCGCCATTTGAAAGATACAGCAAGTGGAGTTAATGATTTATTTAACACCCTTCGCCTCTTGCATGCTGACGATGAGAAAACAAAGGCAGCCATTCCATTCAATGAAAAAGGAATTGAACTGGTTGACCAGGCTATAGTAAAAAAAGAGCAAATGCTTAAGAAGGTTCGCGATCTGTATGAAGTGAATCCAATGCTTGGACATCGTGGTGTGCGATTAGGTCTTACATATCCTGAAATCTATAAAATGCAAATACAGGCAATTTTAGAGGCCGCTGCAGATTGCCAGGAAGCGAACATCAATGTGCGCCCTGAAATCATGGTACCGCAGGTTTGTAATGCTGAAGAACTGATAAGAGTAAAGGTTTATGTAAAAGAAGTCAAAGAGAAGATCGAAAAAGAAAGGCGGCTCAAACTGGTCTTCAAATTCGGAACGATGATAGAAGTAGTAAGAGCCTGTGTAACTGCCGATGAACTTGCTAAAGAAGCAGAATTTTTCTCCTTCGGTACAAATGACCTGACCCAGGCCACATTCTCCTTCTCAAGGGAAGATGCAGAAAATAAATTCCTTCCGCTGTATGCAGAAAAAAATATTCTACATGATAACCCATTTGAAATATTGGACACTAATGGTGTGGGTAAGCTGATGAGATTCGCGGTCGAATTGGGTCGCAAATCAAATCCCGCCCTGAAACTCGGAATTTGTGGCGAGCATGGCGGTCAACCCGACTCAATCAGATTCTGCCATGAACTTGGGTTGACATATGTTTCCTGCTCGGGGCCAAGAGTTCCAATAGCAAGATTAGCCGCTGCTCACGCAAAATTGGGAGAGGCAAAAAGCAGTTCTTTATAACGACCTTTGATGGCAATCCTCAGAACTGTCCCGATAATCGGGACAGTTTTTTTTGCAACCATTTCCCTTTAATTGCCGACATTAGTAAAGAATGAAAACCATTATTGTTAACCTGGTAATTTTATTTTTTTCAATTCCTGTTTTCCCGCAAAAGATAGATAGCATTTCCTTTCATTTATATACCGACAGCCTGAAAAAAGGACAACACAATTATATTAATGTAGATGGTAAACTGTCCAATGGCCAATGGCAACCGCTTACCTCGAAAGAAATAGAATTCTCATCTTCGGCATGTGAGTTCCGGGGCAATGACCTGATCGTACCTCCCGATTTTAAAGAAGAAAAAATAAATATAAAGGCTCAGCTTAAAGGCAATCCGGCAATATGGAAAGAAGTGACCATCTGGATCAAAAAAATACCCGATCCCGACTCATTGCCTGGTTTGGAACAGGTTTTAAAAAATACTACTCCCAAAAAAAGAAAAAAGAATTGACAGATCAGACCGTGAGGGAAATTTTTCACAAGCTCCGCTAAACTGTAGATAATTAACCCATCCGGTGCACATAATTTTTTTCTTTTTTTAATGTGATATGTTTAAAATTCAAAAATTACACAGGCATAATTTTTTACGCTTAACATGTTGAGGTTACAAAACCATTTGATAATTTTTAAAACGTTTGTTATGCCAAATCAAAAATCTGATGATCGCAGTACTCAACAAGGTAATACCGGCAATAATGCCGGCCGCCAGCGTCAACAAAGCGGACAGAGTGGTCAAACAGGCTCAGGGAGCAATAATACAGGAAACAAGGAACAACAAAGTGGAGCCAGTTGGGGCAATAAGCAAGGCCAACAGGGTCAGCAAGGTCAAGGCCAACACGGAGGTATGCCTGATCGTGATCGCCAGGGACAGCAAGGCAGTATGTCCGACCGTGACCGGCAGCAAGGCCAGGAAGAAAAAACTTCATCAAACCGGGATGGTTCATCTTATGATGAAGACCAGGACATCGGCAAATCGGAACACAAAACTGCAAATAGGGATAAAGACACAGACCGCGGCATGAGTAACCGCTAAATGGTATAAGATAAATTTAAAGAGAGCTGGTTGCTGCGGTGGCCAGCCTCTTCATTTAGCCACCAGGAGGACCTGGTAATGTCTGCCAACAAAAATTTATCATTTTTGACTTACTCCCCTATTTTTGCTTTATCTTTTCTTAACAATACCAAAACATCAAAAATGAATACTGTTATCGTTCCGGTAGATTTTTCAATGGTCTCATACAATGCAGTCGACTATGCCGCAGCAATGCTAAAAGACGTTCGGGATTCAAGCCTCGTTTTATTCCACGTGTATGAAAAGGACCATGAAGCTGAACTTGCCGAAACGCAATTAGCACAGCTGAGGGATAGCCTGGCAAAGGATTTTCCCGAAAAAATAGAAACCGCCCTGGTGAAGGGGGATGACCTGATTGACGAAATCGAGCGGGCTGTTCATCACCATCACGCCGATTTTGTTGTGATGGGCATGACAGGCAAATCGGGATTGGAACTGGTTTTTATGGGTAGTAATACCTTGAAACTCGTTGACAAGAATATTTGCCCCGTCCTTATCATTCCCCCAGAAGCCAAATATGAAAAAATAAGAAACGTAGTAGTAGCCTCAGATTTTGAAAATGTAAGATTGACCACCCCATCGGGTCCTATTAAAACATTGTTGGAAATGTTTCACCCGATGCTGCATGTGGTAAATGTCAATAGCGAGCATTATGTTGCGCTTACTGAAAAATACCAAAAGGAAAGAGCCATCATGCTGGAAATGTTCAGCGACTATAGCCCTGAATTTTATTTTATAGGAATGAGTGATTTTTTTGAGGCTATCGAACAGTTTATCATCGATAAGAATATTGATATCCTGATAACCATCCCACGCCGGCATTCCGTACTAAGTGGAATCATGAAAGGCCACCATACAAAAAAACTGGCTTATCATACTCATATTCCTTTGCTGGCCGTTCATTCATGAATAAGGAGTTAGCGGGAAGGAAATAATAGCCATTTTATTTCATTTTTATCTCAATTATTACCTGTTATTTGCATTCAGTATTTTTGCAAATGACCACAGGTATGTTTCGTCATATTCCCATATTTAATACACACAAGTTCTCGGACCTCCTGCCAGCGAATTTTTATATTCCCGATTAATGTCCTGTTTATGGTGATAAACTTGATTACCCTGATCATAAATAGCTCATTATGTCAAAATCAAATAATAAAATATCTGTTACATCTGAGATAGGCAGGCTAAGAAGATTACTTGTTCATAGCCCTGACAGTGGTTTGGGCAAGGTGGTTCCTTCCAAAGCACAGGACTGGCTGTTTGAAGACATCGTTCACTTGGACACGATCAGAAGAAAGGAATACGATTATTATACAAAGATCCTATTGTATTTCCTTGATCCCCCGAAAATAAAAGGCAGGCTTTCGGAAATCGATGATGAAAAGAATCGTCGCAATTTTTTTAAACCGGATAATGAGAATTTTTTTAGGTCAGAAAATGTCATTGAGCTCCAATGCCTGTTGGCGGATGTATTAAGCGACCATGAAATAAAATTAAAACTGGTGGCTGCTGTTTGCGCCATCGAAGGTTGTTCTTATGCTGTTCAAAACGACCTTTTATCCTTTTCTCCTAAACAATTAGCAAAGGTTTTCATCAGTGGCACCATCAATGAAGATGAGATGGTCTTCCCTCCTATTCCCAATTTTATTTTTACCAGGGACATTGGGATCGTGATCAATGATCACATCTTACTGAACAAACCAGCAAAAAAAGCAAGAACAAGAGAAGCGATGTTGATGAAATATATCTTTTTTAATCATCCGATCTTTGCGGGTTACCAGGATAAGATCCTTGAGATACCAGATTCGCCTCATCAGTTCCTGATACCAAGAGAAAGTGACGAAAAAAAAGTTACGCTGGAAGGCGGCGACGTGATGGTGATCACAAAAGATCATGTGCTGATCGGTGTAAGTGAAAGAACCACGATGGAAGCAGTTCACCAGGTGTCGAACCTGCTTTTCGAAAAAAATATCGTAAAAAAAATAACGGTCATTAAAATCCCAAAGAGAAGGGATTACATGCATATCGACACTATCTTCACCCAGGTAAAAAGAAATGTCTGGGTAATGCTCGGAAGTTTTTCAAGAAAGAGAATTAAAATGGAAGATGCGGATCCAGTTCAAAAAGTCCTGGAGATGGAGAAAAAGGATGAAAAGATAAAGATCATTCAATTCAAAAGAAAGAACGTCGACGAACCTGTTTATTTTGATAATCTCGAAGAGCTTTTAGCTGACATCAGCCAAAATGACTTTGATTGCCCCGATAAGGTAAAATTTATCTATTCAGGAAACAATGAATTCCCCTTTGATGCAAGAGAGCAATGGACGGATTCGTGCAACCTGCTTGCTTTAAAAGAGGGGGTTGTCCTGGGTTATGACCGCAATGATAAAACAGTAGACGCTTTTAAGAATAATGGTTTTGCTATTGTAAATGCAGAGGACATTATTCATGAAATAGAAGAAGGCAAGACCAGCCCCAAAGAAGTGGAGGACACAATGATACTTATACCCTCCGCCGAATTGTCAAGAGCAAGAGGAGGATTTCATTGCATGAGCATGCCGATACTGAGGGACGATGTCGAATAAAAATAGGAAAAAATTAAAAATTAAAAGATCAAATACTCCCCTTTAGGGGATGGGGGTATGCAAACCACTTCACACATATTAATGATCCGGCCAGTGAACTTCACCTTTAATGCAGAGACGGCTACGAACAATGCTTTCCAGGTTAAAAATGATGAAACAAATGTGCAGGGAAAGGCATTGAAAGAATTTGATGAATTTGTAGCCCTTCTTCGAAAAAATGGCGTGGATGTTACTGTTGTAGAAGATACTCCTGAACCAAACACACCTGACTCGATCTTTCCCAATAACTGGATCTCCTTTCATGGCGATGGAACAGTCTTGTTATATCCAATGTATGCTCCAAACCGCCGGGCTGAACGAAAAGAGCATGTGCTTGAAAAGATCGATCAACATTTTGTTGTTAAAAAGAAGATCGATCTCAGTTATAATGAAAGAAACAACTTATTTCTCGAAGGAACCGGAAGCATGGTTCTCGACAGGGACAACAGGTTGGTTTTTGCCTGTGTTTCACCCAGGACAAATAGAAAAGTGCTCGATGAATTTTGTAAAAAGATGGATTATGAGGCTGTCGTTTTTTATTCAGTCGATAAAACCGGCGAGCCGATCTATCATACAAATGTGATGATGTGTATAGCCGACAGGTATGTCGTGATCTGTCTCGATTCAATTCGCGATGTTGAAGAAAAAAAGAAAGTCATTACTGCTATTCAAAAAACCGGTAAAGAAATTCTTGAAATAAACTATGAACAATTAGATCATTTCGCGGGAAATATGTTGCAAATTGAAAACGGTAAAGGCGAAAAATTACTTGTCATGTCAACACAGGCTTTCCAGTCATTGTCAAAAGAACAGGTACAAAAATTGAAGGGGTATAACCGGATCATACACGCACCGCTCAATACTATTGAGGTCAATGGCGGTGGCAGTGCAAGATGTATGATGGCAGAAGTTCATTTACCTGTTCTTTCTTAAAAATTCAATCTATGCCAGGCTTAAGATCTTCTTTGTCATTGTTACTCACTGTTTGTATTACAAATCTCTTTGGCCAGTTATCTTATAACGATTCTTTACAAACATATCTTGACCGTTATGTTAAAGGCCATGAAGTGGTCCGGGGAACTGATAAGAAATATTTCCAGTTCTACCCGGTCAATGAAAGTTATCGCGTTACAGCAAACTTTGAAAAAGCAAAAGACAATAAATGGTTCTCGATGGAAACATCGGGACTACAGAAAAAAACATACAGAGTTTATGGTACAGTATCGTTTATTGTACATGATACGCTGGTAAAAGCAAATATCTATCAATCACAAAATTTACTGGCCGACCCCAAATACAAAGACTATCTCGTTTTGATGTTCACTGATAAAACTTCAGGTGATGAGACTTATGAGGCCGGCCGTTATCTCGATTTTACCCTTGACGATATAAAAAATAACAAACTGGTTATCGACTTCAATAAAGCATATAATCCGTATTGTGCTTATGTAAAGGGAAAATACAATTGTCCTATTCCCCCAAGAGAAAATTATTTACCGGTTGCCATTGAGGCAGGGGAAAAAAGTTTTGGAAAGAAAACGGAATGACGCGAAAATTGAGAAGAGGAAGGCGGGTGACGAAAATGAATCCTTAGTGCGTACATTTGTTTCAGGTGCTTTATCATTTCTAAGGCCATGAAGCATGTAAAGCGATATTATGCCATCTTTCTCTTCTTCCTGTTGGCGATCCTGTTATTGCAAAATACAAGGTGCGTCAAAGAATATAGTTTTGAAGGCGCAATGACTGATAGCCTCTCAACAGGTGGCGGCGACACAGTAATGTCGCAAATACCTACGCCATTTCCTCATTGTAGTTTGTGTAATCCTTCCGATCCGATCGTTCTCGGACACTGGAGTTTTAAAACAGGCAATACATACCAATGCGGCACATTTACCAATTCTGGTTTTTTCAACGGGCAATCAAAAACTGATTTTACCTTTTTCGGACCTTCTGCCTGTTCAGTTGATACAGGCATCGTCGTGTCGGTATATCTGCCAGTGGCTTTGGATCGCGATCAGTTTAATCTTACTACGCAACAGACGGCTTTTTATTATTACGATCACAATGCTCCAGCGGATATTTACGATAGCCGCCACACGTCGGTATTTTCGGTAACCGTTCAAAGTTTTATCTATGCTACAGGCATTGCTACGGGCACATTCGGCGGTACGGTATTTACAGCAACCGGCGATAGTGCAACTATTAGCGAGGGACGATTTATAGCACCCCTTCATTAGGATCTTCATCTGTCTTGTGATCTCTTCGTGTACATTGTGTCCCGATAGTTATCGGGACGTAGTGGCCATCGTGTCCAATTTCTTATGGTCACAAAGCACGAAGAAACACGACGGACACAAAGCTTTTATCGATCCTATTGAGAGCGGCCGGCTATGAAAGCTAAATAGTTTCCCAATTAGTGACTCATGTTTCGCCGGCAACAAAATTTGGCTCTCACAGATTTCACGGGTATACACAGAAAAAAATCGGTGAAAATCCCTGCCTGCCGGCAGGTGTGGCATCTGTGAGAACTTGTACAGAAGAATTACTTAAGCTGGTCCCAAAGGGATGCTCCAAAGGAGTCCTTTGAACCTTCGGCATAACATAAAAATTTCGCAATGCCAATCAAAAAGCTTTCTTCTCCTCTCCGCCTTGTGTTGTTTCTCTGAAATTCATTCCCAAGTTATACATCACAAAGCTCCAGATATCGGTGGCCAGTTCGATCCTTTTACTTGTTGGCATTCCACCTCCATGACCCGCTTTGGTTTCAACACGGATAAGCGTGGGATTATCACTTGCATTGTCAGCCTGCAGAGTAGCCGCAAACTTAAATGAGTGTGCCGGTACTACCCTGTCGTCATGATCAGCCGTTGTAATAAAAGTTGCGGGATACTTCACACCCGGCCTTAAATTATGCAATGGAGAATATTTGTAGAGATATTTAAATTGTTCGGGATTATCACTGCTTCCGTATTCAACGGACCAGGCATAGCCGATCGTGAACTTATGATAACGCAACATATCCATCACTCCTACCTGCGGAACAGCTACCTTAAAGAGATCGGGTCGCTGGGTCATGCACGCCCCGATCAGCAATCCTCCGTTTGATCCGCCCTGTATTGCCAGTTTGCCACTGTTTGTGTATTTATTATTGATAAGCCATTCACCTGCACTGATAAAATCATCAAACACATTTTGCTTTTTGTCAAGCATGCCGCCCTTGTGCCAGTCTTCCCCATACTCACTGCCACCACGCATGCATACACTGGCATATACGCCACCTTGCTCCAAAAAGAAAACGATCGAAGGGCTGAAGTTCGGGGTTAGTGGAATATTAAATCCTCCATAACCATACATCAGCGTCGGATTATTTCCATTCAATACAACTCCCTTTTTATAAGTCAGGAACATAGGGACCTTTGTTCCATCATTGCTTGTAACAAAAACCTGCTTCACTTCATAATCTCCGGGCTTAAATTTCACTTCTGTTTTTCTGAACAATGTTGATTGGCCTGTTTTAATATTGTATTTGAAGATCGTAGGAGGATAGTTGAATGAAGTGTAAGTGTAGAAGAAATGATCGTATTTTCTTTCCGTTCCAAAACCACCAGCCGTACCGATACCCGGCAATTTTATCTCGCGAACAAGCTTACCGTCATAAGTGTACTGATACACTTTCGTTGAAGCATCTTTCAGATACGAAGCAAAAAGATAACCACCGCCGGTACTGACACTTTGCAACGCCTCTTTCTGCTCAGGAATAATAACTTTCCAGTTTTCCCTGCCCGGATGTTTTGGATCGATCAGTACTACTTTGAAATTTGGAGCACCGTCATTTGTTTGAACCAACAATTTATCACCTGCATCATCTATTACATTCGGATCAGTAGCAAAACCAGGGATCAGTAAACTAAATTTTGTCTGCGACGGATCTTTCGTATCCCAGGCCCATATTTCGCCGCCACTGGTTCCTTCCGATGTGCCAAGGATAAGAAAACGTTCATCCTCGGTCAAACCAACACCGGCAGATCGCAGCGGATGGTCTTTGTCTTCATATATCAACTTATCTTCCGATTGCTCGGTACCCACCTTATGATAATATGCCTGTTGATTGGTATTCTTTCCCTTCAGTTGATCTTCACCCTTAGGTTCAGGGAAGCGGCTATAATAAAATCCCTCATCACCCTTCCAGCTAAAGCCGGTAAACTTCAGCCAGGTCAATTTATCGCTCAGCAATTTTCTTGTAGCCACGTCCATGACATATCCTTCCTGCCAGTCACTCCCGGATTTCTGAATCGTATACGCCGCATACTTGCCATTCAGTGAAAAATTGATCCCTCCCAATGAAACCGTTCCATCATCCGATAATTTATTCGGATCAATAAAAACCTCTGGCTTCCCTGTCAGCCCTTTTTGCGTGAACCAAACACTTTGGTTTTGCAAACCATCATTTTTTTGGAAGTAATAATAATCTCCTTTTTGGAATGGAGCACCGTACTTTGGGTAGTTCCACATTTCTTCGATCCGTTTTTTGATCTTATCACGATAAGGGATCTTTGAGAGATAATCAAAGGTTACTTTATTTTCTTCCTGCACCCATGCTTTTGTTTGCTCGCTGTTATCATCTTCGAGCCAGCGATAAGGGTCTTCTACTTTCACACCATTGTAATCATCTACTATGTTTTCTTTCCTTGTATCAGGATATTTGAGTTGCGCGGATAAAAAAACCGGTATCAGCCAAAATAAAGTGATCAGTAGCCGTTTCATTGGAAATAATTTTAATGAGTAATAAAATTAAGAGATTTGAAAAGAGTTTGTAAAATCGTTGGTGTAAATGGATTTTCATTTCAAATATGCCCATAGTCAGTGTCATCAATGGGTGACCCATATCTATGGAATATTCATCTGTCAAAAAAATTTAAATTGATCATCGTAAAATAACTAGTAGTGATGTCAGTTAGCCACATTTTCTTCACACTATAGTGTATATAAAATCCAGCGTCGGGCATTTTAGTACTTTTATCGTTCAAGCAAAAAACTTCTTCCATGCCCAATAATTTAAAACCAAACCTGCTCGCACTCTTCTTACTTCTGTGCGGCTTTTTTTTGCAGGCACAAACAAGCTTCAAATTAAAGTACAATAATTCCGCGGTCTACGCCGGTATTGAGGTTGGGTCAAAAGGTGTAAAAATGAGCGTGATTGAAATTGGAAAAAATGCGCAAAGTCGCGGAGCATTTAATGTTCTAAAAGACAGTTCAGTCAATACTGACTTTATCTCATTTAATTCACCCAGCTTCGAAGCTACATTGAACGGCATGTCCGGTCTCTATTCCACATTAATAAACCGGTACAGGATCGATCCCAAATTTGTTTACACCGTTGTGAGCAGCGGCGTAAAACAGCAAGCCGAAAAGGAGCAAAAGACTGACTGGATAACCAATCTTGTTGACTCCTTTAGAACAAAGATCAATGAACCCGGCCGCGAGGTAGAGGTTGTCGGCGCATTGGAAGAAGCAAGACTATCGCATTTGGGAATAGTGCCTGAAGCAAGAAGATACAATACCTTTTTGATCGACATAGGCAGTGGCAATACAAAGGGTGGTTATTTTCCAAATGGCAACACAAAATATTTTAAGCTATTCAATGTAAACTGGGGAACCAAAAGCGTGGCGAATGTTACAGATAAGCGATGCGGAGAAGATAAAAGTTTGAGCAATTTTTATAAACAGCTATACCGTGTATTGTCGGAAGCTGAAAACTCCGAGATCATTTATGCGGTGAACGAGAGTGGTTCATATCCCAAAAGTGATAATGTAGCATTTAGTGGCGGTATTGCCTGGTCGGTTGCCACGCTAATGTTTCCTGAATTGATCGACAATTCCGTGGTAGGTGTTACGTTTGACCAGGTGCAGAAATTCTATGACAGGTTGTACACCAATTTCAATTCTGTTACCGAGGCGTCACTCGTAAAAAACATCGTGGATAAAACAGCAGACAAGCCAGCTATTTCAAAAGAGATCAAAAGAGTACACCAGGTTTTTGATCAAAAATCATTACTGGGAGGCACAGGGCTTTTATTGAAAGTAATGCGACAATTTCAATCTCTTTATGAGGGAAAACAATTCTATCTCGTAAAGAACGGCCAGGTGGGTTGGATATCTGCATATGTTGATCAGACTGTCGCAAAGTAAGGATCAGAGTATAGAATATAGAATGCAGAATATATACTACAGTATCATTTCTTAAATATAAATGCGTTAACTTCCAAGTTATATTTGCTAAACACAGAGCAACTTCCTGGCTAACCTATGAGGGACTCGAAAAATCTTTTACTCCTTTTAGTTTCTATTGGTCTAATGGGTACGTGGATCTATCATTTGTATGATAAATCCCGTTACAGCACCCACCCGGCCCAGGTGTTGGTAAAAGACACGATGGCCACGCAGGAAGCGGTCAGGGATTCTCTTCAAACATTATTCACGGAAAAAACGCGTGAACTTGACACCACAAAGACCCTGACAGATTCGCTGAAAGGAAGTTTAGATTCGACCAGGTCAAAGATCTTCGAGCTTCGCCGGCAAATTGGCGATATTTTAAAAAACAGGAACGCGACAAATGCGGATCTCAAAAAGGCGAGAGAGCTCATTTCAGAATACCAGGAAAGAATAGAAGAAATGAAAGCGCAGAATACAGACCTCGAAACAGAGCGAACAAGATTGAATGGTATGCTGGCACAGTTGAATGATGAAATGAAAGGCCTCCAGGATAATGTCGAGAAAATAACAAATGAGAATAAGGAACTCACCGAAACTATCAATGAAGCCTCGATCTTTATTGCCTCCGATATGCGCCTTTCAATTGTTACGACAAAATCCAGGGACAAGGAAACAGAAGTAACATCAGCAAGAAAAGCTGACAAAATAATCTTTTCGTTCACCCTCCAAAATAATATTGCAAACACTGCATCGTACGATGTATATGTCGTGATACTTCAGCCTGATAACAAAGTCTTGCAAACCGATGTCTGGGCACCCGATCATTTTGATTCAAAAACGGAAGGAACGAAGGCTTATACAGTAAAAGTTCATTTTGAATACAACAAGGGCGAACGGAAAAAACTTGTTTATACAATTCAACCCGACAACTTTCTTTCCGGTACATACACCATGCAGGTCTATCAAAATGGAGTATCGTTGGGCGAAACGACTAAACAGCTGAACTGAAAGATAAGGCCACCAAAAAAAGAGGCTGTCCCAAAACTGTTATTTTGCCACCAAGGCACAAAGAATGCGCGAAGAAAATAAAACTTAATTACAAAACTTTGTGTTTTTGAGTCTTTGCGGCCTATCTACTAAAGTGGCCTTTTGAGACAGCCCTTCCAAAAAATTGATCTCTTTACAGATTGTACCCAAAGCTTACATAATATAATCCTCCTACTTCGGGGTTTCCAAAAGCGCTCCTGTAGTATTTGTTCAGCAGGTTGGAGGCACCGATTTTGAACTGGGTCTTGCTATTTGGCAATCTCCATGTCACCTGCGCATCAAGGGTTCCATAGTGAGGGATGGTGCCTGTTCCGAAAGTTCCTTCCCATAATAATTCGTCCTGCCACCTCCACACGATATTAAATCCTACATTCTTATACAATCTATCATTACTCAGGCCAATATTATATCTGACCTTGGGCGTGTTAAAAAATGCTACAAATCCTGTCGGCACATCATTTAATTTATCTCCCGAAACATTTGCTGAAATATGATAACCTCGCGCGGCCTCATAATCGAGGCTTATCCCCCAGCCTATCGCATTGACACCCGTTGGAGAGTTGACCACAAATGAATAATTATTTGTTGTAAAAGGACTTGCTAATTCCTGCAATTCAACAGCCGGATTAGAGCTCGCAGATTCTCCCCTGCCCACAGCCACTCTCGCGATAAAATCTTTGTATTCGCTATAATATACATAAGCATCCACTAATAATTTTTTTGTGAACAATCCGCGATAGCCTATTTCATAAGAATTAACTGTTTCTGGTTTCAGATCAGGATAGTCAGCATTAACAAGCAACCCGGGATTAAGGGTTCCGGCAGCTAAAGCATTTCTGTATGCGGTAACGCTTTCTGCTGTTTTCGCAGGTTTAGTATCGAATGCAAAATATGATCTGAACACCTGGCCCATTCCAATTAATTGATTGGCGCCCCCTGTCAGCAAATTGATATATTGATCCTGCGTGGAGGGGAACCGGTACGCCTGCTGATAAGATATTCGGAAATTATTATCCTTTGCGACTTTTATCAAAGCTGTGGCCCGCGGCGTAAAACGACCATCAAAGTTTTCGTTTTTATCATAGCGACCTGAAAGCGTCAATTTCAAACGATCATTGATCAACCAGCGTTGTAGTTGAATATATGCACCAACCTCGTTAATAGGTATCACACCTGCTGTATCAGCAAAAATGCTTCCATGTGAGTTAAGGCGAAACTGGCGAAAACTTGCGCCTACAAGAGTTTCGGCAAATTTTACGTACTGAGTCAGGTTCAGCTGTCCCTCGTAATGATACATATCTGTCCTGTCGTCGAACTTTGCTCCGCCCTTACCGATGGTTGTATTTTTTGCATCTTGAAAAGCAGTTTGGTATTGCGAAGTGCCCGGCAAGAATCTTCCTGCGTCTGCCGCTGCCCTGGCAGCGCTATTAGCTTGTATTGGAGAATACCCCAATGTCCTTATAGCTTCATTATAAGCAGCTGTATATGTAGTAAACCAGGCCTGATCGGTTTTCCATGCCCTGTTTATGAAAATCGCGGCAGTGGTAGCAGTATACGCATCACCCGAATTTTCCTGTACCGTGTATGCTCGCAAAAACCAATTCTTTCCTTTAAACTCTAATTTGTACTGCCCCATTTTTAAATTCTTTATCGCGTATCTGTCTGCGCCGGTGTATACAGTTGTTCCTGTACCCCAATAAGCCATCAAAGAAGCTTCTACATTATCATTGATCTTATAATTGATCCCTCCATTTAATTTCAGGTTGTAAGTATTATAGTCAACAAGATATTTTTCTTCATATCCTGTTCTCGATACATTTTGACGGGATATGGTATTATTATTAAATCCGAGGTTTATTGGAACAAAACCCTGCATTGCCGAAAAATATTGCGCACCCTGGTCGGGCGTAATAAGGCCACCGCCTACAGCACCGGTCACAAAAGTATTCAGGCCCGTAAAATACGCCCCCAGTTGAGTAGGAGTTGGATTATTGCCCAAAAACAGATTTGTTAACTGGGTGATACTTGAAGTAGCACCTCCGCTGGCTGTTTGGGCAAAGGCTACTGATAACGGGTTGGTTTCAATAGTGGCAGTATAAGCCTGGCCAAACTGATACATGTTCGCACTTACTTCATCGCCAAAAACATTTACACCGTCATAGTTAGGGTCTGAAGTCCTGTCCCCGGCTTTCGGCGAGCTGAACACATTATTTCTATCAAGATTGCTGTAATCCTGCGCCTGCCAATCATGGGCCTGGAGATATTGCGCACTGAGCTTGAAAGCCCATTTGTCATTTATTTTTTTAGCCCAGCGAACAGCCCAATCATAATAAGGAGAAAGCGGTCTCTCTTTTCCATCGGTATGCATCATGCCCTGCTTTATTTCAAAACTCAATCCCTGATATTTGAATGGACTTTTGCTGTTGATAAGTAAGGTACCGTTCATACCTCCCGAACCATACAAAGCAGAAGAGGCACCCTGCAATAATTCCATATTATCAGCATCAAGAGATGTTGGTCCTACGATGCCGCCCACGGCAAAGTTGAGACCCGGTGCCTGGTTATCTATTCCATCTATCAATTGATTAAACCTAAGATTGCCGCTGCCATTAAAACCCCGTGTGCTGGGTGTGCGGAAAGTAAGACTAGATGTAGTGAGGTCAACGCCTTTCAAATTGGCAATAGCATCATAATAAGTTGGCACCGCTGCATTCTTAATATCGCGACTACTCATCCGCTCAATGGAAACCGGTGATTCTAATATGCGTTGTGGAGTACGGGTGGCTGCAACGACAACTTCCTGCCCCAATGTGGCAGCCGGAGTAAGCTCGACATCAATAGCAGAGGCATCAGTTACCGGGATCTCCTTGTCCTCAAAACCAACAGAACTGATAACGAGTGTTACCGGCAGCTTAGCTACGGTGAGTTTAAAATCTCCTTTACTGTCGGTGTAGGTACCCTGGTTGGTACCTTTTACTAAAACCGAAACAGCAGGTAGTGTTTCCTTGGTGGAGTTGTTCTTTATGGATCCGGTAAGCGTAACATTTTGTGCAAAAGCAGAGATCGAAAAGATGCAAGCAATCAGCCATGCAACAAAATCGCGGTAGCTTTTTCTCATATAACAGTGTTTTAAAGGAATTCAGTCCGAAAAGTAAGAATTGATTTTTTTATCTGAAAATTTAATTTATACCAAAGAAGAATTTGCAAAATCTCAAATTGTTTTGAGTAAGTGTTTACTATATTCGAACCATGACAGCATTCGCTTTTCCAAATCAAACAAAATTTTACCAGGGCAAGGTTCGTGATGTGTACACAATTGACAACAGGTGGCTGGTCATGATCGCCAGCGATCGGATATCTGCCTTTGATGTCATCCTACCAAAGCTGATCCCTTTTAAAGGACAGGTGTTGAACCAAATTGCAGCTTACATGTTGAATGCTACGAAGGACATTTGCCCTAACTGGTTAATAAGCGTGCCCGCCCCCACCGCCTCTATCGGAAAAAAATGCAGGCCTTTTAAAATTGAAATGGTGGTTCGTGGCAATCTAACGGGTCATGCCTGGAGAACGTACTCTTCGGGAAAAAGAAAATTGTGTGGAGTAGCCATGCCCGATGGAATGAAGGAAAATGATCTCTTTCTTTTACCGATCATCACGCCTTCAACAAAGGCGGAAGCAGGGCATGACGAGGATATTTCAAAAGAAGAGATCATTGAAAAAGATCTGGCCACCGAAGATGAATGGAATATAATAGAAGACTATGCATTGAAATTATTTAAGCGGGGAAAAGAAATTGCTGCGAAGCATGGATTGATCCTGGTCGATACAAAATATGAGTTTGGGAAGATCGATGACACGATCTATTTGATGGATGAAATTCATACCCCTGATTCATCAAGATATTTTTATGCAGATGGTTTTGAAGAAAGACAGCGGAAAGGTGAAAAACAAAAACAATTAAGCAAGGAATTCGTAAGGGAATGGCTTATTGCCAATAATTTTATGGGGAAGGAAGGACAAACAGTGCCTGAAATGAGCCATGATTGGGTGAATACGATCTCAAAACGATACATTGAACTTTATGAGCAGGTGATAGGATCACCTTTTACTCCTGAACCACTGCCCCGGGAAGAGACATACGACCGGATCATTGAAAACTTACAAAGTCTGAAGCTTACTTAATTCTTTTGCGTTTGCAATGCTTTGTCCGATCTTAAACTATAACGGTTAAATAAATGGTAACAGCCAAAGAAAATTCCATTAAACAGTAAGGTTGCCAAAACGCTGCCCTTTAAGAAGGGAAGACCTGCCGCATAACAACTCATCAATCCATCAAATGTTTTTGGGTAAGGTTGATTGTTAATGTCGAGTCCGCCACCGATCCAGTCTAAAAAATTGGAAGCGATGTAAAAGAACAATGCGCCTGCCAGCGAGCCAACTATAATGGAGCCGACCTTATTTTTATTAATAAAAAACCCGATAGCTGTGATGGCTGTGAACAAAATATAATTTACCCATTGGCCATGATAAAAACCTCTTATTTCCGTTAAGCCCCGTGAATATAAAAACTGGTATAAAACATCTGATATCAGCATAGAAAAAATCGGAACAAGAAAAGAAAATCGTTTGTCTTTGATCACTGAGCCTGCAAACAGGGCCATAGCTATCTGGGGTGCAAATCCCCACGGCCTGTTATCCCAAACACGATAAAGAGCCGCGGCTACTATTAATAGAACGAAAACAAGAATAGTGGTTTTTTTATTTTTCATATTTCAAACTATGTAAGTGTTTAAAGGAAATACAAAAATAAATGAATTGAAGCAAAGTCGGTTTGCAGATTATTCACCACCGTGCACTGGCACAGAAGCCCTGAACAGGTAAGTTTTTGAGATCGCATTCAAATTAACGAATTGATGATTTGTTATAAAAGCCGCTTCTCCCTGGTGCAATTCAAGTTCATCAAGTCCCGTAGATATCGACACATCGCCGTTGATGACCAAAACGATCTCCCCGGTTGCGGATTCAAATGATGACGTCTTCCCTTTTTCTAATGAAAAGGAACTTAATTTAAAATCGGGGGCCGCGGTTCTGTATAATTTCTCACTCTCATTTATTTTTTGAGGATGAAGAACATTGGGGATCGTCTCTTCAAAACTTATATGCTTCATTAATTCCTTTACATCGATATGTTTGTTGGTTAAGCCGCCCCTTAGGACATTATCGGAGTTAGCCATGATCTCAACATTCTGTCCTTCCAGGTAAGCATGTGGCATGCCTGCATCCTGGAAAACACCTTCACCAGCCTTCACATGCAAAAGATTCAAAAAATAAACAGAAAAAATGCCACGATCGATCTTGCCTGGTTCATTAAATGTAAGAGCGGCCCTGGCGGCCCAAAAATCCTCCTGATCTTTCTTTAGTTTGTTTTCCTGATAAAGAGGTACGATGCGATCAAGCACAGGCTTCAACAATTGATTTACCGATTCCTGCGGCATCTCCATCACCGTCTTGTAAAGCTGATCATAACCAGTAGCATCAAAAATCTCCAACAAAGGCTTTAATTCAGGAATATTTCTAAGTGTCATCGTTAATTTATCGACGGACTTGAAACCATGCAACAACCAGAAATCACCCAGCGCCACCATTAATTCTGGCTTGTGATTGTCATCCTTGTAATTGCGGTGTGGGGCATTTAAGGTAATCCTTTCCTTATTTTCTCTTGCAAATTCAGTTTCTGCTTCGTGTTTTGCCGGGTGAACCTGGATCGAAAGCATATCCCTGACATCAAGAATTTTTAAAAGATATGGCAGCCTTCCGAATTTTTTTGAGACCGTTTTACCAAGGACATTCTCTTTATCTTTTTCTATGAATTTATTTAACCCGATTTCATCATTTTTTGTAACAAGAATTGACGAATCAGAATCATGAGCACCCAACCAATATTCAGCCATGGGCTCATGTTTGGGATTTGAACGCGACAATAACTTGGAAAGAAACTCAACTCCTCCCCAATCGTAGTTCCTGATAACTCCTTTCAGCTTGTAAATGGAAGATTCGTTCCTGGCCATCGTCGAAGTTTTGTATTTTAAAGTAAAGATAGCATATGGCCTCACACAGCGAGTTGGGAAAGGAAGCGGAACAGATGGCGGTAAGCTATCTTACAAAAAAAGGTTACGAGATCCTTCATTGCAACTGGCGGTATTCACGTTATGAAATTGATATCATTGCGATCAAAAATGAATTGCTTCGAATTATTGAAGTGAAATCCTTAAAATCGTCGGAGCTGAGATATCCTGAAGAAAGTGTAACGAAAAAAAAATTCAAATACCTGCTGAAGGCTGCTGATGAATTTCTTTTTCAAAATCAACAATACCGGCATGTGCAGTTTGATATACTTTCGATCGTATTAAATCGTAAGAACGAGCCGGAATACTTCCTGATCGAGGATGTGTTTCTATGAAGGAAGAGGAGATAGAAGATAGAAGATAGAAGATAGAAGATAGAAGGTAGAAGATAGAAGAAATGGGGGAGTTTTCAAACATGAAAGGCAATTAGCTTTGCGGTTTTAATTTCTCCATCATTTTTTCAACCATCCGATAGGTGGCGGGACAATATTCCAGGTTTTGTTTGTGCACATGCATGTAGTATACCATTTTCTTCTTCGAAAAATGGGGGAATCCCGCGCAATCAGCCGGTCTCACTTCATAAATGGAACACATATTGGTCTTGAGATCAAGAAACTGGCAAGGGGTGGCTTTATTCAGCCAATCGCCCGTACTACGCTGTTTATACAACCACTTGTCTTTAAACTCCTGCACTGTCATATTCAAATGTGCCGAGATCCTTTTCATGTCTTTTTCTGTATAAGTAGGTGTCATTGTTTTGCAACAATTACCACAGGTAAGACAATCCACCTCTCTCCATGTCTCATTTTCAACGATGGACGCTAGTTGATCAAGTTCTTTGGGGGGATCCGTTACAAGATGACTCAGAAACCTTTTGTAAGCTCTCTTTCGGTGCCGGACTCTTTGTTTAAATGACCTAAGGTTAACAACAGGCATACTCACATGTTAATATCGAAGGTAGTAGAAATAATCGCTCAAATAACATAACGTAACAACTTTTCGGCATTAAGTCTATTTTTGTTGGATATAAAAACCGACCATGTATTTAAAGTCTATTATTGTCCTGTCTGCTGTGATCATTTTTTTGTCCTGCAATAATAAAAATTCAACCACAATGAAGCCATCCTTTTGCGATACTGTTTGTATGCAGGATAGCCTGAAATTCATTGACAATAACAATAAGCTGAAACCCTATGTTTTTATCAGCGCAAAAGACTGTAGTGGAGATACGCTCACCTGGGGGTTTATCGGGCAAAATAAAAACATCCCGTTTGAATACAGGCTGAACAAAGATTATACAAGATGCTATATCAAAGACACAAGCTACGCCTTACTTGTATTTAATACCTGTGAGAACGGGAGAGGATATTTTCTGAAACTATCGTATGCTAAAAAAAGCAGCTTCAGGAAATCCACGACCGCCATCAATAGTTTTGACCCTAAGTTTTCCGTTGCAGATAGTTTGCTCGCTTATACGGATAAAGGAAATCTTTTTGTGGAAGATATCGGAAATGATAAAGAAACATCGATGACCTTTGGCAAGGAGCTGGATTTTGATTTTGATGCGATCCATGAAACACTGGACTCGGTAAACATTACCCGCAGCCGCATTTGGGCTAAAGTGAAAATTGATGGGGAGTGGAAGACACTGGAAAAGAATATTGCTCTTTAAGATTTTGGGATTTTGGTCCCGATAACTATCGGGATGGGAAATTTTGAAATTAAATTTTCCCAATTGGAAATTTCCCAATTTCAAAATTACCTTATGTGGGAACCGTACAAAAAAGGATTCAAAGCGTACCTGCAACTTGAGAAATCTCTTTCAGATAATTCAGTGGAAGCTTACCTGCGCGACATTGAAAAGCTAACAGGATATTTTCAGCAATCAAACAATTTAAAAACCCCCAAAGAGGTCCAATTAAAAGATCTTGAAAAGTTTCTGAAATGGATCGTTGAATTAGGTCTGAATGCTACTTCGCAGGCAAGGATCATTTCGGGTATCCGGGCATTTTATAAATATTGCCTGTTAGAAAATATTGCGACAAAAGATCCCACCTTCCTGCTTGAAGCGCCAAAATTGAAAAGAGCATTGCCCGATATTTTAAGTTTCGAGGAAATAGAAAATGTTCTCTCACAAATAGATCTTAGCAAACCGGAAGGCGGCCGCAACAAAGCCATAGTGGAAACAATGTATAGCTGTGGCCTTCGTGTGAGCGAGATCGTTAATCTAAGAATATCCAACTTACATCTTGAAGTAGGTTTTATCCGTGTAATTGGCAAGGGCGACAAAGAGCGGCTAGTGCCGGTTGGTAAAAGCGCTGTGAAGTTTATCAATATTTATAAAAACAAGATAAGGGTACACACAACAGCATCGGCCGGAAACGAAGACATTTTATTTCTTAATAACAGGGGAGGTAAATTATCGAGGGTAATGATCTTCCTGATCATAAAGGACCTGGTGAAGAAAGCCGGGATCAAAAAGAATATTTCGCCTCATACTTTTCGTCATTCTTTCGCTACTCATTTAATAGAAGGTGGCGCAGATCTTAGAGCCGTACAGGAAATGCTGGGTCATGAGAGCATCACGACCACAGAGATCTATACTCATCTTGACAGGGAATTTTTAAGAAAGACCCTTGAAAAATATCATCCTGCTTTTCAACATACCTGACGATTATTGTTTCCTTGATTTTAGGAATTTGCCGAGGGTAATACCATACATGGAATTATAAATAGAAGGGCCCTGTTCTTCGTTATTCATACTGATAAGGCCTCGCAGATAATAAGCATAAATGATAAAGCCTCGTGACGTCTCAAATCCGAATTGTCCAACAAGAGAGGCATTATAACGACCGTAGCTGTTAGTAGTACTAAATTTCATATTACGATCAACAGATTCACCGGTTGCCAGGTTATAGTTTTCCTTGCCCGATAAAATAAAATTAAAAGAGGGGCCTATCTTAATAAAAGGGTGACTCGCCTTTTTGCTAAGATCGAATTGCAATAAAGGATCAACGTCGATCTCGTGAAAAGTAGTATTGTTGTCGATCGCCAGCAGATCAGGAGGAAATGAAGGTTGATTAAACTGAACTTTATAGCCTCTCATGGCATATGAAATGGAGGGACTAAAAAACAATATGCCGTCAAAAGGAATTTTATAACCTGCTCCCAGGTGAAATCCAACCTTAGTATCTGTTGGTTGCGTTGCACTCTTTATAGAGTAAGTGGTTGATGAAATATGAGGGCCGCCAAAAATCCCAAACTGTACCTGGGAAAAAATGGTAACCCAGCAAAATATAGCCGCAAAAAAAGTTGTGCTCTTTTTCATGATGATACCTGGTCAGTGTTTATCTGTATCCGTTGAATATTAATGATTTTTCGATGCCGGCCTGAATATGGGAACCAACGGCTTTGCAAAGGAACCAGTCGTTGTAATGAGAGGATTTTAAGAGGTTAAAAATAGAGATTAATTTTTATTTATGCAACGCTGCCGGGGGTATATTAACGGGAAAATTTTTTTGCAGGGTCCTTTACATGATCTCCCTGGTTATATTGCTGTGAGCCTTTTTTGGGAATCGACAAGCTTGCCCAATCCTTGTTTTTAATGAGTCGGCCGATATACACGATCTGCCCGATATGATACGGGTAATGAGCAAGTTGCCTGTTGATCGCATCGATTACTGAGAGAGATTCATCGCGGATATAAATTGTTTTTAGAAGGTCCGCTTCCTTTAAAGATGCAAGTGCCTCTAAAAAACAAGTCCAGCCTTTGTTCCAGAGATCGATCAGTTGTTGCCTGGAATAATTATGTACTTCAAATTCATCATCCCTGTCACGCCAGCCCTTTTCGCCGTCTTCAGTTAAGAAATTTGTCCAGCGGCTCAGCATGTTCCCTGCGAGATGCTGAATGATAACAGCGATACTATTCGATTCAGAAGAGGGCTGCCAATGAAAATCTTTTTCTTCAATTTGTTCAAATGTTCTTTCCCCTAACTCTTTATAATATTTTAACCTGCGGATCACCGTTGACAGGTATTCTTCACCTAAGCTGTTCATACGTCTTTTTTATTATTTTGTTACTCTTTGATCTCCGTCCTAAAGGACGGAGTTATCAATATCCTTCTGCGTCGTCATCACCACGAATATCCCCTACTGCTTCGAATCTTCCGTCACTCAAAACTTTGATCGCTTCTGTTCTCCCGATGCCACCACGCTGTTTTGTTTTGTATCCCATTTTTTCCAAAGCTGCCCTGACATCTTCGTCAAATCCTTTTTCAATGTCTAAAGTATCAGGTAACCACTGGTGATGAAACTTTGGTTTGTACACGGCATCTTCCGTCGTCATATTGAATTCAAGAACATTGACGAGGGTTTGAAATACAGAAGTCGGAATGGTTGTCCCTCCTGGTGTTCCAACAACGAGATAGGGTTTATCATTTTTCAAAACAACTGTCGGCGCCATAGAACTCAGCATTCGTTTACCTGGTGCAATTGCATTCGCCTCGCCTCCAACAGCGCCATATAAATTGGGAACTCCCGGCTTCGCACTGAAATCATCCATTTCATCATTTAAAAAAAAGCCCGCACCAGCTACTACTGTTTTGTTCCCATATGAATTATTCAGTGTCGTTGTCACCGCTACCACATTTCCATCGTTGTCAATCACATTTAAATGAGTGGTTTCTTCACTTTCCTTTTTGGGCAGGTCCCCCGGTTGAATTTTCTTACTATCGCCCGCAACGCCCGCTACATAGTCTTTCATTCTTTGTTTTAAATATTCATCACTCACTAACATTTTTTCCGGCACTTTATAAAAATCAGCATCGCCCATATATTCTGCACGATCAGCAAAAGCCCTTCGCTCTACTTCTGCCATTAACTGTACCGAAGCGGCAGTTTGAAAACCCATAGCAGCTATATCTTTGTCTTCGATCATCTTCATCATTTGGTGCACTAAAATTCCCCCGCTACTTGGCATTGGCATACCGACAATTTTATACCCCTTGTAATCAAAAACATGAGGTTCCCTGAATTTCGCTTTGTAATTTTTCAAATCCTGGGGAGTTATGATGCCTCCTCCCCTCTTCATTTCTTCAACAATAAGTCTTGCCGTCTCACCTTCATAAAAACCTTTTTCTCCCGCATCGCGAATACGTTTTAAAGTATTGGCAAGGTCAACTTGAACTAACGTATCGCCAGCTTTCCAGCCGGTCTCTTTTACAAACACGGGTGTGACGGTGTTATACTGCTTCAGATCATCTTGAATACTGTTGAACGACGCAGCTTCCCCGTCTGTGAGTGCAAAACCTTTTTCCGCCAGGTCAATCGCCGGCTGGATCAGTTTATCAAATGAAAGTTTTCCATATTTAGCAGAAGCAAACAATCCCGCAATAGTGCCCGGTACACCCGACGCCAAATGCCCATTAAGGCTTTTGCCTGTTTCCACATTTCCCTTTTCATCCAAATACATATCGCGGTCGGCATGGAGCGGCGCCGTCTCCCTGTAATCAAGTGCAAGCAACTTTCCGTTACTTAACCTTGCCACCATAAAACCGCCACCGCCAATATTACCTGCACCCGGATAAACAACTGCAAGTGCTAATTGCGTGGCAATCGCTGCATCAATAGCATTGCCCCCTTGTTTTAAAATTTCAACACCAACTTTACTTGCCAGGGGATGTGCTGAAACCACAGCTCCATTCCCGCAAATAACTTTTTTCTGAACACTGAATTGAAAGGGCTTGATGTTTAAGCTTTCAACTGCTGTCTTTTTTGGGGAATGGCAGGCAAGAGAAAAACCAATCAATAAAAGAAATCCAATGAATAATTTTTTCATATCTAAAATTACTAAGCCAATCGAA
This sequence comes from uncultured Bacteroidota bacterium, assembly GCA_963737475.1. Lineage (GTDB taxonomy): Bacteria > Bacteroidota > Bacteroidia > Chitinophagales > Chitinophagaceae > VBAU01. Next base: position 192,543 of record CAVTSY010000020.1, read on the forward strand.
AACCAATCTTGAAAACTTTACCTCTGGTGCCGGCTTTAAATCGGTGCCGTTTCATAAATTGCCGGATAAACCTGATAACATGATAAAAGCCATCTCGTTCTTTTTATTACTTATTTTATTCACCTCAATAAATGCTCAATTAAGATCACCCGAACAGTTTTTAGGTTACAAACCGGGAACACATTTCACTCCCCACTGGAAGGTAGTAGCCTATTTTCAGCAGGTGGCCGCCAACGCCTCTTCCATGGTCAAACTTCAACAATATGGAGAAACCAATGAAGGTCGTCCGTTAATGGTTGCTTTTGTTTCTACATCCGGGAATATTCAAAACCTCGAAAATATCCGCAAAAATAATATGCGGCTGGCTAATCAAAGTCTGGATAAGGAGGCCGCCGTTGAAAATACTCCTGTCATCGTCTGGCTTAGTTATAATGTTCATGGCAATGAGGCTTCCTCTACCGAAGCTGCCATGATGGTGTTATATGCATTGGTTGATCCTTCAAATACAAAAACAAAAGAGTGGTTAAAGAACACCCTGGTTGCGATCGATCCATGTATCAATCCTGATGGTCGCGACAGGTATGTGAATTGGTTCAATACGATCGTTGGCAAAGTATCGAATCCATCGCTTACTGCAAGAGAACATGAAGAACCCTGGCCAGGGGGCAGAACCAATCACTATAATTTTGATCTCAACCGTGACTGGGCGTGGCAGACCCAGGTTGAATCACAGCAAAGATTGAAACTATACAATGAGTGGTTACCGCAGATCCATGTCGATTATCACGAACAGGGCATCAACAACCCTTATTATTTTGCTCCTGCTGCTCAACCCTATCATGAAGTGATCACTCAATGGCAAAGAGATTTCCAGGTAACGATCGGAAAGAACCATGCAAGGTATTTCGATCAAAATGGCTGGCTTTATTTTACAAAGGAAGAATTCGATCTGTATTATCCTTCCTATGGCGATACTTACCCCGTTTATAATGGTGCAATAGGCATGACCTATGAACAAGCGGGGAATGGCGCCAGTGGTCTTGCGGTAATGCAGGAAGATGGTGATACATTAACGCTTGCTGATCGGGCTACACATCACTACACGACGTCATTAAGTACTATTGAAATAGCCTCGCAAAACGCAGGCAAGCTGATAAAAGAATTTCATAAATTTTTTAATGATGCGGTGACAACTGGAGTTGGTGATTATAAATCATACATCATAAAAAATGCACCGGGTGATAAAGAAAGAATAAGATCTTTCCTTCAATTGCTTGACAGAAATAAGATCGTTTATAGTGCAGCGAAATCGGGTACAGCCAGTGGATACAATTACAACAGCCGCAAAACTGAAAATTTTTCATTTGATGGAAATGATATTCTTGTCAGTGCTGTGCAGCCGAGATCAACATTGATCAAGGTATTATTTGACCCTAACAGTAAACTGGTCGATTCAGTCACTTATGACATTACCGCCTGGTCAGTACCGTATGTTTACGGTTTGAATGCGTATGCCACAAAGCAAAGTCTATCTTCTGCAGGCCCATGGGAAGAACCGGTAAAAACCGCCCGGGATACAACAAGCAGTTATGGATTTGTTTTGCCATGGAAAGGATTACAGACAGCAAAAACAGTTGCCCAGTTATTGAACCAGGGGATCAAACTGAGATATGCAGAAGAACCTTTTGAACTGAACGGAACCAAATTTGACCGTGGCACCATTTTGATTTTAAGAACAAGTAACAATGCCAAGGCATGGGAAACTGTGCGAAAAGTTTGCAGTGAGAATAATACGACACTTTATCCTATCTCTACAGGTTTTGTTGACAAAGGGTTTGATTTTGGCAGTTCAAAAGTTCATTATATAAAACCGCCCAGGGTCGCATTGGTGACCGGTCCGGGCGTAAGTTCCAATGCAGCCGGCGAGATTTGGTTCCTGTTTGAACGTGAATTGAATTATCCCATCACTCTCATCAATCTCAACAGCCTCTCACGTGTGAACTGGAATTCATTTGATCTATTGATTATGCCGGATGGTTATTATTCTTTTTTGTCCGATAAAAACAGCGCTGAAGAATTTCACAATTGGGTCAACAAGGGTGGAAAGGTGATCGCGCTGGAAAATGCCGTTTTACAATTATCAAAATTGGACTGGACCATCAAAATAAAAAAGGCATCGGACGATGGAGATAAAAAAGATTCAATTTATACGGCCTTGCATAAGTACGAGGATCGCGAGCGGGAACCAGTAGCTAACATCACTGCAGGATCAATCTATAAAGTAGAGCTCGACAACACTCATCCTCTTGCTTTTGGTTATCCAAATTATTATTACACATTAAAACAGGATGATAATATTTATGGTTTCATGAAGGATGGATGGAATGTCGGCATCGTGAGAAAAGATGAACCTGTGGCAGGGTTTGTTGGCTACAGGTTGAAGCCAAGATTAAAAGATGGATTGCTATTCGGAGTGCAAAATGTGGGAAATGGTTCTATTACTTATCTCGCAGACAATGTATTGTTCCGTGATTTCTGGGAGAATGGCAAACTGATGTTTTGCAATGCCGTGTTTTTGGTGGGACAATAGCCCCTTTAAATCTCCCCAAAGGGGGAGACTTAAAAACTTAGAGTCTTTGCGGCTTCTGCACTTCTTCTTTGCAGTCTTTGCGTGAGAAATTGTCGACACGAAGATTTACTTACGCTTCGGGCTGAGGCGAACTCCGTTTCCAATTAGATGCTAATTCATTAGCCCCTGTTAAACGTGGCCTAATTTTATTCAGGCGGTCTTATCCACTTGCCAAATAGCTACTATATTCGCCGAATAAATCTTGCCGATGACACGAAAACTTCCGTTGTTCGCCTGTTTCTTATTCTTTATTCAATATTCATTTTCCCAACCGCCTGCTACCTGGACATCCGCCGACATGTATCTTGCCATTCGCAAATTGAATGTACTTGGTTCGGTTCTTTATGTGGCAGCGCATCCTGACGATGAGAACACAAGGTTACTTGCCTATTTTTCCAAAGACAGGATGTACAGGACGGGCTATTTATCGTTGACAAGAGGTGATGGAGGACAAAACCTGATCGGTGATGAACAGGGAATTGAACTGGGATTAATAAGAACACAGGAATTGCTTTCAGCAAGAAGAATTGACGGTGCTGAACAATTTTTTACAAGAGCCTTTGATTTCGGATATTCAAAAAGCCCGCAGGAAACATTCACAAAATGGGACCGGGAAAAGATCCTGAGCGACGTTGTGTGGGTGATAAGAAAATTCCAACCGGATGTCATCATTACGCGTTTTCCAACAACCGGGGAAGGTGGACATGGTCAGCATACAGCCTCTGCGATCCTTGCCAATGAGGCATTCACGGCTGCTGCGGATCCCAATCGTTTTCCTGGACAATTAGAATATGTAAAGACCTGGCAGCCGAAAAGAATTTTGTGGAATACTTTCAATTTCGGAAATATGAATACAACCAGTCCTGATCAATTCAAATTTGATGTAGGTGGTTACAATCCCCTTCTTGGAAAAAGCTATGGAGAAATTGCGGCGATCAGCCGAAGCAATCATAAAAGCCAGGGTTTTGGGGCGTCGGCTTCAAGAGGTGAAGCCCTTGAGTATTTTAAAACTACAGGTGGACCTGCACCGGCAAATGATCTGATGGATGACGTGGAACTGACATGGAAAAAAGTGGAAGGAGGAGAAGTTATTTCAAAAATGATCGACCAACTCGCCACTTCATTTGATCTTCTTCACCCCGAAAACTCGGTGAAAGGATTGGTAGAACTTTACCAGGCAATAAGCAGGCTACCTGATGGGTATTGGAAGAATCAAAAACTCAAAGAAGTGCAAGAGTTGATCGGGCAATGCAGTGGCTTATTTCTTGACGCGACAACATCTGAACAGTTTGCGGTTCAGACAGATTCTATACGGATCAATTTTCTATTGAACAATCGAATGGGAGTTAATGCTTCACTTAAAAAAATTTCTATTGATGCCCTGGATTCGACCTTTGATCTACCTCTTGTTAAAAATAAGAATGTGACTCTCGGAAAAATGTTTTATGTGCCTGCGACAAAACCGATTACTCAGCCCTATTGGCTACAAAATAAAATGGAGGAGGGATATTTTAATGTAAAGGACCAGCAAAAGATAGGGCAACCTGATGTTGACCCGGCCTACGCAGTTAATTTCACGATTAATATTGAAGGCCAGGATCTCAGTTTTTCAAAACCTGTAAAATACAAATTTACTGACCCGGTAAAAGGCGAAATGTATGAACCACTTGTTATAGTTCCCCCTGTGACTTTCAGGGATTTTGATCCTGTATATATAAAGACGGAAAAACAAACCGGTATTGAAATTTCTGTTTTTGCAAATAAACCGGTGACGATCCCCTCTCCGGCTACTACCGCTTTTCAAACATCGACTATGCAAACCGATACATTGCCTTTGCTGATCGGGAGTGTATCGTTAAGTAAGAATCAACTCTATACTGAAACGATTGCCGACAAAGAATTAAATGCAAAGGTTTACAAAATAAACACGGCGCCGGACTCCAATCATGGCGGGTCTATACAAAGATCTATTAACTACGATCACATTCCTTACATCACCTATTTTAAGGAAGCATTGCTAACCGTGAAGAAATTCGACCTGAAAATTGTTGGCAAAAAGATTGGCTATATCGTTGGCGCGGGTGATAAAGTGCCTGAAGACCTGGAGCAAATGGGATATGAAATTACCTTGCTGAGTGATAAGGAGCTTTCCAGAAATAATCTGCACCAGTTTGATGCGATCGTCACCGGGGTAAGAGCATATAACACAGATGTATGGCTGAATAGCTATTATGACAAACTAATGAAGTATGTGAATGAGGGAGGAAATCTCATTGTACAATATAATACAAGCAGCAACATTGGTCCGATCCGGGCGAAGATAGGACCATACAATTTCGATATTACAAGGACAAGGATCACTGATGAGAATGCGGAAGTAAAATTTTTAAAACCGGGTCATTCTGTTTTGCATTTTCCGAATGAGATCACACAAAACGATTTCAATGGATGGGTCCAGGAACGAAGTATTTATCATGCAACAAATTTTGACAAAGACCATTTTGAAACTATCTTTTCTATGCATGACCCTGGTGAGAATAACGACGATGGTAGCCTGATCATTGCAAAATATGGAAAGGGCACCTTCGTTTATACAGGCCTCGTTTTCTTTCGTGAACTGCCGGCAGGGGTTCCCGGGGCCTATCGCTTAATGGCGAATCTCATTGCTTTAAATAAGCAAAAAGCTTTTTAATCATTATTTTGATCAATCATTTACATGAATAAGGAGCAACAGGCTGACATCACAAGAAGAAATATAGCAGGTGTAGTGGCTATTTTATTAGGTCTGGCCATTGGCCTTTTTATTAAGAGAATAAAGATTGGTTTACTGATTGGGATCGTGCTCGGTTTTATTGCCATTTCTTTATTCCGGAGAAACAATCGCTGAAGGAATTTAATTTTAAAAAACATCAGACACCTTTATTTTTCATTTTTCACTTTTTTTTGGGAATTGTGATTTGTATTTTGAGGTTTCAAATGAACATTGATAACGATAAGATCCCTGTATTCAAAACCTGGAACCGGTGGTATTGGTTCGTGATTCTTTTTTTAATTCTGCTCATTATTCTTTTCAACCTTTTCACTAAATATTTTTCTTAATAAAAGCACAAAACAAATAACAAGAACCAAATAATTACAAACAAAACGAACGATTTGAGTTGAATATTAAATAAGAATTTGTTTTTTATTTGGAATTGGGATTTGTTATTTGAAATTTCATTTTATGACTTCACTGGATTGGATAGTTCTGATCCTCACGCTTACCGCGACGATTGCTTATGGGCTTTATAAAAGTCGTACTTCGCATAGTCTTGACGGTTATATCCTGTCCAACCGTAGTATGCACTGGGGCCTCATCTTACTTAGCATCATGGGCACCCAGGCAAGTGCCATTACTTTTCTTTCAGCACCGGGCCAGGCCTATACGGATGGCATGCGCTTCGTTCAGTATTATTTTGGATTACCCCTGGCAGCGATCGTTGTGTGCATTTTTTTTGTTCCTATCTTTTCCAGGTTAAAAGTTTATACAGCGTACGAATATCTTGAAACAAGATTTGATGTAAAAACAAGAACGCTGACCTCATTTCTTTTTTTATTGAACCGCGGCTTGTCAACCGGCATCAGCGTGTTTGCACCGTCTATTATTCTTTCGTCTTTATTTGGCTGGAATATTTACTGGACGAATCTTTTTATGGGAGGATTACTGATCATTTACACCGTAACCGGCGGAGCCAAAGCAGTAGCCTATACTCAGCAACTTCAACTGATCATCATATTCACCGGGATGTTCCTGGCAGCTTATTTGGTTGTGAGAATGTTGCCGGACGATATTGGTTTCCTTGATGCCCTGCATGTAAGTGGTACGCTAGGGAAATTGAACGTAATAACCACCGGTATAAAGGACGGAAATTTCAACTGGAATGACAGGTATAATCTTTTGAGCGGGATCATTGGGGGGTTTTTTCTCTCGCTATCCTATTTTGGCGCTGATCAGTCACAGGTAGGAAGATATTTAACGGGCAGCTCAATAAAAGAAAGCAGGCTGGGTCTATTGATGAATGGGGTTGTAAAAGTACCGATGCAATTTCTGATCCTATTGATAGGCGCCCTTGTTTTTACATTTTACCAGTTTCATAAGGCCCCGATATTTTTTAATGATACACAGATCACGAGGCTTGAAAATTCTCCATACAAAGACTCTTTCAATGTGGTCCAGGCACAGTACCTCCTGGTCGCCAAGGAAAAAAGAGAGGCGATCGCTAAATTTTCCACCGCGTTAAAGACTAATGAAAAAACCCAGGTCGATGCTAAGACAAATGAACTGCGAAGGTTGCAGCAGAGTTCGGATAGCCTTCGGGGCAGGGTAACGAAATGGATCAAAGCTTCAGGTGGCGATGATAATGATACCAACTACATTTTCCTTCGCTTTGTAGTGGACTATTTGCCAGCCGGGTTAGTGGGATTATTGATAGCGATAATTTTCCTGGCCTCATGGGGAAGCATTGCTGCTGCCCTTCATTCATTGTCTTCCTGTACCATGATCGACATTCATAAGCGTTTTTCAAAACGGTCCATTGAACCGGCAAAAGAGTACCAATGGTCAAAATGGTATACGTTGGGATGGGGAGTATTTTGCATTGTGGTAGCGATGTTCACTTACAATATTGGCAATAGTCTTATAGAAGCTGTAAATGTTCTTGGTTCATTATTTTATGGCGTGATCCTCGGTGTTTTTTTAGTAGCATTCTTTCTTAAAAAAATAAAAAATGGTCTTGCTGTTTTCCTGGGCGCATTGCTGGCCGAATGTCTTGTGCTGACGGTCTTTACTCTTGTGAAGCTAGATTTTTTCCAGTTGGGTTTCCTCTGGTTGAATCCTATCGGTGCATTTGGTGTTATTTTATTTAGCCTGATTTTCCATTTATTACTTCCAAATGAAAAAAAGAGAGCTTTGTAAAAAAACCCGCGCCTAAGGGCTGGCGCACTTGTCGAATAGTTTGCCAATGAGTGACTCATGTTTCGCCGGCAACAAATTTGGCTCTCACAGATTTCAAGAAGATACACAGAAAAGATCTGTGAGGATCCCTGCCTGCCGGTCCGAAGGACTGCCTGGCAGGCAGGTGTGGCATTTGTGAGAACTTGCATAGAAGAATGGTTGCGGCACAAGCGCGATCCCTACAAATCCGAACGGGCAGTAACAAACAATATTACAAAACGGATAAGCCGAAAATTTTAAACTTTTTCAAAAACAATTCTAAAGTGATCCATTAGTCCACGCTCAAAACAAACTTTGATCGGGCTGATCCTGAATACCGGTATTAAATGCCTGAATTCTTTATTTTTTGCAAGCTGAAACAGGACATTAAGATATAAACTGTATTTTTTGAGATCAAATTTCCGCAACATTTTTCTCCATATCCTGATAGTTTCAATATAATCCAACCTGCCGCTACTAATAAAGATCACCTTAAAAAAAGGTTCTGCATTTCTTGTGATCATTTCAGCTCCGTAGGGAAGCCATGAACCAGGAAGATGCTTTGCCGTTAATGCCAGGATGTAGGCATCAGAATTTTTATCGGCCTTTATATCTACATCATTTGCATTGATCATTTTTTCAGTGAAGGTCATTGTTTGTAAAAAAAACCTTCCCCCCTTTGGTATAAGATCGGATACGGTTTTAAAAAAATCATTGTAAACCTTTTCCTGGTTCCCTGCTTTATATTCCTCTAAGGAACAAAAATGTTCAAATGCCCCTACGGAGACTACAGCATCAAATGTTCCGAAATCTTCCGGCTTTACCGTGCGACAATCTTTGATCCTGACATCAAATCCCTTTTTTGTACATGCATTATATTGCCCATCGGATAATGTGAGACCTAATATTTTAGCATCTCTTTGTTTGGTGGCATACTGTAAAAATGGTCCCCAACCCGAGCCCATTTCCAAAACCCTGGTACCGTTATGAATACCAAGCTGGTCAGCAATGAAGTCATGTTTTTTTCTTTGGGCTTGCTCCAATGTCATTGAAAAATCACCGTTGTACATAGCACCACTAAAGTCTGCAGTTTCTCCAATAGATATGCGAAAAATTTTATCAAGAGTAGTGTATGTAAAATCAATATCTTTTTTATCGGCCATAAATTAATAAGATGGGTGATAGAAGATTATTTTTGAATACAGTTCACCAGGGCGTTGTGACCAAAAAAAATATTTGGAAACAACATTTGTTGAACAGAATTGTTACTGTCGAACTGTGCGACCTTGCTTCGCTAACCGCGTGCGCCGAGGCTATAGCGGTGGTGCGAGCTTCGCAAAGGCGATGCACAACGGAAGTTAATAGTAATTCAACTGTCCGTTACATCATCTTACTTCAATTGTTCCAATAGTTTTTCGTTGAGACGAACGTAATCATCATTCTTTGCTTCTTTAGCCAGGTCCATTGATTTCTGCGCTGTGGCTTTTGCCTCATCCTTCTTTCCCAGTTTGGCCAATGCATTTGCCTTTTGGTGATAGATCCAATAACCGTCAGGTTGCTGCGCAATGGCCTTATCGAACCAAATGACCGCCTGGTTAAGATCCTTGCCATTGTTAAGGTAATAAAGAGCTGCCTGGAAATAAGGGCGGTTGTCTTTATTCATGGCATCCTCAATTTCCTTCATCACCACAGTTTCGACATCCGAAGAAATAGGCAGCACGACTGCTGTATTCTCCCACATGATCTGCAATTCACAACTAGAAGGTTTTACATTGGCAAATTGCATCGTGAAGGTTTCCATTTTATCCTTCATGGTCATGGGCTTCACATTTACTCTTGCCACATCACTTTCCTGCTTATAAGAAGCAGGATTTGTCACATCCAGCTGTTTTGTGATGATGATTGTCCAGTTATCTTTATCGGGGATGGTAAGTAAACCATATTTACCGGCGGGAACCTTTGTTTCACCAATTGTTACATCATCGGCAAAGTCAATTGTGGTAGCATTATTGGCACCCGTGCGCCACACATTTCCATATGGAACAAGGTCCCCAAAAACTTTACGTCCTTTTACACCGGGACGCGAATAAGAAAGCTCGATGGAAGAAACGCCAAAATCCTGCTTAATGGTTTGCGGAGGGCTTGGAGGTGGCATTCTGATGGACTGGGAACTTACGGAAAATGTAGTTGCGAACGCGATGATACCTAAAATGATCTTTCTCATAGCAAACAAATTTTTTAAGACATGAATTGAATAAAATTAAATGATAAACCAATTAGTTGAGCTATATCCAGCCACGTTGATGCCATTCTTTATATCCTATCGCCAATGCTTCTTTTATTTGTGAAAAAATTTCTTCGTCAGATTTTTTTATATAGAAACAGGCTTTCCCTTTTAAGCATTTAAGCAATTCAGGTTTGATCAACTTCTTTATTGAGGGATCTCCGTACACCGGCATATAATAGAATCCAACATAGCCTTTTTGTATTAACGCCGAAGCAAACCAAAGTTCATCTCTTTTGCGGCCAAGAATTTCAACAGGTTTTTTACTTACCAGTACCACTTTCCCATCGGACCCACCAAACATTTTCATTGTTCCTTTTTCATATGGGGCCAACATGTCTTTTATCTCCTCGAAGATAGGGATGAGTTGGGGTTGACCCGGCGATTTGTCTGAATATTTGATCTTAATTGCATCCTTCGACCGGGTTCGCCTTTTTGATACGTAGTTGGAAGAAGATTTTTGGGTCGCTGCTTTTGAAGTTGACGCCATGATGCTCGCTTTTGCCAAAAATAAGAAACTCACTGCTCTGTATCAAATGGAACTGATATGGTGATGCGTTTTGCTTTTTTATTTTTCTTCTTCCATTTCGGCCCTTGTTTCACAACCCTGACAGCTTCTTCATCACACTTGACGCAAAGAGATTTTTCAACCCTGATATTAATGGGATCACCCTGCTGGTTGACTTCAAAGGAAAGCTGCACCTGCCCTTTTACATCATCCTTTCTTTTCAGGTCTTCAGGTATATTTATATTGTTGGCCAAATAAGTATTGTAATTGCTCCATCCATCAGCCGGTTCCAGTTCTTCAAATTTTATCTTTGACATCCTTGAGCGGTTGGTATCAGGCTTTTGAAAACTGAGAACTTTATCGGGCGCGGCTTTATTCTCCTGAAGGACTACATCGTTACTCGCAACATTATTTTTTAACTGCACTGTACTGTTTTCAAAACCAACGGAACGGACCTGCACATTAAGCACTGAATCGGGAGACACCAATGTAAATTTACCTTGTGCGTCGGCATATGTTCCCACATTATCCCGGGTGTTTGTAATGTTGGCAAATGGAAGAGGGTTGTTATTTGCATCTTTTATGCGGCCATTAAAATAATTTGCCTGTTGTCTCTTATTCGATTCGTCTTCCGTTTTGAAATACGGAGACGCTTCGATTTGCTTATCATCAGCAACAACGGATCTTTTTTCCATAGCAGCAGGTGCTTTAACACCTGATGACCTGTTAACACTTGTCGAATCATTTGGTCGTTTATAGTTCGCAGTTGGCTGAGAAGGCTTGGTTATTTCATCCGGGAGGTCATTTTTATTTGCCCCGGCATCCAAATCCGGAGTAACTGCCTTTTTCTTTTCTGAATTTGATTTTGTTGTGGTCTCCACCTGTTTGTTAGTCCCGGCTACGCTGGTGCTTTCCACTGTTATTGATCTGATTGAATCGGCTATTATCGTAGATACGGGTGCGGCTGATTTCTTTTCTTCCAGTTTAACTGCCACCTCTTTGTTCTTATTTTCCGTCGAAACTTGAAAGATGAAGTATCCAACCCCACCCAAAATAACTATGGCAGCAGCCACTTTCCACCATTTAAGAGAATTTCCAATTGGAGCGATGCTCGATCACCTTTTTGTCAGCAACCCTCTCTTCTAATTTTTTTTCCAATTCAGAGAGGTCTGATGAAATATTTGCCGCAGTCGTCTTGTAGCCCTCCAAAGCGTCTGCCAAAAAAGGATCATCAAGAGCAGCTTTCTCCAGTTGATTCATTTCCCCCGGAGATAATAAACCCCTGTGATATTTTTCAATATCAGCGGCCGTGTAATTTTTATATTTTTTTTCTTCAGACACTGTTTGTTGTTGCTTGTTCCTTGTTTCTTGTTCCTTATTCCTTGTTTCTTGTTCCTTGTTCCTTTGTTCCTTGTTCCTTGTGCCTTGTTCCTTGTGCCTTGTTCCTTTGTTCCTTATTCCTTTATTCTACTTTTGACTTTTTCCTTCTGACTCCTTTTTCTCCATACATATTTTCAAATTTCTTCTTCCGTTTTGTATATAGCTGCGGACCTGGCCCCACTCCTGCCCCATCAGTTCCACTATCTCATTATAACATTTGCCCTCAATATAAAAAAGTTGGACGGCCTTTCGCTGGTCCTCTGATAAAGTAGTGAGGCAATGTTCAAGCCGCTGAAAATTCTCCTCTTTTTCCATCACACCATCCAGATGCACATTTGCATCGCTTTGCATAAGAGATTCAGGGAGTTCTATTGTTTTTAAATTCCGGGGAGTTCGCAATTGCATCAGGCAATGATTTTTTGCGACCTGGTACAACCAGCTTTTGAAATTCTCAACCTCATGTTTTTTCAGTTTCATAATCAACTCTTCGAAAATATGCATCACAGCATCCTTTGCTCTTTCTGATTCTTTAAGATATTTTAAACATACTCCATAGACCAGGTCCATATACCGCTGGTACAATTGCCCCAGCACTTTCAGATCGTTTGTCTTCTTATACAAAGAAACAAGTTCGGTGTCGGTCAATGAATGCTGTGGTATGTCTTTCAAAAAAGTCACTGCGCTAAAATTAGCAAATAAATTTCCTGGGATGACTTATGTAATTCTTAAAATGGTTGCATCTCCTTTATGAATTACCTATGAAAAGATGGTTTTCATGATCATTCCGCTGCTTGCAAGAACGATAGCATTCAGCCGTCATATAGCTGGCGCAGGGATTTTATTTTAAAACATATTGATGCCACTGAGGGCACTGAAGCACAGAAGTCTTCAGTGTTTCTGTAATTCTGTGGCAATCATTGAGAGTTTCAGTCACGATACCATTAACAGCCGGTTAATGAAAACGGGGCTGGTTTTTGCCGGCTCCTATTCTGAAGATCATCTTCTCCAGCTATTCAACCAATCGGGGCAATTGATACTTTCAAGAGCTATATACATAGAAGCAAAATCAAAACTGTTTACGATGAACATGCTATCAGTCATTTCGGGAAGCTATTTTTTGAAACTGACCAGTAAGGCAACCGGCAGATCATATGCAGAAGAATTAATTGTTGAATAAAGAACGGTGGGTTGTCAGTGGCAAGTAATAACCAGGCCCCACTCACCATTCGCCACTCACCACTCACTCCTATAAGATTGTTAAGAAAAAAATTCAACCCGATTATCTTTTGAAATTAAGTATCTTGAAACCCTATGAAAGCCTCTTCTGCAGCCATTTCCGTCTTTATTGTCGCTACTTCTTTTTTTTCATCATCGACAGTGTCGGCACAAAGGACAGATTCATTAAAGATATCTCTTCAAAAAATTCAACCGATACCGCCACCAAAAAAATATTTGTCTGCAAAGTCTTTAATTATCCCTGTTGCTTTGATTGACTATGGTTTCTCTGCATTAAAAAGTGAAGAACTACAGGAATTGAATAAAACGATCGCTGAGGAAGTGACAGAAGATGCCAGTGGTTTTAAAACAAAAGTGGACAACTATTTACAATACGCACCTGCTACTACTGTTTATTTATTAAACGCGGTTGGGATCAAAGGCAGGCACAAGATCCTTGACCGAACTATTATTCTCGGAATGTCATCCATATTAGTTAACCAGGTTGTCACTTTTCTCAAGCACAGTACACACCAATTACGCCCTGATGGATCTACTTATAATTCTTTTCCATCCGGTCATACAACCACGGCATTTGTAGGAGCAGAAATGATGAACCAGGAATTTGGCTGGCGATCGCCATGGTATAGCGTAGCGGGTTATTCTATGGCTACAGCGACAGGTGTGTTACGGGTGATGAATAACAGACATTGGCTGAGTGATGTGGCCACCGGGGCAGGCATTGGAATTCTTACAACCAAGTTCAGCTATTGGCTTTACAGCAAGTGGGAAAACAGGAAGCGCGGAAAGCGACCGGTGTTATATTGACCCTTTCGCAGGCATTTTATTTGCAACTCACAATTAAACAGGGATTTAACATGGAAGCTGGTATTGTATTTGCCTTAAGGCTGTCGATTAGCTATTTTTACATCTATTTAAATGCCTGACCCTGAAGAAATTTTTGAAAATATTATGGCGATCCCTGTTGGTGATCCTTCTCCTGATAGTGGCTGCCTTTATTTTTATAGAAACCCCTGCAGGACAAAACTGGCTGGCAAAAAAGATAACCAGGAAATTCTCTAAAGAATTAAATACCCAGATCAGTTTCAAACACATCAGTTTTTCGCTTTTCAACAAACTAAATCTTGAAGATTTTTTATTAGAAGATCAACACCGTGACACCTTGCTTTTTGCAGGTAATTTACAGGTAAGAATAACTGATTGGTTCTTTTTAAAAGATACGGTCGAGTTGAAATATGCAGGTCTCGAAAATGCAGTGGTCAACTTGAAAAGGACTGATTCTGTCTGGAACTACCAGTTCATTGCAGATTATTTTACTCCTTCTTCTCCTCCATCTACTACCCCTTCCAAAAAATCAGGCATGGCATTTAATCTGAAAAAACTGAGTTTAAAGAACGTTGTATTTCTTCAAAAAGATGCATGGACGGGACAGGACATTACTGCAGCAATAGGAGATATGCAAATGGAGGCAAATGAGATTAACTTCGACAAAAAAAATGTCGATATTATTTCATTGGATCTTGTTCAACCTTTATTCAGCATATCCAATTACCCTGGTAAAAAAAATTCAAGCCAAGAGAAAGAAACAATTGTATTGACTTCATCAGCAGCCGTAGATTCATTGCTAAAATGGAATCCTGGCGGATGGAGGATGAATATCGCCACTCTTCAAATTGACCATGGACGTTTCAAAAACGGAAGGCAAGGAAGCGAATCGATGCCTGACTACTTCGACCCGCAAAACATTGATTTTACAAACATCAATGCCCAATTTCACAACCTGAGACTGGACAAGGACACTTTTTCGGCGAAGCTGGTTTTAAGTACTAAGGAACGAAGTGGATTTATTGTCAAATCCCTGGAGTCGGACGTAAAGATCAATCCCCAGGGAATGTTTTTTAAGGATCTTGATCTGCGCACGAATAATAGTATTGTGAGAAAAAAATTCTCAATGACCTATGACGACATGGATGACTTGTCCGATTTTCTTCACAAAGTGAGAATGGAGGCAGTCCTTGATAATTCGCAAATTAACAGCGATGATATTGCCTATTTCGCACCCGGGTTACAAAGCTGGAAAAAAAATATCAGCGTTACGGGCAAAATATCGGGAACTGTTTCAGACATTTCCGGAAGAGAATTAATAATAAATGCCGGCAACAGCACTTATCTAAACGGGGATGTTGTCTTATCGGGATTGCCTGACATCAATCAAACTTTTATTGACTTTAAGTCAAACGACACAAGAACGAATTATGCTGATGTAGTAAGATTTGTGCCGGCTGCAAAAAAAATCACGGAGCCTGATCTTGCAAATCTCGGCAACATTCATTTCAAGGGAAGTTTTACGGGTTTTATTCATGACTTTGTAACCTTTGGTGTTATTAATACCAACCTCGGAACCATCAAAAGTGACCTGAATATGAAGTTGCCGCGCGGCAAGGAGCCGATTTATTTGGGTAACATTGCCACCAGTAATTTTCAGTTGGGCAAATTTATTCATAGCTCCCAGGTTGGTCTTATTTCTTTTTCAGGTGTTGTCCACGGACATGGGTTTTCTGTAAATACTCTTTCTGCAGACCTGAAGGCAAACATTGGAGAATTGGAGTTCAATGGTTACAGGTATCACAATATCGTTACCAACGGAAAGTTAGAAAAGCAATTGTTCAATGGATTCTTTTCAATAAACGACTCAAATCTGCAGGCTACTTTAAATGGGCTGGTAAACATTAATAGCTCCCAATCAAAATTCGACTTTGTAGCTGATGTTGAAACAGCAAACCTGCAGTCATTAAACTTTACAAAAGACAAAGTAAATTTTAGTGGCCAATTCAATTTGAACTTTACAGGGAATAATATCGACAACTTTTTAGGTACAGCCCGCATTACCCAGGCTAATCTTACCAGGAATGATCAGCGCCTGACCTTTGATTCATTGATCTTACATTCCGATTATACAAATGGTATACGGGCATTGTCTGTTAATTCAAATGAATTTGATGGAAACATTACCGGCGATTTTCACATGGGTGATCTTCCCAACGCCATTCAATTGTTTCTAAACAAATATTACCCGGCCTATATACAACCACCTTCGCACGTGATATCTCATCAAAATTTTAAATTCAATCTAATTACGCGGCAGGTCGATGACATGGTGCAGATGTTGGATAAAAATTTAAAAGGATTCAATGACAGCAAAATTGAAGGTTCTCTTGACCTGGCACAAAACCAATTAGAGCTCACGGCGCTGGTTCCGCAATTCAAATATGGCAATCTTGGTTTCAGCAATACTGATATTCGTGGTAAAGGCACCCTCACCCGGTTAAGTCTTAACGGCAGCATTCAAAACATATCAGTGAATGACAGTCTCAGCTTACCGAATACCAGTTTCAGTGTACTTGCTCAAAATGATTCGTCTCAAATCAAAATATCAACGGCATCCACCCAGGCAGTTAGCAGGGCCAACCTGAATGCAAGCGTCATTACGTATAGCGATGGTGTGAAAATCAATTTTGATACATCTTCTTTCGTTTTGAATACGAAAACATGGACCATTGACAAAGGTGGTGAATTAAGTTTTCGAAGCAATACAACGGCAAGCGGTGAAGTTGTGCTTCATGAAGGTAACCAGCTGATAAAATTAACAACGGTTCCTTCAGATGAGGGCAGTTGGAACGATTTGTTGGTCGACCTTGCCAATGTAAATATCGGCGACATATCTCCTTACTTTGTTCCCCGGGACAGGCTGGAGGGTTTATTGTCGGGTAAAGGCAAGATTGAAAATCCAGGAGCAAAAATGACCGCAACAGGTGATTTTAAAACTGAGTTTTTCCGTTACAATGGTGATTCGATCGGAGAGTTAAATATAACCAGGATAAGTTACGACAATCAGAAAGACGGCAATCTGAAATTCATTGTTACAAACCCAGATACAGCTCACCGGGTAAATGTCTCAGCAAATATCTACCTGGGTGGTGATCATGACGACAATCTGATCGCCGTTGAGACAAAAGAATATCAACTCAATTTCCTCGAAAGTTTTTTGGGAAGTTTGTTCTCAGATATGAGAGGTTACGCTACTGCAAAACTTGATATCAAAGGCAGCCTGAACGCTCTCGATTATGTGGGAAAAGCACATTTGCATGATGCCGGCTTGAAATTAAAATTCACACAGGTATTTTATAAAATAAAAGATACTGACATTGAATTGAAAGACCATGAACTGGACCTGGGCAATATTAAATTGCTTGACACCCTTACGAAAGGAACAGCGACACTCTCAGGTAGCATATATCATGACTCGTGGAAGAATATGAATTTTGACCTTGGTGCAAAAATTGATAGTAAACCTATGACACTGCTAAATACAACAGCAGCTGATAATTCAAGCTTTTATGGTCATGCGATCGGCACTGGTTCCATGATCCTTGTGGGATCCGATAACGATCTATACATGACAGTTGATGCAAAATCATCTGAAACAGATAGCTCTCATATTGTTATTCCGCCTACCAGGAGCAGGGCATCTGAACTGGCTGAGTTCCTGGTTGAACGTACGCATGGCTACACTATCAGCGATACACAAGCAGTAGCTTCAAACAAAATGACGTTTGACATAGACCTGACCGCCGATCCTCATACAACTATTGAAGTAATACTTGATGAAACTACGGGTGACGTGGTAAAAGGCAGAGGCCGCGGTTCGTTGAACATTCATAGTGCAACAGGGGAGCCTCTTACCCTTAAGGGAAATTTTGACATTGAAGAAGGAAGTTATCTTTTTACTTTTCAATCTTTTTTCAAGCGTCCGTTTGAATTGAGAAAAGGGTCTGACAATTTTATTAGGTGGAACGGCGATCCGAATGATGCAACGATTCATTTTGATGCGCAATACACGGCAGAAAATGTAAGCTTTGCTCCTCTCGCCAGTTCAATTCCCGGCGTTGATAGCCGGGCGCAATTCACACGGGAAAATGTGAATGTGATCGTAACGATGTCAGGCAAGCTTTTACAACCCAAATTCGATTTCAAACTTGATTTTCCATCATCCAGTATTACTATCAGTGACCCTGTGCTTGCATTTAACCTTACCCAGATAGAAAATAATCCAAATGAATTGAACAAACAGGTTACTTATCTTATTGTATTCAATAGTTTCTCGCCAGTGGGAAGCCCGGGTAATACAAGTACTGCCACAGCAGCAACTGCATCCGGCGGACTTACTACTGCCATCAATGAACTGGCTTATAATACTATCAGCGGTTTGCTGTTCAACGAACTGAATAAGCAATTCAGCAATGTACTTGCGCAGATATTTAAGGATGATAAATTGAAAGTAAGTCTGAGTGGTTCAGTCTACAATAGAAATTTGGTAACGTCAACAGGCAGCAACGATTTTAAAATCAATACAGGCAACGTAAACCTCACCGTGAGTCGCGCCATTTTTAATAATCGTTTAGTCATCACGGCGGGAAGCACCTTAGATATACCTTTCTCTCAAACCACAGTTGATCAAAAATTCCAGTTTTTGCCTGACGTAACTACAGAATGGCTGATCAATGAAAAAGGAACTATTCGTGCTACTTTCTTTTATCGTGAAAACCTTGATTTTCTTACCGGAAATACAAGTACCAGCACTTCAACGATCACTAAGAGAATTGGAGGAGGTATCGGCTATCGCAAAGAAGTTGATCACATCGGTGACCTGTTTCGCGGAAAGAAAAAACAAAAAAAGGAAAATCAGAACACCTCTCCTGCTGCCGAATCAACCCCGCTCCAGCAGCCGCAAAATCCGAAAGGTTCTAACTAAGAAAATTTTAGGTGTGCCGTTTTTATTACGAGATCATCATAATCATTCACTATTCGTCATCCAGAATTTCGTGACCTAACTTATCTCTTTTTGTTTGCAGGTACCGTTCATTGTGAGGATTAGGATGAATCTCGACCGGAACATTTTCAACTATTTCCAAACCATAGCCAATTAGACCGACGCGTTTTTTTGGATTGTTGCTTATCAGGCGAAGTTTTGTTATTCCTAAATGCCTGAGAATTTGCGCACCCACTCCATAGTCCCGCTGGTCCATTTGAAAACCAAGATGGAGATTTGCTTCGACTGTATCCATTCCCTGCTCCTGCAAACGATAAGCTTTCAATTTATTCAGCAAGCCAATGCCACGGCCTTCCTGGCTCATATAAAGTATAGCACCTTTTCCTTCTTTTTCCACCATCTTCATCGACGCATGCAGCTGCTCGCCACAATCGCAACGAAGTGATCCCAGGATGTCGCCTGTAAAGCATGATGAATGTACGCGAACCAATACGGGTTCATCTTTTTCCCAGTTACCTTTTAGCGAGGGCAAGGTGCTCATTGGTAGTGTTTTTTTCCTGGAAAGCGACCAATCTAAAATGACCATATTTCGTAGGCATATCAACGCTCACAATCTCTTCGATCAATGAATCCCTTTTGACACGATATTCAATAAGATCTTTGATGGAGATCAGCTTAAAATCAAATTTCTCTGCTACCTTTTTTAATTGTGGCAACCTGGCCATGGAACCATCATCATTCATAATTTCAACTAACACACCAGCAGGCTCAAAACCCGCGAGTCTTGCCAGGTCAATAGCAGCCTCTGTATGTCCTGCCCTTCTAAGGACGCCACCTTTTTTCGCACGCAAAGGAAAAATATGACCAGGTCGTCCCAGGTCGTCCGGTTTTGTACCAGGATCGATCAGTGCCTTTACAGTTTTTGCCCTGTCATGCGCGGAAATTCCGGTCGTGCAGCCGTGACCTAACAAGTCAACTGAAACGGTAAATGCTGTTTCATGCAAGGCCGTATTATTATTCACCATTAATTCCAGTCCTAATTCATTACAACGCTCATCAAGCAATGGCACACAGATCAAACCACGACCGTGTTTTGTCATAAAGTTGATCACTTCAGGAGTGATATTACGGGCCGCCGTAATAAAATCACCTTCATCCTCCCGGTCATCATCATCGACAACGATCACTAATTTTCCTGCTTTAATATCTTCAATCGCAGACTCAATGGAATCGAGCATAGAAATATTTTTCACAAAGTTAAATTAACATTTCTCAAGGCGCAAATCACAGGTCAGCCAGGAACGTATAAGGTTAATATCGGAAGGAAAAGCAAAAGACGTTGCCTTACAGTTGAAAATAAAATGGGAAAATGAAATAATGGATGGTAACAAAAAGGCAACATTTACATGCAGCAAGTATTTTTTTTTGTTGTCTTCAAATAGGTCTAAATTCCAGTAATGAATTGTTAATATTTGGGCTGGATTTAATTTTAGAATATTCCCTTTCTTTGCAACGAAAACTAAAAAATATATGCTTAAGAGATTAACTATTCTGCTTATTTTATTTTCAGCAAGCACTCTTTCATTTTCGCAGGTCACTACCAGCGGCATGTCTGGTACTGTAACAGACAGTAGTGGCCAGGCATTGGAAGGTGCCACCGTGACGGCAGTTCACACGCCATCCGGTACCACTTACTCTACTATTGCGGGGAAAAATGGTGTGTTCAATATCCCTAACATGCGTGTAGGAGGGCCCTATTCTTTAAGGATCACGTTCACAGGGCAAGAGCCTTTTACCCTTGAGAATATAACCCTGGAATTAGGCCAATCCTATAATGTCAATGCGACCCTGAATCAAGGTTCCCAACTACTGGAATCAGTTTTTGTAAGAGGGCGTTCGCGCAAAGCTGCTATTGACCGGATGGGGATGAGCACAAATATTAGTGGCAGGCAACTTTCCACGTTACCAACAATTACGCGTAGCATAACTGACTTTACCCGTATCACACCGCAGGCCAATGGAACCAGCTTTGCCGGCAGAGACAGCAGGATGAATAACGTGACTGTTGATGGAGCTAATCTCAATAATAATTTCGGTTTGTCATCTGATCTTTTGCCTGGCGGAGGAAATCCAATTGCACTTGACGCTTTCCAGGAAATATCAGTAAATCTCTCACCATTTGATGTAAAGCAATCGGGTTTTACGGGTGCAAGTGTCAACGCCATTACAAAAAGCGGAACCAATACGTTTCACGGAAGCGTGTACGGTTCGTATCGCAACCAAAGTTATAATGGGACCAATATTGCAGGTACAAAGTTGCCAAGTCCGCCTGCCACAAGTAATAAGATATATGGTGCTACGCTCGGCGGACCTATCATAAAAAATAAATTATTCTTTTTTGTTAATGGTGAAATAGAAAAATCGAGTTACCCCGGTGTTACTTATGTACCCAAGGGCGGTTCAGGAAACGGAACTGTTTCCAATGTGGCGATTGATTCATTAAGCGTGTTGTCCGGCTATTTAAATAGCAAATACAGTTTTGACCCTGGCGTTTATGATAACTTCCCCAATTTTAGCAGTGATAATCATAAGATCCTCGCAAAGGTCGATTGGAACATCAGTACTAAGCATAAACTGACAGCAAAGTTCAGCGATTTCCAAAATACAGGTGACGGGATGATCAGTCCCAGTGGAGGTATCAATGGAGCCAGCGGGCAAAGCAGCATTATTGTTTATACGCCGCCACCGGGTAGATTTGGTCCAAACTCCATGGGTTTTGCTAATATAAACTACCAGATCGTTGATAAGGTGCAGTCGGGATCGCTCGAGTTAAACAGCAGTCTCAGTAAGAAATACAGTAATCAATTTTTAGCAACCATTACAAAGATAAGTTCGATCAAAGGCCATAACGGTGCAACATTTCCATTCGCAGATATCATCAATTCCAATAAAAACAATTACCTGAGTTTTGGAAATGAGCCGTTCAACGGAAACAACAACCAGGTAATAAACGATGTTTATACGTTCACTGACAATTTTAACTACTTCGCAGGCAATCATACGCTAACAGCCGGAATAAACTACGAATATCAAAAAGTCGGGAACATGTTCATGCCCGGCTCGCAAGGTTATTATGTATTTGGATCCCTGGATGATTTTGTAAACAACAGGCCCCCGAAATTATTTTCGATCAACTATTCTCTCGTTCCAGGGCAAGACGCTGTATTTTCAGCTAATCTGAAGGTGGGTCAATTGGGAGTTTATGTCCAGGATGAGATCAATGTCAATCCTGATTTCAAATTAACCCTGGGCCTGCGTGTTGACCGTCCTGTTTATCCTGAACAGCCTCTTGAAAATCCCGCTATAACTGCGCTTCCTTTGTATGATGATAATGGAAATCTTACACACTATAATGATGGCCAATGGCCAAAAGCCACATTGTATTTTGCTCCGCGTGTTGGATTCCGTTGGGATATGTATGGAGACAAAAGCATGATTATTCGCGGTGGAACGGGCATCTTCACAGGGCGCATACCATTTGTTTATTTAACAAATGCGCCGAGTTCAAGCGGCATGTATGCTTTTGGCGCTTTGATCACTTCGCCTGCTGATCTGCAAAATTTCCCGTTCAACACAGATGCTCATGCCTACAATCCTTTTTATAACAAGAATCTGAATCCTGCACAATTTCCAACGAAGGCGGGTACTGTGGCACCCAGCGGCGGTTTTGCAGTTATTGATCCGCATTTCAAATTCCCGCAGGTATGGAGAACTGACATCGCAGTGGAAAAGCAATTGGGCAAAGGTTGGGCTTTAACGGTTGAAGCGTTGTTTACAAAAGACATTAACGATCCTGTAATGCGCAATGCAAATCAAAATCCGACAGATACTGTTGTAGTAGTAAGCCCAAATGATGTAAGAGGACGCTTTACAAGCAGTGGGGCGAGGAGACTAAATGCCGGCATTGCCAATGCTATTGTTTTGCAAAATGCCGACAGGGGAAGTTCTTTTGTATTTACCGCCCAGGTTTCAAAAAGTTTTACAAAGAATTTCTATGGATCTCTTGCATATACTTACACCTATGCTGCTGATGTGACGGCCAACCCGGGAAGCCAGGCTGCATCTGTTTGGTCAGTAAACCCAACTTCAAAAACACAAAATGACCAGGAACTCGCTTATTCCAATTACGCCGTGCCTCATCGCATCGTTGGAACTTTTTCCTACAGGTTTGAATATGTTAAACACCTCGCCTCAACCATTACGCTCTTTTACGAGGGTGAGAGACAAGGCTACATAGGTTCTTCATTGGCGTCGTCTTACAGTTATATTTACAATGGAGATATAAACAACGATGGTAACTCTGCGGATCTCATTTATGTTCCAAAAGATCCATCGGAAATTAAATTTGCGAATTTAGCTCCGAGCGGCTCTACTCCGGGATTCACAGCTCAGCAGCAATCAGATGCGTTCTTTCAATACATTGCCCAGGACAAATACTTAAGCAAGCATATGGGTGAGACAGTGGAAAGAAATGGTGCAAGCTTTCCCTTCTTCCATCGTGTGGATCTCAATTTCCAACAGGAGCTCTTCAAAAACTTCGGCCACGACAGGCATTCATTGATATTTGGAGTCTCTGTTCTAAATTTCCTGAACCTACTGAATCATGATTGGGGGATCAGAAAACAATATGTTGTAAACAATCCACTGAGAGTGGCAAGTGTCATCAATGGTGTTCCCACATATACCATGGCTACATTCAATGGTGATCTTGTAAGATCCAGTTTTATCAACGTAAATTCGACCAACACAACCTGGGGACTTCAACTCAGCCTGAGCTACAAATTCTAAACATTAGGTCTTAAAATAAAAAACCTCCCGAAGATCGGGAGGTTTTTCGTTTGTCAAAATGAATTATAGTATCCTCACTTTCCCCATCCCCATTTCAAAAATTCAGGCATTGCCCTTGCCCATGTAGCAATGTCATGTTTTCCTTCTTCATAATTAATATAGCGAATATCTTTTCCATCTTTATATCCCAAAGATTCAAGATCATCGATTAAGGCAAGAGTATCATCAATTGAATCAATGATACCATTGTTATTCCTGTCGTGAGTTTCATCAAGCGATCCCGTTGAGAAAAAAAATTTCACGCCCGGATGATATTTCCCCTTCTTGATCTGCTGGTGCATAATACGATGCAGGTCGTCATCGTATTCCTCATGTTCATGATCAAGACTTCTCCACCACAATGAGCCCGAAAAAACTCCGGCAATAATAAATTCACCGGGATAATTCCAAACAATGTCCAATGCCATCAAACCACCCAGTGAAAACCCTGCAAATGCCTTTTCACTGAAATGAAGACCAGGAAATTTTTTTTGGATCATTGGCAATAGCTCCTGTCTTACAAATTGAGTATACAAGCCAGCTTTTGCTCCGCGCCCAAGATAATCAGCCTGTATAGCCGTCCCATATTCTATTTTCCGGGAACTACCGGCATGAATAGCTACGATCACAATTGGCCTTAGCCGGCCTTCGGTGTACAGACTTCCGAGGATATTTGCCAGGCCCAGCTCATTCATGTTTTGACCATCGTTGACCAGGAGCAAGCTTGCATTCCCTTGATCACCTATATCTCCCGGAATAAAAAAATCGATTGGTGCATCCCTTTCAAGAAATTGTGAATGGACAGTTGCATTTTCCGTCAGCACAAAGGACAGATTGAGAGGTGACATAATTTTTCAAATTAAAAAGTAAAAAATCAAAAATCAAAATCCTTTTTACTTTTTAATTTTTACTTCTTTTTTTTTAAAATACATTTGACTAAAGGAATATTTATGAAAAAGATCGGCATCCTTTTCGGGAAGGAACGGAGCTTTCCCATAGCCTTTGTGGAAAGAATAAACAGCAAGAATATTTCGGGCATCAGCGCCGAGCCGGTGCATATTTCAAAAGCTGTGCAGGGTGAACCAAGTGGATACAGCGTAATAGTTGATCGCATTTCGCAGGACGTTCCTTTTTACCGCACATGGTTAAAAAATGCCGCATTGACGGGAACGGCCGTCATCAACAATCCCTTTTGGTGGAGCGCCGATGATAAATATTTTAATAATTGCCTCATGACGCAAATTGGTGTTCCGGTTCCAAGGACGGTTATTCTTCCATCAAACGAATTACCAGATGACACCGCTCATGAATCATTCAGCAATCTTGAGTACCCGCTTGACTGGGAATCGATGTTTAAGTATGTCGGCTTTCCTGCATACATGAAGCCTTTTGCAGGCGGCGGATGGAAGAACGTATACAAACTCAAAAGTGCTCATGAATTTTTTGAAAGACACGGCGACACAGAACAGCTCGTTATGTTGTTGCAGGAAGAAATAGTATTTACAGAATACTACCGGTGCTATTGCATCGGAAGAAAATATATCCGTATCATGTCGTACGAGCCACGCAACCCTCATCATTTGCGCTATGTGGCCGATTTCAAACCGTCCGCGGAACGATTAGCGCAAATGCAGGAAATTGTTTTAAAGATCAATCAATACTTGGGATACGACTTTAATACCGTGGAATTAGCAGTCCGGGATGGAGTGCCCTATGCAATTGATTTTTGCAATCCCGCTCCCGACTCCGAGCGCACCAGTGTAGGTGAAGAAAACTTTGAATGGGTAGTGGAAACGATGGCAAACTATGCAATTGAACGGGTAATGGAATGCAAGGCGGGCCTGGACAATCTTACCTGGGGTGAATATATCAAAAGAAGTGCACAGCAGGTACCCGGATAGGTCAAATACATCAAAGGATAATTCGAACAAGCCACCCAATTCCAAATCTCAAAATCATAAATACTAGCATGGCCGCCCTCAACTACAAAAGCTTTACCCTTGGCGTGGAAGAAGAATACATGGTGCTTGACCCGGTAACCTATGAATTAAAAAGTCATGAGCAAAAAATTGTGCATGAAGGGCAGAAAGTGATCAAAGATAAAGTGAAGGCGGAAATGCACCAGGCGGTAGTTGAGGTAGGCACTGACATATGCGCTGATGTTGACGAGGCTTATGAGGATGTAGCACAACTACGGAAGACGATCGCTGAAATAGCAAATGGGCTCGGTTTTGCCATGGGTGCTGCAGGCACGCATCCTTTTAGTCACTGGGAAAGCCAGTTGATCACTGATCACGCCCGCTATAACGAGATCGTAAACGAATTGCAGGAAGCAGCCCGCAGCAATTTGATTTTTGGATTGCATGTACATGTGGGCATGGAGACAAGGGAAATGGCCAATCACATTGCCAATTCAACGAGATATTTTTTGCCACATATCTATGCACTGAGCACCAATTCTCCTTTTTGGGAAGGACGACAAACGGGCTATAAATCCTTCCGGACAAAAGTGTTTGATAAATTTCCGCGTACCGGGATTCCTGAGGCGTTTGATAGCATCGAGCTGTATGAGAACTATGTAAAACTGCTTGTAAAAACAAATTGTATTGACAATGCAAAAAAGATCTGGTGGGATCTTCGCGTCCATCCCTTTTTCAATACGGTTGAATTCAGGATCTGCGATGTGCCGATGACCGTTGATGAAACAATTGCCTTAGCAGCCTTATTCCAGGCCGTGTGTGCAAAAATCTACAAGCTGCGCTCACACAACCTGAACTTTATTCAATACTCCCGCGCATTGATCAATGAAAATAAGTGGAGAGCCGGTCGTTATGGTATTGACGGGAGACTTATTGATTTTGGAAAAGAAGAGGAAGTAAATACAAGGGTGCTTATTGACGAATTGCTAAATTTCGTAGATGATGTTGTTGACAACCTGGGGAGCAGGCATAGACTGGCATATGTAAACAAGATCTTAGAAATTGGCACCGGGGCGGACAGGCAGTTGGGCGTGTTCGAAAATTCAAAAAACCTCGTTGACGTAGCAAAGTATATAAACCATGAGTACCTGTCGGGAATTTAATATCAGGCCGCGGAAGTCTCTAAGCAATGAGTAATGAATAATGAGTGATGATCAACTTTGCGAGTCTTTGCACCTTTGCGTGAAATAAACTTTTTAGAAAATTATCAACCTGCCTAACACTGATTACAGACCACTCACCACTCAAAATTTCGTAGCGAGATACTGAGGTAACATGGTCTTCCATGTATTCCAGTCATGGGGCCATTCGTGTCCCCATATATCCAGTTCATACCAAATATTTTTATCGTACAGGATCTTTGCAAAACGACCGCTGCTGGAAGGATCCTCATAAGCGCCGCTACCCGATAAAATATGAATGTGGCTGCTCTTTCTTATCTGCCCGAGCACATCTTGATCGGTGAGATTAGGCATATAATGCATCGGGCTGTTGAAATACACATCATCATCAAAATAGCCTTTTGTGTATTCTGAAAGATCATACACTCCGCTCATAGCAACAACTCCGTTAATGATATCAGGACGCTTTAAAAATAAATTCATACTATGCAACGCACCAAATGAAGCGCCACAGGTAATAATGGGTGTTTCCGGGCTCGTCTCACTGCGTATAAATGGAACAACCTCATTAAAAACATAGTCATTGAACTGCTGGTGACGCATGGATTTATGACGCGGATCCATGTGGTTGTTCATCCAGCTTTCATTATTGATGCTATTGATGGAAAAGATTTTCACTTTTCCTTCGTCTATATACGGCCGCAATGAATCTATTAACTGAAACCGCTCGTATTCCAGGTAATCCGCAGAGGCAGTAGGAACCAATAGCAAACCAAATCCATAATGACCATAAATAGCAATGGGCATCTCTTTACTTAATGCCGGGCTATGCCACGCCGTTAATATTCTTTGCATGAAAGGCTATTTTAAACAGGTTGCAAGGTTACAATTAAGAAAGGACATTTAAAAAATTTCAAGTAGAAACTCTTAGCTGCAATGCGTGAATGAATCTTAAAAATTTTACTAACCTCTCATTGTTATATTATAATTACAGGTTATTTTAGCCGCTCATCCTTAACTCCGCTTGAGTGCGATCAAGAAAGAAAATGTTTAAACCTTATCAGCAAGCTGCTCTAAACATTTCATCAAAAGAGCAATTAAACCATTCAGAACAATTTTATCGTTTTCTTTTTGAAAATAATCCATTCCCCGCCTGGATATATGATATCGGCTCATTGAAATTTCTCGAAGTAAATCCGGCTGCTATTGAGTTTTACGGGTATTCAAAAGAAGAATTCACTTCAATGACCGTTAAGGATATCAGGGCGAATGAAGAAATATCCTCCCTGGAAGAGAACGCAGAAGCGACCCGGGAAAATAAAACAGGAGATGAATATATATGGAAGCATCGTAAGAAAAATGGTGATGAAGTTTATGTGGAAGTAAGGGCCAATAATTTTACCTACAATGATCAAAAGGCGCTTCTGGTGATGATCACTGACGTAACTGCTATAATAAATGCGGAGGTTTCACTAAAGAAAACAAACGAAGAATATCGCCTTGCCAATGAACGGTACGATATTGTTGCCAATGCCACTCATGACCTTATTTGGGATTGGAACCTTGAGACCAACGAGATTTACCGGGACCCAAAAGGATTATGGAAAGTTTACGGCATTAAGAATAATGAGACCATTAAACATATCAATGACTGGCTTGAGCGGGTACACCACGAAGATTTACCAAGAGTTCAAAATGTTATCCTCAAGATCGTCAACGCAAAAGATGAAAACATTTTTGACGTAGAGTACCGTTTCAGAAGGGAAAACGGTGACTATGCTTATATCTATGACCGCGGCTATATTCTGAGAAATAATGAAGGCAACGCCTACCGAATGATAGGCGCTGCACAGGATGTTACTGAAAAGAAAAGACTGGAAGAGGAGCTAGTAAATCAGCAAAAGGCAATCACACAAGCCACGATCAGCACGCAGGAAAAAGAAAGAACCGAGATCAGTAAAGAACTACATGATAACGTAAACCAGGTTCTTACTACAACCAAACTTTATCTTGACCTTGCCATAGCAAACCCTGAATTGAAAGATGAACTGATCGCTAAAAGTTCAAAAAACATTATTAGCGCAATTACCGAAATACGAAAACTGTCACAATCATTGATGATCCCAAGTCTTGAAGACCTGGGACTTTTAGACTCAATTGAAGATCTTGTTGAAAGCATAAACGCAACAAAGAAAATTCATGCGGTCTTTATTCATGAGAAGATCGATGAAAGTGTATTGAACGAAAATCAGAAGCTGACTCTTTTTCGCATTACGCAAGAGGCTTTGAATAATATAGTCAGGCATGCAAACGCCACACGGACGACAATCGAACTTACAAACAATAACAACAGAGTTCAACTCACAATAAGAGATAATGGGAAAGGTTTCGATTCGTTTTCAGCAAAAAAAGGAGCAGGACTAAACAATATAAGGAATCGGGTATATTTGCTGAGCGGGCAACTTACAATTAACACTCGTCCCGGAAAAGGCTGCACATTAGTAGTTGAATTACCTCACCTTCTTGTAAGTCAATTGAATTTTTAAATAACCATGGAAAAAATTACCATCCTCATTGCAGACGATCACACCCTTGTCAGAGAGACCTGGAGCTTTATTCTTAATTCGGACCCCCGCTTTTATGTGATCGCCGAATGCGGCAGCGGTGAAGACGCAGTAGACCTGGCAAAAAATCTCAGGCCCGCTATCGTGATCATGGATATAAATCTGCCCGGCATAAATGGGATCGAAGCCACTCAACAGATCAGGAAATTTTCACCCGGTTCAAAAATTTTAGGCGTTTCTCTTCATACACAACCAACCTATGCCCGCAAAATGATGCAGAAAGGGGCCATGGGATACGTTACAAAAAACTCATCAAGAGAAGAGATGTTCAAAGCCATCATGGAAATTTATAATGGTAAGAAATATGTTTGCGAAGAAATAAAAAACATTCTTTCAGAACAGGTCATCTCCGGCGAGGACCAGCAATCAGGACTCAATGCTTTATCCCAAAGGGAAATAGAGGTCATTTCGTTTATCAAAAAAGGCTTTTCTTCCAAGGAAATTGCCGACGCTTTAAAGATATCGGTTAAAACTGTAGAGGTTCACCGGTATAATATCCTCAAGAAGCTCAACTTGAAAAATGCAGCAGCGCTGGTAAATTTTATAAATAATAGTCAGCTGGATCTTGGTTAATCAACCAAGTAGTACTACTTTAGATTTTCAGTATTTTTACTAAATTTACTGCCCTACAGAAAATTCATTTCGCGCCTCATTCATACGAAAAACGTTCTGAACGGGGGTGTATTGCTGAATTTTTATTAAAGAGCATCTATTGGCTCTTCCTGAAAAGCCGGCTTTCCCTGCGTATCAAAAAATGAGCAGGGCAATAATCCCCCTGCATTGGGTGCCAGTGACAGATTGGTTCACCCACTAATACGTCATTGCATGAGCTCAGAAAAGATCAGCATTGTGATCGTTGATGATCACCAGATAATGAGGGAAGCCTGGAGACTGGTCCTTGAACAGGAAACCCGTTTCCTTATTGTGGCTGAATGTGAGAGCGGAGCAGAGGCTATAAAAGCAGCTGATAACCTCAGGTTTGATATCATGCTAATGGATATCAACATGCGTCCTGTAAACGGCTTTGAAGCCACAAGAAGAATTTTAAACAAGCACCCCTCACTAAAGATCATCGGAATGTCTGTCAACAACCAACCGTCCTATGCACGTAATATGCTGAGGCTTGGAGCCAGGGCATTTGTGACAAAAGATTCTTCAAAACAAGAGATGATCTACGCGATCACCAGCGTTTACGACGGCGACACCTATATTTCTGAAGATGTCAGAAAAAAAATGGACGACCCGGAATAGAACTATTCTAGATAGAATTTAAAACTCGGGTAAATAAATTGCCCTGCAACTCATCTTTGGCCTTTCTCCTTTCGGAACAATTACAATGATCTTGCTGGTGAGAGTTTCACCGCTCCTGATCGCATAGCCAACCATTGCATTTACAAACCTGTATTTTGATGATTGCGTTTCATCATACAGTTTTACTTGCGAATACCATGCCTTTGCATTTATCTTGCCGGTTTTGGCTGTGAGTCTCTTGCCGGTTGCATTTTTGCAATTGAATTCGCCCACCAGAATTTCTTCTTCGGGCTTTGTTGAAGAATTTTTGAAAGGGATCAATTTGATACAACCGCTTTTATTCGTGATGTATAAGTTCACCTCGTAACGTTCATAATCATCACCCTTCACTTCTTTTGATCGCTCATTACTGATATAAAATCCATATTCAAACCCATTGTACGTGTAAGGTTTGTCTTCTTCCAGGTCAACAATTTGCTGCGAAAAAGAAGAATAACTAATAAGCAGAATAATGATAGTGGCAGATAGTTTTCTCATAAGTAGAAGTTTTGGTTTTATCGATCGTTCAATGATGGACTATCAATTTTCGTGTAGCGCTTTCTACGTTTTTAACCATATAGACACAGTAGGCCACAATAGTGACACATAGTCCAGCTATGTGTATCTTATGTGCTCTATGTGGCTATGTAGTGCAACTCTAAATTTAATAAGTATTCATTTCGCTGATCATTCTCTGAAGTTTATTTTTCAACAGCTCCTGCACGCGATCAAACTCTTCAGCTGAATTCAATTTCGCATTCACGCTAAAATAAAATTTGATCTTCGGTTCAGTACCCGATGGACGGGCAGAGATCTTATCGCCATTAGCAAATATGAATTGCAACACATTCGACTTCGGCAATTTGATCTCCCATGTTTCGCCAGTAGACAAATTCTTACCAATGCCTTTTTCGTAATCGAGAAACCCGGCTATGGGCGCGCCATCGATCATTTTCGGAGGATTATTCCGGAACGCCTCCATCATGGCAGCTATTTGTTTTTGTCCATCCATTCCTTTTTTGGTGATCGAGATCAGGTCTTCAAGGTAAAAACCATGTTTCACATACAGGTCAAGTAATTTTTCAAACAGGCTTCTCCCCTTCTCCTTTTCATAAGCGGCCATTTCGCACAGCAGGGCTACAGCGCTGACAGCATCTTTGTCACGAACCTTATCCCCTATCATTAATCCAAAACTTTCTTCACCACCAATAATGTAATTCTCTTTGCCTTCTTTTTCACGTATCATTTCAGCGATCCATTTAAAGCCGGTCAGCACGTTGTAGCAGCTCACCCCGCTATGCTGTGCTATTTTATCGATCATTTCCGTAGTAACGATCGTTTTGATCACCATATCATTTGGCCTCGCAATTCCTTTTGCCTTCCTGGCTTCAATAATATAATTAAACGCGAGGACTGCAGTTTGGTTTCCATTCATCAATACCCAGTCTCCATGATTATCCTTTATGCCGATGCCTACCCTGTCGCTATCAGGGTCGGTTCCCAATAAAATATCGGCATCCAGTTCCTTCGCTTCTTTCAAGCCAATGCTCATGGTTTCTTTTTCCTCTGGATTCGGGTAACCAACGGTTGGAAAGTTTCCATCGGGCTCCATCTGCTCTTTTACAATATTTACATTGGTAAATCCAAAAAGCTGGAGAACCCCGGGAACCAGTTTTATACCACTGCCATGAATGGGAGTATACACGATCTTCAGCCCATGTTGCTTTTTGATGATCTCCGGATACACACTCAATCCTTTTACCATCTGCATATAAGCATCATCCATGTCTTTCCCAATAATTGTAATGTTTTCCGCGTTTCCGCCTGCCTGTCCGGTAGGCAGGCTCCATTTTACATTATCAACCGACGCGATCTTTTCTACCTCTTTAATTACATTTTTATCATGAGGTGGAACCAGCTGTCCTCCGTCATTCCAATACGCTTTATAACCATTATACTCTTTCGGATTATGCGAAGCGGTGCACACTACTCCACCCTGGCATTTTAAATTGCGGATAGCAAAAGAAAGCTCCGGCGTAGGCCGCAAACTATCAAACAAAAAAACTTTAATGCCATTAGCCGCAAAAACACTGGCTGCTGTTTCAGCAAAAAACCGGCTGTTGTTTCTACTATCGTGAGCAATTGCCACCTTCACCTGCTCATTGGGAAAACTTTGTTTTAAATAATTGCCGTAGCCCTGTGTTGCCATACCCACCGTGAATTTATTCATCCGGTTGGTACCAACACCCATTATGCCACGCAGTCCACCTGTACCAAATTCCAGGTTTTTATAAAAAGCATCCGCCAGCTGGTCGGGACTTTCTTTTTGCAGGCGGTGTATCTCGTCCTTTATTTGCTGGTCAAAATTTCCATTAAGCCATACATTGATCTTGTCTTGAATTGCTGCATCCATAAATTATTCGAGATTTGAGATTTGATATTTGAAGGTAACATTTTCATCTTTCTGTATGAAACAGTAAATGAAGTGTATTTTTGTTCTTTTATGAGGTCAGCAATCGTACAAAGCCGGGCGCCTGTTGTGTCACTCACTGCATCGTTCGGCAAAAAGCTCAGCATTATTTACATCATTTTATTTTTACCTTATTTCTGTTTGGCCCAATTGGATTCGACCGCCTCCAACCATCTGTCAAAAAAACAAAAAACAAATCGCCAGATATTCATAGGTGCCGTCAATGTTGTAGGTTATGGAAGTTCACTCATTATTTTAGGTAACACCTGGTATAAAGACTATCAACATACTTCATTCCACACTTTTGATGATGCCGGCGAATGGTTGCAGGTTGACAAGTTTGGTCATGGATGGACAGCTTACAATACCGGCAGGGTCTCGGCAGCCATGTGGAGATGGGCCGGCCTGTCGCAAAAACAATCAGCGATCATTGGAGGAGTTAGTGGTGCTGTCTACTTAACTGTCATAGAATTTTTAGATGCACATTCTGCACAATGGGGATGGAGCTGGGGTGATATGACAGCCAATATTGTTGGCTCGGGACTTTTTATTTCACAGGAGCTATTGTGGAAAGAACAAAGGATCCAATACAAATTTTCTTTTCATCATAAAGATTATGGTGATTCAGCCTTGAACAAACGGGCGGATGACTTTTTGGAGAAAGCTGGTATGAGCGGATGTTGAAAGACTACAATGCGCAAACATATTGGTTCAGCGCTAATCTAAGATCTTTCTTTCCGCAGAGTCATTTACCCAAATGGTTAAATGTTTCTGTGGGCTATGGCGCCGATGGGATGTTGGGTGGTTTTGAAAATAAGTGGACAGATGATGATTCGGGAACTCCTGTTGATCGAACGGATATTCCAAGAATACGACAATTCTATTTAGCTCCCGATATAGATTTCACAAAGATCAAAACAAACAAAAAATGGCTCCGCACCATTTTCTTTTGTTTAAATGCATTTAAGTGCCCGGCACCAACGTTGATGATAGATTCAAAAGGAAAGTTCAAAGCTTATGCTTTGTATTTCTGATCGACGATTTGCATCGCTCACTCGGGAAAGGATCGATCGAATAGAGTGGATTGTACTAATGACAATACAAATTGCATCACACTAACCAGATGATTTTCAATTTCAAAAAATTTGCACTACGACGCATTATACCATAAATTAGAGCGTTAGCGGTAATTTTTTAGCGACCGAGCTAAATTAACCTGCCGAGTAAATAATTGGCACCCAATGCAACCAAACCGACACTTTTGCATTATTGGGTAAAAATTATTAATAGACAAAGTGACTGAAATTGAACTTCTCACTAGAATTAAGAATAACCCTGACGAGTTTTCCGAACTTTTCAAATTGTATTACAAACCGATTTTCGGTTACATATTCCGCAGGACAGGAAATTTCGACAATACAGCAGACATTGCTGCAGATACTTTTCTGAAAGCGTTTACAAACATCAAAAGCTATAATTACAAGGGCATTTCAATTAAAGTCTGGCTTTATCGCATTGCGACAAACGAGGTAAATATGTACTTCCGCCAGCAACAAAAACAAAGTTCAGTTTTTAAGCCACTTGATTTTGATAATAAGGAACTGCTCAAAACTTATCTGCATCAGGATAAAGAGGAATTGGAGGCAGAACTTCAAAACCACAAACAGTTTTTAACCGTTCTTAATGCATTAAAGACTTTACCCGATAAATACCAGAGCGTTATTTCATTGCGGTACTTTGAAGGCAAGGACAACAAGGAAATTGCGGAAATTTTAAATCTTAACGATGGTACCCTCAAATCTTTGCTTTCAAGAGGATTAAAAAAACTTCGTAAAAAATGCAACCAATTTTAACAATTAACATTATTGACAATGACAACAAACCATTTTGAAGATATTTTGGAAAACATGACAAAGCCTGAAATAAGAGAGCTAAAACATGAAGCTGCACTTTCAAAAATAATTATGAAAGCAAAGAACAGGTCTGTTGTAAGTTTTTGGTGGCTATGCATTCCTTTATACATTATTGTCGCTTTAATAATGAAAACTTATTTTACCCCGAATGTGTCACTCACCTCAACTCTGCACGAGTTTACAAAAAGCAGAAGCCACGCGGCAATTTTATTATTTCTTGTTTTGCCCTTATTGCTTATTGTAATAAACCTTTTAAGCATAAAACAATTGTTTTTTTTATATAACACTTTGGTAAAAGAAGAGTTTCTGAAAAAAATTGCAACTCAAATTTTAATAATCCTTTTTTCATTATTTGTCTTATTTATTTATTTTTTATGAAGTATGCAGGTCTTTTTGTTTTAATTGGATTTATGTCTTGCGGGTTAAAAGCACAAGACAACAAGATAGATTCATTCATGAATAATCTTTTAGTGCAGAAAAAAATAGCAGGCGCCGCTATAGCAATTTTAAAAGATAATAAAGTTGTATTTAATAAAAATTATGGCTTCGCCGATCTGAGAAATAAGATGCAAATTACAAACAGTACTACATTTAATATCATGTCAATCACCAAAAATTTTATTGCGTTTGCAGTATTGCAATTGGCTGATAGGAACTTAATTAATCCTGATGAGCCGGTTACAAAGTATTTGAATGATCTTCCTTCACAATACAATCATGTGCTCATTTATCAATTGCTTAATCACAGCGCCGGCATTCCGGATTATGTGCATGTGAAAGGCTACATGGCACAAGCAAATCAAACCCAAACTCCCAAGCAGGTATTAAAACCAATACTTAATGAACCTCTTGAGTTTAACCCGGGTGAAAAAAATGCGTATAGCAATTCGGGATATTTTCTACTGGGAATGTTAATAGAAAAAGTAACAGGAAAATCACTCGGTGAATATCTTAAAGAGAATATTTTTAATCCGGTTAAAATGAATGACACCTATCTTGAGAACAATACACACCATAGCAAATTAAAGGCGAAAGGGTATACAAACTTTAATGGTGAATTAAAAGATGAAATAGCGTTAGACCCTTCGCAGTATTGGGCTGCAGGCGGTATTGTTAGCTCAAAAGAAAATATGATAAAATGGGATAAAGCCCTGACAACAGGTACAATTTTACCTGAGAAAGAAATCAATCAAATGATGCAGCCAATACAATTAAGTAATGGAAATGAGAGTGATTATGGCCTCGGTTTTGAATTAATGAATATGCCAACAATGAAGGTGGCGGGAAATAATGGTGCAGGCTTAGGGTATAATGCTTCTAATCTGATTTTTTTAAATGATGGACTAATAGTTATAGTACTTACAAACACATCCAACAGTAACAGTACTATGATTGCAAAAAATATCAGAGATTTGGTTGTAAACGAAATTGGCAATCGAGGTGATACAAATGAAGCTCAGATAAAAAAGGATAAGCTTGATTCACTTGTTATCCAGGTATTAAATGATGCAAAAACCTCAACTGTCAATCAAATTTATTTTAATGATGATGAAGCGTCTATAAAATTTAAATCAGAGGCAGCAGGCTATATACAATCACAAGGCAAATTATTAACTATTCAAATGCAGGGTGAAAAAATAAACCCACAAAGTATTGTAAGAAGATATGAAGTCGATTTTGAAAAGGGAAAAA
Organism: uncultured Bacteroidota bacterium; assembly: GCA_963737475.1. Classification (GTDB taxonomy): domain Bacteria; phylum Bacteroidota; class Bacteroidia; order Chitinophagales; family Chitinophagaceae; genus VBAU01. Next base: position 229,358 of record CAVTSY010000020.1, read on the forward strand.
CAACGTTTGTGATTATTTTTTCCAAGCAGGGAAAAATTATGCTGGTAAATCACATGTAATAAATTATTTAGTTTATGAACCTACCATGGTTTAAGCGGGTTGGAATATTTTTTATTCCTGTTTCTTTTATCGGATGGCTCATTTTATTGTCCGGATTTGCTTATGCTGTTTATGTTTTCATAGACATTGACAGAAGATCGCATTCTGCAAGCGATACGCTTATTAATTTTGTGTTTAATGCCTTAATAATCGCCGCTGTGTATTCTTTGATTGCATACTTTGCCAGCAAGAGACCAAATGCATAAAGACGAACACCTACAGCAAGACAGACGGTTTCCGATAATCTTTTAACTTCCAACCATGAGAGTCCTTTTAACAGGCGGGGCTGGTTTTATAGGCAACCAAGTGACGCAAATGTTCCTTCAAAATGGAAAAAGACCCCGCTCGCACAGAAAATGTCCGGTACCAACATTAATGGTAGATTCAAAGGGAAAGTTCAAAGCATATGCTTGTACTTCTAATCGATGATTTGCACTATACTTACAAAAAGAATTAATCGGCTGGTGGATTGTACTAATGACAATACAAATTGTATAACACCAACCAAATGACTTTCAGTCTTAAAAAATTGCACTACGACGCATTATATCATAAATTAGAGTGTTGGCAGAAACCTTTTACGATCATCTTTCAATGAAAAGACATCTATTTTTATTTTTACTGCTTTCAGCAAACATCACTGCATATGCCCAGGACGGAAAAGAACAATTCATTTTCCCCGCTGAATTTGAAAACATAGACGCCATTTGGATGGGATGGGGAATTACCACCTACACAGATACAGCATCCAAAGAAGATGTTGAAAACATTCGACTGCAAATGTTACGGGCACTTACGCCTTATGTGCAAGTGCATTTAATTGTCAACGATACCGTTCAAAGAAATTCGCTGACTAAGAAATTTTTGATTTCAAATATCGACTCATCAAAAATTATCTTTTTCTATTCACCTAACTGGCATTTTTGGCTTCGTGATTATGGTCCTGTTTTTTTAAAAGGTAATAAAGGGCACTTAATGGGCGTTGACTTTGGATTTAATTGTTACGGTGATTGCCATACAGGTTTTGCAAAAACAACAGATGAAGGTGACAGTACGATTGCAGCGTCTTTGGGATTGCCGGTGATTAAAGCAAATATAGTGAGCGAAGGCGGTGACCGCGAGTTTAATGGCAAAGGCGTGATGATTATCAATGAGGCAGTAGAACTGCAGCGCAATCGTGGTAAAACAAAACAACAATTAGAAAGTGAGTTTAAAAGAGTATTGCATGTAAAAAAAATAATTTGGTTAAAATATCCTTCGGTAGATGACAGCCAAACCCGTATAACAGGCATTTTGCCAACAGGAGTTTATTGTGCCGGTGGCACCGGTGGACATGTTGATGAGATTTGTCGTTTTGTTGACGACCATACGCTAGTCGTTGAACGCATGACCGAAAAAGAAAAAAACAGAAATTCATTATCTCGCCTAAATTATGAACACTTAGAAGCGAATTATAAAATTCTAAAAACAGCTACTGACCAGAATGGAAACCATTTCAGAATTATTGAAATGCCTGTTCCCGACTTTGTTTTAGATAAACATATAGTATCAGACAAAGCAGATGCTTTTTCATTTCCAGGAACAATTCCGGGTGATACTATCCGCTTTCTTGCCTCAGCCAGTTACATGAATTTTATTATTGCAAATAATGTAGTGCTTATGCCTAAATATTGCAGACCTAATTGCACGTTTTCACAAAAACAAAAAGATGACATCGCATTTAAAGTAATACAACAAGTTTTTCCTAACAAAAAAGTAACTCAGATAGACGTGATTGAATTTAATTTTGGCGGTGGTGGTATGCATTGCTTAACGCAGCAACAACCAAGCATACACTGAGAAAAGGCTTCTGCCAACAAGGGGTTTTCTGCTGTGCTGGCCGAAGGATATATACTCATCGACATATCGCTTATCAGCTGTAGTCGGACTGGACGAATAAAGCCCAGCAGCAGAATATAATATCAACTGCATTAACTTTACTCAGCATCGGTGCGGGCTGAAGGAAGATAAAATATCAGCACAGCAGAAAGCCCTGGACGTAATGTGCCATACTACCCTGGAGTTCCATCAACATCAGGGCTATAGCACGGGGACATTACTTCATCTTATTAGAGTATATTATTAAATAATACACTATGACAAAGTATATTTTTCTATTCGCTTTTTCAATCTCGACACTTTTGATTTATGCACAAGACAACTCCAAAACTGAAGCTGAAATACGAGCCTTAGAACAGGCTGGGGCGAAAGCAATTTTAAATGGAGACACAAATACACTTAAACAACTTTGGGCACCAGAGTTTTTGGTTAATACTCCAAGAAATGAAATAACTGGAACCCGTGATTCTATTTTGCTACTCCAAAAAGCCGGTATAATTGACTACAGTATTTATGAAAAAACTATTGAAAGAATGCAATTTCAAAAAAACATTGTAATCACAATGGGGCATGAAACTCTTGTATCAAAAAAAGATACACCCGCAGCAAGAGCGGGACAAATTTACAAACGACGTTTTACAAATATTTGGATGAAGAAAAATGGAAAGTGGCAACTAATAGCAAGACATGCTTCAATAATTTGTCAATAATTAAAAAATACCTTTTATTAAGACAAAGAAGAAGTACGGCACATTACATTGGGTTTTATGCAAGTTGGGCTGGACAAACAAACTTCAACCAATTGCAAATCCAAGCTGTGGTTCGGGCTGGACGAATAAATCTCAACATTAGTTCTTAAATTCAACAATATATTTTCAATCAGCAGCGGTTATCGGCAGACGGAATTCTAATTCCCAACCTGCATAAAGCCTCGAATGTCAGACTGTCTAAAAACTATTCACATTCCTTGATAAATTTTGCTTCAATTGCATTTAATAGAAACTAATTTCAACAATGCAATTCATACAAGGAAAAAACAGAACTCAAAGCATTCTTTTTCCTGAGTCACTGGAGCAGATAGTTGATCCCGATAACGAAGTACGTATCATTGATCTTTTTGTAGAGAGTATCAACCTTGCTGACTTTCACTTTGTCATTAAAACAAGTAAGGAGGGTCGTCCTGCTTATCATCCCAAAGATCTGTTGAAGCTGTTTGTGTATGGTTATCTCAACCATATACGATCCAGCCGCCAGTTAGAGAAAGAATGCAAACGCAACATCGAGTTATTGTGGTTGATGAAAGAACTTGCTCCCGACCATAATACGATTGCCAATTTCAGAAGAGATAATGAAAAAGCGATACGTAAAGTATTTCGCTATACAGTAAGCATCGCTAAAGAGTTTAATTTAATTGGGGGTAAACTGGTTGCCGGTGACAGCACAAAACTTCGTGCACAAAACTCCAAGAAAAATAATTTCAATGAGGGAAAAATAGAAAGGCATCTTGCCTACATAGATGCAAAGCTGGACGAGTACAACAAAGTCCTCTCGGAAGCTGATGATGATAGCAAACAAATCATTGCACAGGAAATAAAAAAACATACAGAAAGGAAAACGAGTTATGAGAATATGAGTCGCCAGTTACAGCAAAGCGGTGAGCCGCAAATATCTACTTCCGATCCTGCAAGCAGGCAACTGATGACCCGTAACAATATCTCCGAAGTAGCTTACAACATTCAAACCGTCGCTGATGCAAAGTATAATTTACTGCTTGATTATAAAGTAACCAATGAAAACGACAGCAGAGCCCTCAGTGGCATGCTGCGCAGAACAAAAACCATTTTAGGAACAAAAGATTTTACAGCCCTCTACGATAAAGGGTATCATGTAGGAATAGAAATAAAAAAAGCAGTGGAGCTCGGCGTTAATATAATGGTAGCTATCCCCCGCACAAGTTCCAATGCACCTGATGATAGTTACAACATGGATCGCTTTGCCTATAATGAACTTAATGACACCTACACTTGCCCGCAGCACCAAATATTAACAACAAACGGAAACTGGTATCAGAAAAGTAAAGACAGAAATCATTACCTCGTTACTCATTATAAAACCAACGCCTGTCCCACCTGCCTTGCAAGAGAGTTGTGCACCAAAAACCTGAAAGGAAGAGTAATAGAAAGAAGCCAATATGCTCCATACATAGAAATGAATAAACAAAATATCGAGGCTAATCCTGAAGTTTATAAAAAAAGACAATCGATAGCAGAACATCCTTATGGAACAATAAAAAGACAATGGGGATTTTATTACATCATCACTAAGAAAGGAATAAAACATGCCAGCGCCGATGCCGGATTTATGTTTGTTGCCTACAACCTGCGCAGACTGATCAATATCATTGACAGAAACACACTTACAAAGTTCCTCCAGGAACTAGTCCTTTTATTTTCAAGAAAATGGGTCTTACTAAAGCCTTTTATCTCCAAAATGATACACCCACTTCTGCAAAAAAGATTACCCAAACATTTTATTCGAGCTTATAAAATTGCCTCTGATTTAATTTATATTTGAACAACAACAGCAGTTTTTGGACAAACTGACGTTAGCAGCAATAGAAGATGAGCTTTTCATACTTACAAAAGGGGTTGCCTTACAAACATCCCCTTATAATATTTCCGATAGGCATATCCCAAAAATAAGTTAGGCACAATTAATAAAACTCCCATTAACCAGCCAGAAGGAACTAAAATAGTGTGGTACAGAAATACATTCAAACTAATCGGAAATAATACAACGGCAAAAAAAGGCGCGTATAGATTAATTAGCATTGACATACCCCCAACTATTTGAATCGATTTTATCATGGGATAAAAGTATCCCACTCCCATAAGTCCGGCTTTAAATGCTGCTACCCTGCCCGTATGATTTGGTTGATATGGTATAAAACGAAAAAAATAATCGAGGCCAAAAACCAAATAAATAAAACCAAGAAGTATCCTGGAAGTTATTGTTGCATTTTTCATTACGTTCTAAATGAATAAGTAAAATTGAACAGGAGCAAAATATATACAATTATAATAAATAATGATCACAACGGTCGCCGTTAACAAAGCATTGTCTGCAATGCGGGCGGACAAGATATATTCTCAACATCATATCTTTACTCAGCAACAGTTCGGGTTGACGTAACACGGAATGTCGCCACTTCGCCAAGCCCTGACCTTATAGCCAATAGCCCTAACCAAATCGAGAATGATTTCAACATTGCAAAAATTAAAATGTTTTTTACTCATTTCATTAATCTCATTATGGACATCTATCAATGCTCAGGAAAGAGAAAAACAAAACGATGAATATGCGGAGGCATATAAAAAATATCTAAATGCCACTTGTCCAATAACAAGAGACAGCATTCAGTATTTTGTATATTTTGCAAGAGACAGAAAGGCTATTATTGACCACCCTTTGCTTTTGCATCCTGTGTTTAAAGGAGCTCAAATTATGTATTCCTGGAAAGAATTTGAACCTCTAAAAGGGAAGTATGATTTTTCAATTTTAAAGCAGGATTATGAATATCTTAAAAAATTCAGCAAAAAAATTTTTATTCAACTGCAAGACGCCACATTTAATCCTGATTATAAAGCGATTCCCGACTATTTATTTACTGGAGAATACTGTGGCGGAGCTGCATTGCAGTATAACGATGAAGGAAAAGCTGAGGGCTGGGTTGCAAAACGCTGGAACAAAAAAGTGAGAGAAAGATTTGCATTGCTTCTCCAGGCATTGGGAAAAGAATATGATGGAAAAATAGAGGGTATCAATCTCCAGGAAACATCAATTGGAGTAAGTCCAAAAACAGACACAAGCTTCTCCGAACAAGGCTATATTGAAGGATTAAAAGAAAATATGCTGGCATTAAAAAAATCGTTTCCGACCTCAACAACAATGATATATGCCAATTTTACCCCGGGAGAATGGCTACCGTCAAATGATAAAGGATACCTTCGTAGCCTATACCAATTTGGTGAAGAAATTGGCGTTGGACTTGGAGCCCCGGACTTGATGGTAACAAGAAAGGGTCAACTTAATCATGCACTAAAATTTATGCATGAAAGGCATTACACCGTTCCAATCGGAATCGCCATACAAGACGGTAATTATATTGGTAAGACAGGTGCCGATTTGGATTACGATGAGAATGATAGTATAGAAACTAAATCTCGCCAAAATCTTGTTCCACTATTGCATGCTTTCGCCAAAGACTTTTTAAAAGTAAAATACATGTTTTGGGCAAATCAAGCACCCTATTTTAAGAAGGATGTATTGCCGTGCTTTTCAAAAGACTAATAAAAGATATACTGGCCATGAATATCCTGCCATCGTAAATACTTTTTGCCGTTTGTTGGTGTTCCCTTAAGTTCAATTTCACAGTTAGGCCATCAGGCACCAACAACCCTTAACCCGAAAAGATCGCTTTGCCTTGTTGGTGTTCGCTTAAGTTCAATTTCAAAGTTAGGCCATCAGGCACCAACAACTCGAAATAACAGTAACTTCATTCATAACGACATCGCCACTAAATACCCTAACTTTTTTTACCGCTCTAATCTGGAATTGGAAAAACTATTGGCTAAAAATAAATACAAGGACAGGGTCGTTGAAAGCATGAGATTTCCGGTAAAAGGCAAAAGAGTGATTATTTATGGATTTGTAATTATGGATAACTTTTATTGGTGCTTAGAATCCAAAAGATGTTGCCTTTTATCTCTGAAATCCAACAATGGCGTTAAATTAATTGCTCTAATTTTAGCAAAATGATTTTTTATGAAACAACATAAATGGATAATGCTTCTTTTGCTTCCATGCATTGTGGCGCTTGGTTTCACAAAACCATTTCGTCAACAGAATGACTGGATACAATTGTTCAATGGTAAAAATCTTAGCGGCTGGGATACTTATTTAGCGCCACCCTTTGATGATGCGGGTAAAAAGTTGAGTGATATACCTGTTGGACTGAATAATGATCCCAACCATGTTTTCAGTATAGTGAATGAAGGTGTAGAAAAAGTTATCCGCATTTCAGGACAGGAATGGGGAGGAATCTCAACTATAAAAGAATACGACAATTTTCAATTGCAACTAATGTTTAAATGGGGGCACTTAACATGGGGACAGAAGAAGGGAAAGAAAAAAGACAGTGGGCTGCTATACTTTGCTGTCGGTAACCATGGAGCAGATTATGGAGCATGGATGCGCAGCCAGGAATTCCAGATACAGGAAGGAGACTGTGGCGACTATTGGGGTGTGGCAGGTGGCATGGAAGATGTTACGGCAATAAAAAAATCAGACAGCGAATATGTGTACAATCCTGCGGGACAATTATATACTTTCAGCGCAACCAGTAAAGTGGGAAGACGTTGCATAAAAGGATCGGATGCCGAGAAGCCTTCCGGTGAGTGGAACACACTTGATCTCTATTGTCATGGCGATACAAGTATACATATGATAAATGGAAAAGTGGTGATGGTATTATATCATTCTCAGCAAATGGATAACGGGCAGGCACATCTGCTTGCAAAAGGTAAACTGCAGATCCAATCTGAAGGGGCAGAAGTTTATTACAAGGATATTATGATCAGGTCAATTAATGTAATTCCGGCAACATTGCTAAAATGATTATAAATATATTTACGCCGTTGTTGGTGTTCGCTTAAGTTCAATTTCACAGTTAGGCCATCAGGCACCAACAACCCGAAGTAAGAGTAACTTCATTCATGACAAACATCGTCACTGAAGCGGGGTTTTGTACCACCCACACTAAAAAAGAATCGGCTAAGTCCACCCGCAGTCTTTCTGAAAAAAGACCTCGGGCTAACGTAAGTATAATAGCAAAAAATGACAAAAATATTAACTGCGTTTCTCAGTCTCATTATAATAATGACCGTGGCAGCGCAACAGAAGATGTCGTCTGACACCAATGCAGTCAAATCTATTGATGGTATTGTAAAAGAAGTATTACGGTTAGTATCCGGAGAAAAAGGACAGACAAGAAATTGGGATGCTTTGCGTAGCTTATTTTTACCGACTGCTACTTTTACCGTTCTCAATAATAGCGATTCAATCTCACAACCAGTGGAGACCGTTAGTTTGGACGATTTCATCAAACTAATGCATGACGAATATTATGAACAAGGCTACCTTGAATATGAAACGGGCAAAACTATTAATGAATACAATGGAATTGCAAATGTTTTTCAAAGCTTCTATGCAAAAGATTCCGAAAATAAAGAAGAGCGGGGAATTAATAGTTATCAACTGGTTTATTTTGAAAAAAGATGGTGGATAGTGAGTCTTCTTTGGACGGGTGACACGAATGGTGTCAAAATACCTAAAAAATATTTGCGGAAAGGCTAAACAAGTAGCTGTACTGCACCTAACATAAGAGATTAAGGCCAATATTTTCTTATTTTATCCCTTTTTGGTTTGAGCGGGGTCTTTTGCTGAACATTAAAATGTTTTAAATCTTATTGAGCAAAAAGACCCCGCTCGCACTGAAAGCTAACATAGACGATCAAGGCCAATATTTTTTTATTTTACTCCTCAGAAAGAAACGCTGCGTTCCAGTTGCCCGAATCCGTCCACGCCATCCTCGATGCTGATCCAACCATCAAACCCCACTTTTTTTAATTCCGAGAAGATGGCATCATAATCGTTGAGGCCTTTGCCAATTTCACCGTGTGATAAGCGTTTAGCATATCCCGCCACACCCGATTCTTCCTTACGCAGATCTTCGATCGTCCCTTCCTTAAGATAACGGTCGCTTGCATGCATGGTAACTACCTTGTCGGAAACCCTTTTTAATAATTCAATGGGATCCTCTCCTGCGAGATACGCATTGCTTGGGTCATAGTTCACACCGAAATTGGGATGATGAATTCGTTCCACCAGCTGACAAAACACATTCATCTTTTGCGCAAATTCCGGGTATTCCCAAAAATCGTCTTTGTAATGATTCTCGAGAATGAGGGTAATATTTTTTTGAGCTGCATAAGGCAAGCAGGCTTCGATACATTGCGCAGCAAGCTCGACGCCTTCATCAATAGAAAGTCCAGGCCTTCTTTGTCCCGACAATACGCGGCAATAGGAACCACCCAACTCATCGATCATATCGATCCACTTTTTTTGTTTTAAGATCTCATTGTTGCGAAAGTCTTTATCGGAATGTGTAAAGTCCGGTGAACAGCACAACATTGGAATTTGTTTCCCTCTATCTTCCACTTCACGTCTGAAAACACTCCAGTTTTTTTCACTTTCCATTTCCAAAAAACCAGCATACCATTCGAGTCCATCAATATCCAGTGTGCATGCCATTTCAATCCATTCCGACAATCGCATACTTCCATCTGTGCACAACGACTTCATATACGCTTTGGGAAATGCTGCTAACCTTGGCATGTTGTATAAATTAAATTTTCCCGGTTGCAGAAGGAATGGTTGAGGCATCTTTGGGTGGATTGCGGCCGATAAAAGGATGCTGTTCGATGTCGAATACCTGTCCGCTCACTGGACCGCACTCATCTGCAAGCCAGCATATCGCCGCCGCAGCGATCTCTTCCGGATAAAAAATTCTTCCCGACGGCGCATACACACGAGGGAGCGCAGTATACCAGTCATCATCCAATCCATGTTCGCGTTTGCGTTGAATTTCCCTTTCTGTAAGCACCCATCCAGGGTTGACCTGGTTGACCCGCACACCGTACTCCCGGTGAAGTGTATCGCCGAGATTCCGGGTCATCGTCATCAGTCCGCCTTTTGATACGCTGTATGCAAGCAGGTTAGGCTCTCCGCTATAAGCATTCACCGAACCGATATTTAGTACGCAGCCTTTTGTTTTTGTAAGATGCGGAAGTGCGGCCCTGATCAGGGCAAACGGCGCAACCAGGTTGATGCGTAATACTTCTTCAAGGAAAACCGTATCGGTGGTTTCAATGTTGGAAGAAAGAACAGCAGCTGCATTATTCACCACTGCATCCAGTTTGCCGAAAGTCTTCACAGCAACGTCCACCAATCTGTCAGCGGCGCCGGTATTGGTGATATCTTCTATTTGCAAGACAGCATTGTCGTTGCCTACCTGTGACATGACGGCTTCTCCCAAATCTCTTTCCAGTCCATGGATCACGACCTTTGCACCCTCCGAGATGCAGCGCAATGCAATCGCTTTACCGATACCGGTGGTACTGCCTGTAACAATAATGATCTTGTTTTGCAAGCGCATGTTAAATTGGTTTAAGCACACTCTTCACAATTACGCCTTGATGCATCTTTTCAAAAGCCTCGTGCCATTCAGTGATTGGCCATATACCGCCGACAATGTGCTGAACGTTCAGTTGTCCTCCTGACATAAGTGCTATCACTCTTTCCCATATCGGCCAGTTGTGACTAAAACTTCCCTGCAACCTGACATTTTTCTGCACCAAAGGGTCAAGCGAAAAATTCAGTGGCTCCCGTCCCCACCCCACTTTGGTGATCTGCCCATTCGGGCGAACAAGTTCCAATGCAATTTTCAACGTTGCACTTATTCCTGCAGCATCGACAATGCAGTCCGCGCCAAGACCATCTCTTTCTTTCGCCCATGCTGAGGCCTCTCCCATTATTATTTCACAACCATATTTGGCTGCAATAGAAAGCCTGCTTTTGTCTGCAGGTAATCCCACTACAGCGACCTCTGCTCCACAAAGTTTGGCCATTGCCGCACATAGTATCCCGATTGTTCCGGGACCAAGAACGATGACACGATCGCCCGGCTTAATATGAGCATTTTCAACCACCGCATTGTACGCTACACAACAAGGTTCGGTCAAGCATGCATATTCGAATGAAAGATGATCAGGAATTTTATGCAGGCAACGCGAAGGAACTTTTACAAAGCGCGTCATTGCTCCATTGACACCGTAACCAAATCCCATGCGCGTTGGATCGAGGTTATACAAGCCCCGCCGCGATAACGGATTGTTGATATCGATCACAGCCGCCGTTTCGCTCACCACGCGATCGCCTTCTCTCCACCCGGTGACACGGTTGCCCACTTCAGCTATATGACCGCCGAATTCATGACCCAACACAACCGGGTAATTCACTGTCCAACTATGATCGGCTGTCCACTGGTGCAGGTCGCTGCCGCATACGCCCACATTCGACACTTCGAGCAATACATCTTCTTCACCGATCGAAGGCTTTTCGATTTCGCGGATTTCAACACAACCTTTTTCACGTGCATAGTTCACGACAGCTGCAAACTTCATACGTAAAAGTTAACTTAATAAAGTTAATGAAGAGCGAAGTAAATTTTAGGTTGTCAACGCTAGCGGATGGCAACGTCACCATACGCATGTATCCTGGAGCAGATCAACCGCAATGAACTTTCAAGATCGCCATCAGCGGTTTTGAACGCATCTGCGTCAATGGTCAGCGGTGCGCCAAGTACAACCAACGGTGCTCCATATTCGGGACAGCGAATAGCCTGCTCCAGGCTCAACCCTCCAACCGCCTGAACCGGGATCTTCACAGCACTTACCACTTCCTTGAGCTGATCCAATGGACTCGGCATTCGTTTGCCGCCCGCAGCAATACCACGACGTTCGTCATACCCAATATGATGGACAATGTAATCACAACCGAGATCTTCAAGCGATCTTGCTCCTTCCACCATATCAGGACAAGCGAGATTGTCTCCCATAATTTTTATCCCAAGATCTTTTCCGGCTTTAACTACACATTTAATGGTTTCCGGATGTGCCCTTGCCATGACCACAACATGGGTTGCACCTGCTCCGGCCATCATCTCGGCTTCCAGGTAGCCGCCGTCCATTGTTTTAAGATCAGCAACGATCGGCGTGGTCGGGAAAGCCTCCCGAAGTTTTTTCACACCGTGGAGTCCTTCAGCCAAAATGAAAGGCGTTCCGGCCTCCAGCCAATCTACACCCGCGCGCAAAGCCATTGCTGCCGTTTCAAGCGCTTCGTCAATATTCGTGAGATCAAGGGAGATTTGAACAATGGGTTTCATTCGCTGCGTTTGTGCTGTTCTTAAAAACAATTCAACTCATTCACAATGTATACAAAGATCATTTTTTATTCAGGAAAGGTTTGAGCGGGGTCTTTTGCTGATCATAAAAAAGCTTTTAGCTAGAAGCTAAGAGCTCGTGGCTCAAAGCTCGCAGCTACAATACAAAGATCATTCTTTATTCAGGAAACAATGTCTTATCAATGTTCGGAATAATACGCAGTGCATTTTTATAATAAACCTTCCTTAAAACATCATCCGGCAGGCCCATACCATACATTGCCCAGAAAGCATGATATTTTTTATGATAAGGAAAATACTCATCTTCTGTCTCCAGCACACGGAAATAAGTAGTATACTCCTCCGGCACCCAACTATCTTTACCAAACAATATCCTGTCCTGGTATTTGGAAAAAAATTGTTTGGCCATACGTGGTTGTCTTCCCAATTCTGCGATCACTGCACCAAACTCAACATTTACGTTTGGCATTTCATCAAGCAATTGTCCAAGCTTTGCGAGGTCATTTGCATACCAGCCAAAATGTGCGGCTATAAATGTAGTACGGGGATGGTTCAGGAACATCCGATGTTGCTCGGCGATGAGAGTATCCCATGGAGCGGGATCAGTGTTGCTTCTTTTACGGTATGGATGTGTGACAAGCTCGAGCCACCGTTCATTGTTTGCGTCCATCGGGTTCCAAAAAGATCTTGGATCGGCTGTATGGATCAATACAGGTATTTTTAATTCACCGGCCTTTTCCCAAATAGGATCGAGCCTCGGATCATCTACCGTTACTCTCTTGCCATGAATGTCTCTTACGGAAAAACCAAGATCTTTAAATATCTTCAGCCCGTTGGCTCCGTTCTTTACATCTTCTTCCAGTTGCTTTGCTGCCTTTTCACCCCACCCTTGCTCTCCCACTCCATTCCAATCAATGTTGGCAAATACAATAAACCTGTTTGGAAAATGATCCCTGATATTTTGAATGGATCTTTTTATTGTCTCACCATTACCGCCACTGAGATTTACCATGACCTGCATGTTCATTTTATTCATTTCCGTTGTCAATGTCGAAAGATCCATAGATGGCATTTCCTCCTGGTGATTGTGTACATCAATAAAAGGAAATTTTGCCTTTGTTAGTTTATGCTGCGGAACTACAAGCGTGGAAGGCGGATTGTAGTTTTCAAAATCCATCCTCTGCGCAGTCTGCGACCAACAATCAGAGGAGATAAAAACCAGGAAAACGAAAAGATGTTTTTTCATACGAGTTTTATTAACAACTCAAATTAAGTGAAAGATGAGCAAATCATTGACAGGTTTTAAAATACATGATCTAACATCAGTAAAGTTTTTGGTTTGAGCGGGGTCTTTTGCTGATCATAAAACTGTTTCATATCTTATTAAGCAAAAAGACCCCGCTCGCACGTAATCCGCCATTTTCCCACCCATCACTATATTTGTCAAAATGATTGTCATGAAAAAAATTACAGTTTTCTTGCCTGTCTTATGCTTCGCTATTTTTATTTGCTTCCCGGCCACCGCCCAAAAACTGCCCGCACGCTGGGATGAAATAACCGCGTCTGACTGGAATAATGCTTTAACCCAAAGCAATAAAACCTGTATCCTTCCTATTGGCATATTGGAAAAACATGGCCCTCATGTGCCTATCGGCAGCGACCTGATACGTGTGCGTGAGTATGCTTTACGTGCTACGAAAAAAGAATATGCCGTAGTGTTCCCCGACTATTTTTACGGGCAGATAAACGAAGCCAAACACCAGCCTGGTGTATTTGCGTTACCGGAAAGAGTGGTATGGGACTTATTGGAAAATACGTGCGATGAGATTGCGAGAAATGGATTTAATAAGATCATTATTGTAAACGGCCACGGCGGAAATCCGGAGCTGATAGAATATTTTATACAAACAAGGCTTGAAAAAGAAAGAAACTACGCGGTATATTTTTTCCAGCCATCATCAGATTCTGCATTTACCAGGCAGGTCGCTGCCCTTCGACATTCTGATGCCAGGGGCGACCAGCATGCTGGTGAAAGAGAAACATCGGAAGTATTGTATTTCCGCCCCGAACTGGTGCAATTAGACAGCGCAAAAAATGAATCCGGTAAAAATATGAACCGGTTATCCATACCAAATGTGTACACCGGCATCTGGTGGTACGCCGATTATCCAAATCATTATGCAGGTGAAGGCGACAAAGCCACAGTGGCACTTGGCAAATTGGTAGCGGAACATACCATCAGCCAGTTAATTGACGCGATCAAGGCTATTAAAAACGACGAGAAAACATTGATGCTGCAGAAAGAGTTTTACGATCGCGTGAGAAAGTGAAAGGAATGTAAACAACAACAAAAATTACTCGCAGCCAACATTTTTTGGTTTGAGCGGGGTCTTTTGCTGATCATAAAACTGTTTTATATCTTATTAAACAAAAAGACGCCGCTCGCACAGAATCAAATGTGTGGCAGTAACGAAGTAATAAAATTCCAAAACTGCTTATCTTGCTCACGTAACCTCAAGTGAAATAAAATTGCTCAACGTCTTAATACCCTCAATATGAAAATTAAAATTGTTCTGACCTGCGTTTTCATTGCCTCAATATTTATTTGCGGATGTGCGAAGCAGGGTGACGTAGGACAGAGCTCATTACTCAATTTAATTCCTGAGGCTCCGGGAGCTAATTGTGCCACGGGCGGGATTAAAGTTGTGTCAGGTATTGACGCAAACCGGAACAATGTTCTTGAGGACAATGAAATTCAAAATGTCAAGTACGTTTGCAATGGCAGCAATGGGAGCTCAGACAAGCAGGTAATATTATATTTCCCCGCTAACGGGATCGCGTATTCTACGTCTTCTGCTGATGGCCATATAGATAGCCTCGAAGTCATTAACAACTTCGATATCTCAAATTATGTCAATGCAGACTCAATTACATTTAGTTCATATTTGCAAACAACGGATCCAAATGTCACTGACACTCTTGATCTTTACGACCTCACAAATAATGCAGCAATTAATAATACAACTCTAACTTCAAATGCAACAACCCTGGACTGGAAAACAACTTCTTCCAATTTTCTGAATGACCTGCCACACGCTCAAATAAAATTAGGTATAAGACAAAAAAGCGGCCAGGAGGGAACTGTTGTAAGTTATTATTTACCGATGCTCACGATATACAGGCAATAACATATCGACGCTATGGTTGTGTATCAGTTTTAAGTAACTCACCACATAGGCACATAAGGAACATAAATAACACATAGACTTCTATGTGATCCCTACTGTGGCCTATGCGCCTATGTGTTTCAAAAAAAAATCAAACAGTGAACATTGCCCTCTATTGGAAAAGATACCAATTCTTGGTATCTTTATTTGAAAGAAACACTTTTATGGCACGTAATACTTCGATCTTATTAGGCGAGCACTTTGAAGAGTTTATCTTGAACGAAGTATCGTCTGGACGATACAGTTCCGCCAGCGAAGTGGTAAGAACTGCATTGCGGCTCCTGGAGGCAGAGGAATCAAAAAAAAAGCAGCTTAATAAAGCTCTTGCTGCTGGTGAGAAAAGTGGGTTCAATAAGAGTTTTGACCCTAAAGTCCATCTTAAAAAATTGCATGATAAGTTATAATGAAGAAGCTGCCTCATGTCATTAGTAAGAATGCCATCGCAGATCTGGAGGAAATTTGGCTTTATACTGCTGACACTTGGTCTGTTACCCAGGCAGACCGATATTATTCACTAATATTTGATGAAATTCGGCACATCTGCAAAAACCCTGCTACAGGTAAATCAATGGATCATGTCCGCAAAGGATACAGGGCATCAAAGGTCAAATCACATTTGATCTTTTATCGTGTAATTAACGAGACGGTTGAAATAATCAGGATACTGCATGAAAGAATGGACATTGATAACCGCTTCAGTGACTAAATTCTACTCAATCTTCCACTCACTCAATTTAAGAATGGCATCCAGGCGTGAAGGTGCGTCCTGGTCAAACCATGCCTGTATAAATTTTCCACCGTTTTTATAGTTTTTAGCATAAGCCGAAACAAAACCATTTTCATTTTTTCCAAGCACGACATCAACCTGGTCAGCCGGTATTTGCAGAATGGATGTCCAGAAATCAGGTAATCCGAATTGTTTTCCCTTCTCAGTGACAAAGCAGGAAAACACTCCGCCAAAACCTCTGGTATCATTTTCTCCATATTTGATCCCTAACACAGAATCTGCAGCGGGAACATTGAAGCCCACCGGCTGTTTTTCTTTTTCATCGATCTCGTAAACCAAAGGGTTAATGCCTGTCAATACAACTCTCCCTCCTGCATCTAAAAATTTTCTTAGTAAAGACCTCTCTCCATTCTGTATGATCGCTTTGGGGAAATAATCTGTTGCAAATACGATCACCATATTTGGATCAATACTTCCGGAAAGTAATGCAGTGATCGAGTCAGAATTAATTTCTTTGTACCCGCTCCCGAAGAGGTAATCTTTGATCTTCAGGTCACTGCCATTGCGGAAATAAACATTTATTCCTGGTTCATAAAAGACAAACCGCTTTTGCCTGCCCTCGTTCGACCGGGTATCGGGATGACCACTTAAAGAATACAGGCAACCATCATCAGAACCAACATATAGATGATCGCCAACCAAAACAGCAGATGACAACACAGTGCCTCCCGTTTGAAATTTAGATAAACGTCTTCCTGTGAACAGATCGAGACAATATTCATTTCCATCAAATCCTCCTATGTACACTTTATCACCTGCGATCAACGGAGATGACCAGAACAAGGTCGTTGTCTGTCTTTTCCAAATTTCCTTTCCTGTATTTAAATGAACAGCCTGCACAAAATGTCCATCCGAAGTACCGGTAACTACAAAAGTGTCTTTGATGGCTACCGTTGAAATGACCCACGAAACTCTATGATCCATTTTCCAAACAAGTTTTCCATTCGTATCTACGCAATACAAAATGCCATCCCTGCAGCCGAATACAATTTTGTTTCCATGAACTACAGGACTTGAAAGAATAGCCTTCCTGTCAAAGCCAAAATTTTCGTTCTTCAGACTATCACCCATCGTTTTAAAATTCCATTTCTCTTTCCCGTCTTTTATATCCAGTGCATACAAAGTCCCCTCCATGTCACCAAACACGACTGCGTTATCAAACACGGCGGCAGTGCTTCGAATAATTCCGTGGCTCTTAAATTTCCAAACCTGTTTTCCATCGCTTTGATTCAGCATATGCAGATACCCATCATCCCCGCCAATTATCAATTTATTTTTATACAAGGTTGGCGAAGAATAAAAATAGTCGAACCTCCACGGGTATGGCTGCTTACGTCCCAGGTCAAATTTCCAAACCAATTGACCGGTGGTTTCTTTCAGTGCATACACCGTTTGTTTATTATCCGAGAAAAAAACTTTTCCATCCTGGCTGGCAGCCGATGAATTGATCGCAAAGCCCGCATTGTATTGCCAGGCCGGCCTTCCTGTTGCTTTACTGATAGCAAAAAACTTTCCTTGTGCAGTTCCGATGAAAATTAAATTCCCAGTGACCAATGGCGTCGACCTCACCGGCGCTTCTGCAAAAAAACTCCACGCTTTTGTATCATATATATTTTCACTTGCAGAAACAGCAGAAATAAAATGCGAGGGATTATCTCTGAACATTTTTGCTCCCCCGTGTTGCTGTGCATTGCAGGCGGTACAAGCAAAAAAAATGACGGAGAAGAAAAAGAGCCTACGCATATTTTTGGAAGTTTAGTTCTCGTTGATCCATTTCCGGAAATAGGGAGCTGTTTCCTGGCTCACAATAATAGAATGGCTGGATTCATTGCAATTAATATCCACCGCCAGTTTTACTCTTTCAAGTGTTTTATACGCCCTGATGTATTGAATATTGATGATGTACTGCCTGTTTGCCCGGAAGAAAGTATGATCATCAAGAAGCGACTCCAATTCTGAAAGATTCTGATCACACATATATCTTCGGCCTTCTTTGTCAAGTACGTAAACAACCCTGCTTTCCGTATAAAACAATACAATGTCTTCAATCTTTAACAGCACGTTGGTAAATCCCTTTTTAACGACAAGTCTTTCCTTCCTTTTATCAAAGAATGTCTTCAATTTTTGACGTTGTTCAAAGTGCTTTTCTAAGTTTTTATATTTGTCCACCACTTTGACCAGATCCTTGTGGTCAATTGGCTTTAATAAATAGTCAATGCCGTTATGTTCAAAAGCATTTATAATAAATCCATCAAAAGCAGTAACGAACACAACCGGTGTATCGCATTTTATTTTTTCAAAAATGGCAAACGATAAACCGTCCGGTAACTGGATGTCAGAAAATATCAGGTCGGCGTGACAACCATCAGAAAAAAATTCAATGCTCTCCTTTACCGAGCCAAGGATAGCCATTACTTCTACCGGCGAGGAAAGAGTTGCCAGCATATTGCTTAATTCGGTTGCGATCAGCCTTTCATCTTCAATGATCACGGCACGTATCATAAGTCACCATTTTTATGCAAATTATGCATAGTGCTTAGCAAGCCCTTGTCATAAATTGCTTAGTTATTTAAAGAAAACTAAATACTGTCGTTTTGAAATTGAGAAGGAGAAGCTCCAAACCGGCGTTTAAATGCTTTGCTGAATGTAAACAGGTCGGGGAAATTACAGATCGACGCGATCGTAGTAATTGAGGTGTACTTATCCTGCAACATTCTTCTTGCCAGTTCCAATTTTTTGTTCAGGATATATTGATATGTGGTAATGCCAAAAGCTTGTTTGAACGAACGAAAGAAATGGAACTCTGACAAATTACTGGCTACGGCCACCTCGCTGATTTCGTTGATCGTTAAAAAATTATCATCCATAAATTGTTTGCCCGCGTGCACACGCTTCAATAATTCTTTCCTTGTTTCCAGTTTTACCGACTGAATACCATTCAGGGCGAGGTAGTTGCCATAAGAATGATAAATGATCTTCTCTGCCAGGTCAAGAAACCACTCTTTGTTAATAGCCTCTGTTTCGTGTTGATGGATCAAGTCAACAAGTGAATTCAGTTTCTTTTTGAATTGTGATGAGCCAACAGGGCAAACCGATTCAAAAAATTCAGGATACCTGAAATACTTTGCGAGGTAATTATCAAAATCATGATCCTCTTTTGCCGACATAATTGTAAAAGCTTCCGCCACTGTTGCCGAACAAATGTCAATGCAAATGCTTTTTACAATTTCCTTTGATTCAAAATAAGCCCTTACATAAGGCTGCCGGCAAGCCAGTAAAAAATTACCGCCATTCACTTCGTATTCTTTATTACCTACTTTATAATAAATACATTTATCTACGACATATTTCAAACTAAAACTGCGAAAGGCATTGCCGGTGAACCATTCATTTAATTCTGAATAATATACCATGTCGCAGTCGCCACCCTTATTGAGGGTAAGTTTATTTCCTTCGTTTATCGTGTTGAAATACGATGTCATTTAAAACGCAATATGGCTTCTTAAAAGGCAACTTTTGTATACCGAATGCTGCTATAAAATAAAATTAGCAAGAAATGACAAGTAGAAAAGGCCGGTTAGCCTGAACGGAAACCTAAGTTTATAAATGGTAATTATCTATTGCAAATAAGCCCCCGTGACCTCGTCACCCTGTACCTCTACGAAAATATGTTCCTGCAGGGTGGTAGAAATGGAAAGACCAACATAGTCAGGCTGCACGGGGAAATTGTTGTGACTTCTTTTAACCAGGACCAGCGTTTGAATTTTTTTGGGCTGAAATTCGAGAAAGGGTTTTACGGCGTACAATAAAGTTTTACCACTATTAACGACGTCATCAACGATAATGACGACCTGGTCATTAAGATCTAGTTTCTTACTTAAAGTTACTTCTTTGGGATGTCGTTTATCAAGTGAAATGGTGATCAACTCCGTTTTAAGAGGCGAGATACCTGACAGTGCTCTTTGAATAGTTTGTGCAATCACAACTCCATTTTCGGGAATGCCCGCCAGCACAATCCTTTCTTCATCCATATTGTTCTCCATGATCTCATAAGCCATACGCTGCAATTTTTTTGTAGCTACCTGTTTATCGAAGATGTATTTTTTGTCAGTCATATTGATCATGCTTCAAACAAAACTAATCTAATCCCTTCATTATTCATTATTGATTACTGATACTTGATCCGTCGTGCTCTTTGTGATCCTTTGTGCACTTCGTGACCCTTCTTACTCGATAAAATATGGCCACAAAGCTCACAAAGAATCACAACGGCCACGAAGGTTATTACAAAATAATTAATAATCAAATAATAATTCGTTAGCTCTTTTCATCGCATAGCTTATCTTAGTTGAGCAATTAATCAATATGCATCTCGTGCAGCAAATATTATTTATCGTCCTTGCTCTTTTTTCGATCTGGCTTTTTACGAAAAATATTAAAAAGATCAGGCGGAATATTTTGTTAGGTCATGATGAAGACTACAGCGACAACCCTGGCCAGCGGTGGAAAAATGTTTTATTGCTTGCCTTTGGTCAAAAGAAAATGTTTCGTAACCCGCTGGTAGCTGTGATGCATTTTTTTATTTATGCAGGTTTTATCATTATCAATATTGAAGTGTTGGAAATCGTGCTCGACGGCGGTTTTGGGAGTCATCGCTTGTTTGCCAATGCACTCGGGGGTTTTTATACTTTCCTGATTGATGCTTTTGAAATATTAGCGGTGCTTGTGCTGATCGCGTGTGTTATTTTTCTCATCCGGAGAAATATTTTAAAATTAAAAAGATTCAGGAGTCATGACCTCGATGGCTGGCCCCGGAGTGACGCCAACTATATCCTGGTCACAGAGATCCTGCTGATGACCTTTTTCCTGACTATGAATACAGCTGACAGGGCGTTGCAGCTTCGCGGCCATGAACATTATTCCGATGTATGGGAATTTTCTTTTCTCCGGAAATTTTGCGCCATACTTTCGTAACCTGGGTTCATCGTCACTGAGAGTATCGAACGAACTTGCTGGTGGCTGCACATTACAGGTATTTTTGCATTTCTTAATTATTTACCCTATTCCAAACACCTTCATATCCTGCTGGCTTTTCCAAATGCTTATTATACAAGGTTGGAACCAAAAGGTGAGATCAGAAATATGCCGGCGGTGCAAAAGGAAGTGTTGTATGCCATGCAACCTGAACTTGCGCCGGCTGCAACAGCTGCTTCAAACCCCACTTCAAGTTTGGAGCAAAGGATGTATTTGATCTCAGCTGGAGAAATTTGCTTGATGCTTATGTATGTACCGAATGCGGCAGATGTACTGCTGCCTGTCCGGCAAATATCACCGGCAAGACTGTTATCACCCGGAAGATCATGATGGACACGAGAGACCGGATGGAAGAAGTGGGAAAAAATATTGACAAGAATGGCGAGTTTCAAAATGATGGAAAAAATCTGTTCAATTATATAACAGTTGAAGAATTGAGGGCTTGCACCACTTGCAATGCCTGCGTGGAGGAATGTCCGGTTTCTATCTACTCCGCTGGAAATTATTTTGGAACTGCGCCGGTCATTGATCATGGAAGACAGCAATGCTCCCCAGGAATGGAATGCCATGTTCAGTAATATCGAAAACAATTTTGCTCCATGGAAATTTAGTCCGGATGAGAGAGATAAATGGAAACTAGGATAGAAAGGGTTTTAAGGATAAAAGGATGTTATGGAAGATTCATTAAAAACAAAATATTGGGATATTACGCAAAAAGTTATTGAATGCTCAATGAATGTCCATAACTCTATAGGGTGTGGGTTTCAGGAAAGCATCTACCACAATGCTTTAAACATTGAATTTACGCATCAAGGTATTATATATAAAGATGAAATAGACATTCCTATTTCTTATAGAAGCATTCAAGTTGGAACGAGAAGAGTTGATTTTATTGTAAACGATTTCGTAATGGTTGAAATAAAAGCATGCACTGAATTACTTGATGTTCATTTTGCCCAAGCCATAAATTATCTTGAAGCCTCCCAATTCGAAATTGGCCTTCTAATAAATTTTGGTTCAGAAAAACTACAAATAAAGAGGCTCTACAACAATAAACGAGCCGCCAGATTATCCTAATCATCCTTTCTATCCTGTCAATCTTAGTTTCACTTATCCTGGTCATCCTTTTACATCCTATTTATCTTAGTTCTCTTGCTTAACACCAAATATATGGGTACCCCGGCCAGCATCAGCACCATCCCGATCGCTGCCTCTCTTGGTCTTGCATAGATGGTATTCAGAAAAAGTGCAGCACTGAATAGCACAACAATTGCCGGCACTATTGGATAACCCCATACTTTGTATGGCCGCGGAGCATCAGGCATTTTTTTACGAAGAATAAAAACTCCGAGCGCAGTCGCTCCATAATAAATAAACACAGCGAAAATGATCATGTCGGTCAACTGATCAAATGTGCCGGACAATACAAGTATGCAGGCCCAAATTCCCTGGAGCCACATTGAATTAGCAGGAGCATGTGCTTTATTTAGCTTACTAACTGAAGGGAAAAACATTCCTTGCTTCGCCATGGCAAAATAAGTGCGACAGCTTACGAGAATTGTCGCATGTGTGCATCCCAATGTTGTAACCGCTATCAGTGTAGAAATAAATAAACCTCCATTCTGTCCCCAAAAAACCTTCACAGCTTCAATGGCTGCCACCATGTTTTGCGACTTATAGATATGTTCCAGTGTA
>CAVTSY010000021.1:0-175590 GCA_963737475.1 uncultured Bacteroidota bacterium
TCTCAGAAAACAAAGACGTTAAAAGAAAAATATTCTTTTTTGGATTTGAATGAAGAAATAGAGTATTTCAACGGAAGGTAGCGACCCGTACTCACTTGTTACGTCCTATTCACAACTTGCTAACCTTGTACACATTTTTCTGATAATATTTTTCTCCCGGCCTTAAGACGGTATTTGGGAATTTGGCAATATTAATTGCGTTGGGATGTTTCTGTGTTTCCAGGCAGAATCCAGAATAGGGTCCGTATTCAATATTGTTTTTCGCCCTGATCTTTGGAAATCCCTGGCCTGTATAAAAATGAACCAACGGCTCGGTTGTCAACACCTGTAATTTCAAACCCGTTTTCTTTGACAAAGCCTCTGCTACAATTGTGAGCTGATCCTGTTTTTTATCAACCACAAAGCTTTGATCATAACCGCCATTCATTCTCTCTCCGATCTTATGAAATTCTCTGAAATCATATTTTGTATTTTCCACAGAAATGTAGTTTCCATTCACTACAAGATTCTTATCCTGCTCAAGGATTTTGTCTGAATATATTTTTATTTCGTGATCGTCAATTGTTCCTTCGCCGTTGTTGAGATTAAAATAGCCATGATGTGTAAGATTTATGGCTGTGGGCTGATCACACTTAGCTGTATATTCATAGATAAGATCATTGTCGTCATTTAATTCAAAGCAAATATTTACTTCAAGATTGCCGGGAAAGCCTTCTTCACCATCCGGGCTGTTGTATTTTAATTGCAGGATATTACCCTTTTCGTCAAAAGAAACAAGATCCCAGACCTTCTTGTCAAAACCTTCAAACCCGCCGTGAAGCTGATCCGCGTGCCAGTTCTTTGAAACAGGAAACTCCTTATTATCAATTTTAAAAGAGGCGTTCCTGATCCTGTTTGCGTATCTTCCAATAGCGGCGCCCATGAAAGGATAAATCTTCAAATAGTCAGCGCTGAGATAATCCTGTATATTATCGAAACCGAGGACAATATCATTTGAAGTTCCATCCGGCATATGAATTTTATAGGTCATCACGATAGCGCCATAGTTGCTTATTGAAATCTCCGTTTTATTTATATTGCGCAAACTATACAAATAAATATCTTTACCCGAAGGGTGAGTGAAGCAGAATTGAATGGATCTATCCATAGACCTACGAATTTAAAATACAATGGCGGATATAAAAGAAGAATTTAAAAAACGCTTTCAAAAAAAACCAGATCATATTTTTTTTAGTCCCGGCCGCGTCAATTTGATCGGCGAGCACATCGACTACAATGGTGGCCACGTAATGCCCTGTGCCATTAGTCTTGGAACTTATCTTGCGATCTCAAAAAATAAGGACAAAGTATTTCGCTTTCAATGTCTCAATTTTCCTGAAACAGCTGAACTGCATTTGCAAAACTCTTATACGAAATCAGGAAAGGAGTGGTTTAACTACCCGCTGGGAATTTTGGACCAGGTTCTCGGTCTTGGTCATTCTGTTTCGGGTCTTGATATGTTGTTTGACGGAAACCTTCCGATTGGAGCGGGTCTTTCTTCTTCCGCATCGATTGAAGTTCTAATGATCTATGCGCTAGATCAATTGTTTCAATTGAATATTCCAAAGGTTGAGATCGCCTTATTGGCAAAAAAGGTGGAGAACGAGTTTATTGGTGTGAATTGTGGAATCATGGATCAGTTTGCTGTGACCTTCGGAGAAAAAAACAAGGCTATTTTGCTGAATTGCGATTCACTTGAATATGAATTGCTGCCATTCGATACGGGAAATTATTCGCTGGTTATTATTAATACCAATAAAACAAGATCATTAACTGATTCAAAATACAATGAACGCTTTGCGCAATGCGGAGCTGCTCTGAAGGCCCTGAAAAAAGAAATTGATGCAAAGAATTTATGCGACATCGATATGCAGACTTTTCAATCCTATAAATACCTGATCAATGACCCGGTGCTGGAAAAAGAGCCTTGCATGTTATTTCGGAAAACTTTCGCGTAAACCAGGCTGCAAAAGTTTTAAACGAAAATAGATTGGACGAGTTTGGCCAGTTGATGTATCAGTCACATCAATCATTGAAAGAGTTATATGAGGTTTCAGGAATTGAATTGGACACGATCGTTGAATTCTGTAAAGCCTACAAAGATTGTATCGGCGCACGCATGACAGGGGCGGGTTTTGGAGGTTGCGCTATTGCCCTTGTAGAAAAAAGAAAAATGGAGGATTTTGGAAAAAGCCTTGTTGAATTCTACAAGGCAAAGATCGGCTATGGACCGGCAGTGTTTGCTTCAGAGATCGGGAATGGTGTAAGACAAGTTTTCTGAGCTACTTACTTATTTTTTGTTTTGATCTTCAAATTCTGTCAGGAGTTTGTTTAACGCTTTTAATTCTTCAGCCCTTGTGTGATCATTAAAGATCTCATCAATCCTGTTAACGACGAGTTCATATTCCTGGCCGCTTGATATTTTTTCATTTTTCAATATTCTCTCAATGACCCTGCTATAAGCCTTTTCGACATCAGCATAGTCGATCTTGAGTTTTTCCTTAATTAAATTTTTAAATTCGACGGCGATCGCCAGGGGCATGTGACGAAGAACCTGGTCATCAATATCGGCGCTAAAAGCTCTTAAGGGTTTTATCCTCTTCGTCTGGTAGGCCTCCTGGATGAACCTATAGGTTTCTTCCAAACCTTGAATAGATTCCGGCGATGAGGATAATTTTTGAATGACAAACTGAGTATAGAAAACACATTTATCCTTTAACAATTCTAATTCTGATTCAGATTCGTTCATACAATATTGCTGTTATAAATTAATGCATCCTGTCTCCACGTGGCGTTAGTTGGCGCATGATCCCAGCTTCGTATCTCAGCCATTCTTTCCAACGGTTTCGCACTCTCTCCTTATCAATATACGTTTCGGCCAGTTCAATAAACAAAGTATAATGTCCTGCCTCACTTTCCATAAACCGCCGATAAAAACTACTGAGATATTCATCATTCAATCCCTCACTCAACCGTTTGAAGCGTTCACAGCTCCTTGCTTCGATCAGTGCGCAAAGGAGCAGTTTATCGAGCATCCTGTCTTCTTCACTGCCGCCTTTCATTTCAAATTTCAAAAGTTCATTCACGTATTCATCTTTGCGTTGCCTGCCGAGTCTCAAATTCCTCTTTTGAAGTTCTGCAAGCACTAATCGAAAATGCCCCCATTCTTCAGTAACGACGGGAGACAATTCATCCACAATTTTTTCTTTATCACTATAACGCTGAATAATGGAAATGCATGAAGTAGCCGCCTTTTGTTCACAATAAGCATGGTCGGTCAGAATATCTTCCAGTGATCTCTCAGCCAGGTTTACCCAACGGGGATCGGTAGGCAGTTGAAGACCAAGAATGTTTTTTGTGTCCTGTGAAAGTTCCATACGCAAAACTAAGGTGTTCTGAGTACTGGTTACTCGTTAGGTGGGAAGGTCACCGGTTCCCTGTTCCCGGTTGCCAGTAAATAGGCAATCTGCAATGTTGGATGATCAAAAAATAAGCATCTCCAATCTGAACCACTGGGAACTGGAAACCGGCAACTGGTAACTCGTAACGGGCAACAAAAAGGTCCGTTTCCTTTGCCAATAAGCTTGATTGCCTTACCTTTGCCGCCACATAAATAGGATACCCAATCGGATGCCCCAAAGGGACTCCTTTGGAGAATCATTAAAAAAATCAAAGATGCCATTAACAAAAGAGAAAAAATCAACAATTTTTGCTGACTTCGGTGGAAAAGAATCAAACACTGGGTCAATTGAAGGGCAGATCGCTTTATTAACAGAACGTATTGCCCAGATCTCTGGTCATTTACAGAACAATAAAAAGGATTTCTCTACTCATCGCGGCCTGATGCAATTGGTAGGAAAACGCAAACGCTTGCTAAATTATCTGCAAAAACATAACCTGACCGGTTATCGCCAGCTGATCGAGAAACTTGGAATCAGAAAATAAGACACTCCATCCTCTAAAGGGGTGCTTGTAAGAAGTCTTCTGAAAATTCGATCACTTATTTTTTAGTAATTAAATTTTATAAGATTCTTCTCACTTCTTTAAATGTTGGGAAGGATTTTTGCATTCCTGGTTTACCCCTCTACACTTGCTCAATAACGAACAGAACGCTGATCCGCTTCAGGAGGACGCAATCCAAGCTCAACCAACGAACCAAAGCGAGGATCAAAACCAAAAACTTCAAATTTTAAACTTTTTATGCTTACACAACCAATTCGTAAAACTTTTGATATAGGCGATGGCAGGCAGGTAACTATTGAAACAGGCCGTCTTGCTCGCCAGGCTGATGGTGCGGTTACAGTCACTATTGGCAATTGCATTTTGTTAGCAACTGTAGTTGCTGCAAGGGAGCCCAGAGAAGGACAGGACTTTTTTCCTTTATCTGTAGACTACCAGGAAAAATTTGCCTCTGCAGGACGCATTCCCGGATCTTTTTTCAAAAGAGAAGGAAGATTGAGCGATTATGAAGTATTGATCAGCCGGTTGATCGACAGGGCGCTTCGTCCCTTATTTCCCGAAGATTATTTATGTGATGTCCAGGTGCTGGTCACTCTTATTTCCAGCGACAATGAAGTGATGCCTGATTCATTGGGTTGCCTGGCAGCATCAGCGGCTTTGGCTGTTTCTGATATTCCCATCCAGGAAATTATTTCTGAGGTACGAGTGGCGAGAATTGACGGGCAATTCAAAATAAATCCAAACAGGAGTGAGCTGGCAAATGCTGACCTTGAGTTTATCATCGCCGCTACTGAAAAAAATATTATGATGGTGGAAGGTGAAGCAAACGAATGCAGTGAGGATGATCTTATAAAAGCTTTGGAAATTGCACATGATGCTATTCGAATACAGATCAAAGCACAAAAGGAGCTTTGGGAACTGGCGGGCTCAAAGGTAAAACGTGACTACACAAGGCCGGCACAAAATGAAGAGTTAAGGGCAAAGGTGAATTCTTTTGCTAAAGAAAAAGTGTACGAAGTTTCTAAGGGTGCATTAAACAAGCATGAGCGCAGCGATAAGTTTGATGAGATCAAAGAGGCGTTGTTCGAGCAATTAAAGAAGGATTATAATGTGGCGGAAGGAGAGGAGTTGGATAAAAATGTTGAGAAACTTGCAAAGAACTATTATCACGACCTGCAGTATTACGTAATTCGCGATATGATCCTAAATGACAACGTTCGCCTGGATGGAAGAGCTCTTGAAGATGTCCGTCCGTTAGATATGGAAGTGGATGTACTGCCTTCACCGCATGGCTCCGCTTTATTTACCAGAGGAGAGACACAATCCCTGACGACAGTAACTTTAGGAACGCCGCTTGATGAATTATTGATTGAAAGTGCAGCAACCTCCGAATATTCGAAATTCATTTTACACTATAATTTTCCACCATTTTCAACTGGTGAAGTAAAACCAATGAGGGGACCCGGCCGAAGAGAGGTGGGACATGGCAATCTTGCAATGCGTTCATTAAAACAGATGATGCCAACAACTGGAGATTTTGCTTACACGGTGAGAGTGGTAAGTGATATTCTTGAATCCAATGGTTCATCGTCCATGGCGACCGTTTGTGCGGCTTCATTGGCATTAATGGATGCAGGAGTTCCTGTTCCAAAGCACGTATCAGGAGTCGCAATGGGGTTAATTACAAAGGAGGGGAAGTTTGCAGTGCTTACTGATATTTTGGGAGATGAAGACCATTTGGGGGATATGGATTTCAAAGTAACAGGAACTAGAGATGGCATCTGCGGTGTGCAAATGGACATTAAAGTCGATGGTTTACCAATGGACGTGATGAGACAAGCCCTTGAACAGGCTCGCAGAGGTCGTTTGCATATTCTTGATGCCATGTATAATTGTACTGCTGAACCAAGAAGCGAAGTAAAACCTCATGCGCCGAGAATGATAAAGATGTTTATTGACAGGGAATTTATTGGAGCGGTGATCGGCCCCGGTGGCAAGGTGATCCAGGAAATGCAGAGGGAAACCGGAACTACTATCAATATCGAAGAGAAAAATAACATGGGTGAAGTAAGTGTGTTTGGAACAAATAAAGAAGGAGTGGAAAGAGCAGAACAATGGATCAAAGGAATTGTTGCAGTACCTGTTGTGGGAGATGTATACGAGGCCACTGTAAAATCAATCATGCCTTTTGGTGCTTTTGTTGAATTCCTTCCGGGCAAGCAGGGATTGGTACATATCTCAGAAGTAAGCTGGAAGCGACTTGAAACTTTAGATGGGATTTTAAGAGAGGGAGATAAAGTCAAAGTGAAGTTGATCGGCACCGATCCGAAATCGGGGAAATTTAAATTGTCAAGAAAGGTCTTATTGCCAAAACCAGAAAGACAAGATAAGCCCCAGGACAAACCTGCCGGATCTTAAAAAAATCAACCCCGATAAGTCGGGGTTTTTAATTATGGACGATTATATCAAAATAGAATTTGAACATTTAAACACCGAGCAAAAAGAGATTATCATTGCCCTGCTCACTGAAATGAATTATGAAGGATTTGAAGAAGAGGATGATCTATTAAAAGCCTTTATTCTTTTTGCTATTTATGATGAAAAGAAAATAAAAGCCTTTTGCAAAAACCGCAGGCTTTCTTTCTCAGTTTCAAAACTGGAAAACAAAAACTGGAATACACATTGGGAGACAAATTTTCAGCCGGTCATTATAAACCATTCAACTAATAATACGCCGTGGGTTGCCATTCGTGCGGCGTTCCATGAATCGATCAGGGATATCAAACACGAACTAATCATAACCCCAAAGATGAGTTTTGGCACAGGGCATCATGCTACAACTTCCATGTTGATAAAGATGATGAGCGAGTTAAATTTTTCGGGCAAGACCGTTTTAGATTTTGGAACCGGAACGGGGATCCTCGCCATTCTTTCAGAGAAGCTTGGGGCCTCAGATATCATTGCGATTGATAATGATGATCAAAGTATTAAAAACGCAGGTGAAAATTTTGATTCAAACAATTGTTCTAAGATTCAATTGTTAGAAGCATCAACTGCGAATGTGGATATCAAGTTTGATATCATTCTTGCCAATATCATAAAACGGGTTATACTTGACAACCTGGCTGCTTTTGCAAAAGAAATGGTTGCGGATGGGGTCATTCTTTTAAGTGGTCTTTTGGCAGACGATGAACAAGAGATTTTGGAAAACGCAAGAAGGCATAATTTGATCCTGGACAAGAAAGTTGAAGATAAAAATTGGATATGTCTGCAAATGAGATATAAATCAGCTGGTTTTCAACGTTAAATTAAGCTATTAAAAAAGCTGAATTATTGTTACTTTTGTATTTCCAACTTTAACCAGAGTTCTATGAACGAACTACTTCTTATCGTTCTTGCATATCTTATCGGAAGCGTTCCAACCTCTGTTTGGATCACTAAATATTTTTTTGACTTTGATATCCGTGACTATGGTAGCGGCAATGCCGGCGCCACAAACACATATCGCGTACTGGGTCCCACCTGGGGCACACTAGTGATGATCATTGATATGCTAAAAGGAATTGTTGCCGTCAAATTAGCCCTATTGCTTCCGGGTTACGTGGAAAGTGAGACCCGGTTTATCAATCTGCAGATCGGCCTTGGTTTAGCAGCGGTTATTGGGCATATTTTTCCTATTTGGGCACAGTTTCGCGGGGGTAAAGGAATCGCCACGCTTTTTGGAATGGTGTTGGGCATTCAGCCCATCGTAGCAGTCTGTTGTGTGGGCGTCTTCCTCCTGGTACTGTACCTCACCAGATTTGTTTCTCTGAGTTCGATGCTTGCGAGTATTGCATTCCCGGTTTTTATCTTAGTGATTTTTAATGAGCCTGAACATCTTTATAGAATTTTCGCTATCGCGGTAGGTCTGCTGGTGCTTCTGACTCATCAAAAAAATATCGGCCGCCTCCTGAAAGGCAGCGAAAGTAAAGTACCTATTTTCAAATATAGGGACCGTCGTCGTAATCGACGCCGTTCTTCTTCTCACCATTAAGTTCCAGGGTAGGATATTACTTTGGTACAATCATTGAATTTTTTAGGTAAATACTACTCGATGATGAAAAAGATAATTTTCAGTTTTCTGATCGGTGCTACGATTACCAGTTGTACGAAAAATGCAGTTACAGGGCGCAGCCAGTTTAAATTATTACCCGAATCGGAATTACAATCAATGGCCACGAGCCAGTATCAGCAATTTTTATCAACCAATAAAGTTGTATCTGCGAGTGGCAACCGCGACGCAGAAATGGTTACCCGCGTGGGGGAAAGAATTAAAAATGCAGTGGAATCATATTATGCCAGTAAAGGGTTGTCGAACGAATTGAAAGGTTACCACTGGGAATATCATTTGGTGGAAAGTAAGGAAGTCAATGCCTGGTGTATGCCGGGAGGCAAGATTGTTGTGTACACGGGCCTGCTTCCATATACCCAGAATGAGGCAGCGCTTGCTGTGGTAATGGGTCATGAAGTATCACACGCAATTTTTCAACACGGGAATGAAAGAATGAGCCAGGAAATGGGTGCAGAGGCGGTTGGCTTGGGTTTACAGGTGGCTTTGGCCAACAAGCCTGCAGAAACCACAAACCTGTTTCTTGGAGCCTTTGGCGCCGGTGCCCAGGTTGGGGTGTTACTTCCCTTTTCACGTAAACATGAGCTTGAAGCCGATCACTGGGGATTAATTTGGGCTGCTATGGCCGGTTATAATCCGCAGGAGGCAATTCCCCTTTGGGAAAGAATGGAAAAAGCAGGTGGAGGGGGAAGGCCTCCTGAATTTTTAAGCACTCACCCTTCAGAAGGTAAAAGAATTGACGAGTTAAAGAAATATATGCCTGAGGCATTGAAATATTACAAACCAATAGGCGGTTAGAAACTTGATTTAAGCTAAAAACTGGTCGAAAATCCTTTATTAAGGGTTTTCTTTTTTAAAAATTGCTCAACTGAAACGTAGATTTTCATAACTTTGCGCTTCCTACTTTGTGAACGCAGCATTAGGTTCAAAACCAACTGATTGCTGTTAACACTTTAAAAATTCTTTCAAAGTATGTCACAAACGTTGTTTGAAAAACTACAATTCGCAGACGAAAAAAATCTTTTAATTCAGGGTCTGCCTTCTTCCATTGAAAAACAGTTCTGTAAACTATCATTTGCCAAAAACATGACCCCGCTCCTCAAGAGCAGGAAAATCGATTTTGCCCTTGTTTTTGCAGTAAATGAGAATCAATTGAATGGCATTTTAAGGGACGTTATGCCGGCTTTAAAAGAAGATTCCAAATTCTGGGTGGCCTATCCGAAAACTACCTCTAAAATTGTTACCGATCTGAACCGCGACAGCAGCTGGCAGCAGTTAACATCTGCTGGCTATGAAACTGTTAATGAGGTTGCATTGGATCATGTTTGGAGCGCCGCCCGTTTTGAAAGGCCAAACGTTAAAAGGTCTCGTCACAAGGCTCAAATGGAATTGGAAGAAGCGTAAATCATTTCATCAGTTTTCTAAACCACCTGGGTTGTCAAAATACAGCACCCGGGTGGTTTTTTTATTTTTGGGGATGGCATTAAATATCGAGATAAAGGCTAAAACCAACCACTCTGAATTTATCAGGGACTATCTAAAAACGAATAAGGCCGAATTTAAAGGCACCGACTTCCAGGCCGATACTTATTTTAATGTACCAAATGGAAGACTAAAGTTGAGAGAAGGGAACATTGAAAATAACCTGATCTACTATGAAAGGCAGAATATTCCGGGATCAAAAGAGTCCAACTTCCAATTAGTGCGGGTTCCCGATTCAAAAACGCTGAAAGAGATCCTGACAAAATCACTAAGCATCAAAGGGGTCGTCAGAAAGAAGCGCGAAATTTATTTTATCGAAAATGTGAAGTTTCATATTGACGAGGTGCACGGGCTGGGAAATTTTGCTGAGATTGAGGCCAGCGACCTTTACGCAGAGATTTCCAAAGAGGAATTACAAAAACAGTGCGATTTTTATTTAAAGGAACTTAAAATTAAAGAAGAAGACCTGATCTCCGTTTCATACAGCGATATGTTATTTGGACCGGACAAATAATCATCTTAAGATAACAGTTCCCAATTTTTCCGTAATCGCTTTTTCCATATTCTTCAGATGCTCATGAGTACGAAATAAGACTTCCTGTTCTTCTTTTGAATGATTTTTTTCAAGGTCAGCATGATTTTCATTTAGCATTCTTTTGATCTTCCGAAGCTTAAGATAATTTAACGCAGATTCAACCTCTTCATGAGTGCGGTCCTCTTCCGCCTTCAAATAATTCATCAATTGCTGGTCATTGCCTCTTCCAACCGTTTTGATGAATTGCTCATAAGTCTGCTCAAATAGTTGTTTCTGGTAACCGGTCGCCTGGCTATACTCCTTTCTCCAGTGCTCACTCTCCTCATAGGGGAAATTAAGCAACGAAACAGCCAGCGAACTAACTTTTGTATCAGGATGGTAAACAAAATAATTTTTATTTGTCTGCTGTGGAGCGATCCGTATTCGCTCCTTGAAAGTATTTATCAGCCTGCTAATATCAGGGTTATCCAATAAACTTTCATCGATCATCTCCGAAAAAATGTGATCAGCGATCAACTGTGTATCATCCCAATATCTTGTTCCGTACTCCAGGAGAATCCTTGCCAGTTCTCTTTCCTGCAATTCATCTTTGAATAAAAGATTAAAAGTGGCATCATCATAATTTGTTTCCTGTGCTTTTCTTGCATTTTCCTCCTGGAGTTTTGCTTCTTCAAACGGTAATGCCTTTTCCCGTGTTACGATCCGGTTACGGATAAATTTGTTCACCAGTGCATGTAAACCGCCCTCATCGATCTTTAGTATTTCAGAGCATTGTTTGATGTAATCCTGTTGTTTGGTGAAATCTTCAGCTTTATTAATACGCGAGATCGTTTCTGCAATTTGATTTACAACCTCCGCTTTCTTATTTGAATCTGAACCAGCATCTTTTAATGCAACATCAAGCTGGAATAAAATAAAGTCCCTTTTACTTCTTTGGATAAATTCACGAAAAACTGTAGTACCAACTTTGTTTAAATAGCTGTCAGGATCTTCGTTACCTGGAATAAGAACCAACTTCACATTAAGTCCTTCTTCCAATGCCATATCCAGCCCGCGCAAAGCCGCTTTTATACCGGCAGCATCGCCATCGTAAATTATTGTAAGATTGTTAGTGTATTTTTTTATCAGCCGCAGCTGGTCCGCAGTAAGAGACGTTCCACCGCTGGCTACCACATTTTCAATGCCCGACTGATGGAGTGAAATAACATCGGTATAGCCTTCTACCAACAGACATTCATCTGACTTATCAATGGCTTGCCTCGCAAAATAAGAGCCGTAGAGAATTTTACTTTTTACATAGATCTCATTTTCGGGTGTGTTAATATACTTAGGTGCCTTATCGTTGTTTTTTAAAATTCTGGCACCAAAGCCAAGAACCTTTCCACTGTGATTGTGTACCGGGAAAATGACTCGACCACGATAGTTATCCTGCAATTGTTCATTGCGATTGATAACCAATCCCGTTTTTATAAGCAGCTCAGGGTTGTATTGTTTGGCAATAGCTTCTTTCGTAAATGCATCCCTTCGCGTAGGAGAATAACCCAGTTGGAATTTTTTAATGATCTCTTGCCGGAAGCCTCTTTCCTTTAAATAGCTCAACCCGATATCCTGGCCTTCGTCTGTCTCAAATAACTGGGTTGAAAAAAATTGCTGGGCAAAACCGTTGATGATGTACAAACTGTCAGCCGTTTGTACCTGCTGACGCTGTTCATCAGTAGCAAAGGTCTCTTCGATCTCAATGCCATATTTATTGGCGAGCCATTTTAATGCTTCTACATAACTATACTTCTCATGTTCCATGATGAAGCTAATAGAATTGCCGCTGCGACCACAGCCAAAGCATTTATAAATTTCTTTGGAGGGAGAAACTGTGAATGAGGGAGTTTTTTCGTTGTGGAAGGGACAGAGGCCCAGGTAATTCGCTCCACGCTTTTTTAATTTTACAAAATCACCCACGATATCAATAATATCAATTCGGCTGAGGATTTCCTGTATTGTGTTTTGTGAGATCATGTGGAGAACAAATATAATCTCTCTTAAATTTTATTCGCTACAAAAGAAAAAGATGTGAGTAAAATCAATAAGTCGTCCTGGCCTGGATTCTATTGCTTTTCCAATTCGATGATCTTCTCAAACACTTTTTCATATTCTGAGTTTTGGATCGCCAACTCATCACAAACTTTTTTGTATTCCGTCTCTGTTTGCAGGAATTTATTTTTATCAGAATATGTTGCAGGATCAGCCAAAGCGCTTTCCAGGTGTTGTTTTTTCTTATTTAGATCCGCGATCTTTTCTTCCAATTGCTGAAAAATTCTTTGTTGTTTCTGCAGCTCTTTTTTGACCACGGATTGCACTGATTTTGCCGCAGATTTCACAGTCTCCTTCTGTCGATTTTTACTTGTTTCATGTGCCTTACTCTTTAAATCCTGACTACCGACTCCTGACTGCTTATTGCCGGCTGCTGGTTGCCGACTCATTCTCTCCTTCCATTCTACATATTCATCATAGCCGCCTTTGAATTCTTTGATCCTGTGATCTATGATCTCCCAGATCTTATTGGCAGTTTTGGAAATAAAAAACCGGTCATGGCTCACAAGGATGTAACTTCCTTCATACCTGTTTAACGCTTCTACAAGCAGGTCACTGCTGTGCATATCAAGATGATTTGTTGGTTCATCAAGCAATAAAAAATTAGCCTTGCTGATGATTGTTTTTGCCAGGGCTACCCTCGCTTTTTCACCACCGCTCAATACCCTGATCTTTTTTTCTACTTCATCACCGCTAAAAAGAAAACAACCTAACAGAGTTCTTAACTCCAATTCAGTTTTCTGGCTGCCACATTCTTTCAATTCATCGAGCACTGTATTATTTATGTTCAATGCCTCCAGTTGATGCTGGGCATAAAACGCTTCTTCGACATTATGTCCCCATTTTCGTTCGCCCGTGAAAGTTTCAGTTCCAGCGATAATACGGAGTAAAGTGGATTTACCCTTTCCATTTGCTCCTATCAAAGCTATTTTATCGCCCCGGTCAATCTCGACCGAGGCATGTTCGACAATTATGTTTTCTCCGAAGGATTTTGAAACATCTTTCAATTCTACCAGTACTTTTCCCGGCGTTTTGTCCACACGGAAATTGATCCTAATGTTGGGTCTTTCCACTTCTACATCTTCGATCCGTTCTAATTTTTCCAGCCGCTTTAATGCAGATTGAGCCTGGGCTGCTTTTGTAGCCTTGGCCTTGAACCTCTCTATAAACCTTTCCTGCTGCCGGATGAATTCCTGCTGATTCTCGTAAGCCCTTTGCTGCAATGCAATCCTTTCGGCTTTTTCTTTTTCATAGAAATCATAGTTGCCGTTATAGACATGAAGTTCCTTTTGATAGAGCTCAACGATCTTTGTCACCATGCGATTTAAAAAATATTTGTCATGGCTTACTATCACAACTGAGCCCTGGTAATGCTGCAAATATTTTTCAAGCCATTCAATAGAGGGAAGATCAAGGTGGTTAGTCGGTTCATCCAGTAACAAAAGATCGGGCTGCTGAAGGATCATTTTTGCCAGCAACACTCTCATTCTCCATCCACCGCTGAACTCATTATATGGTCGCTGAAGATCGCTGTTTGCAAATCCCAGTCCCTGCAGCACCTCTTCCGTTTTATGATGAATTGAATATCCTCCCAGTGTTTCAAGTTCGTGAAGTTTATTGGCGTATTCATGTAAAGCCCTCTCTAAATTTCCCCCGGTAGGGGAGATTTTTTCGAGCTCTCTTCCCAACTCTTCAATATCTTTCTCTAGTTGAAAAACTTTTTCAAAAGCACCCAATGCGACTTTTAAAATTGAATCTTTTGTATCAAAACTTAGCAGATCCTGGTGAAGGTAACCGATGCTGGTCTCACGACTTCTTTCTATCGTTCCTTTTGAAGGCTGGTATTCGCCTGCCAGTAATTTTAAAATTGTTGATTTGCCCGTTCCATTGTACCCGATCAACCCGATGCGTTCATTGGGCTGAATATGCCAGGTAGCGTCTTCGACAAGGATACGGGCTCCAAATTCAAATGTCACGTTTTGTAAACCTGCGAGCATAAAATAGTCAATGAGTCAGTGCGTCAATAAATCAATTTGGAATCAAGTTCCTGTTTAGAATTCCAAAAATAAACGATTCCTTTATCCTTCTGGCTACTTACCATTTATTACTCGCTGATTTAAATTATTTTTACCTGAAATTTTCTTTTCGGCTATGAAAAAAGTTTTATTGATCTATTTGGTATTGATCGTCGGTATCATCACCTGGTATTATGCAGTAGGAAAGGAAAATCGGGTTTTTCAAAACTCAAAGGCCACCGCTTTGAAAGTGAGTAAGCATAGTAAAGAGTTCAACGAATCGATGCAGGCTGTAATGGATAATTATTACAAAATGACTGGTGAATTTGTAAAAGGAGATACACTTTCAATAAATAAGTCCGCCGCCAAATTAAAGACTACCCTTGATAGCCTCAAAATAGATGAACTACAAGTTGATTCTGCCATTTATGAAACGGCCGCCAGCATTTGGGAGGATACAAAAACAGAGATCAATGGAATGCAAAGCGATCCTTCTTTGCAGGCCAAGAAGGAATCGTTGAATCTATTTTCCAATGAACTGTTCACTCTCTTGCTTACTATTCACTATGACCTCTCTAAACTTTACTGGCAGGAATGTTCTTCAGCATTTGGAGAAGATACGCCGGGGAACTGGATCAGCGAAAGTGAGCAGTCGAAAAACCCATACGATAAAAAGGATTGCGCTACTGTAAAAAAGGTGATCAATTTTATGCCTGCTGATTCAACCAGGAAATGATATTGACTTCAGCAACACTTCAATTATATTATTTGAACCAGGATGCTAAAAACGTACCTATTATTTTGAAGAAAACAATGTCCATGGATAAGCCATCATGTTGGTCAAATACTTTGACTGCCATGCATATTCTGGATGAATTTTGTAAAACGTCGGGCCGATAAAATTGCCGCCACAGGGATGGCCCATGTGTGCCCACAACTGCATGTTCTTTGCGAGTTCAGTCGTTGTAACTTTTCCCTGTACGGCACCCATTGGGTAATAAGGAGCGAGACTCCATTCTGCGCATCCTTTTGCATCTTCATCAATATGGCCACAGATCACACAGCGGTTATTTGCATTTGCATTCTGCAAAGCATCGACATGATCTGCTTCAACCTGTTTGCCAACTTCCGCATCCAGTTTTCCTTTTAAATTGACGAGTACCAATTGTTCCATGCGTTTTTTTCTTGCATTCGGTGACGTGGTGGCATCATCAACATTAAATGTGGTCTCTTCTTTTATCAGCTTCGGATCGCTGGGAAAATTGGAACCGATCATGGCCGTATCTTTACTCCGCCAGACGCGATAGTCCTTCAACCCCAATTCCAGCTTTGCTACTTCATTTGTCTTTGTATCACCGATCAGCCAGTCATTGGCATAACCGCCGTTATTACCTGTCGTGAAAGTTTTTATTACGTCATCAATACTATTGCTGTATTGGGCGGCCTTTCGTGCCCGCATGAACTCAGGAAGGCCCGTAGAATCAAATAAATTAAATCCTGTAATGGTTGTTTCCGTGATCAGGATACCATTGTCCGTTATAACAAAATCATCACCGCTATGAATAAAGCCCGGCATGCAATCCATCAGCATGTGGTGTCCATGTTCAGGAACGATATCCGCAATCACGTTCCAATGCTGGCCTATGATGTATTCCGTCCAGTTGTTATGACCTATCACAATTTTTCCATCCTTTGTATAACTCCCCGTGGCAATAAACGCACTGCAGTTGCCGGGGGCCTTGTTATTTCCACTGCCAGCTTTTGCAATATTGTCAAGCATCGGTACGTAATAAAAGGCCAACTCTTCTACGGCGTTGTATGCTGTCAGATCGAGGCTGTCATAATCTTTACTCTGTGCATGCAATCCTTCAACAATACCATTGATCTCGTCCTTGTACTCGCGATCAAGTTTATCCCATAAAAAATTTTTTGCAGCGCTGCGATAGAACTGCCAGTCACGATGCGTATCGTGCTGAAGAAGATAAGCGACAGATTGAATGCTTGTATCAATATCGTTTGCCAGTAAGTAACCGTGCTGATAACCGATATCGGAAGGACTACCCTCAAGATGAACGTAGATCCACCCGTTCTTATTTTCCCGCGAAGCCTTTGACAAACGATCTGTTTTAGATTGTTTTGAATTTGAGCAGCCAAGAACTATGATGATGGCTGCAAAGTAAAGAATGGAATTTTTTTTCATCGTCAGAATTGGTATTATAAGCAGGTAATAAAGAAAATTCAGGGCGGACCAGGACTCAATTTTTGAATAAATTCAACACCGTGGCTAACTTTTCTTTCAGGTCTTTTCTTGCCACAATAAAATCAAGAAACCCATGTTCCAGGATAAACTCACTGCGTTGAAAACCTTCGGGCAGATCTTTTTTGATCGTTTCCTTGATCACTCTTGGACCGGCAAAACCAATGAGAGCTCCGGGTTCTGCGATGTTGAGATCACCAAGCATTCCAAATGATGCAGAGATACCACCGAATGTAGGATCGGTCAATAAAGAAATATAGGGAAGTTTCGCATCACTAAGTTGAGACAACTTGCCACTTGTTTTTGCAAGTTGCATCAGGGAAAATGCGCTCTCCATCATACGGGCCCCACCGCTTTTACCAATTACCAGATAGGGAACCCTGTTTTGGAGACAATAATCAACTGCCCGGGAGAATTTTTCTCCCATTACACTTCCGAGTGAACCACCGATGAATTCAAAATCCATGCAGGCGATCACTATATCATTTCCGCCTAATTTTCCAGCAGCAACCCGCATGGAATCCTTGAGGTCAGTCTTGCTCCAGATCTCCTCCAGGCGTTTCTTATACGGCTTCAGATCAGTAAATTCCAGGTAATCGACGCTGCGGATATTTTCAAACAGTTCCGTGAACTGTCTATCGTCAAACAAAAAATCATAATATTCAGAGCTTCCTATGCGGTGATGATAACTGCATTTCGGGCAGACAAACAAATGATCCCGCAGTTCTGAAACCGTGCAGATATAATTGCATTCAGGGCATTTCGTCCACAGCCCTTCAGGTGTTTCCTTTTTTTCTGAAGTCTTGGTATTGATACCTTTCTTGATGCGTTTGAACCAGCTGGTTTTTGTTTCCTCGGTCTTTCCCTCTTCACCGGTCAGGTTCGCATCAAAATCTTCAACTTGTTTCGCCATCAATTCAAAATTGGTGAATCACAAATATAGGGAAGGTTTTGGTTTGAGATTTTTGTTTTTGTTTACCGGCTTTTGTAACTCTATAACACCTGCACAGCCCGATTTGTGTACACTCACTTCGACTGCGAAGTCAGTTGCTTGTGTAACGAGCAACGATAGGAAGGTCTTGTACGTTCTGATCGTTATTCTGCAAATACACCTCACCCCGGCCGTTATAGATTAACAGGGGTGGGCTGTAACCTTAGTAGAAAACCAGTTATAACATTGTTTCAACCTTATTACACAATTTCATGAATGAAGTAAATAAGGTAATAAGGTCAGGTTTGTCGCTGATTCTTTTTCTACGAAGGTTTTTATGTCCAAAAAAGTATTTTAAGGACCAGGCGTAGTATTAAATCTATTTGTTTTTATTCTTTACCTCTCGTATGTGTTCAGAAACATTTTCATCCCAAAAAAAAATTCACACATCTGCCATTGAGGAATTGGTGATCACAATTTTTATAGCCGTATAAAACATGAGAGCATTCAGGACAAAGATTTGACATCGAAGAACTGTGACTATAATATTCACTTCGGCATTCGTCGCAAATATTTATACTTTTATTTGATTTCCCTTTCTCCATTTAAGATCGTTATCCTTATTCCAAACATAAATAATTTTCAATTGAAATCATCGCAAAGACCCTTTACCGTTCAATAACGAACAGAACGTTGAAGTGTGCGACGCAACGAAAGCCAAATAGTAGCAATGCGGCCTGGTAACAAAAGAAAAAGTTCCCCGAAGAGAACTTTCTCAAATATCAAATATCTAATATCAAATTAACCCTTCTTGTCAGGCTTAACTGTTGATTTAGTTTTTATATTCTCAAGCTTTCTTTCACCTTTTAAAGTAGAAGCAAGTTTTACTGCTTCATACGCATTCAACAAACCGCCTGTTGTGCTCAGTTCACTCATATCAACTTCGGTGTCACCACCCGGAACTTTTACTTTCTCATCCGGTTTCACGGAAGATTTTTCAATCACATATTTCACCTGCTCCGCTGAAAGGTTTGGATAGTATTCAAGTATCAAAGCGGCGACGCCAGCCACAACAGGAGAGGCCATACTTGTCCCCTGTGCTTCGCCATATGTATTACCTCCCGGAATTGTTGAGTAAATTTTTACACCGGGAGCAAACACATCCACTTCCTTTTTGCCATAGTTAGAAAAGGTTGCAGCGAGTCCGCCTAATTGTGGATCGCCGCTGGCTCCTACGGTGATCCAGTTGCTCGCCTTTTTGCCATCAGTTTTGTAAACTGGTGTAGGAAAATTCCAGGCAGTATCAATGTCAGCTGCGTCGTTTCCTGCTGCATGAACAAGAAGTACGCCTTTGCTTTGAGCATAACGAACTGCATCATCAACCCATTCCTTCTGAGGAGAAAATCCTTTTCCAAAACTCATATTGATCACTTTGGCGCCATTATCAACAGCGTATCGAATAGCCAGCGCGATATCTTTATCATGCTCATCACCATCAGGTACGGCACGAACCATCATGATCCTGACATTATCGGCAATGCCATCGATGCCTAATCCATTATTTCTTGCAGCAGCAATGATACCTGATACATGCGTACCATGGAATGGCGTATTTGCCATGACATCGTTATTGCCATAGAAGCGATCATTGAAGTCATTGTAATTATCTTTTACAATGTCACCCCGATAATCAGGAGGCGCTTTTTCTGCTGATTCCATTTTCCTGATCTCGCCCTGCAGGTCTTCCAGGATCTGTGCATTGGTGATGTCGTCATTCTTATTGAGACTACAGATATAGGTCATCGTCTGTTTAAGCTTCTGAGCCGTGATCGAAACAGGATTGTAACCTTCAAGATCTTTACAGTTGTATTCTTTCTTCTTAAGATCAAGCTGGATAATAGAATCACCAGCGATCATATCTTTTTCGATCTGCTGATATTTTTCAAGCAATGACAGGTCGACTTCTCCAACCACATCCTGTTTTGCTCTTACCCATATTGCATAATTCTCCTGGTCTTCTTTCGAAAGAGTTGAAGGATCGGTTATGTTGTCAAATTTGTCTTTGTAAGCATGATAAACACGGGCTGCTTCATAAGAATCTTCTTTCACATTTTTCCCATCACGGCCACCAAGAAAATTCCATCCATATACGTCATCTACATAACCATTTTTATCATCATCAATACCATTGCCGGGGATCTCTCCGGGATTATGCCACAAAATTGGTTTTAGATCTTCATGTGTTGTGTCAACACCGGAATCTATTACTGCAACGATAACCGGAGTACTTTTTTTGCCTTTTAAAAAATCATAAGCTCTGTCAAGGGCGATCCCGTAGTAGCCACTTGTTTGTTTGCTGAGCAGGTGCCAACCCCTCGGTACATCTGTCTTCACTGAAGTTTGTGCAAAACCATTTGCGAATACAAGGCCTGCAATGAGCAATAAAAAGAACCGATTAAGTAGTTTGATCATTTGCTGTTTTTTAGTTCAGGAAAAATAAAGACTGTAAAATTAACAGAAACGAGCATGTTTCATGCCGCAAGTAAATAAGAATGTACTTTTTTATGATACCATTCATACTATTCTCAAAAAAAACCCCGACCGAAGCCGGGATTGTTTGTATGGACGGTGTCTTATGACTATTGGTTGCTCACTTTTAATTCCACCCGCCTGTTCAAAGCCTGTTCTGCCCTGGTTTTACCACTATTTAACGGTCTGTTAGGCCCATAGCCAACTGTATTTAAACGGGACGGCTCAATTCCTTTTTTGACGAGATATTCTTTTACTCGTTTGGCACGATCGCGTGACAGTTTCATATTCAGGTTGTAGTCCGCATTATTGCTGGTGTGGCCTTCTATTAACAATTTCAATTCTTGATCCTGCTTAAGAACAGTTACCACTTCATCGAGCACTTTCAGTGATGCAGGCAACAGGTTTGCTTTTCCTTCTTCGAATTGAATACGGCGGGCGGCAAATGTTACTTTTTCAACAATTTCTTTTTTAACAGGCGGACAACCATTGTTTTCCTTTACGCCAACTACTGTCGGACATTTATCTTCTTCATCGCTTACGCCATCGCTGTCTGTGTCAGGCACAGGACATCCATTATAGCGCACTACTCCAAAAACCTTGGGACATTTATCCTCTTCGTCATTTACACCGTCTCTGTCAGTGTCAGGCACAGGGCATCCATTGTAACGGGCAACCCCCGCAACAGTTGGACATTTGTCTTTATCGTCTGCAATTCCATCCTTATCTGTATCCGGGGCAGGGCATCCGTGGTTGCTTAACAGACCTGCTTCTGTTGGACATTGATCGTCTTTGTCGGCGATGCCATCGCCATCCTTATCCGGGCAACCGTTCGTGATCGCAGGACCGGCTTCGGTTGGACAAGCGTCTCTGTCGTCGGCAACTCCGTCTTTATCCTTGTCTTTCAATTTGGGCTCCGCAGTCTTTTCCTTTCCTAAGAATATTCCGACGGTACCACCAATAACCTTGTGGTTGAGATGACCAGGATAAGAAGGGGTATAAAAATCACTTAAACCCCGGCTGAAGTTAGCCGTGAGAAAAACATGACCGATCTCAAATCCGGCAAGGGCATTCATCCCAAAATCAAAAGTTTTGTACTGGCCCACCTTAGTTCCGACTGACAGGTCACTGTTTTCATTGCTTTTGAAGTCGCCATTGTTATAGATCGTGTCTGATTTTTCTGTTCCGTTATAGAAAAAAGAAATATAGGGACCTGCACCAAACATGAATTTAGCTTTCTTTCCCAAGGGAGCTTTGAATACAAAATTCAGCGGCATGTCCATATAATTGATGAACTGAGAGTAACTGTAGGTCTGAATAGTGGCGGTAGAATCATAAGGGGATTCATATTTTCTTCCCTTATTATAAAAGAATACGCCGGGTTGAAAATAGAATTTTGACTCGGGAGCTAGCCTTAGATCGGCAATAAATCCAAAATGCGCTCCTGTACGCGATGAATAATTATGACGAATTGAATCCCAGCCTGGGAGGTCATTCGTTTCTTTTACAGAGGAGCTGTTCACGCCACCTGCAAGGGCGACCCGAAATTGG
This sequence comes from uncultured Bacteroidota bacterium, assembly GCA_963737475.1. Lineage (GTDB taxonomy): Bacteria > Bacteroidota > Bacteroidia > Chitinophagales > Chitinophagaceae > VBAU01. Next base: position 21,496 of record CAVTSY010000021.1, read on the forward strand.
GCGTATGTATTCAGGGCAAAAAAGAGAACTATAAGCAGAAAAAGTCCTGATCTTTTCATGGTCATGGATTTGGTTTGTCAAAGGATTTCCCAAAGCGGGACTGATATTAAACGTAAAATTTCGAAGAAAATTTTATAAGTCAAACTTAATGGCTTGGGCAAGAGGTAGGTTAGGGCTATAATTTATCGTATTTGTTTGCCTGCGCATGTAGTTTTTCCAGGCATCGCTGCCGCTTTCACGCCCACCACCCGTCTCTTTTTCACCTCCAAAAGCACCGCCGATCTCAGCCCCGCTCGTGCCAATATTTACATTGGCAATCCCACAATCACTGCCTGCGTGGGACAGGAACTGCTCAGCTTCACGCAAATTCAAGGTCATGATCGAGGAAGAGAGCCCCTGCGGCACATTATTGTGGATGGCGATAGCCTCATCTGCATTTTTATATTTCAACAGGTACAAAATAGGAGCAAAAGTTTCCTGCTGCACAATTTTAAACTGAGGCTCTACCTCAGCAATGCAGGGTTTAACATAGCAACCACTTTCATAACCATCACCGTTCAGAGTTCCTCCTTCAATAATAAATTTCCCTCCTTCGGCTTTACATTTTTCAATGGCTTCGAGGTACATTTTTACGGCGTCTTTATCGATCAGCGGACCAACAAGATTTTTTTCAGACAAAGGATCGCCTATGGTCAATTTTTTATAGGCAGAAACAAGGCGCTCTTTCATGGAATCATAAACTTCTTCCTGGATAATGAGCCTGCGGGTAGTTGTGCATCGCTGACCTGCTGTGCCTACCGCACCAAACACTGCTCCACGAATGGCAATGTCAATATCTGCATTTTTTGAAATGATGATCGCATTGTTGCCACCCAACTCCAGTAAAGCCCTTCCTAATCTCGAAGCAACGGCAGTGCCAACAGCTTTCCCCATCCTCGTAGAACCTGTGGCAGAAATAAGAGGAATTCTTTTGTCGCCAGCCATCCACTCGCCCGTTTCCCGTTGACCTACGATTAAATTGCAGACACCTTCAGGAATATTATTGGCAGCAAATACTTTTGAAATTATGTGTTGACAGGCAACGGCACAAAGAGGGGTTTTTTCAGAAGGCTTCCATACACATACATTGCCACATACCCATGCCAGCATGCTGTTCCAACTCCACACGGCTACGGGAAAATTGAAAGCCGAAATAATTCCGACAATACCCAGGGGATGCCATTGCTCATACATGCGATGTCCCCGTCGTTCGCTATGCATGGTCAAGCCGTATAATTGTCTCGACAGACCTACGGCAAAATCACAGATGTCGATCATTTCCTGTACCTCGCCATAACCCTCCTGTAGACTTTTCCCCATTTCATATGAGACCAGTTTTCCCAATGGTTCTTTATACTCACGCAGAGCTTCGCCGATCTGTCTCACAATTTCGCCACGGGCAGGTGCGGGCATCATTCGCCAATGAACGAATGCCTGCTGCGCCGTTTCAATTCCCTTTTCGTAACTCTCTTTATCGGTTGTTGAAATTGACCCAATCAATTTACCGTCAACAGGAGAGTAGGAGTGAAGCAATTCCCCTTTTGACGAAAGCCAGTTAGCTCCTGTGCTTACGCCCTTATTCTCTGATTTAAGATTAAGAACTTCAAGAAAATCCATCTGTAAAAAAATTATGAAGCAAAGATAGATGATAGCTAAGAGTTAACAGGCAGGCGGTGTTTCAAAGAGAAAGTGTCGTAAGAATATTTATTTCCGAACCACAATTACGCCACCTTACCACCTTTGAAAGTCCTATGGCGTTGAGCAGGAACATGAAATGAAAATAGGGAGTGAACGAAAGCCGCTATAAAAAAGATTTCGTGGTTTTTTTCAGACGAATTTGACGGCAGTTCCCTGAAAAAACTTGCTTAGTACTGCTCGTTCTCGTTAGGAAAGTCTCTTGACTTGATATCCTTAATATACTGTTGTACCGCGTTAGTAGCCTGCTCATGAATATTTAAATACTGGCGAAGAAAACGGGGCTTGAATTCTGTATTGATGCCAAGCATATCGTGCATCACTAATACTTGTCCATCGCAATGCCTGCCTGCGCCGATGCCAATGGTCGGGATGTGTACACTTTCAGAAACTTCTTTAGCAAGACTAGCTGGAATTTTTTCGAGTACAACACCAAAGCATCCTGCCTTTTCAAGCAGCTTTGCATCTTTTTTTAATTTATTGGCTTCTACTTCTTCCTGTGCACGGACCGCATAAGTGCCAAACTTATAAATAGATTGGGGTGTTAAACCCAAATGTCCCATCACCGGCACGCCCGCGGAAATAATTCGTCGCACCGAATCCAGGACTTCTTCGCCGCCTTCCAACTTTACTGCATGTGCACCCGTTTCTTTCATGATACGAACAGCTGAGGCCAAAGCAATCTCTGAATTGGATTGATAGTAGCCAAAGGGAATATCAACAACCACCAGGCAGCGGTCGATACCACGGATCACTGATGAAGCATGATAGATGATCTGATCGAGTGTGATAGGTAAAGTAGTTTCATGCCCCGCCATCACATTGGAAGCAGAGTCACCAACAAGAATAACGTCAATACCAGCTGAATCAAAAATTTTAGCGAATGAAAAATCGTAAGCGGTGATCATGGAGATCTTTTCACCGCTGGATTTCATTCTTTGCAGCGTGTTGGTTGTGATCTTTTTTACTTCTTTTTGAACGCTCATACAACGCAGGTTTTAGAGGGCGTTTCTGAACATGTCCCTGCGTTAGAATAAAACACATTCATGAAAACAATGGCGCAAGATAATGGTAAATCACATATCAAAAACCAAATTTCAAATCTGAAATCAAAAATCCAAAAATTCAATTCCCTGCTTTCTTTACTTCCTCATATAAAGTGTGGATCAGTCCATCAGCCAATCCAATTTTTGGAACGAAAATCTCTTCTGTGTCGGCCCAGCGCATCACATTAATATAAATAAGCAGGGCGGGGACAATTACATCCGCACGGTCTTCACGTAAATGATACAGGGCAATGCGTTGTGGAACAGAGAGCGTACTGAACTCCTTATAATAATCGCGAAGTAGTTCCAGGGAAAGAGGTTTCCCTTCCTTGCGCTTCGAGAGAGAAAATATTTTGTTGATGTTTCCACCTGACCCGATGGCCGTCACATGATGATAACCCTTGGTTTTTGTCTTGATGAATTCTTTCATTTCATCCCAATGCGATTCAGTGACCTGGTTTTTCAGCAAACGGATAGTGCCAATATTGAAGGACTCCTTAAATACAAGTTTTCCATCGCTGAAAAAAGTAAGTTCAGTGCTTCCACCACCCACATCGATGTACAAGTAAGATTCATCTTTACTGAGGTTTTCAGCATAGTGGTTTTCGTAAATTAGAGAAGCTTCTTCCTGCCCACTGATGATCGTTATTTCGATCCCGGTCTCGGTTTTGATCTTTTTGATGATATCGTTTGCGTTTACCGCATCACGCATGGCAGAAGTAGCACATGCCTTTAAATGTTTTACTTCATACACATCCAGCAGGTATTTATATGATTTTATGGTCTTGATGATCTTGTCTGTCTTTGAGGCCGAGATCTCACCTTTGTCAAATACATCAAAACCCAAGCGAAGAGGAACACGAACCAGGGCCATCTTTATGAACTCAGGAGTGACACGGGTGCCGCTGACAACATCACTGATCAATAATCTTGCTGCATTACTTCCTATGTCAATGGCTGCCAATCTCACTATGCTTCAAAGTTTTTTTTGCAAGGAAATGATAGGTTTCGACCTGGGAACGTATTTTCTTTTTTCCTTTGAAAGAGACATATTCATTGCTCAGTTCATTATTCAGCCATCTTGCCTTTACATTATCGCTCAGCTGGATGTTCAATATGTTTTTCAATTCCTTTTTGATCACTTCATCAGTAATGGGGCAAGTGGCTTCTACACGATGATCAAGGTTGCGCAACATCCAGTCCGCCGAAGATATATAAACTTTCTCTTTGCCATTATTATGAAATACCCACAGTCGTGCATGCTCCAGGTATTCATCCACAATGCTGATAGCAGTAACCGCTTTTTTGAATTTGTTATTTTCTGAGAGCATACAAAATATGCCACGAACAATGAGTTTTATTTCCACTCCTGCTTTTGCTGCGTCATACAACCTGTCGATCAGATCCTCATCCGAAAGAGAATTCATTTTAAGAATAATGCCAGCAGGCTTTTTTTGTTTTGCGTTTTTAATTTCAGCATTGATAAGTTTATGTAATTGTTTGCGGAGCATAAAGGGACTTGGAATGATCGTTTTACACGCTTTTAAAAAATGCTCTCCGCCTTTTGGCTGCTCCAGGTAATTAAAGATGCGGTTGGCATCCGCCATAATTTTTTGATTGGAGGTGAGCAGGCAGTGATCTGCATACACCATAGCTGTCTTTTCATTCAGATTGCCTGTACTTACAAACCCATAATAAGTATTGCGATCATTAACCCGTTTCTTAATGACACAGAGCTTGGCATGTATCTTTCAGGTTTGGAAATCCCGTCAATACTCTCGCTCCTTCTTCTTCAAGACGATCCTTCCATTCTAGATTTGCCTCCTCATCAAATCTCGCTCTCAATTCCAGCATTACAGTCACATGCTTTCCGTTCCTTGCCGCGTTGATAAGCGCATTAATGATCTTTGACTGAGCGGCCAAACGATAGCAGGTGATCTTTATACTTGTAACGGTAGGGTCAACAGCCGCTTCACGTAAAAGATCGATCATCGAGTTAAAAGAATGATAAGGAAAATTCAGCATCACATCTTTTTCCATTACTACATCTGTTACACGTTCATCGGCAAGCAAGGGATGAACATTGGGTTTTCTGCGGCCATTCTTTTTGTCAAAGACATTTTCAGGAAAATCCATAAAATGCCTGAAGTTGTGGATCCTCCCGCCGGGAATAAGATTATCCCTCTTCGTCAAATTCATGCGACGTATCAGGTATTCAAGAAGGGCCGGATCCATTTCCCGATCGTACACAAATCGAACCGGCTTGCCTTTTCGGCGGTTCTTTAATCCTTTTTCAATTTTTTGAATGAGCGAAGTGGACACGTCGTTGTCAATATCTATTTCTGCATCGCGGGTCACTTTAAAAACATGAGCACTATATTGGTCGTAACCGAAATAGGAAAATATCTCTGGCAGATTAAAACGGATCACGTCTTCCAGCAAAATAATGCGATGCTCATGAGGTGGAGAAGGCAATTGAATGAACCGGCCCAGCACCCGGCTTGGAATTTCAATCAAAGCATAATTTTTTTTCAACGGCGATAATTTCTTCCACATTACCACCCCGAGATAAATAGATTTATCGCGCAGGTACGGAAAATTGGGAATACTTTCTATCATCAGTGGAATTACACTGGCGCTTACTTCTTCCTCATAGTAGCCGCGGACAAATTCCTGCTGCTCCTTATTTAATTGCCTTTCTGTTGCCAGGAAAATTTTTTCTTTCTTTAATTCCTCCTGCATATTTTCCCATATGCGATTAAATTCACTTTGTTGATTCAGCACTATCATCTGAATATCATCCAATATCTTTTGTGGCTCCGATTCAAGATGCATGGTGGCCATGGCTTTTGATTTAAATTCCACCATGCGTTTTAATGTTGCCACACGTACGCGAAAAAACTCGTCAAGATTGTTTGAAAAAATTCCAAGAAACCGGAGCCGTTCCCGAAGAGGAACCAGGGATCAGCCGCCTCCTGCAGCACTCTTGCATTAAAGGACAGCCAGCTTATATCACGAAAAATTGTCTTTCGCTTGGGTGAGACCATATTCCGGGTAGTTAGGAAATAAAATTAAGAAACCCACCCTAAGCTTAGTGTTAAGTTTGAAAAGAATTTTTCAGATGATCATGTTGGAAAGAGAAAAACAGGAATCGGAGATGATTTAAGCAGTGTTCTTGCAATTCTTCACGGCATGTCACAATCAGCGATCAAAACTTGAGTATATTTAAGGTAAGAGAATGATTCGCTAAATCATGAGTATGAAAAAAATTACACTGCTTTCGCTATTGCTTTTGTTTTTGGTTCTCCACATCCAATGCAACTCATCGAATGCCGAACAAAAACGGGTTGCATCTGCAGCCAGCTATCAGTGCATTCCTTGTGGGCGTGATTGTGATAATGATGTATACGATAAACCGGGGAAATGCCCTCATTGCCAGATGGAACTGGTTGAAAAATCAACAGTACATTTTAAAACAATAGAACCTTCAATGGTATGCCAGTATCTGGCAGAACATCCAAATGTGGTGTTATTGGATGTCCGGACAAAGGAAGAGTTTGAGGGAAGGGCGGATCCGGATTATGGAACATTAAAAAATGCAATCAATGTACCGGTGCAGGAACTGGAAAAAAATATTTCGAAACTAGGTCCCTATAAACAGCAGGAAATAATCGTTTATTGCTCTCATAGCCACAGAAGTCCCCAGGCTTGTTATATCCTCACGCAAAACGGTTTTTCGAACGTAACCAATATGGCAGGAGGAATGAGTGTGATGAAGGACAAATCGTGTATGCAATAAGACTATTGATCTTTAATACACCGGGCAGAAAAACCCTTTTGTTTATCGGCTGAATTATCACTATTAAACGCAGAACTAAAATAGGTAATGCTGTAACACCAGGCATTAGCGGGCGAAGATTCTGTTGCGCCCCACCAGTAACCGACAAGCCCGTCACTGTGAAACGACCCATCGCTATCCCTGAAACCACTTAAAAAACCACCAAAGCCATTAGACTTTATTACTTCACCCGCTGTCGTTTCACCTCCTAATGAAGTTGCCAGTTTGGCCCACTCTGCTGAACCGGGTATGTGCCAGCCCGCAGGAGCCAGTCCCCTCTTATCATTTATTGCATACCAATTATAAAGTTTCCCATATTTTTTTTTGCAGATGTATCATTATTGTAATAGGACCAGGCAGGGTGTCTTGATTTGGCCGCTTTTTGCCAGTCTGCGTCGGTCTTCGCCTCCGGTATAGAATCACCATTTTGAAATTTGCTTACATCAAGGTTCTGTGTCATCCAAACTTGCTCACCGATCTTCATCGAAGGAATTTTGTTACTCGCTGTCAACGGGACTGTTTCATTGGCGAATGCAGGATTGAGAGAAGAGTCCTTTTTTTGAAGTTGATTTGCGTTTGAAGCGGTGGATTCATTCTCATCTTTTATGCACCGGACTGAATTGCCAAATTGTTTCCAGCCAGTGCTGCGGCCAATGTAGTTATTATTGTAGGCCAGAAAGCGATTCCATGCACTGTAACCATCAAAAGAACTAGAGGTCCACCAATATCCATAATCACCTGCAAATGAGAAAGCCTCATTGATGCTGCGTGTTCCTCCGGGTAATGCATTAAAGCCCGATTCGTTGCTCCCGTTTCCACCCTGGGACCAGCCCTTTGCAGATTTGATCTTTGTGGATGACTCTATTTTTCCTCCAAGAAAACTAGTCAGCTTTGCCCACTCCGAATCTGTTGGGATATGCCAGCCCTCAGGCGCTAGTCCCCTGGGATCGTTAATTGCATACCAATTATAAAGCTTCCCATATTTAGCACCGCTTTCTGCTTTTCCTCCGTAATAACACCAGGCCCCTGTGGTCAAACTGCGCCAGGTTTTCGGATCCTGAACCTGTGGTATGGTATCGCCATTGCGATACGTATTTACATTTAAGTTCTCCGCCATCCATATTTGATTGCCGATTTTTACAGTCTTGTATATCTTTCCGTCCTGGGCAGTTATTTGCGATTGAGCAATTATGCTGACTAAAAAGAAGGAGATCGTATTAAGAAATAATAGTCTCATCTGGACTTAAGGTTTGAAAGCGGTTTCAATAGGGATAGGCCATTCGATCCCGGCAAATTTCCGCTAAAGTATAAGCATATTTTTCAAAAAAAGACCGGTCTGTTTTGTTAAAGGATAATATTTTTTTCCAAACGGTTGCCCGGATGTCAAAAAAATTTGAATACCAAAACTTCCTAACTTCAAACAAGCGGCAAATATTGCGCATTATCAACTTTCTTCAATGATGTCATCTTTGGAATTCCCCACAAAACTACACCATGATGCAGCTGAAACAGTAAATGAATATTTTCTGAATGTCGCAGCTGTCGATACAGTTTTAATTGTAAATTCCTGTGCACGTGGACAGGCAGTGGCGGAAAGTGACCTCGATCTTGCGATATTAGTTGCACCGGGTACTTCGAACAATGAAATGAACAATATGCATACGGAGTGGCAATCCTATTCTGCAAATGCTCCGGCGATCCTAAAGTTCAGGCAGTCGTCTTCCTTTGCTCACATTCATTTAGATATCATTGACGGAAAGTATATTCCCGGGATCATTGACGCAGGAGAACCTATTGATTATTTTGAAGTAGAAATAGGTAATCAAATTTATTATTCAGCTCCTATTACCACCGCAGGTTCATATTTCCGGGAATTAAAACAACGATGGCTCCCATACTATGATGATGACTTACGCTTAAAGCGATTATCTGCAGTTAGAAATGCGTGCAACTATGACCTGGATCAAATACCTTTTTTAATAAACCGGGAATTATATTTTCACGCATTTAATATTTTGATCGAAGCATTCAGGAAATATCTCCAGGCAATTTTTATGACCAATAAGATCTATCCCATTTCTTATAATAAATGGATCAAAGAACAGATTGTGAAATGGCTCAACAAACCCGGACTGTATCCCAAACTTTTACCGATCCTTTCCATAACGAATATTGAAAGTAATGAGACCAACGAGAAGGCCATAATGCTTCGGGAGTTATTAACGAAAATAACAGATGAGTGACTACACCGACAGGGAGCTTTCGAGAATAAAAAGACTGCTGAATTGGTATAACATGATACCAAATATAGTTTGGTCTGTTTTGAGCCTGCTTCCGATTTCAATTTATTGCTACAATAAGGTAGATCACAGATCACTTTATACATTCATGGCTCTAAGCGTGATACCCGGTTTTTTGCCAAATTCATTTTATGACAGGATCCAGATAGCAAGAACAACACGAATTTATAAGAGACTGGGAGTGGGGCTCGTCAATAAGCTTGCGCAAAACGGAACGATCATTAATCACCTGGTAAGAAAAAAATTTCCGCGCTATAAATTGATCCGTTATCAGCGATCATCGATCAAGAAGCTTTTACGGCAAACATACATGTTTGAAAAGTTTCATTTCATCATGTTTGTATTCTTTATGTTGATCACTTCATATGCCGTGGCGAAAAATCAATTTTGGTGGGCCATCTTCATTTCGGTAACAAATTTGTTTTATAACATATATCCTAATCTTTTGCAGCAGTACATACGTCTTAAGTTAAGATTGCATAACAAAAATCAAAAACCAAACTGAAGTTTTTCTTAATTTTCAGTATGCAAAGGAAGCGGAAGGGCAGGTGGATACGACGAATTTTGAGGATTTTATCAGGTATCATAGTTTTTTTTATCGTTGCCTGTTTTGTCTTTGATCATTATGTGCAGTTCAGAAAAAGTGATGAGGAACTGAATAAATTTTTTGCCGAAAATCACATTCCCGGAAAGATAGGCTACTATGTAACGCATGGACGGCGACTTCGTTATGTAACTATTGGCAGTGATAGTTTACCAACACTCGTATTCATTCATGGTTCACCCGCTTCAATGAGTCTTTACCGCGGAAGATTCAGCGACAGAACTATTTTAAAGACATTCAGAATATTAGCCGTAGATCGTCCCGGGTATGGTTATTCGGGATTTGGAGATCCTGAACCCTCTATCAAGAAGCAATCTGAAATGATAGGATCATTACTGGATAGCGTTTATAAGGTGAACCATCCAATTGTGGTTGTCGGGGGATCCTTTGGTGCACCCATCGCATGCCGGCTTGCCATGGATCACCCAAAGTTGGTAGATGGTCTTGTTATTACCGGGCCAGCTATAGGACCGGGAAGAGAAAAAGTTTTTTGGTTTACTTCCCTTATTGAGAGTCCTGCCATACGTTGGTTCATCCCACGAATGTTCAAGTCTGCAAATACAGAAAAAATACATCATAAGGAAGAATTGGAAAAAATGCTTCCTTACTGGAAAAATATCCGCGTACCTGTAATGTATTTGCAGGGAGCAAAAGATAATCTCATTGATACATCAAATGCGAGCTTCGCGAGAAAACAATTGGTAAACGCCCCCTATCTTAACATCTATTTTTTTCCCAATCGATATCATTATCTCGCCCAGTATGAATGGCCAACTATTAAGGACAGGATCATGAAAGTCTATCAAATGATCAGGAAATGAACGCAACATTTTGCTGAGTGCCGTTGTCTGCCGTGAGACGTGAATATTGTAACGTGAGACGTGATGGTGATACAGGCTGTGAGTTTTCTATTTGTTTATTCTTTTTTGCAGATAACATATCTATAACCTCCCAAGGTCCAAAGTACTCCATTGGAGAGGCCCCCGGGGAACAAAACTAATGTTATGAATACCTTTGCCACCACCTCAACTACTCAAACAAAACCATCTGCGCTTAAAAGTATTTTGTTGGCATGGCTTACTGCGGGCTGCCTTGATCTGCTAGGTGCCATTATAGTGTATTCACTCATTATGCAAAGAGTAACCATCATGCGTTTATTACAGGGAATTGCAAGAGGAGCGTTGGGAAATTCAGCTTTTGAAGGAGGCATTGCCACCGCGCTGGCAGGAGTTGGTTTTCATTTTATCATTGCACTTTGCTTTACCGTTTTTTACTTCCTCATTTTTCCTTATATCCCGTTTCTGAAAAAGCAAAAGGTCGTCAGCGGACTGTTATACGGCATTTTTGTTTGGTGCGTAATGAACCTTGCTGTATTGCCTTCGCTGCAGATCGCAAATATTCCAACGAAATGGGATTCCATAGTAAGAGGCGCACTGATCTTAATGTTTTGTATTGGGCTGCCTATTTCTTTAATTGTAAGCCGGTACTATACAGGAAGAGAAGCCAGGGAAAATCCATAAGAGCGGACCCGGATACGTCCGCTCTTGTGAGAGAATCATTTGTGTTTCATTGTATCCATCTTCATGCCCTCCATATTGTTACCGCCCATCATCTTCATGGCGTCAGCCATTGTCAGATATTCCCAATGATCAGTAGCCTTTCCGTCGCTACCAAATTTTATGACTTGTACAGAGGTCATATCAAAATTGGTACCGGCAGGTGCTCCCATTGAAGCCATAGTATTGGTTCCGGTAAATCTTGTCAGAGAAAATACATAGTCGCCGCCAGATGCATCCTGCAACGATTCCAACTTCATGTCTTTATATTCATCATGAAATCGCTTAAGGTTGGCCTTTATACTGTCCAGCCCTTTTATATCTCCGTGTTCACCGGCATGATCTACGCCATCGGAAGCGATATACTGGTCAAGTTTACCTACATCGCCCGACATAATAGCATCGTTAACAGCATGAACAGTTGCGATGTTTTTATCACCAGTGGAACCGGAAGTAGAAGAGGCAGATTTATCTCCACTACTGTTGCATGCAGTTATGAATGATAACAATCCTGCAGAGGCGATCATTAAAAACTTTTTCATAATTATGATTTTAGTTAACAAATAACAACTATCAAGGAGGCGTTATGTTTTTAAAGAGTAGGAAGACAAAAAACAGGACAACTAAAGTACAAAATTTAAAAATGCTGGAAATTAATTTTAAGACATATAAGTTTTCCGAATTTGATGAACAGAATATCTGAAAGCACAAGTGTGCGACGCAACGAACGTCGAATAGAGACACAATGCTGGTTACATAAAACATGTACCAAAAGCATTTGAAATTTTCCAAAAATGAAAATGATTGCTACCTTCCTTTTTCTTAAATCATACAAAATGAGAAAACTATTCTTCACTTTCACCGCATCATTTTTTCTTTCTTATGTTTTTAGCCAGGAAAAGCTGGACATGGACATGATCGCCAGGATCAAAAAAGAAGGAACTGATAATTCAAAGGTGATGGACATTGCACACCATCTTACCGATGTAAGCGGGCCAAGACTTACCAACTCACCGGGTTTTATGCGGGCAGCCAACTGGGCAAAGGAAGAGTTTGCCAATTGGGGATTGATGAATGCTCAACTGGAATCATGGGGTGAATTTGGGAAAGGATGGCAACAGGAAAAATGCTATGTCGCAATGGTATCGCCCTATTATCAACCGCTGATCGCAATACCAAGGGCATGGACGAGTGGGACGGGAAAAAAATTATTAAAAGGAGAAGTGGTGCTCGTAAAAGCACAGGATACTACTGCAATGGCTGAATATGCTGGCAAGCTGAAAGATAAAATTGTGATGACCTGGTCAAACGCTCAAATGAAGCCGAGTTTCGAAGCTGATGCAAACAGGTTTGCAGATACCACTCTCGACGCGATGGCTGCTGCTGCAATGCACCCTGCCGGACCTAACCAACAACAAAACCCGCAAAGACAGAATCAATTCAGTCGCTTTGCCATGCTGCGACGTATGAATGAAATGATCAACCGGGAAAAACCAGCATTGGTACTAACGATGAATCAGAATGGAAATGATGGGACTGTGTTTGTGGCCAGCGGAGGGCAATATGCCAAAGGTTCGGCGGAAGCGCCGGCAAGCGTAGCACTTAGCAGCGATGATTATCTGCGTTTGCAGAGATTGATCGAAGACGGAACAAAGGTGGAAATTGAAGCAGAGATCAAAACGAAATTTTTTGACGATGACCTGAAAGGATATAATGTGGTGGCAGAAATTCCCGGAACAGACCCAAAATTAAAAGATGAACTGGTAATGCTTGGTGGCCATCTCGACTCATGGCATGGAGCAACAGGTGCAACGGATAATGCCGCCGGTTGTTCAGTAATGATGGAAGCGGTTCGTATTTTAAAGACGCTGAATGTACAGCCACGCCGCACGATAAGAATTGTTTTATGGAGTGGGGAAGAAGAAGGTTTGCTTGGTTCAAGAGCTTATGCAAAAAATCATTTTGCCGACACGGCAAATGGTCAGTGGGTTTTGAAGCCAGAACAATCAAAAGTATCCGCTTATTATAATGTAGACAATGGCTCCGGAAAAATTCGTGGTGTGTACCTGCAGGGCAATGAAGCAGCCAGAACCATTTTTTCCAAGTGGCTTGAGCCTTTCGGTGATATGGGTGCAAAAACAGTTACGATCAACAATACAGGCGGCACTGATCATCTTTCATTTGACAGGGTCGGTATTCCCGGGTTTCAATTTATACAGGATGAGATAGAGTACGATACCCGGACGCACCATTCAAATATGGATGACTATGATCATCTTGTGCCCGAGGATCTGAAACAGGCAGCGATAATTGTAGCAACGTTTGTTTATAATACTGCCCAACGTGATGAAAAAATGCCAAGGAAGGAATTGTTACCGCCAACAAGAAATCAAAGGGGGTTCTAGTTCCCGGCCACTTGTTGCTAGTGTCATGTTAGCCGTAATAATGCGCATAAATTTTGCCGCAGAAAACACAGAAACACAGAGAGAAATCAATAAATAGTTCAGTGTTTCTGTGTATTCAGTGGCGACAAAATACAATTAACTTACCACTAGATAGTTTTTTACCGAAAGACCTGGTTCCTGGAGATTTTATATGTCTTTCGTGCGAGAGAATTGATTTATTGTACAAATAGGATGCGCTTGATTCTTGTACCTTGGGCCTTCAACCTTACTTTGGTTTTTCGTAAATAAACCTGACCAGAACTTTTTTCTGATCTACATCGGAACTGAGAAACAATTGATATCTTTTGTCTCCTGCGGTCACTATCAGCAAGGCAGTATTGGGAGGAATAGAACCTTCATTCTCGGCGATCATTACCACCTCATGATCAGTTTTTACAAAATCGATCCTGATATTAACAGTAATGGGCTTTGCTGAAAGCCGCTGATGCGATACCGACATCTGATTATCTACAGAAACTGAAACAGTATCACCGTCAATTTCTGCATTGTCATAAAAGTCGAGACGAAGATTTCCTGTATCGACTTTTATTTCATTAAATATAGAGGAAGCCTCCTTTGTCAAAATAGTTTTGCCTGGCGGGCAGGATACCTGGCTGTTCATCATTCGTCCACCCCAATCGCCACTCAGGGTTTGGGAATCTCTGACCTGTGCAAAAGCCAGTGAATAACGCTTAATGCAGGGAATGCAATCGGGTGGAACATGAAAAGTGGTAGGGCCTGTTTCCTGGATAGTAACGGTTTTGTTTTTTGAGTCAAGAACACCCTCGAAATTTTCCTTTACGAAATTATTTACATCAGAAAAATGATAAGATGAGCCATATACTTTCAGGCCTTCTACTTTTATCTGCATTTCGATAAAATAAACAGGAAAGCATCCGCCGGGACCCTGGGTAAGTTTTCCTCGCCAGGTCCCTCCTAAATTTTGGGCATGTATTGTGGTGACTAGACACAAAAGAAATATTGCGGTGACTGATCGGGACATGGAGTTGAAGATAATGAGAAAGGTGTTAGCAGTAGTAAAAAATACTTGAGCGGTTTTATGATGATGGCCTTTCGTATTTGAATCTTACCATTGCATTTTTTTGCTCGGTAGATGTGATCTGCACCTGGTAGCGTTTGTCACCGGCAGTGATCACCATTAAAGAAGTATTTGGCGGAATACGCCCAAGGTTTTCCGCTACCATAACCACTTCATGCTCCGGGTCACTTGCATCAAAGTCAAGCGTCAGCACAATGGGCGATGTGCTTAATCGTTTATGTGAAAGTTTTAATTGTTTGTCCACAAAAACAGAGATGGTATCATCATCAATTTCGCCATTATCATACAGTTTAATAGTTACCTTTTCGGTATTCACAGTGATGGTTTGTGCCAGGGCATTCTCTCTTGTATTCAAAACGTCAGGAGTAATGATCTTTTTTGCAGTAACCGGATTTTTTATTTCAAGCTGCGTGATCTTTTTAGTAGAGTCAGTTTTGGGATTTATGATAACCGCCTTTGTTTTTACGGTGCTGGTGCTCTTCTTAACAGGCTTTGTTGTTTTTTTAACTGTCGAAGTTGTTTTCCTGGTTGTTGGATTTGTTTTTGGCGGGGTTTTCTTTACAACGGGAGGGGGGCTTGTCGTGACTTTAGCAGCGGTATCTTTTTTTACGACAGGTTTATCGCGTAAAAATGGTTCAACATAAAAATCGGAGTTTTGAACTCTGCGCAAATAAACCTTGCCACCGCCGCAATCACCCCATTCACCATTATTTTTGGGATTTTTCCTGTCTTCACTCCTTCCCACAAATGTTCCTTCCAAAAACTCCTCTCGCCCTGACTTGTCGTAGGTAAAAATATACTTCATAAGGCATGTACCGCCACCGCCCAAACTCTTTACTTCAACCGTTCGCAACTCCTGTATCTGGAATTTTTTCTCTGACCTGTCCATACTGCCCGTCATTGTTGCCTTGCCGTAAAACCGAACATCGAGATAAGAATAGGAAACGCCGGTCACAGACGAAGGATTATCTTGTTTTATTTGAAATTCCAACTTGTATTGCTCCCCAATATCAGTGATAAAATAGCCCTTCCAGATACCGGTGAGGTCCTGGGCAACAGAAAAATTGCAAACCAAAAACAGGGAAGAGATCGAGAGCAACGGCCTTAAAAAAAATCTTTCCATTACGCTGTAAAACTAACGAATAACTTCGTATGGCAAGGTATGGTTCTACACCAATAGTTTGTTAATTTTGCCGCTCTTAAAAAAACAAGTTGCCAGTTGCCTGTTACTGGTTACGTGTTTATCAAAAAATTTGAATAATTATTTAATGAAACAGTTTCAGTTGACACTGGTAACCTGAAACCGATAACCGGCAACCAGCAATAACATGATCAACATTAAGTTTCCTGACGGGGCTGTTCGGCAATATGAAAAAGGAACTACTGCATTGGATATTGCAAAATCAATTTCGGAAGGCCTGGCAAGAAAGGTTCTTGCAGCAAATATCAACGGGCAGGTATGGGATGCTACAAGGCCGATCAACGATGATGCATCCGTAAAATTATTGACATGGAATGATGCAGAAGGTAAAAGCACCTTCTGGCATTCGTCTGCGCATTTAATGGCCGAGGCTGTCGAATCTTTATTTCCTGGTGTAAAATTTTGGGTGGGACCCCCGGTCGAAAATGGTTTTTATTATGACATGGATCTTGGTGACCGGAAGATGACTGAAGAAGACCTGGGAAAGCTGGAAAAGAAGATGAATGAATTGGCAAAGCAAAATAATATTTATACAAGAAAGGAAATTTCAAAGAAGGATGCAGTAAAATATTTTTCAGATAAAGGTGACGAATATAAATTGGACCTGCTGCAAAATCTGAATGATGGAGAAATAACTTTTTATTCGCAGGGGAATTTCACTGATCTCTGTCGTGGCCCGCACATTCCCAACACAGGATTTATCAAAGCTATCAAGCTTACAAACATTGCCGGTGCATACTGGAAAGGTGATGAAAAAAATAAAATGCTGACGAGGGTTTATGGAGTCACATTCCCCTCCCAAAAAGAACTGGATGAATATGTCCAGATGCTTGAAGAAGCAAGGAAAAGAGACCATCGTAAGCTGGGAAAAGAACTTGGCATCTATACCATGGACGATGATGTGGGACCGGGCCTGATCATGTGGATGCCCAATGGGACCGTGATCATTGAAGAACTGGAAAAGCTGGCAAAGGAAACGGAGCTTGAGGCGGGATATAAAAGAGTTGTTACTCCGCACATTGCAAAAGAGAGCATGTATCTTACCAGCGGGCATTTGCCTTATTATGCCGACAGCATGTATCCACCCATGGAGATGGAAGGCGAGAAGTATTACCTGAAATCAATGAACTGTCCGCATCATCACAAAATTTTTGCGGCTGAACCTAAAAGCTATCGTGACCTTCCTTATCGCATTGCTGAATACGGAACAGTTTACCGTTATGAGCAAAGCGGTGAATTATTTGGCTTGATGAGAGTGCGGTGCCTGCACATGAATGATGCTCACATTTATTGTACTAAAGAACAATTCAATGATGAGTTCAGAGCCGTGAATGATATGTACCTGAAATATTTTAAAATTTTCGGGATCGATAAATATGTGATGCGTCTTTCATTGCATTCGCCTGAAAAATTGGGAGTGAAATATGTAAATCAGCCGGAACTATGGAATGAAACGGAAGCAATGGTAAGAAATGTGCTTATCGAATCAAATATTCCTTACGTAGAGGTCCAGGATGAAGCTGCGTTTTATGGTCCCAAAATAGATGTGCAAATATTCAGCGTGATCGGGAGAGAATTTACGCTCGCAACAAACCAGGTGGATTTTTCACAGGGCAGAAGTTTCAAATTACAATACACCACTCACGATAACAAAACGGATACTCCACTGATCATTCACCGGGCTCCACTGGGAACGCATGAACGATTCATCGGGTTCATATTGGAGCATTATGCAGGGAAATTGCCGGTTTGGCTATCGCCGGTACAGGTGAAAATTCTGCCGATCAGCGACAAATTTTTAGAATATGCTAAAACTATTTTACATAAGTTGAAAAAAGCTGATATTCGTGCAGAGATAGATGACAGGAATGAAAAGATAGGAAAGAAGATCCGCGATGCTGAGTTGATGAAGGTTCCATATATGTTGGTGATCGGTGAAAAAGAAATGAATGAAGGAAAGGCGTCGGTTCGCAGACAGGGAAAGGGGGACTTGGGTGCGAAACTTGTAGTGGAGTTTATTGCGGAAATAGTAAAGGAAATCAAAGAGAGAGTTGGAGAATAGACAAATGAGTAATGAATAATGAGTGATGAAAGAAGAGCATTCATTACTGATCACTCATCACTCATTTGCTAAATGAGTTGCTAAGCTTAAACCAAAATCCTTCGCCTCAAAGGAAGATGAAAAACAAAAATAAGATTGCTCAGAGAGGCAGAGCATAACATAAAAAATTTAAATGGCAGTACCGAACAAAAGTTTTCAACCAAAACCAGGTGGATTTAAGAAACCGAATACAGGTGGTGGGTTTAACAAAGGTGGTTTTAACAGGGGTCGATTCGCTCCCCGCAAAGAAGCAGAACATCGCATTAATCATTTTATCAGGGCGCCGCAGGTCCGGTTAGTGGGCGATAATGTAGAAGCCGGAATTTATCCAACCAATGAAGCTATTAAGATGGCACAGGAACAGGGGCTTGATCTTGTCGAGATCTCTCCAAACGCTGATCCGCCGGTCTGTAAGATCATTGATTATAATAAATTCCTTTACGATAAGAAGAAGAAGGAGAAAGAGATGAAGGCAAATGCCAAGGTCTCTGAAGTAAAAGAAATTCGTTTTACTCCCAATACAGATGAACACGATTTTAATTTCAAGGCAAAGCATGCAGAGAATTTTTTGAAGGAAGGCAATAAAGTGAAGGCGTATGTACAATTCAAAGGCCGGGCAATACAATTCCAGGACAGGGGACAATTACTGTTGTTGAAATTTGCCGAACGTTTAACGGATATAGGTGTTTTAGAAAGCATGCCGAAAATGGAAGGCCGCAGAATGCTGGCTATGTTTGCACCAAAAGGCAAAAAGAAAGGAGAGAAGAAAGAGAGTAGTGAATAGATAATAGCTCAAATAGTAAAATTTATCAAACCGTCTTTCCTCTGTGAGGCGGTTTTTTATTTATGGATCAAATGAAGATTATTTCTTCTGCATGTATTCCAACCGCTCTTATAAAAATTTTTGTCGCAGTGATGAAATAAATTTTCCTTTAGTATATTGCTCCCTCCATTTAAAACAAGCAAGTCAATATGAGAAAGTCACTGTTTTATTCCACCCTACAGGTTCTTGTATTATTGATCACCTCCACATTGTTTGCTCAACAGCGCCCGGACACTGCTCATCCTGCCCCCTCACGTGCCACAGGTCCAAAGCCCTACAAAGATGTGATTACCGAGAAGGCAAAAACCGATGAAGGTTTGTTCAAAGTGCACAAGATCGATGACAAATATTTTTTTGAAATTCCTGACTCATTACTGAATCGTGATATCCTCGTAGTTAATCGCATTTCAAAAGCTGCTACGGGTATGCGAAGTGGGTTTTTTGGTTATGCAGGTGACCAGATAGGGCAGAATGTTGTGAGATTTGAAAAAGGACCCAACAACAAAATTTTTCTTCGCACGATTTCCTATGCAGAATATGCAAAGGATTCTACATCCCCGATGTTTTGGGCAGTTACCAATTCAAATATTCAGCCCATTGCCGCAGCTTTTGATATCAAGGCTTTTGGGAAAGATTCATCGGGAAGCTCACCTGCGCCAAGCAGTGTAATTGAAGTAACTGATTATGTAAATAGTGATAATGATGTTTTGTTTTTCAACAGTAGTATAAAATCGGCTGTTCGCATCGCTGGTTTACAGCCTGACAAATCATATATAGTTGGTATCAGGTCGTTCCCGATCAATGTTGAAATTACAGCTGTAAAAACTTATGCACGGGCACCCGTCGCTCCAGGTGGTTTTGGAGGTGTTGGCGGAGGAACTCCTTCGGGAGGTAATCTTACCGTGGAATTAAACAGCTCAATGGTCTTGTTACCCAAAGTGCCTATGCAAGCAAGGTATTTTGATGCAAGAATAGGTTACTTCACGGTAGGATATACCGATTTTGACGCAAATCCCCAGGGAGTTGAATCTGTTCAATTGATCAAACGCTGGAGATTGGAGCCGAAAGATGAGGACATGGAGAAGTATAAACGTGGTGAATTGGTGGAACCAAAAAAACAAATCGTGTTTTATATTGATCCCGCCACACCCAAAAAATGGGTCCCCTATTTAATTGAAGGTGTCAACGACTGGAACGCCGCATTTGAGAAGGCAGGTTTTAAAAATGCAATTGTTGCAAAAGTCGCTCCTACGAAAAAAGAAGATCCTGAGTGGAGTCTTGAGGATGCACGTTATTCCGCGATTGTTTATAAACCTTCTAATGTGGCCAATGCAAGCGGTCCAAGCATTTCTGATCCACGAAGTGGTGAGATCATGGAAAGCCACATCAACTGGTATCATAATGTGATGGAACTTCTTCAAAACTGGTATATGATACAAGCGTCACCCAGTGATACAGCCGCAAGGAAGATGGTTTTCAGTGATGAACTCATGGGTCAGCTGATCCGTCTTGTCTCATCGCATGAGGTAGGTCATACATTGGGACTTCGCCACAACTGGGGCTCATCATCCACTGTACCGGTTGAGAATTTGCGCAACAAAGCGTGGGTTGACGCCAATGGTCACACACCTTCGATCATGGATTATGCGCGCTTCAATTATGTAGCACAACCGGGAGATCATGTTGATGAAAACGGTTTGTTTCCCCGCATCGGCGATTATGACAAGTGGGCCATTCAATGGGGCTATAAGCGTTTTTATCAATTTAAAGATGGCGATGATGAAAGAGCGTTTGTAAATAGATGGGTGATCGATAGTTTAAAAAACCCAAGACTTTTCTGGGGTGATGGAGAAACCAACCAGGATGATCCACGTTCTCAAAGCGAGGATCTTGGTGATGACGCGATGAAGGCAAGTGCATATGGAATAAAAAATCTTCAGTACGTGATGCCTAAGTTGCTGGAGTGGACAAAGGAAGATAACAGGGACTATAGGAGCCTTTCTGATATCTATGCGCAGGTAACAGGACAGTTTAATCGTTACATGGGCCATGTGTCAAGAAATGTGGGGGGTATTTGTTTAACGCCTAAAACTGTTGAACAACCAGGGGCTGTATACGAGTATGTCCCAAAAACAAAACAAAAAGAAGCTGTTGATTTTCTCAATAAGCAATTATTCACTACCCCAATTTGGTTAGCAGATAATAAAGTTTATGATCGTATTGGCGGCACACCTTTGGTGACCATCGGGAATATACAGGATAATGTATTGAACCGGTTATTCAGTACGAGTACAATGAATAAGCTGATACAGTTTGAAGCAGAAGAGGGCAGCAAGGCCTATTCAGTTACAGCAATGTTTTCTGATCTTAAAAAAGGAATATGGAGTGAATTGACAACAAAAAAGAAAATCGATGTGTACAGGCGAAATTTGCAGAAATCGTATATAAATATTCTCAGCAAAATCATTGCACCTCCGAAAACCTCGGAAACAACAATTGTAATAAACTTTGGTGGTACATCACGGCCACAGCTAAGTGCAGATAAATCAGATATAAAAAGTATAGTAAGAGCACATCTCATTACACTACGAACGGAGATCAAAGCTGCAGTACCGGGCATTCCTGATGAAATGAGCAGGTATCATTTACAAGATGTAATAACAAGAATTGATGATGCCCTGAATCCGAAAGATTAGAATAATAACATCGTCGAAATATAAAGCGACAATTAATGTGGTCGTTTTTTTATTGTTCTTTCAACTGACGCTTCCAATTTTCTTGCGTGCCTTATATCTGCTTCATCAAGAGAATGTGATTTATGAATATCTTTTTCTTTCCCGGCCAGGGCAGAAAGCCTGGTGTAGAACTTTTTCAACACTTCCAGTTCATCCGTTGTCAGATCTTCAGCACTTACGAGGCGGTTACTTGCAGCTTCACTGCTTGCGATCAGTTCGTTCAATTTTATTTGCAAGGCAGTGGTATCCTTGTTTTGTGTTTGCTGAATGATAAATACCATCAAAAAAGTAATAATGGTAGTGCCTGTGTTTATAACGAGTTGCCAGGTGTCTGAATAATGAAAAACGGGGCCGGTAATCCCCCAAACAATGATAAGGAGGCAAGCTATAATGAAGGCGGCGGGTTTGCCCGAGGCTTTTGTGACTTTTGTAGCCATTTGGTCAAAAGACAGGGCAAATCTTTTTGATTTTTTACTTTTCGATTTCATATTCGTGATTTTCTTAAATACAAGTAGAAAAACTCAGGCCAATTACCTTTTAGGCGCTGAAAATCAGCAAAGATCAAAACACAAAAATTTGGTCATTTACCCTTATTTTTGCGGCTCAAATTTTAATATAGTGCCAACCCAAGTTTCGGCAGAAGCCCAGGTGAAATTTTCGAAAGAGACTTATTTGTACTGGTACGAATTGATGCAACTCATTCGGCAGTTTGAAACTACCGCCGAGGAAAAATATAAAATGGAAGGAAAGATCCGTGGATTTTTTCATGCCTATGTGGGGCAGGAAGCCATCGCTGCCGGGTGCATGACTGCAACAAGACCAGAAGATCTTTTCATTACCGCCTATCGTGATCACGGCCTTGCTATTGCAAAGGGTGTGTCTGTTAATTCATGTATGGCCGAGCTGTATGGCAAGGTAACGGGAAATGCAAAAGGAAAGGGCGGAAGTATGCACTTCTTCGGTAAATCTGTGAACTTTTATGGAGGACATGGGATTGTTGGTGCGCAGATAGGAGTAGGCGCGGGTCTTGCATTTGCCGAACAATATCGTGACACCGATAATGTGGTGTTGTGTTTTTTTGGAGATGGGGCAGCCAGGCAAGGCATCCTTCATGAGACATTTAATCTTGCCATGCTTTGGAAGCTGCCTGTAATTTTTATTTGTGAAAATAATAATTACGCCATGGGCACATCGGTAGAGCGCACTTCGAATGTGATCGATATTTACAAACTGGCAGACGCCTACGAAATGCCCGGCGATGCCGTTGATGGCATGAGCGCAGAGACCGTTCATGAAGCTGTAGCAAGAGCGGTAAAAAGAGCAAGAGAAAAGGGCGGTCCGACTCTCCTGGAAATGAAAACCTATCGCTACAAAGGACATTCTATCAGTGATCCCGGTAAATACCGCGCAAAAGAAGAGTTGGAAGAATACAGAAGCAAAGACCCGATACAACAACTTTTGAAAACGATCTATGATAAAAAAATTGCTTCGGAAGAACAGATAAGAAACATTGATTCAAGAGTTGAAAAAGCTGTTGCTGAATCGGTAAAATTCGCAGAAGAAAGTCCCTTCCCCGATGACAGCGAGGTCCTGAAAGATATTTATGTAGACCCCAATTATCCATTTATTGTTGACTAATCTTATAAAATCTAAAAAATAGAATTTTAATTATGGCTGTTAAGAAACAGGATGTGCATGATCCTAATCAATTGGTAGTAGAAAAAGCCAAAGATTTCTGGACGAGATACAATCGACCTTTGATGATCGTCAGCGCTATTATTATTGTGGTAGCCGGCGGTTACCTGGGGTATAAAAAGTATTATAAGGAACCAAAAGAAGAAAAAGCAGCCGATGCATTGTTCAAAGCCGAGGGCTATCATCGTAATGCTTTGACCTCTCCCAATCCTGATTCACTGATCAAACTGGCGCTGAACGGCGACGGTGCTAATGTTGGTTTTTTAAGAATAATCAGTAAATACAAAGGAACCGATGCTGCTAACCTTGCGCAATTGTATGCAGGGGAATCCTATTTACTTTTAAATGACAACGCCAATGCCATTAAATATTTGAAAGACTTCAGCACAAGCTCCAAATTTTTCCAGGCGAGGGCTTATAAATTACTTGGCGATGCGTATGCCGACCAGGGAAAACTTAAGGATGCCCTCGATTATTACAAAAAAGCAGCACATCATTTTAAAGAAGATGCAGAAAATTCTTCTGAAGCCTTGTTCCTGGCTGCTTATCTTGCACAGACAAAAATGAATAATAATAAAGAAGCGATCGAGCTTTTTAAAGAACTGAAACAGGATTTTCCCAATACTCAGCGTGGAGCAGAGGCGGATAAATATCTTGCGAGACTTGGCGTTTACTCAACAGAATAGTTTCATGATGCGCATAATTTTGCCACAGAAAGCACAGAAACACAGAGAGACATCAATAAATAATTCAGTGTTTCTGTGTATTCAGTGGCGACAAAATACAATTAACTTAACACCAGATGAGAAGATGAGAATCAAATATCACGACGCGAAGCAAAAGAAAAATACTTTCGGCGATTCTGAAAAAGCTTGAACCTTGATCCTTGTGCCTCGAACCTTTTACATTATGGCAGACGTTAATAAAAGTAATCTCAATAGTCTTACAGGCATTCTTCCAAAGGATGCCTTTATTGTTTTGGTAAAAACGGAATGGAATGCCGCTATTGTTGATGAACTTGAAAGAGGATCTATTCATAAATTAAATGAGTTTGGTGTAAAGAAAATTGTGACAGTGATCGTTCCCGGCGCTGTTGAGATCCCTTTTGCAGTAAAAACTTATTGGGAACATTCAAAAGGGAAAAAGAAAAACCTGTCTGCCGGCAGGCAGGGAAGACCGGATGCATTTATTGCTTTAGGTTGCGTGATCCGTGGGGGCACTCCGCATTTTGAATATGTTTGCCAGGCAGTAACAGAAGGAGTAGTTCAATTGAATCTTTTGCTCCCCGTTCCTACTATTTTTGGAATACTTACAGTTGACAATGAAGAACAGGCAAAAGAACGGATAGGAGGTAGCCATGGGCATAAGGGTGAAGAAACAGCGACGACGGCCTTGAAGATGATCTCTTTAGTTCGATCCTTAAACAAATAAATTTCTCATTTATAAAAACTTTGAGAATTGAGCGTTGAATATTGATTATTGAACATTTCTTAAAATTAAAAATGCTCAATGTTCAATGCTCAATTTTCAATATACACAGGCATGAACGTTCAACTCTTCATACCGTGTTTCGTTGACCAGCTATATCCACAAACTGCCTTCAACATGATCAAGGTGCTGGAGAAGACAGGTTGTATCGTTAGTTATAATCCCAATCAGACTTGTTGTGGGCAACCTGCATTCAACGCTGGTTTTTGGGACCAGGCAAAAGATGTATGTACCAAGTTCATCAAGGATTTTGTTCCAAAGGTCACAACGGACTCCTTCGGAGATTCGTTTGGAGACGATGATTACATAGTCGCGCCCAGTGCAAGTTGTGTAGGTTTTGTCCGGAATTACTATTCAAAACTCTTCGAGAACTCCTCACTTCATAACGAAGTAAAAGAACTTTCAAAACGCACTTATGAATTTTCAGAATTCCTGGTAAAGGTCTTACAAGTGTATAATGTAGGAGCTAAATTACATGGCAAAGCAACTTATCATGATAGTTGTGCCGGTTTGCGCGAATGCAGAATAAAACAGGAGCCCAGAAAACTTCTTGCCAATGTAAAAGGCCTTGAACTGTTTGAGTTAAATGATGTGGAAACCTGTTGCGGTTTCGGTGGAACGTTTGCTGTAAAGTTTGAAGCTATTTCGATTGCAATGGGAGAGCAGAAAGTAGAAAATGCCCTGGCTACAAAAGCAGAATATCTTATCTCTACTGATCTTTCCTGTTTGATGCATTTGGAGGGCTATATAAAGCACAAGGGTTATTCTTTAAAAACTTTACATATTGCCGATGTGTTAGCGAGCGGATGGTAAAGCCCATCCCTAGGCCCATCCCGAATCACTTAATCAGAATCTTTTCTCCAATCGCCTTCCCAAAGGGAAGGAGTGAGCCCTTTACTTAGACCATTTGCAGGAAGGATAGGCTAAAATCGATATCCTCTCAGGAAGTCTTCAATACCCATTCTCTTTTTTCCTTCAAGCTGCACGTCCTTAACGTGGATGTAACCGTCGCTGCAGGCAAACTTCAAATAGGTCTTTCTGTCTGTTTCCCATCTTCCTGGCCTTGAAGTGGGAGGAGCATGTTCCTTTTCACTTCTGAAAACTTTCAAAGTTTTATCACCTAATTCGGTAAATGCAGCAGGATAGGGTGAAAGGCCGCGAATCAAATTGTAAATTTCGTCGGTTGATTTTAGCCAACCAATTTGACAAGTCTGTGTGGTGATCTTTGGAGCGAGTTTGAGAGACGAGTCGTGAGTTGTGTGCCGTGAGTCGTGAGTCGTCAATCGTGAGTGGGTGTTTTCACTTGAGAATTGATCATTGAATATTGAGTGTTGAACATTTTCCTGCGGCACTTCTTGTAGTGATCCATTAGCAAGTCCTTCCACTGTTTTCACCACTAACTGCGCGCCGATCTCTTTCATCCTGTCGTGCAATTCACCGGCTGTTTCGTTATCGCCGATCTCAATTTTTTCTTGTAATAAAATATTTCCGGTGTCAATTTCGTGCTGCAGTTTAAAAGTAGTTACGCCCGTTTCTTTTTCACCATTGATGATGGCCCAGTTGATGGGAGCAGCTCCGCGATATTGTGGCAATAATGACGCATGAAGATTGATAGTTCCTTTCGATGGCATATTCCAAACTACTTCAGGTAACATCCGGAAAGCAACTACGACCTGCAGATCCGCATCCAGGGATCTTAATTCAGAAAGAAATTGCTCGTTCTTTAATTTCTCAGGCTGAAGAATTTTTAATCCATTTTTAAGTGCATATTTTTTTACTGCGCTTTCATTCATTTTCATTCCTCTTCCTGCCGGTTTATCAGGTGCCGTAACAACTCCAACAATACTAAACCCTGCTTTTATCATTGCATCCAGGCTTGCCACGGCAAATTCCGGCGTCCCCATAAACACGATGCCCCCTGGCTCCCTAAAGGGGACACTCAGATCAGGATTTTCCTTGTTAGTTTCTACTTCACTCATGAGAATATTTCAATACTCAGGCGTTTGGATTCTCCCCTTTAGGGATTTGGGGCTTCGAAATCAGGGTAGAGTAAATATTTTTTCCTGATCTTTTTGAATTCATTCATGGCCGGTTCCCAACTCTTGCGGATATCCTCCTCGCTCTTACCATCTTTTACCTGTTGCATCAGTAAATCATTACCGGCAAGACGATTAAAGTGATTTGTTTTCAAAAAGAAACTATCCTTGCCTGGAAAAAGTTTGTATGCATTCAGCAACCATTTTAATTGAATGCGGCCGTTCACTTCCTTCAATACTTTCTCCGGCTCATCGTGTAAATTCCATCCATAGCAGGTTTCAAAATAATGCTTTGAACTTTTTGCTCCTTCATTAGGTTTTGGAACAAATGAATAAAGATCTTTTGACAACAAAGGATGGCCAAAGACCTCAAACGGTTTATCTGTGCCGCGGCCTTCACTAAAAACGGTTCCTTCAAAAAAACAAGTGGATGGATACAGGTAAATGGATTGTATCTCGGGCAAATTGGGTGAAGGCTTTACTGGTAGAACATATTTACTGTTGTGTGTATAATTCTGGCATTTTATCACCTGGAAATGAAAGGGGGTATCGGGAGAATTATCGGCGGTGCGGTAATAATCATATTTCTGGTTTGCTTTTTCAGAAAGCCACTTTTCACCTGCTATCATGAATGCATATTCAGCGATAGTCATTCCATAAACAATTGGCACGGGTTGCATCCCAACAAATGATTTATACTTCGGATCGAGTACTGGTCCATCAACGTAAAATCCGTTAGGATTTGGCCTGTCGAGGATCATTAGAGGCTTGCTGTTTTCAAATGCCGCTTCCATGAAATCCTGCAGAGAAGAAATGATCGTATAAAAGCGACATCCTACATCCTGGATATCGAAAACAAGAATATCAATATCCTTCAGATCTTCTGACGAGGGTTTACGTTTATTACCGTATAGTGAAACGATGGGAACACCCGTTTTTTCATCAACATAGTTTCCCACTTTTTCTCCTGCGTCAGCGGTACCGCGAAAACCATGCTCCGGACCAAAGATCACTTTAATATCAACCCCAAGCTTTTTTAATGTGTCCACCAAATGTGTGTTGCCGACCATCGAAGTTTGATTGGCAAAAATGCCAATTCGTTTTCCCTTTATCAGTGGCAGGTAAACATTTATTCTCTCAGCACCGGGGATGATTTTTGTTGGCGATTGCTCCGAAGGAGTCCTTGCGGATTGGGTGTTCGTTGCCGGTTGCCCGCTGGCGCCGCGTTGATTTTTTTGTGCCGTGCAATTTGTAAGAATAATGAGTAAAGAAAAGATCAAAGAGAGACATTTCATGTTAATCATATTGATCAAGGTAATCTGTGGTCAATCGAGGTAATCTGTGGTCAAAAGTAATTAGATACAGGAAATATTCGGATAGTTGCATGAAATATTGGGCTATCTTGCAGAACTCTTCTATAATCCTTTGAACTCTCAAATCATTGGTCAGCCAAATTCTGAACGTCGAAATGGCGATAGTAAATGCCGGGATCCCGGATAGATCATCAGCGGGCGTGATGCGGGAGTCAAAATAGTGGAATGAAAGTTGGAGAAAATAAATTCTTAGGTATTAAACAAATAATCATGCAAGAAGCAAAAAAGGGTGATAAAGTAAAAGTGCATTATCATGGCACGCTCACGAACGGCGAAATCTTCGACAGCTCAACGGGACGTGAGCCGCTAGAGTTTGAAATAGGCAGCGGGTCCGTGATCAAGGGTTTTGATGAAGGTGTAAGTGGAATGAAGGTTGGTGAAAAAAAAACGGTCAATATCCCCGTTGACGAGGCTTACGGACCACGGAGCGAAGATATGCTGATCGAATTTCCAAAGGATCGCTTTCCAGGGGATATGGAAATTAAAGAGGGAATGCAGTTGATGATGAGTAATGGTTCCGGGCAAAATATACCGGTAATAGTTGCAGAAGTAAAAGATGATGCTGTGATCCTCGATGCAAATCATCCACTGGCGGGTGAGGACCTGGTCTTCGAAATTGAACTTGTAGAAATTGTCGGAGGGAAACCTTTGATAATTATGCCCTAGTTTGATCAATGAACATTGGTCAACGAACAATATAAAAAAGAAGCTGTCTCAAAACATCAAAAAAATATATTTTCACGCTACGGCGCTACGACGCAACGTTTGAAAACCAATATAATATTCTTTGCGACGTTGCGCCTTTGCGAGAAATAAACGACTTGTGAGATAGCCTATTTTAGTTTTACCAAATTAACTTCAGTTGATCCTTATTATTAATTGACTGGCCTTCTCAGCCACCAACCCAGCCATAACCCGCAAAGTCCCCAGGCAATAATAGCGTCGATCAAATGTCCTTTTACGGCAGACCATGGCACATTGTACCAATTATGCTGAGTATACGGCTCATATAAGAAACTGAATAAGGCCACTGCAATGGCTCCTGTAAAAATGCCGGTAAAACTTGGGAGACCTCCACGAACAAGAATTGAAATAAGCAATACAACAAGTATAATATCTATTATAAATCCTGTTACAAAAGGCCCTGTCATACTTGTAGTCATGCTCTTAACATAAACGATCCGGGCCCATGGCTTGCCTTCATTTTGTTGCATCAGGTCTTGCTGTTCCTTCATGGTGGTGCCGGGTGGGGTGTTAGGTAACATGTACATACCATCTTCCAGGTTTGAAGAGCTAAGTGTTGAGAGCACCTGGTCTTGCGCCGACGCGTATTTTTCTTCGTCCGCATGAATTCCCATCATAGTCCATGATAGGAACTGCCAGGCAAAAACGATAATGGCTCCCACTAATGAGCCAATGATCCATTTTTTCATATAACTGATTTTGGTTTGAGTATAAAAGGTAGAAACTATCCTTGTCTTATGCAAATACAAATGGTTGTATATTCGGTGCTATGTTTGGAAAATACCAGTCAACGGTTCAGGACAGATTTATTCGATATGCACAAATAGATACACAAAGCGACCTTCACTCCACAACGGCTCCTTCTACCGAAAAACAAAAGAATCTAAGCCGCCTGTTAGTGGATGAACTAAAACAGATTGGGATCAGCGATGCTCATCTTGATGAATGGGGTTATGTGTATGCGACCATCCCTGCAACCACCGATCACAATGTGCCGGTAATTTGTTTTTGTGCTCATGTTGATACGTCTCCTGATTCATCAGGTTGTGATGTGAAACCCATTATACACAGAAACTACAGTGGCAATGATATCGTCCTTCCTGATGATACAACACAAGTGATCACTACCAGGGAACATCCTTATTTAAAACAAAAAATCGGAGAAGATATCATTACGGCCTCAGGTAAGACATTGTTGGGTGCTGACGACAAAGCGGGCATTGCCATCATTATGGATCTTTCTGATTATTTGATCCAGCATCCTGAAATTAAACATGGCACAATTAAAATCTTATTTACTCCTGATGAAGAAATAGGGCGTGGTGTAGATAAGGTGGATATTCAAAAACTCGGGGCGAATTTTGGCTATACCCTGGATGGCGGTGAAAGGGGTTCGTTTACTGATGAAACATTTAGTGCGGATGCTGTGGTGGTAACCTTTCATGGGATCAGTGAACACCCCGGCTATGCCAAAGGCAAATTGGTAAATGCATTAAAAGTGGCAGGAGCATTCCTGGATCTTTTGCCGAGAGAAGAATTTTCTCCGGAGACGAGCGAGGATCGAGAAGGGTTTGTACACCCGGTGTACATAGAGGGCATTGCAGAAAGAGCCAAAGTGGAATTCATCGTTCGGGATTTTGAAACAAGAAATTTAAAACTTCACGAAACAAGACTCGAGCAGTTTGCCAGGCAGGCAGTAGGAAAATATCCTGGCGCTTCTTATGCATTTGAGGTAAAGGAGCAATACCGCAACATGAAAGAAGTGATAAATAAATATCCGCAAACAGAAAAATATGCTGCAGAGGCTATGCAGAGAGCCGGGGTAAAATTTAAGAAACAAAGTGCAAGAGGAGGCACTGATGGGTCACGATTATCATTTATGGGTTTGCCGTGTCCCGATATTTTTACCGGGGAAATGGCCTATCACGGCAAACACGAATATGTAAGCATCCAGGATATGCAGAAATCTGTTGAGGTGTTGGCAAATCTTGTGCAGGTATGGTTCGAAAGGACTCTCCAGGGGAGTCTTACCGGAGTGTCGGAGGAAGAAAAGGCAGAACCATGATTTATATGATTAATTAAGATTACGAGGAAAATAGAATTGTCACCGCTTTTCTCATCTCGCAGTAAAATTATTTTCAGTTAATAAAATTTATTAAATATGGATCTTGGAAAATTTTTAATTGCTAACTGGTGGATATTTGTTCTCATCATTCTTTTTTTTAGCGGATTATTTACCATTAACCAGGGCTTTGTCGGCGTTATTACCCTGTTTGGAAAATATCGAAGAGTGGCCCGACCGGGATTGAATTTTAAACTGCCACTTGTGGAATCAGTTTATCGAAAAGTTTCCATTCAAAACCGTTCTGTAGAATTAGAGTTCCAGGCAGTGACTGCTGACCAGGCAAATGTTTATTTTAAAGCAATGCTTCTCTACTCCGTTTTGAACCATGATGAAGAGACCATAAAAAATGTGGCTTTTAAATTTATTGCCGACAAGGACCTGATGCAGGCATTGGTGAGAACCATCGAAGGGAACATAAGAGCATTTGTCGCAACAAAAAAGCAGGCTGAGATCCTCGGCCTGAGAAAGGAGATCGTTGAATTTGTAAAAGAACAGGTAGACCATGTACTGGAGGGTTGGGGTTATCATTTACAGGATCTGCAGATCAACGATATTACATTCGACAAAATGATATTGGATAGCATGAGTAAAGTGGTAGCAAGTAATAATCTGAAAGCAGCTGCAGAAAATGAAGGGCAGGCGCTATTGATCACAAAAACAAAAGGAGCCGAAGCAGAGGGAAATGCCATTAAAATTTCTGCTGAAGCAGAAAAAGAAGCAGCAAGATTGCGCGGGCAGGGTGTTGCATTATTCAGACAGGAAGTGGCTCGCGGAATGACAGAAGCTGCTGAGCAAATGAAGCAGGCTAATCTTGATACGAATGTGATCCTTTTCAGCATGTGGACAGAAGCCATAAAAAATTTCGCTGAGTTTGGAAAAGGAAATGTGATCTTCTTAGATGGAAGCGCTGAAGGAATGGAAGCCACCATGAAACAGATACAGGCCCTGATGGTAAAACAGGCGGGAACCACAAATAAAGTTTGAGGTTTGATGCTTGAAGTTCCTGGTTCGAGGTTCGATGTTGTTTGATTCGGTAATTAAATGCGGGATGGCAACAATTACAAGGTTTGAAGATTTGGAAATTTGGCAATTAGCAAGGATGCAGACAAAATGATTTCCACCAATTGGTTAAAAAAACAACGCTTGCAAAAGATTTTGACCTTAGAAATCAAATGGACGCCTCGTCTGCGTCAGTTATGGATTGTGTTGCCGAAGGATTTGAGCGGTCCGGAAATGCTGAGTTCAAAAATTTTTTGATTATCGCCAAAGGATCAAATGGAGAGTTTCGTTCACAACTTTATCGTTGTTTTGACCGGCAACATATAACACAGTCTAAGTTTGATGAACTATACGAAAAAAATATAACCTTGGGCAACAAAAATAATGTCTTTATCAGTTACCTTCAAAACTCTGATTTTAAAGGTCAAGCCCGTAAACCGAAGAAGCCCTCGGCCTAACATCGAACATCCAACATTGAACATCAAATCTTGTTAAAAAATCCTGAAACTTAACCCTGTGTCACAACGTGGCACCTTTTTTTTCGTTCATTCACAGTTGTTGAAAAGATTCAGGCAATTACTCTATAACGATAGTTTACTTTTACGCACTAATCCGGATTAATATGATTAATCTTTTACAGATTGTTGATTCAACTCAAAGACTTTTAACGCATATCCAGGGAGATACAAATGGTGATGGTAAGCTAAGCATCTTCGAATTGCTTAGTACGGGCGGTATCATTATGATCCCTTTGGCATTGCTTTTCTTAATTACCATTTTTGTTTTCTTTGAACGTTACATTGCTATCCAGAAAGCATCGAGGCTGGACGCCAACTTTATGAACATTATCCGGGATCATATTCTTAGTGGAAACCTAAGTGCAGCAAAAAGTTTTGCGAAGAATAACAGTAACCCCGTTGCGAGGATCATCGACAAAGGCATTCAGCGTGTAGGGAAGCCTATCGATTATATCGAACGCAATATGGAAAACGTAGCCCAGCTCGAAATGTTCAAGCTGGAAAAAAACCTGGGAGTATTATCGGTTATTTCAAGAGCAGCTCCCATTTTCGGTTTTATTGGAACACTGGCCGGGCTGATGCAACTATTTTTTAAGATCAATTCTACAAATGATTTTGAATTGAATACCATCGCCGGTGGTATCTATGTCAAACTTGTTACATCTATTTCCGGTCTTGTGATTGGTTTGATCGCCTTCATTGCCTATAATTATCTGCATACAAGGGTTGAAAAAACGGCCAACCGGATGGAAGTAGCCGCTGCTGATTTTCTCGATATTTTACAGGAACCTACAAGATAAAGCTGAATGAACTTAAGGAATAAAGCACATAAAGAGGCCGAAGTATTTACAGATTCATTGAATGATATTATTTTCATTCTCCTCATGTTCTTTTTGATCGTTGCCACGCTGGCCAATCCGAATGTGGTAAAGGTGGGTTTGCCGCGGGGAACTAAGGATACAAAGGCCAAGCAAAATATTGTTGTTTCGATCGACAAAGACCAGCAGTACTATATTGGTACAACAAAAGTTGACAATTCGATGATCGATTCTCTTCTTTCGCAAACGATCAATAAATATAAAGCCACAGTTGATACTCCTACAGTGGTGATCAATGCAGACACAACTGCCTACTATGGTGAAGTGTTCAGGATCATGCGACTTTCAAAGAGATCCGGCGCAAAAGTCGTAGCCAATGTGAAGTAGAATTACGTTGCCTTTTCTGGATGTATTCATTAGTTTAGCTATTAAATCCACTCATGAAAACCAAAATATCCATACTCTGCTTATCCTCTCTTTCAGTTTTTTTCACTTCATGCAAAAAGCAATCTTCAGTCAGCATTGTTGGACAATGGATGAGTGTTTCGGTTTATACCATACAGGATAATGGTATGTATCAATGGACCCCGGTGAATGGTCTCGGCCGGGAATTTTATAATTTTTCAGCCGACGGCAGGTTTGGCGCAAGGACTGATGTTCCCGGTGGAAGCGGCAGTTATAATTATGATGAAGAGTTGAAAGAGCTTATACTTAGTTATGAAGCGAATCGCTATGTAAATACGCCAGCTATTTATAACTATACAGTCGAAATAATAACAAATAATAAATTACTTCTCTCTTATTTTTCCCCGTTAAACAATTTCATTCGCAAAACAGAATATTCCCGGGTCAATGAATAGCCTTTAACATCCTGTCCTTGCCCTGCAAATCTTTTTTTAATTGAACATCGCTGTATCCAGCTGAAAAAAATAAATCCCTCGTCTGTTCGCCCAGGTTTTCATGTAGTTCGACATAAATACATCCTCCCTTGTTTAATTTTTCTCGTCCAAACTCCGCAATGGCTTTATAAAAGGTCAGCGGATCATCGCCGGTGACGAACAAAGCTGTTGAAGGTTCATAATCCACAACATTTTTCTTCATCTCCGTTTTTTCATTTTGCGGTATATAAGGCGGGTTGCTAACGATAACATCAACATTCGGTAATTGTTTTCGTTGATCGGGATCTAAAAAATTCAATGGCACAAAATCAATTGTCGCATGCAACGCGTCTGCATTTATTCTTGCAATGTTCAGTGCCTCATCGCTTATGTCGCAAGCCCATATTTCAATATCAGGCAGCTTATTTTTCAATGCGATCGCAATACAACCACTGCCTGTTCCCACATCAATCATTCTGAATTCTGTATTCCGAATTCTATATTCTGTATTCTTATCCCGATAGCTCTCGGGACTATATTCCTTCACTATCCATTCGACCAATTCTTCAGTCTCTGGTCTTGGGATCAACACATTCCTGTCAACATAAAACCTCATGCCCGCAAACCAGGCTTCGTTGATTATGTATTGAATGGGTTCATGTTTCTGCAGGCGAAAAATTGAAGAATGCAACAGGTTTTTTTGCGTGTTTGATAAGGTTTCATTTCCTCTGATAATTCTTTCCGATCTTGGCAATCTTGTAATGCTTTCTATTAGCAGTTCAGTAATATTGTTTGCTTCGTTTTGTTCATAGATGTTCCGGATGTCTTTTGTAATTTCTTTTCTTGCCTCATCAATAGTCATTACTCAAAGGTAATTGAATAAAAGGGTCGTGAGACGTGAGTCCTGAATCGTCAGCAGTATGCTTTAAATTTGTCCATTCACAATTCACCATTCACTATTGACGACTCAAGAAAAATACATGTATCGCTGCCTGGAGTTGGCAAAACTCGGATCAGGAAACGTGGCTCCCAACCCAATGGTTGGTGCCATATTGGTATACAATGATCGAATTATCGGCGAGGGATATCATCAGAAATATGGCGAAGCTCATGCTGAACCTAATTGCATCAAACATGCCATCGAAAATGGTCACGGCGACCTGATCTCACGATCCACATTATATGTTTCGCTTGAACCCTGTGTTCATTTTGGAAAAACCCCGCCTTGTGCTGACCTTATCATCAGGCATAACGTCCCAAAAGTTATCATCGGCTGCCGTGACCCTTTTAAAGAAGTAAACGCCCGCCTGAATGACGCAGTCGGGCAGGGTAAAGGAATTGAAAAATTAAGGAACGCTGGAATTGAAGTGGAATTTGGAATTTTAGAAAAAGAATGTAAAGAGTTAAATAAGCGATTCCTTGGGTTTCACACGCTGCATCGCCCATATATTATTTTAAAATGGTCTCAAACTTTAAACCATAAAATAGCAGGGCAGGGGAGCGATCGTCTTTTTATCACCAATGAATTTACAAACAGGATCGTTCACAAATGGCGAAGCGAAGAGGCCTCCATTCTTATTGGAACAAATACGGCCTCGATGGATGATCCCGGTTTAACAACAAGGCTGTGGACTGGCAATAGCCCTGCAAGACTTGTTGTTGATATGGATCTGAAGTTGCCCTCACATCTTAAAATATTCAATGGCCAGGTAAGAACGATCGTCTTCAATAAATTGAAACATGAAGGGAGCGATGATTTGTTGTTTTACCAGGTAGCGGAAGATGCACCTCTTGTTCATCAAGTAATCAATGCTCTCTACCAACTGAAAATTTTAAGTGTGATCGTAGAAGGAGGAGCAAAATTATTACAGTCGTTCATTGATGCAGACTTGTGGGACGAAGCGAGAGTGATCACAAACGAAGAGCTAATTGTCAATACCGGGTTAGACGCACCTCAATTTATTTCAGCTTCAAAAAAAGGCGAAGAAAAAATATTTACAGATAAGGTTGAGTTTTTCAAACCGAATTAGCGTGGTTGCGTATCAGATCGAATTGAATTAACCACATAGCCACATAGAAGCATAGGGTCACATAGTTTAAGAATCCATAACTCAGTTAACCTAGTATGTGTTTCTATGTGACTTATGTGCCTATGTGTTTTAAAAAATTTTCAAACTGCAGCATTTACCTGGTGTCATCTTCCTCGTAAAAACTGAGACGATTTCTAAGATGGACGATCTCCTGCTTCATCTCTTCAATATGCTTTAATAAATGGTTGATGGCATCAATACCTTCCGGGTTAATATTTAAGTCCTGGTGCAGCCTTGTTATCTGTTCGAGCTTTGGCAGATCATTGGATGTTATATACAAAGCCTGGTTGATGGCAACTGTTTCTATCAACCCATTTTCTTCCAGCGAATGGATGAATGAAATTTCAACATGGTGACTTGTGCAAAACTCGTCAAGCATGACCATATCTGTATTCTCCATAGAACTTAATTAAGATCATAGTTTTGATAACTGCTCAAATAATTCTTTTTGTTTTTCCGTAAGATTTACCGGGATCTTTATTTTAAATGTAACGATCAGGTCGCCGGACTCGCCATCTTTTTTATACAAGGGAAATCCTTTTCCTTTTAGCCTGATCTTAGTTTCATTCTGGGTTTCCGGCTTTACATTCAGTTTTATTTTTCCGTCCAATGTATCGATGGTCATTTCTCCTCCCAACACGGCTGTGTAAAGATCAAGATCAACTGTTTTATGAAGATCATTGCCATGGCGTTTGAATTCTGTGTTATTAACGATATGGAAAGTGATGAAAAGATCTCCATGGGGACCGCCATTAATGCCGGGCCCCCCGAAACCCTTGATCTTTATTTTCTGCCCGTCTTCAACCCCCGCGGGAATTGTTATGCGGATATTCTTGTCGTTGACCTTTAAAACCTGCTGGTGAGTTTTATAAACATCAGTCAAATTCAGGTGCAATTCAGCCTGATAATCTTCTCCTCTGAATTTTGTTTTATGTTGCCTGAAACCTCCCGCGTCGCCAAACATAGATGTGAAAAAATCAGAGAAATCACCTTCATCAAAATGACCCGAAAATCCCTCTCCACCAAAATGCTGTGATCGCTGCCGTGATTGCCTGGCCTGCTCAAATTGCTCTGCATGCTGCCAATCCTTTCCGTACTGGTCATATTTTTTTCTTTTCCCGGGATCACTCAGCACTTCGTTGGCCTCGTTGATCTGCTGAAATTTTTTGTGAGCTTCCTTATCGTTTGGATTGAGATCAGGATGATGTTTTCTTGCCAGTTTGCGATAGGCTTTTTTAATATCTTCCTGCGTTGCATTTTTATCCAGGCCGAGCACCTTGTAATAGTCAATATATTCCATTACTCATTTTTAGAAATGATCGTTCGCATCAATAAAATTAAGAAAAAGACATAGAAAGAAAATAAGCAGGTCTGCATTCAGTTCGGGTGCCATTTGCTTCTTTCTTTTTTTTATCTCTTAGTTTTGTATCTTGTTCCGAATTCTCTTATGAAAATCTGCCGCCAATTTATTCTTACACTCTGCTGCTTATTGCTAACACTGTTCATCTATTCCCAAAAAAAATATGCTTTTGTTTCCGGTAAAGTGCTCGACGAAAACGAAAACCCGCTTTCAAAGGTCAGCATAGTGATCCTTGGCAGACAATCAGGAATTGTAACGAGCGATTCAGGGACTTTCCGGTTGAAGGTCATCGCTAACAGGGCATTTGCGATCCAATTCTCCTATACCGGTTATAAAATTGAGCAGAGGAATTTTTTGCTGAATGAAAACGAAGAAGAGTTTGTAACAGTAAAAATGGAAAGGGGTGCAACCGATCTCCCCGGCGTGACAGTAAGCAACCAGCGCGATAGGGAAAATGCCGGGCTCATACAAATCAATCCAAAATACACGCTGAATCTTCCCGCACCGGTAACGGGAATAGAAAGCGTTATTAAAATTTTTGTAGGAAGCAACAATGAACTTACCTCCCAGTACAATGTCCGTGGGGGCAGTTATGATGAGAACTTAATTTATGTAAACGATTTCGAAATATTTCGACCCTATCTTGTTAGTAATGCCCAGCAGGAGGGGTTAAGTTTTATCAACCCTGAAATGGTTCGTAATATAAATTTTTATGCGGGTGGCTTCCAGGCAAAATACGGGGACAAGATGAGCAGTGTGCTCGACATTCAATATAAAAAACCCAAGAGTTTTGGTGGCTCTGCTTATGTTGGGATCCTTGAACAGGGATTTCATGTGGAAGGTGTGACATCAAAAAACAAATTAAGTTACCTGGTCGGCCTGCGCAATCGCACCAATAAAAATCTGTTAAGTAGCCAGGAAACGCAAGGCAACTATATCCCTTCGTCTACAGACTTGCAGGCGCTCATCAACTACCAGTTTAATTCCAAATGGCAGGCAGAATTTTTAGGAAATGTGTCGAAAACAAAATTCTCCTTTCAGCCTGAATTCAGTCAGCTCACTTCATCCGTCTTCTCTCCTTACTTTTCCGCCAACCTTGGGTTGGATGTATATTTTGACGGAAGGGAAAAAGATCAGTATTTCACTAACATGATCGGCATATCCGTTACCGACCAGGTAAACCGCCGGTTGAAACTTAAATGGCTCGCTTCGAGACTTGAAAATAATGAAGAGGAAAACGTTGACATTACTGGAGCCTATCTTTTTGGCGAAAGAGATTTTGACAAAAGCAAACCCACTTACGGATTAATTGTGAATCCTCTTGGTGCCGGGCTATTTCAGAATTATGGAAGAAACACATTAGATATCACTGACTGGAACATTTCGCACAGGGGATATTATGATAAAGGCAAGCATTTTTTTCAATGGGGTCTTGGTGTAGATCAAACTCTCATCAACGATAAATTGAATGAATGGGAATACCAGGACTCTGCCGGTTATTCATTACCCTATACACCGGACGTTTTGCAATTAAACGGCGTCATTAAGTCAGCGGCTGATCTTACGATCAATAAGATTTCCGGCTTTTTCCAGGATAATATTGTAATTGGAGATACTTCCAACTCTTTTACATTGCAGGCAGGTGTTCGTTACAATTATAATTCACTTAATAAAGAATCTCTTATCTCACCACGTATCGGTGCAAGCTGGAAACCCAACTGGCGACGCGATATTGTTTTCCGTGCGGCTGCCGGTATTTATGACCAACCACCTTTTTACCGTGAGCTTAGGCGATACGATGGTACACTAAATACAAATGTAAAAGCACAGCGAAGTATCCAGGGCACAGCAGGATTTGATTACAATTTCCGGGGGCTTGGTGGTCGTCCATTCCGGTGGACAACGGAAGCCTATTATAAGTCCATGACAAATGTGAATCCCTATGATATCGAAAACGTTCGTGTCCGCTACTATGGAAATAATGATGCAAAGGCTTATGCTGCCGGTTTTGAAACAAGATTATTCGGTGAGTTGGTTAAAGATGCCGAAAGCTGGATCAGCTTCGGCATTATGCGAACGAAGGAAGATATAAAAGACGATTACTACACCGAGTACACCCTTGATTCCCTCAATCAACCTGTTGACAGCGCCAAAGTGCCTGGTGGCTGGTTTCGCCGGCCTACTGACAGGCTCATCACATTTGGAATGTTTTTCCAGGACTATCTCTCTACCAATAAAAATTTCAAGGTTTATCTCAACATGATCTATGGAAGTAATATGCCCTACAATATTCCCGGCAGTGTGAAGTACCGCAATGCACTCATCATCGATCCATATATTCGCGTTGATATTGGTTTCAGTGTCTTGCTGCTTGATGCTGACCGCAGCGACCGCAGAAGTCATAGTCCTTTTCGCAATTTTGAAAACATCTGGGCCAGCCTTGAAGTGTTTAATTTGATTGACCGGGCGAATACTATTTCTTATATGCTGATCAAGGACTTTGCAAACAATGTTTTTGCAGTTCCCAATCGCCTGACCCCCCGCCTACTGAATTTTAAGATCGTAGCGCGGTGGTAGCTTTAGAACATTTGGCCCGCAAATCGTGCAGTTCATCCTCCTGATCTGTCATTCCATTCGTTTCACCGAACATTTTAGTTTCTATAACAATAAAATTTGTTACCTGTAGTGCTTTTTTTACGTCAAACTAATTAAGAACAAAAAATCACGTATGATAAAATCTAACAGAAAAAAATTATTGTATGAACCACGTTTTAAATATCACCGCTACTTTGGACCAGCCTGAACTACTGGAAAGCCTGGTAGAAAAGCTGGCCAGCCGCCGTTATGACATTGGATATTCCAGGGAGATAGTCCCACAGGACTGGCAGGCTGTTGAAACTTCTTCTACTGAAACTTACGTAAGTGGAACACTTTCATTTTCCGGCTTGGTTAATGACGACGATGCCTTTATCAATATACCATTTATCACTTCAATGTTATTTACTTGTATCAAAGGACAAGAAGGCGATTACAGGCTTTTGTGGAGCAGCTCCCTGTCATAAAAATTACTTCATCGCCCTCGGCTTCGCGATAGCATGCAATGACATCTCCCGCAGAAAATTCAGCGCTCCAGGAAGTCCTCAACGCGATTATCTACATCACAAAAATCAATTGTATTGATCCTTGCCCATGACAGCCGCGACAACATTTCCGGCACCCGGAATACCTGCAGTATTGGTAGCAGCAGTAGCTGTGGTCAAAGACTGATCAATGCTTTCCTTTGTTATGCTTGTGTCGCTGGGATCATTGGCCTTCTGTACAAATTTTTGCAGTAATCCCGGCAATGCACCGGCGATGGCTCCTGTTATGGCCGGAGACAAGCCAAACTTACCCAGTAAACCACCAACTAAGCCACCTTCGATCGCATGGACAACAGGACTTCCGGAGGTGAGACTGTTCTGTAGCATTGACAACAATCCGCCGGCGCCGCCCTGCACACTCGCCTGGTTTTTTAATTCATTTGTCACATGGGTGGCAACTTCGTGATGAACAGCGTCCAGCTGATCGGCAGGAATGCCAGACGACACTTCCTGGTTGTTGCCCAGCTGGTCTTTTACCATTTTTAAAATTTCGTCAAACATGATCTTGTGTTTTAGATTTATCAATCAATTTTAAAAGAATCTGCTATTTGTAATTGTCCTGCATGGAGGCGTAGTTCTCAGTAATCGTTCCGTGGTGGGGCAGAAGTACAATTTAAAACTATTTTACCATTTTTTCGGGACCAAGCGGAGCGGCAAGGGATTAGTTATGGATGCCCACTGTAAACTTGATCCTGAATTTAGAAGTGAGCGATGCCGTCATGAACATAAATGTTTCTACAAATGCTGAAGCCAGGCGCTTTTCACAACTCAATGGCCAATTGTAGGCAAGGCAAGGCGTTAAGCTGGTAAGTAAGACCAATGATCAGTGGTGGTTGGTAAGAACCCATGCAGGAGAGGAGCGATATGCTTCTGCGCAATACCTATCACCCCAAAACTAAGAGTCGGTACTTTCTGAAAGCTCCTCTTTGTCCATAAAGATTTTTGGATGGGTCGCAAGAAAGGGAAGTAAAAGGGAAACTAATAGTCCCGTTATTAATATTATACCAAACAAAAGATCTCCGATCCCTTTTTCAAGAGGGCGCAAACCAAAAATGAGTGCTATGGCCATCATTACCAGGGACAGGATCGTAAAATATAACCTGCCTTTCCTGATATTTTCAACCATCTCAAAAAAAATGAAGCCGGCGATCACGAATAAGAGAGGAAAAGCAATAAAAATA
Organism: uncultured Bacteroidota bacterium; assembly: GCA_963737475.1. GTDB lineage: Bacteria > Bacteroidota > Bacteroidia > Chitinophagales > Chitinophagaceae > VBAU01. The sequence goes on from CAVTSY010000021.1 coordinate 63,383, forward strand.
AGAAGAGGTTCGACAACCTTATAGGCAGTGAAATCCGTAGCTTTTCTGTAGAGCACAGTATAGACTACATTCAATATCGCGGCAACGATGCCGCATACTATTCCCGCTAACAATGACCTGGAAAAACTTGTATTTTTTGAAGCGGATAAATGCATTGGCAAGGCTTTGTCTATTTCAACTACACAGTACAAAAATATCACAAAACTTATGCCCTGCAGAAAATTTTTTTGCAAAAAGATGTTGGAAGACCAGGTGACAAAGGATCTTTTGCAGGGAAAATTCATTAAATCAGTTTTTGAAAGCAAAAGAAATTATCTGACCAATGTTATTGTTCCTTTTTGTTGCAGAAATTTGTTTTGCTTATGAGAATATTCAACCAGGTAAACGTAGACGCCCTGGTCAAGTCTTTTGTTTTTATAAGTTCCATCCCATCCTGTGTTTACATCATTTGTCATAAATATGAGTTGTCCCCAGCGGTCGTATACACGAAGTGCAAAATTCTGCAACCCGATATTGGGGCATTGAGGTTTTGTTTTAAACAGATCATTCAAGCCGTCGTTATTGGGTGTGAATGCCGAGGGGATGAAAAGCCCGCATTCATCGCAGTTTTGAATGGTGATATCTATTGAATCTTTTTTTGTACAGCCATTCACATCTGTGACCTGCACCCAGTATAAACCTGATTTGTTTACACGAAGGGACGGGTTGGTGCTTCCATCCTGCCAAAGATAACGGATAGCCGTTCGCAGGCCGGCATCAAGAGTTAGTGTAGTTGTATCACAAAGAAAAAAATCGTTTCCCAGGGCAAATTTATTTAGTTCAGAAAAAATTACTGAAAAAGGAAGACTGTTCAGACAAAAATTCGAATAGCTAATGCTCGCAACATAATTGCCCTGGGCATCATCTTTATCCGGCACAGTATAAATTTCAGATGTAGCACCAGGTATTATCACACCGTCTTTATACCATTGATAGGTTGCGCCTGTATATACAGGGGCCCTTAATACAAAATGCCCGGTACATACGTCACCCGAGATAGGTGTAATGGTTTTGAAAGAATAATCTTTTTTAGTTGCCAGGACGAATTTGTCCATAAAATACATTGAACCACTGTTATAGTAGGTAGAATCAAAATTATGGTTGGTGCAATCAGGCCCAATGCCAATAGAAGAAATATTTGTTTGCAGTGTAAATTCTACAGCGCCTGTTATCCATTCATATTCTCCTTTTAAGCTTATGCGGCCTAATTGCACCCACCCAGAATTATTAGCAAGGCAGCCCTGCTTCACCGTCGAATTGTCGACGGGATAAACAGGACAGTCCTGTCTTCCAAAGACAGCAATACCATATGGACTTAACGATTGTTGAAAGCAGTAGTCGCCATATTGTCGTCCAAAACCGAAATAAAAACTGAACACATAAGTTTCACCTGTCTTTAATGGTTGAGAGAGACAGGTAGTAACACAAGACTTAAGCACTTTATTTTCTTCAACAAATGGTGCTACATCGTTTTCATCAATGCTGATGAAACCAACGCCATCTGGCAATGGCAATGGGGCCCGCGGATAATCATGGCATTCGGTATTCGTTGAGTCAAAAATGCTGATCCTGTTATTGAGCCTGCAATTGTAGTTAAAGTAATGTATTTCGCGATGCTGGCCTGTGAACGAATGCCAGTTACTTACGGTAATTCCTCCGAATCCAGCAAGTCCGTCAATATAACCTCCTTCCAATGTACTTGCATTATCAATATAACAACCCGAATATTCTTCAAACGAATGATTAAGCAGTAATGAAGAAGGAAAGGAATCTTTACAAACCGGCATTTGCGGAAATACGTGGAAACTTAATATAATGCTGAAAAGCACAACCAAAAAAGCTGTTCTCATAATAGCACCAGTCTTTAAATATACTTAAAATCGCAGAGGCACGGGGGATGAAGAGCCTGCACTCCTCGCAGTTTTGAATGGCGATATTTATTGAGTCGTTTTTTTGTAAAGCCATTCACGATTCCGGGTCAAGCCTGATGGAATGGCTTGTCTCTTAATTCTCCGAATCGGGTCTTTTTTCTTAATACGGCATAGAGAATTTTAATGATCGACAAAAGACCCTGTTCAAGCCAAAGATCTTCAGTCATTTCACAAATTTTATTTGCACTTAATGACTTCTGAAGGATGAAAAACCTTATATTTATAAGGGGGTTTCAGTCGTTTTAATTTAATCACATCTAAAACCTCTTTATGAGAAAGTATCTTATCCTTTTAGGGTTATTTGCGATGCTCCTGATTAGCATGTCTTTTATTATAATAGGCCCTAAGCAAATTGATAAAAATTCTCTTGAAACTGTGAAAAAACCATCATGTTCATGCAGTACACCCTCGGGGTTAAGTGCTGTTCGTGTTGGTGGCATTGTTACTGTTTCGTGGAATAGTGTGCCAGGCGGAGTCACCTATTCCGTTGGAGGTTATCCTTCATGTGGCCCACCAAATGGATTTGGTACTTGTACACCAAATCTTTCAGCACAATTTGCATATTCTTGTTATGTGACCGTTACAGTAACCGCACATTGTGACGGTACTAGCTCATGTACGAATATCACTTGCTCAAGTGCACCTTCTCAAGCTGTGCAAAGTAATTAAGTTTGTATGAGACGGAGTGAAACCTCCTTTATATACTGCTTTACAAAATTGCTTTTCACGACTGTGCTATTCTTTAGTGTAGATGTGTTATTTGCACAGGAAATATGTGATAATGGTAAGGACGATGATAATGACGGGTTGATAGATTTGCACGATCCGGATTGTAGTTGCCGATGGGAAGCTACTAAGAATATTTTGCTCAACCCATCATTTGAACAGTATAAGCATTGCCTGACCGATGGTGCACCTTATGCAGCAAATTATGATATTGTTGATAATTGGCTTTATGGCGTGGAGCCAAGCGGGGACATTGCTTTTTATCGCAACTTATCTTGCCCAATGGATTCCGCGTTTTATTTAGTGAATTTTGTACCGCGGCCCATCCCGGATGGGAGTGGATTTCTTCAAATGCTAAGAGGAACAACAGGTGCATTTAGCTTTCCGGAGAGCAACAGCCGCAAACATTATATAGCGCAATGCCTGCAAACTCCGCTTGTAAAAGACAGAGACTATACTTTTAGTTTTTATGGTTCTGCTTATCTTAATAAAACCGTAGAAAAATTTGCCTTTGATTTCTTTACAGTTGCGGTATTTGGCCATAGTGACTGTAACGCAGTTCCTTTCGGAATGGCAAACAAAAACAATGGCTGTCCCGCCAATTACCCGGGATGGATAATGTTGGGAAAGGTAACATTTCTAAGCCCTTATACCTGGGTGCAAGCTAGAATGAAACTTACCATTCCAAAGGACATTAATGTAATTGAGGTGGGGCAAGATTGTTCACTTGTAGATTTGGGAGATACTTCCCATGGAGGCAATTCTGTTTCCAAGCCTCATTATTATTTAGATAATTTTCAACTGGCAGAAACAAAGGATTTTGATTTTCAGTATATAAGTGTTCAGGCCGGTAATGCCTGCGATGGGGGCTACATTTTAAAGGCCCCAATAAAAGCGAATGCAACTTACCAGTGGTACAGGGACAGTATCGCACTCGTCGGTCAAACGGACAGTGTACTCCAGATATTCGAACCTTCAGTGACCGCATACTATAATGTCCGCATCACCACGGGAGGCAGGTGTCAGATATCAGAGCCATTACTTATAAACCGCAGTCTTCTTCAGACTATCCGGATGCCCACCGATACATTTTTGTGTAAGAATGATACTTTGCATCTGGGAAAGTCATTACCGGGTGTAAACTATACCTGGAACGGAAAACAGGATACTATTGTAACACTTACCGATCCAGGTTCCTATACGATAAGCGCAGTTGACAGCTTAGGATGTACAAAAGATTTTGTTGTTGAGGCAAATTTTAAAGATTGTTTTTCCTGCACGATTTTTATACCGAATGCCTTTACACCAAACGGCGATGGACTAAATGAAATATTGAGAGGATATAGTAACTGTCCCTTGGATAATTACCAGTTGCAGATATATAACAGATGGGGACAAAAACTTTTCGAAACAAAGACTTTAAGCGAAGGATGGGATGGTTACGTTAACGGGAAAAAAGCACCTGTTGATGTTTATATCTATTTGGTAAGATTCAAAAATTCACACAATGAAAAAAAATATAAAATCGTTAAAGGTACGGTAACCATTATTCGCTAATGATCTTTTAAAAAATAAAAAGCAAAAGCCAAAGTACTTTTCTCATAATAGCACCAGTCTCAACTTAAATATACTTAAAAATGCAAAAGCACAGCATCTCCTTGTGCAAATCAAAAGAAAAAGGGCTGGATAGAAATCCCGCCCGCCAACTGATTCTCCTATGAAAAACCGCGACACGTAATGCAAATGGTGTGCTAATTTTTTTTAGCCAGCGCTGTAAGACCTCGTAATTTTATGTAATCACCGGAAAATAAATCAAATAAAATTTTTACGAATGAAAATCGCTACCTATAATGTCAACGGCGTGAATGGTCGCCTTGCCGTATTGTTGCGCTGGCTTGATGAAGCGGCGCCGGATATTGTTTGTCTGCAGGAATTGAAAGCTCCTGAGGAAAAGTTTCCGAAGTCAGCTATAAACGACGCAGGTTATCATGCCATCTGGCATGGGCAAAAGAGTTGGAATGGTGTTGCTATTCTTGCCCGCGATAAACAGATCAAAGAAGTATGCCGTGCATTACCCGGTGATCCCGAAGATATTCACAGTCGTTATATAGAGGCGGTCGTTGATGACATTGTGATCGGATGCCTTTATTTGCCAAACGGTAATCCAGCGCCCGGTCCTAAGTTCGATTACAAACTTGCATGGTTTGAAAGATTGAGGAAGCATGCAGCGCAACTTTTTAAATCAAATATGCCCGTGGTACTGACGGGTGATTACAATGTAATGCCAACTGAGCTGGATGTATATAAACCAGAACGATGGGTGGACGATGCGTTGTTTAGACCTGAGACGCGTGCAGCTTTTAAGAAACTGGTGACACAGGGATGGACAGACGCTGTCCGAAAACTTTATCCAACCGAGAAGATCTACACATTTTGGGATTATTTCCGTAATGCTTATGGCCGTGATGCAGGACTGCGTATCGATCATTTCTTGTTGAGCCCGAATGTTGACAAACGACTTGTCGCGGCAGGAGTTGATCGCCACGTTCGTGGTTGGGAAAAATCAAGTGACCATGCTCCTGTTTGGATCGAGCTGGCCGATTGACCAATATTTCTCGGTTTGCAGAAGCTTGTATTGCCGGTCATCAACAGAAATTCCACAAAGTACCTGCACAAACAAATGGATAAAGAAGCAGGGCCTTGAGCACACTTTTCATCGTACAAAAATTGTGGCAGAGCTATCGATTATGTGAAGTTAAAAACGGGGGAAGGCAAACTTATTTATGAGGATGAGTTTGACAAATAGTTTCGCAATGTCTGCTAGGGTTAAGTTAATTGTATTTTGTCGCCACTGAATACACAGAAACACTGAATTATTACTGATTTCTCTCTCTGTGTTTCTGGGTATTCTGTGGCAAAATTATGCGCATTATTACGATTAACATAACACTAGTTTAATTCTTTTATTTTAATATTTCTGAAATAAATAGGTGCACCTGCATGCTTGCCCTGGAAACCAATATGTCCATGTAACGGAAGTGTAGCCATGGGATTACTCAACCAGGAAGGAATTTCAGTTCCATCGGGATTTGTTTTTGCAGAAGTGTACAAATTCATGTCGCAAACATTTACCAGTTCACCATTTAGCACTACCCATATTTTTTTATCAATACACGTAATTGTATAATGATTCCATTCACCCACTTTCTTTACAGTACGCTTAGTGGCTGCCTGGTGACCGAAGATGGCAGCGCATTGCCATGAGGGTACTACCTTACTCCATTCTTCGGAATAGTCATCGGCTATTTGTATCTCCACGGAGTGAGGGATCCAGTCTTTTATATCGCTTGCATGAACTATTACACCACTATTGGTACTGTCAGCATTTTTAAATTCCAGATCAAGAATGAAATTATCATAGGCCTTTTCACTCCATAATGCTTCATCCTTTGATGCCGTGATCACGCCATCACTTACGGTCCACACACCCTTTTCAAAAATTGCATTGCTGAGATCAGCATTAAAAAGATCCATCCATCCGGCACCTGAAGTATTAGGATGTTTATCACGGCTATCCTGTGCTGAGGAATAATAATGGAACAAACAAATAACGACGGCACAAAGTATCGTTGTCTTTCTCATAACAGATTTGTTGGAGCAATAAAGATAAGAGAGAACAAGATTTCCAATCAAATAATAAAAACCAGTATTGAAAGTTCCGGTTAGCAACCGCCGTTAAAGCTATACCGATAAATAGTCATAACTGGAATAGAAAGCGTAAATTTCTATGCTTTTGTACCAATGCGTCGTAAATACACACATAGGTTTCTTTTGTGCATTTTTCTTTTAACAGGTTTTCGGGGATTGACACAGGAAATTTGTAATAATGGTATTGATGATGATGGTGACGGACTGGTTGATCTTCATGACCCCGACTGCCAATGCCATTTTATAGTAACTAATAACCTTTTACAGAACGGTTCTTTTGAATTGTACGATCATTGCCCGGTTAACTATACATACATCAGCGATTCTAAGATCGCCACCTATTGGCAATATGGAAGCCTGATGAATGAGGCCGAGTATTATCATAACCTCAAATGCAGCTATGATTCACAACTGGTGATGCTTCACATGCCACCGACGCTGCCCATGCCCGATGGGCAAGGTTTTATTTCCATTTTGAACAGCGCATTCATCAATCCAATTCCTGAGAATGATATGCCTAAGGGTTACGTCGGTCAATGCCTGCAGGCCCCGTTAAGTGCAGGTGAAAATTACACATTCAGTTTTTATGCAGGAAGATTTCGCTCGTGGGATAATTTCACAGGAAAGATCTTTCCGTTCACTGTTGCTGTTTTTGGCAATTCGGATTGCAACGCTGTTCCTTTTGGAGATCTGAGCGCCCTTGGCAATGGCTGTCCTTCAAATTACCCGGGTTGGATATTGCTTGGTAAAACAGTCGTCACCAGTGCGAACGAATGGATACAAAGCAAGATCAGTTTTACTCCTTCTTCCCAAATAAATGTTATAGAGGTTGGAGTTGACTGCAGCATCCTGCAACAAATACCTGATCTCGCCGACAGCACTACTTTCCTTGACTATCATATTTATTACTTGGATGATCTGCATTTGTTGCCAACCAAAGATTTTCCTTTTCAATATATCCATGCTCAGGCAGGAACCGGTTGCAATGGGAACGGACTTCCGATCCTGGAATCGCCGGTTTTTGCAAACGCAACTTATCAATGGTATAAAGACAGCGTGGCCATAAATGGCGCAACCGGGATTATCTACGAGTTGCCGGATACCGCTGGCGAAAGCTATTACAGTGTTTTAATTTCTACTCCCGGGAAGTGCATTACCAGCGAGCCATTTTTGGTATCAGGTGCTTTAAATAAATTAAATATACCGCCAGACACTGTATTATGTGATAATAATGATCTTGTTCTTGCACCGGCTATTAACGGCATAACTTATAGCATCAATGGGGTGATGTCTGACAATGTCACGATTACAAGGCAAGGTAGTTATAGCATAACAGCAACTGATAATTTTGGCTGCCAGCGAACATTCAATGTAAATGTTGTTGAACAAAAATGCACAGACTGCGATCTCCACGTACCCAGCGCTTTCACTCCCAATGGTGACGGACTGAATGATGTATTTAAAGCAAAATCTCATTGCAACTTCTCAGAATTCGATCTTCAGATCTTCAACAGGTGGGGTGAAAAAGTTTTTGAGAGCCATGACAGTAACACAGGATGGGATGGAACTTACCTGGGAAGCAAAATGCTGTCCGGTGTATACGTTTATTTCATTAGTTATTCAACAGCCTCACATATAGCGAAGACGGCAAAAGGTACAGTGGCTTTAATTCGGTAAGAAGAAAAATAAGCTACAATTTCAGATCAACTCTTTTTCCCTTTTTGATTGCCAGGTAAATTGCATCAATGATCTTCAGATCTTTTAAAGCTTCTTCGCCATCAACGGGAACAACGGGCTGTTTTCCCTCCAATATGATACCGGCCATTTCATCCATTTGAACTGTTTGATGCGTTTTATGCGGCTGTGTTAGTTCACCTTTACTTGTTCTTCCCTGGATAGGTCCATAACCTGTTGCGGGAAATAATTCAGCAAAGCCTTTATCACCATCGAGAAAAAAACGATCGAGATTATTCAAACTGTAAGTAGATAAACAGGATGCGACAGCTCCGCCCGGAAAGCCTAACTGGAATTGGATCGTTTCATCAATTCCTTCTTTGAATTTTTCTTTATTATTTTTTGTTTCCTGCGCGGTTACCCAAATGGGTTCTTCACCGATCATATACCGTGCCCCATTGACAGAATAGATCCCAATATCCATCATCGCACCGCCACCCGACAATTCTTTTTTCAAGCGCCATTGAGTAGGGTCTCCAATGATAAAACCGGACAATCCCTGGAAGAATAAAACTTTTCCCAGCTCACCATCTTTTCTCATTCTTATTATTTCAAGTGTTTTCGGTTCGAAATGCATTCGATAACCTACAAGCAATTTCACATTTGCCTTTTTGCAGGCATCGATCATTTCCTGGGCTTCCTTCGCATTTACTGCCATAGGTTTCTCGCATATGGCATGCTTGCCGGCTTTTGCCACTCGTATCACATGGTCATGATGCAATCCATTCGGCGTGATCACATACACCGCATCAATATCAGGATTGTCTTTGATCGCATCACAGTTTTCATAGTTGTAACAATTTTTTTCAGGTATATTATACTTACTCTGCCAGGCAGTGATCTTGGAGGGTGTGCCGCTGATGACCCCGACCAGCGTTGCGTTTGTACATGATTGCATCGCTTCTGCAACCCGTGTTCCATAACTGCCTAATCCCATGATGGCAACACGCAGCACAGGACCATCATAAAATTTTTTGTCTGAATAGCCCGGATCATTCTTTTCAGCGACCGGGTCAAAGTATTGTGACAACGGCAATGCTATTGCGGAGGCAGTAAGTTTTTGTAAAAAATCGCGGCGTGAGTTCATGACGATTGGGTTTTTATAGTAAGTTAAACTAAAAATGTTTCGCAACTAGGTATCTTAAATAAATCTAGATCTTTTCTTCGATTTCTTTGTGCACTTTGTGTATTCGTCGTGTTCTTAGTGACCGATCTTTAGCTACGGGGCGCAGAACGAACTGCACAAGACGCCTAATGCGCAGCAGCTAGCAAAGAGATATTTCATCCGCACTTTTCGGGCAAAAAAATATATTTGATCTACGAAAAAAAGTGAACTCGGCGCAAAATCCTAACTTGCAAAACAGCTCAACTAAATTTCATGAAAGATATCAAAATAGCTACCGCCCAATTTGAAAATAAGAGCGGCGATAAGGAGTATAACTTAAGTGTGATAGATCAACTCAGCAAAATAGCCGCTGCAGATGGGGCTGATATAGTGGCGTTTCATGAATGTTCCGTTACAGGCTACAGTTTTGCGAGACACCTGTCTGAAGAACAAATGCTGGATCTCGCTGAATTTATTCCTGAAGGATCAAGTATAAAGCGACTGAGAGAGATCGCGGGAAAAAATGATATCGTTATCCTTGCCGGTCTTTTTGAAAAAGACAGGGAAGGCAAATTGCATAAAGCCTACGTATCTGTTGGTAAAGATGGATTGATAGCAAAGCATAGAAAACTACATCCTTTCATCAATCCTTACCTGGTTCCCGGAAATAGCTATTGTGTATTCGAATTGTTCGGTTGGAAATGCGGGATATTGATCTGCTATGATAATAATATTATTGAAAATGTAAGGGCCACCAATTTGCTGGGCGCGGACATAATTTTTATGCCGCATGTCACTATGTGTACACCATCCACACGACCCGGTGCGGGGTTTGTTGATCCTGGGTTATGGAAGAACCGATTCAGTGATCCTACTTCATTGCGAATTGAATTTGACGGCATGAAGGGACGTGCATGGTTGATGAAATGGTTACCGGCAAGAGCTTACGACAATGCCATTTACGCCATTTTTTCAAATCCTATTGGTATGGATGATGACCAGTTGAAGAATGGATGCTCAATGATCATCGATCCTTTCGGAGATATTATTGCAGAATGCCGTAAGCTCGATGATGATGTGGTAACGGCGCAGATCACAGCTGATAAAATCAAAAATGCAGGAGGCTACAGGTATAAACAGGCGAGGAGACCGGAGCTTTACAGGGACATAATTGGTGAACCGCATATTTCAGAACAAAAAGTAAGCTGGCTCGATGGTAATGTTTCCCAAAATAAAGACCATGCTGAACACAAAGCACCTGAATTGGATCTGAAGGATGATTGAGCTGGAAAATTTCACGCGAAGGCGCAAAGAATCGCAAAGATGCAAGACAACTTTGCGCCTTTGTATTTACACTTGGTGTCTTTGCGTGAAATGGAATTATAATCCTGCAATATTTGTCGTTGGTAACACTGTGCCAACACCAACAATGGCAAGAGTTTTTAAAAGATCAATGAATAATGATCATCTTCTTTGAGTATTTCTCTTTCTGAATACAACTGTACCACCCAAACTTTCCTGGACATTTTTTTACTTGTCTTTGAATATGTTTTTATCCCAACCCCTAAATTCATAGTAGCTGCTCTTAGGTTCACCCGTCCACCCGTTGATTCCCTTTTTCCTCGGCAAATAATATCCGTGTATATAAAGGAGTGGTATCAAAAAAACGGCGAGAAAAGACATAGCGATCGTTCTTCCAAGATAAACAGAGACCAGGCAAACGATGATAAGGGTCAGAATATACTTACCCACTCTGCGAAATTTTGGCGTTCGTTCTTCAAAATGTCCAAAGACAATGTTTCCAATTGCATAAATAATGCTCACAATGGCAACTTCAAACCATAATGAATTAGTTGACCACATATATTTGTTTTAAATGTTCCTTTCTTTCAAGCGGGTAGAAATTTCTTCTTTATATGAATTACCAATAGGGATATCGGCATTACCTACTTTTACATAATTGCCTTCAAAGAATTTGATTTTGTTTCGTGAGATGATATAGCTTTTATGCACTCTTATAAATTGAGCAGGAGGCAATTCATCCTGTAGACCTTTTAACGTGTCATTTACCATATACTGGCCGCTCTCTGTCATTACTTTTATGTAATCGCCAGCGGCTTCAATGTATAAGATATCATCCAGGTTTACCTTGTGTACTTTTTTTTCTGCCTTTAAAAAAATAAAAGAAGGGGTCGCCTGCCCGGTAATCTCTTTTTTATTTAGTTGTTGAACGGCTTTATTGGCTGCTTTAAGAAAACGTTCAAATGAAAACGGTTTTAGCAAATAGTCGATGGCATCGAGTTCAAATCCTTCGACAGCGTACTCGGGATATGCAGTTGTAAAAATGACCACTGGCTGATGTGGTAATGTTTTAAGGAAACTTATCCCGGAGAGTTTCGGAAGATTAATATCGAGAAAAAGTAATTCAACATCCTCGCGAAGCAAAACTTTCTGCGCCTCTTCGGCATTATTGCAAACAGCCCTCAGTTCTAATGCAGGATGGTCTTCTATGTATTTTTTCAATATATTTTGTGCAAGCGGTTCATCTTCGATTATCGCACATTGAATAGCACTGGTCATAACTGCAATTGAAGTTGTACCAAAAAGATTTTATCGCTGTTTTCAATTAGAAGGTTATGCCTTTGCGGATAGATCAATTCCAGTCTTCTTTTGACATTATCCAATCCAAGGCCGCCATGATCATCTTTGCCTGTTTCATCAACCACTCCTTTATTGTTTTCCACCCGGAAGTTAATCGTATTTTGAGCGGTGGTCAATTTTATATTGATGAAAGGGTTCCCCGTACTTCCTTTTGCACCGTGCTTGAAAGCATTCTCCACAAACGCGATCAATAACAAAGGGGCGATCTTTTGCCCCCCGGGATCTTCATCCATCTCCGTTTTTATCTTCAGTTTTTCGTCAGACCTGATCTTTTGTAAAGCGATATAATCGTTAAGCACATGTATCTCTTTTGACAGGGGAACAAGATCTTCCCTGGCTTCGTATAAAAAATAACGCATCAATTCGGACAATTGCAGTACGGTTCCTGGTAAACGTTCATCTTTGTCCAGCGACATTGAATAGATGCTGTTCAGTGTATTGAAGAAAAAATGCGGATTGATCTGGGCCTTGAGTGCTTTTAATTCTGCCTGCACTCTTTGTTTGTCTGTTTCCAATAATTGTCGTTGCAGGCGGCTGACAACAAACCATGATTTGGATAATTTCAACAGGGTGGTAACACTGATAAAAACAAAAAAGAATAAGGCGATCTCCCACCATTTATAATAGGATATAAAAAAGAATCCGGGAAAGAGTTTTACCGACCAGTGATCGAACAACTGCATATTGATCCAGATGAAAAATGCGGCGACCAGCAGTAATGGAATAACATAATAGATGAGTGAATTTTTCCTGCTGAGGTTGGGTAACAGCCAATACAGGTGCAGATAAATAGCCGGTAATATGGTCGCAAGAAAAAGCGCGGTGTAAACATAATCGACCCTGGCGGGCGGGCTGCTGGTCCTGAAAATATTTAAGAGAATAAGAAAAGACAGCAAAGCAAAAAGAATATGCTGGACAATGTGTATGCCCTTACTGTTTTCGTTGAATTTATTGAAGACCATTCTCAGATTTTCTTTAAAGTAATAGTATTTTTTGAGCTGTACAATCTTTCATCATTGCCATACCTGGAGAGAAACTGCCGCAATTCATCGGATGAAGCAGTAATAAGTGTGGTTGCAAACAGAACATCCTTTTCGTATCTGACAGCCACAGCTCCATTGTTCAACTGCTCTTTAATAAAATCACCATTGAGCATGCGAAGTTCCAGTTCATTTTCCCGGAAAATAACTTTCGCGATACTGTGTGTCGTTATATATTTACCTCCGCTAAACAAGTCATCGGTGTCGTTTGCTGTTGGTTTATTCACCGGTTCAGCTGTAACGGGTTCGAAATCGGCATACAGGTCATTACCAATGCGCGTGAGGCAGCAAACCATATAGTACCGGTAATCATTTTTATCAAACTCAACGACGTAAGATCTTGAATAGAGCAACGAATCCTCTTTACTGTCATAGCCAGATTTCTTTTCTTCACCATTGACTGTTGCCAAAGTCATGTTTTTGAAGAAGGAACTTGTAGGCAGGGCTTCTATTTTCACTGTCATATCATCGTGTTGCCAGTTGCCTGCTATCCTGTTGTCGCCTACTACGGTGGTATATGTCACCAGGTTGTGCAGGCTTGTCAGGCAGGAACTGAGAAAAGCCATTGCCACCAGGGATGCTACCAGGAAAAGTTTCTGATTCATACTATATAGTTGAATGGTTAATGATCATTTGATCTTTGTATAATTATCGTTGTTATCATTGTTATAGGCTTCCGGCACATCACTATATTTAATAAGATACTGTTGTAACTCTTCTGTTGGGGCCGTTATAAGGATGCCGCCGTCTTCCATCACTTCATGCTTGATACGGATCTGTTTATTCTTTATCAGTTTTTCAAGATAGCCCGCGTCCAGTCGCTGAACATTGAAAGAATTGTTGTTTTTAAATTCTATGCGATAGATGCTGTGCATCGGGATGTAGTGTGCCGCAAAGAAATTGTCGGCCGATCGCCGTTCTTTTTCGCTTGCCGGGTAATAATCCATATAGTAATATTTTCCAAGTTTTATCATAAAAGCATAGTTAGTGGATCTTATATCCCCCTGTTCATCTTTTTCATCGAGCATGTATATTTTGCCTGCCTCGCTCTGCAATGCCGGCGAAAGATTGCTTACCTCATCAGCATTAGGCTGGCGGTAGATGACTTTTGTTTTGTCTTTAGCTTTTTCCCAGTTGCCAATGAGTCGCGGGTCAGCTATAAGGTCCTTCCCTGTAAAAATGGGATGGAGAGTGGTAAGACAGCCCGCTAAGCAAAGAACAACTGAAAATAGCATCATCAATAATTTGATCTTTTTCATGATGATTTGATTTAAAAGCTAATGTAGAATGGGAGAAAGGAGAAGTAAAACTATTTCGATGAACGATGAGATTTCTCCGGTATATACGGTCTCAAAGCGGAATAAAAAAACAAAAGCGCCCTGAAATATCAGAACGCTTTGTACGGGAATCAATTAATCGTCTACATACTGAACACGCCACAGCCTTGCTTAAGCTTCATTAAGACTTGCTTGTCCTTTGCCCGTTGTGATGATGTTGCGCAAGCCATTCCTGATAATATCACTCCATGCATTGGAGCAGGAATCGAAGCATTCGTATCCCGGAACCAAACCCAGGTGAGTAAAGCGGATCTGCGTCTTGCTATGCTTTTCAGAGATCTCAAAAATTATTTTTGTACCCGTCCATTCGGTTTTATTCTCGACAAAATTTAAGCTGCTATCGGTGACCAGCCACACCACTCTTTTGCCGGGGATGACTTCTACCAGCTTCTGTTTGCTGTAGTGAAATTTCTTGTACCGATAGGTGAACTGATCATTGAGTTCTTTTGTATTGCCTTCGATCTCTCCAGGCCACCAGGCGCGAACATTATTGATTGCATCAAATGCTTCCAGTGGACTTTGATCTACCTGTATCGAAGTAGTGAAATCACGTTGATCCATGATATATTTTTTAGTGATTATTATAGTTACCATTCCTCATCTTATTTCTGTCGATTCCATTCCAGGTGAGTGAAAGGATCGTTTAATAAAAGAATTGCTCTAACACGATCTGACCGTCTTTTACTTCATAGAGCATTACCTCGTTAATTTGAATTCTTCCAAATCCCTGTACCGTAATATCCACCTCTCTTCCCACCGCAAAATGATTGTCTGCCACAACTGGTTCAGTTGTATACCTTCTGTGAACAGCCTCAATCTTCCTCACAAACTCTTCCCCTTTTTTGCGAACGGGAGTTTTACCTTCCGCATACCCAAAATAAGGAGACCCGGGAGGGTCAATGCTCCTTACAACATCTGAAAAGAGTTCCTCCTGGATCTCAAACCATTTTTCTTCCTTTGCAAGTTCATTGAAACGCGACGCAACTTCCTGAGTTGTCATTTGATTGTTTGTTGATTTTGTCATTTTTTGTTTTTAGTTTTTTAGTGTTATGAATTTTATATCGCAAAAATATAGTCCAAATATTAATGACATGGGGTGTAAAATGGACTTTATCACGGGTTGATCCGGACATGGTGAATTTCTATCTTTGCAAAAAATTAATTGATGAAACATCTTACCATATTAGTTCCCGACGGAGAGAACAACCTCAGCAGTATCGTAGGCTCTTACAAAATATTTACAAGGGCCAATGCTTATTGGAAGGAAACGCGCAGGAGAGAATTGTTGAAAATTGAATTAGGGGGTATTTCAAAAAAAGTGGAATTCTATGACGGCCTGTTCAGTGTGAAACCTCATACCCATATCTCAGCAATAGATAAAACAGATCTCATTATCATTCCTTCATTGAATCACAATTATCAGAAGGCAGTGAAGGGAAACCAAATGTTGATCGACTGGATCGAAAAACAATATAAGAACGGGGCCGAAATAGCGAGTATATGTACCGGGGCATTTTTGCTTGCATCATCGGGTTTGCTGGATGGAAGAACCTGTTCTACCCATTGGTCGGCTGCGGACAATCTCAAAGCTATGTTTCCAAAAGTGAATGTGCAAACGGATAAACTGATCACTGATGAAAACGGGATCTATACAAATGGGGGTGCCTATTCTTTCCTGAACCTGTTGATCTACCTGGTAGAAAAATATTATGACAGGCAAACTGCCATCTTTTGTTCCAAAGTATTTCAAATTGAAATAGACAGGCAAAGTCAGTCGGCATTTACCATATTCAGAGGGCAGAAATTACATAGTGATGAAATGGTGAAGCAGGCACAGGCATATATTGAAGGTAATCTTGATGAAAAAATATCTGTTGAAGATCTGTCCTCGAAGTTTGCTGTGGGCAGGCGAAATTTTGACAGGAGGTTTATCAAAGCAACCGGGAACACTCCGCTTGAATATTCACAAAGAGTAAAAATTGAATCAGCTAAAAAAGCATTTGAAGCCACCCGGAAAACGGTTAACGAAGTGATGTATGACGTTGGTTATTCGGATGTGAAAGCGTTTCGTGAAGTATTCCGAAAAATCACAGGAATATCGCCATTGGAATACAGAAGTAAATACAATAAAGAGGCAGTAGTTTGACGCCAAAGACTATCTACGCTGGTTGCTTTTTATGAACTAAACTGTATTCGCTATTAGTTTCGGAAAAATTTAGACCCTTAGCGAGCCACGGAATCCCCTGGCGGCATAGTAAGATTCTGCACCATTGTGATACACGAAGACAGTGTCGTAGCGGCGGTCACAAAAGAGGGCACCGCCAAGTTTCCTGATATCAGCAGGTGTTTTCACCCAGCTCGATGTTTTCGTATCGAAATTTCCAAGTTTCTGCAACTCCCGGTATTGTTCTTCCGTTAAAAGTTCAATGCCCATGGCAGCAGCCATATCAATAGCGTTATTTTCTGGTTTATGTTCTTTCCTCGACTCCAGTGCTTCACGGTCATAACAAAGACTTCTGCGGTCTTTAGGACTTTCCGCTGAACAATCATAAAAAATGTATTCGCCCGTCTTTTTATCATGACCAACAACATCCGGTTCACCGCCGGTTCTTTCCATTTCATTGAGCGACCACAGTTTTTCGGGATTAGCTTCCAGCTTTGCTTGCACTTTAGCCCATTCAAGACCTTTATGACGGTTCATGTTTTTTTCAAAACGGGCTTTCAATGTTTTGAGCAGTTCATCCCGTTGTTCTGGTGACAACTTCTTTTTCATATTATTCATGTTGTTCTTCCATTATATAAATACTAGCTTACCGGAATTTAATCATGCCGATTAATAGTGTTGTTGCTCACTTTTGAATTTTGACTTTTCCCTTTTTGACTTAACACTTAATCATCTAATCCCTTTCCATTGAGAATTTGCTTCATATATTTTTCAACCCTGGCCTCCCGGGTTTTGGATTGTTTGGGTTGAGAAAAATAAAAAATGTATGCTCTTTGCCGTCCCGGCGTCAATGCAGCAAAAGCCGTTTTCAAGGCAGGCATTTTATCTAATTTACTTTGAAATTCTTCAGGAATTTTGAAGTCTTTTGTCTTTTTAAACTTCACTTTCAAACCCGCCTTTTCCACTTCATGGCTTCATAAATATAGGCTTTCAGGATACGTTCCTTCTTTACTATTTCCTCAACATTGGTGAACCGGACCTGGCGTGCCGACTGTACATTCTCTGTTTGCTGGATGAGGATACCATCGGTATCATTTAACAAGGCGCCTTTGAAAAACAGGATCGCACAATATTCTTTAAATCCATGTATTAAAACGATGTTTCTATTCTCAAACGTGTAACAAGGACAACCCCACTTCAATTCTTCGTTGAGCCCACAGTCAAGAATGATCATTCTCAATTTCTCATATTCTTTCTGCCACTTTTTGGCTTTATTAAAAAACCAATCAACCTTAGGATTCGTTATTTTCGTTGTCATGGCACGTCATTTTAACCTGCCTGTCCGGTAGGCAGGTTTGTTTGCGATGTCCTCAGGACGCCAGTCTCCCTCAACTCTTTACTTGCTAAGACTGCGCCAAACGGTGTAACTGAAATGATTTTTCTATCTGCAGGCCTGAAATACCAGGATACTAAAGTCAGTAACAGTAATAGTAGTGACGGAAATAATTCATTCATGGGATCACCAACTGCAACATGCGAAAATATCGCTCCCGACATAACAAAGAAAAAACCTGCATAAGCCCATTCTTTTAGTAAAGGAAATTTAGGGATAAGCAATGCTATAACTCCCAAAATTTTCCAGATACCAAGTATTGTCAGAACATATACAGGATAGCCCAAATGTGTCATGCTATCTACACCTCCATGGCCATCCTCTTTACTTTGAATAACTGCACTAGTCCGGTTGATACCATTCCTAATGCAAGCCAAAGGTAGCAATCCAATAGATGATTTTATCTCTCTTTTTCATAATGTGTTATTTTAATTTGCTTAATACTTCTTGCAGCCGGTTATGTGCCATGTTTATGCCTTGGGCAAAAGGCAACTTCAGCACCTGGTCTCTTTGTGCAACCGATTCATATATTACGTGCATATTGAGTTTGCTGGTGTCGTCAGTAAGTTTTTCAAATTCATAGAACTCAAGCTGAACACCAAAAGGCGTATTCTCCATTTCAAATGTCCTTGTGATTTTCTTGTTCGGGATAAACTCATGGATTACTCCATTGGCCTGAAATACCACGTTTCCTTTGGCATCGGTTGTTTCAAATTGATAACTGCCGTGCTTTTTACTTTCAAGTTTCAGCACTTTGTGTCCCATCCATTGCTCAACAATTTCGGGCTCTACATACGCTTTAAAAAGTAATTCCACTGGCAGATCAAATTCCCTTGTAATCACTAATTCCTGTTTGCCGTCTTCGGCATTGATTTTTGTTTTTTGTTCCATATGATTCTATTTTTTCCCGATACCTATCTATATTTTTTCATGATGGTTTCTAATTTATTAAACCTGTCGTCCCACATTTTGCGGAATGGTTCAATAAAGTCGGCTACTTCTTTCATTTTTTTTGCATTGAAGTGATAATAAATTTCTCTGCCGTTTTGCTCTTGTTTAAGCAATTCGCACTCGGTGAGTATTTGCAGGTGTTTTGAAACGGTCGGTCTTGCTGTGTCAAAGTTTGCGGCAATGGCACCTGCTGTCATGGATTGTGAAGCAACCAAGAGAAGTATAGCCCTTCTTGTCGGGTCCGCTATGGCTTGAAAAACATCTCGTCTTAAATTCATTGTGTAGCTATTTGACTACAAATATACATGTAGTTATTTAACTACGCAAATTTTTTTTTGAGTAGTGAACAACAGTTTCACAAAATTTAGTTGAAGCAACTGAGAGAGGTTTACGTTGTGTTCGCTGTGAATACTTTGTGTATTCGTGACCTGAATTAAATGGTCACGACGAACACAATGGATCACTAAGCTCACGAAGGACTTGTTCAGGATAATCCACCGTTTTTCTTCTATTGAGCACCTGATGTTTTGCGCCGTACAGTTTACCTTCTCCAGAAATATTCTATTCTTTTTCAACCAGCGATAAATAAACCCAAAGCACCCATAAAGCGACATTAAGAATCAGCGCAGTGTATGGCAACCAAATCGCCAGCAGGGCTGTAGATGTGTAAATAGCTAGCGCAAAGCGGTTGCTTGTTCTTAATCTATTATACTCTTCAGTAGAAAAGGCATCATTTAGTAATCGTCTTGGTTTTTTAATTGAGCGAATAAATAAAAGCCACGCCAGTGAATTAACAACAGATGCCATGCCATAAAATACAATTGCAGGCATGGCATACTCTGTGTTTATATATTCTGCTAAGAGAGCCGTTGGGAACGGGAAAAATACAATAGTGAGCAGGAGAAAGCCATTGGTATATAAAAACGGGCGTGATGTTTTGTCCAGGTGGTTAAACGTGTTGTGGTGTACGATCCACTGAACCAGGATGCCGCCAAAAGAATAAAAGAAAGCAAAGTATGAGGGCCACAAATGAACAAGAGCATTGACCAGGTCATGTATTGAATGAATTGAACCGGGAGGCGGAACCTTTATTTCAATTATTAAGAGTGTTATGGCGATAGCAAATACGCCATCACTAAACATCTCAACGCGGGCAAGTGATTTGTTTTCTGTCATCAGATCATTATAAAAAAAGATGAATGAATTTTAGTTGCTGCTCACGCCAGGGTTTGCAAAGGGCGGGACTCACGCATCAACATGCTGTTACGAACTTTTTTTCGACAGAGTACTAACAGGAGCATTATTGTCAGAATCTCCATGGTAGTTTTGGTCATTTGTCAATTTACGTTAAAGCCGATAATTATTTAATTCCTCCTTTCTTCAATTGTTGCACTGCATAGTCACAGGCCCTTGCAGTGAGTGCCATATAGGTCAACGAAGGATTCTGACAGGCAGTGGAAACCATGCAGGCCCCGTCAGTTACAAATACATTGGGCGCGTCATGACATTGATTGAATTTATTCAGAACTGAATTCTTTGGATCATTGCCCATTCTTGCGGTTCCCATTTCATGAATGGTCATGCCCGGCACAGAAGGGTCATTTATTTCAACTACCCATTCCGGTTCGGCGGTGCCCAGCATTTCTTTGGCGTCATTGATCATATCATTTCTCATCGCTTTTTCATTTTCGCCATATTCCATTTCTACTTTTAAGAGTGGAAGACCCCATTTATCTTTTTTGGTTTCATCAAGACTGACATGATTTTTTTGATCAGGCAGGCATTCACCAAAGGCATACATCGCCGCGGTCCAGTTGCCCGGTTCTGAAAGTGAATCCTTCCATTCAGCACCCGCACCGGCACTGTTGTAACCTCTTCCCCAATCAGCACGGGAGACATAGACCTCGTACGCATATCCTCTTGTAAATTTCCTGTCTTGCCTATGAAGGTTCTGGTACCTGGGAACATATACAGAAGTGGAACGCTGGCCGAAATAATATTGGTCTTTGAGAATATCGTAGCCGGCAACGGCTCCGGGTCCCGAATAATGGTCCATTAAATAATGACCAAGGACGCCGCTGCTGTTGGCAAATCCATTCGGAAATGTTTCCGATGTTGATTGCAACATGATCTTTGTTGTAGACAACGCAGAAGCATTCAAAAAAATGACCGGTGCAAAATATTCAAAGGTTTCCATGGTCTCGGCATCGATCACACGAACACCGGTGGCCTTATGTTTTTCTTTATCCCAAATGATGCTGTGAACGATCGAGAAGGGACGTAAAGTGAGATTGCCGGTTTTGTAAGCAGCCGGAAGGGTAGAGGAGTTGCTACTAAAGTATGCGCCATAAGGACAACCGCGGTGACAAAGATTTCTCGACATGCATTTACCTCTTCCATTATGAGGTTGTGACAACACAGCCATCCTGCTTTGTATCAAATTTCTTGCTGCGAATTTTTTCTCTATTCTTTCTTTTAAATGTTTCTCGAGACAATTCATCTCAAAGGGGGGAATGAATTGACCGTCGGGTAACTGGGGCAACCCTTCATTCTTTCCGCTTACACCGATAAAACGCTCTACATAGTCATACCATGGTGCAATGTCTTTATAGCGAATGGGCCAGTCAATGCCAGCGCCTTCTTTTAAATTGGCTTCGAAATCAATATCGCTAAAGCGGAAAGTATGCCGTGACCAAAGCAATGATTTACCACCGACCTGGTTGCCGCGTATCCATTGAAAAGGCTTTGACTGCTGGTAAGGGTGTTCTGTATCCTTTACAAAAAAATGTTTGTCGTCCTGCCCGAAATGATAGACCGTTTTTTGAACGGGGTAGGTCTCATGATCTTCCTGTGTCAGCATATTGCGGTTAGGCAATTCCCAGGGATCGAGATTAGCAGTTGGATAATCCTGCACATGTTTCACATCACGCCCCCTTTCCAATAATAGAGTCTTTAACCCTTTTTCGCAAAGTTCTTTTGCTGCCCATCCACCCGAAATCCCCGAGCCCACTACGATCGCATCATACGTATTCATAGTTCGTTGCTTTTTACCAGTACATTAAAAATGTTTTTGCCAGTGCCTTTTCTCCTTGTTTATAAGGAATACACGCTTTGTAATCACCCGGGACTTTTACATAGTTCAATGCCTTTGTCATCCCTTCCTGCGAAGTGAAATAGCCGATCAGTGATAATTTTTTGACGATCCTGAACCATGTGTTACCTGCATTATCCTTAAATGCAGCCTCATCAATTTTTCTAATGGCATTTAATTTTTTTGCTGTAGAAAGTGATGAGAATTTTTCCTGCTCATTCATTTGCTGCAAACCTTTTTTGATCAACTGCTGATCTTCTTTGGTCAAACAATTTTTTACCACAAGATCAAGAAAGAAAGGAACCTTTGCGTCCAGTGCACCGGGTGTTGATGTAGCAGGCAATAAAGCATCGGTTATTCCTTCGATCAGATGGAATTCATCATCCGAAAAAAATCCGGCTCTTAATTCTTTGTCTTTGGTTTTGCACGAAGAAAGAAATTCACTCAGGATGGTTGGGAAGCTGCTGTAAAGCACAATGGCACCCATTCCTTTCAGAAGATAGCGGCGATTCATTGAAGTTTCTTTGATAGATAAATATAGTAGTTTATATAATGTTCCACGCAAAGCCGCAAAGATTAAAATACAAAAGACGCAAAGGACAGTAACGCAGCAGGCATGACCTGGGGCTCGTTACCTTATTACCTTAGTTGAAAAATGCCTTTAAATGAAAATACCTTATTACCTTATTAAAAGCTATGATGGGAATAAGGTAATGCCAACGGCATCCCTTTGGGATAAGGTCAATTACTTTAATGGCAACTAAGGTTATAAGGTCAAATACACTTTGCGGCTTTGCGGGTCTTGGCGCCTTTGCGTGAAATAAAAAAAAGTTGAATAGCGATAAAGACGTACAAGCGAGTGACACAACAGAAGTCCAATAGAATCAAAAAAGCTGGTCAATCAAAATAACCACCTATATTACCGCTGCCTCGGAACCCTTACCTTCTTTAATCTTGTTTCTCTTTCAGTAACCGAATTATTCGGCATGCCAATGATAAGACCGCGGCAATTGGGTGCGCCACACAAGCAATGGAAGGGCTGCATGTTTTTATCGAGGAAGGTAGCATAGTCAAGTGTCAACTCTTCACCTTTTGCAATATGCCTGGTGGCAACAACATTTAATCCATTGTAAACCGTGTTGGGATCACAGCTATGATTTTGAGGAGCCCATTCGGTAGGATCACTGTCCCAGATCAAAAAGACTTCCTTGCTTATCGGGTATGCATACTTGCGGAAAGTTTCTTTGTCGTCTTCCGACCAGTGTCTTTCCACATGGCGAAGCGTGACCAATCGCTGTGCTTTTTCTTCACCTGAAAAAATAAATTCACCCGGGTTGATCTCCCGGTTTGCATAAATACCAAACCCGGAAATAGAGTTGCCTTTTATAACAAAGGGTTTGATCTTTCTTTTATGACGGGCAATGCCTTCGGCAACGATGTGTTTTAAAAATCCCGATTGACCAATACCATCGAATTTTAGAACAAAATCGGCAGAGCCTTCATATCCATCAGTATAAAAAACGGAGCAGGTAAAATTGAGTTCAAGGAAATAGATCTCGTTTTTGCCATTTACCCTGAAATCCATCCTTGCATAACCAACACCGCCAAATGCCGTGAATACCTTTTCTGCCGCCTGGCGAAGTTCCTTATCGAGATATTCATCATTGCAGGGAAAATTGCAATCAGGATGAAGCTCTGAAGTTTTTAATGAATAGGTCTTAAAAGTATAATTCCCAGGGAAAACATATTCAACAGGTCTGAAAACGGTACACGTTTTTTCATCTTCT
This sequence comes from uncultured Bacteroidota bacterium, assembly GCA_963737475.1. Taxonomy (GTDB): domain Bacteria; phylum Bacteroidota; class Bacteroidia; order Chitinophagales; family Chitinophagaceae; genus VBAU01. The sequence continues at coordinate 87,050 of CAVTSY010000021.1, forward strand.
GCATTTGCCGCAACAAGCACGGTAAATTCCCTGCCAGCAATATATTCTTCTACCAGCAAAGGACCATATTCATCAATGATCTGTGATACCTTTCTTGTCAGCTCCTCTTCATTGTGCACCAGTGAATGTTGATCAACTCCCAAACTATCGCCGGCTTTTTCAGGTTTTACAAATAAGGGGAATTTCAATTTTTGAACCGCTGTCTTTACATCATCGGTCTTTTCAACCAATACATATTGTGGGGTTCTTATTCCCTGGCAATAGGCAACATATTTCATCAGTTCTTTAGGCACATCGTATAGCTTGGTCCCGGGGCCAGTGAAGGGAAGATTCAAAAGTTCCAGTGAATAATAAACATCAACGCCGGGAATTTCCCACTCCAAGTATCCTTCGCAAAGATTCACAAATACATCATAGCCTTTTTTGCTCAGCTCCCGCAACTGGCGGTAAGTGGTTAGTTTGTTCAAAAACACATTATCGATCTCGGCTTCGGGCCAAAGATGGGATAATTGTCTTGGGGGATCGTAATATTGATAATCTACCGCTGTGGTTGAGTAGTCGGGTTGCAGTACACAGATTTTCACGAAACTTTTTTGTTTTTTATTGATGAAGCAATATTGTATTTACGAAAACCGTCTTGTATGATCTCTGCGATCAACTGGGTAAAAGATTTTCCGGATAAACGTAAAATGGCACCGATTGAGGTATGGTCTTCATCATCACTTAAACCACATTGGGCATTTACCTCCAGCATGTATAGTTTCTTTGTCCTGGCATCCATCCTGATATCAAGACGAGCATAACCTGATCCCTGTACTGCAATATATGCATCAAGTGTGATCTGATGCAAAGCGGGAATCAGGTCTCCAGCCGGTAATGCATATTCATAAAAATTCCCCTGGCCCGGCATGGCCGATTCATCTTCATAAAACTCCCACAGCCTGTCAAATGATAAGAATCTTTCTTTATCGGGTAATGAAGAATGGAATATTCTCTCTGCAGGCTGATAGTGGATACATTCCCCAGGACGGTCACATGAGCCGACAATTAAGGTGGTGAATTCAGGCCCGTTGATAAATTGCTCTATGATCAATCCATCTGAAGTAAGGTTCCATCCGTGATAACCGTCATAAAGAAATTGTACCTGCTCTTTTAATTCAGTTTCATTGCTCACCACGTTCTTTACAGAAATACCCATGCTGCCACCACCCGATATGGAAGGTTTTATGATCAGTGGGGAGCCTAAGCGTTCAAATATTCCTTCGAGGGATTGTTTGTTGTCATAGACCGTTTCCCATTTAGGAGTAGCAACACCGGCAGCATCGAAAAACTTTTTCATCGCGATCTTAGAAGTAGTGTTGACATAGAAATCTGTACTTGCCCCCGAAAAGCACAGCCCTTTTTCCTGCAAATAATGAATGACCGAGATGCCAGGCACTCCGTTTATTTCATCACCATCGCAAAGATTGAGGATGTAGGGAAGTTTTCCGTTCTCAGAAATGGCGATCATGTCAATGATCTTTCGAAAATTATGAATGGTCACAGGTTGCCATTTCCAATCCAGCTTTAATTCATCAAACACCTGTTGAAATTCCCTTAGACCCTGCGAAAAATCATAGTAATACTGAATGTTCGGATCATTGGATTCGACATGAGGAATAAGAAGCCATATTTTTAATTGATTAAGAGGAACTATCAGGGGAGTAGAGTTAGCTTGCATCTGTATAGTTACTTTGAATACTTATTGTTTAATTGCTGGCAAATGAAGTCAGAAAAACGATAATTCTGAATTACATCTTTTGAAAGATAGGATGCACCGGCAATTCGACCAAGACAATTGGCGGAACCGCAAAGGCATTGAAAAGGTTCGGCCATTTCCCACTCGGTCGAAGGATAAAAGTAAAACAATTCATCGCCCTTGTTGATCGGTCGCAGGCAGATCGCCTTAAAGGTTGCCAGATCAAAGAAGATGTTCGGTGAACAACTGTGATTAATGTACTGCAGTACGCCCGGTTGTAAATAGATATGCTCGTTGATTCCTACTTGTACCGTGAGAGCTGAAGGAGCCGGCAATATAGCAGCAGCTCCGAATTCACAAACAATGTCACCGGGTTGGAAATCAACAACCGAAAAGAGGGAATGATGATTGCTTATTTCATCTTTCCATATCTCAAATTTATCATTGGCAAATATGAAATGATTTAATGGGGTAGAGGCTGTATTAAATAACATATAGTAAAGAAAAAGAAAAAATTACTTAATAATAAAATAATAAAGAACATTTTATTCCCAATTTAAATGAATACTATAAGTCTAAGGAAAGTATATACCTTAAAAAGGTTACTTTGGGAATAAACACTTAAAAGTTTAAATCAAAGCAAATGGCAAAAGAAGGTCCAACGATCCGTAATGGTAAGATCTGTTACATTGAAATGCCGGCGACTGATATTGCCGGGTCAGCATCCTTTTATAAAACTGTTTTTGGTTGGAACATCAGGAAACGCGGCGATGGGGCCACCGCTTTTGACGATACAGTTAATGAAGTGAGTGGTGCATGGGTACTTAACCGAAAACCAATGACAGAAGTTGGATTGCTATTCTATATCATGGTCGACAGTGTTGAGCAAACGATTGAAATGGTATTGGCCAATGGAGGTAAACTTGTACAACCTATAGGCATGGATGCTCCCGAGATCACTGCAAGATTCAGTGATCCCGCCGGTAATATCATCGGTCTTTACCAGGAACCGAAGGGTAATTGATTCGTTTAAATTGACGCTTCATCACTGATGCGGTTTGATATTTATCGTTCCAATGTATCTTGCGTGACCGACGTTCTCTTAAAAGTCTATTATTTCCTTAGCCACGTACGGTCGTACTTAGCCAAAATTCACCCTAAAAAATATGAGAAGTTTATACTAAAATCTTTGAATTTCAGTTATTAAGGGTTTAGATTGCGCCGGATGCAACAGAACAGATATATTAGTATTTTCTTATTGGTTTTCAGTCTTAGCCTCATTGCAAGCTCTTCACGTGCGCAGCTTGGCCTTTCCTTTGATATTCCAAAGCCAAAACAATACGAGGAACGCCAGCTTCGTTCGGAAAAATCGGAACAGAAAAAATTCACGCTCCCCAGGCGGTTCATTCAAAATACCACTACACATTATAACTACTTCTTTAATGCCAATAATAAAATGAATGAGATCATCGATCGTGCGAAAGCCGTGCACAGGGATGATCTTACTCAACTTCTTTCGTTTTATAACTATGATCTCGATGAAACAGCCAAGGATTCCATACAGCTTGATTCTTTAATTTATAAAGCCACCACAGGAATAGTGCTTCATGATCTGCGCAGTGACTGGGCCGATAATATGTACCTTCTTTGGGGTGCTGCTCACTATCTCCAGAAACAATTTGATTCGGCCTATCTCACGTTCCAGTTTATCAATTACGCCTTTGCGCCGAAGGAAAAGGACGGGTATTATCAGTACATCGGCAGTCGCATGGATGGCAACAGTGCCGTCTCTGTTTCAACAAAGGAAAAAAATAGCCTGACCAAGAAAATATTTACCCTGCCACCCAGCCGCAACGATGCATTTATCTGGCAGATCAGAACTTTTCTTGCATGGGAGCAATACCCCGAAGCGGCCAGTATGATAGCAACATTAAGATCGGATCCCGTTTTTCCGGGGCGGTTGCACAATGATCTTGAAGAAGTGGAGGCGCTTTATTTCTATAAACAAAATCAATGGGACAGTGCAGCAACACACCTGACAAAAGCATTGAGTAACGCTACGAGCAACCAGGAAAAAGCAAGGTGGGAGTTTTTATCTGCCCAGATGTATGAAATGAGTGGTAATAATGACCTGGCTGAAAACTACTATGAAAAAGCGATTGGCCACACGGTTGATCCTATCATGGCAGTGTACGCACGCTTGTATTCTATAAGGGTCCATAAATCCAACGTGGAGGATTATATTGAAAAGAATGTACAGGAACTGGAAAAGATGGCCAAGCACGACAGGTTCCGGGAGTATCGTGACGTCATTTATTATATGGCGGCACAAATGGAACTGGAGAGAAATGATATTGGCAGAGCACAGCAACTATTAGAAAAAGCTACTAAGTATGATCGTGGGAATGTTGCACAGCGAAACAAGGCCTACTTAAAACTGGCAGAACTTGCTTTCGCCAATAAAGACTACAGGCAGGCGTATAATTTTTATGATAGCGTAAGGTTGGATGATCCTGGTTTGAACGATGTTGATGCCATCAGTGCCAGGAAAGAAATGCTCGGGAATATGGCAACACAGGTAGAAATAATGAAACGACAGGATAGCCTTCAACGTATTGCCGGTTTGCCGGAAGAAGAGCGAAAACAATTTGTCACAAAATTATTGAAAGATTTACGCAGGCAGGCTGGATTAAAAGAGACGAGTAAGGAACCGTTAACATCCGGTTTTGGTGTTACACAACTCGATATTTTTAGTATGACCCAGTCATCAAAAGGTGAATGGTATTTTTATAATACCGCACTCAGGGCAAAGGGATCTCAAGACTTTAAGGCACGATGGGGCAACAGGCCGAACGTGGATAACTGGCGTAGAATGCAGGGAGTGATGAATCAAAAGAATGTAAATCGGGCAGATCTTACTAATAATTTGGATACCGGCAATCCATCAAACAATGGAGCAACGCAAGCGCAGGAATTAACATTTGAAACTTTGTATAACAATCTCCCATTGACACCGGAGCAATTAAAACTCTCAAACGACTCCATTCAAAATGCAATGTTTGAGCTTGGGAAAATTTTGGCTGAAGGAATTGAAGACTGTGATGGCGTGATAACCATTTACGAGCAGTTGAGAAATAAATTCCCTGAATTCCGTCAGATGGATGAGGTGCTTTTTCATCTTTACTACTGTTATGATAAAAATGGGGATCACTCAAAAGCAACCCAGCTTAAGTCGGAACTGAATACAAAATACCCGGCAAGTAATCTCACTACTATTGTTATGACCGGTAAAGATCCAAAGGCAGAAGAAAAAACTGAAGCAACAAAAACCTACGAAGAGATTTATGACCTGTTTATTGAAGGCAAATTCGACGATGCTGTGGCGCAAAAGAAAATGGCTGATAGCATATATGGCGAAAATTACTGGTCTCCTCAATTATTATATATTGAATCCGTCTACTACATCAAGCAACAGAACGATTCAACGGCTATTTCAGAATTGAAAAAGCTGCAGAACAAATATCCTGGTACCCCATTGGCAGAAAAAGCCACTACGATGATCGATGTGCTGGGAAGAAGAAAACAGATCGAAGAAGAGCTGACCAATCTGCAGATCGAAGAACCGCGGCCTGAAGTAAAGAAACAAGTTATTATTGTCGACACGGTAGTAACAAGACCCCAGGTGATCAAAGCAGATACAGCAGCCGTTAAGAAGCCCATTACAAATCTTCCCGCAAAAAATGATTCGGTCGTAACAAAGAAAACTGCAAAACCCATCCTTGCATTTTCATTTAATGCTGCCTCCCCGCATTATGTGATGATCATTTTGAATAAAGTAGATGTCGTATTTGGTAATGAAACCAAGAATGCATTTTCGCGCTACAACAGCGAAAAGTTTTACAATAAGAGCTTTGAGTTAAGCACCATTCCTCTTGACGCAGATAACAAGCTGGTATTGATAAAACCCTTTGAGAACGCACAAGCTGCTATTGATTATATCAACCAGGCGAAACCAAAGGCTGCCAACGAAATTATTCCCTGGCTTAAAGCTGATAAGTATTCTTTCTCCATCATTACCGATCAGAATCTTGAAATTCTTAAATCCAATCCTGATCTGACAGCTTATAAATTGTTCCTGGACCAAAATTTGCCAGGAAAATTCTGATTTTCACCAAGGCTACAGCTTTGAGAAAAAATTAATAGTTAAAAAGATTCCTGGCTAATGCTGATTGTATAATTTCGGCACGTGGTCACGAAAGTCAAATGAGTTGTTGGCAAAAATTTTTCTATTTTGACTTATACGACAAATATGACTTTTAAACTGAACCTCAAACACTCCAATATATGAAACGCTCTGTTCGGATTTTCTGGAGACTTGCTGTTGCTCTTATTATCTGCGCAATTCTTGTAGTGGTGCTGGCAGCCGTAGGTGTATTTGGACCGATGCCTTCGATGAGAGATCTTGAAAATCCCACATTACTTCAAACTTCTGAAGTGTACGCTGCGGATGGAACTTTGATGGGAAAATATTACCGGGAGCACGGCAATCGTAGTAACGTAAATTATAGTGACATTTCAAAGCATGTCATCAACGCACTGATTGCTACCGAAGACGTGCGATTTTATCATCACTCGGGAATCGATATGAAAGGCAGCATGAGGGCTTTGTTAACTCTTGGCAGGGGAGGAGGAGGCAGTACGATCACGCAACAGCTTGCCAAAGCCTTGCTGGAGCAAGGCAGTAAGAATAAGGCATGGCGTGTTATTGAAAAGATCAAAGAGTATATTATTGCTGTAAAACTTGAAAGGAATTTTACAAAAGAAGAGATATTGGCCCTTTACCTTAACGCGGTTCCTTTTCCCGATAATGTTTATGGGATAAGAAATGCATCACGGACTTTCTTTCAGAAAGAACCTGACCGTTTGAGTGTTCCTGAAGCCGCCCTGCTTGTAGGTATGTTGAAAGGAAATACAGTATATAATCCTAGGAGAAACTATCTCTCGGCATTTAACAGGCGAAATGTGGTGATAGACCAAATGGTCAAAAATGGTTTTCTTACTGCAGCGGAAGGTCAGAAATATAAGATGCTACCGATCGATCTGAGCCATTATAAAAAGATGGATGAGAATAATGGCTATGCTCCCTACTTCCGCGAAGTATTAAAAAATGAGATCGGAGATGCATTGAAGGATGTAAAGAAACCAGACGGCACGACCTACAATATTTATGATGACGGATTGAAGATCTATACTACGATCAACGTAAAAATGCAAACTTATGCTGAAGAAGCCGTAGCACAGTGGATGCCCAGTTTACAAAAAGCGTTGAATGCGCAGGGCTTCATGAAAACGGTATGGAAAGGACATGAGAACTATTTGGAGAAATACATGAAGGAAAGCGACCGCTGGCAAAATATGGCCGATGATGGGTTTAGTGAGAAAGATATCAGGGAAAGCTTTAAGAAAAAAACACCGATGAAGATCTTTGCCTGGAACAGCAATCGGGAAAAAGATACTGTAATGACGCCGCTCGATTCCATTAAATACTGCAGGCAAATGATGCAGTGTGCATTTATGATCACTGACCCTTCGACAGGAGAAGTAAGAGCATGGGTTGGAGGAATTGGCTTCAAATCTTACAAACTTGATCATGCCGGTCTAAAGACGAAAAGACAGGTGGGGTCGACGATCAAACCCTTGCTATATACCCAGGCGATGGAAGAACGGGGATTCACTCCCGAGACAGTAGTTGATAACGAAGCACAATTTTTCCCGGGTAGTGGTTGGGTGCCTGCAGGAAAAAAATGTAGAGGAATACCACAAGTAACGATGGCTGGTGCCCTCGCGTTTTCATTGAACTGTGCAAGTGCTTCCATTATGAAGCAGGTCGGCCCCGCGCAGTTTGCGGATTTTTTACACCGGTTAAACATTCCAACAAAGGTTGATGTTGTTCCGTCGCTGGCACTGGGAAGTTGTAATCTTTCATTGTACGAAATGATGTGGGGGTATTCCATTTTTGCAGGTCGTGGATTTTCTACCAGGCCGTATTTTATTTCGCGCATTGAAGACAGGAACGGGAATGTGATCAAACGTTTTGATAGTGGCAATAACCGAAAGGAAGCGATCAGCGAAATAACTGCATACAGAATGTGCCGAATGATGCAGGGAACAGTTGATATTGGTACGGCAAAAGGTTTACGCAGCCGGATTGGAGTTGCGGAAATGGGCGGTAAGACGGGTACAACAAATGATAATACAGATGGATGGTTCATGGGTTATACGCCGCAGTTGTTGGGTGGGGTTTGGATCGGTTGTGATGACCAGTTCATTCGTCTTGAAAATAATTTGGGCTATGGTGGTGAAGCTGCAAGACCGATCTGGGAATATTTCTTTAAAAAAGTTTTAGCTGATAAAAGCCTGGGTATTGATAAGGATGCAAAATTTTCCATACCTGCTGAAATGCAAAATGAGATCAATAGTGCCGATATTATGGAGATGATCGACACGCTGCCACCAGGTGCGCAAGGGGAAGACGAAGGTGTCGGGCATCCCAACGATTTTATCGACATGCCGAATAAAGAATATATCCCTGCAGAGTCGCAACCGGTGATAGATGAAAATAAAAAGGTGAAAAAAGATACAACAACGGTTGCCCCAAAGATCGGGGAGATGGATAAATCGGATCAGCAAAAAAAGAAAAAAGGATTTTTTAGAAAATTATTCGGTAAAAAAGATTGATAGAAAATTCAAGCCCGCTGGCCTTTTTTGATAAATTCAGTAATCAATAAGTCAGCTAGGCACTATAACGTTTAGAGTTGCGCAATGACTTACTGACCTTTTGTGACCTGAAATGGTCACGAAGAAGACTAAGGACCACAAAGCACACAATATATGCTGGCTTTTGGTCTGAACATCTCTTCGTGTCCTCGTATGTGTTTCTCTGTGGCCTTTGCAACCCCCACGTTTTCACATCTTTTATCGGCCCACTCAACATTCACCACTCACCACTCACCATTCACTAAATTTGTTTGATGCAAACGATACAAATAAAGGTTGAAGGAAGAGTGCAGGGAGTGTTCTTCAGGCAAAGCACGCAGGAAAAGGCAGACCAACTTGGTATAAAAGGAACGGTAAAGAATTCTGATGATGACGGTGTCGAGATCGTTGCGACAGGAACAAGAGAACAATTAGATAAACTCGTCACGTGGTGCTGGGAAGGTCCGCCAAAAGCACATGTGGTCAATGTAACGACACAAGAATTATCTTTACACCAATTCTTTAATTTTTCTATTATTCGATATTAAAATACTACCAGATGAAAAGAATAGTTTGCTTGCTGTCAACAGCATTTGTCATATCAACGAATTTAATGGCGCAGGTTCAAAGTGGCGATCCAAAATTAACAGAAGTATGGACACCTGTTCCAAAAATAGTGACACCAGGAACAACCAATAGTGATGCTCCTTCAGATGCGGTCATTTTATTTGATGGTAAAAACTTAGATGAATGGGTCTCAGTAAAAGATCCAAAGAGTCCTGCCGGGTGGACAGTAGCTGACGGCGTAATGACCGTCAATAAATCAAAGGGAAACATTCAGACCAAAAGATCATTTACCGATTACCAGTTGCATATTGAATGGAAAATTCCGGCGAACATTACCGGATCCGGACAAGCGAGAGGGAATAGTGGTGTATTCCTGGCCTCCACAGGTCCCGGCGATGATGGATATGAGATGCAGGTGCTCGATTGTTATAACAATACAACTTATGTAAATGGACAAACCGCGAGCATTTACAAACAATCTATTCCTTTGGCGAATGCATGCAAAAAACCCGGTGAATGGCAAACCTATGATATCGTCTGGACAGCCCCGCGCTTCAATGATGACGGCACATTGAAATCACCAGCAAGGGTCACCGCTTTTCATAACGGAGTGCTCGTGCAAAATAATTTTGAATTAAAAGGAGTGACCAAGTACATCGGATCCCCGGAATATAAAAAGCACGGAGCTTCACCGATCAAACTGCAGGCACACGGCGATCCGAGCGAACCTATCAGCTACCGGAACATTTGGGTAAGGGAGCTGTAGGTCAAAGAGTTCATTAAGTCATAAAAGTCAAATTAATTTAAAAGCTTGTTTACGATCCGTAAAGCAACCGCTGAAGATATTCCCCTGATCCGTGAATTGTGTTACAAGGTTTGGCCACAAACCTTTGCCTCTATTTTGTCGCAGGATAAAATTGATTACATGCTGGAGTATATGTACAGTGCGGCTTCATTGCAGAAGCAAATGGAAAATGGAAGCCAGTTCATTTTTGTATATGAGGACAATGAACCGGTCGGTTACGCGGCGTATTTTCACAAGGGGCATCATATTTATAAGCTTGACAAGATCTATGTATTGCCCTCGCAACAGGGAAAAGGCACGGGTAGATTTGTCATTGATCATATCGTTAATGAAATAAAGCAAAAAGGAGCTACTGCATTACAGCTCCAGGTACATCGCAAAAACAAAGCGATAAATTTCTATGAGAAACTAGGATTTGTAATTATCGAAGAGAAGGACTTTGATATCGGGCAGGGATTTTTTATGAATGATTATGTAATGGAGAAACAATTGGCAACGGGCAAATAGCAATTTGTCTATTGTCTATTGATTATTGTTAACTTCTTCACCATTTCATCGCTCATTTCATCGGCAGAAATTCCATAGCCATTTACCAAAACTCCTTTTTCTCCGTCCTTGCCTTCAATGGCATATACCACTGCTTCATCTGCCGGATCAGAATTTCCTTCGTAACGATATACTTCTGTTATGTCGAAATCTTCCGGATGATATTTGTCTTCATGACAAACAATGCAATTTTCTTCGAGGTTAAAATCTTTTGTATAGCCTCTTTGTTTTAATCCATTTACAGCGGCCGTTACTGTATCGTAAGTGTACATGGGACAAAGATAAGCCTAACCCTCTTATCCGTTCCTGATGGGCTGGGAGGTCAAGCTCAACATTATCCTATTGCAGATGTGGAAGAATAAAATGCCTGGTTTTGCAATATCGTACCGCTCCTTTCCCTTTGGGGAAGGAGTTGGAGAATGGGCCTCATACCATTACATGAGTCTGCTTCACCACACCCATCACAAACGTGCTCTGCACATTCCCGATATTTTCAATTTCACTCAGGCGGTTCACGTGAAAATCATAATAGCTATTCATATTTTCTTCGACAACCTTCAGCATGAAATCAAACTCACCCGAAATATTATAGCATTCGATCACTTCATTCATTTCATTGATGGCCTTAATAAATTTAGCGCCAGCTGTTTTATTATGCTGCTTTAACGAAACATAACAGATCACCATCAAACCTTTCTTCACTTTTGAATGATCCACCAGCGTGGCATATTGTTTTATCACACCTGTTTCTTCCATCCATTTGATCCGCTCATAAACGGGAGTTGTACTCAAATGAACCTTATCGGAAATTTCTTTCACCGTTATTCTCGCATTCTGCTGAAGCAATCTTAATATAGCAAGATCTTTCTGATCCAGCTTTACCGGTGTAGAAGATTCCTCTTTTTGAATTGTTTTTGCCATAGATGTATAGACGATTTACCTACAGTTAACGTAATATTAATCATTTTATTCTAAATTATTCAAATTTGACAGTCGTTTTACCTAAGTAACCTACCTTTGTGTTCTAGTGATCCTTGGTGTATTTGGCGACCTTTGTCACGCTCAAATTTTTCGGGACACAAAGGAGCACAAAGTCCCTCTTCAAAAATTTTAAAATCTAAAACTATTTAGAAATGTCAACTACAACATTACCAGCCATTGACTTCAAGCTACCCTATAAGGTAAAAGACCTCTCACTCGCAGAATGGGGACGCAAAGAAATTCGCCTGGCAGAAGCAGAAATGCCGGGACTGATGGCCATCCGTAAGGAATACGGCGCAAACAAACCATTAAAAGGTGCACGCATTGCGGGTTGTTTACACATGACCATTCAAACGGCCGTACTTATTGAAACTTTAATTGAACTGGGCGCCGAAGTAAAATGGAGCTCATGTAATATTTTTTCTACACAGGATCACGCCGCGGCCGCTATCGCTGCTGCGGGCATCGGTGTATTTGCCTGGAAAGGGGAGACGCTGGAAGAAGCCGATTGGTGTATTGAACAAACTTTATTCTTTGGCAGCGCCGACCGTCCATTGAATATGATATTAGATGATGGTGGTGATCTGACCAACATGGTGCTTGATAAATATCCTGAATTGGTGCAGCACATCAGGGGTATTTCTGAAGAAACAACAACAGGCGTACACCGTTTGTATGAAAGAATGACCAAAGGAACATTGCCTCTGCCATGCATCAATGTCAATGATTCTGTTACTAAAAGCAAATTCGATAATAAATATGGTTGTAAAGAAAGCCTCGTAGATGCCATCCGTCGTGCAACGGATGTGATGATGGCAGGTAAAGTCGCTGTGGTTGGCGGTTATGGTGATGTAGGTAAAGGTTCTGCTGCTTCATTGCGTGGTGCCGGTTGCCGTGTTATCGTTACCGAGATCGATCCTATCTGCGCATTGCAGGCCGCTATGGATGGTTACAAAGTAATGAAGATGGCTGATGCAGTGAAAGAAGCTGACATCGTTGTTACAGCGTCAGGTTGCCGTGACCTGATCACTGAAAAACATTTCCGCAGCATGAAGGATAAAGCCATCGTTTGTAACATCGGGCATTTCGATATTGAAATTGACGTAGCATGGCTCAATAATAATTATGGTGATACAAAAGATACCATCAAACCACAAGTTGATCTTTACAATATTGATGGCAAAGAGATCATTTTGTTAGCCGAAGGTCGCCTGGTGAATCTCGGTTGCGCAACTGGTCATCCTTCATTTGTGATGAGTAATTCATTCACCAACCAGGTGCTGGCGCAATTGGAGCTTTGGAGCAACCATAAAAACTACGAGAACAAAGTTTATGTATTGCCTAAGCATTTGGATGAAAAAGTAGCAAGACTTCATCTCGCAAAGATTGGTGTTGAACTGGAAGAATTGAGTAACGAACAAGCGGAGTATTTAGGAATACCAAAGAACGGTCCATTCAAGCCGGAACACTATCGTTACTAATACGGTTGTCATTCCGAGCGCAGCGAGGAATCTATACGAATATCGAAGCCTTCATTTTGTTTGAAGGCTTTTTTATGTCCTTATCTGCATTGCTACTATCAACACCCGTTGTGTCACTCCCGCCCGGACGTAACCATTCGGCGGGCACTTCTGCGCCTTGTAATTCCAATGATCAATTCGGTATTGCCACGCCCGACATCGGATGAGCTTGCATCATTCAAACAAAAAAGTTGACGTAATCAACCCCGTAAATTGCCGTAATGACGACCTTTGCAATTGGTTTTATTTTATCATTTTTACATCTCCAATTCGAATAGAAAAAACGTAGGTTATGAGTACAACGAATTCTATGAAGCTTGACATTTATGTCAACTACCCGGGAAATTGCAAAGAAGCGTTTCAATTTTATGAACAGCATCTTGGTGGCAAGATCACAATGATGCTGACTCATCAGCAGCAGCCAAATGATGCTAACGTACCGGCTGACTGGAAAAATGCCATTCTTCACGCCCGAATCGAAATTGCAGATACAGTGCTCATGGGTGCCGACATTCCCAACGCCGAGCCAATGCGCAGTGCCTATCTTACTCTCAGGCTCGACAGTGCAGAGGAAGCGGAGAGGCTTTATGCGTTGCTTTCCGAAGGTGGCGAGATCTTTATGAAGATGGAAGAAACTTTTTTTGCATCTCGTTTTGCCATGCTGCGGGACAAATTCGGGACTTCATGGATGCTCCTTCATGAACGCGAGAGATAAAAGAATCTGGGAAACCACATCGTTGTTGTTGGTCGCTCCAAATGAGTCCTTTGGACCTGACCGCGAATAGCAAAGCACGATGATCTTTGCAAAAGCTCCTTGTTCATTTACCTTTAAGTAATAACAAACATCGCTATCATGAAAAAATTCTTTTCAATTATCTCTTTCTTCTTATTAGTAACACAAAAAATCATAACGCTAATATTTATCCATTCCTCGTAAAGTAACCTCTTCCAACTTATTCAGCATATCCTTCCAATTCTTCTCCGTCACTTCAGGAGCCACACCAGTCTGAACCAATTCAAGCTCACAACCATTGTTCACTGATGTAATGGAAACAATTACCTCCGTCACTCCAGGAAAATGTACCGGCACTTCGAGAGTAAACTTCAGACGATAGGGTCTTTCTATCTCCAGGTATTCGCCATAATGATCAATCGTTTTACCATTCGCCAACTCAAGAATGGAAAACTTCCCTCCACCCTTTAAATCAAGCTTTATATTAATGATCTCATTGATCGGACTTCTAAACATCCATTTCTTCATTATTGCCGGGCGTACCCAGGCATCAAATAAAGTTTGAGGAGTTGTCTTGAACGTCCTGGTGACATGCACGGGCCTTTCATGATATGTTTTCATAAAAAAAGAGGTACAATAAAAATGCCGGGGTTGTTGCAAACGGTAATGGAGAACAGACCATAAAGGCGAAATATTGCTACAAAAGCTTGTAAGTAAAATATTCTTATGTTCTCAGAATTTATTTAGCAAGGCTGTGTGCTGCGCATGTTTCATTAAGTTGAATAAAAAATCCTGAGCTTAACCCCAGGATTTCAGTGATAACAAAAATTAGCTTGCCTTAATCTCTGCTTCGTCCTTGATCTTAGTCTTTATTTGTTCTGCCATTTCAGGTGTTACCGTAACACCATGAACTGTCTGCGCATGTTTAGCAGCCTGTGACAGTACTTCTTCTACCGTATTGGCTTTTACAACAGCCTTGCAGTCAAAACCGACATCGGAGCAATGTAATGTTTTCATAACAAAACTTTTTGTGTTAAATAATAAGGACAGTACAAGTATAAATTAACAGACGCGCTCTTCTATCACCAGGGAATCTGTTAAGAAAATTTCCTCCCCTAAAATTAGGAAATTCGTTTTATGGCAAAAGAAGATAAAAAATCACCAAAACAACTCCGACTTATTACATGAGATAATGAAGGCAGCTGTGAAAAATAATCCAAAATCAAAATACATTAATATATCAAAAAATTTATGACCAAAAACCCTTTCTTATTTTCCGTTCACCCGGGGTCTTTTTGCCTCATGACTTTACAAACTGTTTGTCTCGTCCTGAAATAGGTTTACACCAAAAGTAAACTTATATGGAAGTAAATTTTGAAAAAATCAACAAAGACATTCAGGTGTATCCGGAAGCATTCAAACGAAAAGTAGTGGAGGAATATCTTTCCGGCGCTTGTACTAAAATGGATCTTTTGCGTAAGTATGGAATCAAAACAAAAAGCGGCATACAACGCTGGATGAAAACATTCGGTTATACTGATACTCATCAGCTTCCTAAGATTAACTTTACTCACTTAACGTTATCTACTGTGACAAAGAAGATTGATTTAAATGACAAAGATGAGCTTCAAAAGAGAATTAAGGAATTGGAACGCCAGCTTGAAGATGAAAAACTTCGTTCTGAAGCTTATGCGAGAATGATCGAAAGAGCTGAAAAAGAGTTAAAAATTTCTATCAGAAAAAAAACCGGTACCAAGTAATCCTTGATATGAAAGATAGTTATCCGTCCATAAGCCTGGTGCGGTTCTGTCGGTTACTTGGTGTTACACGTCAGGCACTATATCAACACGGTTGGCGTAGCGAAGAATTAAATATCGAAGCCGAATTGATTATACAGCAGGTTATTGAAATACGTAAACGACATCCTGTTATCGGTACACGTAAATTGTATTTAATACTGCAACCCTTCTTATTAGAACACCAGATAAAACTTGGTAGGGATAAACTGTTTGACTTATTAGCTGCCTATAAATTAATGGTAAGAAGAAGGCGAAGAAAAATCTCAACAACCCAATCCTACCATAGGTTTCATAAGTATCCTAACCTTATAAGAGAAATGGAAGTTACCCATGTAAACCAATTATGGGTCAGTGATATTACTTATTACAAATTGCCAGGGAAATTTGTTTATCTCAGTTTCGTTACAGATGCTTACTCTCATAAAATCATCGGCTATCATATAGCTGAATCATTGGAGACAATTCACAGTCTAAAAGCATTGCAGATGGCAATTAATGGCACTGATCCTACAACACAAAAGAAAATCATCCATCATTCAGACAGAGGAATTCAATATTGTTCGCAGGAATATGTAAACTTATTGGAGAATAATCACTTTGTGATTAGTATGACAGAGAATGGCGATCCACTGGAAAACCCAATTGCTGAACGAGTAAATGGAATAATCAAGGAGGAATATCTGAACCACTATCGCTATCACACATTAAATGATCTGGAGGAAAAACTCTGCCAGGTTGTTTCATCGTACAACGATGAAAGACCACATAGTAGCTGTAGTATGTTTACTCCAACCAAAACGCATGAACAAAATTCTGCGATAAAAAGAAATTGGAAAACTTACTATCGATCTAAAAACTCAGCACCTGTACCCTGAATATTTTTTGACAAATTTTCTTTCGCTGTTAAATGGCAACAAAAATTTGTCAAAAAGCTACTATCAGCTAACTTCAACTATAGTTCTTTAATCACCTGTAAACCCTAATCAGGATTATCTCAAAACCTGTAAACTTATTCTAGGACGAGACAGTTTCAAACTCCGCAAAAGACCCCCGGGGTAACACAAAACGAGAAGCCCTGTAAATCTCTGCTAAAGTTGGCTTCCTCGCCAACGTAGACATAATCCGTTTGAGAGGACGCAAACGGGAGCGGAGGTGACTGCGGTTGCAGGTTTATGACCTAAAACGCTTTCTTATTTTCTTTCTGCCACTGCAAGTATTTTGTAACCAAAAAACGCTCGGCAGCCCTTCGGTATTCAGGACTAAAAACTGTGAAATGATCACCCGGATAATATTCAAAAACAAACCCGGTATTCAGTTTTTTCATTTCACTGTCCAAAAGATGAACGGCACTATTCAATAAGAAATTATCCTGGTCCCCGACAGATAACCTGATCTTTCCATAAAGATCTTTTTGAAGTTTGTCCCAGTTTGTCCGCAGGTAAAGTGAGATATCATAGCTCTTCCAGTGTTCAAAAACTTTTTTGTTCACTGCGCCGGTCACGGGATCACAGATGGTTTCAGGACTTCCGCCGGGACCTTTACCGCTGAATACAGCATCGAATGAATGCATTTGTTCTCCTCTCGAGATAACATTCTCCATCTGGTAAGCCTGTTTGGTCGTTGCCCATGGAATTTGTCCGGCAACAGTTGCGACAAGGTGTAATGAACTGTCCCTACCATAAAACATATTATCGCCTTCATAAAGATTTATCTTTTGAAAATCCCTGAAATCGACAGGGTCGGGTGAACTCGACCAGCAAGCAGTGAATGTAGCCGGGTAATGCGTTTGCAGCCACAGTACGGTCCAGCCACCGCTGCTGTGTCCTCTAAGGAGTCTTGCACCATCACAGCGATATTGCTTCTCCAGTTCGGGAATAAATTCTTTTACCAATGCATCCCCCCAGGGGCCATTGTTATCACTGTTTGCATATACAGAATGTCCGAGCCGGCAATTCCCATCTAAATAAACAATAATGGTCTCAATAGAATCCAGCAAGCCCCGCGATGTTGTATCGCCTGAACGAAAATGATAATCGCCGCCGTATCCAGACACATTAAAGATGACAGGATATTGTCTTTGCGGCTGATCATAATAACTTTTAGGCAAGACAACAGCGGCTCCCAAAAAAACAGGCCCCTTATTAAATTCAGTTAAAAGCGAGGACTTGACTTTTAGTTCTTTCACAAATTTTGTATCCTTAAAATCTTTTTCCGGTATCAATTCGGTGCATTGGATCGGAAAGACTTTGTTGAGATCCTTTGTCAATTTTACTTTGATGGTCTTCGAATAGATATTTCCAGGGCTTTCGGCTATTGCCCTGCCACCAAGATCCCTATCCCAAACAGCCTGTACATAATATTGGTTCCGTTCAAGGTCAGAAAGAACCGCCGGATAGGAGATAGCTTTATCATCAAAAACAACAGCCTGGCCCGGCTGTACATTTTTTACATCAATGGCAAAACAGGGAAAGGATTCAATACCTACAAATCCGCTCTTAGGTTCGCGATTATCCTTATTGAGATACAAAAAGACTTTCCCTGAAAAGGGTTTATCGAATGCCGCTTTTGAATAGCTTACTGAGAACTGCTGGCAAAATGCAAAAAGAAAAACAAAAAACTGTAACAGAAGAAGGATGGACTTTTTCATAATTTAAAAATGTATAAGAGTAAAAATATGGATTAAATGCGCAGAGTTTACAAATACCAGGTATAAACAAATTGTCCTTTCCAAAGAAGTTTCTATCTTAAAGGCGCAAGAGTGCCACCTGGAGACGATCAGGCACAATACAAACAAGCAACCGCCTGCTGAACAGGCATTGTCTTTCGGGCTGGAAGCAAAAGAAACACTTTTTCGTCCACGGGGGGTCTTTTTGCCTCATGACTTTACAGGCTGATCAACCTCAGCAAAAGACCCGGGGATAACACAAAAACTGTATGAAACTTTTTCTTGCCTTTTGTATAAGCTGCATTTTTATTTGTACAGGTTGTGTTTCGACTTATTTTAAAACACCCAATGACTTATACCGGGAAACTGCTACAGTATATCTCAACGACGGGACAAAAAGAGAAGGAGAATTAACCATCCAGCTCGAAACAGAATTTACGAGAGAAAATTCCGTAACTCTTTTTGACAAAGAAAAAAAACAAACTGAAAAGATCCCCGTAAAATCTGTCGACCATTATAAGATAAGGGAAAATTATTATTTCCTCAAGGAGATAGACCTGGATCTTAATGGCGTGTATCATTTCTTATTTGTAAAACAGCTTACTGCTGAAAACTCCAGGATCCAGCTATATGAATTACAACAACGGTATAAAAGCACTGAGACCGGCGAAGAGCGAAAATTATATTTTATTTCTTTACCTGCCTCAGGTAAATATGAGGCATTAAATATTTTCAGCAAGCAACTCTCTCACGAATTTGAATACAAAATGAGTGAAATCGTTAAAGACTGCTCTTCGCTGGCAGATAAAATAAGAACAAAGGCCAAAGGTTATTATATTCCCAATGCTCCCAGTCTATTTTTTCCTGATTCTAAAAGAATAGAAGTGTATAAAAGAATTGTAGAAGAGTATAACAACTGCAAGTAGTCCATGTAAATAATATCTTACTGCCGACTTTTTCAATAATTAACGACTCATCCCCGATAGTGCTGGCACGCGTATATCACTGGATGCAATCGGTCTCCCGGGTCAAAGAAAGCAACAAAAAGTCTATTTTGATTTTCCGATCCACTGTTAGTTTGTATTATCAAAGACAACTGGACATTTGATTTGGTATTGGGAATATCTTTACAAAAAAAATGAAATTTCTTTCACTTCAACCATTTGTTCCATCAGGCAGCAATTTTGAAGCTTCAAAACAATTGTTCCTGGAACTTGGTTTTAATATCCGTTGGGACGGCGGAGACTATGTTGGCTTTGAAAACAACGATTGCAGATTCATTTTACAAAAATTCGATAACAAAGAATTTGCGGAGAATTTTATGCTGACTGTTGGTGTCAGCAATGCTGATGAGTTCAGAAAAGAAGTGATAGAAAAGAAATTACCCAAAAAGTTTGGCATCCGCATTGGCGAAGTTTCGGATATGCCTTATGGCAGGGAGGTCAATATTATTGATATGGCAGGAGTATGCTGGCATTTTGTAGAGTGATTATTTTTTCACGCAGGCAATTACTGTGTGGAAACATTCTGGCATCATTTTTTAAATGAATACCGTCCGATGGATGTCTTAACAATTTCAAAAGGTTCATGTTCACCCGGGGTCTTTTTGCCTCATGACTTTATAAACTGCGTCAAACGCAGCAAAAGACACTGGGTAATACAAGGTCTTAACAATTTTAAAAGGTCAAAATGAAATATCTTTTTATTGTGCTCATACTGTTCGCTTGTCTCGACTGCACTCCCAAGCTTTCTCCCGATTCAAATTGGACGGGCAGGCGTTGGGTATTGACTGAAATGAAAGGTGTACCTGTACAGCTAAGTGGCGGACGCAGGGATGCCTATATCAATTTCGATGCTGGCGAAAGGAGATTTACCGGCAATGGAGGCTGCAACCAGATCAGTGGCAATTATAGTTTGGATAAAAAGAATATCCACTTTGGTGAAGTGATAAGTACCAAAATGAGTTGTGCGGATATTCAATTTGAAAACACATTTCTTTCTACTCTGAATAGCATTGACCGTTATGAGCAGAGAGGAAACGACCTGCTTTTAAAGAAAAAGAAGGATGTGCTTCTAAGGTTTACTGTCAGATCAGGTTTCTGAATCGTGTTTTGTGAGTTTTGAATGGTGGGTAGGGAGTGACCAATAACCAATAACCAATAACCAATAATCAATAACCAATAATCATTACCGTCCTAAAGCTGAAAACATTAGTTCTTTAAAGGTATTACTGAGTAAGCATTTAGGAGTTTTTTGCAGTTCAAACGATTTCATGTGGCCGGGAAGACAGGAAGACGGTAAGAGACCATAAATCCACTTAACGTCTTGCCGTCTTTCCGGCAAGAAAGAATAAAGCTCTCTTTAACATAAACAAATTTGAACATGTTCTATTAATGTTTAGGACGCTAGTGATCAATAATCAGTAATCAATAATGAGTGATGAGTGACGCCGGGCGATGACTGTTATTGACGACTCACGATTGACGTCTCACGATTCCAAAGAAATAATTCAGTGAATTCCATTGCGATCTATTTCCACAGCTTCTTTCAACAACTTGACAATGGCGGGTTCGTCAATTTCATCTGCGTGTTTATATATCTTGTAAAACACTTTTTTGTTTGTTCCGTGAGTTAGGTAACGATCTTCATCATTTAGTTTATTGCCCCGCCAAAAGCCTAATAGTACACCTTGCTTAATACCACCGCGGGGAATAGATGCGGGCCAGATGATGCAAATACCTCTGTTTCCGTAAAAATAAGGAACATTGAATGCCAGTTTTTCTTTACAATAGTTTGGTAAGTTCTCGCTGATAATTTGTCTTAGTACATCAACGATGATGCGTTCATTTTCCGGCAGGCGGTCAAATAGCTGTACCAGGGACGTGATCTTGTTTCTATATTGTTTGTTCATTTCTGTAAAAATAATAAGCCCGTTAGGATATTGTTTATTGAGAATTTAAACGCCTTAGTTTTGCTTTATGATAAAAGACCCGCAGAAAGTAAAAGTATTTATTACAAGAGATATACCGGGCGTTGGAATTGAGTTATTACAAAAGGAGGGATTTCATGTATCAGTATGGCCGCACGACAGGCCTATGAGTCCTGGAGAGCTAATTGAAGAAGGGAAAAAAGCAAACGCAATTTTAACGTTGCTTACGGACGTTCTTGACGCTGATTTTCTCAATGCGTGTGCGCATCTTGATATGATCTCTCAATTCGCAGTTGGCTATGACAATATAAATATTCCTGAAGCCACAAAGTTGGGCATTGCTGTTGGTTACACTCCCGGGGCGATGAGCGATGCCACTGCTGATACTGCATTTGGGTTGATGATAGCAGCCTCCAGGAAAATGTTTTACATGCATAAAGCCATTGCGAAAGGAGAGTGGACATTTTTCAGACCAAAAGCAGACCTGGGGATCGAATTAAAAAATAAAACACTTGGCATTTTTGGTTTGGGTCGCATAGGGCTGCAAATGGCCATGCGCTGCAAAGGAGCTTATAACATGAAGATCATCTATCACAATCGGAATCCAAATAGAGATGCGGAAAAACTTTTAGGTGCAAGTCTTGTAAGTTTTGATGATTTGTTATCGCACAGCGATGTGCTGTCCGTGCATTGTGCTTTGAACCATGAAACAAGGGGAGCTTTTGATCAAAGTGCATTTTCAAAAATGAAATCCACTTCCATATTTGTCAATACCGCAAGAGGAGGGATTCATAATGAGAAGGACCTGATCGAAGCTTTAAATGCTGGAAAGATATGGGGAGCAGGATTGGATGTAACCAACCCTGAACCGATGGATGCAAACAATCCATTACTTTCAATGCCTAATGTGGCTGTCTTGCCACATATTGGCTCCGCTACCGAAGAAGCAAGGAATGAAATGTCAAGGCTCGCAGCGATGAACATCATAGAATTTTACAAACACAACCACGTGCCCAATGTGGTGAATCCTGGGACTCTCACAATGGTTAAGCCCGGTTTAAATACCTGATCTATTAAGTTTACCTGCTTCAGGCCGATCATTAAAACAGATCAAATCTCCTTGATCTAAAGATCGGCTTTGAATAAAAATCTGTCTCCAGCTTGCCAGGTTCTTGTTTCAATGGAGTTACGGATGAACTTACAGGTTTTGTCAATAATCCAGGCGACGTGGCGGCATTTAATGACTTCTTTGCTTTGGCAGCAGTGGTATTTTTTTCCTTCTTTCCCATAACCCGAGAAATAAAGGTTTCAGAAAATTTAGACAAAAAGAATGATTGTTTCCGGTAAACTTATTCACAGCTGTTAGTTCACCCGTGCATTGTGGAATGTTCAATTAGAAGAGAATCCCTGGCCACCTGGTCTTCGACTGATAAGGTTCATCACATTTTCCTTATAATTAATACCGATGGGGATCGTCGTCTTTCCCAGTTCAATTGAATTACCATAAATCGTTTTGATCTGCGCCATTGCTATGATGTAGGATTTATGGACGCGAATGAATTGGCTGGCAGGTAATATTTTTTCCATTTCGTTCATGGTCTGGTGGGTAACCAGGGTATATTCAGAAGTGTGAATTTTCAGGTAATCTTTCATCCCCTGTATGTAAACGATCTCTGAAAAATTTACTTTAAAAAATTTGTTGTTCGATTTAATAAAAATATGATCCTGCGATGAGCGAGCTTGTTCCTTACCGGGCTGGGAAAATAATCGCCCGTCTTTTATCTTATTAACCGCCTTTGAAAATCTTTCGAATGAGATAGGTTTTAACAAGTAATCGATCACACTGAATTCATAACTTTCAAGAGCATATTCAGCATAAGCTGTTGTCAGGACCACCAATGGCGGATCAGGCAATGATCGCAGCATATCAAGACCCGTCATCCCAGGCAGGTATATATCAAGAAACATCACATCCACATCGTTTGAACGAAGTGCCTCCATGGCTTCCGGTGCATTCCTGTAAACTCCTACCAGTTCAAATTCCCTGATCTTCCGGAGATGATCTTTGATAACATCCTGGGCAAGAGTTTCATCTTCGACTATGATACATTTTATCAAACGAGTTGGATTTTATGATCAGGGAAACAGCAAAAGAATTATTATTTAAAATTACATCAAGTGTATAAGAATCCGGGTAGAGAAGCTCTAATCTTTCTTTAGCATGCCGCATTCTTAACCCGCTTGCCCTGCTTCTTTCTTTCTCCGTTTGAATAATATCAAGGGAGTAGGAGTCATTGTACAAAAGGTCAAGCAAACTTTTACTTGTGGTCAGTCCTTTGCCATTTATTCTTTTTGCCTGTATCTCAAGATCGACATTGCTGCTGTTGACAACATTCAGCACCAATTGCCCGTTAACTACTTTCAGAGTTATGTAAATAAAAGGTTCCCCGAAAGAATTGTCCATCGCGTGTTTAAATCCATTTTCAATAAACGACATGAAAAGGAATGGTTCGATCATGATGCCGTCTGTTTCTCCTTCCACTGTAAAACGAACATCGGCTTTATACCTGATCTTTTCGATTTCGATATAATTTTTAATGAACTCTACTTCCTTATTCAAAGGAATTTTTTCTTCGTCACACTCATAGATCAGATAGCGCATGATGTCTGACAGTTTCACCACCACTTCGGGAGCTTTTTCTGATTTCTGTAAGCTCAGGGAATAAATGCTATTGAGGGTGTTGAAAAGAAAATGCGGGTTGAGCCGTGCACGCAGGTACCGAAGCTTAAAAAAAGTATTGTCTCGCTGAACGTCGTGCAACAGGTCCTTTTCGTCCAAAGCTTTTCGTATAAAGAAGATCGCGATAGCAAGAGCCATGTTCAAAACACACCACAAACATTCACGGGCAATGGTACTCTTGTTATAAGTAAAATAAAATTTTTCAAAAGCTGACAGGGGGAATTTTAAAACAAGAGAATAAACGGCAAATAAAAAAGTAAGTATGACCAGGAAGAAAAGAAAGCTAAGCAAAATAAAAAATACGTAACGTCGCCTGAAGAGTAACATCGGTCCCGCAATATTTGCGTATAAGAGGTATACAGGGAACATGACCAGGTTCGCGACAAATAATACCCACCATATCCCCGCATCATAAAAGAAAATCGTAAGAGAATTGACCAGTGGATTGATGAGAATTAATAACGCCCAATAAAATATTTCGATCCTGTAATTGGGCCTCACCGGCCGGTCATTGTCGTATTCCATAATGAGTTAAAGCTAACACTCCTTATGGAGCGTCGAAAATTTTTCGACCAATTGCAGATGGGATTCGATGAATTTCGATATTAAATTCAAGCGAGATACTTTTCTGTTGCAACATCTATAACGGGATTTTATCGTCAACTTGAAGAGGTACCTCAAAAGGCCACTTTAGTTACGGGCCACAAAGATTCAAAGACACAAAGTTTTGACCTGCACATTTTATTTTCTTCGCGCCTTGGTGCCCTGGCGGCAAAGTAATGGTTTTGAAACAGCCTCTACTAGGTTCCGTTATAAGGTCTTTGCTGTTTTAATGGATCTCAACTGGGAGATGGTCGCCTTAGGGTCTTTTGATTGAAAAACTGTATTACCCGCCACCAACACGTCTGCGCCGGCGGCCATAATGTCCTTCGCATTTTCTAAGGTCACGCCTCCGTCCACTTCGATCAGAACAGGTAAATTCCAGTTATCGATCAGCTTTCGAAGCTCCCGGATCTTTGAAAGAGAGTGGGGGATAAATTTTTGAGCTCCATAACCCGGGTTTACACTCATCACGTTAACTATATCGACATCCTGCAATATATCGATCAATGATGTAACAGGTGTGTGTGGATTTATTGCTACGCCTGCCTGCATGCCCAATGATTTTATTTGCTGAATATTGCGGTGAAGGTTGGGACAGGCTTCTATGTGTACCGTCACGTGGTCAGCACCGGCTTTTTTAAATTCTTCGGCAAATTTTTCCGGCTCAAGGATCATCAGGTGAACATCACAGGGTTTCCTGGTGGTTTTACGGACAAACTCAATGATCATTGGACCGTAACTGATATTGGGAACAAATCTTCCATCCATTACATCAAGGTGAAACCAGTCAGCCTCTGATTCATTGAGCATTTTACACTCTTCCTCCAGTCGTAAGAAATTAGCTGCTAAAAGTGATGGAGCAACAATAGCCATGTAGATAATTTTTCAATGCAAGATAAATAAAACGAATCTGAAAGATCAGGCAAACAAATGATCTGATGGGGACCATTGAAAATTGATTATTGAATATTTCTTTTACATGGGGCTGGGCTGAAAACATTCAACAATCAACACTCAATTTTCAATATTCAATGTTCAGCAGCCTACTTCAATCTCTCAGCCGCTTTCTTCGCTTCGGTCAGTGATTTATCAAGGCCATAGGCCCGCTGGTAGTTCAGCTTCGCGTCTTCCTTCTTACCCACAGCTTCCTGGCATTTACCCAGCCAATAATAAGCATCGGCATAAGTTGCTGAAACTTTTAAGGCCAATTGAAACACATTGGTAGCCTCAGCATATTTCTTTTCATCGTACAAAACTTGTCCTTTATCCATATACGCGTCAAGAAAGGAATAATCAAACTGGATAGCCTTATCAAAATATTGCAGTGCCTTTGTTTTCTCGTTGATGTTGCTGTAATAAATTCCCTTAAAATACCATGGCTCTGCTTTTTTTTCTATCGTATCGTACTGCAGCAGGGAGTCACAAAGTGCTAATACTTTTGCATTTTTACTTTGAGCAAATTTGAAAGCAAGATTATAACAAAGATCCTCATTAAAAGGAGCGAATCGATAAGCCTGTTCCAACGTATGAATGGAAGCCGATGTATCATTTTTTTGTTCCAGCAGATCTGACTTCATCATCAACACAGCTACCTGGTCAGGATGTTGTTGAAGAACCCTATCGCAGACATCCAGGGCTTCGCTTGTTTTTTGATCATCGGCATACGCCTGGATGAGATTTATATGCAACGGAATACTTTGTGGCAGCATCTTTAAAGCATCTTGCAAAAAAGGAATGGCCGAATCGGGCTTATCGAGCAAGATGTCGCTAATGCCAATCGCGTACTGTTCTTTTTTGGCCAAGGACCATGCTTTCCCCAGGTCAAGCAGCGCGGGTGGGCTATTGTTACTTTTATACAACAACATGCCCCGACGGTAATAAAGATCAGGATCAGAGGAATTTTGACGAATGCTGTCGGTTAAGTGGGCGTAGGGTGGGCGGGAAAGTAATTCTTCATAAGGAGATGAATCATTTGAACTGTTACAACTGATAACAGCGAGTGAAATGCAAAAAGCCGGAATGAAAAATCTCAAACTCATTTGAACAAAACTAAATGTTTTATATGACCGTTAGCTGACAAAACTGATATCGACAGTATTATTTACGAAAATATCTTTGACCACTGATACCGCTGATTACACAGATTAATATGATTAAACGAAATCGCATGAAAAAACTTATCCCGGCATTGATCTTAATTTCGGTTCTCGTATTTTTTTCATTTAGACAAAAAGCAGCCTCTGACATCCACTCACCACTCACGACTGACCACTCACGTTCCGACACCCTGCTCTTCCCAGATGAAACACATTTCAAAAACGTGCAGCAATTAACCTTTGGAGGTGACAATGCTGAAGCCTACTGGAGCTATGATGGAAAATACATAGTCTTCCAGCGTACCAATGCGAAAGAAGGTTTGAAATGCGACCAGGTCTTTTTCGGAAAGGTTCCTCAAAAACCCGGTGATAAATTCGAATACAAAATGATCAGTACGGGCAAAGGCAGATGTACATGTCCATTTATTACAAAAGATGGTAAGAATATTATTTATGCATCAACACATTTGAGCGCGGATACTTGCCCGCCTGTCCCCGACAGAAGTAAATACGGTAACAAATACATCTGGCCTTTATATGATAGCTATGATATTTTCATGGCCGATCTTAACGGAAAGATGGTTAAACAACTTACCCATTCAAAGGGCTATGATGCGGAGGGCACTTTGTCTCCCGATGGAAAAAAGATGATCTATACAAGCGATAAGGATGGGGACATTGATCTTTATATAATGGACATCAATACTGGTAAAGAAAAGAAAGTGACGAACACACTTGGGTATGATGGTGGTGCATGGTTCAGTCCCGACGGAAAAAAGATCATCTGGCGTGCAAGCCGGCCAAAAACAGAAGCAGAAGTGAAGGAGTATAAAGAATTGCTGGCTGATAATTTAGTAGCTCCTACAAGCATGGAAGTTTTCGTTGCAAATGCTGATGGCACCGATGCTCACCAGGTTACCAATTTTGGACAAGCCAACTGGGCGCCGGCATTTTTTTCTGACAGCAAACGCATCATCTTTGCCTCCAATTACAAATACAAACGCGGTTTTCCCTTTGATCTTTACAGCATCAATGAGGATGGCACAGAACTTACTCAGCTTACTCACAGCCACACATTCGATGCATTCCCGATGTTCTCACCCGATGGCAAAAAAATTGTTTTCTGCAGCAATCGTAATAATGGAGGAGGTCATGATACAAACGTATTCATCGCTGATTGGGTTGAATGATTGATTTGAGTCCCGATAGCTATCGGGATGAGATTTGTCATTTGAAATTTGAAATTTTGTTACCGACTTATTCGCTTTGATTGAGCACCTGTTGTGTCACTCACTTGTACGTTCGGTAATTCTGTACAGCTAAAATTGCCACCAAGGCGCCAGGACACTATCAACTATCATCTATCATCTGTCAACTACTATCTATTAACTATTATCTTTTATCTTTATCTATTATCTATCTTTGGCCATCCTAAACAAAACTGTATGAATCCAGACTTGTATAATGTCCTCCTGCATCTTCACAGTGTTATTCGCTGGGTTGTGTTGCTTTTGCTGCTTATAGCTATTTTCAATAGTCTTACCGCAGGCAACCGACTTTTTACCCGTAGCGATGCAAGAACGGGTTCTATGCTTACCGGGTTTGCCGATCTGATGTTGTTAATAGGACTTGTGCAATGGTTTTTCGGTCCAAGAGGATATAAACTCATTCAATCAATGGGAATGAGCGCCGCCATGAAAGATCCTTCTGCCAGGTTTTTTGCGATCGAACATTTCATCGGAATGCTTATCGCCATTATTCTTCTTCATATTGGAAAGGCCCAGGGCAAAAAGGCGATCACCGATAAATCAAAACACCGGCGTACGTTGGTTTTTTATCTTCTCGCTCTTTTGATCATTCTTCTTTCCATTCCATGGCCGTTTAGACAAATCGGAGCGAACAGCCATTGGTATTAAGTTATTTGTATACCCAATCCAATAAATGGAACTTGAGTTTGCAGTGTAAAGGTTAATATTCCCCTTTAGGGGATAGGGGCAAAATCAAATGCCTCATAATGTGTCACAGTTGGCTCGAATTCCAATAGATATTTTTTATCGTCAGCGTAATATTTAGCCCTTTCAATTTCATCGCCTGCGAATGCCCTGATGCTTTCCATATCCCTCCACCACGACACGGTCCATATATGAGTGATATCTCCTTCATCCCGCTGCCAGATCTGTGCACCAAGATTCCCGTCGGTTGAAGTATAGCCTTTGATGCCTGTTTCGATCACAAATTGACGATATGTTTCGGCATGCGTTGTTTTCGTTCGGCCATGCCAGATCCTAACTATCATTTTTAAAATGTTTATTTTTTAAGCAACAGATAAATTTTTTGATCTTGAAATCTTGTACCTGGGCAGGTTGATAAACAACACTCCGCATAAAATGATCCCAAGCGAAACGAGGTGCAGTACGGTGATTTGCTCTTTCCCTATAACAGCACCCAATAATATTGCCACGACCGGGTTTACATATACGTAGGAACTTACCTGCGCTGCCGGTCTTACCTTCAGCAGCCATAGATAGCAGATATAAGTAAGGATAGAGCCAAATACGGCGAGGTAGAGAAATCCCAGCCAGGCGTCCCTATGTACCTGTGGAAAATAAAAATGATCCGATTCGCCGGTGAATATGCTTATGAACAAACAAAAGAAGCCGGAGACTATTAATTGAATAGCTGTGATCATTAGCAGGGATTGCCCTGTTGGCTTGTATTTTGAAATAAGAGAGCCACTGGTCCATGCAACGCCGCCAGCAATGAGTACAAGAGTCGCAGTTGTTCTATTAAAAGCATGTGCTGGATCTAAAGACTCGGTATGATTAGAGTTTGCCAATAGTGCTACTCCGATAAAACCAATGATCAATCCAATGATCAAAATTTTATTTGAAAAATAATAAGACCATTGTTTTTTGTCCAGCAATATGAACCAAAATGGAACGGAAGTAACAATGATAGCTGTTGTGCTGCTTGGTAAATATTGCTCGGCCCAGGCTACTGACACAGTTCCTCCTGCCAGCATTAGTATTCCGCGAAACATGATCTTCAGGAATGAAGTGTAATTGGGATGCTGTTCATTCTTTGCCAAGCAAAAGATATAGAGAACGATGCCTGCCAAAAGGAACCTCATCGCCGACATTAAGAGAGGAGGTATGTCTTTAATGGCAAAAAGTATAGCCAGGTAGGTGGTGCCCCAGACAAGGTAAATAACCGCAAATGCAGCAATAACTTTCCAATTCTGTTTCATGATTATCTGTTTATACCGCAAGTAACTTCAATCATTAACAGAACATCTTAGAAATCTTGCTAAGTTTCATTCATCTTCTCCTTCGGATCAGTCCTGTTCCAGGTGTTAACAAACCGGTAACTAATAATGCAACACCAACGCATCAGTAAACACGCAAACATGGGGCCTATTAATCGTGATCATTCCAGGTTTTAAGGTTGAAAATTTTATAAAAAATTAAACAAAAATTGAACCCGCTATTTTTAGCTATTATTAACTTTGAGAGATGCTGGCAGATGTTCACATATTGCACAGGTCCGATTTCTATACCGTCACCGACTTCAAGTGTCATTGTGATATTTGCTCAGTGTCAGATGTTGAATACAATAACAGTCTTTGTCTCAGTTTCATTCGCAAAGGATTTTTTGAATATCAAACGTTCCGCAGAAAGGATGAAATGCATGCCGGCAGGATCCTCATTTCAAAACCCGGCTATGAACATGTAGCGGGTCATATTGACGGACAACCCGATATTACAACGGTATTCGAGTTTACCACCGATTTTTTTAAAGAAATAAAAGAACAATACAAACAGGCTGCATGGTTCCTGAAAAATAACGATATACATTCACTGTTGTTGCAATCAAATCCCGAACTGGACTATGTCCACAATAGTATCTGGAAAAAACTTGAAAAAAGAAATGCCACTGGTTTACAAATTGACGAGATGGTGATGGACCTTCTTGAAAGAGTGATCAGTATTTTGACAAATTCAGATCCTATTCCCGCTGTTGCTGATTCTTTGAAACAATTTCATCTTGGCACTGTCGAGACCGCGAGAAACTACATTTTTGAAAATTTTAGCCAGAATATTTCATTGCAACAACTGGCAAAGCATTGCCTCGTAAGTCCTTTCCACTTTAGTCGCATTTTTAAAACCATCATGAATATTTCTCCGCACCAGTATCTTACCGAGGTGCGATTGAATCATGCAAAGGTGCTGGTTACAACAACTGACCAATCCATTGCAGATATCACCTATGGCTGCGGTTTCAATAGTCCGGAGCATTTTGCCACTGCTTACCGGCAGCGTTTCAGAATAAATCCTACGGCGCAGCGGAAGAAAGAACCACGATATTAAAGATTAGATTGGATTAAAAGGAAATAAATCCATAGAAAGATTCTAGTTTTCCCCGTAATCATTATTAATTCTATAAATCTTGGTTCTACTTCTGAAAAAGCAAGTTTTCTAAGGTTTGATACATTGAATAAAAATAATTTCAATTCAAAATAAACATTTTGTCATGTTGATGAGAGACTATCTTATTGAAACATTTCTTTTCAACGACAGCATGAACAAGAACATGCTAAAAAAAATAAATGAATTGACAGACAGGGCAGGGTGTGTTAAGTATTTCAGCCACCTGGTCAACTCGCAAAATAAATGGATGGCAAGAATAGTACAAGATGAAAAAGCCCCGGAAATGAGTTGGTGGGACCCTGTTTACCCTTTTGAAAAATTAGAAGAAAGATGGAATGAAAGCCTCCGGACATGGATAAACTACTTACAAAGCAAAACTGAGGAGGAGATATTTGAAGAAGCTGAATTTACCGGTTATGATGGAGAGAGATGGAAGGCAAGATTGATCGACATCGCCCTGCAATTGAACTATCATTCCATTCATCACCGGGCGCAGATGCAAATGCTGATAAGGCAGCAAGGAATAGAACCCGATTTCATTGACTACATAGGTACGAAATATAAAAAGATGAACCAGGATTAAAGAACCACGATTTATAGGATTTTGCTGGATTCTTAGGAGATATTATTGATCCAAATATCCTTTCAATCCTTCTTAATCCAATTAATCGTGGTTTCTTTCACAATCCTGCATAATAATCATAACCTCGCTCGGCCCAATAATCCGGCGGACGGTTATTTGAGAAATATAGAGTGCCGATCCGCTTGAGGTGTTTGATACCGTATTTAACCGGGATAATTAATCGCAGCGGGTAACCCTCTTTCATCGGCAATGGTCGATTATTCAATTCATAACACAGGATGGTTTGGGGATGCAAAATGCTGGGCATATCAATGCCTACATAATATTCTTCATTTGGTGTAACCAGGCCAACATATTTCATTTGCGATTCTTCACTAAGTCCATAGGCTTTTAAGAAATCGGAGAATCTCACACCGCCCCAATGCGTTATCTGGTTCCATCCTTCAATGCATTTAAAATTAAAAGTGATGTCCACCCTGGGAAGTTTTTTGATATCATCAAGCTTTAGTGCGAGTGTATCTCCATTTTTTTTGATCACATATAATTTCCATGTGGCGGTGTCAAAATCATTACCCAGTCCCACCTTTCCATTGAATCGTACCTTCTTCACAGCTTGCGAAGCAGGATATGTTTTTGTGAGATGATTTTTTGAAAATATTTTATTGAAGATAAGTTCATTCGTATTCAGGACATCACGGAGAGGTTGCTGAATAGCTCCGCGGATGTCACTGTCCAGCGGCTGCCGGCGCAGCCATTTCCACGCCCAAATACATCCGCCAAAAAAAAGAAACAGAAAAAAGAAGGAAACGATGGTCTTCTTGACGATAAGTTGATCCACCGTCAGTTTTTTATTACTTTTAAAAAGGTTGCTGATAAAATTTGACATGTCTCTGAATTTTATTCGTGAATTTCTTCGTCTTCGGTTTTTTCTTCTGTCGTAATAACCTCCGGCACATTGGGTATTCCAGGTCCAACAGGCATCGGCAAAGGTTCGGGTCGTAACACTTGATCTTCCTGGGATTTGACAACTTCGAAACCGGTTACCATGGCTCTAAAATTATTCCAGCCGGCAATAATCACTTGTACAATATGTATCACAAAAAATAATGCATACCCAATGGTCAGGGCAAAATGGATGATTCTCGACATTTTATATCCTCCGAATATTGCCGTGAGCCAGCCAAGTTGAACGGGTTTATAAATAGCAAGTCCCGTTAGAATTGAACCGATGCCCATGACGATGATCGCAGTATAAGCTATTCGCTGCGCTGCGTTATATTTTCCCTGCGGGGGTTTTGCTTTTCTTATGTGCAGATCATGTAACAAAACCAGCCACGCCTCCTTCCATGATCGCCGGTTGGGCAATAAATATTTCCATTCACCTGAAAAAATGGTATACAAAACATATAAGATACCATTCAAAAAGAAAAGCCACATAAAGACAAAATGATACGCCATGCCTTGCGCTAATCGAAACGGGATATGAAAGGCCTGGTAAAAAGACCCGGGAAAAAATTTGATAAGAGTTTTATCGCCGAAACCTATTTTGTAAACATCATTGGCCCAGTATACAAGAAGACCGCTCCATATCATGACCCCCAGCACCGGGAAATTGATCCAATGAAACCATCGAATAGCCAACGGATGTTTTTTTGCAATTTTCTTCACCAGCTTCGCATTAAATGGTTAAGATGTAAAAGTAAATAAAAGCCGGCCTCCAAAAGTCAGCCTGACGACAGACCGGAAATGCCGGCTGGTTGCCCCGCACATGCGAAATATGTAAATGACTTTAATGGTCCGTCCCATCTGCCCATGTCATTTCGGATTTGATCTTTTAAAAAATAAAAAGGCGATCCTTAAATTGATTAGGGAGGATTTTAGTTGGACAGGAATTTGAGATTTTAAATTTGAGAATTTAAATTTTAGTTTTGATATGCAGGAACAAATTTCAAATCCTCCGAAGGAGTTCCTTTGGAATCAAATCTCAAATATGTCGTACTGGCTTGTAAAATCGGAACCTGATGCTTACAGTTGGGAGCAACTCGAAAAAGACAAACAAACCGAATGGACAGGTGTGCGCAACTATGCAGCCCGCAATCATTTGAAGACAATGAAAAAAGGTGATGAAGTTTTATTTTACCATAGTAATGTGGGATTAGAGATAGTTGGAATTGCCAAAGTGGCCAAAGAGGCTTACCAGGATCCAACAACAGACGAAGCAGCATGGGTGGTTGTTGATCTGAAACCTTATAAGAAATTAAAAAAACCTGTTTCGCTTGATGCTATAAAAAAAGAAAAAAGATTAAAGGACATGGCTCTTGTTCGAATCGGCAGATTGTCTGTTCAGCCAGTTACTGACAAAGAATGGAATGTGATAATGGAAATGGCCGGAGAAAAATGATCGGGAAACATAAAAGCTAATATTTGCAACATGAACTATCGGAACTTAGGCGAGACTGATCTAAATTGTTCAGTGATCACTTTTGGTGCCTGGGCCATTGGAGGCTGGAGATGGGGTGGAAATGACAGGCGTGAATCGGTTAAAGCTATCCTTGCCGCATACGAACATGGAATAACCTCAATTGACACGGCTCCTGCCTATGGACAGGGGTTAAGTGAAGAGATTATTGCTGAAGCATTACAACAATTACCACGGGATAAGGTACAGATATTAACTAAGTATGGATTGCGTTGGGATCGGAAGGAGGGTGAGTTCTGGTTTAGCAGTAAATCAATGGACGGAAGTGATATTGACTTGTATAAGCTGTCATCAGCGAAGAATATAAGAGAGGAGTGTGAAAATTCTTTGAAAAGATTAAAAACAGATTATATCGACCTCTACCAGGCTCACTGGCCAGATTCCACTACACCGGTTTCTGAAACCATGGAAGCTATGATCAAATTGAAAGAACAGGGAAAGATCAGAGAAGCGGGGGTCTGTAATTATTCAGTGTCGCAAATGAAAAGAGCAGGAGAAACATTTAAGCTGGCCTCCGACCAGGTTCCATACAGTATGATACTTCGTGAAATTGAAAAGGATTTAGTACCCTGGTGCATCGAAAATAAAAAATCGATCATCGCGTATAGCCCTTTACAAAGAGGACTACTTACGGGCAAACTAAAGCCCGGGCATATTTTTAGTGAAGGGGATCACAGGCAGGGGCTTGCATATTTTTCTTCGGAAAATGTAGAAAGAGTAAATAAGATGCTCGATACTTTGCGGCCTTTGGCCAATGACAAAAGAGCAACTTTAGCCCAATTAGTTTTACGATGGACAATTGAGCAACCTGGAATTACAATAGTACTTGCCGGTGCAAGAAATGAAAAGCAGGCTTCTGAAAATGCAAAGGCCAGCGATATAACCCTGACTTTACAGGAAATCGATTTTATCAATAGACAAGTTGAAACATTAGAGCTAGCGGCTACTTAATTCTTGTTAATACAAGGATCATTTTCCTCTTCAACCAAACTTGGAAAAAAAGATATGGATAATGGATAATAAAGTATCATTTATCCAAAAAAAATAAA
This sequence comes from uncultured Bacteroidota bacterium, assembly GCA_963737475.1. Taxonomy (GTDB): domain Bacteria; phylum Bacteroidota; class Bacteroidia; order Chitinophagales; family Chitinophagaceae; genus VBAU01. The sequence goes on from CAVTSY010000021.1 coordinate 122,066, forward strand.
AATAAATTTGACGTGATGTTTTCAATCGATTGATTGAACTAAAACAATTGCGACATATGAGATTTTTTCTGAAGGTTTTAATTTTCATTACGGCCTGTAATGAAAAACGCCAAGCCCATTCTTCATGTTCGCCCTCTTTTTTGGAAAGTTGTGTAAACGATTACGTATTTCAATCATTTAAAAAGAGTTCAATAGTTATCTCACAGCATCGTTAGTTTAAAGGGCACTAACTATTTAGTGCCCTTATTGTAAAAGGTGAGAGGTTTTTTTATAAGTAAATGAAAAAATGTAATTCTGACAATTAAAAGTATTAAACAATAACATCTATAACGCTAAACGCTTTGCTTTATGAGAAATTCATCTGCTGCTTATAAAAAGAAGATCCGATATTTTTTTGCATCCACCGTTTTTCTTTTCTTTTTTTCTGCCAACGCGTTCTCCCAGCAGAAAACTGTTACGGGAAGAGTAACTGACCCCGATTCCAAACCCCTATCCAATGCTACGGTTACCGTGAAAGGAACGAATGTTTCGACCACCACCAATGCTGACGGACAATATTCGATTACACTGCCTGCCAATTCGAATATACTTGTATTTACCTATGTTGGCTACCAGGCGAACGAGGTAAGTGTACAGGGAACTACTGTTGCCAATTCAATAATGCAAATTGTTAACAATAGCATGAATGAGGTAGTGGTAATTGGTTATGGAGTTTCAAAGCGCCGGGATGTAACAGGTGCCGTCAGTTCAGTAACTGCAAGTCAAATTGAGAAGGTTCCTGTAACAACATTGGACCAGGCTTTGCAAGGCCGGGCTGCCGGTGTACAAGTAATAAATAATGATGCGACGCCGGGTGGTAATGTTAGTGTAATAATAAGAGGTATTGGTAGTTTAGCTCCGGGTGGCAATGCGCCATTATATGTGGTGGATGGTTATCCTACAACAGGAGGTATCAATAACATTAACCCAAATGATATTGCTACTATTGATGTTTTGAAAGATGCATCTGCCACCGCTATTTATGGTATACGTGCGGCCAATGGAGTGGTAATAATTACAACAAAGAAAGGTTTAAAGAATAGGGTACAGGTTTCTTTAGATATGTACGTATCTAGTCAAAGCAAGCCTAAACAATATGATCTGTTAAATGCACAGGACTTTGCAGCACTTTCCAATGAGGTGGAAGCGGCTGATTCAACACATAATTATCATGGATTACCCATATGGCATACTCCCGATGCGTTGCACACGGTGGATTGGCAAGATGCTGTTTACCAAACCGGGATAACGCAAAATTATAACCTTGGTATCCGCGGAGGAAGTGACAAAGTGCAAACTGCTATGTCGTTTGGATATTATGACCAAAAAGGCATTGTGATTGGTTCGTACTTTAAGAGATATAGCCTAAATGCTAATCTCGATTACCAGCCCACCAAATGGCTTAGGTCATCAACCAGCGTTAAATATTCTTACCAGGATGCCAATACTCCGCTCGGAACAGGAGGAAATGGCCTCCGTCAAGTAGCCGTAAATCCACCTACCCTGGACAGCGGTAGCAGGCTTACCTACCAGATCAAAGACGGAAATGGCCATTATGGATTTTACAATCCGCTTAACAATGTTGTAAGCGGCTTTGGTAATCCAGTTTACAATGTTGAAACCAACCAATCTAAAAATATAACTAATTATATACTTGCAACTTCTTACTTGGAGTTTGCGCTTTATGATGGTCTTAAATTCAAAACAAACCTTGGTGCAAACGTCAGTAATTATTCAGGCTTTTATTTTTCACCATCCGATACCAGGGCCGCCGATCAATACCCAGGTTCTGTTACAACTCCTGCAAACTATCACCAAAACATAAATCGCACATTTGAGTGGTTATGGGAGAATACTCTTTCCTATGACAAAACTTTTGGCAAACATGCGATCAATTTTGTTGGTGGTGTTTCCGCCCAGAAAAATACATGGACAGGTATGGGAGGTGGTGGTATCCCGACAAATAATATTACAAGAGATCTGACTTCGGTTAATAACCTGACCCTCGATCGAAATATTCCCGGAACGAACACCGGAAACGGACAGAACATCTACACCCTCGCTTCATCATTTGCAAGATTAACCTACCAGTTTGCCGACAAATACATGATAACCGGCACAGTAAGACGAGATGGGTCTTCAAAGTTTGACACCGGGCATAAATATGGTACGTTCCCTTCGGCTGCTGTTGCATGGAGAATAAAAAATGAATCGTTTTTACAAAATGTGAGTTGGCTTAATGACCTCAAGCTCAGAGGCGGTTATGGAGAAGTGGGCAATGAAAGCCCAATCGGATTATTCCAATACCAGGCCCTTTATGGAGGACCTTACCCGTCAAACATAAATGGCGGAGGCGCAGATAATTTCGGTTATCCTTTTAATAAAATTTATCAAAGTGGTGTTGCACCAAGCCAACCGGCTAATCCAAAACTAAAATGGGAAACTGATAAGCAGACTGATATAGGCTTAGATGCTGCATTTATGAATGGTGCTTTGACCTTTACTGTTGATTGGTTCCAACGAGACTCAAAGGATTTTCTTTTATTCTTAACAGCGCCAGCTCAAACGGGATTTTTAAACTTAACACGAAATGTTGGGAGTATGACCAATAAAGGTTTTGAGTTTGCTGCTAATTACAGGGGTAAATCAGGAAAAGATTTTCAATACGGCATTGGCCTAACATTGACAAGTATTAAAAATGAACTTACCAGTATCGCGAGTGGAACTGATCACGTATCGAATTTGGGGGGCTTGGTTTTAAATGGCTTCCAGGGATGGGATGATTATACCCGTTCATATGTTGGACGTCCGATTGGAGAATTTTATGGTTATAAGGCGATCGGCATCTATCAATCCCAAAAACAAATTGATGATTTGAATGCTTCTGCTCCCGGTGGTATATATCGCCCCGGTGCCGTTGCCCGACCCGGTGATCGAATCTTTGCGGATCTCAATGGAGATGGTAAGGTAGACGAGGAGGATAGAACACACATTGGAAGCCCTCAGCCCAAGTTCTTTGGCGGGCTTAATTTTGATGCAACTTACAAAGCATGGGATTTCAACTTATACTTTTATGGCTCCTACGGAAATAAAATATTGAACTACGTTGAAAGTAACCTGGAAAGCCTTGCACGGAGAGGAGGAGTTGGATCAGAGAATGTAAGTGAAAAATATTTCAAGAATCACTGGACACCAAGCAATCCATCAGACAGATATGCAAGGGCAGCTGGCACTGCCGGAGATAACAGTTCTATTAATAATGTCCCTTCCGACGTATGGGTTGAAGATGGAAGTTTTCTGAAACTTAAAAATGTTTCAGTAGGTTATACGTTGCCAACAAGTTTATTGAACAGATATTCCATTACGAAATTTAGAATATACGTATCAGCTCAAAATCTTTTCTTTATTACCAAATATACAGGGCTTGATCCAGAGATCGGTATGACGGGAGGCAGCGCTACCCAGAATGGCATTGATGCCGGCACATATCCGTCATCAAAGTATTTCACCTTTGGTATAAATGTAACATTTTAAAAAAGAGCGAAAATTCAACAATATGAAACGAATTAAAATAATAATCATCACCAGCATAGTAGCCTTTACCTGCGTAGTCATTCCACTGGCATGTAAAAAAAGCTTTTTAAACCAAACGAATTCATTTGGTTTACCTGCGGAAACTGTAGCCGCTTCGAAGGATAATGTGATCGGAGCTGTTAATGGTATTTATGATACATACCAGAATAGTAACCTGCTTAAAAAATGTCTTTGGTACAGGGCTAATTTCGGCACGCACGACTTTTTTAACTGGGGCGCCGATGTATCCTGGAACAACTACCAGATCCCCTCTAACTTCGTCGGGCTTAATGATTTTTGGAACAATCTTTATATTGGAATAGCAAGAGCCAATTATGCAATTCCGGTAGTAGAGACCGCAAAGAAGAATGGTGTTGTTGACGCAGCATTGGCAGACCGCTTAACCGGCGAAGCCTATTTCCTTCGGGGAACTATGTATTATTACCTGGCTGCTTGCTTTGGCGGTGTACCTCTTGAACTCGCTACAGGATCTGATGGGTTGACTGCAAGGTCGTCAAGGGATTCAGTATTTGCGCAGGTAGTAGCTGATATGCAACAAGCGGAAGCTCTGTTGTGGTCAAAGACAGGATCTTCCTACTGCCGATCTGGGCAGGGCAACAAAAGGTGCAGCTTATGCTTATGAAGGTTCAGCTCGTATGTGGTTAAAAGATTATACTGGAGCTTTGACAGCATTCAATAATCCTGAACTAACAAGTAACTATCATCTGTTACCAAATTTTGCAGATGTAAATGAATACGATCATCAAAATAATGATGAATCTCTTTTTGAAGTTCAGTTTTACTTAAAACCAGGTGAGCCGCAGGATTGGGGTGGAAGCTGGCAACCACCGGAGCTGAGCTTGGCTGGATAGACAGTTTTAGCTGGCCAAAAGAAATCACACAACAAGGTTATGATTATGGTAATCCCGCACTGTGGAATTCTTATCAGCAAGGTGATAAACGTAAATTACTGACCATCGTAGGCCCTGGTGATGCATTGCAAAGTCCCGGAATTATTGCTAAATGGGGTGGCATAAAAGGATATCCTCCTGTAGTAGCAGGCTTTGCTTCGGGCAATCCAATATATATGGCTGATAACGGTACATTATAAATACTGTTGGAACTTTAACCAAACCCTGGTATGGTGATGATAAAGCCCGTACCGGATATGTATGTGCAAAAAAATGGAGGGATCCAAATCTCACCGGCAATAATAATGGTCCTGATGGTAAAGGACATATTTTTGGAGATCAAAACCAGATAATGATGCGCTATGCAGAAGTGATACTCAGCAGAGCCGAATGTAAGGTGCGTAATGGTGATGCTGCCGGAGCTATGGCTGATCTGCAATTAGTAAGAGACAGGGCATGGGGTGGAACAGCACCAGCGATGCAGGATAGTGCAGACTATAAAGGAGATCCCGGTCAGCCTATCACTGATCCTCTTCAAATGGTATTGAGCGAATACAGGCATGAATTATCTGGCGAATATTCTACATTCTTTGATATTCTGAGGGCGGGTACAGATGTAGCTGTAGATTTTATCAATACCGCCAACGGAACTGTAGAGGGAAGCTACTGACCCTGTTCCGAATCCGGCGCCCGGTCCAACACATGATGGACAAAAGCATGGTTTATACAATACAGCAATCAACACAAACTCGGACACTCTTGCCAATACCACAAAGTGCCAGGGCTTCGAATCCTAACTTAACGCAAAACCCCGGTTACTAAAATAACAATTCGCATAGAAAGGCTTCTTTAAAAGAGAAGCCTTTTTTATTGATTAGAATTCATTTCTCTTACATTTACTTATGTACTATTTATTGTGTGTATGAAATTTCTTCCATCGCTGTTTATAATCTTATCACTTGCTTTAGCTGCCTGTGATCAAAAGAAAACTTTATTTAAAAAAATCTCTTCATCTCATTCGGGAATTACATTCAATAATCAAATCGTTGAGAATGATTCAATCAATCCACTGGATGTTGTAAATATCTACAACGGCGGTGGCGTTGGTATTGGTGATTTTAACAAGGATGGGCTACAGGATATTTATTTAACAGGCAATATGGTGCCGTGTAAATTATATCTCAACAAGGGCAATTTTCATTTTGAAGATATTACTGCAAAAGCAGGTGTTGAAGGAATGGGAAGATGGGCGAGGGGAGTCTCCATCATTGACATAAACAACGATGGCCTTGATGATATTTATATCTGTAATACCATTTACAAAGATTCGTTGCGGCGAAGAAATATTTTGTACATAAACCAGGGAATAGATAAAGAGGGCATTCCGCATTTTAAGGACATGGCGGCCGAATATGGTTTGGATATTCATGTTCAATCAACCATGGCGAGTTTTTTTGATTATGATAACGACGGAGACCTCGATATGTATCTTGCCGTTAATGAAGCGTCAAATGGATACAATACGACAGTCTTTGCGAAACACAACGAAACCACCAGACGCTGGTCCAAACAGGGGTAGACTATTTCGCAATGATATGGACCCGGTTTTGAAGCACGGTGTTTTTCATGATGTATCAGACCAGGCAGGAGTAACTTACAATGGCTATGGACATGCAGCTACGGTTTGCGACATCAATAATGATGGCTGGAAAGATATTTATGTCTCCGATGATTTTTTGTCAAACAATATTCTTTATATCAATAATCATGACGGTACCTTTTCAAACCGAACGAAAGAATATTTCAAACACACTTCCTTTAATTCGATGGGGCAGGATGTAGCTGATATTAATAATGATGGTCTGCCTGATGTGATCGAGCTTGACATGAATCCGCCCGATAACTACCGTAAAAAAATGATACAGGCTACCAGCAATTACCTGACCTATCAAAATTTTGAAAATTACGGCTATCAATTTCAATATGTACGCAACACCTTAGCATTGAACCAGGGACCGGGGCTGGGAGATAATGATACGATCGGCGCTCCTGTTTTTAGTGATATAGCGTTCATGAGTGGCATTGCCCAAACGGATTGGAGCTGGGATCCCCTGGTAACGGATTTCGATAATGACAGTTACCGTGATCTTATCATTACGAATGGATTTCCCAAGGATGTAAGTGACCATGACTTTATGAGTTACCGCAAGAATGCAACCGGTTTTATGGCAAAAGATCAAATTTTGAAACAGATCCCGGAGGTTAAACTCCACAATTATGCTTTTCATAATAATGGTGATCTCACATTTAAAGATGTAACGAATGAGTGGGGATTAGATCAACCTACTTTTTCAAATGGAGCAGCGTGGGCAGATTTTGACAATGACGGTGCGCCGGACCTCATCATAAACAATATTAATGATAAGGCATTGTTATATAGAAACACGACGAGGGACAAAGACACCATCAATAATCATTTTCTAAAAGTTAAATTCAACGGAGATCAACAAAATATTAATGGCATTGGCGCTATTGTAACAATTTATTACGATCACGGCAAACTTCAGGCCTTTGACAATAACCCCTATCGCGGCTACCTGTCTACAGTGGAAGGAATAGCTCATTTTGGGCTGGGCAAAATCTTAGTTGTTGATTCACTCGTTGTAAAATGGCGGGAGAATAAAAAACAAACGATAAAAAATATAAAGGCCAACCAGGTTGTAACGCTTAACATTGAAGAGGCAAAAGAAATAGATCCGAACGAACAACCTGTCGTTAATGCCGGCGCAATATTTAATAATGTCACAAAATCGTTGGGTATTACTTACCGTCATAAAGATGCTGATTTTATAGATTTTGATGTTCAATCCGTATTGCCCCATAAGTTCTCAGAGTATGGCCCCGCTTTGGCATCAGCCGATATAGATGGAAATGGCCTTGATGATATAGTGATCGGTGGCAATTCATCAAACCCTGCACAAATTTTCCTTCAACAAACGAATGGTTTGTTCATCCAAAAAGACCTGTACAATAAAAACCCGATGCGCTTTAAGGACGGAGGGCTGCTATTGTTTGATGCAAACGGAGATAACAAGCCTGACATCTATATCGCCAGCGCAGGGTTTCAATATGAATCCGGCAATAAATCTTACCAGGACAGGCTATACATCAATGACGGCAAAGGTGACTTTATCCTTGACTCAACTGCATTGCCGGAAGACCATACGAGTAAGCTTTGTGTACGAGCATTCGATTTTAACAGTGATGGAAGACTTGATCTGTTTGTATCCGGCCGTGTAGATCCCTGGCACTATCCCAGGCCAGTCAGTAGCTTCATTCTCAGAAATGATTCTGAGAATGGTAAAGTGAAATTCACTGATGTCACAGAACAAGTGGCACCTGCATTAAAGAACATTGGGATGGTGTGTGATGCACTGTTCTCCGATTTTGATAATGATGGCCAAACTGATCTGATTCTTGCAGGTGAATGGATGCCTGTTGTGTTTTTGAAAAACAAGAATGGAAAATTTGAAAATGTAACATCATCATCAGGGATCGGTGATAAACCCGGATTGTGGAACTCAATTGTTGCGGGGGATTTCCGTCACACCGGCAGAACTGATTATATAATTGGAAACCTTGGCTTAAATACACTTTATCAACCCACTGATCAATATCCAGTTTATGCTACAGCCGGAGATTTTGGAAGTAACAACGGTTTTATGATAATTCCCTCCCTGTTTCTTCCTGATCGGCATGGCAGGTTAGAAGAATTTCCAGCAAATGGCAGGGATGAGATCATAGAGAGATTACCAGCCCTGAAAAAACAGTTCCCCGACTATAAATCATTTGCTTTGGCAACCATGGATCAAATCATTCCGCAAGACAAACGAGCCAATGCCATTCGCTTAAAAGCAACAATGCTGCAGTCATGTTATTTACGAAATGATGGCCAGGGAAAGTTTACCATGATACCTCTTCCCAAACAAGCACAGACTTCCCTTTTAAACGGAATGGTGGCCGATGATTTTGACGGAGATGGAAATTTAGACGTCCTCATCAGTGGGAATGATTATGGAACCGAGGTTTCGATTGGCAGGTATGATGCCTTCAACGGATTATTATTGAAAGGTGACGGCCATGGCAGCTTTACTCCGCTTTCAATATTGCAGAGTGGTATCTGCATCCCCGGAAATGGAAAAGCCCTGGCTAAACTAGCAGGCAATAATGGTCGCTATTTGATCGCATCCAGTGAACATTTGGGCTCCCTCAGGTTATTTGCACTGAATGGGAAAAAGAAAGTTTTGACGTTGAATCCCTCGGACGTAAGCGCATTGATCCAATTCAAAAACGGGCAGATCTGTAAAGAAGAGTTTTATTACGGTTCGTCCTTTTTGTCCCAGTCATCAAGGATTCTCTCCATTGGTGACAATGTATCTTCTGTTCAAATTACCGATAGCAAAGGACAAACAAGGAAGATTTCCCTCTAAATGCAGAAGTCAATTACCCTCACCGGTGATTGATTGTTCAGAGGCTCCTTAAAAATATCATTTCTGGTATTCAATTTTTTATTTACTTTTGTTAACCATTTGGTTAAATCACATGGTTAATATTAAAAAAGAACAAAATACAGAAGAGAAGATTTTAGCTGCGGCCAAAAAGATCTTTTTGAGAGAAGGCATGGCAGGAGCGAGGATGCAGGACATAGCCGATGAAGCTGGTATCAATAAAGCCATGCTTCATTATTATTTCAGAAGCAAGGAAAAACTGTTCGAAAAAATATTTACGGAGTTATCCCAGCATTTTTTTCCCAGGCTCGTGAAAATATTCGAGTCGGAAGAGTCTTTGTTCAGGAAAATAGAATTGTTTGTCGCAGAGTACATAGACCAGATGCGACGAACTCCCTATCTACCCATTTTTGTTTTAAATGAAGTGAACCGGCAACCTGAAACTTTCATAAAAAAAATGATGGGTACCCGAAAACCCCCTGTAAAAAAATTCGTTGATGACGTACAGGCAGAAGTGAAGAAAGGGATCATTAAACCTGTTAACCCATTGCAGTTGTTGTTAAATATTATCTCTCTGTGTGTTTTTCCTTTTGTCGCCAGACCCATGTTCCAACTTGTCACAAACATAGACAAGGCAATGTTTGATAAAATATTGGAGCAACGAAAAGGCGAGGTGTCGAAATTTATTATAGACGCAATCAAAAAATAATTTGACCATGAAAAGATGGCTCTTACCAATGATGGTGTTTTCAAACCTGGCTTCAGCTCAAACCATCGATCGGCTTACACTTCCGCAGACCTATGACCTGGCTCAAAAGAACTACCCGGCTATAAAGCAAAAAGCACTGGTGCAGCAAACCGAAAACATCACGATTGAAAATCTTGAAAAAGGCTACCTGCCCCAGTTTACCGTCAGCGGGCAAGCATCTTATCAGTCGGATGTTACAGGATTCAATCTCACTTTTCCGGGTATAACCATTTTGCCACCGGATAAGGATCAATACAAGATGGTCGCCGATCTTAATCAACTGGTTTACGATGGGGGCATGATCAGGCAGCAGAGACAAACGGTGGAATTAAATGCGGAGGTGGAACAACAAAAAGTAGAAGTTGAACTATACCAGGTAAAAAGCCGTATCAACCAGGTTTACCTCGGTGTTTTGTTTATAGACGAGGAAATTAAGCAAACCGATCTCACAAGGCAGGATGTACTTGTTGGCATAAAACAGGTCGAGGCCCAGGTGAAGAATGGTGTTGCATTTAAATCAAATCTGAATTTGCTAAAAGCACAATTGTTGCAAATTGATCAGCGTGTAATTGAATTAAAGGCAACCAGGAAAGGATTGATCCAAACACTGGCTTTGTTTTTAAATCAACCGCTGAATGATACAATTGTTTTCGAAAGGCCGCAGATAGCAGTCAGTCCTGATTCAGCTATTTCACGACCCGAATTAAAGCTTTATGAAAACCAGTCTCAACTCATCCTCCATCAAAATAAATTGGTAACGGCAAAGAATTTGCCCAAGGTCAGTTTGTTTGCACAAGGGGGCTATGGCAAACCCGGTCTCAACTTCCTGAAAAATGAGTTTGATTGGATCTGGCTTGGTGGCGTGAGATTGAACTGGCCGCTCGGAGGGCTCTATACATTAAAAAAGGAGAAACAGCTAAATGAAGTCAACAAAGAGATGGTCGATATACAAAAAGAGACTTTCCTGCTCAACACCAGCACAACATTAAAGGCACAGCAATCTGAAATCGAAAAATATGAACAGCTTATCGCAACGGACCAGGCCATTATTGATCTCAGGGAAGAGGTGAAAAAAGCGGCCCAGGCGCAGTTAGAAAATGGTGTAATGACTGCGGACGACTATGTCCGCAACGTAAATAATGAGGCCCTGGCAAGGCAATCATTGATCGTTCATCGGATCCAGTTGCTACAGGCAGAAATAAATTATCAAACCACTCTGGGCAAACAATAAATCTTTTTTATGAATGCAAGAACTATTACTGCTTTGTCGATCATATTTTTTACGGCGTGCAACCGCAATGGAAATACGTTTGATGCCAGCGGTACATTTGAAGCTGATGAGGTGATCGTATCCGCTTCCGCTTCCGGAAAAATTCTTTCCCTGGACATCGACGAAGGGTCGACAATTGCAAAAGACAGCGTAGTAGGTCTTGTCGATCCCACTGATCTCAGTTTACAAAAGCAGCAGGTACAGGCCAGTATAGCTGCGTTAAATCAAAAAACTTCTGACGCTACTCCCCAAATAAAAATGTTACAGGATCAATTAAAAGTTCAGCAAGCGCAACTCGACAATCTCCTGCACGAACAGGCAAGGATCGAAAATCTTTTAAAAGAAGATGCAGCAACAAAAAAACAACTTGATGATATCAACTTTCAAATTGAATCGGTAAAGAAACAAATGAATGTTACGCAGCAACAAATAAATGTTCAAAGGAATAATGTTGCAACCCAAAACCGGGGCATACTGAGCGAAAGCAAGCCGCTTCAGAAACGGGCAGAACAATTACAGGAACAATTAAACAAAACAAATATTACAAACCCCATCAATGGAACAGTGATCACAAAATATGCGGAGACAGGGGAGATCACTTCAAACGGAAAACCCTTATACAAGATCGCAGACCTGTCAACTCTGAATTTAAGGGCCTACGTGACCGGGGATCAACTGCCACAAATAAAATTGGGACAGCAGGTAGCAGTGTTCATCGATAGCGGCGCAAACAACTACCGGAAAATGCCCGGAACTATTACCTGGGTCTCGGATAAAGCTGAATTTACACCGAAGACAATTCAGACAAAAGATGAGAGAGCAAATCTTGTTTATGCTATCAAAGTGAAAGTGAAGAATGATGGTTACCTGAAGATTGGAATGTATGGTGAGGTAAAATTTGCCCTGTCCCCTGAAGGGGAATGAGGAGAAATATTTTCATGATAAGCTCCGACCATAAAAACGCGACTCGTAGCTCCCCTTCGGGGGATGGGGGAGTTGTTGCAGACAATCTCGTAAAGCTTTATGGAAAGAAAAAGGAGACTGTACAAGCTCTCCGGGGGATTAGTTTTAATGTACCAAAAGGAGAGTTATTTGGCATTATCGGTCCCGATGGCGCAGGTAAGACCTCCTTGTTTCGCATACTTACAACTTTATTGCTTGCGGATAGAGGAACTGCAACTGTTGACGGGTATGATGTTGTAAAAGATTATAAAGAAATAAGGAACAGGGTTGGCTACATGCCGGGGAGGTTTTCATTGTACCAGGACCTGACCGTTCAAGAGAATCTTGAATTCTTTGCCACGATCTTCAAAACAACGATCCGGGAAAATTACGATCTCATCAAAGACATCTATTCACAAATTGAACCATTCAAAGACCGGAGAGCAGGAAAGTTATCCGGAGGGATGAAGCAAAAACTGGCTCTTAGTTGTGCACTGATCCATCGCCCTTCGGTTTTGTTCCTCGATGAACCAACGACTGGTGTTGACGCGGTATCAAGAAAAGAATTTTGGGAAATGCTCAAGCGCCTCAAACAGCAAAACATTACGATTCTTGTTTCCACGCCTTACATGGACGAAGCCGGTCTTTGCGACCGGGTAGCTCTGCTGCAATCGGGAAAAGTTTTATCCATCAATACACCCAAGGGCATCATTGATGAATTTAAAAAACCGATCATCGCGGCTCGTGCGTCAAACATGCTTCATTTGCTGAATGATCTTAAAAATTTCGATCAAACCGAAGATGCCTATCCCTTTGGAGAGTATCATCATGCAGTAATGAAACAAGATTTCAGCGAAGAAACTCTGAAAAATTATTTACAAAAAACAAACGAAAGCCTGGTCATAAAAAAAACAGAACCTGAGATTGAAGATTGTTTTATGGCTTTAATGCCCCCAACCCCTAAAGGGGAGTAATAAAAATTCTAAATCACAAATGAGATGGAGATGAATTTAAATACTAAGGAAAATATTCAAAATACTCCTTTAGGGGACAGGGGTACCGTCATACAAGCAGATAAATTGACCAAACGTTTTGGTGAGTTTACAGCCGTGGATCATATTTCGTTTGAAGTCAGCAAGGGAGAGATATTTGGTTTCCTTGGTGCAAACGGTGCCGGCAAAACAACTGCCATGCGCATGCTTTGCGGATTATCATTACCAACTTCAGGAACGGCAAGCGTTGCCGGGTTTGATGTATACAGGGAAAATGAAAAGATCAAAAAGAATATTGGATACATGAGCCAAAAGTTTTCTTTGTATGAAGACCTGACCGTAAAAGAGAATATCCGGTTTTATGCAGGCATTTATGGTAAGACGAACAAATTCATTAAAGAAAAAACAAGCAATATTCTCAACCAGCTTCACATCGAAAATGAAGCGAATAAACTGGTAAAAGAATTGCCCCTGGGTTGGCGACAGAAACTCGCTTTTTCAGTTGCAATTTTTCACGAACCGCAAATTGTTTTTTTAGATGAACCGACAGGCGGGTGTTGACCCCGTAACAAGAAGAGAATTCTGGACAATGATCTACCAGGCAGCGGCAGAAGGTATTACTATTTTTGTAACTACCCATTATATGGATGAAGCAGAGTATTGTAATCGTGTTTGTATTATGGTAGACGGAAGGATCGATGCCCTGGACACTCCATCACAATTGAAAAAAACATACGAAGCACGATCAATGGATGAAGTGTTTTTGAAACTGGCGAGGAAGGCGACGAGAAGTGAGTAAGGTGGACGGTGAATAAATAATGAAATAGTTTTTGATCAAATTACAATGGTAGACGGAAACCATACAACAAGTGCAGCATCGAAAGCCCCCTTCAGGGGGTTTGGGGGTAGTCAATTTCTCTCATTTGTAAAAAAAGAATTCCATCACATACTTCGCGATAAGCGAACGATGTTCATTTTGCTGGGCATGCCGGTGATACAGATCATCATTTTTGGTTTTGCATTGACAAATGAAGTAAAAAATTCCAGCATTGCTATCCTGGATCAGTCAAAAGATGCCGCTACTACATCTTTAATTGCCCAAATAGACGCGAGCAATTATTTTGATGTTCACCAAAACCTCGTTTCGTACCGGGAAATTGAAAAAATATTCAAACAGGGAAAGGTCAAACTGGCAGTTGTTTTGCCTCCTCATTTTAATGAGGACCTGCAACATCTTAATAAAGCGCAGGTACAATTGATCGCAGATGCGTCTGATCCAAATGTGGCAAACACGCTGACCAATTATGCAACTGCTATTATCATGGATTATCAAAAAAGGATCACCCATGACCGAAAGCTTCCCTACACCATTGAGACGGAAACAAAAATGCTGTATAACCCGGAATTAAAAGGGGCCTACAATTTTGTTCCGGGTGTAATGGCCATGGTTCTGTTACTGGTTTGTACCATGATGACCGCAATAACTATTGTCAAAGAAAAAGAAATGGGCACCATGGAAGTAATGCTTGTTTCTCCTATGAAGCCGCTGATGGTTGTTATTGCAAAAGCAATTCCATACCTGATGCTTTCTGCAATTAATATTGCAAGCATTTTATTATTAAGCGTATTCGTATTGGGCGTTCCTGTTAATGGAAGTCTTGTGTTGCTTGCGGGCGAAAGCATTTTGTTCACACTTGTTTCTTTATCGCTGGGTTTGCTGATCTCTTCAGGTGCTGAGTCACAACAAATGGCCATGTTCGTTTCCCTGGTGGCCCTTTTTTCTTCCCACTGTTATGTTAAGCGGGTTTATGTTTCCTGTTGAAAATATGCCGTTGCCCTTACGAATCGTATCAAATATAGTTCCGGCAAAATGGTATTACATAATTGTAAAATCGGTGATGATAAAAGGGACTGGTCTTCAGACGATCTGGAAAGAAACATTGATCCTTACAGGCATGATGCTTTTCTTTTTAGGCCTCGCGATCAAAAATTTCAAAATTCGTTTAGCATGATAAACATTTTCATGATACCATCATACGGTTCTCCGATGGAGCATCCCTTGCGTCAGTTTATCCCGCGGAACTCTGTTCCACTGGAGAATTCCCATGAATCGGTAAGACATTCAATAAAATATCCGTTGGAGGGTAAGGCATGAGAACACTGAAATTTTTATTGCAAAAAGAATTCAGGCAAATATTTCGTGACAAAGGAATTCTTGCCGTGATTTTCATAATGCCCACCATTCAATTACTCATTTTACCATGGGCAGCAGACTATGAAATAAAAAATATCAAACTTGCCGTTGTTGATCATGACCATTCTGATTATTCAAGAAAGCTTGTCGACAAGATCACGGCATCAGGTTATTTTATTTTAACTGACTACACCAATTCTTACAACAACGCCATGAAGCAAATAGAGCATGACAAAGCCGACCTTATCCTGGAAATACCTGCCGCGTTCGAGAAAGACCTTGTGAAAGAGGACGAGGCAAAACTTTTTTTAGCTGTTAATGCGATCAACGGGGTAAAAGCGGGCTTAGGCAGTGCTTATCTGCGAACCATCATCCAGGATTACAATGGTGAAGTGAGATTACAATGGATACAGTTCCCCAGGTTTAGTCCTGAGACAACTATTGATGTTGTTTCTTCTAACTGGTTCAATCCATTGATGAATTACAAATTCTTTATGGTGCCGGGGATCCTGGTATTATTGCTGACGATGGTCGGGGCAAATCTTACCGCCGTTAATATTGTAAAGGAGAAAGAGATCGGAACCATTGAGCAGATCAATGTAACACCTATAAAAAAATATCACTTCATCCTTGGTAAATTAATTCCGTTCTGGTGCCTTGGACTGTTGGTTTTTTCGATCGGCGGCACGATAGCCTGGCTTGTTTACGGAATTGTTCCTGCCGGAAGTTTTTTTACGATCTACCTTTTTGCTGCTATTTATTTGCTGGCGGTACTTGGCCTTGGTCTGTTGTTATCAACCTATGCCAACAACCAGCAGCAATCTATGCTTATTTCATTTTTTATCATGATGATCTTTGTTTTGCTGGGTGGTTTATATACTTCTATTGATAGCATGCCCGGCTGGGCGCAGGTTATTACCAAATTCAACCCTGTGTCCTATTTTATTGAAGTGATCCGGATGGTTGTTCTGAAAGGAAGCAGCCTGGCTGATATTAAATACCAGCTTTTGACAATTTTGGGTTTTGCCGTAGTTCTCAATGGCTGGGCTGTTATTAATTATAGGAAACGTTCCTGATCACAGGTGTGAACCTCAGAACAAGTTCTGAACTCAATTTCCGCGACAGGATGCAAAGGCATTTTACCTTCCGCCCCGGCGGGATTACTCGACTAAGCTTTTTGCTACACTTGGTTTGCAAAGAGCAAGTCTCAACGAATAAATTTCATTTGTCATTTTTTAAAGTTTCGTAAATTGAATTATTAAAACCGATTGCCATGCTAAAACTTGGAGAATTAAAAGCAGGAGATATCATCAAGGTCAATGATGAGGGAGTGGAAAGAGAGGGAGCTGTGGTAGAGATCAGTCATGAAGAACACCAGGCGTTAGTGGACAATGGGGTACAGGAATTTTGGTACAGTCCGGAGGACATGTACCCGATCCCTGTCGATGAGCAACAACTTCTGAAACTCGGCTTTCAGAAGCAGGACCTGAATGGGGAGGGAACAAAATATATGAAGGGTGCTTTCCGGATCGTGACTCCGAAAATAGGAGACTTCTCAAATATCGAGATGTGGTACAGGGAAGACCGCCGTCATTTCAGCCACCCAATTGGAGTGCACCAATTACAGAACCTGCACCTGCAAATGACAAAAGTGCCTCTCGAGAAGCCCGCATAACCGCGCGGACAAACCGTGTCACGGTTATTTGGCCAAAGAAATCCTTAAAAAATGAGTTAACGGTGTCACGGTTAACAACCAAACCATAAAAATCCGTCTCGTTTTTTCTTTTTTACGCTATATCCGCTTATCTTTGCGCCTCCAAAAATCGTATGTCGAAACAACCCCTGATCAAACAAGATGGAGTAATTGTAGAAGCATTATCAAATGCTATGTTCAGGGTGAAGCTGGAAAATGGGCATGAAATATTGGCAACCATCTCGGGGAAAATGAGGATGAATTACATCAGGATCTTGCCGGGTGATAAAGTGGGAGTGGAGATGAGTCCATACGATTTAAGCAGAGGGAGAATAATTTTCAGATATAAATAATAGCTGCGAGCTATAAGTTGCGAGCCTTGAGCTCAAAGCTCGAAGCTCAAGGCTAAAAGCTAAAAAATATGAAAGTCAGAGCATCAATTAAAAAACGCAGTGCCGATTGCAAGATAGTTCGCAGAAAAGGCAAGCTGTATGTTATCAACAAAAAAAATCCCCGCTTCAAGCAAAGACAGGGATAATTACAAAAGAACCAAAATCCAGAATACAAGATCCAAATTTGGAACTTGTGATTTGGCTCTTGCAATCTTTAAGTAAGAAGTAATAAACAAAAATAGAAATCACAAAATATGGCTCGTATTGCCGGTGTAGACTTACCAAAAAATAAAAGAGGTGAAATAGGCCTTACTTATATTTTTGGAATTGGTCCATCTACTGCCCGGTACATTCTCGACAAGAATGGTATCAGCAGTGATAAAAAAGTGAATGAATGGAACGATGACGAACTGAATGCAATTCGTAACACGATCACTGAGGAATTTAAGGTTGAGGGTCAGTTGCGTTCTGAAGTCCAGATGAGCATCAAACGTTTACTGGATATTGCCTGTTATCGTGGTATGCGTCATCGTAAAGGTTTGCCTGTTCGTGGTCAGCGTACCCGGACGAACAGCCGTACCAGGAAAGGTAAACGTAAGACAGTTGCCGGTAAAAAGAAAGCGCCCAAGAAATAGAAACAGCTATGAGCTATTAGCTGCGAGCTAAGACTTGAAGCTCCTGGCTCAAAGCTCAAAGCATTTTATATGCACCAATAATATGAATCAATGCGGATACCAGGTGCAGGAGGAGGTTGATTCAGTCCTGACTTGTCGGGATAATTTTTAAAAAAAAGAGATTACCTCAGAAAAAAATTATGGCAAAAGCACAAGAAAAGCAACAACAGCACCAGCCCGTAAGGCAAAGGCTGCCGCAAAAAAAAGAGTAGTGAAGGTAGATACCTATGGCGATGCTCACGTTACTGCAAGTTTCAACAATCATTATTATGAGTTTAACGAACAAAAACGGCCAGGTTATTTCCTGGAGCAGCGCCGGTAAAATGGGTTTTAAGGGTTCCAAGAAAAATACACCTTATGCAGCTCAGATGGCTGCAGCCGATGCAGCAAAAAAAGCATTTGATGCTGGCCTGAAAAGAGTGGATGTATTTGTGAAAGGCCCCGGCGCAGGTCGTGAAAGTGCCATCCGTGCGATCGCACAGACGGGAATTGAAGTAGTGATGATCAAAGACGTGACACCGTTACCACATAATGGTTGCCGTCCGCCAAAGAAAAGAAGAGTTTAATCAGCTGCGAGCTGCTAGCCACGAGCGTTGAGCTCATGGCTCATTGCTAAAAGCTCAAAGCTAAATACATAGTTGAATCGCCAGATTGATTCATTTAAAAAAGGGTGACTGATTTATTTTTTACAGTTTTTTACCGATCAGCTCACCGGTTTCTAAAAAAATCTGAAATGAAAAAAAATTATGGCACGTTACACTGGTCCAAAGACCAAGATCTCCCGCAAATTTGGTGAGCCCATTTTAGGCAATGGTAAATGGCTGGGTAAAAACAGCAACCCTCCCGGTCAGCACGGCGCTACACGAAAGCGTAAAAGCTTGGGTGAATATGCACTTCAGCTTCGTGAAAAGCAAAAAGCAAAATACACTTACGGAGTGTTGGAAAGACAATTCCGTAAAACATTTGAGGAAGCTGCCCGGCGTAAAGGTGTTACCGGCGAAAACCTGATCAAATTACTGGAAGCCCGCTTAGACAATACTGTTTTCCGCATGGGCATTGCCGCAAGCCGTCCTGCTGCACGACAGTTAGTAAGCCACAAACATATTACTGTAAATGGTGAAGTGGTAAACGTTCCTTCTTTTCAATTAAAACCAGGCGATATTATTGGCTTGAAAGAAAAAAGTATGGGCAATACTTCTGTTACCAGCCAGTTCCGCGGAAAAAATCAAAAATTTAACTGGCTGGACTGGAATGAGACCGGAATGAAAGGAACTTTTATTACCTATCCTGAAAGAGAAAGTGTTCCTGAAAATATCAAGGAGCAGCTGATCGTGGAATTGTATTCGAAGTAATGCCCCTGTCCCCTAAAGGGGGAACTTAGGTTGGAAATGCTGAATAGAGAATAGAAAGTACAAGAGTGCGACGCAACAGACGATGAACAGAATTCCAAAAGCTGAGTTCCAAAAAGTTTTAAAACAAATCAAAAATTAAATATGGCCATTTTAAATTTTCAGAAACCAGATAAAATAATATTGCAAAAAGCAACTGACTTCGAAGCACAATTTGAATTCCGTCCCCTTGAACCGGGTTATGGTGTAACCATTGGTAATGCACTGCGCCGTGTATTGCTGAATTCATTGGAAGGCTATGCTATCATTGGTGTAAAGATCGAAGGAGTGGATCATGAATTCGCTACAATTAAAGGGGTGAGTGAAGACGTGGTTGAAATCTTACTGAACCTGAAACAGGTTCGTTTAGAAAGAAAGTTGACCATGAAGTAGCACATGAAAGAATATTGCTCACTGTAAGAAACAAGACTGAATTCACGGCCGGTATGATCGGTGAAGCCACGCAGAGTTTCGAAGTGATGAACCCTGAATTGCTGATCTGTACACTGGATTCATCTGCAAAGATGGATATCGAAATGACCATTGGCAAAGGCCGCGGTTATGTTCCTGCAGAAGAAAACAAACCAAAAGATGCACCGCTGGGTACATCCCGATGGATGCTATCTATACTCCGATCAAGAATGTAAAATACACGATCGAGAATACCCGTGTGGAACAACGAACGGACTATGAAAAACTGATCATGGAAGTTTCTACCGATGGTACCATTCATCCTGAAGAAGCAGTAAAACAAGCTTCCCGTATCCTGATCCAGCACCTGATGATCATTACCGACGAGAATATCACATTCGACAATAAAGAAGAAAAGAAAGAAGACCTGGTTGATGAACAAACATTGCAATTGCGCAAAGTATTGAAGACACCGTTGGAAGATCTCGATCTTTCAGTACGTGCGTTCAACTGTTTAAAAGCTGCAAAGATCAATTCATTGAGCGAGCTGGTTCAATACGAACAGGAAGACCTGATGAAGTTCCGCAACTTCGGTCAGAAATCACTGGCTGAAATTGAACAGGTTCTTACCGAAAGAGGCTTGCACTTCGGAATGGACCTTCAGAAATTGGGTGTGGATGCGGATGAACTGTAGGCCCCACCAGACCTCCCCGAAGGGGAGGCTTAGAGAAGTTCTTTTTTAATCAATTTAATAACCGCCTTTTAATCCCCCTTCGGGGGTTAGGGGCCTAGGCCAGAATTCCTGACACGGTCTGGCCGAATAAAACTTAAAGTCATGCGTCACGGAGACAAGATCAAAAACCTGGGCAGAAAGAAAGCACACAGAGATGCCTTACTGAGCAATCTCGCCTGCCAGTTGATTGCCCACAAGAGAATTACCACAACAGTTGCAAAAGCAAAAGCTTTGCGCACTTATGTTGAGCCGCTGATCACAAAAGGCAAAACAAATACAACCCACCAGCGTCGTGTTGTGTTCAGTTATTTGCAGGATAAAGATGCAATCACTGAACTGTTCAGCACAGTAGCAGAAAAAATTGCGGGTCGCCCTGGTGGTTACACACGTATCATTAAACTGGGAATCCGTCCCGGTGACAATGCAGAGCTGGCTATGATAGAGCTCGTTGATTTCAACGAGATCTATGGTAAAGGCAAGGAAGAAAGAAAGGAAGGAGCGAAAAGAACAAGACGTGGTCGTGGAGGTGCAAAAAAAGCTGAAACTACAGAAGCTGCAAAAGAAGAAGCGCCGAAGGCACAAGCAACAACTACAACAGGAGAGTAAACGAGCTAGCCAGCGATCTGATCGTTGGCTATTTTTTTAGATACATCCAAACGATTTCTTTTCATATGAGTCCCGCCGCGCAGGCGGGATTTTTTTTAATAGCCGAAGGCTTAAGCCTCCGGCTATTTATGTGGAGAATTTTTTATCATAAAACCATTCAATTCGTTTTCTTTGCACAATCTTTTTAAAATGCCCGATTCTCAAATTCCCGCCGTTTTACTGTTAGAAGATGGAACTGTTTGTCATGGCAAAGCGTTTGGCGCTATTGGTACAACAGCCGGCGAGATCTGCTTCAACACCGGCATGACCGGTTACCAGGAAGTGTTTACTGATCCGAGCTATTTTGGACAGATACTGATCATGAATACTGTTCATATCGGTAATTATGGGGTGAAGGATGAAGATGTAGAGTCGGACAACGTAAAGATCCGTGGATTGATCGGGCGAAATCTCGAGGACCAGTATTCAAGAAAGCTGGCAAAAGGCTCACTGGAAGATTATCTGAAAGCCAATAACATTGTTTCTATTGAAGGTGTTGATACAAGGGCCCTGGTAACTCACATCCGCACAAAAGGAGCTATGAATTGCATCATTTCTTCAGAGATCACCGACGTTGAGCAATTAAAAAAGAAGTTAGCTGAAGTACCCAACATGAACGGCCTTGAACTGGCTTCCCAGGTAAGCACCAAGCAGGTTTATGAAAAGGGAGATAAAAATTCACCGGTGCGAATTGCAGTAATGGATTATGGGGTGAAACAACATATTTTGGAATGCATGGTTGATCGGGGAGCATATGTAAAAGTGTTTCCTGCTAAGACCAAACTCAAGGAGGTAAAAGAATTCAATCCGTCAGGATATTTTATTTCCAATGGTCCCGGCGATCCGGCTGCCATGGACTATGCAATTGATACACTAAAGGAAATTTTAAAAGAAGATAAACCGGTATTTGGGATCTGTTTGGGCCACCAGTTGCTTGCACTGGCCAACGACATTCCAACCTTCAAAATGCATCATGGTCACCGCGGATTGAATCACCCGGTCAAAAACCTGGTGACTGGCAAGTGCGAGATCACTACGCAGAACCATGGCTTTGGTGTCGATCCCGAAGCTGTGAAGAAAGCAAAGAATATGGAAGTTACCCACGTCAATCTCAACGATCAATCTATCGAAGGAATTCGTATAAAAAACAAACCTGCATTCTCTGTCCAATATCATCCTGAAAGTACTCCGGGACCGCAGGATTCAAGATACTTATTTGATGAGTTCATAGAATTGATCAACACTAATTCACGCTAATTACACGAAAGTCATTGTCTCAGCTTGAGTTAATTCACCACATAGGAACAAAGACCACAATAGGAATCACATAGGGTCTATGTGTTATCTATGTTCCTATGTGGTTCAAATTTCAAACTGGGAATCACTTGCACGAATACGAATTAGTTTAATTTGATAAAATTCGTGTAATTAGTGTTTATGTTTCCCGAATTAACAACAGAGAGGTTTTTATTACAGCAGATCCTGCCCGAAGATCAGCGATTCATTTTTGAAGGGTTGAGCCACCCCGATATTATTCCTTTTTATGGAGTGAGATATGATACGTTTGAAGACACAAAAAAGCAAATGGATTGGTATGAGAAAAGTTATAACCAGGGCACAGGCGGACCATGGAAGATCATTGATAAAAAAACAGGTGAAAGGATAGGGGTGGTGGCATATTATTATCACAAAACCGAACATAAAAAAGCAGAAGTTGGTTTCTGGCTTTTTCCTCAATACTGGAACAGGGGAGTGACCACAGAAGTTCTAAAAACAGTCATTGAATATTGCCAAAAGGCAAAGGATATTCATCGCCTCGAAGCTTTTGTAGAAGAAGGCAATATTGCAAGCAGTAAGGTGTTGGAAAAACTTGGATTTGCTTATGAAGGAACGATGAAAGAATGTGAGATCAAGAATGGAAAGTATATAAGTTTACTCATCTATGCGCTTATTCATGTTGTCACGAATTCCCGCGAATTACACGAATAAGTATTAGTTTAATTCGTGAAAATTCGTGTAATTAGTGTTATGAAAATAGCCATCATCAATGGTCCTAACTTAAATCTTCTTGGCACAAGAGAGACGGATATCTATGGCAACATGCCATTTGAGAAATTTTTAGATCAGCTTACCCAGAAATACCCCTCCATTGAATTTTCATATTATCAAAGCAACATTGAAGGCGAGATCATAAATGCGTTGCAGCTGGTTGGATCTGAATATGACGGGATCATTCTTAACCCTGCAGGTTACACGCATACTTCAGTTGCAATTGGAGATGCTATTGCTGCTATAAAGACTCCTGTCATTGAAGTTCATATCTCCAACGTTCATGCGAGAGAAGATTTCCGAAAACTTTCTCATGTTTCAGGCAAATCGGTTGGAAGTATTTTTGGTTTGGGACTAAAAGGATATGAGCTGGCTGTAGAATGGTTTCTCAGCCGATAATTGCCGCGGTGGTTTTTTCCAGGTCATTTGCCAGGTTGTAAATAAAATCCAGTTGCTCTTTTATTAAAAGATCATCACCAGTTGGAGTTTGCCCTGAAGGCAAACTCTTTTTCAAAGCTTCGGATGTACCAGGAACTTCTTCTCCTAACTTCTTCCTGACCTCATTCAGTTTGTTCAGTGCTTTTCTTCCGGGAACAATTAGTCCTGGCGGATAGACTCTTTTTTCCTTTGAAAACACTACAGCAGACAGATTCGCTGTATTGGAAAATAAAATATGATTCAATACGACGAACTGGTGAATATCCTTCTCTGCACCCTGTTTGCTTTTTGGCTCCGATAACATTCGCTGGAAAGTTGCAGATAGATTAGCGGAATTTAAATAGACATCTTTTCTTGCCAGTTTATAATCCAGCATGTTTATACCATATCCTGATAAAGCCTCCACGATCTTTTGAAGATAATTGGCATTGGCGCGAACGGTCCCCTGCATATCTTTTTTCAACTGGCCGGCTTCCCAACTTGGAAACAGGAAATAACTTGCCGAAAAAGCAATCACACAACCAATGGCCGTATCGAGTAATCTTTCTTCAATAACCGATTTATATTCGCCCCCCAAAAATGAAAACAGGATTAAAATATACGGCGTAGTACAGATGACCATCACGAGATATTTTATTCGCATAAACGAGTAAGTGCCGAGCATAAAGAGCACAAGAAAAACAAAATGGATTGTTTTGTCGCGGGTCAAAGTAAGAATGATCACCCCGATAGCTCCGCCAATAAATGTTCCGATGATCCTCTGAATGTTTCTTTGTTTGGTCAGACTGAAAGCAGGTTTTAAGATGAATGCTATCGTCAGTAATACCCAATAACTGTAATACCCGTAGTCAATGAGTTTGGCAACGATAAACCCGGCAATGCAAGCAATGCAGACACGCAATGCATGCCTGAATGTGGATGACTGAAATGAAAAGTTATCCCAGATAATTTTCGGATCGAGGGGCTGATGCGAAACAAAACGGGAGGAATCCAGTCTTGTTCTTTGTACCATGATATTCTTCTGAAAATACTGGCTGATATTATTAAGGTCCGTAAAGAGCTTGCGGATGTTCACCAATATTTTACGGAGAACCAGCGCATTCGCCTCACGCTTTGGAATAATGTCATCTATTTTCATTTTTAGATCATTCAGTTCTTCAGTATAGTCGAATGACGGGTGAAAATTAGTATTGGATTGAATAGCAAAACCAATTGCATCCAGTTCGGCAGTTGCCTTTTTCAAAGTTTTGTTGATCAATTGTAACGCACCTGTACCCGCAAATTGTTTTCTCAACAGAACATAATCATAGTAGGTAGCGGTAATGTCCTCAAAAAGGTCCACTGCCTCCGCAAACACAAACACCAGTCTTCTTCCTTCCGATGTCGTTTCTTCGACGATCTGTCTTGATTTAAAAAGTAATTCTCTGACTGCCTCCTGTTTTTCATGAACAATGATCTGCTGGTCAACAAGTCGCTTGTAGTTTGCATCCAGATCCGCTGCCTCATCATAAAAGTCGGCTTTGATCGATAAGTAGGTGGCTATCTCACGCAAAGAGTCACCCAGTGTTCTTTGTGAAATACGATAGGGACGCAAGGCATGAAGTAACAGGCTCAGCACAGTATAAAAGATCCCGCCTGCCAGGATCAATAACGCGTGTGGTAATATCTGTGACGGCGCAAGCGAAGAATCCATTGTAAGGATCATGATCAGTATCCCTGAATTGCCAACTGACGCCGCACGAGTTCCGTAAACATTGAACATGGAAAAGAAAAAACTGGTTACAACGATCTCCAGCCCCAATGTATAAATATTCAATCTTGCAAAACCCGTGAGTATAGCAACTATGAAAATAAAGGCCGAGCAAAAAAGCATTCCAATTCTTTTGTGAATAACAGGGCCGGGGGCATCAGTAAGACTGACAGACATGCACCCCAAAGAAATCGTCAGACCAATTTGAAAAAAATTAAAGTAAAGGCCCAGTAACGCAGGAAGCAGGATAGCGAAACTGGTGCGAAAACCATCTGCGAAAGCCTGGCTGTAAAAAAAATATCTTATCTCCCTTGCCCGGTGTTGCATTATTTTGCCTCGATGGGTGTATATTCCGTACCAAATTTACCCTGAAAGTTGACCATTCTTAGTTGAGCAGATAATATAAATCAGTTTTTAAAAATCATTTTTTCACTGTCTTTGCTTTTTTATGAAAACTGAGATAAAATATAAGACAGCTGATGAGGCAATTTCTGTTATTGCATCAGGTAACAGGGTGTATGTTCATGGCAGTGCCCAAACCCCAACTCATTTATTGAAGGCCGTGGCAAAACAAGCTGATCGCTTGCGAAATGTAGAGTTTGTTTTTATTACTGTATATGGGGACATCCAAATCGATAAACCGGAATTTGCGGACAGTTTTAAAATAAATTCTCTATTTGTCTCTGCCAGCATACGCGATGCGGTCAATGAGGGCAGGGCAGACTATGTTCCTATTTTTTTGAGTGAGATACCGGACCTTTTTAATCAAAATATCTTACCAGTCGATGTTGCTTTGGTACAGGTTTCTCCACCCGACAAACATGGCTATTGTTCACTTGGGGTTTCTGTTGATGTAGCAAGGTCTGCGGTAAATAATGCAAAACATGTGGTCGCCTGTATCAACCCCAGTGTTCCCCGCACCCATGGCGATGGGTTGATCCATATTAACCAGTTTGATAGCATGGTGTACTGCGAAAATCCCTTGTATGAGGCCAGGTATGGCGATAGGGTTGGGCCAACAGAAGTAAAAATTGCTGAGCATGTAGCCGCGTTAATAGAAGATGGCTCCACTTTGCAAATGGGGATTGGCGCCATTCCTGATGCAGTGTTGCGAACCTTAGCCAATCACAAAAATTTAGGAATGCACACGGAAATGTGCTCTGATGGTGTGATCGATCTCTATGAGAAAGGAGTGATCAACAACAAATGCAAACAAATTCATCCCAATAAGGGAGTTTCAGCATTTGCCCTCGGAACGAGGAGACTTTATGATTTCGTCGATGACAATCCCGCCATACAATTTTTGGATATCGACTATGTCAACGATCCCCACATCATTCGCCGGAACGACAAAATGGTAGCTATTAATAGTGCAATAGAAATCGATGTCACCGGCCAGGTCTGTGCTGACTCAATCGGCACGTATCAATACTCTGGCGTTGGCGGACAGATGGATTTCATGCGTGGAGCTGCCCTGAGCAAAGGCGGAAAGCCAATTATTGCATTACCATCAAGAACTCATAAGGGAGTATCCCGTATTGTTCCTTCTTTAAAA
Organism: uncultured Bacteroidota bacterium; assembly: GCA_963737475.1. Lineage (GTDB taxonomy): Bacteria > Bacteroidota > Bacteroidia > Chitinophagales > Chitinophagaceae > VBAU01. The sequence goes on from CAVTSY010000021.1 coordinate 148,971, forward strand.
CCCGGCGCCGGCGTAGTCACAACAAGAGCTCACATGCGTTATGTCGTAACTGAGTATGGCGTTGCTTATTTGTTTGGAAAGAACTTAAGACAGCGGGCAAAAGCCTTGATCAATATTGCACATCCTGACGACAGGGAGAGTTTAGAAAAAGCCTGCTTTGAAAGATTCAGGATATTTTAGTCTATATCCGGCACTGTGTCCGTTTCATTTTCCATTTCTTCATCATCGTGATGCTTTTTTTCCTTTGGCTTTTCCTTTGGTTTCTTCTTCATCCAGTCAGGATCTTTTTGCAATTGTTGAATATCAGCCAGATTGGCAACGTACAAGCTTCTGCCATGTGTGCCTAAAACGATCTCATTATCTCTTGCCTGTATGGCAATATCATGTACAGGAACGGACTTTGGAAGACCACCATTCCACATCATAAAACTATTTCCCGCATCAAAGCTCACATACAGTCCACCATCAGTCCCTACATATAAAATGCTATCGTTTTTTGGATCTTCTCTTACAACATTTATCGGTTCGTTTGGCAGACCTGCCTGTCCGGTCGGCAGGCCTTTTCCGATCTGTCTCCAGGTTTCCCCATAATCTTCGCTTACATATAAATAAGGCAGGAAATTGTCACTGCGATAACCGTTCAATGAAACATATACACGACCTTCTTTGTACTTAGAAGCAATGATCCGGCTGACCCAGAGACCATGAGTGGTGAGTCGTGAGTCATGAGTAGGTAATTTTGAATTTTTTATGGTATTATTTTTATTTTCTGGCTGACTTATAAGTGTCCAATCATAGCCACCCTCTTTTGATATATAAATATTCCCATCGTCCGTACCTACGTACAATAAATTAAATCTTGTCGGCGATTCCGCAATTGCGGTGATCGTTCCATAAGGTACATTACCTTCTTTCTTTCCATTCGAAAGATCATTGCTAATGGGGACCAGGCTGTCACCCCTGTTTAGAGAACGATATAAACGATTGGCGCCGATGTAAAAAATATCTCCATTATGCGTGCTTAATAAGATAGGCGCCTGCCAGTTAAACCGAAGCGGTTTTTCACCAAGTTCATGATATGGTCTTACATTTTTTCTATCACCTCTCGTTTTCCTGTTCAGCCTGCTGTAAAAACCAAATTGGGACCCTGCATAAGTTGTTGCATTGTCTCTTGTATCAACCTGCACCTGCATTCCATCACCGCCAACCAATGGTTTAAAAGGATAATCGCCGGTGCTCTGCCATTCTCTATCATCTTCGTTGTTTGAGGGGCCATACCATACGTTATTATCCTGCAAACCGCCATAGACATTATAGGGTTTGTCATCATCTACAGCCACAGCATAATACTGGCCTACTGCCGGTGTGTTTGCAAAAAACCAATGCTCGCCATCATCATAGGTAATATTGCAGCCGCCATCCGTTCCAATAACAAAATGTGAGTCGCGTTTTGGATCGATCCATACTGCATGATGATCGCCATGAACATTTTCTTTGTCGATCGTTTTAAAATTTTTTCCACCGTCGGTTGAAAGCTGGATAGGAACTCCTGTTATGATCAGTTTGTTTTCATTCACAGGTGACACAAATATTTTCCCAAAATAATATCCATAGGTGCTGTAAAGCTTGAGACCCTTTTCATTCATCTTTTTCCATGTTGTTCCTGCGTCATTACTCCGGTAAACTTCCGCGCCATAGATACCAGCGTTTCGAAACCCATCATCAAAATCGAGATAATCGTAGAGGGCAGTTGGTTTCACCTTTTTTGTTTTCACCATATCCATGACTACAGCTGCCGTATATTTTTCCGGAAAGTCGTTTTCTTTTAAAAATGAATCCAGTTTCTTTTGATCTAACAGAAGAAATGCGTCTTCACTGATGTCCTTAAAATCTTTTCGATGATAAAATGTATCCGCAGTTTTCGTTCCTGTATCAGGTTTTATCATATTGTTGTCAACTATCGCATATACGATGGAGGGATTTGCCGGGTAAACCGCTACTCCGATCCTTCCAATTTTTTCACCTTTCATAAAACCTGAGCCTTCACCCGAAATTTTTTTCCACGTGTCACCCCCGTCATTGCTCTTATAAATGCCACTTGTGACCCCGCTTTCTCTAAACTTCCATGCACTTCGGCTCCTGCTCCACATGGCAGCATATAACTCGTTTGGATCTTTTGGGTTGACATCAATATCAATGGCACCGGTCGTATCATCAATAAATAAAGTTTGCCTCCATGTTTTACCACCGTCTGTGGTTTTATAAACGCCGCGTTCCTTGTTGGGTGAATAAAGATGTCCCAGTGCCGCAACCCACACGATGTCTTCATTGGACGGATGCAATTGAATTTTTCCAATGTGCTGTGATTCCGGCAGGCCAAGATATTCCCAATGTTTTCCATTGTCACTGCTTTTATAGATTCCTATGCCTGCATAAGACGAACGGCTGCTGTTTACTTCGCCGGTTCCTACCCAGATAATTCTTGGCGAAGAATTCCAGTTGACAGCGATGTCCCCGATAAAAAGTACATCAAGACTATCGAAAATAGGGGTGAAGCTTTGACCATTATTTGTTGTGTGCCATAAACCACCCGTGGCATAAGCGACATAAAATTCGGTAGGATCAACAGGATTTACATCCACATCCACTACGCGACCGCTCATGATGCTTGGACCGATACTGCGAAATTTTACATCGTTCACAATTGATCTTTTTTCTAATGCAAGCCGTTGTTCTACGTTTTTCATTCTTTCCCCGGCTGGCGTTGGTTTTACCTGTGCCAAAACGGATGTGCAAATGTGCAGGAATGAACAGGTATAAACTGAAATAAACAAAATCTTGAATCTGAACAGCGAGGGATAGAATTTTAACTTTCGAAACATAAAAGCAGTCGTTTTTCGTTAGTAAATTGCATGGCTTGCGTGCTGGAGTATTTCAAACTACTAATCTATGCGTTTTATTTTTGTTTTGATGATGCTTGTTTCTCTCACCGGTTTTGGTCAGTATAAAGATTTTATGATTGGCCCAAAAGGTGATACGCTGAACAGGATCGATATGAGCGGGAAGAAACAAGGTCCATGGGTAATACATGTGGACGATAATCATGGCGAACGCGGGTATGAAGAAGAGGGTTATTTTCTGAACGATAAAAAAGATGGTGCGTGGAGACGATATTCGCTGGAAGGTGACCTGATCGCGGTCGAAAATTATCGCTGGGGTAATAAAGATGGCAAATGCCGGTATTATACAAATATTGGTGACCTTATACGGGAGGAAAGCTGGAAGGCGGTAAATCCGGACAATCCATATGACACCATCGCCGTGTATGATGTAAATGATCCAACAAAAATTGTAGGCACACAGGTGGTGAAACTGGAAGGCTTCACATTAAAACACGGTACATGGAGATATTATGATCCCAACTCGGGTACTATTACAAAAACAGAAAAATGGTTTTTGGATAAGCCGGCGACAGGAGATGGCAAGAATGATGATGACCTGAAACCTATTGATGTTACGGATAACTCCGCAAAAAGATCAGACACTGCTGCAAAAAAAGCGATGACCAAACCACAGGTTGTTCTTGATTACGAAAAAAAGAATTCCGGAAAGAAAAAGATCAAGGTAAGAGACGGAAGTACCAGCTATGCCCCCATCCCCTAAAGGGGTGTTTTGAAATTTCTTTTCACAGCGACAGACATAAATTAAAAAGCCATCCTGAAACAGAATGACTTCTTAAAGTCCTCCCATTGGGAGGATTTAGGTGGGCCTAGAATGCTTTTCTTTCCTGCGCTTTTTGCATGGGGTTGATTCCTCCCCGCGTTTGGCCACGTGCTGCTCCCTGTTTTGCTTTGAACAATTGGAATTTTGTAGGTTCAGCAATCGTTCCCCAGCTATTATTGCTTTCATCAATATCTGCTGTTTCACGCATTGGGTCCAGTTTTATACTTGCCACTTCCTTATCTTTTACAAACGTTTTCACAACCTTCTTCTCATTCAGTCTCCAAACCTGCGCCGGTATCCTGTCCACTTCTTTTGTTCCATCCTTGTATGTCCACTCAACAATGATCGGCATTACCAAACCACCTTTATTGCTGAACGTAAGCTCGTACACGTTCTTATTTTCATATTTAGCTTTTCCATCGGCATCCAGTGCTTCGCTTTGGGGAGAAAGAGTAACAGCATATTTTGTTGAATCATATTTTTCAATATTCCTGTCATACTTCCAGTAAAAATCTCTCAGTGATGTATCGGCATCGGTAAGAAAGGTAATGTTCTTGTCTTCACGATTACGGATCTTGGAAACATCTTCAAAGGAATTTACCCTTGGCTTGTCAAGACTTCTCATCACCGTTGAATCTTTTGTCAGAGAAGGGATCGCATTCACATCCGCTTTAAAATACTTTACTGTGTCAAGTGAAATGTCACAGGGTTCGATACCATAGAACCAGCCTCTCCAGAACCAATCAAGGTCTTCACCACTTGCATCTTCCATGGTGCGGAAGAAATCAGCCGGCGTTGGATGTTTAAATGCCCAGCGCCTTGCATATTCTTTAAATGCATAATCAAAAAGCTCGCGGCCCATGATGGTTTCTCTCAAAATATTTAAACCTGTTGCTGGCTTTGAATAAGCATTGGGACCAAAACCTGATAATATTTTCAGAGTTTGTCATGATCGGTTCCAGCTGATCTTTTGGCAATTTCATGTAATCCCTGATCGTATAAGCAGGACCCCTTGTTACAGGGAATTTATTATCATACAATTCTTCGGTCAGGTATTCACAAAAAGAATTCAATCCTTCATCCATCCATGTCCATTGGCTTTCATCGCTGTTGACGATCATGGGGAAAAAGTTATGACCAACTTCATGTATCACTACACCAAGCATTCCATTCTTTGTACTCTTCACTATAAGTTCCGTCTTTTTCGGTACGGCCAAAATTGAAACAGATCATCGGGTATTCCATACCATTTGCTGCTTCCACACTTTGTGCAACAGGGTAAGGGTAGGGAATCGTGAATTTTGAATAAGTTTTAATGGTATGCGCCACCGCTTTTGTAGAGAACTTACGATAAAGATCATATGCTTCTTTGCCATAGTAGCTCATGCACATTACTTTCTTTCCTTCCACGTTAGCTGGCATTGCATCCCAGATAAATTTACGTGGAAGAGCCCCAGGCAAAATCACGAACCATTATCTGCTTTAAAAATCCAGGTTTTCTTTTGTAGTGATTTTTGTTTTCTCTCTTGCATTTGCTTCATCAAATGTTACGATCTCAATCGGCTCGTTTGCATGTTTGTGCTTTTTGCCAGCGTGCAAATTGTGCAGGTGTTAATACTTGCTGGTAATTTTGGCATTCGCCGGTTGCGCCATACCACATGATCAGCAGGTACTGTCATCTGCTACTTTAAAATTTCCAAATGTCAATGCAAACTCTCCGCGGCCGGTAAACTGGTGGTTTTGCCATCCCTGGAAATCGCTGTACACACAAAGGCGTGGATACCATTGTGCCATGGTAAAAAGATAATTGCCATCTTCAGGAAAATATTCAAACCCGCCACGGCCGCCTTATTGCATGCGATTCAGATAATATTATAATTCCAGTCAACATTAAAAATAAATTTCTGACCTGGTTTTAATGGCGCTGGCAATTCAACCCGCATCATAGTTTTATTGATCGTATAGTGTCAATGATTTACCTGTAGCATCAGTTAGTTTTGTAATCTTATCTCCATAAGCCATTATCATCTTTTTTCCTTCCATCCTGTCGAGCGCTGCATCAGTGGTCTGCTTTGGCATGGCATTACTGCTTTGGTAATTGGCATTATTCACATTGCTATGTTGATTTTCATCAACCTGCAACCACAGATAAGTCAGTATATCCGGAGAATTATTATAGTAAGTAACCGTTTCGCTGCCCGTTAAGTTTCAGGTTCGTTTCATCCAGTTCGCATTTAATATCATAATCGCAGCGCTGTTGCCAGTATTTTGGTCCGGGCGCACCGCTGGCCGTACGATATTCATTCGGCGTAGGCAAGATCGTTCCCAATTGCTCAAACTTATTGCCATGATTGGAAGCCGAATTGTTTTCGATGTTCTGCGCGCTCAGACTGAGCATAACAAAACATCCACAGATAAAAAAGAATAGTCTTCTCATTTTGATTTTATTTTTATGTTGTCAACTTTTTGGATTTTCTATTTGACGCCGGTTGCGTCGCACTCTTGTGCGTTCGGTAATCCTACTCAGCATGCCTCACCTCTCAATCTCCTCTCCTGAAGGAGAGGAGAGGCCCAGCTAAAAAATTTTATCATCTACAGTAACTAAGCATTTCAACTTTTGTTCTTCACGCGACAATAAAAAATAACCCCATCTAAGTCTCCCCTTTAGGGGGACAGGGGGCTCACGGTATTCTCTGCAAAGCCATTTGCACCGCGACGCTAAATGCGGCTGCCGAAGTAAAGATCACCCACTCCCTGCGATTGACATTTAACAACCGCACAAAAAAGTAAGAGAGAGCTAACACGATCATCACTACAGCAATTTGTCCCGCTTCCAAACCCACATTAAACCCAAACAAACTCCATCCAATACTCTGGTCCTCTGCTAAAATGTAGCGCAATTTATTGGCAAAACCCATCCCGTGTATCAGACCAAAAAAAAGAGCTAAAAAATAATTGATGCGTACCGATCTTGGTGTAAAATTTTTTTGAAATAAATTGGTGACAGCTGTTGCTACAATGGTACATGGGATGAGAAATTCGATCCAGTTGGAAGGGAAATGAATGATGTTTAAAACCGTTAAAGCAAGGGTAAGCGAATGGCCGATCGTAAATGCAGTAACAAGAACCAAAACCTGCCTCCAGTCTCTTAATAAATAGATCGCTGCCAGGGCTAATATAAAGAGCTGGTGGTCTAAAGCATCCCAGCTGATAATATGTTCCCACCCCAAGCTAAAATAAAAGCCAAAATCACTCATAATAGTTTTCTCACGCTGTTTGTCAAATACAGTAATTTTAACTCTTTTCACAAACGGCGGGTCAAAATAATCCAGAGTTTTGCAAATGAAAAAATAATTTTTTTAATGGCAGTATCAATATATAAATGGTTGCTTGTTCCTTGTTTCTTGTCTCTTGTTCCTTTGTTTAAAACCGTTTCTAAGGAGACCGACCCGCACCCGTATTATATCAGCGTAGTGGAAATAAATCATAATCCAACCGATAAGACGCTTGAGATCAGTTGCAAGATATTTACAAACGACTTTGAGGCCACTCTTGAAAAAAATTACAAGACAAAAGTTGACCTGGTAAACCCGCCGGATAAATCAGCGATGGATAAACTCGTAAGCGATTATATAAAGAAACACTTATCTGTAAAGGCTGATAACAAAGCTGGAAACCTCTCGTATGTTGGTTTTGAAAAGGAGGATGAAGCCGTTTACAGCTATTTCCAGGTCGACAATGTCCCCACAGTAAAAAAAATTGATGTCACCAATTCTATTCTCCATGATTTTTCAGAGCAACAGATCAACATCATTCATTGCACGGTAGGAGGAAAAAGGCAAAGTGATAAGCTGGACTATCCGAAAACTGAGGCGAGCTTCAGTTGGTAATAGCTCAGATACTGAGTGTTGAAAATTGAGCATTGAATATTGAGTATTGAACATTTCAAGAATTAACAGCTCAAGAAATGTTCCATACTCAACGCTCAATTTTCAATATCCAATGAACTAACAAGATACCAGAAACAAGCTCGTCATTCACTCATCTCATCCTTTATCTCCTTGCTTGCTTTACCGTATTTTATCGATGCGTGGAAAAAGGCAAAGCGATAAACTTGACATCAAAAAAGGAAGCCAGTTTTAGGCTGGTAGAAACGATTTTTTTCTTTCTATGGAAAGACTTATTTTAGTACTTAAATAAGTACTTATATGAGAGTCATCAATTATACAGAATTTCGAAATAACCTGGCAGAAAACCTGAATGTCGTGAATGATGACGGAGATGTAGTGGTGGTATCAAGGAGCAAAGGGAAGAATGTGGTAGTGATGAGTTTAGAAGAATATAACTCTATCCAGGAAACACTTCATTTAACAAGTACAAAAACGAACAGGGATCGTCTTGATAAAGCCATTTCAAACATGAAGACTGGCAAGTTTTTGAAAAAAAAGTTAAATGAAAAATAATGGAATTGGCATGGGATGCCAGCGCCTGGGAAGACTATCTCTATTGGCAGGAGCACGATAAAAAAGTACTTCACCGCATTAACGATCTGATCAAAGATTGCACAAGAAACCCCTTTAAAGGAATCGGGAAACCAGAACCTTTAAAAGGTAACTATGCTGGTTGCTGGAGTAGAAGGATCACTGACGAGCATCGTTTGGTATATGCCGTGAAAGATAAGCGACTTCATATTTTACAATGCCGATTCCACTACGATAAATAAAGTTGCAATTGCTGAATGATAACAAATGAACCTGCCCCGGTAAGAGTCGACTAAACGAATGCGAACTTTTGGTTTTGAATAGCTAAACTGATTCCTTGTTCTTTGTTCGTCATTCGTCATTCACTCATCTCATCCGTTATCTCCCTACTTGCAGTTACCAGTATTTTATCTATCCGGTGGCCATCCATATCGATGATCTCAAAATTGAATCCTCTCCATTCCAACTTATCTCCGGTTTGGGGTATGCGTTCCAATTCATGAAGAATAAAACCTGCCAGTGTATCAAACTCATGCTCACCTTCACCCAACCAATCTGCTCTGTCGAAGTAAGAAAGAAAATCATAAAAGGGGATCTGGCCGTCGATCAGATAAGAACCATCGTCCCGCTTCTTTATACTGTAGTCCTGTAAATCAGGTTGGGGAATATCACCTACTATGGCCTCCAGGATATCGTTGATAGTGATCATCCCTAATATTGTCCCGTATTCATCAACAATAAATGCGGAATGCTGTTGCGACTCCTTAAACTTTTCCATCACCTGGTAAGCCGAATTATTCTCCGGCACGAACAGCGCCGGTTTCATCAGGTCTTTGAACATGGTCGAGTCATCAGCTATATACAGATCTTTGATCGAGACGATTCCTTTCAGCTGATCAATATCTCCATCACAGATAGGATAAAAAGAGTGGCGCTCATTGATAATTTTCTGCTTCATCCTTTCCTCATTGTCATCCAGGTTGAACCACACAATATCGCTGCGATGCGTCATCAATGAAGTGATGTTCCTGTCGCCCAAATGAAAAACACGTTCAATGATCTCCTGTTCTGCCTCATCAATAGTTCCTGCCTCAGTTCCTTCCGTAACCATTGCTTTGATCTCCTCTTCAGTTACAGCATCAGTTTGAGATCGTTTGATCTTGAACAGGGTAAAAAAAAGGTTGCTTACAAAATTCAACAGCCACACGATCGGGTGGGTGATCTTCGCGAACACAAGCATCGGCCCCGCAACAAGCTTGGCTATCCTTTCCGCTTTTAACAAACCGATCCTCTTTGGTATCAGTTCTCCAAAAATGATAGAAAGAAAGGTGACAATAATGACAATGATCGTCGTTGCAATAGTAGCGGCATACGGTCTTAATATCTCAATTTTTTCGACAACGGGTTGAAGATTTTTGCCGAACCTTGCACCGGAATACACACCCGTAAGAATAGCGATCAGTGTGATACCGATCTGGGCAGCCGATAAAAATATTTCAGGGTTGTTGGAAAGGTCCAGTGCAATTTTTGCCTTGCGGTCACCTTTTTCAGCCTGGTTCTCAAGACGGGTCTTTCGTGCAGAAACCAGCGCAATTTCCGACATCACAAATAAACCGTTGATTAATATAAGGCATGCGAGAATGATTATGTCCATTAATGAGTACCGGTTGGTTGTGTATCGAAGTTAGCAAATCCGAACTTTTTATTGAAAAACATAGCTGTGAATAAACCAAAGATAATACCAAGTAAGGCTCCGCAAATAACATCGAGCGGGTAATGAATTCCAACATATACCTGCGAGTAACTGATCGCTGCCGCCCAGAGGTAAGCGATCCATACCCATTTTGGAAAATAATGTCTTAATGTAAAATAAAGAAAAGTGGCTAATCCAAAATGATTGGCGGCATGGTTAGAAACAAAACTATAGCCACCGGCGCATTGCTTAATGATCAACCGGACTGAAGAAGCAAATGCCGGGTCAGAGCATGGACGTAACCGCTCAAATGAATGTTTAAAAATCCTGGTGCCGGTCAGGTCGGTTAAAGCAACTGTACAAACAAAGAAAACTATCCACCACCAGCTGTTTTTTTTGAAATTAAGGACAACAAACACAAACAGAAAGAGGTAGAGTGGCATCCAGATATTGGATTGCCTTAAAAAAGGAAAAACGGAATCAAAAAAAGAATTTGTCCATTGTCCATTGACCTTTTGAAATAGCCATTTATCGAACCGGTCAAGAGTCTGGAGTATGGTTATCACGTTATTCATGTAGAATTACAAATGTAAGAAGCTGCCGAAACTATTTTTGTGTCGGTTTCAGACCTCACGCCCGACCGTCTCAAGCTTAAAAATTAACATGAAATCATTGTTGGAACCGATGAAAATGCCTTCTTTTGTAGTCCTTTTTCAGAACGGACCAGACTGCATTTCACTGCACGTAACATTATGCTGATAAGACTAAAAATACCTAAGACCATTCTGTGGGTCATAAATCTTTTCTTTATTTTTTTACTCATTTTTACTTTATTCAGGCTGGCAACATTTTTTGCCTTTAAACCCAGGGACCTTTCTCTTGGCGACCTGCTGCCATCTTTTTGGCTGGGCATTCGCTATGATGTGCGCTGGATCGCTATTATATTGTTACCGATCATTTTCTTCAGTCTGATTCCAAGATTCTCTCCATTTTACTCCGAAGGAAATAAAAAATGGTGGACCTGGTATCTCGCGGTCATGACGTTTCTTACTTTTTTCTTCTTTGCAGCAGATTTTGGTAATTTTTCTTACAACAACACAAGACTTGATGCCGGTGCTTTAAATTTTTATGAGGATAGCAAGATCGCCTTGCAAATGCTCTGGCAAACTTATCCGATGACCTGGATGCTGCTGGGGTTGATCGTTGCTGTACTTTTTTTCCGTTGGATGTTCCGCAGGAGCCATTGGACCGTGATAACAAGAACCGAGGGATTAGGCATTCCTTACAAACGCAAATGGTTCGTCGCCACAACAATTTTCCTCGGATTATTTGTTTATGGGAGCGTAACCTTTGTGCCGTTAACCTGGAAGCGTGCGTTTGCACTTCATGATAACTTTAAATCTTACCTCGCATTAAATCCTCTGCAGAACTTTTTTGCTACTCTTCGGTTTCGCCGCCCGGCATATAATGAAGATAAGGCCCGTGAATATTTTCCACTGATGGCCGACTGGATGCAATTACCCCAAAAAGATAAATTCAATTACAAGCGGGAAGTTATGCCGGGTAGTAACTCCCTGGAAAGCCGTCCGAATGTTGTATTGGTTTTATGTGAGTCCTTCAGCATGTATAAAAGCAGCATGAGTGGCAACCCGCTGAATGCAACACCTTTTTTCAATGAAATGTGCAACAATGGGATCTTTTTTGAAAGATGCTTTTCTCCTCATTATGGAACTGCCCGGGGGCTATTTGCTGTTTTGACCGGTATTCCTGACGCACAGTTGTATAAATTTTCTACACGGAATCCTCTCGCAGTTCGTCAGCATACCATCATCAACAGCTTTGAAGGATACAATAAATATTATTTTTTGGGAGGTGATCCGGAGTTCAACAATTTTGAAGGTTTATTACACAATATCGATGGGCTTCAAATGATCACAGAAGGAAAATTTCACTCGCCGAAAATAAATGTTTGGGGCATCAGTGATAAAGACCTTTTCCTCGAGGCAAATGAAAAATTGAAAAAGGAGACTCACCCTTTCTTTGCCATCATTCAAACAGCGGATAATCACAGGCCGTTCATGATACCCCCGGAGGACAGTGCTTTTGAAAAATCAAATTTCCCTGTTGATACATTGCAGAAATATGGTTTTGAATCTATAAACGAATTCAACAGCTTTCGTTATTCCGATTATTGTTTTCAGAAGTTTATGGATGCGGCTTCCAAAGAAAGCTATTTTCACAATACCATTTTCGTCTTTATCGGTGATCACGGAGTATCCGGTAATGCAAAAGAAATGTATCCAACTACCTGGACAGAGCAAAGGTTGACCGACGAGCATATTCCTCTGTTATTTTATGCACCTTACCTTTTACACCCTCAGAAAAGAAGGGAAGTGGCTTCACAGGTTGACGTGCTGCCAACAATTGCAGGCATGATCCAGGAACCATATACAAACACTACCCTTGGGCGGGACCTGCTTTCTCCCGACACAAAAAACGATTACGCATTTACCATCAACCAGGATGGCACCATTGGCATGATAACAGACAATTACTATTTTACAAAAAACATCAATTTTCCGCAGGAGCAGATATTTCCAATCAATGGAAATCGTTTGAAGTATAGCTGGAAGGATGTAAAAGTGATCAAAGCGAAAATGTCTGACGTAACAACCGCATATTATGAAACCGCGAAGTGGATGCTGATGAACAATAAAAAGTAAATTACTTTGCTGCATTCTCAATCTCCCATTTAACAAATTTGAAGGGTTACTTTTTTATCGTGAAAGGAATCAATTGCTGGTTTCCTCATTAAAAAAGTATAGTCATGAAAAATTTATTCATCTTGCATACAAAAAATGGATCGCAGGTAAAAACCCCAGAAAAGAAATGCATGATCAGAGTGAATCGCGTTTGTATTGAGGAATTGTTTTAATTTTCATTTAAATCCTGTTGATCTAATAAATCGTGGTTCAGACATGAAGAAACTTGTGGTGCTTACCGGTGCAGGCATCAGCGCAGAAAGCGGGCTAAAGACATTTCGTGACAGTGATGGTTTGTGGGAAGGTTACAATATCGAAGATGTTGCCACTCCGGGAGCATGGAGAAAAGATCCGCAACTGGTCTTGGACTTTTACAACATGCGCCGCAAAAATGTAGCAGAGGCAAAACCCAATGCCGCACATATCGGGCTGGCAAAACTGGAAGAAAATTTTGACGTTCATATCATCACACAAAATATCGACGACCTGCACGAAAGGGCAGGCTCGACAAAGGTTTTACATCTACATGGTGAAATATTCAAAATGCGAAGTGAAAAGAGCTTTGCATTTATAAAAGAAATAAGAGGAGATATTATAATGGGCGATCGTGCAGAGGATGGCTGCCAGTACCGGCCTCATATAGTCTGGTTTGAAGAACCGGTACCGATGATCGAGCAAGCGATTCAGATTGTTCACAGTGCGGATATTTTCGCGGTCGTGGGAACCTCATTAGTGGTTTACCCGGCAGCCGGGTTGGTCAATTATGCTCCCTATGAGATCCCAAAATTTATTATTGATAAACGGATCCCCTATACATCGTCAATTTATAATCTCACGGAAATTGAATTGCCGGCAACAGAAGGAGTGATTGCAATGAAGACAGTGATCGAAGGGATGTCATAGGATCTCATGAATAATTTAATCATCTGTCTCTTCAAATTTGATCCCGTGCTCTTCCAATTCTTTCAAAACAGGTTCGTAAATTTCTTTCCTAGTGGGAATGTGCAGTCCTTTTAATTTGATCGTTCCATTTAAGATTAACCGGGTGGCGATGCCTATTGGAAGGCCGACAGTCTTCGCCATCGCTGTTCTTACATTGTCTTCTCCCTTTACGATCAACAAACTGCTAATTGCCGATGCCGACGCCTCGGTCGGCATCCCGACTGGCTCTGCCGCGTCGGGACTGCCCCCCGCAAACCTTATCTCGTGCATCATCACGATCATGTCTTTATCATCCGGCCCAAGTGCAAGTTTCTTCTCCAAAGCAAACTGTAAGACATCCGCCGCGCTACAAAAACCTTTGTTCACTATAGTTTCTTTATCATCCAGTCCCAGGAAAAATAATTGCTTTAATGTGAGATTGGCTTCATGCATTTTGTAAGCAAGAAAACCCGCTGCCCGGTTCTTTACTTCATCCAGTTCGATCTCTGTTATATTTCCCTTTTCATCCACAGTCATGAACTCCTCCGGAATTTCGAGATCTTCTTCCTTCGCTTCTTTTTCGACTTCCATCAGCTTTACAAGATTGTTCAGCATTTCTTTTGTTTGCGAAAACCGGTCTGTCAACTTTTGTTCGAGCCATTCACCAAAACCATTTTTGTCCATATGTTCTTTAAAAACATCGTACAATGCCCTTCCGTTTGTTTCATATTTTGGAGTTTCATCTGTCATTTTCAATTCGATCACATTTCTCCATCCATACATAAAATCGGGATAGCGAAGAGTGGTACGAATAAATGTTTCGGCTTCTTCCAGCTTATAAAGCGAGGCATAACTTAATGAGTCCCGGTTTGGATACCAGCTCATATATCCAAGTTGAGGAATTTCAATGACCCGGTCCGGATCAAAAAGTTCTTCATATTGAAGCCGTTTTTCTTCGCCGTCTTCTTTGTAATGAGCGCCGCTCTTTCCGGCCAATACTACGCTGCGCGGATTCCAGCTTATTTTATACCGCCAGGGGTTATCATCACTTTCCGGTGCGACAAGCCCGCCGCAATGAGATTGAAATGAAATAATATGACCATTGTTTGAGTGGATATCATTGATCATTTTCATAGCACTCATGTGATCAATGCCCGGGTCAAGACCCATTTCACATAGAAAAAGCAGGTCATTATTCTCGATCTTAGATTCCAGACATCGAATTTGATCGTCAACATAAGAAGCAGTTAAAAGATTTCTTTTTAGTTCAGCACAATCTTGTGCAACGATGTAATGCAGGGCAGGAGGGAGAAGTGAAATGACAATATCACTTTTCTCAATATTTTCTTTTCGTTCAATGTCATTTTTGATGTCGAAAGATAAGGCGAGTCCGTGGGAAGAATCCCCGATCTTTGACCTGGCCAATTGCAGATCTGCATCTACAACCATTAATTGCCAGTTTTCTTTTTCAGCATTTTCAAGCAAATAATCAATGAGTACGGTCGCAGATTTACCAGCACCAAACAATAATATCTTTTTCATTAACATTTATTTACAGCGAAACAAGGAGAAAGTTACCCGTTAATTTATGAATATACTTTTTTATTTTCTTTCTTTACAAAGGCAATCCATCCGTGTTAACGTGAAAATAAGTATATGAGGATCATCGCCTCTTTTGTATTATTATACTGTTCTGTCATTCCGGCCTCTGTTGCTGCTCAGCAGATATCAGGAAGGGTTCTCAATGAAGGAGGAAAAGCTGCCTCAAATGTAAAAGTGCAATTCAAAAGCAAACCGGGCGTAGTAACTACCAATACAGAAGGAAAATTTACCATCGTCGCAAAAGAGCTTCCTGATACTTTGCTGTTTCATTCAGCCGGGTTTGAGCCCTACAATGTGATCGTAACAGACAAAACAGTTAAAGATTCGAGTTTTGAAATAGTATTATTAAGCACAAGAACCAAGGCGTCAATAACCACACCTGTTGTCGGAGGGAATGGCACAGTGAATAATATAACCCGAAATAGTTCAACTAAAACGACGGGCCCTTCCGGACTTACGAAAAAACTTGCCAGGCTTGATTCGCTGCCCCAATCTACCAGGGGTGTAATCTATAAATCGGGGTTATTGATGGCAGCTGAAGTAAGTGATTTTAATAAATGGAAAATGTGGGAGGATTTTTCAGAAGATGAATTTAAAAACTATAGCGATCAATGGGAAATTTATCCAAAAGAACGTTATAGTGTACTTGTACAAAATAAAGATCACTTTGCTGAAGTCGGTCAGCCTGTTTTTTTGATCAGTAAAAGAACAAATGACACTGTTTGGTCTGCAGTTACCGATAACACGGGTAAGGCAGAACTGTGGGCCGATATGCAAGGTTCAAAAAAAGAAGAAGGTTATATCATCACAAGTCCCGGGGCTAACGATATTGTGTCGCCTGTTGTCTTTGTTGAGGGAATTAATAAAATGGAAGTGAGTGCTCCGTGTATAATGTCGGAAACAGTTGACATTGCTGTTATGGTCGACGCAACTGGAAGCATGAGTGACGAAATTGATTTTTTAAAGATTGAACTGGAGAATGTTCTTCGAAACACTTTTGCACAATATCCCGATCTTGATCTGCATGCGGGTTCTGTTTTTTACCGCGATAAGACCGATGAATACATAGTTCGTCCTATTGATTTTCAAACCGACCTGGTAAAAATTTTAAACTTCATCAAGCTTCAGCGTGCTGCAGGCGGTGGTGACGTGCCGGAAGCAGTGGATCTGGCATTGCAATCTGCTTTGGATAGTTTACACTGGAGCCCTGCGGCGCGCAGTCGCATCCTGTTTATTGTAACAGATGCTCCTCCACACGATGAATCAAAAGAAAAAATATTTCAGCTCATTCAAAAAGCTGCAGCTAAAGGAATCCGGATCGTACCCGTGATCTGCACGGGTGCTGACAGATCAACTGAATTCATTATGAGAAGTATGGCGCTTGCTACAAACGGGACGTATGTTTTTCTTACAGATGATGATGGAAGCGGTTCTTTACACACAAAGATTACCACCAGTTTTTTTAATGTCGAATTTTTGAATTCTCTTTTGGAAAGGATCATCAGGCAAATGGTTATTGCCGACAAATGCGCCGAACAAAAAGAAGCTGACATTTTTAAAAATACGCCACGCAATATAGAAGACATCAGGATCACTGCAGATCCTGCAAAGAGGAGCATCATTATTGAAACCAAAGCCCATCTAAAAGAAATCTTCATTGCCGATATAACGGGCAAGATCTTAATTCGTCTTGAGTCGGGCGAAAAACAAGCTAAATGGAATGTCGATCTCAGCGCATATCCCAACGCAACATTCCTTGTAAAATATATTACTGCAGATGATCAATGGGGAGCCGAAAAATTCACATTAAAACACTGAACGGTTTTCAGCCATGGTGAAATAACTTAACCTCGTAGAGGCGTGATGTAGGTAGCTAAATCACAAAATAGGTGGTGAGCTCCGTAGGAGCGACATATTCTTTGTATCCAAAAATATGTCACCCCGATGGGGTTCATGTCCTTATGTTTATTTCTGCTACAATATTAGGCTCCGATGGAGCCCAAAAAAATTTTACTGAAGTTTGAGGAGAGGCCTACAACTCCGCAGTAGCTAAATCACAAAATAGGTGGTGAGCTCCATTGGAGCGACATAATTTTTTTATCCCAAAAACATGTCACCCCTATCGGGTTCATTTCCTCATGTTTATTTCTGCTAGCAATATTAGGCTCCGATGGAGCCAAAAAAATTTTACTGAAGTTTGAGGAGAGGCCTACAACCCTGCAGTACTTTTCTCCCATTGCTTTGATTCGATATTGGTGATGCGATAATCAACCCTGATACCGCGCTGGCTGTCCGGAACTTTCACAGTAATAGACTTGTTGGAACCAATATTTTTGAAGGTAATGATATCTGTTCTCAATGGCTGTTCACTCGGTTTCATGATCTGCAATTCCACGCTTACTTCATCTAACAAATAGCCGGAGTTATTATTCACGGTCAATTCAAGTCCCCTGATGCCACCAAATGCTCCGCGTACATAATTATTGCTTTGTACTGACACAAGATCACGGAGGTCCTTATGATCGGTTTCTATGAAATTTGGTTCTGTCTTGGTTTTCTTACCGGGGGATGCCGGGTTATTCCGGGAATTATTTTGAGAAGTATTTATCTCACTATCATAATCCCTGACAACTTTTTTTCGTTCACCGGTATTGGGATCAACCTCGACATTTTTTTTCTCAAAACTTGCCACTTCATTGTCGGGATCAACAGTCTCCTTTCCCCTTTTCGCTGTAAGAACAGCCTTGGGGAGTTGTGATTCAGCATTCCTATTCTGCTTTTGCTGCAGCGTTACTTGTTCCAGTTCACTCAGAGCTTTCTTGTTTTTATTGTTATCTGTTTTATCCGTTGGTTGAACTAAATTCTGTTGTTGTGATGGCTGGACCTGGTTTTCCTCCGGCTGCGTGATCTTTCTGTCTTTATTGTCGGGAAAGATCTCATCCTTTTTTTGGTCTGGTACCGTTTGCTGAGGGACCACCGTTGAAATACTCTGCGATGCATGCAATGGACTCTTCTTAGTCTTAATGACATAGCCAATTGCAAACCCTGCTGCCAGCAACAAAACCGGTATTAAAGCGGGTCTCAGCTTTTTAAATATTTCTTTTCTCCTGTTTTTAGTTTTTCGGTGAACGAGGGTGTTGATGTACATCTCCTTTATATCATCGAGCGATTGGGTGTACTTTGTTTCAAGCCTGCTCTCTTCAGACTCTTGTACAGAAATGGGAGAATACGATCTTTCTTCTATTGATTTTGGCTTTACCTGCTCCGGCTTTGGTTTGGGCAGGTATTGTTCATACTTATGTTGGTCATACTGCACATCGTCCTGGTGAGAGTTTTGAATGGGTTCGAATACGTTTGTTTCGGGCATTGAAACAAACACCTTTTTTCGGTTCAGTTGATTGGTACGGTTTCGGAATTTCTGAAATTGTCTTTTTGACCTCTGTATTTGCAATAGGTTTTTCGCCAATATTTTTTGCTGGTTCTTCCTTAGCAAAACTTTCATTGATGCTTGTTGGCTGATATGTTTTTTCGGAGCTGGCAGACGCTACCTGTTCTTTTATGGGAGTTTCAGCTTCTGAAGGTTTTTTATAAAACCGGTCGTAGGGTTGTTCTTCAACAGCAGGAGCGTATTCTTTTAATTCGGCTACTTCGCTTGGATAGCGCCAGGCTGCGCTCCTTCCATCCACCCAAACAAGATCGTAAGGTTTTAGTCCAAGCGTCACAAGATCATTCAATGTGTAAGGCCCAGACTCTTTATTGTTGCGAAGTAAGCGATATGAAGGCATTGGTTGTTTTTCCAAGTGTAAAGGAAACGAAAATTTATGCCGTGTAGTGCAAAAGCCTTGTTATAATGCGATCGGTGTCACTAATTTTTGCAATTCACATGAGGGGGAAAAATGAGGCGAAAAAACAACCTCTTTCATCAGGTTGTGAGCATGGAAAAAGGTACATTTGCAAACTCTGAAAAATGGCTTGACCAGGGCTCTGAACGATGAAGTCCCGATAACTATCGGGAGCGACGCTTGCCTGCCGAAGGCGGGCAACATAGGTGCAATCGGAGCAAAAAAGCCGGTACTAAACAAACCTTTAGCAACACATAAGCATGGAAGATAATTTAACGCCGCTGGAAACGAACGATCAGAACCGGATCATTCCCGTAAACATTGAAGAACAAATGAAGACCGCCTACATTGATTATTCAATGTCGGTGATCGTAGGCCGGGCCCTGCCTGACGTCAGAGACGGATTAAAACCGGTGCATCGCCGCATTTTGTTTGCGATGAATGAGCTGGGTTTGAATTATAACAGGCCGTACAAAAAGTCAGCTCGTATAGTGGGAGAGGTATTGGGTAAATACCATCCGCATGGAGATACAGCGGTATATGATGCCCTTGTGCGAATGGCGCAGGAGTGGAGCATGCGATATACCCTGGTAGACGGACAGGGAAATTTTGGTAACCAGGATGGCGATAGCCCTGCAGCCATGCGATATACAGAAGCAAGGCTGGAGAGAGTAGCTGAGCATATGCTGGATGATATTGATAAAGACACGGTAGATTTCCAGTTGAATTTTGATGATTCTGAAAAAGAGCCAACCATTTTACCCACACGAATTCCGCAATTGCTGATCAATGGCTCAAGCGGGATCGCTGTAGGAATGGCCACGAATATGATGCCTCACAATTTAGCTGAGGCCATTGATGGTTGTATCGCTTTTATCGATAAAAGAGATATCACTATTGAAGAACTAATGCAGTATGTAAAAGCTCCCGATTTTCCAACGGGCGGAATTATTTATGGAATGGAAGGAGTGAGGGCAGCTATGCATTTTGGTCGCGGAAGGGTAGTGGTTCGCGGAAAATTGCACGTCGATACAAAGGCCAGCGGTCGTGAACAGGTCATTATTACTGAAGTGCCCTTCCAGGTAAATCGTGATTCACTGACCAATCGAATTGGCGAACTGGTAAATGAAAAAGTGATCGAAGGAATAGCTCACGTTAATAATGAATCGAACAACAAAGAGGGAACAAGAATAGTAGTTGATCTGAAACGTGACGCCATTGCGAACGTTGTTATCAACCAGCTATACAAATACACCGAACTCCAAACCAGTTTTGGGATTAATAACGTGGCTCTTGTAAAGGGCAGACCGCGGACATTGAATTTAAAAGAGCTCATCAGCGAGTTTGTTGATTTCCGGCACGAAGTGGTAGTGCGCCGCACAAAATTTGAACTCAGAGAAGCGCAGAAAAAAGCTCATATTTTACAGGGATACTTAATTGCCCTTGACCACCTAGATGAAGTGATCGCATTGATACGTTCATCAGCAACACCGGAAGTTGCGAAGGAAGCGCTGATCAATGCAGGCTGGGGCCTCGATGAGATCCAGGCAAAGGCCATACTGGAATTGCGCTTACAGCGGTTGACAGGAATGGAAAGAGAAAAGATAAAACAGGAATATGATGAACTGATGAAATTGATCAGCTATCTCAACGAGCTGCTGGCAAATGAAGCGATGCGTTTCGATGTGATCAAGAAAGAATTAACAGAGATCAAAGATAAATTTGGCGATGGGAGAAAGACAGAGATCACATACCTGGAAGATGAAGTAAAGATCAAAGACCTTATCAAAGAAGAAGACGTAGTCATTACCATCTCACATCATGGATATATAAAGAGAACACCGGCTGATGAATATCGGTTGCAACGTCGCGGTGGGCGTGGATCACTCGGTGGCAAAACGAGGGAAGAAGATTATATCGAGCACCTGTTCGTAGCTTCATCGCATCATACCATGTTGTTCTTTACGGAAAAGGGAAGATGTTATTGGCTGAATGTTTACGAGATACCTGAGGGTGAAAAAACAAGTAAAGGTAGGGCGATTCAAAATCTTATTCAACTGCCTGGTGACGATAAGGTTAGGGCGATCATCGATGTTAAAGATTTAAAAGATGAAGAGTTTGTAAAATCTCACAATATTGTTCTTTGCACGAAGAAAGGTATCATCAAAAAAACAGAACTGGAAGACTTCAGCCGCCCGAGATTAACCGGTGTAAATGCCATTACCATTAACGAAGGTGATGAATTACTGGAGGCAAAGATGACGGATGGAAGATCCGAGATCATGATGGCAGTAAAGAGCGGCCGTGCGATCCGTTTTTCTGAATCGAAAGTTCGTCCTACAGGCAGAGGAGCCATCGGTGTTGCGGGCATTGAAGTAGATGATGCCAATGATGAAGTGGTGGGGATGATCTGTGTAAATCATGAAACTGATGCATCGAGAACTGTGCTGGTGGTAAGCGAAAAAGGGTTTGGAAAAAGAACAGCAATTGATGAATACCGTTTTACCAATCGCGGAGGAAAAGGAGTAAAGACGATCAATGTCACAGGAAAGACTGGTAAGTTGGTTGGTATACTTGATGTGGCGGAAAAAGAGGACCTGATGATCACTTGTAAGAGCGGCGTGATCATTCGTATGAAAGTGAGCGGTATCAGTGAGCAGGGAAGAGCTACGCAAGGCGTAAAACTAATTCGCCTCGATGAAGGAGATGAGATAGCCGGCATCACAAGACTGGAAGTGGAGGAGATAAATGGCAATGGAAACGGGAATGGTCATGTTGAAAATGGAAATGGAGGGGATGCAAGCGACCATGGCGCAACCAATTCTCCCGGCGATCCATCTGAAGAAGGTCAATAATCATATATTTATAGTATAAAATAAATAATCAATGCGAAAAACAATTATTGCTGCAATATTTATTGTGACCGGTTTTGTTGCCGGTGCGCAATCGGTAGATGATGCGTTGAAACAGTTGGGGAAAAATATTGATAAAGCGAAAGACGCGATCGATAAGATAACAGCGGATCCCGCCAATGCAAAAAATGCGGATGCATGGTACGCAAAGGCACAGATCTATAACGCGCTTGCTACCGATGACAAATATAAAGCGTCAATACCGGATGCGTACGAGCAGGCGTTTGATGCTTTTAAAAAAGCATACGATACCGATCCGAACAATAAGCGCATGCTGCTCGATCTTTATAAAACAGGTTTTGTGGCCTATGAAGGTGTTGCCAACAGGGCCGCAGGTGCTTACCAGGCCAATAATATGAATGCAGCTTTTGAAGGTTATAAAAAAACGCTTGATTACGGTGATTACCTGAAATCAAAAAATCTTTCCTACAGCGGTTACAGTGTTCCCAAACTTGATACAGGAATGGTCTTTATGGCAGGTTATACAGCCATGAAACTGGACAAGACCGATGAAGCTCTTAAATATTTCGCACAAATTGCAGATGCCAGAATAGGAAAGGAAGCTGATTATGTTATTCCTTACCAATTCTTATCATATCAGTATAAAACGAGAAAGGACGAAGCGAATTTTAAAAAGTATGTGGAACTGGGCAGACAGGTGTATCCAAAAGATCCTTATTTCGTAACAATAAAGATCGACTGGGCAAGGGAGAACAATAACTATCCGGAATTATTTAACGGGTATGAAGAATTGATCGCTATGCAGCCTGATAGTTTGAACAACAGTCTTTCCTACGCTTCGGAAATGTTTGATTATTTATTCATAAAAAATCCTGATAAAAAACCGGCAGACTATGATGCTATTGCCGCTAAAATAGAAACACAGGTCAACAAAACGCTCAGTAAGGATTACGATCCGCTGAGCTCCAATTTGATCATTGGACAACTTTACTACAACCAGGGTCTTGACCAGGCAACTGAAGCAGACAAAATAAAAGGCACTAAGCCTGACGATACAAAAAAGAAAGCTGACCTGAAAGCAAAGGCTAAAGAGAAATATAACCAGTCAATTCCTCACGTTGAAAAAGTAACTTCCATGCTTGAGCAAAAAGGTGTGCCTGCTCTTAGTGGCAAGGAAAAAAGTACATTAAGAAATATGTACATCATGCTGGGAGATATGTACACGGCAACTGGCAATAAAGCCAAAGCAGATGAATACGATAAAAAATATACTTCCCTGAAATAAAGAAAGAACCACGATTAGCAAGATTTTAATGGATTAGACGGAAAAGGGAAGAGGCTGTCTCAAAAGTCTTTGATTTCTCGCAAAGGTGCAATCCCGATAGCTTTCGGGACAAAGACTATTATATTGGTTTTTAAACGTTGCGTTCGTAGCGCCGTAGCGTGAAATCTATTTTTTTGATGTTTGAGACAGCTTCTTTTTGTTTATTGTTTTATGGTCTAGGGTTTATAAAGACCAGCATCTCAGAGGCACAAAAAAGTCCCGCCAAATGGCGGGACAATCCAATCGTGTGTACGTAGAAAACCAGCCGACAAAATAGTTACATGAGTTAATATATGGAATAAGCAAAAGCACTTAGACAGAAACTTTATAAGACTGAAGTCCATAATAATAAGTGTCGTTACTTAAAATTAATCCCAACTGTCAGATTAAATCTTGACTTCTACAATTAAAATATTAAATGATAAGCCTTAAGGCGAGCTTTAAAAAAGGTATTTAAACCATTGGTTTCGCGCCCCAGTCAAGAGTGTAAATCTGTGCTATTAGTTTACCGCAGTAATTCTCAATCATGGATTCTTCTGGACAAGGCAGAGAGAATGGACAGACCCGAAGTTCCCACGCCAGCAGCCAAGCATTTTTGCTTCTTTCTTCAAAGGCCATTTAACATAATATAAATAGTAAGTAGGGGAGGGGCTAACTGTCTTAAAAGAAATGATTTAGAAAATTTTTTGAAATGGACATATGGAAATCAACTGATATAATTTGATCGGGACAATTCTAACGAATAAGAAACTTGTAATACAAAATATTTTTAGGTTAAAATGCAACTTAAGCCCAGGATGCTTCAATTGCTGCGCTTGATATTCTTTGATGCTTCATCCGCTCTAAGTACTTCGATACCGTCTCAATTTCGGAAAATAAGGTCTGAATTATCTTGAATTTTTCTCTAACTGTAATTATTCCATTTGGCTATTGTCACTAAGTAAATACAGTATGTTGCGGAATCCTCCGATTCATTAAAACCTTCTTTACGACTTTTTCATAATTACAGTTCAGATTTGAAAGTTAGCTCAACTTCTCTGTCATCTTTTAATTTTCGCTTTTTCTATTTCAGTAGGTAATACAAATGCATCATAGTTTTGTTTCACTCTTACCGGTCCGGCGCTCAATTTCATTCCTTAGTAATATATCAAATTATTTTCTTGCTCGATGACTTAATTTGCCTGCTTTAGAATATATCCAACAATAATAACGGCAAGCTTTCGGTTTTACGGTCGTAACCCTAATATATTGAATACTACTACCGTAAAAACCAATTTTTTCCAATCACTCCCTTAGTCATTATTCGTTCATTAATTTGAAGTCTAACAGTTTAACAGTGTCTATGACGCTTTGACTGTTAGCACACAAGGCCAATCTCAGACCCTTTGATAGGATGGAGACTGCTGAAATTGCCCTATTGAATCAATTTCAGGATATTAGACAAGAGGAATTTTAAAATTTCATTAAAAAATAAATACCTAAATTAATTTTCCATAAGAGCCGAAACTTTCTATAGTTGAATACATAATGTTTTTATTTTTTTCAAAGGCTTCATTGATTAACTTGCAATAGTCTTTCATTGATAGGTCATTTAATTTCCTTTGCATTAGCCATTCGAGTTAACCTTCACATCATTTGTTATTCGCCAATTTAAAATCCGTTGTCTTGTAAGCCCCTTTTAATCGTTAGGCTAGTCCAAGTATTATATGTAAGCTATCAGCGTCTCATTTTTTATTGAGATAGCTTTTGCTTATAGTTCTTCAATTGTCGGCCATAATCTTCGGAGCCTGTATTTTATAACAACTGGAGGTTAATATCAATCATCACAGTAGGTGTCTTTTCTTTTCTTCGCTAAAGTGTAATGTATAATCGGATTATTGCCTACCTCTAAAGTCTCCCTATACTTTGAATGGCACTTTAAAAAAAATTAAAATAACTGTAAGTAATAGTAAAGCTAAGAATGAGAAGAAAGTCAATTTCGGATGTTCCTAGTAGGTCGAAACATATCCGTAGCATATTTTTTGTAATTCATTTGCTGTCATAAGAGCTAGTGAACATATAGGTTAAAATCCATTCTTTGTGCAGGTACTTGCACCCCCTCGACAAGCCAATTATAAATCGTTCCACTATTATCAATATAAACATTCTATACCTATAATAGATGTTTCCATTTACATAGCTTTGCGTAGAATAGATTAGAATTTCACCCGTTCCTCCATCAAAGGCTCTCACTTAGCTCCAGGCCCCAAAATCAAAATTAAATTTTGTTTTGAACTCCTATAACAGCTATCCATTACTTTTCTTTCGCTGGTACATGAGTAAGGAGAACGACAATACGGCGAGTAATAAAAGTTTTATAATTTAACAAAGGATGGGAATTACGATAAGGTATGAAAATTGTGTTAGCAAAAGGTCAATTTTGCAAAAAGTGAATTTTCATGGATGAGGTTTAATGAAGATTAAGACCCTTCCCCGGTGACCAAGAACCGCAGTAAACCCCCGATTCATTTCTGTAATGCCTTTACAATAAAAAAAGATCGCAGCGAACAGGAAGTTTATTTCTGCAATAGCTTATAAAACCATTCACGTTTTTTACATTATGGTATTTAATACGAACACCGTTATTTAAAAGAACTATGCAGTTATAATAGGTCATAGAGTATCATCGATAATTTCTATTGTCCAACCGTCAGAGAAACAAACATTGTCTATTACCATCATTACACCGTTGATGATACGGCCGAACTAAATACACCTTGCTTTGTGGTGATCTGAAAGTGAGCCGCTTTAATACCAGAACCAGAACGAAGTTTAACCTGGAATTTACCCGTTGGAATATCGTGGCCGCCGGATTGTCCAGGATTAATAGTGTCACCAATAGAAATACCATCCAAATTTTGAAAGTACGCGGCCGTTCAAGGGTTGCCAGTATAATCTAAAATGTCATAAGCCATCAATATTGCGATCTGTCGTCCCTGTAACACTTATAGCACCTCTTACCCGAATTTCTTCGGATAGTGTAACCTTATAACCTACAAAACTAAACCCGGAGCCACCACCGCCAAATACAACGCGGTTTAACACTATATAATCAATGGACATATCGTCCGAAAATACAGGCAACAGGCATTGCATGACCGAGGCCAAAATCGTCAAACAATCTGTAATAATTAATAGGCAAACTTGTACTGAATTTGCCAACATAGTAACTTCCTGGTCACCCGTCCCCAAATCCTCACTGTAATGCGTTACATCATATTCTTCAATCTTTATAACGCGCCTATTAGGTAAAAACCGCCGAATAACACTTTTACAGTATTCTTTAAGTTAGTTGTGTCATTTAATACCTCTAAAACGTGAACAATAGGAAAATCAAAGTCGGGATTAATAACCGATTCA